>NZ_WKJL01000031.1 GCF_009674565.1 Duganella aquatilis
ACCAGGCCGGCGCCGCGCAGGCGCAGACCGGCACGCCTCCTCCTCCGGTGGCGCAGGGCGACAGGCCGGCGACCGCCGTGCCGGATCCCGCGCCGCATCCGGGCATGCGGCGCTACAAGGTCAACCTGCCGCCGCCGGCGGTGTTCGACATGGCGGTGGCGCGGGTCGATGCCGACGGCACCAAATGGACGGGCGCCGCGACGATGACGTGGCATACTGACGGCAGCCGCTATCGGGCCTCGGTGGAAGCGGGTCTGAGTTTGCTGATCACGCGTTTGAACCTGCTGGTGACGCGCAGCGAGGGCGAGATCGACGATTACGGCATCGCGCCGGTGAAGAGCACGGAAAAGCGCGCGCGCCGCGCCGAAACCGCGACCCACTTCAACCGCGACGCCGGCACCATCAGCTTCTCGGCGGTCGAGACCACCTACCCGCTGCTGGTGGGCGCGCAGGACACGGTGACGGTGCCGTTCCAGCTGGGCGGCATCGGCCGGGCCGACGTCAACCAGTTCGGCGGCGACATCGACATCCAGGTCGCCAACGACAAGGAGGCGGTGGTCTACCGCTTCCAGCTGGTCGGCGAAGAAGAACTCGATATGAAGACCGGCAAGGTGGTGACCTGGCATCTGAGCCGTCCGCCGAAGCCCGGCACGTATTCGTCCAAGCTGGAAATCTGGCTGGCGCCGGGACTGAACTGGTATCCGGTGCAGATCCGCGTCAGCGAAGGCAATGGCGCGGTCACCACCCAGACCGTATCCGATATCAAGATGACTGAAGCAGGAAAATAAGATGAAAAAACTGACCACCCTTTGCGCAGCCTTGCTGCTGGCCGGCGTCACGCTGGCCCACACCGCCGACGAACATCCGAGCGCCAAGCACCCGACCAACCCGCCGCCGTCGGCGGACCTGAGCTACTCGCTGAAGATCAAGCAGAGCGGCCTGTCGCTGAACGGCACCGCCACCGTGCAATGGCGCGCCGGCGACGGCAAGTATTCGATCGCCACCGAAAGCCGCGCCGCCATCTTTGGCAAGGTGGTCGAGAACCGCAGCGAGGGCGGCATCGACGATTTCGGCCTGGCGCCGGTGAGCTTCTACGAGAAGCGCCTGCGCAAGGAGCCGTACACCACCAGCTTCAAGCGCGACGGCAAGACTATTGCATTTACCGAAAGCGACGTCACCTATCCCATCCTGGGAGGCGAGCAGGATCGCAGCAGCGCGCAATGGCAGCTGGCCGCGCTGGCGCGCGCCACGCCGGACAAGTTCAAGCCGGGCAGCGAGTGGCATCTGTTCGTGGCCGGCCGCCGCGACGCCGAGCAGTGGACCTTCAAGGTGGTCAAGACCGAGAACGTGCAGATCGGCTCCGGCGACGTCAGCGCGGTCCACCTGATCAAGGCGCCGCCGCCGGATGCGCAGGGTCAGCAGGTCGACCTGTGGTTGGCGCCGTCGATGGATTGGTACCCGGTGCGGGTGCGCTTTAACGACAACGACGGCGACTTTGTCGACCAGACGCTGGAAAAGGTCGTGAAGAAATAGGCTCCTGCTATACTGACGCCCCCGCGACAATGAGGTTTATTTGTAAAAAATACAATGGCGGGAGCAACATCGGGGTCAGTGCCGACATTCGGACATGAGTTCGTGTCCGAATGTCGGCACTGACCCCGATGTTGCGCATACAGAATGGCAAAGAATGATCGAACCTATAACTAGTGAAGCCGCACCGGACCCGCAGGAGCAGGACAGTCTGCAGGCCCACTTTCAGCCGCACATTTCCGCTGACGAGATTGAGCAGGTCTACCACCTGAAGCGCGCGCAGCCGCTGCTGCAGGTGTTTACCGCCCTGTTCCACGGCGGCTTCGATGGTGTGCTGGTGCGCCTGCTGGTGCTGCGCGAACTGGCCGCCGAAACCGGCGTCACCAGCTTCACCCGCGCCGACATCAACACCCGTCTGGGCTACCTGCTGCCGGAATCGCTGGAGACGGTGCTGATGCGCCTGCGCTCCAACCAGTTGCTGGCGTGGGACGCGCAGCAGGCCGTGTACCGCGTCACGCCGATGGCGCGCAACGTGCTGTCGGCGATCGACGCGCTGCTGGCGCTGGGCAAGGAGGAAGACAGCTCGGACATGGGCTTCCTGCTGTCGCAGGTGGCCGGCGCCCAGGTAATGGGCGGCGTCACCGTCGACCAGCTGAACCACCTGCTGGGCCGCCTGATGGAGCTGACCGAGGAATTCTCGGACGCCATCGCCTCCGGGTCCGAATTCCGCCTGCGCGCCTCGCAGGCCAAGTGGCACATGGCGTGCGACTGGGTGGAGAAGGGCTCGGAGATCCTGCGCGCCATCACCACCGACGAAAACGCCGACAGCGCCACCCACAAGGCGGCGCAGGCCATCGGTCGCGCGCAATCGGCGCTGCTGAACATGCAGGGCATGTTCTCGCGCGCCTTGAACCAGATCGAGCGCCAGCGGGTGCACCTGGGCCAGTCCGGGCTGTCGACCACCGACATCAAGCGCTGGCTGCTGGAACACGAAGACCTGGCCTCGCTGGCCCTGGGCGCGATCGACCAGCCGGTGGTCCCGCTGTTCATCACGCCCGCAGAAATGATAGACGTAGCAGAAACAGAATTAATGGCCGACCGCGTAAACACCACCGTATCCAATGGCCTGCCGACCGGCACCGACGCGCCCACCACCATCAGCGACGGCCCTGCAATGCAGCAGGAGCTGGACGACTGGCTGGCGCGCCTGTCCGACTTCGCCGCGCTGGGGAATTTCCCCAGCATCGCCGACGAGGGCCCGAAATCCATCCAGGCGCACGAGTCGCTGCTGCCGGCGTCGTTCGCCGTGGCCTCGTACCGCGCCTCGCTGCTGCCGCTGCTGGGCGACGCCGACGAAGCGCGCCTGCAAGGCGCCACCGCCGAACTGGCGCGCCTGCCGGTGACGTTCTCGCCGCAGGACGAAATGGTCCAGCTGCCCGACCTCGAAGTCGCAGCGATGTCCCTTGCCTCCCTCTCACTGTCTTTGAATCCGGAAGGCGACAAGTCTGATGAATGACGATTCCCAAATCCTGATCGCGCGCCTGCTGTCGCACCAGACCCTGCGCCGCGACGACAAACTGGTCAAGCGCGTGCTGTCGGACGAACAGTTCCGCACCGAAGTCGATGCGCGCCTGCTGGCCGTCGGCCTCAAGCTGCTCGACAACGTGTATGCCGACCACGTGACGCTGGCGCTGCACCGCGCCATCGAGCCGAAGATCTTCGGCGCCAAGGACGTCTGGCAGAACAATAACTTCGGCCTGTCGCGCGATGGCGTGGCGCTGCTGGTGGTGCTGTGGGCGCAGATCATCCTGCCCAAGCGCGAACGCCAGGAGACCCACCAGCACGCGGAGGACGACCAGAACGACATGTTCGGCGTCGACAAGCCGCTGCCGCGCGCGGAAGACACCTCGATCGGCATCGCCTACAAGGCGCTGCTGGCCGACTTCGGCGACAAGCTGGGCAAGAAAACGCGTCTCGACATGAACCTCGGCATCCTGTCCAAGCTGGGCTTCATCGAGCGCCGCGGCGACATCATCGTCGAAGGTCCTCTGCTGGACCTGCTGATGGATACCGACGTGCTGAAGGAACGCATCGTCAACGGCGCGCTGGCCGACGTGTTCAAGCGCGCGCCGGCGCAGATCATCCCGGTGCCGCGCAGCGCGCCGCCGGTGGCCGCCAACGAGGAGGAAGAAGCCGCACCGGCCGAAGACGAGGAAGAGATCCTGCCCGCCTTCGACGCGCCGCCGCCGGCTCCCATCGACGAAGACACTCCAGCCAAGGACTAAGCCATGTTTCACATTAAATCGCTAGAACTGGTCCACTGGGATTACTGGCAACGCATCAAGAATATCCCGCTGGACGCCAAGATCATCACCATCGCGGGCCAGAACGGCTCCGGCAAGACCACCTTGCTGGACGCACTGCGCACGCTGTTCGGCCTCGATTGCTCGATGGGCCGCACGTATAAACACTACGCGCGCCACAGCGGCCAGCAGACCGCCTGGCTGCGCGCCGTGGTGGACAACAAGGCCATGGGCCGCCAGCTGTCCAACCGCCCGTTCCGCAGCTCCGGCTTCTTCAGCGACGACGAAGTCACGCTGTTCTGCCAGATCCAGAAGAACGGCGGCGACTGGAAGCGCCAGTACCTTATGCGCCCGGGTAACGTGCAGATCGAAGACATCGGCGAAGCCGGCAACGACTGGCTCGGCGTGGAAAACTACCGCAAGCGCCTGGCGAACGCCGGCCTGTCGCCGGCTATGGCCAAGGTGCTGGCCCTGGAGCAGGGCGAGACCGACAAGCTGTGCGAATACGCGCCGCGCCAGTTGCTGGACCTGGTGTTCCAGGTCTTCGGCGACAAGGAAGTGCTGGACGCCTACGACGAAGCGAAGCGCCACCAGCGCGACACCGAAACGGAACTGAAACGCTTTGAAGCGGAACTGGAAGCCTCCAAGACCAACCTGGAAGGCTTGCGCCTGCGCGTGGCCAACTACCACCAGTGGGAAGACCTGAACAAGGAGCGCCGCAACCTGCAAGAGGAAGTGCTGCCGTCGCTGGAATATCACGAAGCGCGCGAGAAGCACGCGACCTTGAGCCGCCAGCTGCGCGAAGCACGCAAGCCGCTGCTGCAGGCCGACGCGCAACTGGCCGACAAGCGCAATATGCTGGCGGCGCAGGCCAAGGCGCTGTCGGACGCGCAAAGCCACGAGACGGTGCTGGAGCAGGAATCGACCTCGCTGCAAACGCGCCTGACGCACATCAACGGCAAACTGAAGCCGCTGGAAAGCCTGCTGGAGCAGAAGGCGCGCCTGGAAAAGCTGGCGTCGGACTCCGGTTCGGACCTGGCCGAAGTGGCCAAGACGCTGCAGGAAAAAGAAATCGAACTGGCGCGCCAGCGCACCGCGCGCGACGCCGTCGCCTCGAAGATCGCCGGCGAGCTGTCGACCATCTCGGCGCTGCAGGGCAAGACCGCGCTGCCGGAACCGGAAGTGCAGCGCACCATGCGCCGCGCGCTGAACGACGCCGGCATCAGCCACGCCATGCTGTCGGACATCGTCGAAGTGACGGACCCGAAATGGCAGGGCGCGATCGAAGGCGTGCTGGGTGGCTATGCCTCCGTGGTGCTGCTGGATAAATCGTCCGATGCCGCCGCCGCCTACCGCCTGGCGGAGAAGGAGCGTTATCGCCACTTCATCGTGCCGGATCTGGTGCACGCGCCGACCATCAAGGACGAGAGCCTGATGTCGGTGGTGAAGTTCTCGGCCAAGGTGCCGGCATGGCTGGTGGAACAGCTGTCGCGCATCACCCGCGTTGACAGTGTCGACGTCGGCGCCAAGCTGGGCAGCCACGAAGAGTGGATCACGCCGGAAGCCTACCACCGCGAACGCCGCGGCGGCCGCTCGCTGTTTGTGGAAGCCTCGCGCTACCGCTTCGGCTCCGCCGGCCGCACGCAGCGTATGGAAGCGATCCAGAAATCGCTGCCGGCGCTGGAGGCGCAGGAAGACCAGCTGACGCTGCAAGTGTCCAAGCTGGCGACCGAAATCAGCGCGCTGAAAACCCGCCTGGCCGGCGTCGACGCGGCCAAGGAACTGGGCGCGCGCGCCGAGGAATTCGACGACGCCGCGCGCAACGCCGTGCCGCTGCGGGCGGAACGCAGCGAAGTCGGCGCCCGCCTGGGCGAGCTGCAAAACCTGATCAAGACCGCCGTGGTCACGCGCACCCGCGCCGACACCACCTGGCAGAACGCGCGCTTCGCCCTGTCGGAAGCGGAAGCCGGCATGCGCCTGAATCACAAGCGCGTGCTGGAGCAGCGCGCAGAACATGCCAAGGCGCTGCTGGCGCTGCGCAAGAGCTGGCGCCACCTGCCGCAAGGCTGGCGCCGTCCGGCGCGCCGCGCCGCGCTGGTCAAGGAACACCAGAACGCGCACCAGGTCACGCTGCGCGTGCACAGCCTGGAAGCCAGCCTGGCGCGCAGCGACTGGGAACTGGATGCGACCGTGATCGACCAGTACCAGCGTCTGAACGACCAGCTGCATTCGCGCCAGTCGGAAACCGAGGAGCGCCGCTACCAGAACAACCGCGCGATCGAAGCGACCGGCAATGCACGCGGCGCCTACATCGAGCGGCTGCGCTACACCATCAAGACCTACGCGGCCAACATCAAGGAACTGGGCCAGCTGGCCGGCATCGAAGTGCATGCCGATCCGGTGCGCCTGGAGAACGACGATGTGCAGCTGGCGCAGGCCGGCCTGCACGTGCGCTTCAAATTCGACGGCAAGGGCGTGATCGGCATGAACGACGGCGAAGCGTCGGGCGGCCAGCAGGTGATGAAATCGCTGGTGCTGCTGATTGGTTTGCTGAAGTCGGAAGATGGTTCCGGCGGCTTCGTGTTCATCGACGAACCGTTTGCCCACCTGGATATCCGTAACATCCAGCTGGTCGGCGAGTTCCTGAAGAACACCGACGCCCAGTACCTGATGACGACGCCGCTGACGCACAACACCGACGTCTACGATCCTTCGGAACTGACGCTCATCACGAGTAAAAAGAAGAAGGATACCGAGTGGGCGCAGCCGATCTTCGTGCTGCAACGCCGCAAGGAAGAGGCGGCGAAAGCTGCCTAGTCGTTCAGCAGCTGATCCAGCTGCTGCGCCAGAAGGGCCGCCTTGTCGCGGCCCTTTGCTTTTTGTACGGCTTCGAGATAGGGACCGCGCAGCGTGCGCAGCTCATCCAGCGTCGCGGCCTTCTCCACCCTGAGTTGCAAGGTGAAACCACGCAGGCCGATCGTACTCTTGATGGTCTTCGTGTAGAAGTCGTAAACCGCGAGCTGCTGGCGGGTGGTCATGGCGGTGCTCCTTAGTCATCCTAAGATAGCACCGCGCCTTATTTGATGTCAAAGATGTCAATCGGACGCGGCACCGGCTTCTGCGTGCGGCGCCATTGCACCAGCAGCCACGCATACACGCCATAGAAGCCGCCCAGCAGGCCAAACAGCCACGCGGTAAGCGGATTGCCGAGGAAGTCCGGATCGAGCGGCAGGCCATTGTGCATGTGCAGATAGGCCTCAAATAAGCGGTAGATCAGACGGCTGATGTACAGCATGATGACCAGCAGCGCGAGCTTGCGGTTCTGCGTGTAGAAAAAGCCTTCGGGACGGTTTTCCAGGCGGCTCATCTTCATGTTGCGCTGGCCCAGCAGGCCGCCGACCACGGCGCCGGCCGCCAGCGCCGCCAGCGCGGTCCAGTTGCCCAGGGTTTGCAGCACCACCGCCAGCAGCATGAACACCATCGTGCCCAGCGTGGCGTAGTGGCGCCACAGTTCGGATTTGGTGCGACCCAAGACGATCTTGAGACGCGAATAAATACGCCATACCGCCAGCGGCACGAGCAGCAGCAGTACGATTGTGGTCATTTCCATAATCTGTCCGAGGTAGAAATCTGAAAAACTGTGATTGTACGGCACGGATCGGCAATCAAGGCTAGCATAAGCAAACTGGACCGAAAGGACATCATGAACAACCCCCTATCCGTGCTGCCGCTGAATCTTGGTTTGATGGCCGCTTCGCCGCAGGCCGGCGCCCAGGAGGGCGGTTATCGTTTACCGCCTGCCGCCTTGCAAGCCATTGTGGATGCGGCGCGCGCGCCGGCGCTCAGTCTCAGTCCGCGGCGCGACATCGTCGCGGTGATCGAAACGCCGCCGCTGCCCGGCATCGCCGAAGTGGCGCAGCCGGAGCTGAAGCTGGCCGGTCTGCGCATCAATCCGCGCACCTGTTCCTCTTCCCGGTTTTCGTTCGGCACCGACTTGTCGCTGCTGGAGGTGGCCACGCGCAAGGAGATCCGCCTCACCGGACTGCCGCGCGGCCTGCGCCTGTCGGACCTGAGCTGGTCGCCGGACCAGCGCCATCTGGCGTTCACGCACGTGGCGCTGAGCGGCGAGCGCGGTGCGGTGGAGCTGTGGGTGGTGGATGTCGCCGAACGCAAGGCGCGCAAGCTGTCGCCGCAGCCCTTGTCGGCGGTGCTCACGCGCGGCTTCAACTGGCTGCCGGACAGCAGCGGGCTGCTGGTGCACTGGCGGCCGGCGGATATCGGCAAGGTGCCGGCGGCTAGCGGGATTCCGTCCGGGCCGATAGCGCAGGACAGCACCTCGGACGGCCATGTGCGCCAGCTGCGCACCTACCAGGATCTGCTCAAGAGCGAGGACGACGCGCGCCTGTTCGAGTACTACATCACGGTGCAGATGGCGATCATCGACCTGCACGGCAAAACGCGGCTGGTCGGTACGCCGGGACCGTTTTCGCGCACCTCGATTGCGCCGGGCGGCGAGTATCTGCTGACGCAGAGCGTGACGCGGCCGTATTCCTACATCGTGCCGGCGTCCAGTTTCGGCGAACGGGTCGAGGTACGCGACCTGCACGGCGTGGTGGTGCACACGGTGGCCAACCTGCCGCTGGAGGAAGGTCTGCCACAGGGGAACGACGCGGTGTCCGACGGCGTGCGCCATGTGTCGTGGCGCGCCGACGCGCCTGCCAGCCTGGTGTGGGCCGAGGCGCAGGACGGCGGCGATCCCGCGCGCGAAGTCATCGACGGCATCCGCGACATGGTGATGCTGCAGGCGGCGCCGTTCCGCGAACCGCCGCTGGTGCTGGCGCGGCTGACCATGCGCTTCGCCGGCATCGCCTGGGGCCGCGACGACGTCGCCCTGATCAATGAGCGCTGGCACAAGACGCGCGACTACAAGCAGTGGATGATCGAGCCGGGCCACCTCTCGACGCCGCCGGAGCTGATCCACGCCGGCTCGTATGAGGACCGCTACAACAGCCCTGGTTCGCCGGTGATGCGCGCCGACGTCAACGGCTTCCCGCGCCTGCTGATCGGCCCCGGCACCACGGTGCTGATGGACGGCGCCGGCGCCACGCCGGAAGGCGACCGTCCGTTCATCGACCGCGTCAGCCTGACCACGAAAAAGAAGGAGCGCCTGTTCCAGAGCGCCGCGCCGTATTTTGAAAACGTGGCGGCGGTGCTGAACGACGACGGCACGCTGCTGCTCACCACGCGCGAGTCGCCGACCGAGCGGCCGAACTACTATCTGCGCGACCTGACCAAGCCGGAAGGCCAGCAGCTGACGGCGCTGACCAACTACCCGCATCCGACGCCGCAGCTGAAGGACGTGGCGAAGGAGCAGATCCGCTACGTGCGGGAAGACGGCGTGGAACTGACCGCCACACTGATGCTGCCGCCGGACTACGACGCCGCGCGCGACGGCCCGCTGCCGCTGCTGATGTGGGCCTATCCGCAGGAATTCAAATCCGCCGGCGCGGCCAGCCAGACCACCGGTTCGCCGTACCGGTTCAACTCCGTCAGCTACTGGGGACCGGCGGCCTTCCTGGCGATGGGCTATGCGGTGCTGGATAATCCGTCGTTCCCGATTGTCGGCGTCGGCGACGAGGAGCCGAACGACACCTATCTGCCGCAGCTGGTGGCGTCGGCCGAGGCGGCGGTGGAGGAGGTGGTGCGGCGCGGCGTCGCCGACCGCCATCGCATCGCCATTGGCGGCCATTCGTACGGCGCCTTCATGACCGGAAATCTGCTGGCGCACACGCGTCTGTTCCGCGCCGGGATCGCGCGCAGCGGCGCCTACAACCGCACGCTGACGCCGTTCGGTTTCCAGTCCGAGGAGCGGCCGTACTGGCAGGCGGCGCAGGTGTACCAGACCATGTCGCCGTTTAATAACGCCGACAAGATCAAGGATGCGATGCTGCTGATCCACGGCGCGGAGGACAGCAATTCCGGCACCTTCCCCTTGCAGAGCGAGCGCATGTTCCAGGCCATCAAGGGCTTGGGCGGCACCGCGCGGCTGGTGATGCTGCCGAACGAATCGCACGCCTACCGCGCGCGCGAATCGATCATGCACATGCTGTACGAGACCAATGCCTGGCTGGAGAAATACGTCAAACACGCAACGGCGTAGAATGGTCGCCGTGTTCCTTCGACTGGAGTATCGACCATGAAATTATTTCACCGCGCCCCCGATCCTGTCGTTCCCGTGGATGATCCCGCGCCGCCGAATATTCCGCATCCGGCGCCGCAGGATGATCCGGTGCCGGATCACCATCCCAGCTAGTCGAACGCCCAGGTGTAGAGCACGTCCAGCGCGTTGTTGGTGCCGGTCTGGAATTGCAGCGTGATGCGCGGATTGAGTTTGTATTTGAGCTTGACCAGGCTGGTGGCGCTGCTGGCGCCCTGTTCAAAACTGAGGTAGGCGCGTGATGAGATGCGTTTGCCGACCGTGACCACGGTATTCTGCAAGCCGGTGGCCGCACCCGCCGTCGAGGTGCCGGCCGCCTGGCCCACGCCCAGTTCATCCACACCCAGTGCGCTGGCCAGCTTGCCCTGGCCGGCGCCGCCGAACAGCGCGCCGGCCGCGGTACTGAGCAGCGCCATGTCGTTGCCCTGGGTGTTGTCGATGCCGTGGCCCAGCACCAGCCACGCCAGCTTGTCGCTGTCCGACACGGTGGGCGTGGACACCAGCTTGGCCTGCGGCGCCAGCGCCGTTCCGCGCACTTCCACGCCCGCTTCCACATTGGTTTCGCTGAGCGCCTCGCCCTCCGGACGGCGGCGTACGGCCAGGATGTTGAGGCCGGGGTTGTCGTAGGCGCCGGTGAAGTTGATCACGCCGCGGTCGATCGCCAGCTTCTGCCCATACGCCGCATAGGTGCCGCTGACCACGCGGATGCTGCCGTTGACGCGCGGCGGCCGGCGGTCTGCCACGCGGATGCGCAGCGAGCCGGCCAGCTGCGCATCCAGCCCTTTGCCGCTCAGATTGAAGTCGTTGCCGAGGTCCGCTTCGACGTCGATATTCAGCGGCATGCCTTGCGCCGCCTTGACCGGCGCCGCGCCCTTGCCGACGATGACCACGTCATCGCTGAGCGTTGGCGTGTCGGCGCCGGCCAGTTCGATGCTGGCGCGGTCGGCGCGGAATTTGCCGTCCAGCTGGAAGTGCTTGGCGTCGCGCGTCAGGTTGCTGGTGCCGCTGACCACCAGGATGCGGTCGGGACGTGACAGCACTTCCAGCTTGTCGGCGGTCAGCTTGAGCTGCATGGTCGCCTCGTTGGCGGCGTAGCGTATCCAGCCATCGGCCTGCGCGCGGCCCTGGTTGCCGTCGAAGGCCAGCTTTTGCAGTTGCAGCTGGTCGCCGGTCAGGCGTGCCTGCAGTTGACCGTTGCGCAGCTTGATGCCTTGATCGAGCCAGTTGACCACCAGCTTGTCGCCGGTGATGTCGCCGCTCAGTTGCGGCGCGGCGATGGTGCCGCTGCCGTTGACGGCCATCTTGAAGGTGCCGTCGATTTCCAGGCCCGGCTGGCCGGCCAGCGGCGCCAGCCAGGCCAGGGAACCCATGTTGGCGCTGCCGGTGAGGGTGAAGGTGCTGTCGTCGGCCAGGCGGCCGTCGTGCAGCTGGGCGCTGCCATCCAGCTTGGCCTGGCCGGCGCGGGTGCCGTCGACGTTGAGTTGTACGCGCAGGGTGCCGTCGTTGACGTCGGCGCGGGCGTCCAGCGTGCGCAGGCCGAGCGGCTGCGGCAGGTCGGCGCCGATGATGGTCAGGTCGCCCTGTTCGCGGTTGACGTGGACCATGCCGGCCAGCGTGCGGGTGGCGGCTTGCAGGTTCAGGCCCCATTCGGCGCCGATGGTCATGTTGCTGCGGACGTTGTCGCGCCAGGCGTCGGACAGTTGCGCCAGGTAGTTGACCGGCACGCCGGCCGCCTGGCCTTTGCTGCGCCATTCGGCGCCGGATTTTTCCAGGTTGTCGATGCGGATGGTGCCGGCGGGGAGGTTGATGGTGGTGCTGCCCAGCGCGATCTGCACGGGCTTGAGCAGGCCGGCGACGCCGGTGTCTTCCGGTGCGGTGAGTTTCAGCGGCGCCGGCGCGGCCAGGGTGAGGGCGAAGCGGCCCTTGTTTTGCAGGGTGTCGATGGCGCCGGTCCACGTATCGTTGGCCCAGCTGCCCTTGACGCGCAGCGCGGCGTCGAAGTCTGGATTGGAGGCGCTCAGCTGAATGATGTGCGCGGAGCGCGTGCCGCTGGTTTGCAGTCGCGCCTTGTCGATGGTGATGGCCGGCGACACATAGCGTGTGATGGCGATGTCGCTCACCAGCGGCACGTCGGCCAGCGAATCCGCCGCCGCGTTGCCGCGCGCCTGCGCCGCGCGTCCCGCGCTGCGCGCTATGCCGCCGGTTGCGGCGCCGCTTGCCATTGCAATCGTATTCCCCAGCGTCGCGCTGCCGTGGATGCTGCCGACCTGCTGCTGGCCAGGCGCGCGCAGATTGCTGCCATCGAGATTGAGCGCGAGCGCTGGCCGGGCGCTGGTGCCGGACAGCGTGCCATCCGCGCGCAGCACGCCAGCGAACTGCGGACCAAGCGCGCCAAGTTGCGGCGCGTCGAGCTTCCACTCCAGCTTATCGAGCGCGCTGCCGAAACTACCCTTGGCCTGCAAGCTGTTGGACGCCAGGTGCAGATCGATATCCGCATTGCTCACACTTCCCTTGGAAGCCGTCAGCTTGGCATAGCCCGACAGCGGCGCATTGGCAAACGTCGATGGCTGCAAGGTCAGATTGAACGCGGCGCGCCAATCGCCGGCCAGCCGCGCATCGGCATTGAACACGGCGTTGACCGCGCCAGCCTGCGCCGCGCCGAACGAGGCGGGATTCAGGCGTTGCACGCTGCCGTTCATCTTCAGTTCCGGCGTGCCCTTGACCACGGCCACGTCGCCGGCAGCGTGAATCAGGCTGTCCGCCGGACGCTTGGCCGACGCGAACGCCAGGCCGCGCGCATCGGCTTCAAAGCTGCTGCGCGGCGCTTCCATGCTGCCGGTGACCGCGCCGCTGGCGGTGATCGCACCCAGCAAATCGCTGCTGACCGCCGATAGCTGGCGTGCATCGATCTTCCACTTTAACTGCTCGCCCGGTGCGCCGAAACTGCCGCTGACGTCAGCGGTGTTCTGCGCCATCGCCAGATGCGCGTCGATGCCGCTCAGGTGTTTGGCGTCCGCATTCAGCTTGCCGTTGCCGGTCAGCGTCTGGCCCATCAACTTGCTGGCCTTGATCTGGAACGCCGCCCCCACTTGCCATGCCGGCGACAGCGCGCCTTTGGCGTTGACGTCCGCATTCAGGTCGGCGATCGGATAGCCGGTGCCCAGCGCGGAGGGATCGAAATGGTCGGCGGTCAGCCTGGCGCTGAATTCCTGCTTGTCTTTCAGGCTGGCCTGGCCGGTGGCGCTGATGCTGCCTTTCTTCGCTTGCAGGCGCACTTGGTGCAGTTGCAGCAGCGCGTCGGCCAGCGTGGCTTGCAGGTCGAGGCGCATGCCTTTGTCGGCCAGCGCTGCGCTCAGCGATTGCTTCGCCGGCGTGCTGGTGAGAGTGATGTCGCCGGCGATGGCGGTCTTGTTGATGCTGGTGTGGATGTCTTTCAGGTCGAAGCGGTCGGTGTGCAGCTTGAAGTTGGCGGCGTCGATGCCGGCGTCGATACCGCTGCGGTCTACCTTGCCGCCGCCGGTGAATTTGCCTGCGGCGCCGAGATCCAGGACGACGTTGTCCAGCAGCGAGGAGGTGAGGGTGCCATCCAGGCGTCCGCTGAAGGCTTGCAGCGGCAGGCCTTTCTGGTCCAGCGGCGCGGCCTTGCCTTGATTGAGAACGGCGAACTGGCCGGAGATCTTCTGGTCCTTGGCGATGGCGGCGGTCAGCTTCAGGCTGAACTTCGCTTCCGGCCATTCGGCGTTGAAGCCGGCCGGATCGAGATCGCGGCCGGTCAGGTCGATGGAGCGCAGGATGATCGGATCGAATGGCGCCAGCGCAAGCGCCGCTTCGCCGCTGGCGCCATTCGCCGCGCCTTGAATTTTCAGCGTCAGCAGCGCCAGGTCGCCGCCGGCCTGCACGGCCAGCCGCGCCACACCCGCCGGCATGGCAGCGCCGCCGGCCATTGGCGCATCGCTATACACCAGCGTCGCCTTGGCTTGCAGCGCAAACGGCTTGCTGCCGGCGATGGTAGCATCGGCCTTGATATCGCCGAACGCCGTGTGCGCGGATGCGTCCTGCACATGCCAGGCCTGCTTGTCGCCATCAAGTTTGAAGCGCAGGCGATCGATCACATTGCTGCCGGTATCGCTGGTCAGCGTCAGCTTGTCCAGCCGCCCGTCGGAGATGCTCAGCCTAATCGGCGACGCCAGCGATTCCGGCATGGTGGAAGGCTCCGACGGCCCGCTGCTCTGCACCAGCAGGCTGCGCGCATGCAGCTCGCTGATGGTCAGCCCTTCCGAAAAATACTGCAACGGCGACCAGTTGATATCGATCTGCTCCGCCGTCACCACGGTGCCCTTGCTGCGATACACCAGCTTATCGATGTGCATGCGATGGTACAGCGAACCGCTGACGCCCGTCACCGCAATCTGCCCGCCGCTGGCGTTCGAAATGCGCTGCACCAGCTGCTGCAAGGTCGACTCGCGCCCCAGCAGCCAGAACGCGCCGACCAGCAGCACGACCAGCACGCCGAAGCCGATCGCCACGCGGCGCGGCCAGCGGCGGCGCGGCGCAACCTGTTCTGGAGAAGTGTTGTCTTGGTCAGCCATCAGAAAGTGAATCCCAGCGAGAAGTGCAAACGATATTTATGAACCGCGTGTCCATATGCGACGTCGACGTTGATCGGTCCCACGGGACTCTTCCAGCGCGCGCCGACACCGTAGCCGGACTTGGGATGCAAGGCGCTGATCGTGTCGCCGGCATTACCGGCGTCGTAGAACACCGCCGCGCCGTACTGCGGCTTGAACCAGTACTGATACTCGGCGCTGGCCGTGGCCAGGTAACGGCCGCCGGTGATCGCGCCGTCCACCGGCACCCCCAGCTCCTGGTAGCCATAGCCGCGCACCGACTGGTCGCCGCCGGCGCGGAACAGATACACCGCCGGCACGCCATCCTTGTTGCGCGAGGTGAGCGCGCCAAGCTCCCCGCGGAAGATGGCGTTGGTGCTCACACCCAGCGGCAGATACGCCACGCCGCGCGCATAGCCGCGCACGAACGCCTCGTCGGTCAGGATCGGCAGCAGCGCGCCGCCCACCTGCGCGTTCAGCGCATAGCCCTTGGTCGGGAACAGCAGGTTATCCAGCTTGCGCCAGGTGACGCCATAGGTCAGCGGCAAACTCTTGCTCTGGCTGGACGGGATGCCGCCGATGGTCTTGGTCTCCGTCAGCAGCTCCAGCGTCAGCGAACGTTCCAGCAGCGGCGTGCCCCAGGTGCGCTTGCCGGCGATGCTGGCCACGCTGGTCACCTCGCCCGAAATGTCGCTGCGTTCGAAGGACGCGCCGATGCTGTCGTTATAGCCTTCCGGCGTGACCGGGAAGTAGAAGTTGCTGGTGGCGGTCTGCTTCTTGGTTTCCAGCGTCAGCGCGCTTTTCATGCGCAGGCCGAAGACCGACAAGTCGTCATACGTCAGCGAAGTACGATTGCCGGTGTTGGTCGAATAACCGATACCGGCGCTGACGTTCTTGCGCTTGTTCTCCACCACGCGCACCAGCAGCGGCAACGGCGCCATGGCGGTGGCGGCGTTCTGCTCCGGCGTCATGGCGGCGGCGTCCAGCTGTTCGGTGAGGATGGCGCTGGTGTCGGCGCTCACTTCCACGCTGGCGAAATAGCCGGTGTCCTGCAGGCGCGACTGGTACGATTGCAGCGCCGCTTCGCTGTAGTAGTCGCCGGGACTGATCTGATTCAGGTTGCGCACCACCTTGTCCGGATAGCGCTTCAAGCCTTCGATGCGCAGTTCGCCGAAGCGCATCTCCGGGCCGCTGTCGATGGCGACGCGCAGATTGGCCAGGTGCGCCTCCGGGTCCACCGTGGCCTGGCTCTCGACCAGCTGCGCGCGCGGATAGCGCGTCTGCACCACGGAGCGCAGCATGGCGCGCTTGGCCGACTCCCATTCGTCTTGACGGAATATCGCGCCTTTTTTCAGCGGCCATGCGGACTTCAGCGCGTTGACATCGAACTGCTGGTCGGCCGGCTGGTCCGGATTGGCGGCAAAGCCCTGCAGGCTCAGATCGACCTCGCCCACGCGCACCGGCTGTCCCGGCTCCACCTTGACCTGTACCACCGGCGTGCCGGGGGCTTCGCGGTCGAGGCTTGCGCTGACCACCGGCGAATAGTAACCATCGGTGGCAACCAGCGTGCGGATCTGCTCCGGTGCCACGCGCACCAGCCGTTGCAGCTGTTCGCGGTCGATGCGGTCGTTGCCGCGAAAACGGACCAGGTCCAGGTTATGTTCGAGCAGCTCGCGCACGTCGGTTGGCGCGTCGATGCGGACCTCGTATTTCAGGCCTTCGGCGGACTGTGCGGCAGCGGATAGCATGGCCGCAGCGAGGCAGGCAGACCCTTTTGCCACAACTTGTGCCAAAATTCGTGATCCTGTCCGTTTTTTTGCTGGCGATGCCGGTAACATGAGACTCCATGAAGGTGTACGCTAAAGGTGTGCGTCATGAGCATGTTACCGGATTGCCCCGAAAGATGGCGTACTTATAATATTGCTTCATCTGGAAAGAACTATGCTGCCTACCGATTCCGCCCTGGTCCTGTTTAGCGGAGGCCAGGACTCCACCACCTGCCTGGCCTGGGCCCTGAAACACTACACCCGGGTTGAAACCATCGGTTTCGATTACGGCCAGCGCCACGCCGTCGAGCTGACCGTGCGTCCCAAGCTGCTGCAAAGCCTGCGCGAACAGTCGTCCGAGTGGAACGCCCGGCTGGGTGAAGACCACATGATCGACCTGTCGCTGATTTCGGAAATCTCGCAAACCGCGATGACCCACGATATCGCCATCGAAACCCAGGCCAACGGCCTGCCGAACACCTTTGTCCCCGGCCGCAACCTGCTGTTCATGACGGTGGCCGCCACCGTGGCCTATCGCCGCGGCCTGACGGTGCTGGTGGGCGGCATGTGCGAAACCGATTTCTCCGGCTACCCGGACTGCCGCGACGACACCATGAAGGCGCTGCAGGTGGCGCTCAACCTCGGCATGGACACCCGCACCAAGCTGGAAACGCCGCTGATGTGGCGCGACAAGAAGCAGACCTGGGAACTGGCCATGGAACTGGGCGGCCAGGCGCTGGTGGACCTGATCCGCGACGGCACCCACACCTGCTACCTCGGCGAGCGCGGCGCGCTGCACGACTGGGGCTACGGCTGCGGCACCTGCCCGGCGTGCGCGTTGCGCGCGCGCGGCTACCACCAGTTCGTGGGCATCGAGGTGTAAATGCCCGCCGACACCCAGGCACGTTCGCGTCGATTGCTGCAACATCTGCTGTCGCCGCGCGTCCTGCCAGCGCTGGTGCTGACCGGCTGCCTGGGTGTGACCGCCGTGCTGTGGCACGGCGCCGTGGCCGATGCCGAACAGGATGCGCAGGCCGATTTCGACGGCCGCGTGCGTGAGCTGGTCAACAACCTGGACCAGCGCATGCAGACCTACGTACAGGCGCTGTACGGCGTGCAGGGATTGTTCGCCAGTTCGCAGGAGGTGGACCGCGAAGAATTCCGCACCTATCTCACCGGCCAGGATCTGAACCATCACTTCCCCGGCGTGCACGGCGTCGGTTACATGAAGCTGATCGGTCCGCACCAGCGCGAAGCGCATGAAGCGCTGGTGCGGCGCGACGGCTTTCCCGACTACCGCATCATGCCCGAGGGCGAACGCAATTGGTACGCGCCCATTGTCTACCTGGAGCCGTTCAGCGACAACAACCGCCGCGCCTTCGGCTACGACACCGCGTCCGAGCCGCGCCGCCGCGCCGCGCTGGAGCAGGCGCGCGATTCCGGCCAGCCGGCCATGAGCGCCAAGATCCGGCTGGTGCAGGAGACCGGCGAACCGGCGCAGTCGGGCTTCCTGGTGGTGCTGCCGCTATTTAACCATGCGCAGAAAATCGCCACGCTGGCGCAGCGCCGCGCCGCCATCACGGGCTGGGTGTATGCACCGTTCCGCGTGGGCGACCTGATGGCGGGACTGGGCGGCCCGCGCGCCGCCGCGCTGGACGTGGAAATCTACGACGGCGTTGCCATGACGCCGGAGACGCTGATGTACGACAGCTGGCCGCAGGTGCATGACACATCGCGCGTCACGCGCCAGCAGGTCAGCATCGCCAACCACCGCTGGACGCTGCGCATCGGCATGCTGCCCGGACTGGGATCGCCCAGGAGCGACAAGGCGCAACTGATCGCCGTGCTGGGCGTGGCGCTGAGCGGCCTGCTGGCCTGCCTGACCTGGCTGCTGGCGCGCGGCCGCGTGCGTGCGCGCGCAAGCCTGGTGCGCAGCCGCGCCTTGACCGAAGAACTGAAGGAAGGCCAGGCCACGCTGATGGTGCTGGCTGACAGCGCGCAGCGCAGCCAGGCCATGTTGCGCAGCATTCTGGATTCCACCGTCGACGGCATCTTTGTCGACAACCTGAAAGGCACGGTGCTCAATTCCAACCGCCGCTTCCGCGAGTTGTGGAATGTGCCGGAATGCCTGGACTGGCAAAGCGACGGCGCGGTGCTGATCGCGCACATGTGCGCACAGCTGCGCCATCCCGAATGCGGCCTGCAGCTGGACGAGCCGGGACAACTGACGCTGCCCGGCGTGCAGCGCGGCACGCCGCTGGAGGAAGAACACGAGGTGCTGCAACTGAAGGACGGCCGCATGATCGAGAAGCACACGCGTGGCCTGCAATTGGGCAGCGAGCCGGCGCGTATCTGGTCGTTCCGCGACATCACCGAACGCACGCAGATCGAACGGCGCGAACAGACCCGCCGCCACGTGCTGGAACTGCTGGCCACCGGCGCGCCGCTGCAAACCATCCTGGAAAGCGTGGTGCTGGGCGTGGAAGCGGACAACGAGGATATGTTGTGCAGCATCCTGCTGCTGGACGAAAGCGGCGAGCACCTGCTGGTCGGCGCCGCCCCAAGCCTGCCGGCGTTCTACAACGCCGCCATCCACGGCATGCCGGTGCGCGATGGCCTGGGCGCCTGCGGCCAGGCGGTGCTGACGCGCGGCCGCGTGATCGAAGAGGACATCCGCAACGCAACGTCGTGGGGCGAGTACCGCGACATGGCGTTGCAGGCGCGGCTTGGCTCGTGCTGGTCCGACCCGATCATCAGCACCAGCGGCGCGGTGCTGGGCACCTTCGCGATCTACCACCGCGAGGCGCGCCTGCCCAGCCTCGCAAATATCGTGCTGATCGAGCAGGGCGCGCGGCTGGCCGGCATCGCCATCGAACAGGCGCAGGCGGCGATTGCGCTGCGCGTCGGCGAGGCGCGCTTCCGAAGCCTGTATGACCATGCGCCGGTGGCGCTGTGGGAGCAGGACTGGTCGGCCGTGCGCGGCGCGCTGGCGGAACTGGAATTATCCGGTGTCGACGACCTGCCGGCCTACCTGCAAGCCAATCCGAGCCAGCTGCGGCGGCTGGCGTCGCTGGTGCGGATTCTGGACGTGAACGCCGCCGCGCTGGAACAGGTGGCGGCGCCGGCCGGCCGCAAGGAGATCGGCGCGCTGACGCTGGCGCAGAATTTCGACGCCACCGCCATGCCGAACTTCGCCCGCGCGCTGGCGGCGCTGGCGCAGGGCCGGCACTTCTTCGCCGGCGAGGGCAGCTTCGAGCGGCTGGACGGCGTGGCGCGCCTGAACGAACTGACGCTGCTGGTGATGCCCGGTCATACGCACAGCCTGGACTTCGTCATCGTCTCGACGCTGGACATTACCGAGCGGCGCCGCATGGACGACGAGCTGCGCGTGCTGGCCACCACCGACTTCCTCACCGGCCTGCCGAACCGGCGCGAGTTCATGGGCCGGCTGCAGGAAGAGGAGGGCCGGTTGCAGCGCGACATCGGCGCCTGTGCGGCGGTGCTGCTGCTGGACATCGACCACTTCAAGCGCATCAACGACGAGCACGGTCACGCGGCCGGCGACGCCGTGCTGCGCCAGCTGGCCGACCTGATGCGCGACAGCCAGCGCAAGATCGACATGCTGGGCCGCATCGGCGGCGAGGAATTTGCGGTGCTGTTGCCGGGAACGGATCTGGATGCGGCGGCGGTGTTCGCCGAGCGCCTGCGCCAGCGGGTGGAGCAGACGCCGATGCAGCTCGATGGCGGCGTGACGCTGAAGATCACCGTCAGCATCGGCATTGCGGCCATGGGCGGCAAAACGCCGGGCGGCGATCCGGCCCTGATCCGCGCCGATCAGGCCTTGTACTGCGCCAAGCGTGGCGGGCGCAACCGGGTGGAACTGATGGATATCGAGGCGGATCGGCCGGGACATCAGGTCCCGGCCGCTTCCGGTTGAAACTTACACAGGCTGTTGCAGGGTCGCTTGCAGGCGTTGCTTGCGTGGGCGGCTGACGAAGATCCAGTACAGGCCGATCGGGATCAGCAGCGGCAGCAGCAGGGGCGAGACGCAGGCCATCACGATCACCGCCGCCAACGCCACACCGGCCACCGCCAGGATGCCGAGGCCGGCAAACAGCAGGCACAGGAAGACCGCCACGCAGGTCATGATCAGGCCGGCGAGCAGGATGCCGGCGCCGCCGAAGAAGACACTCAATACCGCCCCCACAGGGCCGTCGAATTCATCGCCGTCGATGTTCACATGCATGCCGTCGCCAAAGATTGATTGGCAGGCAGCAATAGCCAGCAGGAAGATCACGGCGGCGAAGATCAGTTTTTTAGCGTTGGTGTTCATGGCGTTACCTCTTTTTGATGTTGTTCGATGCCGTTTGGCATGGTTGAACTGTACCGATGCGTGACGTCGTCGGCCATCGGATTGCGACGGACCGCCAGATTTGCGGGATGGAACGCGAGGCAGCGGCGATGAGCCGTGCGGCGGGCGATTAGACCTTGATTTAAAGATATGTTGGTCTACACTGATACTCTCTCACTTGCATATGGAGGGCATCAACATGGCTTGGCTAGCAATGAGCGAGGGGCAATCGATTCCCTCGACCCGCACGTGTAACCGGCGCCAGCGCAGCGCCCAGCGCCTGACTGGCGGCGGCCCGAAAGGCCCGCCCTCTGCGCCGCCGACAATACCGCCGATCATCATTACGCCGTTCACCTACCAGATGCCGGAACCGGCCATCGACCCGCGCGTCACGCCACTGAAACCGCCGATCACCGAGCGGACGCCCTGCATGACCTGCTGAGGCGGCCCACACCATCAATAAGCTGCCACTGCAGGCCTGAGTCTGCGGTGGCATCGTCTGTCTTCTGCTCACGTGTACTTATGAACGACATTCCCGAATCGGAAGCGCGAGGGTTGTTAAGCAGGCGAACATTTTGCGAGATGGATGGCGATTGGATTCCGGAAAAGATACAACCAGGCACTTTTACGATCTCGGCGGGTCTGACCGACGAGGATGGTGTGGGCACTATGATGCAGGTCAAATTGTTCTTCCGTCGAAGCGATAAAACCGGTATGGTGAATTATGTGTTCAGTGTCTTTAAACGCACGCCCTATAGTCTCGATCGGGTATATCAGTTAGATGTGCGGCAGTGTAGAAAACGGATGAAAAACCGCCATGATCTTTCACATGAGCACATTGGTAAGCTTCGGCTGACCGGCGCCGCAGAGTGGGCGCACTGGGAGTTTGACGACATATTGGAATATTTTTCTAACGCGACGAATGTCGGGTTTTCGGTTGGGCCGGTTCATCCGGAGCATTTCGAGCTCAGGGGCCAGAGATGATCTGCAATCGACTGTCAGAAATTTTAGGCTTTACCTGTCATCCCCTGACGGATGATGGTCTCATTGCCATGGTGGATACGCCCTTCAGGTACCCGGATGGCGACGAACTGCCTGTTTTTATAGAGAAGCTTGGTCCGCAAATCCGCTTTTTTGATGATGGAGGCGGGTTGTTGCACCTGTTAAGGCGAGGCGTTTCACTGGACGACCATAGGAAGACAAAATTCATTAAAAGTATCGCTGACCCCCATCATGTCAGTTTAAATGAATCGGGTGAGTTGGAAATCTGGTCTACGGAAGAGGGCGCACCCGCTGCCTTTGCTCATTATGTTTCTGCGATGTTAGGCCTGTCGAAATGGGAATCGGAGCAGGTTGGCGTATCCACGGACCTGTCGCTTTTCCTGGACGAAGTTGAAGTATGCTTGCGCGCGTGGAAACCCAAGTCTGTCATTGGTGACAGCCCTGAATACAAAGGAATATCGGGACATGTCTACAAGCTTCACTTCAGCTTGGATGACGATGCAGTGCTGGCAGTAAATCCTCGCCATGCTTCGGTCAGTTCGGCTGCAAAAAAGTTGTTGGATATTCGTGCTGTCGATCAATACAAAGGACTCAAAATTATTGTGGTGATGGATGATCGCCACGATAGGCAATCAGCCAGGAATGAGGCCCGAGTGCTTGATGTGGTCGGGAGCGTAATAATGATGAGTGCTCTGGAGCGTCAAGCTGGATTCATTCGATTGCCATAGATTGCATTGTGCCTATTGTTGTTACGCGGCGCGGCGCTTATCATTCAGCCCCGTCTCTTTTTCGCCAAACAACCATGAGTACAGACTTCCCCGATTCCGACGACGATGCCCCGGTGCAAGAAGACCTCGTGTGGCAAGGCAACGGCTGGACCGCGCGCGTGATCAACAACGATGACGACGACGGCTGGGCGGTGGCCATGATCAAGGATGGCGAGCCGGAACCGGCGCTGGTCGGTCCGTGGACCATGGGCCGCGACAAGAAAAATCCCAAGCCGCTGGACGTCAACGCCTTCAACACGCTGGTCAAGACCGCCAACGAAGTGATACGCCGCCACGAGCAGCAACTGCACGCCCAACTGCACAAGAACGTGTTTGTCAGCACCGACGACGGCCAGCTCAAAGTCTGCCTCGATATTACGCCGGACGAGGACGATCCTTACGCCACGCTGACCGCCTTCGACCAGTATGGCGAGGAACTGGCCCGCGTGCGCGTGGCGCCGACTTTCAAGCTCAGCGTTGCCAGCGCATCGACGTGGATCGAAAACGGCTACAAAAAGCCGTAATCGCCCCGATGGCGCTGGCCCGGCGGAGGCACTCCTGCTAGTATTTCCTATGTGCATGTACCCAACATAGGAAAACTGATGGAAAGTCGCCTCACCCGGCTGGAAGCCGTTCAAACCGTGCTGCTCGAAATCGGGCAGAAATCTAGCAGCTGCACCGACATCAGCGAATTCCTGCAGGCCGTGCATGCGGCGCTGGGGCGCATCATGTACGCGGCCAATTTCTTCGTCGCGCTCAGCGACCACGAGCGGCCGGCCAACATGGTGCGCTTCGTCTACTTTGTCGACGAGGTCGACGAGCCGCCCAGCCGCGAGGAACTGTTTGAACTGGTGCCGGGCGAATCGCCGACGGCGGCCGTGATCCTGAGCCGCGAGGCGATCGTCATGACGGCGGCCGAGCACGTCTCCAAGCGCGAGGACAATGCCGGCTTCGGCATCGGCACCATCGCCGAACACTGGATGGGCAGCCCGCTGCTGGACCAAAACCACCAGGTACTGGGCGCCGTGGTGATCCAGAGCTACGACAAGGAACACACCTTCAGCGAGGAAGACCAGGCGTTGTTCCAGCTGATCTCGCACCACGTGTCGAGCGCGCTACAGGGCTTGCAAAGCATGGACCGGCTGGAACGCGCGGTGCAGGAACGCACGGTGCAATTGCAGCACGAAGTGGCCGAACGCAGCCGCGCCGAAAACATCCAGCGCGCGCTGTACGAGCTGGCCAACCTGTCGGCCACCACCACCGGCGGCAACCGCCTCAACCACGAGCTGCACGAGATCATCAGCAAGCTGGTGCCGGCCAAGAATTTCCTGATGGCGCTGTATCACCCGGACACGCAGGAAATCAGCATTCCGTACTTTGTCGATGAAAAGGACGAGCACGCGCCGGTCAAGCGCTTCGACTACGGCGTCGGCATGTCCTCGTACATCTTGCAGCGCAAGCAGGCCATGCTGCTGGACCGCACCGGCTTCCAGGCGCTGATCGACAGCGGCGAGATGGAACACCCGCTGGGCAACGTCGAAATCTCCAGCTGGATGGGCGCGCCGATGCTGCTGGGCGACCAGGCGTACGGCGTCATCATCGTGCAGAGCTATGACGAGCAGGTGCAGTACAGCCAGGCCGATCTGGACATCCTGGCCTTCATGGCCAGCCACGTCGCGGTGGCGATCGCCCGCATGCAGGCGGACCGCCAGATCCGCCACGCCAAGGAAACGCTGGAACAGCAGAACGCCGCGCTGGAAAGCGCGCTGACCTCGCTGAAGGACGCGCAGGGCGAACTGGTGCGGCAGGAGAAGCTGGCCTCGCTGGGCCGGCTGGTGGCCGGCGTCGCGCACGAAATCAACACGCCGCTGGGCATCTGCGTTACCGCCACCAGTCACCTGGTGGAGGAGCTGAAACTGACGCGCGAAGACCTGGCCAACGGCGCGCTTGATGAAGACGGCCTGAACCAGTTCTTCGACATCATCGATCAGTCGCTGAAGATCATGACCACCAACACGCAGCGGGCGGCGGCGCTGGTGCGCAGCTTCAAGCAGGTGGCGGTGGACCAGTCGTCGGACGATATCCGCAGCTTCAACCTGCGCAAGTACCTGGACGAAGTGCTGCTGTCCTTGCAGCCCAAGCTGAAGGGCAAGCCGATCCAGATCGAGATCGATTGCGACGAGCAGATCAACATGGCCAGCTTCCCCGGCGCCATTTCGCAGATCGTCACCAACATGGTGGTCAACTCGCTGGTGCACGGCTTCGAGGAAGGGCAGTCCGGCAAGATCAAAATCACCGGCAAGGTCGAAGGCGACAACGTCGAGTTCGAATACAGCGACGACGGCATCGGCATGGACAGCGCCACGCTGGCGCAGCTGTTCGATCCATTCTTCACCACCAAGCGCGGCTCCGGCGGCAGCGGCCTCGGCGCGCACATCCTGTACAACCTGGTGACCGGCGCGCTGGGCGGCACCGTCAAAGTGGTCAGCGCGCCAGGCATGGGCCTGCACTACAAACTGCGCTTCCCGAAGGTCAAACGCAAGTAGAGTACGTGACAAAGTTTGAACATTTCCAATAGGCCAAGGTGCTACGCCAAGTACCTTGGCTAAGTTAGACGAAACCGTCTTATAAGGGAAGTTATGGGCTCGTCCAAGCCTCGGGAACGAGCGCAAAGTCGGTTTTCATAAGGAGTTCTCGATGTCATCAGCGCTCAAACAAATCATCTGCCTTTGCGCCACATCGATATCGCTGCTCCTCAGTGCTCCCGTTTTGGCCCAGGCGACGTCCCGGCATTGTGAGGATGGGAACGTCAAAGACGAGCAAGTTGGTCCGGCTTGCCTTATCTTCCACCAGAGTCTGGGAAGGCTTAATGTCGATTCCGTGTATTGGAGCTTGGATAAGTATGCCAGTGTCGAGGCCGCACAACGCGACGCAGTCCGGGACGCTTCGATTGTCAAAGCGTTTGGAGGCATCTGGTTGTTTACCGTAGGGTCTACGCCGTCGCGCCCGCTCAACGGAGAGCATGTAGCGCATGTCGGACCGATTTCAATAGAAAAAACTGCTTCGTACGATGCCGAGTTTCTCAAGTCTACATTCAGCCCTGGCATGACGGCGCCACTCCATGTTCATTCGGGGCCCGAAGCTTTTTACGCCGTCAGCGGGGACTCGTGTCTTGAGACGCCAGACGGTGTGCAAGTAGGGCGTGGAGCGGGAAACAGCATGGTAGTACGTGGTGGTCCGCCGATGCTCCTTATGGCATTGGGGCCCGAGCCACGAAAAGGTTTCGCGCTTATCCTTCATGAGCCATCTCTTCCACCGACTACACTGGTTCACAATTGGACGCCCAAGGGGCTTTGCCTGGCGGAGATGCATTAAATATGAGGCTGCTGAGTTGCTGGTGGCGCGGTGACAGGCGAAACGATCAAACAGTCACCGGGAGCGCATATGGTTGCTAAAGCTGGAGCAGTTCTTTACGCGAAGGACTTGGCTAAAATGAGCATGTTCTATTCGGAGGTTGCGGGATTGCGCGTCACACATTCCGAAAGCGATCACATGGTGCTGGAGTCAGCATTGTTTCAACTCGTTCTGGTGGCAATTCCGCAGAAAATCGCTGCGGAGATTGAAATCTCAACGCCGCCGATTCGTCGTGAAAATACTCCCATAAAACTGGTGTTCTACATATCAAGCATCGCTTTTGCCCGTGCAGTCGCTTTGCAGTTCGGAGGCGAACTTAACCCTGTTGAGCGAGAGTGGATATTCCAGGAGCACAAGGTCTGTGATGGCGTTGATCCGGAAGGTAACATTGCGCAGTTCCGCGAGGTCTAAAGACCAGCCACCTGATGGAACAACTGAAGCTGACGCGCGAAGACCTGGTCAACGGTGCGCTTGATGAAGACGGCCTGCACCAGTTCTTCGACATCATCGAGCAGTCGCTGAAAATCATGACCACCAACACGCAGCGGGCGGCGGCACCGTCAAAGTAATCAGTGCACCGGGCATGGGCCTGCACTACAAGCTGCGCTTCCCGAAGGTCAAACGTCAGTAGATTACGTGACAAAGTGTGAACATTCCCATTGGGCAAGGTGCTACGCTAGGCACCTTGGCTGAGGGGCGTGACGCCTCGCGGGATGTTCACTGGCGGAGCGTTTTCCTGATGAAGAAAATCATCCTTCTGCTTGTTATTGCCGTGCTGGCATGGAAGGGCTATGAGAGATCGAGCCCACATGCAAAGGCAGCAGCTGAGGTGCAGGTGGCCACCCGAGAGGCGGGTGCAGCAGATTCGCTATCCACTATTCAAATCGATCACAGCGCATCGTTTGTGTGCGATGGCCGTACTTATTGCAGCCAGATGAAGTCCTGCGAAGAGGCGACGTATTTTTTGCAGCACTGTCCTAATGTGAAAATGGACGGCGATAACGATGGTGTTCCTTGCGAGAGACAATGGTGCAAATAGCTTTGTTGCACAGGCGGCCTTCGGCCAGAAGCTGACGGAGTCTTTAAGATTGAACTTGGAGAGTAAATGCAGATAGCAATCAAGGTTGGCAAAGGTTGTTTGCTTCTACTGATCGGAGTTTCCATTGCTATCCTATGGGTGTATTGCGACGGATTTTTGCCTCGCGAATTTTATGACAGGCGGGCGATCAATCCCGATGCCGAACGGCTTGGCGGCATGATTACGCTTGCCGTCCTCTTTGCGGCCCCGGCCTGGCCAATTAATCGACTGTTTCCAGTTCGCACGGTTTTGGCTTCTGCAATAGTTGGCTGGATACCTTTAGCGTTATCTTTGAGTCTCAATTACCAAACGAGCACGGCGGTAAATGGCGCTCTCTCGTCAAATCTGGCGGCGATGAAAGGCGTGCTATGCTGGTTAGCAATTATCCTAGGTGCGTGGACTGTTAAAACGATATCGAAGCCGAGTTTATAGCACTGTCCCAATTTGGCCAAGAAGAGACGGTGGGTTCGTACATATTTCAACTTTCGGCTAACTTATGATATTTGCAGTTGCAACAGACGAACGAGTTCTATATACCTTTGCTTCGGCTGAGGAAGCTACGTCTTATTGCGAAGGACTGGATGTCGAGGCCGCAGGCTGGCTCTTTTGGGATTATAGGGGGAGACCCCTATCGCCATATTTCACTGTGCCAAATAAACGAGGCTGGTTCTCATCTCAAAATGGAAAGTATTATCTTGAACTCGCGAATGAGTTGCACCATACGCACCTGATGGAGGCGCTAGATGAAATCGTAGGTTTTTCATCCCGGGTACCATTTAGCATAGCATCGGAAGTGCGCTCCTACATCTCCCAAGTTCCGTCCAATGATGTGGGTGGTTAACTGGGTGAGATTCCGCTGCCTGATTTTGGTCAGGAATAGACATGTAATAGCGTTTGGTCAAATCTGCGTGGTTTTTTAGTCTTTCTACAAATGCCTCATCCCTAAAGTGAAAATGAATGAATTTACTGAAAATTATATTTCTGCAGGATATTCAGGTTATTTTTTAAAACCGAAGGTAGAGAAGCTCGCGGAAATATGGTTTGAAATAACAGATGATGTATTAGGTTCGCTGCAAAAATGGGAAAAGTTGGGTTTCATTAAACTTGACTTGAAAAGCGATAACGTTGGGGAAATAGCTGCGGAGCGGAGTGAGTTTGCCAAATTTGCCGCGACTGTCGGAGCCTCGCTTGTCATCTACAAACCATGGCCATCGCTTCCTGAACCAGTCTATTTAGCCCCAAAATCTGCCGCTGCACGCAACCTGGCTCAGTTTGAACCAAAAACCGGAATTTTAAAACTGGTGATGCCACGGTTATCGCGCCTACCGTCCACACAGATAGGACCTATAGCGTATAACACTGTGCGATTGCAAGAGGGAATAACACAAGACCTTCCAGCTTTAGTCGCCCACTGGCAGGAAAAAGGATTTGTATTGCTTGGAACTTCAGATGTTGTCGTAAAAAATAACAACATGGAAGCCTTTGACCGATTGCATATTTCGGCTATAGCCGTGGGTGCCTCCCTCATGTTTTCCCAAATTACCCCTGCTAAAGCGCGCAGTATCCGACGTAAAGCCAGTGGCCACATTGATATGGATGCAGTGCTTTCGGACATGCCATCTAAAGTATCTCCCAAGGGAAATTCCGTAATACAGGCGGCATTTCTGGCCCCTATGTCGTTCCAAGCACAAGACCTTGCGGAATTAGAAGAACAAACTACCGTAATATATGTTCGCTCGAATTCTGAACAAGAAGACATATACCGCTTCGGGTCGACTTCTGCCTGATCGTGATAAAATCCGAAATTTGCACGCAGGTAATATGCTGTTCTCACCATGTTAAGTCGCGTTCGACAAAAAGCTGTCATTGCGAAATTAAAACATCATCCATTTTATGAATTTTTTAACTCGCCGTTCACTTATTTGGGTGACACTCAATTTCGTTGGGATGTTAGCCTTCCTAAGACTCGCAGCAGAAATCTGGGTTCTGCCCGGTGAACAAGGTTTGCCCGGTGGTCCCGGGGATCCGTTTTATTGGTTTTTTATACTAATTCCCTTTCAATTAATTTTCTTGACTGTGAACTCGCTTGTCTTGTATGTGATAATAAAACGAAGGTCTGAACCGAGTGTAAAAAAACGTATATGCTTGTGGATGATAGTCGCGATACTGTGGGTTATTGTTGTTCTATACGACCATCATCGAGGCTTCCGGGAAATTACTTTCGTCGCCTCATTGATGCCTCTAGCTATCCTACATGCGTAGGTATAAAGGGAGTAGTCGCCAAAAGCGGTCATATCGCATTTCACTTGAAATTAATGCAACGCTATGAAATTTGGTAAGCTCAAATCGATCGGACATAATCTCGCAGATTCAATGGCCAGTGGCATGGGTTTCCTTATTGGCATATACCACATGAATGTCTTCTTTGAGGCGGAAGCCTCCGAAGAAGGGCATATAACAGTAGATTTTCTAAATGGCACAGCGTCTGGAGCTAAACCATCCGAATCATTGAGCCGAGCCATTTTGCTTTTCCGTGATGCTGTTCCGTTGATGTGCGAGAAGCATGGCATTGAAATGGAGTATATTAAAACCCTGGTCGCTCGCTTCGGTACCGATGCTGTGTACGGCCCTCACTTTCGTGTTACGGTCGAAAGCGCGACCGGTAAGAAATCAACCGACCAATTTATCGGTATTCCAGGCAAGCGATTAAAGCGTCGGAAATCTTGAGTCCGAATTGAGGCGGAAGCTGTTGGTCGATGGCTATCGCAGTGAATACGGTTTAACGAAATGGCTGTTCTTGTCGCCTTTGTAACTTGACCAGCCTTTCGTGAGACCTGCCATGTTTGCCATATCCAGCTTCAGTTTTTCCTCAAGATTTGATGTCAAGAGCGATGCCTTCCAGGATCTGCTGCAGAAGCAGCTGGATCGTGCGAAGAAGAACGCTGCGGCTGTTAACGGGCTATCGCGGCATGCGGACCTGGATCAGAAGGCGCTGGCGCGGCAACGCGTGAAGGAGATCAAGGAGCAGATCGAGGCGTTGCGCAGGATGTTGATGTTGTTTGGCACGGGCAAGGATGCCAAGGCGGTGCTGCAGCAGCTGAAGCAGCTGGCCAGTCAGTTGAAGCAGGCGGCCAACACGCTGCAGACGCCGTCCGATAGCAGCGCCTCTGACGTGGCCGCTGCGTCGTCATCGTCCCCTTCGCCGGCGGAGGCTGACACGAGCGCGGGCGCGGAAGCCGATGTGCCCGCCGCCGAAACCACCGACGCCTACACCGAAGGCCGCAACGCTTACGCCGAGCAGCAGGCCTCGGCCGATGCGGAGGCGGCGCAGGTGCCGTCCCTCAACATCGATCCGCAGCGTGCGGAGGATGAAAAGCAGCTGGAGGCCGCTTCCCTCGCGCTCAAATCATTGCGCAGCATGGTGGAAAAGATGGTGAAGAAGCAGGACCGCGAGCAGCACCTTATTTCTTCGCCTTCGTAATTTCCACTTCCCAGTCCACGCCCGAGTCGATCTTGTACCTGGCGGCGTAGTTGCCCTGGCTGATCGCCACCGCCACATCCAGCAGACTGTTCAGGTAGACCAGCGGCTTGCCTTTGGCGACGCCGCCGAAGGTGTGCTCGAACGGCGCCACCACCTTGTTGACTTCTTTGCCCTTGTGCAGGATGCGCACCTGTACCTGGTCGTGCAGGCCGATCTTCAGTTCTTCGAACAGGGACTTCGGAATGTTGGTCCAGACGTTGCCGTATTTAACGTCCAGCACCGGAATGATGCCGCGGATGATGTCGCCGCTGCGTACCGCGTGCTGGTACGCGATCTGGACCACCGACTCGCTCGGCAGTACCGGTCCGACCTGTTCGTAGGTGATGGCGCCGGACGCCAGCCGCGCGCCGACATAGGCGTAGACGTCGCGGCCGTGGAAGGTGTAGGACTCGCCGGAGCCGGCCAGGCGGTTCACCTTTTCATCGATCTCGCGCAGTTCGGCCACGCCATCGCGCTCGGCGATCAGGGTGAACAGTCCGTTGTTCGGGCCGACGAAGTAGCGGCCGCCTTTGGTCTTCAGCACTACCGATTTGCGCGAGGTGCCCACGCCCGGATCGATCACCGACACGAACACGCTGCCCGCCGGCCAGTAGTTGGCGGTCTGGTACAGGCGGTAGGCGCCGAGCCAGATGTCGTAGTCGGGAATGTCGTGGGTCAGGTCGGACACGTGCAGCGCCGGATCGACGCCGTAGGCCACGCCGTGCATGGCGGAGATGGCGCCGTCGGAGGTGCCGAAGTCGGTCATCAGCACCAGCGCGTTTTTGTCAGCGGCGAATGCTGGCGCGGCCAGCGCTGCGCTGAGGGCAAGGACGGCAAGCAGTTTTTTCATGGCGGCGCTAACGGCGTCAGTCCGGCAGGCGCTCGTTGATGGCCAGTGCCTTGTCGATGTTCTTGACCAGCAGATCGACGTACGTCGGATCGAGGTGGTGGCCGGCGACTTCGCGCAGGTGGTCGATGACTTTCTCGATCGGCCATGCTTCCTTGTAGCAGCGCTTGTGCATCAGCGCGTCGAACACGTCGGCCACGGCGACGATGCGCGCGTACAGATGGATGTCCTCGCCTTTCAGGCCTTGCGGATAGCCGCTGCCGTCGAATTTTTCGTGGTGCTGGTGGGCGATGACAGCGGCCGCTTTCAGGATCGGGCGCTGCGAGCCGTCCAGGATCGACAAGCCGACCGCCGGGTGCTGCTTCATGATTTCCCATTCGGCGGCGTCGAGCTTGCCGGGTTTCAGCAGCACGGCGTCCGGCGTGGCGATCTTGCCGATGTCGTGCATCGGCGCGGCGTGGCGCAGCACCGCCACTTCGTCTTCCGGCAGGCCGGCTTCCTGAGCCAGCAGGTGGCACACTTCCGACATGCGGCGCACGTGGTTGCCCGCTTCGTTGGAGCGCGATTCGACCACGTCGCCGAGACGCATGATCAGCTCGGCCTGGGTGTCGGTGATTTCCTGGTTCAGCAGGATGTTGTCGAAGGCGATGGCGACGCCGGAGCAGAAGACTTCCAGCAGCTTGGTGTCGATTTCCGAAATCTCTTCCACGCCCTTGAGCACCAGCAGCGACGCCTTGCCGCTGTTGTTGGGGAAGTAGCCGATGTAGGTGTCGCCTTCCACGCGCGAAATCTTGTTGCTCTTGGCGGCGTCGATCTGCGCCAGCACTTCGGGCGACATCAGCGTGCCGTCCTCGTCGCCGATCTTGGCCAGGATTTCGTAATCGTTCTCGCCGGTGATGGCGGTGGCGCCGCGCAGGCGCAGCAGCATGCTGTGTTCCAGACGCAGCAGCGCCACGACTTGCTGCAGCAGGCCGTTGGCGAAATCCTTCAGGTTGCGCTGGCGGAAAATATGCGAGGAGGCGGCAATCACGCGCTCCAGGCCTTCGCGGTAATTCACTTGCGCGCGGTGGGCTTCTTCCACCTTCATGATGTCGCGGTAGGCGCGCAGCGCGGCAAAGGTGGTGGTGAACAGCTTGGTGCGGTCCAGCTCCGTCTTTTCCTTGTAGTCGTTGATGTCGTAGTTGACGATCACGCGTTCTTCCGGCGCCTGGCCGGGCTGGCCGGTGCGCAGCACGATGCGGGTGAATTGGTTGTCCAGGTCTTCACGCATCCAGCGCGCCACTTCGAGGCCGCTGTCTTCCTTTTCCATGACCACGTCGAGGAACACCAGCGCGACATCGGTCTCGCGCGACAGCACTTCCTTGGCTTCGGCGCCGCTGTAGGCGTGCACGAAGCTCAGTGCGCGACCGTCGAGGCGGAAGCGGCTCAGCGTCAGTTTGGTGATGTCATGAATATCCGGTTCGTCGTCGACCAACAGGACTTTCCACGGTGCTAACTTGGGCGAGGCAGAGGACAAAAAAGACATATGAACAAATTCCGCAAAATGACACTGACAGAGTGAATTTCCCGATTGTAGTCTGACCCACAGCCATTAACAACAGGCAATAAAAATTCCTGTTGCTCTGCACAACACCTTGGCTGATCTACTGTGCGCTGGGATACATATGGCAGCATTCTCGCCATTTGTAACGCTATGTGCACGCACAACAATACTTCGTTTTTAGCAATATTGCTATCGAAAAACAAAGTTTTTTGTAAAAAGTAGCGCGGAACAACACGCCATCAGAATTCATAAGGTCACCTAATAATGATTTGCGGATTGCACCGTCTAATCAAGGCCACAGGTTTTCGTTACAGTAGATTCATCTGACTGAGCCAACGAGGAAACACCATGGAGTATGTGACACTGAACAACGGAATAAGGATGCCGCTGCTGGGCTTCGGCGTCTTCCAGATTCCCGATCCGGCCGAGTGCGAGCGCAGCGTGATCGATGCGATCGCGTCGGGCTACCGCCTGCTGGATACCGCAACATCTTATATGAACGAAAAGGCGGTCGGCGCCGCCGTGAAAAACAGCGGCATCGATCGCGCCGAACTCTTCATCACCAGCAAGCTGTGGGTGCAGGATACCGGCTACGAAAACACCAAGGTCGCCATCGACAAGTCGCTGCAGCGACTGCAACTGGACTACCTCGATCTGTATCTGATCCACCAGCCCTACGGCGACGTGCACGGCTCCTGGCGCGCGATGGCGGAAGCCTACCGCGCCGGCAAGCTGCGCGCCATCGGCGTCAGCAATTTCCAGCCGGATCGCTTGATGGATTTGATCGCCTTCAACGAAGTGCGGCCGGCGATCAACCAGATCGAAGTCAATCCGTGGCATCAGCAGGACGACAGCACCGCCTTCATGCGCGACAACGGCGTGCAGGCCGAAGCGTGGGCGCCGTTCGCCGAAGGCAAGAACAATCTGTTCCACAACGAGGCGCTGGTGGCCATCGCCGCCAGATACAATAAATCGGTGGGGCAGGTGGTGCTGCGCTGGCTGGTACAGCGCAACATCGTCGCGCTGGCCAAGACCACGCGCCGCGAACGGATGGTGGAGAATCTGGATGTCTTCGATTTCCGTCTGGACGATGCCGACCTGGCCCGCATCGCGGCGCTGGAAACCGGCGTCAGCAGCTTCTTCTCGCACCGCGATCCCGCCATCGTCAAATGGATGAGCGAACGCCGGCTCGATCTTTAACCAGGGTAACGCAAGGCATCCACCAGCAGGGTGAACGCGGAGGACGGATGGCGCCGGCTCGGGTAGTACAGCCGGTAGCCGGGCGATGCCGGGCACCAGTCCTCCAGCACCGGCATCAGCCGGCCCTGCTCGATGTAGGGCCGGACCTGGTCCTCCGGCAGGAACGCCAGGCCCAGGCCGTCCAGCGCGGACTTGATGCGCAAGCCGAGATTGTTGAACACCAGCTGGCCCTCGACCCGCACCTTGACGTCCTTGCCATCCTTGGCGAAGTCCCAGATGTAGATGCCGCCGTGCGTGGGCAGGCGCATGTTGATGCAGTTGTGCTGCGTCAGCTCCTGCGGCGTCAGCGGCGTTGGATGGCGCTCGAAATAAGACGGCGCGCCGACCACCAGCCAGCGCAGGTCGGTGCTGATGCGCACCGCGATCATGTCCTTGGCCACCTGGTCGCCCAGGCGCACGCCGGCGTCGTAGCGGTCGGCCACGATGTCGGTCATGCGGTTTTCGGCGATCAGTTCGACATGGATGTCGGGGTATTGCAGCAGCAGCTCGGTCAGCTTCGGCTGCAGCACCGTCAGCGCGGCGTGCTCGCCGGCGCTGATGCGGATGGTGCCGGCCGGTTTCAGCCGGCGTTCGCTGAGCACGGCCAGCTCGGCCTCGATCTCGTCAAAGCGCGGCGCCACCGTGCGCAGCATGTGTTCGCCCGCTTCGGTCGGCGAAACGCTGCGCGTGGTGCGCACCAGCAGGCGCAAATCCAGCCGTTGTTCCAGCGTACGAATGGTCTGGCTGAGCGCCGATTGCGACACGCCCAGTTTCGCCGCCGCCTTGGTGAAGCTGCCTTCCTTCGCCACCGCGATGAACGCCAGGATTTCATTGTAGTTGGAGAATTGCATTGATGAGTCCTGCTTATAAGTTCATGCCAACTTTAGCATCTATTCGCACGGTTGCGCAGCCGGTACATTAGACGCCATCTGATCAAAGGAGTCGCGCCATGGAAAAACGTACATTGGGCAATAGCAGGCTGGAAGTCTCGGCCTTGGGACTGGGCTGCATGGGACTGAGTTTCGGCTACGGTCCGGCCACCGAATCGCAAGCCGCCATCAAGCTGATCCGCGCCGCATTCGAGCAGGGCGTCACCTTCTTCGATACGGCGGAAGCCTACGGCCCGTACGCCAACGAAGAGCTGGTCGGCGAGGCGCTGGCGCCGATGCGTGGCAAGGTGGTGATTGCCACCAAGTTCGGCTTCCAGTTCGACGACAAGGGCGCCATCAATGGCGTCGACAGTCGCCCGGAACGTATCCGCGCCGTGGCGGAGGCGTCGCTGAAACGCCTGCGGGTCGACGCCATCGACCTGTTCTACCAGCACCGCGTCGATCCGAACGTGCCGATCGAGGACGTGGCCGGCACCGTCGCCGATCTGATCCGTGAAGGCAAGGTCAAGCACTTCGGCCTGTCGGAAGCCGGCGCCGGGACGATACGCCGCGCGCATGCCGTGTGCCCGGTGACGGCGCTGCAAAGCGAGTATTCGCTGTGGTGGCGCGAGCCGGAGCAGGAAATCCTGCCGACGCTGGCCGAACTGGGCATCGGCTTCGTGCCGTTCAGCCCGCTAGGCAAGGGCTTCCTGACCGGCGCCATCGATGAGAGCACCACCTTCGACAGCACCGACTTCCGCAACATCGTGCCGCGCTTCGCCGCCGATGCGCGCAAGAGCAACCGCGCGCTGGTCGATGTGATCACCGCCATCGCCGCGCAGAAGCAGGCGACGCCGGCGCAGATCGCGCTGGCCTGGCTGCTGGCGCAGCAGCCGTGGATCGCGCCGATTCCCGGCACCACCAAGCTGCACCGCCTGCAGGAGAATCTGGCGGCGCTGGATCTGCGCCTGAGCGAAGCCGACCTGGCCGAGATCGAGCGCGCCGTGTCCGGCGTCGCGGTGCAGGGCGAGCGTTATCCGGCCCATCTGCAACAGCACGTCAATCGCTAGCAGGAGTGACGATGAAGATGATCGCGGCAATCCTGCTTGCCGGCGTGGCGCTTCATGCCGGCGCGGAGCAGACCATTACCCGGGCCGGCACGGTTGCCTCCGCCGCCGGCCCGGCCGAATATTTCACCGGCCGTGCGCGGGTCGACATGCTGACGCCGGCCAACGCCGACATCAACGCCTCCAGCGCCTACGTGACGTTTGAACCAGGCGCGCGTTCGGCCTGGCACACGCATCCCAAGGGCCAGTACCTGATCGTCACCGCCGGCGCCGGGCTGACGCAGGAGTGGGGCAAGCCGGTGCAGCAACTGCGGCCCGGCGACGTGGTGTGGTGTCCACCCGACGTCAAGCACTGGCATGGCGCCGCGCCGGCCACCGCCATGACGCACATCGCCGTGACCGGTACGGCGAACGGCAAGAGCGTTGAGTGGATGGAGAAAGTCAGCGATGAACAATACCAACCTCATTAAACCTGTGCGCATCGGCCGCTTGATCGTGGCGCTCGGTTTTGTCCTGAGCGCTACCAGTGCCGCCGCGCAACCGATCAAGGAACAAGTTCCCATGCAAGCTGAACAAATACTGTCCGCCAGCCGGCAGGCGATCGGACCGATCGCCGCGTTTGCCGCCATTGGCGATATCCCGCAACTGAAAACCGCGCTCAATCACGGCCTGGATGCAGGCCTGAGCATCAGCGAGTGCAAGGAAATCCTGGTTCAGCTGTACGCCTACGCCGGCTTCCCGCGCAGCCTGAATGCGCTGACCGCGCTAATGCAGGTGCTGGATGAGCGCAAGCATCGCGGTGTTGCCGATGCACCGGGCCGCGATCCCGCGCCTGCCAAGACTGGCGAGGCCTTGCTGGCGTCCGGCACGGCGAACCAGACCAAGCTGGTCGGCGCGCCGGTCAAAGGGCCGGTGTTCGAGTTTGCGCCGGCCATCGACGAATTCCTCAAGACGCACCTGTTCGGCGACATCTTCAACCGCGACAACCTGGATTGGCAGAGCCGCGAACTGGCGACCGTCGCCGTGCTGGCGGCGCTCAACGGCGTTGAGCCGCAGCTGCAATCGCATGTGCGCGTCAGCATCAACGTCGGCATCACCAAGCCACAACTCAGGCAATTCATCCAGGTGCTGGCAACGCAGGCGGATGCCGCGACGGCGCAACGCGCGCAAGCGGCGCTGGACAACATTTAAAAGGAAACAGCATGGAACTCAAACGTGTCGGCAGCATGCCTTCGATCACCGGCCCGGAAGCCACCTTTACCGGCCGCGTCCGCATTGAAATGTTGAGCACGCCACCAGCGCCGGCGCGCGTGTCGTGCGCCAGTGTGACCTTTGAGCCGGGCGCGCGTTCGGCCTGGCACACGCATCCGCTGGGGCAGACGTTGATCGTCACGGCCGGCTGCGGCTGGACCCAGTGTGAAGGCGAGGCCAAGGTGGAGATCCGCGCCGGCGACGTGATCTGGTGCCCACCGGGTCACAAGCATTGGCACGGCGCCACCGCCACCACCGCGATGACGCACATCGCGGTCCAGGAGGCGCTCGACGGTGTGGCCGTGGTTTGGCTGGACAAGGTCGCCGATGAGGATTACCTCAGCCCGGTCGCGGAGTGGCACGGCCACCAGCACTGACTACGCACAGGGTCAGAGCAGGGGCGCGCTGAGAATGCGGTCGTCGCCGGTTTGCGGCGTGCCGCGGCCGTCGGTGTTGTTGGTGAGGATGTACAACCGGCCATCGGGCGCGACGACGACATCGCGCAATCTTCCGTACTGCCTGGTGTAGAACTCGGTGGAGGTGCCGACGGCGGCCAGCGGCACCTTGCGCAGCCGTTCGCCGCGCAGGTTGGCGATGTAGAGGTTGCCGCCGCTGATGGCGATGCCGCTCGGGCTGGCTTCGGACGTCGGCCATTGCTGCACCGGATCGATGTACAGTGTGCCGCCCACCTTGCCTTCCGCCGCCGGCCAGCCGTAGTTGCCGCCGGCCTTGATGATGTTCAGTTCGTCCCAGGTGTTTTCGCCGAACTCGGAGGCGTACAGCGTGCCGTCGCTGGCCCAGGCCAGGCCTTGCACGTTGCGGTGGCCGTAGCTGTAGATGTAGGAGTTGGGGAAAGGGTTGTTGGCGGGGATGCGGCCATCGGGCGTCATGCGCAGGATCTTGCCGGCCAGCGAGGTCAGGTCTTGCGCGCGGCTGGCGGTGCCGGCGTCGCCGGTGGTGGCGTACAGCATGCCGTCGGGGCCGAAGGCGAGACGGCCGCCGTTGTGGTTGGTGCGCGAGGGGATGCCGGTGAGTAGCGTCTGGGCTGCGCCCAGGCGCGTGCTGGCGCCGGTGCCGGTGAGCGGATAGCGTTCGATGCGGTTTTCGGCGCCGGCGGTGAAGTAGGCATACAGGTAGCCGTCATGCACGGTAATGCCGAGCAGGCCGCCTTCGCCGCTGCCGTTCACGCCGGCGATGGTGGCGATGCTGGTCAGGCTGCCATTGGCGCCGACCGCCAGGATGCGCGCCGAGCCGCGTTCGCTGACCAGCGGCGTGGCGCCGTTGAAGGTGATGGCCCATGGGGCTTGCAGGCCGGTGGTGACCACCGTCGGGGTGGTGGAGGGGGCCGTCGGCACGGTGGGCGGTGTGGGCGCCGTGCCGCCGGAGTTCGAACCGCCGCCGCATCCGGCCGCCATCAGAGCACAAATCGCCCATGCCGATCCTGCTGCTTTCCACATGATAGTTCTCCTCGGGAAATCCGCTTTGGCCATTATCGGCCGCTTCGCAGGACACGCGACGCACGGTAGAGCGGTTTCGCTGCGGTAACTGACGCACGCAAAAAAGCCCGCAAGAGCTGGCGCTCGTTGCGGGCTTGGGCGGTCGGGCTTAGAAGCTCAGTGCCGGGAAGCCGGTCAGGTAGCCGACGGCGGCGCCGTAGCGGTCGCGGTAGTTGGCGCGGATCAGCGGATCGAGCGTGGCCTGCACCTTGCCGTGCAGCGCCGCTTCCCAGTCGCCGGCGTGCTGGAAGTTGCTCATGATATAGGCGAAGCCGTTGATGTCGTCCACCGCGTGCAGGCCGGTCGATTCGGCGCCCGACGGCGTTGACAGGATGCGCGTCAGCGCCTTGGTGTCGACGTTGTACGCCCACAGGAAGTTGTTGACGTGGGTGCCGCTGTCCTCGCCGATGAACAGCGTGCGCAGCTTTTCCGAAAACTTGATGTTGTCCGGATTGGCCACCTTGTCCGGATTGGCCAGGTTGCCCAGCGCATCGGCGGTTTTCAGATCTTCCGACAGCAGCGCCGGCACGGCCGCCATGTCGACCGGCACCCATTCGCTGTTGATGGCGGCGCCGCTGTCGTCCACCTGGCCGGCCTTCATGTTCAGCGCGTAGACGGCGCCGGCGCTCGGCCCCTTGATCGAGATGCCGCCCGAGCCGTTGGTCATGGCCGAGCCGATCGCGGCGATCGCCGAGTAGGCGATCTTGTCCTTGGCGTTGACGGTGGTGCCTTCCATTTTGGTGAAGCCCATGCTGCCACCCTTGAACGCGGCGTAGCGGTGGGTTTCCAGGAAAGCCGCAGCCTTCTCTTTGCCCGGCACGATCTTGATCCAGTTGAATTTGCCGTTGAACGCGATCTTGGTGTACGACGCGTCCGATGGATCGGCGGTCTTCACGTCCATGATGTCGGCGGCTTTCAGCTGGTCGGCCAGGGCCTTGATCTCGGCCGAGGTGGCGCTGCCCAGCTTGATCCACGACAGCGTGGCCGAGCCGCCGTTGTCGGTGGTTTTCTGGTTCCACTTGGCGACGTACAAGGTGCCGCTCGACAGGTCCTTGGCCTTGTCGGCCACGAACATGAACAGGCCGCCGTTGGTGGCGTCGTCGCCCATCAGCGTGGTGCGCTCGTCCGGCATCACCTGCACCAGTTCGTGCGAGATGCGGCCCAGGCAGTAGTGCTTCTTGCAGCTGCCGGTGCCGTCCGGGTTGACGGTGATTTCCGGCAGGTGACCGTAGTGGTAAGGGTTGGCCTTGGCGGCGTCGCCGTACAGGTTGAGGCTGAAGTTGGCGAACTGGGTATTGGTGCCGATGACGGTCGCATCCGGCTCGTACTCTTCGCTCGACAGGTGGGTGTTCCATGGCGAACGGCTGGCGCCGCAGGTGATCCACAGGCCGTTGGCCGGGCTGGTGTCGACGTTGTGGTATTTCACCAGCGTCAGCGCGCCGGTGGTCTTGTCCTGGTCCAGGGTCAGGACCGCGATCGGCGACGGCAGCATGCCGTACACGGAGTCGCCCTTGACGTTGCGGGTGGTGTATTCGAACTGCACCACGGCGAACACGGCGTTGCCCTTGATGCCGGACACGGTGGTCGAGGCCAGCTTCAGCAGCGAGGTGCCGTCCGGCGCGTCGGAGAAGAACTGGCGCGAGTTGGCGTCGGTCTTGTCGAGGATGGGCTTGTTGTTGATGTCCCAGTAGCCGCCGGCCAGCGTGGTGCCGCCGCTGCCGTTCGGCACTTGCGCGCCGGTGATGAAGAAGGTTTGGTAAGCCAGGTTGTATGGCATGGTCTTGCCGTCCGAGTACAGCGCCTGCATGGCGGAGGCGACGGTGGTGGTGGCCATTTTCGGCGCGTCGGCCAGCGATGGCGCGGCCATGCCGGAGAAGCTCACCGACATCAGTTGCGGCGCCGGCGCGGCGGTGTCGCCGCCGCCGCAGGCGGCCAGCAGGGCGGCGGTGGCGCTGCCACCGGCCAGCGGCAGCAATGGCGCGCTGGACAGAAATTTGAGAAGACTGCGGCGGGACGGATCAAGTTGCTCGGTCATGGTGTAGGTACCCTGTTGTAGTGTGTGGCCGGTCCATGTGCCTGGCGGGCATCATGCGAAGCGGTGGCTGGGCTTCGACGGCGGCAATCTTAGCGATTTGGTATGACAGGGCTGTGACATTACGATACAAAGCGATACATGCCGTCACTTGGACGGTGCGCCGGCGATTGGTAACAAACTTATTCAGCACGGGCGCGCGCTGGGGAAAAGGACTATATTGCTTGTATCAACCATGGAAGGAGCGCCAAATGCGCCTGATGACCCGAACCGTGCTGGCCGCCGTCGTGGCGCTGCTGGCCTGCCGTGCCGCGCTGGCGGAAGTGACTGTCACCTACACCAAGCCGGACGACTACACCGATGTACCGCGCGGCGTCTACGACCGCGAGCGCACGCTGAAGGATTTCAGCGCCTACTTTGCCACGCTGAACAAAAAGCTGCCGCCAGGGCAGACACTGAAGATCGAGGTGCTGGACATCGACCTGGCCGGCCGCCTGTATCCGCGCCGCAGCGGCGAGGACATCCGCATCATGAACGGCGGCGCCGACTGGCCGCGCATGCACCTGCGTTACACGCTGGAAGAAAACGGCCAGGTGCTGCGCAGCGGCGACGACAATATCTCGAACATGAATTACCAGCAAAGCCACACCAGCTACTTCGACAGCGATCCGATGCGTTACGAAAAGCAGATGCTCGATGACTGGTTCAACAAGGCCATCGTGCCGAAAGTGGCAAAGAACTAAGCCGGCTCAGTCGAGCCGGTTCACCTTGGGAAACTTGGCCAGGAACTCCGGCGGCATCGGGGTGACCTGGCTGGTCTTGTAGTTGAAGAAGACGAAGCCATACTTGGCCATCGCCACCAGCTTGCCGTCGCGCGGACGGCTGACGCGGAACACCATGTCGCCGCCGTACTGGTTGAAATCCATCACCCCCACCTCGAACACCAGCTGGTCGCGCGCGTGCGCCTCGGCCTTGTAGGTGGTCGCCAGGTCGGTGACGATGATGCCGACGCCGTCCGGCCCGGTCTCCTGCACGCCGTGGTCGTACAGGAAGCGTGCCCGGGCTTCGGAGATCATCGAAATCATCGAGTCGTTGCCCAGGTGGTTGGCGCCGTTGATGTCGGTCACGCGCACCGTCAACTGGGTGGAAAAACAATATTGGTCTTCGGGAAAATCCAGTTTTAGGCGTGCCATGGCGGTCCTCAAGGTGTGGCAGGCATTTTAACGCAGGACATGCACTATTGCTTTGGGGGCAGGCCGGGGCGCGGGGAAAGTAGATGCAATAATTACATTTTTATGTCACCATGGAAGCAAAAATGAGTAGGGGCCAGCATGGATACCAGCGAGTTACAAGCACCTGACGCCGAGCAGCGCCGCCTCGCTGAACTGTCGCGCTACGCCATTACCGTGGATGAACCCGATCCCAAGCTGGACCTGATCACCAGCCTGGCGATCAAGTCGGTGGACGCCGATATCGGCGGCATCAGCATCGTCTACCAGTCACAGATCTGGCTGCCGTCGCGGGTGGGGATGGAGGCGCGCCATGTGCCGCGCTCCGGCTCGTTCTGCACCTGGGTGGTGGGCGCCGCCACCGAGTCCAATTTCTTTGAAGTGGCCGACGCCGGCGGCGATGTGCGCTTCTGCCACAATCCGCTGGTGACCCACGCGCCGCACTACCGCCATTACGCCGCCGTGCCGCTGCATGGCGCGCGCGGCTACCTGCTGGGCACCTTGTGGGTGATGAGCGAGGCGGTGCGCCGCCTCGACGCGGAACAGGTGATGATGTTGCAGGGCATGGCGCGGCTGGTGGTGGATACGCTGGAATTGCGCTATTGCGATGAAGTGACCGGCATGTCCAACCGCCACGTGTTCCTGCACCACTTGCAGCTGGGCCTGACGCGGACGGCGCAGCCGCATCTGGTGGTCGGCTACATCGACCTGGCCGGCTTCCGCCACCTCAACGACGTCTTCGGGCGCGAACAGGGCGACCTGGTGCTGCGCGAGATCGGCCAGCGGATCGCCATCTGGGCCGGCCGCGACAACCTGGTCGGCCACCTGGGCGGCGACCAGTTCGCGTTTGCGCTGTTCGGCACGCGCGATGCGCACACGCAGCGGTTGGAGCACCTGCAGGACATCATCAGCCGGCCACTGATGCTGGGCGGTGGCGGCGCCCACCTGCTGCACGGCCGGGTCGGTATCGCACATCACGCGCTGCCGTATGGCGGTTCCGCCGTGGCGCTGCTGGACGCGGCGGACACGGCGGCGTCATCGATCGGCGATTACCTGCAACGCACCACCGTCAAGGAATACGGCGTCGAGCTGCTGACGCGTTCGCGCATGGTGTTCGAGCTGCAGGGAGCGCTGGACGGCGAACGCCAGTATGGCGCGCTGGTGGCGCACTACCAGCCGCAGGTCGATTACACGCGCGGCGTGCTGATCGGGCTGGAAGCGCTGGTGCGCTGGCAGCATCCGGCGCGCGGCATGGTGTTCCCCAACAGTTTCATCCCGCTGGCGGAAAGCACTGACAAGATTTACCAGCTGGACATGCTGGTGCTGGAACAGGTGTGCCGCGACATGCGCGCCTGGCTGGACCAGGGCTTGCCGGTGGTGCCGGTGGCGCTGAATTTTTCGCGCCGTTCGCTGCTGCATCCGAGGGTGATCGACGACCTGCGGCAGGTGCTGGCGCGCTACGACATCGACGGCGGCATGCTTGAATTCGAGGTGACCGAAAGCCAGCTGCTGGCCACGGCCGACCTGGTGGGGCCGCGCGTGGCCGAGTTCCGCGCGCTGGGCGCGCGCATCGCGGTGGATGACTTCGGCACCGGCTATTCCAACCTGGATGCGATCAGCAGCTTCCCGTTCGACCGGCTGAAAGTGGACCGCCAGTTTGTGCACGGCGTGCAGGGCAGCGAGCGGGTGGCCGGCCTGTTCCACCTGATCCAGGGCATCGCCGAACTGTTCAAGGCGGAACTGCTGTGCGAGGGGCTGGAGGACGAGGCCGACCTGCTGTGGCTGGCGCAGCGCGGCGCCAGCTGCGTGCAGGGCTGGTACTTCAGCGCGGCGCGCACGCCGGAGGCGATCGTGCGCATCCTGGGCGTGCTGCGCGACCGCGCCGAAGCGCCGCCGCTGACCACGGCGCAACTGCGCGCGCTGCTGCAGTCTTGAGGCGATGCGCTTAAATTTGTCCGCAATACCCCTTTCGGGGGTAAGTGGGTGAGGTCTATCCTGTGTAGCATCAAGCGATCCACTGTGAAAGGACGCGCCATGATCTACGGTCTCACCTACCTGGGTGTCATCCACACCCTGATCAGCCTGGTGGCGGTGTTTGCCGCGCTGATCGCCTTCGTGCGCGACAAGCGCATCGTGCCCGAGAGTACCTTGGGCAAAACCTATATCTGGGCCACGGTGCTGACCTGCCTGACCGGCTTCGGCATCTTCCAGCATGGCGGCTTCGGCAAGCCGCATGTGCTGGGAATTATTACGCTGGTGGTGCTGGGCCTGGCGTGGCTGGCCGACCAGCGCAAATTCGGCGGCAAGTCGCTGGCGGTATCGACAGTCTGCTATTCGCTGACGTTTTTATTCCACATGATCCCGGCGGTGACCGAATCGACCACCCGCCTGCCATACGGCGCGCCGCTGCTGCCGAACGCCGAGGCGCCGGAATTGCAGCACATCACCGGTGTGATGTTCCTGCTGTTCCTGATCGGCGTGGTTTTGCAGCTGCGGCGGCTGAAGAAACGCGGTGCGCCGGGCGGCCTGCCGGCGTAGGGCGGTTAGAGCAGTTCGCCCAGGAACACCAGCGAGTGGCCGTGCGCCTGCGCGGAAGCGCGCTGGTGGTAGGAGTCGCGGTGGTTGCAGTTGAAGCCATGCTCGGCGCCTTCGTAGACGTGGATCTCGACCTGCTCGTTGCTGTCGAAGGCTTCGGCGATGCTTTTCACGGCTTCCTGCGGAATGTGGCTGTCGGCGGCGCCGAAGTGCATCAGCACCGGCACCTTGATTTCCGGCGCGCGGTTCAGCGAATTCTGGATGCCGCCGCCGTAGTAGGCCACGGCCGCGTCCACCAGGCCGTTGGCGGCGGTGTGATACGACAGGCGGCCGCCGAAGCAGTAGCCGACGGTGGCGATCTTCTCGTTGCCGACCGCGTCCAGGCCGCGCAGCACCTTGATGGTGGCGCCGATGTCCTGTTGCGCGGTGGCGAAGTCGGTGGCCTGCATCAGTTCGACGGCGCGCTTCCAGCCCGCTTCGTCGTAGCCCAGTTCGATGCGGGCGCCATGGCGCCAGAACAGGTCCGGCGCGATGACCACGTAGCCGTCGGCCGCGTACTGGTCGGCGACGTTGCGGATGTGCTGGTTGACGCCGAAGATTTCCTGCAGCAGCACGATGCCGGGGCCCTTGCCGCCGCGCGGCAGCGAAAGGTAGGCGCCGAAGGTGCCGTCGGCGGTTTCAATGTCGATCCACTGGGAGTTGGTTTCCATGATGTCCTTAAAGCGATGGTTCAGAAAACGGCCATCCTACCCCGTTTTGCGCGGTCTTGCAGCGCAGCTCAGTTATATACCTCGCGCGTGTAGATCACCGGGCCGGAACGGAAGGTGCCGAAGGTCAGGTGGCCCGTTTCGTAAACCGGCAGGTAGGCCGGCATGGCGGGGTTGGCCGGCGTTGGCGCCAGATTCAGTTTGACTTCCGCCGTGCCGCTGGCATTGGGCGGCGCCACCAGGAACATCGCCTTGCCGTTGGCAAACGTCACTGTCGACGCCACCAGCCGCATGGCGGTGCAGTCTATGCCCTTGCAATTGCTGAACAGGCCGCCGGTGGCCGTCACGCCGAAGCTGGCGCCCTGCACATTGCTGTTCACGGGAAACACTGGATTGAACAGCCAGGTCCCGGCCGCGCTGGAATAGTACATGGCGCGGGCCTCGACCGGCACCCTGGAGGTGGTGGGGCCATAGGCATTCGCCATCATCATCTTGCCGCTGACGACGGTGAGTGGCGCCTCGATCGAGCCGGCGCGCTGCGAAGAGGCGAAGTCGGTATCGGTGGCGCGCAGGAAGATCGTGGTGGGGCCGCTGGGCTTGTTCGGCGGCGCCTGGGGGTCTTGGAATTCCAGCGCCGGTAGCGCGCTGCTGGCGCTCAGCGTGCCGATGCCGGTGCCATTGACGGTAGGCGGGGAGGTGGCGAAGGTGTAGGCAATGGCCGGGATCGCTTTAAAAACGCTGCTGGCGTCGCCATTTGCGGCCTGCGCCGCCGACAGCGTGATGGCCTGGACCACATCGGCCGTATCGGTCTTGCCGGCGGTGCGCAGGCGATAGTTCTGCGACAGATCCTTGTCGGTGCGATAGGCGTTGACCTGCACGTTGAAGCCTTGTTTGGAATACACGAAGCTGTCGCCGGTCGTACAAGGATTGCTGTAGCCGCCCAGATTGGTGCAGCTCATCTGGGGCCCGGCCAGCAGCACGGTGTTGAAGTGGTGCGGCACGAAGCGCAGGTCGATGGCGCCCACGGTGCGGAAGTCGTTGCGGCTCTTGTCCATGTAATAGCCGCTGTGGCCCGGATTGTCCAGCGTGGCGTTCAGCGTCAGAGTGCCGGTTTCGGCGAATACCCACGGTCCCTTGGCATCGCTGGTGCTGGTGGTGACGCCCTTGTCGATCGCGGTAAAGGTGCCCTGCTGGGTGGCGTCGACACCGTCACTCGGGAACTTGAGAACCTTGCTGAGTTTGATCACCTGCGCCGCGCTTTCCTTGCCGAAATTGAGGGCGGGCTGGTCGTTGTAGTTCAGTGCGGTGATCGTCAGGTTGAATGGATCGGAGGCGCGCGCAAAGGCCGGCGGCGTCGCCAGGGTATTCAGCGTGACGGCAGTGACCGGCACCGCATCGATGCGGAACGCCTTGGGCGCCGTGGTAAAGCTGGTGCTGCCGGCCACATCGACGCCGTTGCCGCTGTACTTGGCCGTGACGTTGGTCAGACCGACATCCGGGTATTGCAGCGGCACGCTGGCCTGGCCGTTGCTGTCGAACGTGACGTTGATGCCGGTATTGCTGCCGTCGCAGGCGGTCCTGGTGGCAGAACTGCCCAGGTATAGCGGCTGGGTGCCGGTGGCCGGATCGCGATAGCTACAGCTGAAGTTAATCCTGGTGGTCCCGGACGCCAGCGGCACGCAGAACGCGTTGTTGGCGCTGGATTTTTTCAGGGCGATGGCCAAGGTCACAGGCGTCATCGCCACATGATCGGAGGTGCTCAGGGTCAGGCCGCTGGCGACAAAGTCCATGGAGCAGGATTGGTTGCCGGCGGCGGTGTTGACGCACTTGGTGCCGGTGCCTGCCGACAGCGTGGCCGTGCCGGCGGTGGTTTGCCGCACGGAGGCTGCCGTTTCGCCGTTGAAGGTGACCTGGCCGCCGCCCGGCGTCAGCGTGACGGTGGTGCTGCCGTTGTAGGTGCTGGTGCAGTTGGCGTCGGCGCAGGCGCGCAGCGTCACCGACTCCGGTTCGCAGGTCAGGCCCTGGCCGTCGTGCGTGATCTGGATATGGTCGGCGCCGCTGGCAGGGGCCGCGCCGCAGGTGGGCTGGTAGTTGGGATCGGCCTTGGTGACGCAGCTGCACAGCGCGGCGCCGGGGCCGGTGCAGGTGATGGTCTTGGTCACGCTGTTGCCCCAGTCGATGTAGATCGAATTGACCGCCGCGTTGCCGTTGACCACGGCGTTGCTGGCGCGCGTGTTGACGTTGCGCGCGCTCAGGTCGCCGTTGATGGTGGTGCCGGAGCCCATGTCGACGTCGCCGGTGACGGTGGCGTTGCCGTTGATGACGGCGTTCGAGGCGCGCATCGTCAGGTTGCCGGTGTTGACGGTGCCGGTGATGGCGGTGCTGCTGCCCATGTCAAGCGAGGTGGTGGCGGTGACCGCGCCTCTGACCGTGGTGTTGGAGGCGTTCAGCGTCAACACCGGCGCGACGATGTCGCCGGTGATCGAGCTATTCGAGCCGACCGTCAGCGACACGGTGGCCTTGACGCCGCCGTTCAGCGTCACCGGCGAGTTGGTGGTGATGGTGGTGCCGCTGACCAGGCCGCCGACGGTGATGCCCGAGCCGAGGTCGATGGTGGTCTTGGCGTCGATGGCGCCGTTGATGGTGCCCGGCGAGTTGGTCCTTACCGCATACGCGGTGACGTTGCCGGTGACCTTGATGCCCGATCCCAGGTCCGCCACGCTGCTGCTGTTGTTTTTATCCAGCGTGATCGAGCCGTTGATGGTGACGGTGGAACTGGTGGTGATGCTGGTGGCGCTGACCGAACCGTTGATGGTGTTGCTGGAGCCGAGGTTGATGCTGCCGGCCACCGACAGCGGCCCCAGGTTGACGCTGGAATTGGTGGTGATGGAACCGGCCGTGCTGGTGACCGCGCCGGTGATGGTGGAGCTGGAGCCCAGGGTGATGTTGCCGCTGGTGGTCACGCTGCCGCCGATGTAGGTCGAGGCGCCGGCGGTGGTGAGCGTGGCGGCGGTGACGTTGGCGGTGATGCTCTGCGCGCTGGCGCCCAGCTTGAAGTTGCCGCCGGCGACCAGCGCGCCGCCGGTGACGTTCAGGCCGTTGGATGCGGACAGGTCGATGTTGCCGCTGGCGCGCAGCACGGCGCTGCCGCTCATCGACAGGCCCTGGGCGTAGGCCAGCGCCACGTCGCTGTTGACGACAACCGTGTAGCCGCTGCTGATGACGGCGGTGTCGTTGGCGCCGAGGGGCAGGGCGGTGCAGGTGTAGGTGCTGCCGGTCAGCGGGCAGACCGGCACGGTGTTGCTGCCGTTGAAATTGACGTTGGCGGCCGACGCGGCGCCGGCCAGCAGCAGGGCCGCTGCGGCCGCGCCCCAGCGGCCGCGCCGCAACATGATCAAAACATTAAGCCACACGACTATCCCCGGTTTGTACGCCCTGCCTGAATTATAGGCGGACACGAGGAGTTTCCGTGTGGCAGTTTTTTAACGTTTGATCTTGCCGAAGGCGTCGCCGGCCTTCCAGGTCTGCATTGTCGGCGCGTTGGCCACTTCGTAGCCCAGGTTCAGCGTGAACTGCGCCTGCTGCACCATGCCCGACAAGTCCCAGTCGGCGTGATATTCGTCGGACGGCTGGTGGTAGTCCTGCTTGAAAGCCACCAAACGCGCGCGCGATTTCTCCTGGTCCTTGACGAAGTCGAAGTAGCCGTCGCCCGAGAACACCGCCGAACCGACGTTGAAGGCCGGGATGCCGGCGCGGGCGAAGTTGAAGTGGTCGGCGCGGAAGTAGGCGCCCGACAGGTCGGGAATGGCCGGCGCCAGCGTCAGGCCCATTTTCTTGGCCACCACGCCGGCCGCCGCGTACAGGCTGCTGCGCTCGGAACCGGCGACGCCGATGTCGCGCGTCTTGCCGACGAAGTTCATCGAATCGAGGTTCAGGTCGGCGCTGGTCTTGTCCAGCGGCCAGGCCGGGTTCTTGACGTAGGCGGCGCTGCCCAGCAGGCCGGTTTCCTCGGCCGCCGGCCACAGGAAGACCTGGGTGCGTTTGGCCGGATGCTTGACCGCTTCCTGCGCCATCGCCAGCAGCGCGGCGACGCCGGAGGCGTTGTCGATGGCGCCGTTCCAGATATGGTCGCCCTTGGCCGCGTCGTCGATGCCCAGGTGGTCCCAGTGGGCCGAGTAGACCACCGCTTCGGCCTTCAGCCTGGCATCGGTGCCGGGCACGATGCCGGCCACGTTGAACTGCTCGATCTGGCGGATCTTGCTCTTCACTTCGGCGTGCAGCCTGACCTTCAGGTCGACCGGGCGGAAGTCGCGGCGCTCGGCGTCGGCGCGCAGCTTGTCGAGATCGAAGCCGCCGGCGGCGAACAGCGCGCGCGCCGTCTCTTCCTGCAGCCAGCCTTCGATCGGATTGCCGCTGCCGGCCAGGTGGAAGCGCTCGTGCGCGAAACTGGTGGCCGGCACGCTCCACGCGTAGGAAGCGGACGGCGTGGTGTGGATCAGCAGCACGCCGGCGGCACCCTGGCGCACCGCTTCCTCGAACTTGTACAGCCAGCGGCCGTAGTAGGTGTAGGCCTTGCCGGCGAAGCGGTTAGGTTCCTCGGCGGTGGGCTGCGGGTCGTTGACCATCATGACCAGCACCTTGCCCTTCATGTCGATGCCCTTGTAGTCGTCCCAGTTTTCTTCCGGGGCGATGGCGCCGTAGCCGACGAACACCAGCGGCGCATCGACGGTGATGTCTTCCTTGCCGCCGAAGCTGCCGAACACGATGTCTGTGCCGTTGGCCGGCGTCAGGATCTTGCCGCTGTCGGCGCTGAAGCGCGTGAAGCTGCCCGGCAGCAGCTTGCTGCCTTCCATCTTGACAGACTGGCGGTAGCCGCCGTCGGCCAGCGGCTTCAGGCCGATGACGGCGGCCTGCGTTTCCAGGTAGCGCACGGCGAGGTCGCCGCCGCGCTGGCCGGTGCCGCGGCCCTCGAACAGGTCGTCGGCCAGAAAGGACAGGTGGGCGCGCAGCGGCGCTTCGGCGACAACGGGTTGCTGGGCGTGGGCTTGCAGGGCAAGGCCGGCGGCAAGGGCGAGAACGGGAAGACGCATTGAGTTACTCCATGATGTGATTCTTGAGCAGAAGGCGGTAATCTTACTGTATATGCCAAAAATAAAGGAGACCTATGAATACCATCATCATCACCGGCGCATCGGACGGCATCGGTGCGGAAATCGCGCGGCAGCTGGCGCGCCGGCATGGCGCCGCCGTCTCGCTGGTGCTGGCCGCCCGCAACGCGGTCATGCTGGAGCAGGTGGCGGCGCAATGCGCGGCGCTGGGCGCGCAGACGCTGGTGGCGCCCACCGACGTTTCGGTGCAGGCGCAGTGCGTGGCGCTGGTGGACGCGGCGATCGCCCGCTTCGGCAGCATCGATGCGCTGATCAACAACGCCGGCCGCTCCGCGCACGCGCTGTTCGCCGAGGTCGAAGACCTGGGCTGGTACGAGGAACTGATGCGGATTAATTTGTGGGGCAGCGTGTGGTGCACGCATGCGGCGCTGCCGTTCCTGAAGCAGTCGCGCGGGCGCATCGTCGCCGTGTCGTCGCTGGCGGGATTGGTCGGGGTGCCCGGACGCACCGCCTACAGCGCCACCAAGTTCGCCATGGCCGGCTTCTTCGAGGCGCTGCGCGCGGAACTCAAGCCGGCCGGCGTCAGCGTGACCACCGCCTATCCCGGCGTGGTGGCGACGCAGATCCGCCATCGCGGCTACAACGCCGCCGGCGGACAGCTGGGCAGCAGCAGCCTGAAAGAGGACCAGGCCATGCCGGTGGAGGAGTGCGCGGCGCTGATCATCGCCGGCATGCACGCGCGCCAGCGCGAGGTGGTGATGTCGGCCAAGGGCAAGCTGGGACGCTGGCTGAAACTGATCGCGCCGGGCCTGGTGGAGAAGATCGCGCTGGCGGCCCTCAAGGACGATGTGAAACCGTGATTGTAAGCAATTGTAATGGTCGTCAACTGGACTGTCGGACGCCGCGTTTTTTGCTCATGCGACACAGGAATTGTCCTGATGCCGAAAACCCCGAAAAGGAAAACATCATGTCCAAAGTAATCGCTTCTCTGATCGCCGGCCTGTTCGCAACCGCAGCTTTCGCGCAAACGCCTGCCACCACCCCTGCCGCTCCAGAAGCCAAGCCAGCCGTGGAAAAAACCGAAGCGAAACCAGCCGCGAAGAAAAAAGTACATCACAAGGCTAAAGAAGCCAAACCGGCAGACGCAGCACCTGCCGCTGCAGCACCAGCAGCAAGCAAGTAATTATATAAACCATATAAACTAAAGAGGACTGAATCATGAAAAAAGTAATCGCTACCCTGATCGCCGGCCTGTTCGCTTCCGCTGCCTTCGCTCAAACCCCTGCGCCAGCCGCTTCGGCTTCGGCTTCGGCATCGGCCAGCGCTTCGGCGCCTGCCGCTTCGGCCCCGGTCGCCAAGAAAGCGACCCACAAGAAGCACGTAAAGGCATCGGCATCGGCTTCGGCTGAAGCTTCGGCCCCGGCAACTGCCGCGCCAGCAGCCAGCAAGTAATTAAGTAAGCCTCGGGCTTGACGTGCCGCCCCGGACCCTCCGGGCCTGGGCGGCGCAAGAGAAAAGACGGATTCCACCTCCGTCTTTTCTGCATTGGCGTTTCAGCGATTCAGTTCCTCCAGCAGTGCGCGATGGAAGGCCGCCGGGTCTTCCATCTGTGGCGCGTGTCCCATGCCCTTGAATTCCACCAGGCGCGCATTCGGGATCTTCTTCACGGTTTCCTTGCCCAGCACGTCGTAGTGGCCCAGCTTCGCCTTCACCTCGGGCGGCGCCACGTCCTTGCCGATGGCGGTGTTGTCGGCGTCGCCGATCAGCAGCGAAGTCGGCACCTTCAGCAGCGGGAATTCGTACACCACCGGCTGGGTGAAGATCATGTCGTAGATCAGCGCCGAATTCCACGCCACCAGCTTGTGGCCCGGCCCCGCGTTCAGGCCGGCCAGCATGTCCACCCATTTTTCGTATTCCGGTTTCCATTTGCCGACGTAGTAGGTCGCCTTTTCGTACGCGCGCACGCTGTCGGCCGACAGCTTCTGCTCGCGCGCATACCACTGGTCCACGCTCGGCGCCGGCACGCCCATGGCTTTCCAGTCTTCCAGGCCGATCGGGTTGACCAGCACCAGGCGCGCCACGGCGTCCGGGTACATCAACGCGTAGCGGGTGGCCAGCATGCCGCCGGTCGAGTGCCCGACCAGGACGGCCTGCTTGACGCCGATGCTCTTCAACAGCGCATCGGTGTTGGCGGCCAACTGCTGGAAGGTGTACTGATAGTGCTCCGGCTTGGAGGAGGCGCAGAAGCCGACCTGGTCCGGCGCCACCACGCGGTAGCCGGCCTTGGCCAGTGCGGTGATGGTCTGCTCCCACGTCGCGCCGCAGAAGTTTTTACCGTGCAGCAGGACGGCGGTCTTGCCGTTGGCTGTCGCCGTGGGCGCCACGTCCATATAGGCCATCTCCAGCTTCACGCCCTGCGAGGTGAAGCTGTATTTCTGCAGCGGATGCGGGTAGCTGAAGCCTTCCAGCTGGGGACCGTAGGTGGCGGCGGACGCCGAGCCGGCAAGCAGCGCGGCGGTGAGCAGGATGCGCATGAGGAGGAACTCCGTCTAAGTAAAACACTTACTATAGCGCTTTCAGCACACCGATGTCTTTGAGCCAGTTTTCCACCAGCGACGGCCACGACGAAATCGGATGATCCTTGTCGCGCAGGCCGAAAGCGTGGCCGCCCTTGGCGAACAGATGGACTTCCGCCGGCACGCCCGCGTGGTCCAGCGCCTCCGCATAAAGCAGGCTGATGCACACCGGGTCGACCGGATCGTCCCAGGCTTGCAGCAAAAAGGTCGGCGGCGTTTTGGCGGTGACGCGGATGCTGCCGTCAAACTTGCCGCCGGGGCGGCACAGGTGGTCCTGGCCGGATCGATATTCAATTCCCTGGCCCTGGAGCGTACCAGCCGGATGGTGCGTTGCGCATCCTGCAGCGCGCGCGGCACCTTGGGCGTGATGTGGCAGTTGCATTTCTCGTCCCAGTAGTGGTTGCCGTTGGGGACGCGGTATTTAAGGAGCACGCAGGTGATGCCGCGCGCGGTCAGCCAGTCGCAGATCTCGCTGCCTTCCAGATCCATGGCCAGTACCTTGAAGCCGCCGCCCAGATCGGCGCCTGCGCCTGCGCGTCGCCAGCCAGCAGCGCTAATGCAAGGAAGCTAATCTTGAGCATATAAGAATGAAAAGACTGCATTTTGCCTTGATTTCATGTAAAAAACCGCGAGTTCCGGCCAGACAGAGTAAACTACGCACAAATTTCTTTCGCAATTCGGCGATTCGAACAATTTTTTTGAGTGACGCCATGTCTGCAACCCCAGTCTCCCCTATTGCCCTTTTTTCCGATCTCGATCTCGGCGCCCCGCTTACCAAGGCGCTGAACGACGTTGGCTATGAGTCGCCGTCGCCGATCCAGGCCGCGACCATCCCGCTGCTGATGCAGAACCTCGACGTGCTGGGCCAGGCCCAGACCGGCACCGGCAAGACCGCCGCCTTTGCGCTGCCGATCCTGGCGCGCATCGACATCAAACAGACCACGCCGCAGGCGCTGGTGCTGGCGCCGACGCGCGAACTGGCGATCCAGGTCGCCGAGGCGTTCCAGACCTACGCCACGCACATTCCCGGCTTCCACGTGCTGCCGATCTACGGCGGCCAGAGCTACGGCCCGCAGCTGTCGGCGCTGCGCCGCGGCGTGCACGTCGTGGTCGGCACCCCTGGTCGCGTGATCGATCACCTGGACAAGGGTTCGCTCGACCTGTCCAAGCTGAAGACGCTGGTGCTGGACGAAGCCGACGAAATGCTGCGCATGGGCTTTATCGACGACGTCGAACGCATCCTGCAGGAGACGCCGGAATCGCGCCAGACCGCGCTGTTCTCGGCCACCATGCCGTCGGCCATCCGCCGCATCGCCAACACCTACCTGCGCAATCCGAAGGAAATCACGGTCGCCGCCAAAACCGGCACCAATGAAAACATCCGCCAGCGCTACTGGCTGGTGTCCGGCATGCACAAGCTGGACGCGCTGACCCGCATCCTGGAAGCCGAGAACTTCGACGGCATGATCATCTTCTCGCGCACCAAGCTGGGCACCGAGGAACTGGCGCAGAAGCTGCAGGCGCGCGGCTTCTCGGCGGCCGCCATCAACGGCGACATCCAGCAGGCGCAGCGCGAGCGCACCATTCAGCAGCTGAAAGACGGCAAGATCGACATCCTGGTGGCGACCGACGTCGCCGCCCGCGGCCTGGACGTGGAGCGCATTTCGCACGTGGTCAATTACGACGTGCCGCATGATCCGGAAAGCTACACCCACCGCATCGGCCGCACCGGCCGCGCCGGCCGCAGCGGCGAGGCGATCCTGTTCATCACGCCGCGCGAAAAAGGCCTGCTGAAGATGATCGAACGCGCCACCCGCCAGCCGATCGGCCAGCTGGAGCTGCCGACCATCCAGGCCGTCAACGACGTCCGCATCGCCAAGTTCAAGCAGCAGATCACCGATACGCTGGCCGAAGGCGGCCTGGAACAGTTCCAGTCGCTGATCGAGGATTTCGAGCGCGAACACAATATCCCGGCGCTGGAAATCGCCGCCGCCCTGGCCAAGATGGCGCGCGGCGACGTGCCGCTGCTGCTGGACAAGAAACAGGTCACGCAGTGGGAAGAGCGTCCGGCGCGCGCCGCGTCGTCGTTCGACCGCCCGGAACGCGGCGACCGCTTCGGCGACCGCGCCGAGCGTGGCGACCGCAGCGAGCGCTTCCCGAAAAAGGAACGCATCGTGCGCGAGTCGGAACCGGGCATGCGTACCTACCGCATTGAAGTGGGCTACCAGCACGGCGTCAAGCCGGGCAACATCGTCGGCGCCATCGCGAACGAAGGCGGCATCGACTCCAAGAACATCGGCCGCATCGAGATCTACGACGACTACGCGGTGCTCGACATGCCGGACACCCTGAGCCGCGAAGCGCTGGACATGATGGCCGGCATCCGCGTCGCCGGCCAGGCGCTGCGCATCAGCGTGGACGGCGAGGGCGCGCCGGCGGCATCGGCGCCAGCGCCGGCCAAGCCGGTCAAGGCCGCCGCCGCCAAGCCGGTCAAGCCTGCCGCGGCTCCGGCCGCGGCCGCGTCGCCGCTGGAAAAAACCGTGCGCGCCGCCGCCGAGGAGGTGGACGAAGCCCCGGCCAAGAAGAAAAAGGAAAAAATCGGCAAGCAGTCGGTGCCGATGAGCGCCTTCCGCGTCGAAGTGGGCCGCGCCAATGAAGTCACGCCGGCCAACATCGTCGGCGCCATCGCCAACGAAACCGGGCTGGAAGCGAAGTACATCGGCCGCATCGAGATCTTCGACAACCACACCATGCTGGAGTTGCCGGACGGCATGCCTGACGACATGTTCAAGAGCCTGGGCAAGGTCTGGGTCGGCGGCGCGCAGCTGAAGATCAGCCAGATCGACCGCATGCCGCCGGAATCGGCCAAGCACACGCCGCCGAAGAAGCCGGCGCCGGGCGCCAAGCCTAAAGCCAAGAAGTACTGATACCACGGGGCCGCAAGGCCCCGTTTTCATTCCTGCCCCCACGCACAGCGCCGGTGCTGCATTGCACCAAAACAAAGCTTGTCGATGGTGAAACGGCCGCCCGTCACTAGAGTTGTCATAGTAGAAGCTTGCTGGCCCGCTTATTGCATATGTGATAGCACAATCGTGATAAATGGCGGCGGCATCAGCGCCTTCAACCTGGAGACGTTAAGCGTGGGAGCATGGCAATGACTTCATTCAGGAAGCTGTGGACTGTCTTGGTTGATTCGATCAAGCCGCAAATGCTGCGCGAATCGAATATGGGCCCGCATTCGATCTATGTCGATACGCGGCCGTTCAGCGCCGGCAATTTCACCAAGGGGCGCTAATGCTGCTGCGGAACGACCTGCTGCACTACACGCATCCGTCGCCGCGCACCGTCCGCATCCTTTGGATCTCGCCCGAGCAAAGCCACGCCTATGTCTTCGACGTGGCGGCGCTCTCGGCGGAAGTCGAGATGATCCAACTGTCGGCGCTGCACGCCGACATCCGGGCCGGCCATGCCAGCGTGCTGGCGACCGATCCTTACCTGATGGTGGTCAGCCAGGAACTGCTGCCGCCGAAACACCTGCAACTGCGGGCCCGCGCCTGGGAAATCATCGAGGCGCTGGTGGCGCAGGAGCCGGGCATCTACGAGGCGCGCCAGCGCGGCCAGCTGATCGCCCAGGCCACCGCGCAGCACGCGGTGTCGCATCCCACCATTTACCGCTACCTGCGTCGCTACTGGCAGCGCGGGCAGACGCCCAATGCGCTGCTGCCGGATTACAGCAACTCCGGCGGCCGCGGCAAGGTGCGCCAGTCGTCGGCCGGCGTCAAGCGCGGCAGGCCGCGCAAGAACGGCGCTGACGCCGGTCCGGGCCTGAATGCGGACGAGGACATCCGCCGCACCTTCCGCGTCGCCACGGCCCGCTATGCGGCCGCCAGCGCCAAGTTCTCGCGGCTGGGCGCCTACCAGCAGATGCTCGGCGATTTCTTTGTCGAGCGCCGCATCGATCCCGAATCGGGCCGGGTGCAGGCTGTGGCCTCCGGCGCGGCCCGGGAAGTGCCGACCTTCGGCCAGTTCAATTACTGGCTCGACCACGACGACGACCGGCCGCCGGAAGTGGCGCGGCGCCAGCCGGCCGCCGGCGTGGCCGCGGTGCAGCAGCC
>NZ_WKJL01000032.1 GCF_009674565.1 Duganella aquatilis
CCACGCCGCCCGCCAGCCGCGCCTGCTGCGCCAGCTCGCGCGAGGCGGCGTCGATCAGCGCCACGTGGCGCTGCACCGCGTCCTCCAGCACCGCTTCGTTGAGCGCCACCAGCGCGAACACCGGGTCGTCGATGTCGATCTTGACGCCGGTTTTCTCAAAGACCAGACTGCGCAGCTTTTGCTGATCCATGGCGGCTTACCACTGCACTTTGTCGAGTTGTTCGAACAGGTCGCGGAACACGACCTTGATGCGCTGCTTTTCCATCACGTTGAATTTGTCGCTTTCCTTGACTTCGTTGACGGTCAGGCGCGCCGTGTTCATCTTCTTGATGTCGGCGCCGAAGGTGTCGGCGTTGCGCGCCGCCAGCACCACGCGGCCCACCACGCGCGCCGAATTGTCGGCGTAGGTCTGCGATTCGATAAACTGCTTGCCGCTCACCGATTGCAGCAGGCCGAAGTGCTCGTTCTCCCACAGCACCAGCGGCACATTGGTGGCCTTGGCGGTGGAGACGAAGCCCATGGCGGTGTCGTGCAGCGTGTCGCCGCCGCCGACGATGGTGTGGATGTAGACCTTGCGGCCGGATTCCTGCAACAAGGCGAAGCAGTCGTTCTCGATCAGGTAGCCCATCAGCGGGGAGAAGGTGTTGGCGCCGTTGTCGATGACGCAATTGCCGTCCTGTTCCAGGATGTCGATCATCAGCGCGTCGAAACGCTTGGGATCGATGGTGCGGCTGTCGGTCATCACCGGCACATGCTTGACGTCCATCGCCTTGTAGCGCGAGAAGGTCGCATTCTCCTGGTCGGTGTCGTAGCAGCGCAGCGGCTGCTGGCCCTCGGCCACATCCTTGCTGGCGATCCATTGCGCAAGAATGGTCGAGACCAGCGTCTTGCCGATGCCGCCCTTACCCTGGAGAATAAAATGTACCGTGTTTTGCATCAACTACTCCCAAACGCATTTTGAATGCGTCGAGAGTAATTGTTTTGCGGCACGAAGGCAACCTAGTTGATGAACCGGAGCAGGCCTTGCAAGGCGTGGATCACGGTCTGCTCGCGCACCGCGCGGCGGTCGCCGCTGAACACCAGGCGTTCGGTGTGGACGGTGTCGGCATTGGCCCAGCCGAAGCACACGGTGCCGACCGGCTTGCCCGGCACGGCGCCGGTGGGGCCGGCGATGCCGGTGGTCGACACCGCCAGGTGGGCGTTGCTGGAACCGAGCGCGCCGCTGGCCATCGCGGCCGCCACTTCTTCCGACACGCTGCCCATCTGCGCGATCAGCGCGGCGGACACGTCCAGCATTTCGGTCTTGGAGGCATTGGAATAGGTGACGAAGCCGCAGTCGAACCAGGCGGTGGAACCGGCGATTTCGGTGATGGCCTGGGCCACGCCGCCACCGGTGCACGATTCGGCGGTGGCCAGGATCAGCCCTTTGTCTTGTAACGCTTTGCCGACTTGCGCGGCTAGATCGAGGATGGTGTCGCTGTTGCTCATGGCTTCTCCTTCTCTGATACGGGCTTGCTATCACTGTACCATGCAGTCCGTCAGGGATGCCAGTGGCGCATGGAAATTTGTTATAGTTGCAAGCCAGCACAGCCGTGCGCCGCCATTCGTGCAGCATGGTAAGCTAGCTCAACAGCAAAGATCCCCCGGAGGCGCAATGATCAGTCAGAACGACATCCATCACGCCCGCATCCTGGTCGTGGACGATCAGCCCGTCAATATCGAATTGCTGGAATACCTGCTCACCTCCACCGGCTACAAGGACGTCAGTTCCACCACCGACCCGCGCGTGGTGGCCGGCTGGCATGCCGACCACCGCTACGACCTGATCATCCTCGACCTGCAGATGCCCGGCATGAGCGGCTTCGAGGTGATGGACGCGCTCAAGCCGCTGGAACCGGACGGCTGGCTGCCGGTGCTGGTGGTCACCGCCCAGCCCGACCACAAGATGCGCGCCTTCGAATCCGGCGCCCGCGATTTCATCAGCAAACCGTTCGATCCGGTCGAGACCCTGACGCGCATCCGCAACATGCTGGAGATGCGCCTGCTGCACGGCCGCGAGCGCAACTACAACGCCCGCCTCGAACAGACGGTGCGCGAGCGGACCGCCGAGCTGCAGCGCTTCCGCAGCGCCATGGACGCCACCGCCGACGCCATCTTCCTGCTCGACACCGACAGCGCCGAGGTACTCGACGTCAACGAGGGCGCCTGCCGCATGCTGGGCTATCCGCGCGTCGAAATGCTGGGGCCGATGGCGAGCCGGCTCGGCCTCGGTGCGCCGGACGCGCTGCGCGCCCAGGCCGAGCGGCTGGCCGCCTACGCCGCCGCGCTGGGCCCGGCGCGCTCGCCGGAACTGAGCGAGCTGGAACTGATGCGGCGCGACCTGATCGCCGTGCCGGTCGAGCTGTACTGGCAGCTGCTGCAGCGGCCCGGCCAGCCGTCGGTGATGCTGGGCGTGGCGCGCGACATCAGCGAACGGCGCCAGGCCGAGGAACTGCTGCAGCACATGGCCCACTACGACAGCCTGACCGGCCTGCCCAACCGCACGCTGTTCTTCAAGACGGTGGCCGACGCCATCAGCGTGGCGCAGGACAAGGCCTGGCGCATCGTGGTGCTGATGATCGGCCTGGACCGCTTCAAGAACATCAACGATTCGCTGGGCGCGGCGCGCGGCGACGACCTGCTGCGCCAGTTCAGCAACCGGCTGGTGCAGACGGTGCGCATCCGCGACACCGTCGGCCGCCTCGGCGGCGACGAGTTCGCGCTGATCCTGACCATGAGCCGCGACCAGCAGGACGCCGTGCACGCCGCCAACGAGGTGCGCGAGGCGCTGCGCCAGCCGTTCGAGCTCGACGGCCACCAGGCCGTGGTCAGCGCCAGCATCGGCATCTCGGTCTACCCGGACGACGCCACCGATCCCGACACCCTGGTCAAGTACGCCGACACCGCCATGGAGCGCGCCAAGCAGGCCGGCCGCGACGGCTACCGCTTCTTCACCGCCGGCATGAACGTGCAGGTGCTGGCGCGGCTGGACATGGAGCTGGCGCTGCGCCGCGCGCTCGACAACGACGAGCTGCGCCTGCACTTCCAGCCCAAGGTCAACCTGCACACCGGCGGCTTTGCCGGCGTCGAGTCGCTGCTGCGCTGGGAGCGGCCGGGCTTCGGCCTGGTCTATCCGGCCGAGTTCGTGCCGGTGCTGGAAGACACCGGCCTGGTGGTGCGCGTCGGCGCCTGGATCATCGACGCCGCCTGCCGCCAGATCGCCGCCTGGCTGGCCGACGGCACCGGCCCGGTGCGGGTGGCGGTCAACGTCGCCAGCCGCCAGTTCATCGAAGGCGACCTGGAGCAGCTGGTGCACGATGCGCTGGCGCGCCACCAGACGCCGCCGGAACTGCTGGAGCTGGAGCTGACCGAAACCTCGCTGATGAACAACGCCGAGCGCACCATCACCGTGCTCAAGAGCCTGAAGGCGCTCGGCATCAAGGTGGCCATCGACGACTTCGGCACCGGCTATTCGTCGCTGGCCTATCTGCAGCGCTTCCCGATCGACAAGCTGAAGATCGACATCGCCTTCGTGCGCGACATCACCACCAATCCCAACGATGCGGCCATCGCGCTGGCCATCATCAGCATGGCGCACAGCCTCAAGCTGCAGGTGGTGGCGGAGGGCGTGGAGACGCGCGCCCAGCTGGAATACCTGCGGCGCAGCCGCTGCGACGAAATCCAGGGTTACTTCTACAGCCGGCCGCTGCCGCCGGACGAGGTGGGCAAGCTGGTGCTGTCAGGCCACAGCCTGCCGCCGGCGCCGGGCAACGCCACCCAGCCGGCGCAGACCCTGCTGATCGTCGACGACGATGTCAACGTGCTGGCCTCGCTGCACCGGTTGTTCCGCCGCGACGGTTACCAGATCCTGACCGCCGCCTCGCCGACCGAGGCGTTCGAACTGCTGGCGCTGCACGCGGTGCAGGTGATCCTGTGCGACCAGCGCATGCCGGCCATGAGCGGCACCGAGTTCCTCAGCAAGGTCAAGGAGATGTATCCGGAAACCATACGCATCATCCTGTCCGGCTATACCGGGCTGGAGGCGGTGCTCGATTCGATCAACCGCGGCGCCATCTACCGCTTCTACACCAAGCCGTGGGACGACACCCAGCTGCGCGACAACATCCGCCTGGCCTTCCACCACTACTGGCTGATGCACGGCAGCGGCAAGCGGGTGGGGCAGCCGGGCGAGGACGCCACCGCGCTGCTGACGGCGGCTCAGGACGTGAAGTGATCGAAGCTGCTGAGTTGCAGGTCGAGCGGCGCGCCGTCGGCGTCGACCAGCCGCAGCCCGGCCTGCGCCTCGATGCGGCCGACGCGCGTGACCGGCGTCGCCACGCTGGCGGCGGCGGCCAGGATGGCGGCGCGTGACGCCACCGGCGCGGTGAAGCACAGTTCGTAATCGTCGCCGCCGGCGGCGGTGTAGGCGCGCCGCAGCGCGGTGTCCTGCGTGGCCAGGATGGCGCCGGCCGGCAGCGCGTCGACGTCCAGGGTGGCGCCCACCTGCGAGCGTTTCAGGATGTGGCCGAGGTCGCCGATCAGGCCGTCCGAGATATCGATGGCGGCGTGGGCGATGCCCTGTTCGGCCAGCAGCACGCCGAGTTCCACGCGCGGCACCGGCGTATGCATGCGCACGGCGGCGGCGCGCTGGCTGGCGGCGTCCAGCGGCTCCTTCAGTTCCAGGCGGTAGCCGGCCAGCGCCAGGCGGGCGTCGCCCAGCGTGCCGGAAATCCAGATGTCGTCGCCGGCCCGGGCGGCGTTGCGCCGCAGCGCCTGGCCCGGCCGCAGTTCGCCGAACACGGTGATGCAGATATTCAGCGGCCCTTTGGTGGTGTCGCCGCCGATCAGCGCGATGTTGAAGGCGTCGGCCAGCGCGAACAGGCCGCTGGAAAAGCCGTGCAGCCAGGCGCGGTCGGCCGATGGCAGCGCCAGCGCCAGCGTGAAGCCGACCGGGCGTGCGCCCATCGCCGCCAGGTCGGACAGGTTGACCGCCAGCGCCTTGTGGCCCAGCCGCTGCGGATCTTCGCCGGCAAAAAAGTGCCGGCCTTCGACCAGCATGTCGGACGAGATGGCGGTCTGCAGGCCGGGCGTGGGCGCGATCAGGGCGCAATCGTCGCCGATGCCGAGCGCCACGGGGGGCGGCGCGGCATGGTGGAGACGCTGGAAGTATTCCTGGATGAGGTCGAATTCGGAGAGCATGGGCGGTATTGTACCGCTACGGCGCTATCCTTTTTTGCAGGGTTTCCATGCCCAGCGCCGGCAGCGATTCGTCGGACAGGAACAGCCAGTCGTGGTTGGCCAGCCGCACCGCCACGCCGTTGACGTGGAAGCGGCTCAGCAGGTTGGGCGTGAAGAACAGCTGCGGCCCGGCTTCGTAGGAGGCGCCGGACAGCACGATGTACAGCTTGCTGGCGCCGGCCTCGATGGTGGTGGCGTCCAGGCTCAACTGGTCGAGCCGGCCTTGCCCGGTGTGGATCAGTCCGCCCTGCGAACGGGTGTAGACGAAGGCCAGCTGCTGGCTGGTCTCCTGCCAGTGCAGCAGTTGTTGCCAGGCGGCGCCTTGCGGCGTGGCGCCGGCCGGTTCGGGCAAGCGGTCGGAAACAATCAAGGCGGCCATGGACTTCTCCTGATGAACGGTTGATGGTCTCAGCTTAGCCGAAACGCCGCCGCTTGCGCGGCGCCACGCTTCGTATGGTGAAATATCGATAATTTCAATCATATTTAAACTATCGATAGTTTAAAGCAATGAGTTCTGAAAATTGATTATGTAGGCTCTAACCATGGTTAATCTGCCTAAAAATTCGGCTAACCTCCGAGTCGCCTCATAAAAAATGCTGATAACGTTTATTGCTGTTGGTGAAAATACCTACTTAATTGAAAGAACTGGTCTGATAAAATCATAGGCCTTCGATCGCACAATATGGGAAGGCAGTAAAGCACATGGATTCGTCACCTGAGAAAAAAGAAGCAATTCGTCAACAACTGCGCGTCGCCGCGCTGGAGTACCACGAGTTCCCAACCCCGGGCAAAATCAGCGTAACGCCGACCAAGCAACTGACCAACCAGCGCGACCTGGCGCTGGCTTACTCCCCGGGCGTGGCCGCGCCGTGCGAAGAGATCGTCATCGATCCGGCCAACGCTTATAAATACACCGCGCGCGGCAATCTGGTCGCCGTCATCACCAACGGCACCGCCGTGCTGGGCCTGGGCAACATCGGTCCGCTGGCCGCCAAGCCGGTGATGGAAGGCAAGGGCGTGCTGTTCAAGAAGTTCGCCGGCATCGACGTGTTCGACATCGAAATCAACGAGCAGGACCCGGACAAGCTGGTGGAAGTGATCGCTGCGCTGGAACCGACCTTCGGCGGCATCAACCTGGAAGACATCAAGGCGCCGGAGTGCTTCACCATCGAGCGCAAGCTGCGCGAACGCATGAAGATCCCGGTGTTCCACGATGACCAGCACGGCACCGCCATCATCGTCGGCGCGGCCATCCTGAACGGCATTTCGCTGGTCGGCAAGGACATCAAGCAGTGCAAGCTGGTGGTGTCGGGCGCAGGCGCAGCGGCGCTGGCCTGCCTGGACCTGATCGTCGACCTCGGCTTCCCGCTGGAAAACATTTACGTGACCGACCTGGCCGGCGTGGTCTACAAGGGCCGCACCGAGCTGATGGACCCGGACAAGGAACGTTTCGCCCGCGAAACCGACGCCCGCACCCTGGCCGAAGTTATTCCGGATGCGGATATCTTCCTGGGCGTCTCCGCCGGCGGCGTGCTGAAGCAGGACATGGTCAAGGCCATGGCGCCGAATCCGCTGATCCTGGCGCTGGCCAACCCGAATCCGGAAATCCTGCCGGAAGACGTCAAGGCCGTGCGCGGCGACGCCATCATCGCCACCGGCCGTTCGGACTATCCGAACCAGGTCAACAACGTGCTGTGCTTCCCGTACATCTTCCGCGGCGCGCTCGATTGCGGCGCCACCACCATCACCCGCGAAATGGAAATCGCCGTGGTGCACGCGATCGCCGAGCTGGCGCACGCCGAGCAGTCGGACATCGTCGCCACCACCTACGGCTTCACCAACCTGTCGTTCGGCCCGGAATACCTGATCCCGATGCCGTTCGATCCGCGCCTGCTGACCAAGATCGCGCCGGCCGTGGCCAAGGCCGCCGAGGATTCCGGCGTCGCCACCCGTCCGATCAAGGATCTGGTCGCCTACGAGGAAAGCCTGCAGCAGTTCGTCTACCGTTCCGGCACCTTCATGAAGCCGCTGTTCCAGGTCGCCAAGAAGGCCGACATGGGCAGCAAGCGTATCGTCTACGCCGAGGGCGAAGAAGAGCGCGTGCTGCGCGCGGTGCAGGTGGTGGTCGACGAGAAGCTGGCGCGTCCTATCCTGGTCGGCCGTCCGGCCGTGCTGGATGCGCGCATCGCCAAGTTCGGCCTGCGCCTGAAGCAGGGCGTCGACTTCGACGTCATCAACCCGGACCACGACGACCGCTACCGCGACTACTGGCAGGCTTACTACGAGCTGACCGCCCGCAAAGGCGTGACGCAGGAATACGCCAAGCTGGAAATGCGCCGCCGCCACAGCCTGATCGGCGCCATGATGATCAAGAAGGGCGACGCCGACGGCATGATCTGCGGCACCTTCGGCACCACCCAGCTGCACCTGCACTATATTGACCAGGTGCTGGGCCGCCGCGAAGGCGCTTGCGTGTACGCCGCCATGAACGTGCTGGTGCTGCCGCAGCGCCAGCTGGTGATGGTCGACACCCACGTCAACGAGAATCCGGACGCCAACGAGCTGGCCGCGATCACCGTGATGGCGGCCGAAGAGATGCGCCGCTTCGGCCTGTCGCCGCGCGCCGCGCTGCTGTCGCACTCCAACTTCGGTTCGTCGGACAGCCCGTCGGCGGTGAAGATGCGCGCCGCGCTGGAATTGATCAAGCAGCGCGATCCGTCGCTGGAAGTGGACGGCGAAATGCACGGCGACACCGCGCTGGATTCGAAACTGCGCACTGCCATCATGCCGGGCTCGACCCTGACCGGCGACGCCAACCTGCTGGTGATGCCGAACATCGAGTCGGCCAACATTGCCTACAACCTGGTGAAGACCTCGTCCGGCAACGGCATCGCGGTCGGTCCTATCCTGCTCGGCTGCGCCAAGCCGGTCCACATCCTGACGCCGTCGGCCACCGTGCGCCGCATCGTCAACATGACCGCGCTGTGCGTGGTCGACGCGGTCGCCCAACGTAAAGTTTAATTCTTACCCTAAACCGGGGTCAGTGCCGACATTCGGACATTTCGCAAGCGAAATGTCCGAATGTCGGCACTGACCCCGGTTTTTTATTTCTCCTGTAACAAGATGTAAGTGATGTAAAACGGCGATTTCCATTGGAAATGCGCTTGTAGCGCTCTGTTACAATGTTGGGCTACTAAGATTACCCACGATTTGGATCGTATTCATCATGCAGAAAACAAAAAAAGCCCTGGTTACGGGCATCACCGGTCAAGATGGCGCCTATCTGGCGGAACTGCTGCTGGAAAAAGGCTATGAAGTCACCGGCACCTATCGCCGCACCAGCTCGGTCAATTTCTGGCGTATTGAAGAACTGGGCATCCAGTCCCATCCAAATCTGAAGCTGGTCGAGTACGACCTGACCGACCTCGGTTCCAGCATCCGCCTGCTGCAAAACGCGCAGCCGGACGAAATCTACAACCTGGCCGCGCAAAGCTTTGTCGGCGTCTCCTTCGAGCAGCCGGTCACTACCGCGGAAATCACCGGCGTCGGCCCGGTCAACCTGCTGGAAGCGATCCGCATCGTCAATCCGAAGATCCGCTTCTACCAGGCTTCGACCTCGGAAATGTTCGGCAAGGTGCAGGCCGTGCCGCAGAAGGAAGACACGCCGTTCTACCCGCGCAGCCCGTACGGCGTGGCCAAGCTGTATGCCCACTGGATGACCGTGAACTACCGCGAGTCGTATGGCATCTTCGGTTCGTCCGGCATCCTGTTCAACCACGAGTCGCCGCTGCGCGGCCGTGAATTCGTCACCCGCAAGATCACCGATGCGGTGGCCAAGATCCACCTGGGCCTGCTGGACGTGCTGGAGCTGGGCAATATGGACGCCAAGCGCGACTGGGGCTTTGCCAAGGAATACGTGGAAGGCATGTGGCGCATGTTGCAGGCCGACGAGCCGGGCACCTATGTGCTGGCCACCAACCGTACCGAAACCGTGCGCGACTTCGTCGCGATGGCGTTCAAGGCGGTCGACGTGACGCTGGAGTGGAGCGGCGCAGCCGACCACGAAATCGGCACCTGCAAGAAAACCGGCAAGGTGCTGGTGCGCGTCAATCCGAAGTTCTACCGCCCGGCGGAAGTGGAACTGCTGATCGGCGACCCGGCCAAGGCGCAGCAGGAGCTGGGCTGGAAACCGTCGACCACGCTGGAACAGCTGTGCCAGATGATGGTGGAAGCCGACCTGCGCCGCAATAAAGCCGGCTTCTCGTTCTAAGTTCAAGGAGGCCCCATGGCTGCTGAAGGCGCGGGCAAGCGTGCCCTGATCACCGGTCTGTCCGGCTTCACCGGCCACTACGTCGCGCAGGAGCTGCGCGCGGCCGGCTACCAGGTCTTCGGCACCATCACGCCCGGCCAGCCGGCCAGGGAGGGCGACAACGCGGGCGAATTCGCGGTCGACCTGCTGGACCGCGCCGGCCTGGCCGCCGTGGTCCGGCAGGTGCAGCCGGACGTGGTGGCGCACCTGGCCGCCATCGCCTTTGTCGCCCACGGCGACGTCGACCAGATCTACCGCGTCAACGTGGTCGGCACCCGCAACCTGCTGGATGCCCTGGCCGCGCTGGAGAAAAAACCGTCGGCCGTGCTGCTGGCGTCCAGCGCCAACATCTACGGCAATACCGACGTCGGCGTCATCGCCGAGGACGTGCCGGCGGCGCCGGCCAACGACTACGCCGTCAGCAAGCTGTCGATGGAATACATGGCGCGCCTGTGGCAGGACAAGCTGCCGCTGGTGGTGGTGCGGCCGTTCAACTACACCGGCGTCGGCCAGCACGAGAACTTCCTGCTGCCGAAAATCGTTTCCCACTTCCGCCGCCAGGCCGCCGACATCGAGCTGGGCAACCTGCACGTGTGGCGCGACTTTTCCGACGTGCGCATGGTCGCGCAAAGCTATCGCAGGCTGCTGGCCGCGCCGGCCGCGATCGGCCAGACCGTCAACATCTGCTCCGGCCACGGCTACTCGCTGGGCGAGGCGCTCGACATGATGGCCGATATCGCCGGCTACCGTATCAACGTCCACGTCAACCCGGCCTTCGTGCGCGCCAATGAAGTGGTGCGCCTGGTCGGCGACAACCGCCGCCTGGCCGCCGTCACCGGCGCCATCGATACCGTGCCGCTGGCCGAGACGCTGCGCTGGATGTACACGGCGTGAACCAGCTGCGCTCCCTGCGTGTCGGCCTGTCCGCCACCACCACCGAGCCGGCGCTGACCGGCGGCTGCATGGACGGCATCGGCGTCTATACCCACGGCCTGCTGCAGCACCTGCCGCAGGCTGGCGTCGAGGTGCTGCCGTTTTCCTTCGCCCCGCCCGGCGACGCGCGCCGCCTGACGGTGGGCCGCGCGCTGCCGCTGTCGTTTCCGCTGGCGACGCTGGGCGACCTGATGCTGCCGTCGTCGGTGCATCTGAGTACGCAGTCGGTGCTGGGCAAGGGCGCGGCGCCGCTGGACCTGTTCCACGCCACCGACTATCGCATCGTGCGCATGGACTGCCCGGTGGTGGCCACGCTGCACGACGCGCTGCCGATTTCGCATCCGGAATGGGCCAGCCCGAAAATGCGCAAATTAAAGAACTGGCTGCAGGCCAAGGCCGCGCGCAAGGCGCAGCATGTGATGACCGGTTCGCACTTCTCGATTCGTGAGCTGGTGGAATGCTTCGGCGTCGATGAAAACCGCATCAGCGTGGTGCACCACGGCGTGCGCGCCGAGTGGCACGAGCAGCCGGACGCCGCGGCGCGCGACGCCACGCTGGCGCAGCACCAGCTGCGCGCCGGCTATTTCCTGTTCGTCGGCACGCTGCAACCGCGCAAGAACGTCGAACGCCTGCTGGAAGCCTACCTGAGCCTGCCGCCGGTGCTGCGTTCGGCGCGCCAACTGGTGATCGTCGGCGCCCCCGGCTGGCGCAGCGAAGCACTGGTCAGCCGCATCAAGGCCGCGCAGCAGCGCGGCGAGAACGTGGTATGGCTGGACCAGTTGACCGACGACGTCCAGCTGCGCCACCTGTACGCCGGCGCCGGCGCCTTCATCTTCCCGTCGCTGCACGAAGGCTTCGGCCTGCCGCTGCTGGAAGCCTTCGCCAGCGGCGTGGCGGTGGCCTGCTCCGGCACCACCTCGCTGCCGGAAGTGGCGGCCGGCGCGGCGCTGGAATTCGATCCGCTGTCGGTGGGCGAGATCGCCGCCGCCATGACCACCCTGGCACGCGACGACGCGCTGCGCGCGCGCTGCGTCGCCGCCGGCCGCCGCCGCGCGCTGGAGCTCACCTGGGACGAGGCGGCGCGCCGCACCGCCGCCGTGTATCACCACGTCCTGTCACACTGAATTGTCACACCGAGCCATGCGCGTCCTCCATTTCTACAAGACCTATTATCCCGACACCTGGGGCGGTATCGAACAAGTGATACGCCAGCTGTGCGTCGGCACGGGCCGCCTCGGCGTCACCAACGAAGTGCTGACCCTGAGCCGCAACGGTCCGTCCGAGATCGAGATCGAAGGCCATACCGTGCACCGCGTGCCGCTGGACTTCGAGATCGCCTCCACCGGCTTTTCGTTCGCCGCCATCCGCAAGCTGGCGCGCCTGGCGCGCAAGGCGGACGTGATCCATTACCACTTCCCGTGGCCGTTCATGGACCTGGCGCACTTCCTGGCGCGCATCGACAAGCCGAGCGTGGTGACCTACCACTCCGACATCGTGCGCCAGAAGAACCTGCTGCGCGTGTACGGCCCGCTGAAGCGCCGCTTCCTGGAAAACGTCAGCACCGTGGTGGCGACCTCGCCCAACTACCTGGCCTCGTCGCCGGTGCTCAAGCGCTTCGAGCACAAGACCCGCACCATCACCTACGGCCTGGATAAATCGATTTATCCGACGCCGTCGCAGGCATCGAAGGACAAGTGGCGCGCCCAGTGCGGCGAGCGCTTCTTCCTGTTCGTCGGCGTGCTGCGCTACTACAAGGGCCTGCACATCCTGCTGGATGCGATGGCCAATGTCGACTACCCGGTGGTGATCGTCGGCGCCGGCCCGATCGAGCAGGAGCTGAAGGAACACGCGCGGCGCCTGGGCCTGACCCACGTGCAGTTCATCGGCGCGGTGGACGAGGAAGACAAGGCGGCATTGCTGGAACTGAGCTACGCCATGGTGTTCCCGTCGCACCTGCGCTCGGAAGCCTTCGGCATCTCGCTGCTGGAAGGCGCGATGTTCGGCAAGCCGATGATCTCCAGCGAGATCGGCACCGGCACCACCTACATCAACATCGACAACGAGACCGGGCTGGTGGTGCCGCCCGACGATCCGGCGGCGCTGGGCGCCGCCATGCGCAAGCTGTGGGACCATCCGGAGCTGGCCGCCGACATGGGCCGCCGCGCCGAGGCGCGTTACTGGGAACTGTTCACCGCCGAGCGCATGGCGCAGAATTACCATGCGCTGTACCGCGAGCTGGTGGCGCGGCCAAGGTAAAATAGGCGTCTGCCCCTGATTTCGGAGACTCGCGTGCGCTGCCTGGTTATTGAAGACGAAGCCGAAACTTCCAATTACATCTGCAAGGGACTGCGCGAGGCCGGCTACATCGTCACCGCCGCCGCCAACGGCCCGGACGGACTCGATTACGCCACCGGCGAGGACTGGGACATCATCATCCTCGACCGCATGCTGCCGGGCCGCATCGACGGCCTGTCCATCGTCGACAAGCTGCGCGCGCTGGGCAAGCAGACCCCGGTCATCATCGTCAGCGCGCTGACCACCATCGACGCCCGCGTCACCGGCCTGCGCGGCGGCGCCGACGACTACCTGTCCAAGCCTTTCGCCTTCTCCGAACTGCTGGCGCGCGTGGAAGCGCTGCTGCGCCGCAGCGCCCCCGGCGCCGACAGCACGCAATTGCAGGTGGCCGACCTGCGGCTGGACCTGCGCACGCTGCGCGTCACGCGCGGCAGCAAGGTGATCACGCTGCAGCCGCGCGAATACCGCCTGCTGGAATACCTGATGCGCAACGAGAACCAGGTGGTGACCCGCACCATGCTGCTGGAATCGGTGTGGGACTACCACTTCGACCCGCAGACCAATGTGATCGACGTGCAGATCTCGCGCCTGCGCGCCAAGGTGGACAAGGACTTCCCGGTGATGCTGATCCACACGCTGCGCGGCGTCGGCTACCGCATGGGCGTGACGCCGCCGGACGAGGCGGAGCTGCCGGGTGTTTAGACTGCGCACCTCGATCGTCGCCAAGCTGGTGCTGGGCTACGGCCTGCTGGGCCTGGCGTCCATCGTGGCGGTATCGGCGGTGTTCTACAGCGGCACCATCGGTGTGCTGGACCAGAACATCGACGGCAAGATCCGGGCCCAGACCGAACGCATGCTGGACAACATCAACGACGGCAACCGCGAGGCGCTGAAGGCGGAGGTGCACCGGTTGCTGACCGACGGCGTCGACAACGACCGCGAAATCTTCCAGCTGCTCGATGTCGACGGCACGGCGCTGGCCGGCAACCTCGGTTCTTGGCCCAGCGTGGCCGATGCGCCGGACCTGGTGACGGCCACCGTGCTGCGCTACGGCCGCAGCGCGCCGGCGCGCCTGTACCTGCGGCCCCTGGTGCAGGGCGGGGTGCTGATCGTCGGCCGCGACTTGAGCGAGGAAGACGCGGTGCGCGAAGTGATCTGGCGCGCGCTGGCGGCCGGCGCCTGCGTGTCGCTGATGCTGACCATCGCCGGCGCCATGCTGTTCCGCAGCAGCATCGAGTCGCGCCTGGGCCAGATCCGCCGCACCGCCGCGCAGATCGAGGCGGGCGACCTGAGTCCGCGCATTCCGGTCGTCGGCAGCGACGAATTCGCGCTGCTCAACCGCGACATCAACCGCATGCTGGACCGCATCGAGCTGCTGATGGACGGCATCCGCAACGTCTCCAACGCCATCGCCCACGATTTGCGCACGCCGTTGAGCCGCATCCGCGGCCGGCTGGACGACGCCCTGCGCCACGACGTGACGGTGCCGCGCCTGGCCACCGCCGCCCACGACGCCATCGACGACATCGATGACCTGATACGCCTGTTCGAGCGCCTGCTGCAGATCGCCGAGGCGGAATCGGGCATGCGCGCGCGCCTGTTCGAGCGGCTCGACCTGGGCCGCGTGGTGGCCGACATCGGCGAGATGTACGAAGCCATCGCCGAGGACAGCCAGATCGCGCTGACGGTCGACGCGCCGGACTCGCTGTACGTGGACGGCGACCGCAACCTGCTGGCCAGCGCGGTCGCCAGCCTGCTGGACAACGCCATCAAGTACGCCGGCCCCGGTTCCGTCATTCACGTGCGCGCCGGCCTGCATCACGGCCAGGCGTCGATGTCGGTGCACGACAATGGTCCCGGCATTCCGGCGGGCGAACTGGGCAACGTCACGCAGCGCTTCTACCGGCTCGACAAGAGCCGCCACATGCCGGGCAATGGCCTGGGCCTGTCCATCGTCAGCGCCACCGCCAAGTCGCACGACGGCAAGCTGGTGCTGGAAGACGCCGGACCGGGACTGATCGCCCGCATCGTGCTGCCGCTGGCGGCCAGCTAGTCCAAAGCGCAACTCTCCAATTCGTAATGTGGCCGCAAGCTTGGGGAAAGCCGCGCCCCCCTATGATGAGCTGATATCTTTCGGCTACCTCCATCATGCACGACTTAAGCGACATCGCCAGCTGGCTCCAGCATCACCCCATCTACCACGACTCGTCGGTGCACAGCACGCTGCCCGACCCGACCTTCATCACGGAAGGGGAGTCGGTGGTGTCCTTCAGCACCAACAACTACCTGGCGCTGGCCAACCATCCGCGCCTGGTGGCGGCGGCCAAGGCGGGCCTGGACCGCTACGGCGTCGGCAACTGCGAGTCGCGCCTGCTGGGCGGCGACCTGGAAGTCTACCGCGAGCTGGAACGCCGCCTGGGCGCGCTGAAGCACAAGAGCGACGCGGTGCTGTTCGTCACCGGCTACATGACCAACATCGGCGTGCTGTCGTCGATCGTCAAGGCGGCCACCTTGGCGCGCCTGCACGGCTTCCGCGCCCGCAAGCGCCGCAAGTACGCCTACTACTCGGACGAATTCAATCACATCTCGATCCGCGAAGGCATCCAGATGTCGGGCGCGCTGCGCTACAACTACCGCCACTGCGACATGAACCACCTGGAGTCGCTGCTGCAGGCCGGCGCGGTGGAAGGCACCACGCCGATCATCGTCAGCGACGGCGTGTTCAGCATGGAAGGCACGATCGCGCCGCTGCCGGAGCTGGTGGCGCTGGCCGAGCGCTTCGACGCGCTGCTGTACATCGACGACGCCCACGCCACCGGCATCCTGGGCGCCACCGGCGGCGGCACCTCGGAGCACTTCAACTGCTACAGCCCGAACATCATGCAGATGGGGACCCTGAGCAAGGCGCTCGGCTCCATCGGCGGCTTCGTGGCGGTGGAAAAGGATGTGGGCGACGTGATCCGCCTGACCAGCTCCGCCTACGGCTTCACCTGCCCGCCGCCGCCGGACCAGGCTGCGGCGCTGCTGGCGGCGCTGGACATCCTGGAAGAAGAACCGGAACGCCGCCAGCGCCTGTGGGACAACCAGCGCTACTTCATCGAGCGCATGGCGCCGCTGGGCTACACCATCATCTCGACCGCCACGCCTATCCTGCCGGTGCTGATCGGCGATGCCGAAACCTGCCAGCGCTACGCGGTGGAACTGCGCGCCGAAGGCGTGCACGTGGACTCGATCCAGTTCCCGGCGGCGCCGGTGGGCCAGGCGCGCCTGCGCTTCATGATGAACGCCGGCCACACCAGGGCGCAGATCGACCACGCCGTCAGCGTGATGGCGCGCCTGGCCGGACGCGGCGCACGCCTGGTCGCGTAAAGGCGTGGACTAACGCTCTGCCCAGCGTTCCTTGATCTCAAGCAGCGCGGGCATCTGTTCAAAGAAGAGGTCGACCAGGCGGCCTTCGAAATGCAGGCCGCGCTGCGCCTCCATGTGAGCGACGGCCTTCTCCAGCGGCCAGGCTTCCTTGTACGGCCGCGCCGAGGTCAGCGCGTCGAACACGTCGGCGATCGCCACGATGCGCCCGACCAGCGGAATCTCTTCCCCTTTCAAACCGTTCGGATAGCCGCTGCCGTCCCACTTCTCGTGGTGGGTGACGGCGACGTCGTAGGCCATCGCCAGCATGCCGTGCGGATGGCGGCCGATGATGTCGCCGCCGATCGAGGCGTGCGACTGCATCACCTTCCATTCTTCCGCGTCCAGCGGGCCGGGCTTGCGCAGGATGTTGTCGGGGATGCCGATCTTGCCGACATCGTGCATCGGCGCCGCGTGCAGCAGGTCTTCCGCCTCCGCTTCCGTCATGCCCAGCGCCAGGCCGAGGATGCGCGAGTAGTGGCTCATGCGGATCACGTGCAGGCCGGTCTCGTTGTCCTTGAATTCGGCCGCCAGGCCGAGGCGCTGGACGATTTCCAGGCGCGTCTTCTTCAGTTCATCCACGCCCACCAGCGACAGGTGGGTGCGCACGCGGGCACGCACGATGGGCGGGCTGACCGGCTTGGTGATGTAGTCGACCGCACCGGCCTCGAAGCCGATCACCTCGTCGTCGGTGTCGGCCAGGGCGGTGACGAAGATCACGGGTATCGACGCCGTGACCGGATCGGCCTTCAGCTTGGCGCAGGTTTCGTAGCCGGTCATGCCCGGCATCATCACGTCCAGCAGGATCAGCTGCGGCTGTTCGGAGCGCGCCAGTTCCAGCGCGCGCGGGCCGTCCTTGGCGAACAGCAGACGGTATTGGTCCTGCAGGATGTGGCGCAGCAGCTGCAGGTTGCTGGCCTCGTCGTCGACCACGAGGATCTGCGGCTGGTTGGCTTGGTGCGTGGTAATCATGGGGTCTCCGTGGACAGGCTGGCCTGTAGTGCTTGCAGTGCGGCGTAGGCCTGCGGGAAATCGAAATCGTTGAGGGCGTCCTGCACCGCCTTCAGCTGCTGGGCCAGTGCGGGCGGGGCGCCGGTGAGGGCGGCGGTCAGGGCGGTCAGGGCGGCGTCGTTCAGCGCGCCGCGCTGCAGCGACGGCAGCAGGGCGGCGGACTTCTGGCGCGCCATGGACGGGTCGAACACGGCGGGCGGCGGCGTCTCCAGCCGGGTGCCGCGCGGCGGCGCCAGCGCGTGGATGGCGCTCAGCGCCGCATCCAGCTGCGCCGCCAGCGTGCGCTGCGCCTGCGCCAGTTCGGTTTGCAGCGCCACCGACAGTTCGCCGGGCACGCCGTCATCGCGCTGCGGCGAGCCGCACAGCTTCTCGATCTGCGCCAGCGTGGCGGCGATCTGTTCCAGGCCGATGTTGGCGGCGACGCCGCGCACCTTGTGGGCCCAGGCCTGCGCTTCGGCCAGCCCCACTTCGCTGGTGTTGGCCAGCAGCTTGACCAGCGTGGCGGCGGCGCTGGCGTGGTCCGCCACGAAGCGGTGCAGCGCCTGGTGATAGGCCGCTTCCTCGCCGCCCCAGCGCGCCAGGCCGGCCTTCTGGTTCAGCGAACGCAGGCGCGGCGCCTCGGACGGCGGCGGCGCCGACGCCAGCGGCGGCAGGTTGAGCACCCGCGCGATTTCGTGCGACAGCGTGTGCCAGTCGACCGGCTTGGATGCAAAGCCGTTCATGCCGGCCTTGGCGGCCGCTTCGCGGTGCGCCGCCAGCACGCTGGCGGTCATGGCGACAATCGGCACCGGCGCGTCGCCGTGGTGCTGTTCGCGCGAGCGGATGGTGCGGGTGGCGGCCAGGCCGTCCAGCATCGGCATCTGCATGTCCATCAGGATCACGTCGTGCAGGCGGTCGGCCGACATCTGCACTGCCATGTAGCCGTCGGTGGCGGTGTCGAGCGTGTGGCCGCGCTTGGCCAGCAGCAGCGACAGCAGCTCCAGATTCTGCGGCACGTCGTCGGCGGCCAGGATGTGCAGCGGCGGCAGCGGATAGTCGCTCACTTCGCTGCGCTGGCCCTCGCCGTTGTGGGCCGGCTCCAGTGGCAGCAGCACGTGGAAGGTGGTGCCCTGGCCCGGCGTGCTCTCGGCCCAGATCTTGCCGCCCATCAGATCGACCAGCTGGCGGCTGATGGTGGTGCCCAGGCCGGTGCCGCCGAAGCGCCGCGTCATCGAGGCGTCGGCCTGCGTGAACGGATCGAAGATGGCGTTGATGCGGTCCGGCGCGATGCCGATGCCGGTGTCCTGCACCGCGATGTGCAGCTGCCCCTGGCGCACGCCGGCGCGCAGGCAGACCTTGCCGGCGGCGGTGAACTTGATGGCGTTGTCGAGCAGGTTGCCGAGGATCTGGCGCATGCGCAGCTCGTCGCCGTGCAGCCACGCCGGCAGCGTGCCGTCGTAGGCGATGTCGATCTCCAGCCCCTTGCTGCGGGCGTTGCTGCCGAAGGTGGACGCCAGTTCGTCGATCAGGCCGAGCAGGCTGTAGTCGTCCGGCTCCAGCTCCACCGCGCCCTTGTCCAGCTTGGCGGTGTCGAGGATTTCGTTCAGCAGCCGCAGCAGCGAGCGGCCTTCCTTGCGCACCGTGTTCAGGTGGCGCTGCTGCTCGTCGCTCAAGTCGGTGTCGAGCAGCACGTCGGTGAAGCCGAGGATGGCGTTCATCGGCGTGCGGATTTCGTGGCTCATGTTGGCGACAAAGCTGGCGCGCGCGGCGGCCGCCTGTTCCGCCGTCTCCTTGGCCTTGCGCAGCTCCAGTTCCATCTCGCGGCGTTCGCTGATGTCGAGGATCACGCCGTCGATCCAGCGGATCGCCGGATTGCTCTCGTCCTGCGTCACCGCGCCGTGTTCCCACATGAAGCGGCGGCTGCCGTCGGCGTGGATCAGGCACCACTCGACCTGGTAGGCGGTCAGCGCGGCGATGCTGCGCGCGATCTCGGCCGCCACGCGCTCGCGGTCCTCCTCGCAGATCAGCGAGCCGAAGGTGCGGGTGCGTGCGGGGCCGACGAAGTCGCTGGCCGGAAAGCCGGCCAGGCGCTCGATGCCGTCGCTGACGAACACCGGCGGCGTGTCGAAGGCCATGCTGCTGCGGAAGGAGATGCCGGGGATGTTGCCGATCAGCGAACGGAATTGCTGCTCGTTGTCGCGCAGCGCCTGCATGATGGCGCGGCGTTCGCTGATGTCGGTAATGAACAGCACGAACAGGTCGCGCTGCGCCAGGCGCGCATGGCCCAGCGCGCGGCGGATCGGCACCTGGCTGCCGTCCTTGCGCACGGCGATCACTTCGCTGCCCTTGCCGGGCACGGTGCCGTCCTCGGTGCGCAGATAGTTCAGCAGGCCGTCCTGCTCCGAACGCTCGGCATCGGCCATCAGCAGGCGCACGTTGCGGCCGATGATTTCCGCGCGCGTCCAGCCGAAGATGCGTTCGGCCGAGGCGTTGAATTCCTGGATCACGCCGTCGCGGTCGACGGTGATCACGCCGTCGACGGTGGTGGTCAGCAGGGCGCGCATCCAGGCCTCGCTCTCGGCCTGCTGGCGGTACATTTCGCGGTAGCGCAGCATGCCGTTGGCGGCCGTGGCGAACACCGTCACCGCCACGGTGATCAGCGACAGCGCCAGCGCCAGGAAGGTGGAGTTCTGCTGCGGCGAGACGTCCAGCGGCAGCACGCCGGTGAAGCGCGCCGCCGCCATGCCGGTGTAGTGCATGCCGGCGATGGCGCAGCCCATGACGGCGGCGCTGATGACGCCCACCAGCGCCGCCGGCAGGCGCAGCGAGCGCAGGCCGAAGCGTATCCACAAGGCCAGCGTGGCCAGCACCACCGCCACCACGATCGACAGGCCGAACATGAAGGGATCGTAGCGCAGCTGCAGCGCGGTCTGCATCGCCGCCATGCCGGTGTAGTGCATGGCGCCGATGCCGGCGCCGACCAGCACGCCGCCGCTGATCAGCGAGATGGCGCTCAGGCGCTGCATGCTGATGATGTACAGCGCCACCGCCGACGCGGCAAGGCTGGGCAGCACCGAGATCAGCGTCAGCACGTGGTCGTAGTCGACGTCGGTGCACAGGTTGAACGCCAGCATGCCGATGAAGTGCATCGACCACACGCCGCAGCCCAGCGCCAGGCTGCCGGTGCCCAGCATGGCGGCGCGCAGCGGCCGCGTGCCGGCCAGACGCGCCTGTGCGGCCACTTGCAATCCCATCCATGATGAGAAGATGGCAACCAGGATTGAGAGTAAAACCAGCCACGGCGAGTAGGTGCCGTAGTGGAGCAGGGACGGATCGTCCGGCGAAATGAAGAGTTCCATCATGATGATGGGACCATATCACAAACAAAGTGCCCGCAGACAATGCGGTGAGCATTGAATAGTTGCTTTTAAGATAAATATGCGGAATACTTGCCCGGCTGATCCGCATGTCGCCGGATCTCACTACGGGACACACTGAAAACAATGGCTTTCCTCACCAAGAAAAAAATCGGGCTGGCGGTGGCCCTGCTGGTCATCGGCGGTGGCGCCACCGCTTATTATTCCAAAAGCAAGGCCCCTGTGGTGGAGCCGCCACGCTTCCGCACCGCGGCCGTCGACACCGGCAACATCACGCAGACGGTGACGGCCACCGGCACCATCAACCCGGTGGCGCTGATCAATATCGGTTCGCAAGTGTCGGGCACGGTGAGCGAACTGAAGGCCGATTTCAACGACCGCGTGTCCAAGGGCCAGGTGCTGCTGAAACTCGACCCGACCATCTTCAATGCGCAGATCCGCCAGGCCGATGCGCAGCTGGCGTCGGCGCGCGCCTCGCTCAAGCTGGCGCAGGCCACGCACCAGCGCAATCAGTCGCTGCTGTCGCAGAACTACATCTCGCCGCTGGCGCTGGACCAGTCCAAGCGCGAGGTCGATGTGGCGCAGGCGAATATCCAGCTGGCCTCGGCGCAGCTGGCGCGCGCGCAGGCCGACTTCGACAACAGCGTGATCCGCTCGCCGATCGACGGCGTGATCATCAAGCGCACCGTCGACCTGGGCCAGACCGTGGCGGCGTCGTTCACCACGCCGCAGCTGTTCCAGATCGCGCGCGACCTGACCAAGATGCAGATCGATACCAGCGTCTCGGAAGCGGACGTCGGCTCGCTGAAGGAAGGGCAGGAGGCGCGCTTCGTGGTGGATGCCTATCCGGACAAGGAATTCAATGCGCGCATGCGCCAGTTCCGCCTGGCCGCCAACGTGGTGAACAGCGTGGTGACCTACAACGTGGTGCTGGACGTCGACAACCAGGACGAGCTGCTCAAGCCGGGCATGACGGCACAGGTGCGTCTGCTGGTGGGCAACCGCCAGAACGTGCTGCGCGTGCCGACCGCCGCGCTGCGCTTCCGCCTCAGCGACGAAGAGATCGAGAAGCAGAAGAAGCTGGCCGAAGCGGCCAGGCCGGCCTCCGCATCCGCTGCGGCCAGCGCCACGGCCGCCGCCGAGGCGCCGCAGGACGACGACGCCTCGTTCCGCACCAAGGCCGACCTGGCGCGCTCGTTCCGCATCTACACGCTGGACGCGAAGAATCAGCCCAAGGCCACCGACGTGAAAATCGGCCTGTCCAATTTCCGCTACACCGAAGTGGTGGGCGGCGAGTTGAAGAAGGGCGACAAGGTCATCACGCGCGCCATCGGCAATGAGAATGCAGGTGGCATGTGAGTGGGCCCGCCAATGAGCTGCTGATCGACATCCGCCAGGTCACCAAGAGCTACTTTTCCGGCAACATCGAAACGCAGGTGCTGCACGGGATCGACCTGGCCGTGCCGCGCGGCGATTTCCTGGCGGTGATGGGGCAGTCCGGCTCCGGCAAGTCGACGCTGATGAATATCTTCGGCTGCCTGGACCAGGCCACCGGCGGCAGCTACTTCCTCGACGGCGTCGATACGCTGACGCTGTCGCGCAACCAGCTGGCGACCATCCGCAACCGCACCATCGGCTTCGTGTTCCAGAGCTTTAACCTGATCAAGCGCATGAGCGTGGCGGAGAACGTGGCGCTGCCGCTGATCTACGCCGGCGTCTCGCGCTCCAGGGCGCACGCCAAGGCCCTGCTGGAACTGGAGCGCGTGGGCCTGAAGGAGATGGCCAAACGCACGCCGAACCAGCTGTCGGGCGGCCAGCAGCAGCGGGTGGCGATCGCCCGCGCGCTGGTGGGCGATCCGCCGCTGATCCTGGCCGACGAACCGACCGGCAACCTCGATACGCAGACCAGCGTCGAGATCATGCGCTCGTTCCAGCAGCTGAACGAGGAGCGCGGCATCACCATCCTGCTGGTGACGCACGAGCCGGACATCGCCGCCTACAGCAAGCGCCTGATGCGCCTCAAGGACGGCCACGTGCTGTACGACGGCCCCTCGGCCGAAGGCCTGCGCCAGATGCTGCTGAGCCACGACAACTTAACCGTATAAACAATATGAACCTTTTACAGATCGTGGTAGAGGCGTTTCGCTCGATGCTGGCGAACCGTCTGCGCACGCTGTTGACCATGCTGGGCATCATCATCGGCATCACCTCGGTGGTGCTGCTGCTGGCGGTGGGCGACAGCATGAAGCGCTTCATCGCCAAGGAGCTGGAACAGCTGGGCACCAATATGCTGTTCATCTCCCCCGGCGGCGACCGCGCGCAACAGCAGCGCATGCGCAGCGGCGCGCAGCCGGCGATGACCATCGCCGATGCGGCGGCGCTGAACGAACTGCCGTCGCTGGCCGGCGCCGCGCCGGTGCTGCAGGGCGGCTTCAATCTCGCGGTCGGCAACGAGAACGCTTCCAAGACGGTGCACGGCGTGACCCCGGCCATGTTCAAGATCCGCGGCTGGAAGGTCGACAAGGGCAGCGCCTTTAGCGACGCCGACGTGCGCGCCGCCTCGCGCATGGTGGTCATCGGCCGCAAGATCGCCGACCAGTTCTTCTACAAGCAGGACCCGCTGGGCAAATACATCCGCATCGAGAACGTCTCGTTCCAGGTGGTGGGCGTGCTGTACGGCGAGGGCAAGCAGGTGGACGGCGGCGACTTGAGCGAGTACGTCATCGTGCCGATCACGGCGGCCGCCGCCAACCTGGTGAAGATGCCCTTCCCCGGCAATGTGCACTACGTGGTGGCGCAGGGTAAATCCGGCGGCAACCTGCAGGATGCGATCCTCGACATCGGCGAGACGCTGCGCGACCGCCACCACATCAAGATCGACCAGCCGGACGACTTCCGCATCGACAACCTGGCGTCGTTTGCCGAGACGGCGCAGAAGATCAGCGCCGGCCTGGCCGCGCTGCTGGGCCTGATCGGCGCGATCTCGCTGATCGTCGGCGGCATCGGCATCATGAACATCATGCTGGTGTCGGTGACCGAGCGCACGCGCGAGATCGGCATCCGCATGGCGATCGGCGCCAAGCCGCGCGACGTGCTGCTGCAGTTCCTGACGGAGGCGGTGGTGATCTGCCTGGTGGGCGGCATCTTCGGCATCGTGCTGGCCACCGGCGCGGCGGCGGGCATTACCGCCACCGGCAAGTTCGACGTGTTCATCACCCTGCAGGCGGTGATCGTGGCGTGCGGCTTCTCCAGCCTGGTGGGCGTGTTCTTCGGCTTCTACCCGGCGCGCCGCGCGTCCAAGCTGCTGCCGGTGGACTGCCTGCGCTACGAGTGATCAGTAGTCGAACTTCTTGCTGCCGCCGGTGGAGGCCTTGAAGTAGATGGAGTTTTCCTCGCGCTCCTTGCGAACCACTTCGCGGCGCTCGCGGTTGGCCTGGCGGCGCTCCTCGACGCGCGCATTGTGCGCATCGATGCGGCGCTGGGTCTGCAAGCCCTTTTTGCTGTTTTCCAGCAGGCCGAACTTTTGCCGCATGGCGAAGGCCCACAGCAGGAACACCAGCAGCAGCGACAGCAGATAGGCGCTTTGCCACAGGCCGTAGTTCTGGCTGATGAAGGGGAAGATGGGCGCGGCTTTTTCCAGCCAGCCCTGGCCAAGGATGCCGAGTCCGGCCGCCAGCGCGCCCAGACAGAGCGTCTTGACGATCATCCAGCGGCTGGCCTTGATACGCGATTCCCAGAAGGTTTGCGGATCGTCGGTCAGTTGGTCGAGATAGGGAGTGTGGTCGTGGTGCGTGGTCATAGCGACAATTTTTTAGGGCGCCAATAGTGCGGTGGAGATTATCGCACATTTTCCATGTGGAAATTATGTTGGTGTTGATCTACGTCTAGTCTTTGCGTAGCATGGGGCATGATCAAACGTTTACTCTCGGCGGCCTTGCTGGCTGCAACCCTTCAGGCGGCGGCTGCGCCGGTGTTGTCGGTGGTGGGCGACGGCTGGGCCAACAACTCGGTCAACGCGGTGGTGTTCCGCAAGAATTCGCTGGTGACGCAGGGCGACACGCAGTACGTGGCCTACTACGATGCGCAGCGCTACCTGGTGCTGGGCAAGCGCAAGCTGGGCGACACGCGGTGGACGGTGCGGCGCAGCGCCTGGCAGGGCAACGCGGCCGATGCGCACAACGCCATCAGCATCATGGTCGACGGCGCCGGCTATCTGCATGTGTCGTGGGATCATCACAACAACCCCTTGCGCTATGCGCGCAGCGTGGCGCCGGGTTCGCTGGCGCTGGGGACCAAGCTGTCCATGGTCGGCGCCGAGGAGGACGAAGTGTCCTATCCCGAGTTTCACCGGCTGCCGGACGGTAACTTGCTGTTCTTCTACCGCCTGGGCGGCTCGGGGCGCGGCGACCTGATCATCAACCGCTACAACGTCGCCACGCAGCGCTGGACGCGGCTGCACACCAACCTGATCACCGGCGAAGGCCAGCGCAACGCCTACTGGCAGGCCTTCCTCGACCATCGCGGCACGCTGCACCTGTCGTGGGTGTGGCGCGAGTCGCCGGACGTGGCCAGCAATCATGACATGGCGTATGCGCGTTCGCGCGACGGCGGCGTGACGTGGGAGCGGTCGGACGGCAGGCCCTACACGCTGCCGATCAGCGCCGCCAGCGCCGAGTATGCGCTGCGCATTCCGCAGAACAGCGAGTTGATCAACCAGACGTCGATGGCGGCCGACCAGGATGGCCATCCCTACATCGCCAGCTACTGGCGCGACGCCGGTTCCACCGTACCGCAGTATCACGTGATCTTCCACGACGGCGCGGCCTGGCAGGTGCGTGCGCTGGACTTCCGCAAGACGCCGTTCTCGCTGGGCGGGCAGGGCACCAAGCGCATTCCGATCGCGCGGCCGCAGATCATGGTCAACGCGGCCGGCGCGCTGCTGGTATTCCGCGATGAGGAGCGCGGCAGCAAGGTCTCGGTGGCCAGCACCGCCGATATCCTGCACGGCCCGTGGCAGGTGCTGGATCTGACGGCATTCGCCGTCGGCGCCTGGGAGCCCAGCTATGACACCGAACTCTGGCGCCGCAACGGCACCCTGAGCCTGTTCGTGCAGAACGTCCAGCAGGTCGACGGCGAAGGCCAGGCCAACGTGCCGCCGCAACCGGTACAAGTGCTGGACTGGCAGCCGTAAGTCTTCACCCGGGCATCATCTTGAGCAGCAGCGCTGAAAGCAGTGACGACTGCAGTATGCCGACGCCGACCACCCACCGTATCAACTCGGCTCTGCTCTCCGCAATTTTTGTTTCCAGCCGTGCCTCGACCTGATCGATTCGGCCATTCAGCCGGATGTCGACCTTGTCGATTTTTGCATCCAGTTTGAATTCCACCTGATCGATTTTCGCGGTGGTATCTACGGCATATTTATCGAGCTTGATGTTGAGTGCGCCTAGCTCGTTCATGAATTCGCCAGTCGTCTCGGCCTGGATGTCGGCGAGCGCCGCTGACATGCCGGCTTCCTGCAGCCGCTTCGCATATTGGTGATTGTCGAAAAGAATGGTCATGGCGGTCTCCGGTCTGGGTGAGCACCTATCTTAAAAATACGGCCTGAACGGCGTTTGATATATCGCAAATGTCTACCGTCGCTTTGCGCGGCCGACGGGCGTGTCTATCTCGCCACAGTGCCATTGCATGCCGGTTTTTCCGCGCGCTCCTCTGTACATGCCATGCTAGTGATTGCTTTTTAGTATCAAATGGTAGCGTATAACATTTCAAATATTATTTTTGTTGACAATAACTTTTCAACGCTTTTACACTCAAATGATCGCGCAACCATTTTGTTTCTAAGTTGTTCGGTTCATAACAATAACCACGGTGATCTACCGAAGGAGACTGTAAAATGCTAGTGAATCACAAAAAATCCCGGCCTGCTGGCCGGCAGATGGCGTTCGGCCTGACCGTTATGGCTGGTTTGATTGCGCAATCATATGCGCAGGAAACGCCCGCGCCAGCAGCGGCGCAGGCCGATGCGGCGCCGATGACGGTGGTGCAGGTCAACGGCTACCGCAACTCGCTGCTGTCGTCCGCCAAGGACAAGAAGGAAGCCGTCGGCTTCCAGGACTCGATCAACGCCGAAGACTTCGGTAAATTCCCGGACAAGAACATCGCCGAATCGCTGAGCCGCATTCCCGGCGTCGGCGTCTCGCGCGACATCACCGGCGAAGGCTCCACCATCCAGATCCGCGGCCTCGGTTCGAGCTTCACCAAAATCCTGCTGAACGGCGCGCCGATCGCGGTGGCCTCGTCCGGTCCGATCGACGGCGCCAACACCAACCGCGAGGTCGACCTCGACCTGCTGCCGACCGACCTGTTCACCAAGCTGACCGTCAGCAAGAGCCCGACCGCCGAGATGATCGAAGGCGGCGCGGCCGGCGTGGTCAACCTGCGCAGCGCCCGTCCGTTCGACAAGGAAGGCCGCACCATCGCCGCCAGCATCACCGCCACCAAGCAGCAGATCGCCGACAAGACCGGCGGCCGCGGCTCGTTCCTGGCCAGCCAGACCTTCGGCGACTGGGGCATCCTGGGCGGCGTCACGCTGTCGCGCCAGCAGGTGCACACCACCGGCTGGGAAACCGTCGGCTACACCAACGCCAACCTGTCGGCGGCGCAGAATCCGGCCTCCAGCCGCAACAACACCGGCGGCGGCAACTTCACCATTCCGGCCACGGTGCCGGCCGGCGCCGGCAACGGCCTGGTGACCGGCCAGGTCATCGACCAGGCCTGGCTGCTGGCGCACAATCCGGGCCTGACCATCCAGCAGATCGACAACGCCATCCTGCCGCGCCTGGGCCGCACCATGGATTACTTCGGCACCAAGGACAAGGGCTCGGCGATCTTCGCCGCCGAATACCGTCCGACCGAAAACCTGCACTTCTACCTGGACACCATGTACAGCAAGCGCGACGACAAGATGACGCGCATGGACTACGACTGGTCGGTGCGTAACGGCGGCATGATCCCGCTTAACATGACGGTCGACAAGAGCGATTGCAGCGACGGCTGCACGGTCACCGGCGGCACCTTCGCCAACACCCAGAACTTCTTCGAGCACGGCTACCGCCGCGACCAGGTCAGCCTGCTGGGCCTGAACCCTGGCATGGAATGGAAGCTGACGCCGAGCCTGAAGCTGGACGCGCAGGTCAACTACACCCGCAGCAACTTCAGCCACGAAGCGCCGACCGTGTACCTGATCACCGCGCCGAACAGCGGCAACACGGTGACCTACAACAATAACAACGGCGGCATCCCGTCGGTGGTCGCCAGCACCGACCTCAATAATCCAAACAGCTATGTGTGGAACACCGGCCGCGTCAACGTGCAGAACGAGTTCCGCAAGACCGAGACCAAGGGCTTCCACAGCGACCTGACCTGGGGCGACGACAAGTTCAACATCCGGGGCGGCATCGCCTACGACGACATCACCCGCCGCATCAACGCCACCGACAACTCGGCGGCCTGGCAGGCGGCGGTGTGCGGCAACAATCCTAGCGTGTTCCTGCAAGGTCCGAACGGCGCGCCGACCTGCGACGGCGCCTCGACGCCGGGCGCCAGCGCTGCCTTGCTGTACCCAGGCTACGGCACCGGCTACACCGCCGGCGCCACCGCGCCGCTGACCTACGGCGGTTCGCTGATCCCGCAAAGCGCGCTGGCCAGCTACATCATCCCTGGCCCGTACGGCCGTCCGGTGATCGACTGGACCCGCTTCGCCAAGGACTCGAACTACCAGCAGTACTACAACACCGCGCCATCGAGCGGTGCTTCGTCGACCGGCGCCAGCTCAGGCTTCATCGGCGAGAAAACCACTGGCTTCTATGTGGAAGCCAACGGCAAGTTCGACCTGGCCGGCTTCCCGGCGCGCTACAACGGCGGCGTGCGCTATGTCCGCACCCGGCAGTCGGTCGGTTCGCTGAACTCGATCACCGATCCGCGCAACGCCGCCCTGACGCAGAACGGCAGCAAGTATCCGAACATCGACCAGTGGGTCTACCAGGATACGACCTACAACAACACGCTGCCGTCCGGCACGCTGGCGGTCAACCTGCGCAGCGACGTGATCGCCCGCGCCGCGCTGTCGCGCAGCATGACCCGCGCCGATCCGAACGCGCTGCGTCCTGGCGTCAACTTCTCGTCGGTATCGGCGGACGTCGGCACCATCGGCAATCCGGCGCTGAAGCCCTACCTGTCGGATAACATCGACCTGGGCATCGACTGGTACACCGGCCGCGAAGGCTACGTCAGCCTGACCGTGTTCCAGAAGAAGGTGGACGGCTTCACCATCAACCAGAACATCACGCTGCCATTCAGCGCGCTGGCTGCCTACGGCATCACCTACAACACGCTGATTCCGAACCAGCAGCAGGCGATCGATTCGCGCGGCGGTCCCAACTCGGCCACCGTGGTGATGACCCAGGCCCGCAACGCTTCGGGCGAACTGAAGATCCGCGGTCTGGAAATCGGCTGGGTGCAGCCGCTCGACAAGATCCTGCCGATCCGCGGCTTCGGCATCAACGAAACGGCCACCTTCATCACCCAGCGCGGCGATGGCGAGGGCGGCGCCGGTTTCGTGGCGCTGGGCGTACCGAACCGCACCAACAACTTCTCGGTCTACTACGACAACCACGGCTACACTGCGCGCCTGTCGCACACCTTCTCGAAGGGCAGCCAGACCGCGAGCGCGAACCAGAACGGCATCACCAACGCCGCGCTGTTCTCGGACAACTACAAGCAGCTGGACTTCTCGTCGAGCGTGGACCTGGGTGAGGTGTTCGACAAGGAAAACTGGCCGACGCTGAGCTTCGACATCGTCAACCTGAACAACGATTCGCGTCGCGGCTACTTCCAGTTCGGTAACGCCAACTTCTCGCAGTACTCGCCAGGCCGTACCTACTCGCTGGGCCTGCGCGCCAAGTTTTAATCGTCTGGCCCCGTCTCCCTACGGGGCCTTTTATCCGCCCCTTCGGGGGCGGTTTTTTTTAAAAGGAAAACCATGGATGGATCGACACGCCGCGTACGCGTCGCCTGCCTGGTTGCTGCTGCGCTGCTAGGCTGGACGTCGGTGCAGGCCGCCGCACCGCCGCACCTGCGAAAGCAGGGCAGCGCCACCCAGCTGATCGTCGACGACCAACCGTTCCTGTTACTGGGCGGGGAGCTGCATAATTCGTCCGCCTCCAGCCTGGCGTATCTAGACAAACTGTGGCCGACGCTGAAGGCGGCCGAGGTCAACACCGTGCTGGCGCCGGTCGAGTGGGACCAGATCGAGCCGATGGAAGGGCGCTTCGATTTCACCGTGCTGGATGGTGTGCTGAAACAGGCGCGCGCGCACGACACGCGGCTGGTGCTGCTGTGGTTCGGCGCGTGGAAGAATTCCATGTCGACCTATGCGCCGGCGTGGGTGAAGCAGGACACGCAGCGCTTCCCGCGCGCGCAGACACGCGCCGGCGTGCCGCAGGACATCCTGACGCCGTTCGCGCCGGCCACGCTGGCCGCCGACAGCGCCGCCTACCGCGCGCTGCTGGCGCACCTGAAGCAGGCCGACACGCAGCACACGGTGCTGATGATCCAGGTCGAGAACGAGATCGGCATGCTGCCGGAAGTGCGCGACTACAGCGCCGCCGCCAACGCCGCATGGCACGCGCCGGTGCCGGCAGCGCTCACCATGTATCTGGCCGCACATCAGGACACTTTGCAGCCAGCGTTGAAAGCCGCCTGGCAAACACGCGGCGCGCGCACCAGCGGCACGTGGACCGAAGTGTTCGGCGATACCATCGACACCGAGGAGATATTCCAGGCCTGGCACTACGCCCAATTTGTCGAGGCGCTGACGGCGGCCGGCAAGGCCGTCTATCCGCTGCCGATGTATGTGAACGTGGCGCTGAACCGGCCGGGCAAGCGTCCCGGCGAATACCCAAGCGCCGGCCCGCTGCCGCATCTGTTCGATGTGTGGAAGCCGGGCGCGCCGTCGGTAGACGTGCTGGCCATCGACACCTATTTCCCCAACTTTATCCACTGGGCCAAACAATTCAAGCGTCCGGACAATCCGCTGTTCATCCCGGAGGCCAACCACGCCGAACGTCCCGATGCCGGCGCCGATGCCTTCTATGCGATCGGCGAACATGACGCCTTCGGTTTCTCGCCGTTTGCGATCGACGATATCAAGGGCGGCAACTCCTCGCTGCCGCAGGCCTACCGCGTGCTGAAGCAGCTGGCGCCGTTGATCAACCGTTATCAGGGCAGCGGCAAGGTGCGCGGCTTCAAGGCGCCGCTGTCGTATGACGGCGATGTGGACGCCGCGCCGCAGCAGGTGCGCATGGGCGGCTATACGCTGCAGGTGAGCTTTAACGCGCCGTGGGAGAAGCTGACGCCGGCCGAGGTGCAGACCCGCGGCGGCCTTGTCATACAATCCGGCGATGACGAATTCCTGGTCGCGGGCAAAGGCTTGACCATCGTCTTTGGCAGCGCCGACGGCGCCATGGTCGGCATCGAGCAAGCCACCGAAGGCCTGGACGACAAGGGCCGCTGGCTGAACGGAGACGAAACACACCAGGGCCGCCACATCGGCCTGCCGGGCGACGCGTACACCATCCAGCGCGTCAAGCTGTACCGCTATCGCTGAACCGAACTTATTTGGAGTAGAGAACACATGAACCAATCAAGCAGCCCAGTCATCACTTCGATGCAGGTCATTCCAGTGGCAGGCTACGACAGCATGCTGCTGAACCTGTGCGGCGCGCATGCGCCATTCTTCACGCGTAACCTGGTGCTGCTGACCGACAGCGCGGGCCATACCGGCATTGGCGAAGTGCCGGGCGGCGCCGGCATCCTGGCGGCGCTGGAGCGTTCGGTGGCACTGGTGGTGGGTACGCAGATTGGCCGCTACAACCGCACGCTGAACGCGATCCGCGCCGCGATCGGCGGGCAACATCAGGTGACCTCCGCCGCCGAGGCCGAGGTGCTGAAGCAGCCGCACGAAATCAATCTGCGCCTGGACAATGTGGTGACGGCGGTGGAAGCGGCGCTGCTCGATTTGCTGGGCCAGCACCTGGGCGTGCCGGTGTGCGAACTGCTGGGTTCCGGCCAGCAGCGCGACAGCGTGCCGATGCTGGCCTACCTGTTCTACATCGGCGACCGCGGCCGCACCGATCTGCCTTACCTGGCCGGCGACGGCGCCAGCGGCTGGTACGCGCGCCGCCACCAGGAAGCGATGACGCCGGCGCAGATCGTCGAACTGGCCGAAGCCACCGTGGACAAATACGGCTTCAAGGATTTCAAGCTGAAGGGCGGCGTGATGCGCGGCGCGGAGGAAATGGAAGCCGTCACCGCGATCAAGAAGCGCTACCCGGATGCGCGCGTGACGCTGGACCCGAACGGCGCCTGGTCGCTGAAAGAGGCGATTGAACTGTGCCGCGGCCAGGGCCATATCCTGGCGTATGCGGAAGATCCGTGCGGACCGGAGAACGGTTATTCGGGCCGCGAAATCATGGCCGAGTTCCGCCGCGCCACCGGCATTCCCACCGCCACCAACATGGTCGCCACCGACTGGCGCCAGATGGCCCATTCGCACCTGCTGGGCGCGGTGGATATTCCGCTGGCCGATCCGCATTTCTGGACCATGCAGGGATCGGTGCGGCTGGCGCAGCTGTGCGAGCAATGGGGACTGACGTGGGGATCGCACTCCAACAACCACTTCGATGTCTCGCTGGCGATGTTCACGCACGCCGCCGCTGCGGCGCCGGGCAACATCACCGCCATCGACACGCACTGGATCTGGCAGGAAGGCCAGGAGCGCCTGACGCGCGAGCCGCTGCAGATCGTCGGCGGCGCGGTGCAGGTGCCGCAGAAGCCGGGCCTGGGCATCGAGCCGGACATGGAGCGCATCCAGGCCGCGCACGCGCTCTACAAAAAAGTCGCCACCACCGCCCGCGACGACGCCATGGCCATGCGCTACCTGGTCCCCGGCTGGACCTACTCGCCGAACCGCCCGAGCTTAGGTTAACTTGAGCAGCAAGGCTGAAATCAATGAAGACTGCAATATGCCGACAGTAACGACCCACTTGATGATTTCAGCCTTGGTGTCGGCGATTTTCGCTTCGAGCTTGAGCTCCACCTGATCGATTCTTGCATTGACCATGATCTTTACCTGATCGATCTTGGCATCTGTCCGCTCCAGCCTGGAGTCCAAGGCGATGAGTTCACGCATGACGTCACCGGCCATTGCAGCCTGGATGTCCGCTAGTGCCGGGGCCATGCCGGCTTCAGTCAGGCGCGTGGCGTATTGATGATTGTCGAAAGTGATGGTCATGGCGCACCTCGTGGATGTAGGCGTTTATCCTGCTCGCTCCGTCTTCGTAAGGTTTGAGGTGGCGCAAAGGTGCTTACCCCAGGCGCTGTGGGAAGGTCTCCACCAGCCAGTCGATGAACACGCGCAGGCGTTGGGGAACGTGGCGGTTCTGCGGATAGACCACGTGGAATGGGTAGGGCGCCGGCCGCCAGGGCTGCAGGATCTCCACCAGCGTGCCGTCCTTGATGGCGGCGCCGGCGGCGTAGGCGAAGGTCTGAATGATGCCCAGTCCCGCCAGCCCGGCCGCCATGTGGCCATTGCTCTCGTTGACGCCGATGCGGTGCTCGATCTTGATTTCGGTCTTCTCGCCATCGCGCAGGAAGCGGAACGGAATCGCCCGCCCGCTCTGCGCCAGCATGTAGGCCACCAGCCGGTGGCCGTTCTTCAGCTCCTCCGGATACGCCGGCACGCCATACTGCTTCAGGTATTCCGGCGTGGCGCAGGTGACCATCTTCGCCTCGCCGATGAGACGCGCCACCAGCGATGAATTGTCCAGCGGACCGCCGCGGATCACGCAATCCACATTGTCGCTGACCATGTCCACCGAACGGTCCGACACGCCCAGGTCGATGCGGATGTCCGGATAGCGCGCCAGGAATTCGGGCAGGGCGGGAATCAGCACCTCGCTGGCCGTCGAGCCGCCCGTGTCGACGCGCAGTTGCCCGCGCGGCTTGCTGCGGGCGATGTTGAACGAGGTGTCGACATCCTCCAGATTGCGCAGGATCAGCGCCGTCTTCTCATAGTAGTCCTGGCCGTCCGGCGTGACGGTGACGCGGCGCGTGGTCCGCTGCAGCAGGCGCACGCCCAGGTGCGACTCCAGCTCCTGCACCAGCTTGCTGAGCGAGGCGTTCGGCATGTCCAGCGAATCGGCCGCCTTGGTAAAACTGCCTGCCTCCACCACCCGGGCAAAAGCCCGTATCGCCAATAACTGATTCATGCGGATTATCCATGTGTGTAGATAGTTATTTCAATTTTACCCGCTTTTTCAAATAATCTGCCAGCAGTAAAGTTCTCCCATGCACTTCGCATCCAACTTCAAGGAGAACATCATGAGCAAGCAACTGAATGGCAAAATCGCACTGGTTACCGGCGGCAGCACCGGCATCGGCCTGGCCACCGCGCAGGAACTGGCGGCGCAAGGCGCACGCGTTTTCATCACCGGCCGCCGCCAGGCTGAACTCGACGCCGCCGTCGCCGCGATTGGCGCCGGCGCCATTGGCATCCGCGCCGACGCTTCGGTACTGAGCGACCTGGACGCGGTCTATGCCCAGATCGCCAAGAGCGCCGGCAAGCTGGACATCCTGTTCGCCAACGCCGGCGGCGGCGACATGATGCCGCTGGGCGCCATCACCGAAGAACACTTCGACCGCATCTTCGGCACCAACGTGCGCGGCGTGACCTTCACCGTGCAGAAAGCGCTGCCGCTGCTGGTCGACGGCGCCTCGGTGATACTGACCGGTTCCACCACCTCGATCCAGGGCACGGCCGCTTTCAGCATCTACAGCGCCAGCAAGGCCGCCGTGCGCAACCTGGCCCGTTCGTGGGTGCTGGATCTGAAAGAGCGCGGCATCCGCGTCAACGTCGTCAGCCCTGGCCCGATCCGCACGCCAGGTCTGGGCGGCCTGGTGCCGGATGAAGCACGCCAGGGCCTGTTCGACTTCCTGGCCTCGCAAGTCCCGCTGGGCCGTCTGGGCGAAGCGGCGGAAATCGGCAAGACCGTGGCCTTCCTGGCCAGCGACGCGGCCAGTTTCATCAACGGCGCCGAGCTGTTCGTCGACGGCGGCATGGCGCAGGTGTAAGCATGAAAAAGTTCATCGCTATCGGTGCCATGCTGATCGCATCGCTGGCCCAGGCCCAGGCGACGGATGAAGTGGCGGTTGCGCAGCAGGCAATCAACCGTCACTTCGACATCTGGAACGACCGCAACGCCGCGCATTGGGACGCCAAGCTGCCGCAGGTCTACACGGCCGACGTGCTGGTGGCGGACTACGGCGGCCTGGCCACCGGCTACGCCGACATCCGCCGGCTGCTGGAGCGGGTGCAGGCCGACCATCCCGGCTTCGTCTTCACGCCGGCGCCGGTCGCCTGGAACCATGGCTTAGGACGGGTTACCTGGGGCTATGGGCCGAAGGATAATCCCAACCAGGTCCACGGTGAGGACATCTTCACCATCAAGGACGGCAAGCTTGCGAGCCTGCGCGTCTTCATCGACAAACAATAAAGGAAGCGCATCATGAAAATCTTCGCTGCGGTATTTGCCGCCATCGTACTGAACCTGGGCGGCGCCGCCCAAGCCGCCGGCATCAAATCGGCCGGTATCGACCACGTCGGCGTCAACGTGCCGGACCTGAAGCAGGCCGAGGCCTTCTTCGCCAACACCTTCGGCTGCGAGCCGGTCACGCAGATCGGCCCGTTCCCAATGACGCCGCGCGCCGAAAGCCTGACGCTGGCGATGATCCGCTGCGGCACCGGCGCCAACATCGAACTGTTCGAATACAAGAACTCGACCGGCAGCAGCGTGATGCCGAAGAGCGAAGACATCGGCGCCTCGCACATCGCCTTCTACACCGACGACGTGAAAGCCGGCGTGGCCTACCTGAAATCGCAAGGCATCACCGTGCTGGGCGAACCGATGACCATGACCAGCGGCGATACCGAAGGCGAGACCTGGGTGCACTTCCTGTCGCCATGGGGCTCGGAGCTGGAACTGGTGGGCTACCCGAACGGCAAAGGCTACGAGAAGACCTCCAAGCTGAAGCTGTGGAATCCTAAACGCCCAGCCAAGTAACACCATGGCCCGGTTCGCACCGGGCCATTTTTTTATTGCTGCTGATTGCGCTTGGCGATTTCATTACCGGCATAACCGCCGCCAATCGCGCCGGCGATGGTCGCCAGCTTGCGGCCGTTACCGCTGCCTACCTGATTGCCCAGCAGACCGCCGACGACCGCACCGATGCCCATACCCACCACGCTGTTCTGCGCGACCGGTGCTGGCGCTGGCGCAGCCGGCTGCGGCGCATAAGTGTGATGCACGATGGTCTTATGCTCCACTACCCGGCGCGGCTCAGGCTGTGGCGCGACGGCTTGTATCGGAGCCGGTGCAGGAGCGACTGCGGCGATAGGAACCGGCGCATCGTTCGGTGCATTGCTGGCATGCGAGTTCGGCAGAAGTCCTGCAATCGAAGCCGCGCCAACCAGGCTGACCAGGGCCACCGAGCCGGCAGCGAAAGCCATCATCGGATGAATGCGGTTGCGTGGGGTATGTTCCATTTCGTCTCTCCTGAATATCGCCATCAGTGGCGCTTGTTCGTATAACGGGCAGTAGAGAGCGATAGCTGACGTGGAAAGTGTTTCCAGCGTAAGCAGATGTTACCTGATTTGATTCCAATGGTTGAAACTGATGGCGATGATTATTGACTACCGGAGACGTAATCGCAAGACCATACTGTGCTCATCAACCCTTACTTCAGGAGCACATCATGAACAAAGCAATCCAAGGTTTCCGTCATCTGTTGCTGGCTGCCGCACTGGCCGGCTCGACGCTGGCACAGGCCGCCGCCCCAACCGGCTACACCGACAAAGTGGCGCAAGTGAACGGCACGCAAATTCATTACCAGGTCGGCGGCAAGGGCACGCCCGTGGTCCTGCTGCACGGCTACACCCAGACCGGCTACATGTGGCGTCCCGTCATGGCCGAACTGGCCAAGACCCACACCGTGATCGTACCCGACCTGCGCGGCGCCGGCGCCTCGGCCAAGGCGGCGGACGGCTATGACAAGGCCAATATGGCCAAGGACATCCACGAACTGGTGAAAACCGTGAGCGGCGAACCAGCCACCGTGGTCGGCCACGACATCGGCATGATGGTGGCGTACGCCTACGCCGCCCAGTATCCGCAGGACACGCAGAAAGTCGCGCTGATGGACGCCTTCCTGCCTGGCATCGGCAACTGGAAAGACATGTTCCTGCTGCGCGACCTGTGGCACTTCCACTTCTACGGCGAAACGCCTGAACAACTGGTGAAAGGCCGCGAGCGCACCTACTTCGAACACTTCTGGAACGACTTCGCTGCCGACCGCAAGCACTCGATTCCTGAAGCGGACCGCAAACTGTATGCAGCAGCCTACGCGCAGCCTGGCGCCATCCACTCCGGCTTCGAATACTTCAAAGCCTTCCCAGCGGACGCCGAACGCTTCGCCGAACTGGGCAAAACCAAGCTGACCATGCCTGTGTTGGTGATCGCCGGCGAAAAATCGGGTGGCGACTTCCTGGTCAACCAGGTCAAACTGGTGGCTGACGATGTGGACGGCAAAGTCATCCAGGGCTCGGGCCACTGGCTGATGGAAGAAGCACCGCAACAGACCATTCCTGTGCTGCTGCAATTCATCAAGTAATCACTCGTGAGCGAAGAAATGAACGGACTGACACTGAACAACGTCGCCATCGCAGTCGGCGATCTGCCCAAGATGATTGCATGGTACGAGCGCGTGTTAGGCCTGACCGCCGCCGAGCGTGGCCGGTTCGGCGCGGTCGGCGCGGATTACGCGATGATGGAAGGCGCCGGCACGCGCATCGAGCTTGTCACGCTGGCCGGCACGAGCACTACGCCGGTGGACCGCACAGCGCCGCCCTCGCACCTGAGCGTGCTGGGATACAAGGCGCTGGTGTTCGACACGCAGGATCTCACGGCCGTCACCGCCGCGCTGAAAGCCCACGACGTGGAATTTGTCTGGGCCGATCAACAACTGACGCCGCAGCGCCGCTCCACCATGATCCGCGATCCGGAAGGAAACATGATTCATTTCTTCGGACCACTTCAGAAGTAATCCCCTGGCCCGGTTCGCACCGGGCCTTTTGTTTGTCGTGCTTCAATACGCACCGATTACCGCTGGATACAGTGAGAACATTTTCACCGCCTTGCAAGGGAGGTTCAAATGCCTTACGTCTATTCCAAAGTCGATGATCTGGAGGGCACCGAGCTCGTAGGAACTCACCAATGCGTAGCCTTAATCCAGCACTATGCGAAGATTCCCGTCTCTTCCGCATGGAGAGAAGGAGAGCATGTCGTTGAAAGCGCAACGCTAAAAAAAGGAACTGCTATTGCGACCTTCGTCAACGGCCGATATCCAAGTAAAAGTCATGGCAATCATGCTGCATTTTTCCTGCGGTTCGGTCCTAACGGCATATGGATAATGGATCAATGGAAGCATGAAAAGAAGACCGAGGTATCGGCACGGTTTATTCCAAGGCGAGGAAAAACCAAGAGTGGTGTTTATATCCGCCCAAGCGACAACGCGGATGCGTTCTACGTTGTTGAATAATTGGAGGCGCGTATGATCATCAAAAGTTTACTCTCCTCGATGCAGTGTCTGCTGCTTGTCGCCCCGATCGGCCTCATGGCCGCACCGCTACACGCCCTCGAATGCCCTGAGCTAATTTCTCCCTCTTCTATTCGTGTAACTGATACAGCTGCAGACTGGGTGCCCTACGTCGCATCCCCGCTGTATCTGCACGCGGCTGCGCCGATGTACGGCCCACCGGAAATGAGGGGAGACCTCACGGACTTCCAAGAGATGCGAAGTAAAAATGAATGGTCCTACACGTATGCGCTTGACGGTGCATTCCCCGACGGAAAGTGGTTGCAATGCACGTATGGAGAGCACAATCAGGTGACACTCTCTCGCCGACTGCCCGATGAGACGGCGGAATGCAAGCTCACCTACCGCAAAGGCCTCAAGGCGGGACAGCACGCTATACAGATCCAGTGTAAATAAATGATCTTTGCTGTTTAACATCCGTAAGACCCACAGAAAGTCGATGCCCTCTTGCCCGGTGGCCGACGATGTGGACGGCACGGTCATCGCTTATATCTTTTACTTCCGCCATCGCAGAAACCATCACCGGATATAGGGTGAGGTAAGAATCCTCTCTCGTTTTGCGTTCATCTGGGACGAACCTTTTTGACGTACGGGAGATGAGTTTTGGCAGGTTTGTCAGAACTTTCCGTGCGGTCCAGACCAACAATCCTTTCCCCAGACCGAGATACCATGGTGACGATGACAGCAGACCTGTCATCATGAATAGTGCCGTCAGGATCGGGAAATTCATCACGCCAGATGCCAAATCGAGAGCGAAATTGAGGAGGCACAGCCCTATTCCGAGATAAAGCAGGGAGGGCGAGTTGATCGCCCAGCCGACGATTCAACACAACGGCGCTGTCGCCGTAAAGGCGAGAATTATATTTCGCATCTTAATCGCCTCGGTATTGGCAATAGCGTACAAGGCGCCATTGAAGTCGATCAGGAACAACATCGGGTGGTAATGCACTTCCATTTGGCATGGGGGCCGAAGGGGGATGTAGACGGCCCGCGCGAGCGTTGTAGCCTTCAAGGGATACCAATAAGTGGATTGGGATGCCGTCGGCGGTTTGCGTCAAGATGCCTTTCGAGCGCGTTCCCGAGCGCGGCTTGTCAATGTCGGTTTCGTCAGGTCCGTTCAACTGTCCGGTGCAACGATCAACGGGACAAACGAAACACTCAAGTGCACGGCTGCAATCGGCGCGCGCAATGTATTTAGGAGGATAAGGGAAATGGCGAAACAGAAACGAGCTAATCCAGGATCTTTTCATGAAGAAGTCTATATAGCGCCAATGGACAACAAAAACCCCGCCAAGCTGTGCAGCTTGGCGGGGTTTTCTATATTCTGGTGCCCCGGGCCGGAATCGAACCGGCACGCCTTGCGGCGGCGGATTTTGAGTCCGCTGCGTCTACCAATTCCACCACCGAGGCAGGTGTGTAGCAATGCGACCCGCATTATCACTCATTTGACACCCTGCCGCAACCCTGCACCCGGATTTTTATCTTTTAACAAGCAAGCTTGCCTTATGCCGCTTTTTTAAGCTGCGCCTGTTGTTGCTGCTCCAGCAGCGCGAAGATCGCATCCTTCGACAGCACGTACTGGTCCATCAGCACGCCCTTCAGCTCGCTGATCTGGTCGCGGTAGTCGGCAATGGCGGTCAGGGTGTAGCTGTACAGCTCGTCGGCCTTGGCTTCCACCTGGCCCAGATCAGCCTCCTGGTCCTTGAACTGGCTGTGGTCGATCTTCGAGCGCGAGTACATCGACAGTTTGTTGACCATCAGGTCCAGCATCGAGGTGGCTTTCTCGATGTCGTTCTGGCTGCCGACGGAGATGCCGCGCGGGCCGTAGAACAGTTCTTCCGCCGCCACGCCGCCGTACAGCTGGATGACGTCGCGCTCCAGTTCTTCCAGCGTGCGCAAGGCCACGTCGTCCGAGGCCGACAGCACGTAGCCCAGCGCGTTCAGCTTGGACACCGATTCGGTCGAGATCTTCAGCATCGGCGAGCGTTCCTTCACTTCGGCCAGCGGCAGGCCTTCGCGCAGCCAGGGGTCGATCTGCATGAAGAAGTGGCCCAGTTCGTGCAGGGCGACGCGTTCGCGCTGGCGGGTCTTTTCGGCGGTGGTGGCGCGGTCGGTCAGGCCGATGGTGGCGCGCTCGAAGGCGCGGAACATCAGGTCGGTGTTGATGACCTGCTTTTCCTGGATCGACAGCATGCTGGCGCGCTCGACCACGGTTTGCAGCACCGCCGGGCTGAGGTTGGCGGTGATTTCCGACACATGGTCGAGGTTCAAGTCTTTCCAGTCGACGCAGCCGTCGGCCTTGCGCATCAGGAAGGAGCGCAGCAGTTCGCGGCGCTCGGTCTTGTTCGGCAGGCGGAAGTTGATCTTGACCGAGAAGCGGCGCAGCATGGCTTCGTCCATGCGCGTCGAGGCGTCGTCGAAGTTGGAGGCGACCACCCAGATGACGCCGGCGCCCTTGTCGCTGCGCACGCCGTCGAGCAGGCCCAGCAGGGTGTTGGCGGTGTCGTCTTCCCATTTCTTTTCGCCGCGGCCGCGCGGCATGAACAGGCCCTGGGCTTCGTCGAGGAAGATGATGCAGCTGCCGCGCGCGCAGGCTTTCTTGTGCAGCGCGTGCAGCGCCTTGGAGCCGCCGCCGATGTAGCCCGATTCCAGCGCCGAGGCCGAGGCGGTGATCAGCGGCACGTCGAGGCGCTTGGCCAGGTAGCCGGCCAGCTTGGTCTTGCCGGTGCCCGCCGGTCCCGTCAGCATGACGTTGAACGGCTTGTCGATGTCGTGTTCCTTGTACAGCGCGCGGTTGCGTATCATTTCCTCCAGGTGCAGCACTTCCTGCTTGATGTCTTCCATGCCGATCAGGTCGTCCATGCTGCCGCCCAGCTGGTCCGGCGTCAGCACGGTGGCGCTCACGCCCATGCCCGGCAGACCGTTGCGCAGCACGAACAGCACCAGCCCCACCAGCAGGATGTCGACCGCGTGGCGCACCAGGAAGGCGGCGACGCGCGCCAGCATGCTCACTTCATCGTCCTGCATCACCGCCTTGTGCGAGGCCAGGTAGTCGTCGCGGGCGATGGCGTACGGAATATTGTTGCGCAGCAGGACTTCGCGCTCCAGGCTCAGGTGGGTGGTGCCCGGCACCTTGACCACGTACAGCTTGGCGTCATCCTTCAGCTTGAAGATGTAGCGCGGCGCGTCCGACTGCGGCGCGGCAATCAGCAGGTAGTCCAGCTGCGCGCGCTTGGCCGGCAGCGCCGTGATCTGGGCGATGTCCTGGGTGCGCAGGATGGGGCTGGCGTCCTGCGGCACCTCGGCGCGCAGGCCCAGCAGGATGGCCAGCGAGATCGTCAGCACCAGCAGGGCGGCACGGACAGTGGTTTTACGCAGCGCGGTTTGAAGTTTGTAAAGAGTGAACATAATGCATCATCACGATCATGATGCCGGGGCTGGGCGCGAGGGTGGGGCGCAGCAGCCGGGGCCGCCAAGGCCGGTGCGCAGACTGGAGGCGCAGCCGGTGGAGTTGTTGGTTTGCTGCCGTAGGGCAACTCATTCAATGCGCAACTATATCCCTGTTGGGGCCGTTTGTATCACGGCGCCGCATAAAAACTCGCGGCGCGCAACAGCTGCCGGCCGGCACACCGTTTATCCCCGGCTTTTGACGTTTGAGGTACGCGCTTTTGCCGCCCGTCGCATACGCCGGATATTGGCCAAATGGTTTGTTAATCTGCTCATGTCCCCGCTGAAAATACAAACCGCAGCGGTGGCTCCCCGCAGTTCCTACAACCTGATGGAGTACACCATGAAAACGATCCTGCTTGGCGTTGTGACCGCGCTTGCCCTGAGTTCCCTGCCTGCTGCCTATGCCCAAGATACCAGCGTCAGCGTCAGCGCTGCCCGCGCCGCCCAGTACCAGATGCAGCCCGATGAATTCCTGCCGTATCACAATACCTACCTGCTGGAAAACGGCCAGAAAATCTCCTTCGACAACCGCCTGACCAAGCTGTACGCCACGCTGGGCAACGCGCGCCCCGTGCGCATCTACGCCACGTCGCAAACCAGCTTCGTCACCGACGACGGCACGCGCTTCGAGTTCCATGACGGCGGCGACGCCCTGGCCATCAGCGATTTCCAGAAGATGCATCTGGCCAAGAACGTGCCGGCCAACGGCATCATGATGGCGCGCCGCTGAGCTTAAGGGCTTTTGCCCCAGTGCTCGTATTTGCGGTCGATCTTCGCCAGGGTGCCGTCGCGCCGCATGTCGGCCAGGGCGGCGTTCAGCTTGTCGATCAGCTCGTTCGGCACGGCCAGGTTGCACGCCAGGTAAACTTTCACGCGATGGAACACCATCAGCGGCACCACCTTGTCCGACCAGTCATAGGGGCCCGGGCCGGTTCCGCCATTGCGCACCGAGACCGCCCACAGGTCGATGCGGTTGAGCAGCAGCTTTTGCGGATTGATCAGGTCGTTGCTGACGGCGTCGACGTTGAAGCCGCGGCTGCGCAGGTAGTCGTCGCGGGCGTCGCCGATGGCGGTGCCGATACGCAGCTTGCGGGCGTCGTCGATCGTGTTGAGCGGGAAGCTGTGGTCGGCCCGGCCCCAGAACTGCCATTCGGCTTCATCGGTGGGGCCCACCCATTTGAACAGCTGCTCGCGCTCCGGCGTGCGCGAGGTCGAATACACGCAGGTCTGCTCCTGCGTTTGCGCCGTCATGTAGGCGCGTTTCCACGGCAACTGGTCGATGCGGTAGTCGGTGCCGGTGCGCGCCATGATTTCGCGCACCTTGTCGGTGGCGCGGCCGATGATGACGCCGTCGGCGTCGCGCATGCTCGATGGCGGCGAGTGCTCCGTGGTGATCAGCAGTGGCGCTGCGCGCGCTGCGCCACCCGTCGCCAGCAGGAATAATGTCAGGATAATAAATCGCATGGGCTGGCCGCTTTCTGCCAAAAAGCATAGCAGCATGCTACCCGCGCGGCAATACAGCGTTGTATTGCCGCCCGCCGGCCCCGCTTCAGTTGGCGCGGCGATACAGGCGGAAGCGTTCCTCGCGGTCGGCCGCGCGCCGGCCTTCCCACAGCAGCACCCACTGCTTGCCCCGGTACTGCGGCACGATTTCGCGGTCGTCGCGCAGCTTGATGCTATCTTGCAACAGCAGCAGGTCGCAGTGGTCGGTTTCCACGCCGGCGAACGGCAGCTGCGCGTAGTAGGCAAACGATGCGCGCTGGGCCGCGCCGATATTCGATTCGATGCAGTGCTTGCCAGGCGGTAGCTTGGCGGCGATCTGCTGCGCCACGCTGGCGTAGCTCTTGCCGTAGTTGAAGTCCGGCAGGAACAGCGTCATCAGCAGAATCCAGATCAGGATCAGGCCGCCCGAGGACAGCACCACGGCGCGCCACAGCACCGCCGGCTGGCGCGAGATGCGCCAGTACACCAGCACAAACCAGCCCAGCGTGGCGGCCAGCGCCACGACGAAGGCAATCCAGCCCACCTCCGGCGTGAAGCCCGGCACCAGCTTGAGGGCGTTGCGCGCGGCCTTTTCCGGCCAGCCGGTCAGCGTGGCGATCCAGAATAGCCAGATGACCGCCGCGCACATGGTCAGCGCCATCACCGAGAACCAGTCGATGGCGTTGATGGCGCCGCGCTTGACGGTCAGCAGGCCGAAAGCGGCCATCACCGCCAGCGGCGGCAGCAGCACCAGCAGCTGGCCCTGCTCGGGTTGCGGATGGCACAGCGTCAGCAGCAGGCCGACGACGACGAAGGCCAGCGGCACCACGATGTGCAGCACGCCGCGCTGGCGGCGCCAGGCCCACACCGCCCAGCCGGCGAACGGCCAGGCCGGCCAGAAGAACCACAGGCCGACGCGGAAGAAGAATTTGACCGAGGCCCAGCTGGGCCAGTCCAGCTGCAGCCAGTTCCAGTCCATCCAGGCGTTCAACGGCTGCTGATGGTAGGGCTCCAGCAACTGCGCCGGCAGCAGCCACAACGCGACCACCACGGCGCCGACGGCCAGCGTGGCGCCGAGGTCGCGCACGGCGCGGATGGCCGGCTGCGCCAGGAAGCGGGTGCAGGCAAACAGGGCCAGCACCAGGCACACCGGCGTCAGCCAGCCGCGCGTCAGCGTCAGCAGGCCGACCGCCAGGCCGCTCAGGGCGGCGTTGCGCAGCGACGGTTTTTCCACGTAGCGCACGGTGCGGTACAGCAGCAGCGCGGTCAGGGACACCTGCAGCGCTTCCGGCGTGGTTTCGTGGCTGTGCAGCAGCAGGCCGAGGCAGCCGAGGTAGATCAGCAGGGCGGCGTCGGCCAGCGTGCGGCCGAAGTCGTCCGGTTCGGGCTGGCCGCCAAAGGCCAGGCGCAGCGGTTGCGCGTCCTGGCGGCGGCCCAGGTTGAAGGTGGCGTACCACAGCGACAGCGCGCCCAGCAGGAATACCAGCACGGTGCCGACGCGGGCGCCCAGCACGTCGCCCAGCAGCCAGCCGAACAGCTTGATGCCGAGCGCGCCGAGCCAGAAGGCCAGCGGGCCTTCGTCCGGCCACGACAGGCCGGAAATGTTCGGCCACAGCCAGTCCTGCCAGCCGCCGTGCGCCATGGTCCACATGATGCCGAAGCTGGCGGCGTCGTCGTTCTTCCACGGGTCGCGGCCGATCAGGCCAGGCAGGATGTACAACAGGCCGAGGGCGAACAGCGCCCAGCGCGGCAATGCCAAGGTAGCGGCGGCGGGAAGACGGACTGGCTTCATCGATCAGTGTGTTTTAAGAGTAGAACCGGAGTATGACGGTATCAAACAAAAAAAGCAGCCAGAGGCTGCTTTTTTTATCGAAGCGGCAAGAATTAGCCGGCTGCGACAGCGGTTTTCGAACCGACCGAACCGAACTTCTGGCGGAATTTCTCAACGCGGCCAGCGGTGTCGACGATTTTGTGTTTGCCGGTGTAGAACGGGTGCGATTCAGCCGACACCTCGATCTTGACCAACGGGTATTCTTTACCGTTGAACTCGATTTTTTCGCGGGTGCCGATGGTCGAACGGGTGATGAATTTGAAATCGCACGACAGGTCGTGGAAGACAACTTCACGGTAATCTGGATGGGTATCTGCTTTCATGTGTAGCCTCAGTAGTTTGGTAGCCAAACAGCACTTCGTCGGTCTGTCATGCCTCGTGACCCGATTGCCGCTCACTTGCCTGGTTGAATAATGCGATCGGGGATTATACCGGGGTAAACGCAAACAGGCAACCGAGGTTGCCTGTTTGATACGACTAAGCCAGGCTTAGCCGCCGCGACGCATCATGTCGAAGAACTCGGTGTTGTTCTTCGTCGCGCGCATCTTGTCGAGGATGAACTCCATCGCCTCGATCTCATCCATCGAGTACAGCAGCTTGCGCAGGATCCAGATCTTCTGCAGCTGGTCCGGCTTGATCAGCAGTTCCTCGCGGCGGGTGCCCGATTTGTTCAGGTTGATCGACGGGTAGACGCGTTTTTCGGCCAGGCGGCGCTCCAGGTGCACCTCCATGTTGCCGGTACCCTTGAATTCCTCGTAGATCACGTCGTCCATGCGCGAGCCGGTTTCGATCAGCGCGGTGGCGACGATGGTCAGCGAGCCGCCTTCCTCGACGTTACGGGCGGCGCCGAAGAAGCGCTTCGGACGCTGCAGCGCGTTGGCGTCGACACCGCCGGTCAGCACCTTGCCGGAGGCCGGGATCACGGTGTTGTAGGCGCGCGCCAGGCGGGTGATCGAATCCAGCAGGATGACCACGTCTTTTTTCATTTCGACCAGGCGCTTGGCTTTTTCCAGCACCATCTCGGCGACCTGCACGTGGCGGGTGGCCGGTTCGTCGAAGGTCGAGGCCACGACTTCGCCGCGCACCGAGCGCTGCATCTCGGTCACTTCCTCTGGACGTTCGTCGATCAGCAGCACGATGAGGGTGACGTCCGGGTGGTTGGAGGTGATCGCGTGGGCGATGTGCTGCAGCATCACCGATTTGCCGGACTTCGGCGACGCCACCAGCAGGCCGCGCTGGCCCTTGCCGATCGGCGCGATCAGGTCGATGATGCGGCCGGTGATGTTTTCCGTGCCGTTGATGTCGCGTTCCAGGCGCAGCGGCTCGTTCGGGTGCAGCGGCGTCAGATTCTCAAACAATATGCGGTGTTTCGAGGCTTCCGGCGATTCGCCGTTGACCTTGTCGACCTTGACCAGCGCGAAATAACGCTCGCCGTCTTTCGGGGTGCGCACTTCGCCCTCGATCGAGTCGCCGGTGTGCAGGTTGAAGCGGCGGATCTGCGACGGCGAGATGTAGATGTCGTCGGTGGAGGCCATGTAGCTGGCGTCCGGCGAACGCAGGAAGCCGAAGCCGTCCGGCAGCACTTCCAGGGCGCCGTCGCCGAAGATCTGCTCGCCCGATTTGGCGCGTTTTTTCAGGATGGCGAACATCAACTCTTGCTTGCGCAGACGCGCCGCATTGTCGATATCCAGTCCGATGGCCATTTCCAACAACGCCGAAACGTGCAAGGCCTTTAATTCAGATAGATGCATATTGTTGAGTATCCCGTGACGGGAAAGTAAAGGTAGGGGAGGGAACTACGTGGGTGTCTCGTATTATTCAGCGGCGGCCGCGGGCGCGGCGCCGCTGTTGCAACGTAACGATATCTTACTTAGATATTGCTGTCGATGAAAGAGGTCAGCTGGCCTTTTGCCATTGCGCCAACCTTTTGCGCGGCCGCGACGCCGTTCTTGAACAGGATCAGGGTCGGAATGCCGCGGATGCCGAATTTGGCCGGAACCGCCTGGTTCGAATCGACGTCCAACTTGGCGATCTGAATCTTGCCTTCGTATTCTTTGGCGACTTCTTCCAGGATCGGGGCGATGCTCTTGCATGGGCCGCACCATTCGGCCCAGAAGTCGACCAGCACAGGGCGGTCGGACTTGAGCACGTCGGCTTCAAAGGATGCATCGGTAATGTGTTTGATATTTTCGCTCATAATTTCCTCAATCGAGGTAGATGTAAGTAATAACGCCTGGGGACGGGCCTCAAACGCTGCCATGGGCAGCAGTTGGGTGCCATTCGCGCGATTTCAATGTCTCGGAGGGGATAGCAACAAGGTCGGCAGGCAGGGATGGCGTAAATAATAACCCATTTTTCAGAAATGTGCGGTGGTTTGTCAAAAGCCGCGCAATTCTGTTCAGTTGTCGTCGGCGAAGGTGGTGTTGGTCATGATCTGTTCGGTGATCTGTTCCAGCAGCGGCCACAGTTTTTGCAGCAACTGGCGGGCCTGCTGCTGGTTGTCGGCGTCGCTGGCGTCGGCCGGCAGCTGTTCCAGTTCCAGCATCATGTCGCCCATGCCCAGCGCGCCGACGGTGCGCGCCGGCGATTTCAGCTTGTGGCCGAGGTCGCGCAGCGCGGCCAGGTCGCCGCGTCGCAGCGCCGCCTCCATCTGGGTCAGGCCGTCCTGGGTGTTCTGCAGGAACTTGAAGGCGAACTTGCGCACCTTGTGCGGGTGGTAGCCGAGCAGCTTGGCCAGGATCGACAAATCGATCACGGCCGGGTCGCCGCCCAGGGTCGGCTTGAAGGCGGGGCGCGGCGGCCAGGCCGACGGCGGCGCCGGCGCGGCGCCGTCCTCGCGCTCCGGCAGCCAGTTGGCGATGGTCTGGTACATCAGCGCCGGCTGGATCGGCTTGGAGATGAAATCGTCCATGCCGGCCTCGATGCAGCGCACCCGGTCCTCGCTGGTGGCGGTGGCGGTCATGGCCAGCACCCGCATGTCGGCCAGGCGCGGGTCGGCGCGGATGCGGCGGGTGGCCTCCAGGCCGTCCATCAGTGGCATCTGCACGTCCATCAGCACGCAGTCGAAGGCGGTCTGGCGCAGCAGCTCCAGCGCCTCCATGCCGTTGGCGGCCAGGCATACCGAGGAGCCTACTTCCTCCAGCATCTCCAGCGCGATCTGCTGGTTGAAGGTGTTGTCCTCCACCAGCAGGATGCGGGCGTTCTTCAGCGCCGCCATGACGGCGGCGCTGCGCGAGGACGCCAGCAGCTCGGCGGCGGCGTCCTTGACGCGGTCGATCAGCGCCGGCACCGAGGCGTCGCTGATGCCCAGGCGCGCGGTGAACCAGAAGGTGCTGCCCTGGCCGGGACGGCTGCGCACGCCGACCTCGCCGCCCATCAGCTGCGCCAGCTGCTTGCAGATCGCCAGGCCCAGGCCGGTGCCGCCGTATTCGCGCGTGGTGGAGGTGTCGGCCTGCTGGAATTGCTGGAACAGCTTGTCGATTTCGCCTTCCGACAGGCCGATGCCGCAGTCGCTCACTTCAAAGCGCAGCAGGCAGCCGTGGGCGTCGCCGACCACCTGGCGCACCCGCACCTCGATGCGGCCCTTCTCGCTGAACTTGATGGCGTTGTTGGCGTAGTTGATCAGCACCTGGCCGAGCCGCAGCGGGTCGCCGCGCAGCACCTTGGGCAGGGTCGGATCGAGGTCGTACACCAGTTCCAGCTCGCGGCTGGCGGCCTTCGGCGCCACCACGGTGTTCAGCGTCTGGATCACGTGGTCGAGCGCGAAGTCGACCTGCTCGATCTCCAGCTTGCCGGCCTCGATCTTGGAGATGTCGAGGATATCGTCGATGATGCCCAGCAGGTGCTCGCCGGCGAAGCGGATCTTTTCCAGGTAGTCGCGCTGGCGCGGATCGAGTTCGGTCTTCAGCGCCAGGTAGGCCATGCCGATCACGCCGTTCATCGGCGTGCGGATCTCGTGGCTCATATTGGCCAGGAACTGGCCCTTGGTCTGGCTGGCTTCCTCGGCGACCAGGCGCGCGTGATCGAGTTCGCGCGTGCGCATCTCGACGCGCTCCTCCAGGTGCTCGTTCAACTCGCGCAGTGCGTCTTCGCCGCGCTTGCGGTCGGTGATCTCGGTCAGGCTGGCCACCACCAGGTGGATGGCGCCGCTGTCGTCGGGGATCGGTTCGGCATTGACCGACATCCAGCAGCGCGTGCCGTCCGGCTGCGCCAGGCCCATCACCACGTCGCGCACCGACATGCCCAGCGCCAGCGCCTGCTGCACCGGATGGCTGCCGGCGTCGAACGGCGTGCCGTCCTCGCGCACGCCGGCCCACAGGCCGCCGGCGCTGAATTCCGGCGTGTGCGCCAGCATGCGCGCGGCGGCGGCGTTGCGCTCGATGACGACGCCGTGGCCGTCGACCATCACCAGGCCGTTGGTGACGGCGTTGAAGATCGAGGCCAGGCGCTGGCTGGAATCGTGCAGCGCTTCTTCCGCCTGGCGGCGCGCGGTGATATCGGTCAGCATCGCCAGCATGCCGGCGTAGTGGCCGGAGTCGGCGTTCATCACGGTGGTCGACAGCAGGCACCAGACGGTGCTGCCGTCGCTGCGCAGGAAGCAGACGTCGCCCTGCGCCGCCTCGCCCGACAGGCGCCGCTGCAGGTGCTGCTTGAGCAGCGCGCGGCCGCTGTCGTCCATGAAGTCGGTCATGGCGCGGCCCATCATGTGTTCGGCGTCGTAGTCCAGCATCTGCGCCAGCGTCGGGTTGACGAAGGTGGTGCGGTCGTCGGCGTTGGTCATCCAGATGCCCTCGGCGGCGGTCTGCACGATCTGGCGGTAGCGCGCCGAGCTGGCCTGCAGCGCCTCCTCGGCGCGCTGGCGCTGGGTCATGTCGCGCAGCGCCACGATCACCAGCTGCTGGCCGGCCAGCTCCACCGGCGTCATGTGCACCATGGCCGGGAAGCTGCTGCCGTCGGCGCGCAGCACGCACAGCACGCGGCCCGGCAGGTTGGGCCGGACGAACAGTTCGCGCACGCGGCCGTTGGCGCGCATCGCTTCCGGCGCCAGCTGTTCGACCTGCTGGCCCGCCATGTCGCCCTCGTAGCCGAAGCTGTGGGCACAGGCCGGATTGGCGTGGCGCACCTGGCCGTGCTTGTCGGCCACCAGCAGCGCGCCGGGCGTGGCGTCCACCACGGCCCACAGGCGCGCTTCCTCGGCCAGCGCGCGTTCGGCGATGTCGACCATGGTGCCGGCGGCGCGCAGCGGCTTGCCGTGGGCGTCGCGCTGCAGGATGGTGCCGCGCGCCAGCACCCACTTCCAGCTGCCGTCGCGGGTGCGCAGGCGGTGCTCGCTGCGGATATGGCCGGTGGCCGCGGTGGTGCTGGCCAGGTGCAGCGCGATGCCGTGTTCGACGTTGCGGCGGTCGTCGGGATGGACATAGTCCAGCCACTGCGCCAGCGTCGGGTGGAATTCCTCGGGGCGGTAGCCCAGCATGCGGCAGTAGCTGGGCGAAAACGCCAGCGTGCCGCTGTCGAGCCGCCATTCCCAGGTGCCTTCGCCCGAGCCTTCCAGCGCGAAGCTGGCCATGCGCTCGGCGCTGCCCAGTTCCGCGAGCGCCAGGCGCAGCGCGCCGGCCTGCAGCCGCAGGCGCCACGCCATCCACATCGACGTCAGCAACAGCAGCAGGCCGAGGATGGCGCCGCCGTAGCGCAGCAGCGGCGGGTCGTCCGGCGGCTGGTACAGGAAGCCGTCGATGCTGAAATTCGCCGGCAGCATGCCCTGTTCGCTGTAGGCGCGGGCGATGGCGCGCCAGCGTTCCGGGTTGTTGTAACCGAGTTCGATCAGCGGCTGTTCCAGCAGCGTGGCGATGCGTTGCGCTTCGAACATCAGGTGCTCGCGGCTGTGGCGTTCGGGATAGCGGGCGCGTATCAGGTCGGCGATCTGGGCCGGGTGCTGCATGGCGTAGCGCCAGCCGCGCAGCGTCGCCTCGCGCAGCGCCTGCACGCGCGCCGGGTGCTCGCGCAATTCGCTTTCGGTGGTGTACAGCACGTCGCCGTAGAAATCCAGGCCGTGGGCGCCGGGCGACAGCAGCTCGTAGCGCAGGTTGAGCCGGTCCAGCACGTACGGCGCCTCGGTCACGTAGACCGACATGGCGTCGACCCGGCCCTCGGCCAGGTCATCGTAGTTGTAACTGTGCGGCACCGGGTACAGCTGGTTCATGCGCACGCCCTGCTTTTTCAGGAACACCGTCAGTTCCTCGTTGTTGGGGGCGATCATCAGGCGCGCGCCTGGCCACGGGCGCGGCTGGCCGTCGGCCTCGACCCGGCGCAGCAGGGCGGCGCCGGAATGCTGGAAGATCGAGGCCAGCACCACCACCGGCTGGCCGATGCCGCGCGCCAGCAGCAGCGAGGTGTTGCCGACGCCGTACTGGGCGTGGCCCTGCACCACGGTTTGCAGGGGATCGTAGCCGGGGCGCGCCTCCAGCAGCGTGACATCGAGGCCGGCGTCGCGGTAATAGCCCTGGTCCTGGGCCGCGTAGTAGCCGGCGAACTGGAACTGGTGCAGCCATTTGAGCTGGATGGTGACTTTTTCCGCGGCGGTCGCCGCCGGCGCCAGCGCGAACGCGCATGCCGTCAGCGCGCCGGTCGCTATCCAGTGCGACAGACGTAGCCAGCGTGGCTGGCGCAAGCGCGGACGGCTGTGAAGCAAGTGATCCCTTTCGGTGGACGCTGGGTACTGTACCGGGAAAACTATAGCATCGAAGCCAGCACTATAGGCCACGCCGTGGTAAGAAAACGATTGCGTCATCCGCAGGCGGGAAAAGCGCCTGAATTTAACACTTTTGCGCGATTTTCGTGACAATCGGAGAGAAAGCGCGGGCCGGTGTGGCTTGCGATGCGATAGTAATCGCTTCTACTGGTTGAAGCTGCCGGCGAACTGGTAGCGGTGGCCGGGATGCCACATCGTCACCAGCGAGGCGATCATGCCGCCGGAATGGGTCTGGCGCTTGAGCACCAGGCAGGCCTGGCGGGTGTCGATGGCCAGCATGTCGGCCACGTCGCGCGGCGCCGCCAGCGCCTCGATGCTGTAGGTGGCGCCCTGCAGCGGCGCGGCCTGCATCAGGTATTCGTTGGGCGTGATGTGGGCGAAGTCCTGCTCCATGTAGTCCGGCGCGCATTGCGGGTTGACCCAGCGGTCCTCGACCTGGATCGGCACGCCGTTCTCAAAGTGCACGATCACCGAGTGGAACAGCTGGTGGCCGGGCGGCAGGTCGAACTGCTTGGCCATCAGGTCGTTGGCGCGCACCCGTTCCAGCTGCTGCAGGCTGCTGCGGTGGGCGTGGCCGCGCGCGCGCACCTCGTCGGCGATGGATTTGATCTCCAGCAGCGTGGCCTGGTATTTTTGCTGGGCCACGTAGGTGCCGGAACCCTGGCGCCGCGTGAGCACCTGTTCGGCGGTGAGTTCGCGCACGGCGCGGTTGACGGTCATGCGCGAGACGCCGAACTGCTTGACCAGCGCCTGCTCGGACGGGATCACGTCGCCTTCCTTCCAGGTGCCGGCGGCGATTTCGGCCAGCAGGTAGTCCTTGATGCGCTGGAAAATAGGCGTGCTGTCTTGCGTAACTTGGTCGTCCAAACGGCTGTCTCCTGGTGAGGTGTCATTCTAGCATCGCATCCTTGTACAATTCAAAAGCAAGAGGCGGAGTGCCGCGGTTTTTTGTGCTGGGTAGGATGGCGTCATTCCACCAATTACGGAGCCTGAGATGGACAATTACGGTAGCGATGCAGCGCGCTGGAACGCTGTGCAGCAGCGCGACGCCGGCGCCGACGGCGAATTCTGGTATTCGGTCAGCAGCACCGGCGTGTATTGCCGGCCATCGTGCGCGGCGCGTCCGGCGCTGCGCAAGAACGTGGCCTTCCACGCCAGCCGCGAGGCGGCCGAGCAGGCCGGCTTCCGTCCCTGCCTGCGCTGCAAGCCGGACCAGCCGCCGCTGGCCGAGCGCCAGGCCGCCATCGTCGCCCAGGCCTGCCGCCTGATCGACGAGGCGGAGGAGTCGCCGGACCTGGACCAACTGGCGGCGGCGGTGGGCGTCAGCCGCTTTTACTTCCATCGCATGTTCAAGGCGGTGACCGGGATTACGCCGAAAGCCTACGCCAACGCGGCGCGCGCGCGGCGGGTGCAGGCCGGCCTGGCCGGGCAGGCCAGCGTGACCGAGGCGATGTATGCGGCCGGCTTCAATTCCAGCGGGCGGTTTTACGCGCAGTCGCCGGCGGTGCTGGGCATGAAGCCGTCGGCCTTCCGCGCCGGCGGCGCCGGGGAGCAGATCCGCTTCGCGATTGCCGAGTGTTCGCTGGGGCCGATCCTGGTGGCCAGCACGGCGCAGGGCATCTGCGCTATCCTGATCGATGACGATCCGGATTTCCTGGTGCGCGATCTGCAGGACCGCTTCCCGAAGGCGGAGCTGATCGGCGCCGAGCCGGAATACGAGCAGGTGGTGTCGCGCGTGGTCGGCATGGTCGAGCAGCCGTCGGTGGGCCTGGACCTGCCGCTCGATGTGCGCGGCACGGCGTTCCAGCAGCGCGTTTGGCAGGTGCTGCGGGCGATCCCGCCCGGGCGCCGGGTCAGCTATGCCGAGCTGGCGCAACTGGCCGGCGTGCCGCGCGGCGCCCGCGCCGTGGCCAGCGCCTGCGCGGCCAACAGCATCGCGGTGGCGATACCGTGTCACCGCGTGGTGCGCAACGACGGCGCGCTCTCCGGCTACCGCTGGGGCGTGGACCGCAAGGCGGAATTATTGAACAGAGAGGCGGTCAGTGAGTAACGGAGAACTGGATTTCGGCGACGCCGCCGCAGAACGCAAGCCGCGCAAGGCGCCGCCGGTGGCGACGCCCGACGCGCAGGCGCAGGCCATCGCGCGGCGGGCCGTGGGGGCGGCGGCGGGCATCGCCGTGCACGTGGCGGGACTGGACTGGCAGGCCATCGGCGACGAGCTGAATGCGCACGGCTACGCCATCCTGCCCGGCATGCTGACCGCCGAGGAATGCGCCGTCATGGCCGCGCAGTACGCGCAGCCGCAGCTGTTCCGCAGCCGCGTGGTGATGTCGCAGCACGGCTTCGGCAGCGGCGAATACCAGTACTTCCGCTATCCGCTGCCATCGACCATCTCGGCGCTGCGCAACGCGCTGTATGGCCCGCTGGCGCACATCGCCAACCGCTGGCACGAGCTGATGGACCTGCCGGACCGCTTCCCGGCCGAGCAAACCGGCTTCCTGGCGCGCTGCCACGCCGCCGGCCAGCAGCGTCCGACGCCGCTGCTGCTGCAATACACGGAGGGCGACTACAACTGCCTGCACCAGGATCTCTACGGCGAACACGTGTTCCCGTTGCAGGCTGCGGTGCTGCTCAGCCAACCGGGCAAGGACTTCGACGGCGGCGAATTCGTGCTGACCGAGCAGCGTCCGCGCATGCAGTCGCGGGTCGAAGTCGTACCGCTGAAACGCGGCGACATGGTAATCTTCGCCGTCAACCACCGTCCCGTGCAGGGCACGCGTGGCATCTACCGCGTCAACCTGCGGCACGGCGTGAGCCGGCTGCGGAAGGGCCAGCGCCATACGCTGGGCATCATCTTCCACGACGCGAACTAACCAAGGAACAGCAGTGGCAAGGCAAAGAGAATTCGACCGCGTCGATGCATTGAACAGAGCACAGGAGGTGTTCTGGCAAAAAGGCTACGCCGCCACCTCCACCAGCGACCTGCTGGAAGCGATGCAGATCGGCCGCCAGAGCCTGTACGACACTTTCGGCGACAAGCGCACGCTGTACCTGGAAGCGCTGGCGCAATACAGCCAGGACAGCGTGACCGACCTGCTGCGCAACCTGAAAGGCGACACCGCCCTCGGCGCCGTCGACAATATGCTGCAAGCCTTCGCCGGCCGTCCCAGGCGCGACAACGCCAAGGGCTGCATGGGCGTCAATGCCATTTCCGAATTCGGCACCGGCGACGAGGAAGTCAACGCGCTACGCGACGCAAGCGGCAAGCGGTTGAACCGCGCGCTGGAAGCGCTGCTGCGCGAGGCTGCCGCCAGCGGCGAAATTCCGGCCGATACCGACATCGCCCAGGCCACCAGCTTTGTCGCCGCCACGCTGTCCGGCATGAAGATCAGCGCCAAAGCCGGCGCCAGCATCGCCACCTTGCGCGCGATCGCCAGCTTCGCGGTGCAGGGCCTGCGCGGCTAGCAAAACCGGGGTCAGTGCCGACATTCGGACACGGCCTCAGCCGCGCGCGGCTGAGGCCGTGTCCGAATGTCGGCACTGACCCC
>NZ_WKJL01000033.1 GCF_009674565.1 Duganella aquatilis
GCCGCCTTGGCGGCCGCATCGGCGGCGGCCTGGGCTGCTGCGGCGGCGGCCGCAGCCGCAGCGGCCGCCGGGCTTTGATTAATCACCGGTACCGTGCCCCCGCCGAACGTACCGCCTTGCGTATTCACCGTACCGTTCGGCGCCGACAGCGACACCGGCGACCCGGCGCTGTTGATCACCGTGCCGTTGCTGGTGGAAATATTGCCGCTGGTGGCCACGGCGCTGATGCTGCCGCCCGACGGCACCGTCAACAGCCCGCCCAGCACAATATTGCTGCCGGCGGTCAAGCCGATCGAGTGGCCGGAAAGCAGCTGCGAGCTGCCGTTCAGCGTGATGTCCGTGCTGGCGGCCAGCTGGATATCGACGCCGCTGATCGTATCGTTGATGGTCACAGGACTGTGCGCGGTGATCGACACCAGCCCGCCGCTCGCAATCGTGCCGGCGGTATGGATGCCGCCGTGATTGTCGATGATGATATTGCCCGACGCAGTCAATGCCCCCAGTTCCAGCTCGCCGCTGAGGACCGTGTTGGTCAGCGCGATATTGCCCGAGTCGGAAGCACCGGCGGAAAACGCGCCAACCTGGTTGCTGTTGGTGAGCGTGATGTCGCCGTGGGCGTTCGCATTCACCGTATCGGCCACCAGCTGGGTGCCGCTGTTCTGCGTGATGGAACCGGTCAGCCCCGTGTTCAGCAACAGGCTGTGCGCATGGATATTGCCGAGCGTGATATTGCCGCTGCTGCCGATACTGACCGCACCGGCGCTGTCGATCACGCCGCCGGTCTGGGTCAGGTTGTTGGTTTCCAGCTGGCTGTAGCTGCCGATGCCTTTCAACACGCCGCTGGTCAATACCAGCGTCTCGGCGCGCAAGTGGCCCACCACATCCAGGCCGCCGCCGTTTTGCGTCAGCGTGCCGGCAAAGCTGGAGAGCGCGTCGCCGCTGCCGGTCAGCGTCAGCTTGCCGCCGGTCAGCGTCAAGGGCGCGCCCGTCGAGGTCAACGTCATCAGCGTGGTGTTGCCGGCCGTGCCATCATAGGTGATCAGGCCGGCGCTGCTGCCCAGCGCGGCCGCCAGCACATTGGCGCCCTCGGGGACGATGCCATTCAGCCAGTTGCTGCTCGCACTCCACAGGCCGGGACCGGTGCCGGTCCAGGTGGCCAGCGGCGCCGCCGTGATGGTGCCGCTGCCCGTGACGCCGCTCAACACGTAATTGCCGTAGTCGTTGTTGGTCAGGACCGCGTCGGTGACCGTGAGCGTTTTGTTGCTGCCGACGTTCTTGTTATCGAATTGGACCTGTCCATGCGCACCCAGCGTGTCCGTACCGACCAGGCCGCTGAAGGTGTAGCTGGCCTGCCCTTCCAGGAAGGTATTGCCGTCGTAGACCTTGCTGGCGCTGACGGTGGCCGTCACCGGGCGTGGATTGATGATCAGCTGCGCCGAGGTCGCGCCGGTGTAGCTGATATCGTAAACCGTGGACCACAGGCCGCCCACGCCATAGGTGCCGACGTTGACGGCGCCATCGAAGCCCACGCTGCCGTTGATGCCGGCCGGCAGCGTGCCGGCCGTGCCACCGAACGCGGCGGATAGACCGTCATAGGTTTTGTTGACGCTGTCGCCGCCGGTCACGGTCACCTGGTACGGCGTCAGGAAATGCTTCAGCAACGGCGTGGTGTGGCCATCGTAAATGCGCCAGGTCGATTCCATGTCGAAGCCGGCATAGCTGCTGCCGAGCTTCATCTGGTCCGAGGTGAGGCCAACGGCGCCGGCCGAGTCGCTGCTGGTGCTGGCCGTGTCGAGGTTGAAGTAGCCATGGGTCAGCGAGCCGCCTTCCTGCGAACCCACCGCGCCATACACGCCGCTGTAGAAGCCGGAGCGGTTGACCACGCCGGTGCTGTAGACATTGCTGACGCTGCCACCAAACAGATCGCCGATCAGGCCACCTATATTCTGATGGTTGACGCTGTAGTCGTTGAAATTGCCGCTGACGTCGCCGGTCGCATAGGCATTGCTGATGGAGGCGGAGTCCGTATTCCGTCCCGCCAGTCCGCCGACATTGCGGCCGCCGACGACGCTGCCGGTGGCATACGACAGGCTGACGCTGGCGTAGTTGTTGTTGTCGCCCACCAGGCCGCCAATGATTTCGCCGGAGCTGTTGACCGAGCCGCTGGCGAACGAGCGCAACACCTGGCCGCTGCCGGTATTGCTGCCCACCAGTCCGCCGGTATAGCCCTGGCCAAGGCTGACGACATCGGCGCTCGACCACGAGTCGGCCACCTGGTTGGTATTGCGGCCCACCAGCCCGCCAATATTGGACGCGCCGTTGGCACTGCTCAGTCCGTTCACGCTGCCGCTGCTGCTGGAACCGGTAATCAGGCCGCCATTGTTGCCGATCAAGCCGCCGGTGTTGCCGATGCCCTTGACCAGGCCGCTGACATTGACGTTGCTGATGGAGCCCACGCCTTGCGACACGTAGCCGGCCAGCGCGCCGACATTGCTGGCGCCGGTAACGTTGACGCCGCTAAGCGTCAGATCGCGGATGGTGCCGGTATCCACTTGCGAGAACAGGCCGACGTTGTTGTCGCCGGAACGGCTGATCTTCAACCCGGAGATGGCATTTCCGGCACCGTCGAACACGCCGGTGTAGCCGCCGGACGTGGCGATCGGCCTGAAGCCCGCGCCGCCGTTCCAGCCGTTGGTGCCGCTGGCGTCGATATCGCCGTTCAGCAGGTAGGACTTGGATGTCAGCAGCGTCGCCGCGCCTTGCAGGCCGTAGATATCGGCCAGCTGGTATGGCAGCGACAGGCTGCCGTCGCCGCCCTGCACGCGCAGGAAGCTGCCGCCGGTCAGGCGGAAATCGGTGGCGCTGAACGCCGGCAGCGTGCCGCTGTTCTGGCTCCAGCTGCCGTTCGCCAGTTCAAACACGCCGCTCACCGCGACGTCGCCGGTGGCGCTGATGCTGCCGGGCGTGCTCAGGCGCAGGCCACCGCTGTTCAGCGACGATTGCAGCGCGATATTGCGTTGCGCCGTCAGGTTGAGATTGGGCGCTACCGAAATCGGCGCGCTGACGACGATGTCGCCCGTCGGGTTGCCGCTGTTGACCGACACGTACAGATTGGATGCGCTGCCGGCGCTGGCCAGGTCGGCGTTGGTCAAGGCCAGCGTATTGGCCGGATTGCCGGTCGCGCCGAGGTTGATCTGGTTGACGCTTTCCAGGCTGACCGAAGGCGCGCTCAGCGCACCGCCGGCCAGCGTCATCGTGCCTGCGAAGATATTGATGCCAGAGTTAGAACTGACCGTACCGGCATTGGTCACGCGATGATCGCCGCTGGTCAGCGTCTGCAAGCTGATGACGCCCGGCACGGTCAGCGCCGCACCGCTATTGATGTTGAGCGCGCCGGACTGGGTTTGCAGCAGCAGCCCGCCGCCGGACAGCGAACTATGCAGATCGAGGCTGCCGTCCACGGTCAGCGTGCCGGTGGCGGCGCTGTTATTGAACGAGGTGCCGATGGACAGCAAGGCGTTCGGCGCCAGGCTGATGTGCTGCAATTCCGTTTCACTCAAGCCCAGCACGCCGCTGCCGTCGGCCGCGCTGCTGCCGATGACGATGTTGACGGAGTCCTGGTTCGGCTGCATTTGTACCGAATGCTGGGTGCTGGCGCTGATGGCGCCGTTCAGCGTCATCTTGTCCGCCACCACCGAGATATTCCCGCCGGACGAACTTACCGCCTGGTTGATGGTCACCGCGCCGCCCGCCTTGTTGGACGACAGCACCACACCGCCGGCGCCGCTGATATTGCCGTTGACGACCAGATCGCCGTTATACGCGTTGGCGGTCAGCGTGCCGGCCGCCGAGCTGGCGCCGAGGTTGACGTTGACCGCCGTCAGGCTGGCGTTGCCGCCATTGCTGACCAGCGTGGCCACGCCGCCGATGGTGTTGCTGTTATTGTTCAGCGTAATATTGCCGGCCGCGATGGCGCTGACGCTGCTGACCGTCAGCGCGTCGATCGGACTGGTGGTTTGCGCGATGGCGCCGCCAGCCGTCATGTTCAGCGCGCCATTCAGACCGGAGATCGCGGACTTGAGCTGGATGTTGCCGTCTGCTTGCAAGTTCAGGTTGCGGTTGGTGACCCACAGCAGCGGGCTGAGTACATTGATGGCGCCGCTACCGGTGCCGCTGGCGTTGGCGGTGCTGACGGTGACATCGGTGGTCAGCAGCGCCGTTTGCAGCACGCTGGTCAGCAGCAGCGAATCCTTGACCGCGCCGGTGTCCAGGAACAGGTTGCCGTTCAGCGACAGGCTGCCGCTGTTCAGCATGCCGTTACTTGTTGCGGTGGAGAGGTCGAGCGCGATATAGACATCGCTCGGGTCCAGCAACAGCGAACCGCTGGCGCCCTTCGGCGCGCGCGTGTCGACCGTACCCTGCATGTTCAGATAATGGCCGGAGGTTTCGACCTGTCCGCCATTGCCGCCGCTGGCGCCGCCGCGCGCGGAGATCGCGCCGAACATCTGGGTAGCCTGGTCGCTCCACACCACCACCTTGCCGCCGTTGCCGCTGTCCGTGGCGTCGGCGCGCAGCACCGCATCCTTGCCCACGTAGGCCTGCTGGGCGTTCATCACCGCCGCGTTCCTGCCCTGGTAGTCGCCGCCGACCAGCACCGTGCCGCCGCCGGCCGCGCCGCTGGCGTCCACCACCGCGTTGCCGGTCACGCCCACCTGCTGGCCGAGCAGCAGGATGTCGCCGCCCGTATTCAGATTGCTGCCGCTGGCGCTGGTCACGCTGCCCGCCTCCACCAGCGTGGTGCCGCTCGACTTCAGCACGATCTTGCCGTTCTCGCCGCGCACCGCGCTGTTGGCATTGATGACGCCACGCTGATTGACCAGCGCGCCATACACGCCCACGCGTCCGCCGGCAGCGACAATGCTGCCCAGGTTCAGCGCCTGATCCGCCGGCGACGACACCACCACCTGCACGTTCGGATCCTTCGAGTCGAACAGCTGCACGCTGTGGCCGGCCGCCAGCACCACGTCGCCGTTCGGCGACGAGATGATGCCGCTGTTTTCCACCGCCGGCGCGATCAGGAAAATCTGCCCGCCGGACGGCGTCGTGATCGTGCCCTGGTTGCTGACCTTGCCCGCGCTGGCGGCGCCATCGAAGTTGTTTTTGCCGGCCAGGAAGTCGGCATTGGAAATATTCAGGCTGGACGCCACCAGGCCGTTGACGTCCACGCGCGCACCGGCGCCGAACACGATGCCGTTCGGATTAATCAGGAACACCTTGCCGTTCGATTGCAGCGAGCCGAGGATCTGCGTCGGGTCCTGTCCGGTGATGCGGTTCAGCACCCTGCTGTCGCTGCTCTGCTGCACGAAGCGCGTGATCTCGTCCGCGCCGATCGAAAAGCCCTGCCAGTTGATGATGGCGTTGGGCGTATTGGTGATCGTGTAGGTCTTGCCCTGCTGATTGAAGGTGGCCTGTCCCGCCACCACCACAGGGTTCACCGGCGCCGCGAAGGCGCTGCCATAACAGGCCGCCACCAGTACGGCGAGGGCTTTACGACGCAAATTGTGAGGGCGATTGGCTTTCATAACAACATCCTCTGGCTGAGACGGATTCTATTGACCGCCGGCGCCTGCGAGACGTCACGGACGGCGAACACTACGTTTTTTATGTGTAAGAAGCACAGGGCCTGGGTGCGGGGAGGCTGAAGTATAGCCGTCAGGAAACTAATGAATGAAGTTTAATCCGTGTTTGTTCAGTTCGCCACGAAAATCCGCTGCTTGTTATTTTTTTAGAATTATTTTGTCTCAAAGGTGGTAACACCGTCCCAGTTTTCGCCCGGCGGATGGGCGCGGTAATAGGCGATGCGTTCGACGTACAGCGTGTACAGGCCGCGCTGCGGCGACAAGGTTTGCAGTTCGGCCAGCAGGCTTTCCGCCTCGTCCCAGCGCTGGGCGCGGACGGCGGCCAGCGCCGCATGCCAGCGCTCCAGTTCGTGCAGCGTGGCGGCGTCGACATCCTGCACCAGCGCCACCGGCTCGAAGATGGCCACCGGCTCGTTCTTGCCCTTGACGCGCACCAGGTCCAGCTCGCGGTAAGCAAATTCCGGCGCCGCCGCACGCGTCACCTCGCCCACCGCGATGCCGACGCCGTAGACCTTGGTGATGCCCTCCAGCCGCGAACCAAGGTTGACGGCGTCGCCCATCACCGTATAGGCGCGGCGGATGTTGGAACCCATGTCGCCCACGTGCATCAGGCCGGAGTTGAGGCCGATGCCGATCTTCAGTTCCGGCCAGCCGCGCGCGATGAAGTCCTCGTTGAGGCGGCGCGCGCTGGCCTGCATCAGCAGCGAGGTGGCGACGCCACGGCGGGCGTGGTCGCTGAAGTGCACCGGCGCGCCCCAGAACGCCATCACGGCGTCGCCGATGTATTTGTCCAGCGTGCCCTGATGCGCGCTGCGGATGTCTTCCGACATGGCGGTCAGGTACAGGTTGATGTATTCGCGCAGCTGCTTCGGCGTCAGCCCTTCCGAGATGGTGGTGAAGCCGCGCACGTCGACGAACATCACGGTCAGTTCGCGGCTCTCGCCGTCCATGTTGTACTGCTCCGGATTCTCGGCCATCTGCGCCACCAGTTCCGGCGCCACATACTCGCCGAAGCGCGACACCAGCCCGCGGTTGCGGCGCACTTCGAAGAAGTAGCCCCAGGCCACGTTCAGCACGAACACGGCGGCGATCAGCACCAGCGTCATCGCCATCTTCAGCACCCAGTCCATCTCGGTATAGGTCCAGTAGTTGAAGCCGAACACGGCGCCCGCCATCGCCGCCGCCAGCAGGATCGACGGCAGCGGCGCCATCACGCCCAGCGCCAGCGCCAGCACCACGCCGACCACGCCGACCTGCAGCACCTCGACGCCGTCGGCATAATCCGGCCGCACCTTGAAGCGGCCGTCGAGGATGGACTTGATCATGTTGGCGTGCACTTCCACACCGGGATAGGCGCTGTTGACCGGCGTGGCGCGCAAGTCCAGCAGGCCCGGCGCAGTGGTGCCGATCAGCACGATGCGGTCGGCCAGCACCTCTTTCCTGACGCGGCCGGCCAGCACGTCGGCCGCCGACACATACGGGAAGGCGCCGCCTTTCGGCCCGCCGACGCCACGGAATTCGATCAGGTTGGACAGGTTTTCGCCGACCGGTATGCGCATCGGCGCTTTCTTCTGGCCGACGAACATCAGCAGCGTATCCAGGCCGCCGTTGGCGCGCTGGCGCGCCGACAGCTCGGCCACATTGGTTTCCCACAGCGGCGTGATGGCGCGCGCCTGCAAGGCCACCGCCGCCGTCGCCAGCGACAGCGTCGGATAGAAGCCGTCGCCGATCCGCATCAGCAGCGCCGTGTGGCGCAGGATGCCGTCCGGATCGGGCAAGGCGGTGAAGATGCCGCCGGTGGCCGCCGCCTCCTGCAGGCGGTCGAGGTTGGCCAGGTAGCCGTTGTAGGTAATGGCCGGCAGCTCGCGGCCGTTCAGCGTGTCGGTATTGAAAAAGGGATCGGGCAGCTTGCCCTTGCGCTGGTCCTCGGCCACGTTATAGCCCAGCACCACCGGCTGGTCTTCCAGCGCCTTGACCAGCAGGCCGTCGTAGTCGAGCGCTTCCTTCATGCCGGCGACGCGGGCGCCGAAGCCGCCGACGTCCTTCATCTCGCGCTGCGCCAGCTGTTCCAGCACGTCGTAACCCGAGGTGTTGTCGGCTTCGGCAAACACCACGTCGAAGCCGGCCGAGGCCACGCCGTAATGCTCGGTCAGCTGCGTGACCAGTTGGGCGACGATCTTGCGGTTCCAGGGAAAGTGACCGACTTCGGCAATGCTTTTTTCATCGATGTCGACCACCACGATGCGCGGGTCCAGCTCCGGCTTGACCAGGCGCATGCGCAGGTCGGCAAAGAAGGTGTCCATGCGCTCGATGGCGTCGATACGCAGCGCGCCCGACACCTGCAACACGGCGACGGCGGTCAGCAGCAAGCCGAGCGCCCAGCGCAGGCCGTACTTTTTAAGTGTTTTGATCCGCACGATAGCCCGGAATCTGGGATTCGTCGATGGCGTCGATCTGTTTTTCGTCCATGTTCTTGTGGGCGAATTCCAGATAGATCTTGTTGCGGATGAAGATGTCGAACAGGTCCGGGTCGATGTGGCCGTTGAGCGAGAAATGGCCGAGGATGCGCAGCGACTCGGACAGCATCTTGCCCTTCTTGTACGGGCGGTCCTTGGCGGTCAGCGCCTCGAAGATGTCGGCGATCGCCATCACCCGCGCCTGCACCGACATCTGGTCCTTGGTCAGGCCGCGCGGATAGCCCTTGCCGTCCATGCGCTCGTGGTGGCCGCCGGCGTATTCCGGCACGTTCTTCAGGTGCTTCGGCCACGGTAGCGCTTCCAGCATCTTGATGGTCATCGAGATGTGGTTGTTGATCTCCTTGCGCTCCGGCTCGGTCAGGGTGCCGAACTTGATGGTCAGGTTGGTCAGCTCGTCGTTGTCGAGGAAGGCTTGTTCGGCGCCGTCCGGGCCGGTCCAGCGATATTGGGCGATCTGGCGCACGCGCTCCTGGTCTTCCGGCTTCATGCCCTCGCCGCCGACGTTGGCATAGCGGATGAAGTCGCGCTCGTCGCGCAGCGCGGCCTGCTGCTGCGCCAGCTCGGCATCAATCGCAGCGATGGCAGAGTGGTCGGCGCCGGCTTCCAGCTTGCGCTTGAGGGCGGCGATTTCGGCGTCGCGCAGCAGCACTTCGAAACGCGTGTCCACCAGCGCGATGCGGTCGAAAATGGTTTCCAGCTTGGTGGCCTTGTCCACCACGTGCACCGGCGTGGTGATCTTGCCGCAGTCGTGCAGCAGGCCGGCCAGCCACAGTTCCTTGCGGTCGGCGTCGGTCATCTGGAAATCGGCCAGCGGGCCGGTGTCCGTGTTGTGCACCGCCTCGGCCAGCATCATGGTCAGCTCGGGCACGAACTGGCAATGGCGGCCGGTGTACGGCGACTTTTCATCGATGCCGATGTTGATCAGGTTGACCAGCGATTCCAGCAGCTCTTCCAACTGGGCGATCAGGCGCTGGTGGGTCAGCGCCACCGCCGCCTGCGCCGCCAGGGCTTCGATGAAGCGCTGGTCGGTCTGGGTGAACGCGCGGATCTGGCCGGTTTCGGTGTCCTTGGAGTTGATCAGCTGCAGCACGCCCACCAGTTCGCCTTCGTGGTCGCTCATCGGCACCGTCAGGAAGGACTGCGAGTGGTAGTTGCGCATCTGGTCGAACTTGACCATGCCGGAGAAGTTGAACACGTCGGCCTTGTACACATCCTCGATGTTGACCGACAGGCCGAAGTGCGCGGCATAGGCCGCCACCGCCGACAGGTTTTTCTCGCCGTTGTCGTTGAACAGCGGCACGCTGCCGGCCGTCACCGGCTGGCCGCTGGAGCCGCCCTGGTGGGTGTTGAGCGTGTCGTTGATGAGGATGTGGAAATTCAGCTGCCGCTTGTCTTCACTCGGGCGGTACAGCGTGCCGCCGTCGGCATTGGTCATGCTCTTGGCGACAATGAGTATGCGCTCCAGCAACGAGTCGGTATCGTGACTGCTGCCCAGCTGGACGCTCAGCTCGGTCAGCTGGTCCAGTCGCTCGGCGATTTGCGTTTGATTCAACTCTTGCATGGTTGTTTTTTCGATACCTGTAGGGACGGAACGCAGCCTTGCACAATTGACAGGCGCAGTGTGGGAGTGTAGCTGTAGTGCAAGCTGTTGTACATCGAGAAATGATGAATGAGACAAAATTGCAGCGGCTTTTTCCCTGTGCCGTGAAAAAAAAGCTATCATCGGCCGTAGGCAATGCGGCAACACACATAGCAATAAAAAGAGCACACCAGGGATCGCGTATGAAATTCAAATTTTGGGGGGTCCGTGGATCCATCCCCTCGCCCGGGCCGCGCACTGCGCGCTACGGCGGCAACACCACCTGCATCGAAGTCCGTACCGACAACGACACCCTGATCATCATCGACGGCGGCACCGGCCTGTTCTCGCTGGCGCAGTCGCTGATCCAGCACAAAACCCGCCCTATCCACGCCAATATTTTCATCACCCACAGTCACTGGGACCATATCCACGGCCTGCCCTTCTTCACGCCGCTGTTCATCCGCGACAGCCGCGTGCGGCTGCACGGCGTGACCGATCCGGTGACCGGCAACGGCATCGAGCACGTGATGGGCGTGCAGCTGCAAAACAGCTACTTCCCGGTCAGCGAGACGCAGATGGACGCGACCATCGAATACCGTACCTTGGAAGTGGATGTGCCGATCGAGGTGGGCGACGCCACCGTCAGCAATGTGGTGATGAACCACCCGGTTACCGACCTCGGCTACCGCGTCGAATGCAACGGCCGCTCGCTGTTCTTCACCGGCGACCATGAGCCGCACTACAACATCCATCCGGCGGATCATCCGGAACATGCGGCCTATGCGGCATGGATGGCCGAGCGCGACGCCGCCATCGACGCCACCGTGCGCGGCGTCGATGCGCTGATCGTCGATTGCTCCTACACGCGCGAGGAATACCCCGCCAAGCAGGGCTGGGGTCATGGCACTTTCGATTCCGCCTTCGCGCTGGCGCTGCGCACCGGCGCCAAGGCGCTGTACTGCACCCACCACGAGCCGACCCGCAGCGACGACGAGCTGGAAGCCGTGTTCGCCGAAGTCATGGCACGCCACGCGCCGCTGCTGGGCGGGCTGCAGGTGTTCCTGGCTTACGAGGGCATGGAGATCGAGTTAGCTTAAGCGCGGCGCCAGGAATGGCGCGGCGAAAGTCCGTTTCGGGATGACGGACGCCAGCAGGGTGCGGGCGGTTTGCATCAGCGTGCCGCGCGGCTTGCTGCGGCGGTCGGCCAGTGCGCGCAGACGCGCCAGGCCGGCCTTGACGTTGAACGAGCGGCCGGCCAGCATGGCGTTGACCAGCTGGGTCGCCATGGCCAGCGTCGGCGCGGCGGCGCTTTGCGCGTTATACGGCAGCACCATGCGATAGCGTCCCGGCATGCCCGGCACCACGCCGACAAAGCCCAGCGTCACTTCATTCAGCGCCAGGCGGCGCAATTCCAGCGCGGTCTGCTGCACCAGTTCCACCACGGCCGGGATTTGGTCGGCTCGCTTGCCGACCAGGCCGTGCAGGCGGCGCAGGCCCGGCAGAGCGGCGTACAGGCGTTGTTGCAATTGTTCAGTTGCCGCTTCGGTCACCGGTTCGAGTTCCAGGATGCCGAGCAGGCATGGTTGGGTGGAGTAGCGGTTGCCGCTGTCCAGATAGCGTTGATCGATGATTTTCATAGGCAGTATTGTGACGCCTGCCGGCCGCGTCCGGAACCAGCGCCGGGCGCGGCTCCTTGTAAGACGATACTTACATGAGTTTCGCCGCGAACACAGCGTCCAGGCTGGCAAGGAAAGTTTCCACAGCACTAGTGTAAGTCCCGGCCTGCCCCAGCGTCGCATTGATTTCACGGTGGCTGAGGTTTTGCGGCAGCACCTGCACCCGCATGCCCAGCGCGTTGGCGCGCGCCGCATAGCCTTCGGCCTGCGAACAGGAATCCTGGCGGCGCGACGAGCACACGGCCAGCAGCGGCATGCCGCCCGCTGTCAGCTGCGCCAGCGGCGACACCGTGCGCCAGTAGGCCGCGTCGCCGCCGAAAACGGCGTCGTAAAACGGAAAATGCCGCTGCGCCATCAGCGCCGGCACATCCATCGCCGCGCTGTCCAGCGCCACCGTGCCCAGCCAGGGCGTGACGCCGGCCGGCACCGGCGCCGACGCCAGCAAGGCCACCAGGTGCGCGCCGGCCGAGTGTCCCATCAGCACGAACTTGCCGCGATCGCCGCCCCAGCCGGCGGCCTTGCCCTGCACCGCCGCCAGCGCGCCGGCAACATCGGCCGCCTGCGCCGCCACGCTGGCGCCGGGCAGCAAGCGGTAATTGACCGACACCACGATGATGCCGCGCGCGGTCCAGCGCCGCACCTTGTTCTGCACCACCGCCGCGCTGGCCTTGTCGCCCGTGCGCCAGGCGCCGCCGTGCACCATGAAGATCACCGGCGCCCGCTCGGCGTTGGCCGGCAGGTAGACGTCATAGCGCTGCTGGCGATGCGCGCCGTAGGGCTGGTCGGCCAGCAGCCTGACGCCGTCCGGCAGCGCGAACGGCGCGGCGCCCTCCTCCTCCATCTCGCTGCGCATGGCGGCGAGGCGGTCGCGCAGCGGACCGGCCGCCGGCAGATTCGACGTCAGCATCAATGCCAAGGTCAGGGCGATATAGCGCTTCATGACAGCTGCTTTTCAAAACAGACGGCCAGCGGGTTGCCGATGTACTTGCCGTAGTTGGCGATCCGCGCGTAGCCGCGCGCCTCGTAAAAGGCCACCGCGCGGCGGTTGACCAGCCGCGTCTCCAGCCAGATGGCCTGGTAGCCCAGCGCCTGCGCCTCGTCCTCCAGGTAGCGCAGCACGGCGCTGCCGACACCCTGGGTGCCGTGGCGCGCATACATGCGCTTGATTTCCGCCACGCCCGGCTCCAGCGGCCGGAACGCGCCGCAGCCAAGCGCCGCGCCGTCGCCGCCGCGCGCCACGACAAAGCAGGCCAGCGGGCCGCGCACGTCATCGACGTCGAACGAGGCCCGGCCGCTGTCGCCGGTGATCGCTTCGAGCGCGGTCGACAGCTCCGCCATCAGCAGGGCCGACTCGGGCGCAGCAGGATCTTCTTCAATCAAATGGATGGGATGCATGGTGCAGATTATTGCACAGTGCAGATGACCAGCTCCGGATCGGCGTTGATGCGTACCGGAATGCCGCCGCAACCGTCGCCACGGCTGACCACCAGATCGCCATTGTCGCTTACCGGGAAGCGGCCGTAGTAGAACGGCCGCGACAGCGGGCCCTGCGGCATCACCAGCGGCGTGCCGTTCGGCAAGGCGATCTGGCCGCCGTGGGTGTGGCCGGCAAAGCCGATGTCGTAGCGCTGGCCATCTAGCATCAGCAGGCCGTCCGGCGCGTGCATCAGCAGCACGCGGGTGGCGGCGGCGCCGGCGAAGGTGGACTTGGCGTCGGGCGCGCCGGTCCACGGATCGTCCATGCCGCAGATGGAAACGCTGTCGAACGGCGCCGGCAGCGTCACGGCGCGGTTGATCAGCGTGCGCACGCCGGCCGAGGCGAACATGCGGATCAGCAGCCCATCGTCGGTGGACAGGTCGTGGTTGCCGAGCACCGCGAACTTGCCCAGCGGCGGCCGGCAGGCCGCCAGACCGGGACACAGCACCGCCGCGTTGCGCGCGTGGCCGGTGACGTAGTCGCCGCCCAGCAGCAGCACGTCCGGCTGCTCTTCCTTGATGCGGGCGAACAGGTCGTCGAAGATGGCCGGATGGGTGGGTCGGCCGGCGTGGAAATCGGAAGCAAAAGCGATCTTCAGCGGCTGCGGCAGGCGCTGCTCGTCAGGCAGCGTCAGCGCGTAGCGCGTCACGCCCATGCGGCCGTGCAACCCGCAGTGGTAGCTCAAGGCGCTCACCAGCCCGCCCAGCATGGCCCAGTCCAGCAGGACCTCCATACCGTGTTGGATTCGGGAGTAACGCTTGTTGCGGGGAGGATTCATGGGACTCGGGAACGACTGAAGAGCCGCGATGATAGCCTATCCCGGCGGCAGCCGGTGAATCCCCGTGCTTCAGAAGACCATGAAGCGGCCGCCCGGCGCCATGCCGGCCGCCAGCAGCGACGCGGCGCCGCGCACGGTGACGCCATCGGCCAGGTCGCCTTCCGTCATGTCGTGCGCCGCCAGCGCCTGCGGACAGGCAAACCACGCCACGCCCAGTTCCAGCGACTGCGCCAGCGCGGCATGCCAGGTGGAATTATCGGCTTCGGCGCCGCGCCGCAGCAGCGCCACCGCGGCGCCGACCGCATGCACTTCCACCGCCATGTCCATGGCGGCGGTCGTGCTGGCGTAGCGCAGCGCCGACAGCACCTCCTGCGCCGTCGCCGCGCGTTCCAGTACCACCACCAGCTTGCCCGCGATGTCAGACGCCATGGCGTTCCCGCAGGATGCGCGCGGCCTGCGCCAGCACCGCCAGCTTGGCTTCCGCCGTGGCGCTGGAATTGAGCGGATTGTCGGCGAAGGTGGCAAAGCCGCAATCCGGCGTCAGCAGCACGCGCTGCGCGCCGAACAGCTGGATCGCGTGTTCGGCGTGCGCCACCACGTGGTCCACGGTTTCCACGTGCGCGTGCTTCTGGTTGCAGGCGCCGACGCCAATGCGGATGTCGTCCGGCAGCGAGCGCAGAATTTCCATCTCGCCGGCGCGCGGCGTGGCCAGTTCCAGGAACAGCGTGCCGACCCGCATCTGGCCCAGCGTGTCGACCAGCGGCTGGTAGTTGCCCGACAGCGCCTTGCTTTCATCGGCGGTCCAGTTGCCGCGGCACATATGCAGGGCAATGCGCTCGCGCGGGAAGCCCTGCGTGACGGCGTTGACCAGGTCGCGCGCGAACGCCAGTTCGGTCGGCGTGTCGCCCTTGGCGCCCAGCGCGCCGCACATGAAGCTGCGCTGGTTGGCCGGACCGCTGAACACCACTTCCGACAGCACCGGCTCGTCCAGCTGCACCAGCGCCGCGCCGGACGCCAGCAGGCAGGCGATTTCCTCGCGCAGTACGCGCACGATGTCGCGCGCCAGGTCTTCGCGGTTCTCGTAGGCGCGGTCGGAGATGCACTCCATCCACATGGTGCGCGTCAGCAGGTAAGGCCCCGGCAGCGCCACCTTGACCGGCGCCGTGGTCAGCGCCCGCGCGTAGTCGACTTCATGCACGGCGATGCCCCGGCTGCGGCCCAGCGGACCGAATACGGCGGGATGGCGCACGTCGCCGGCCGGCACGTCCAGCGCGCGCAGCTCGCGTTCGAATTCCTCGGGATCGTCCACCAGCGGCAGCAGGTCGGTCAGCGGAATCAGCTGGCAATTGTCCAGGCGCGAGGCGACGAAGCTGGAATAGCTGTCACGCCGCTGTTCGCCATCGCTGACCACATCGGCGCCGGCGCGCAGCTGGGCGTTGATGGCCAGGCTGACGGCATCGTCGGCGGTGGCGTGGAAGGCGGCGTCATCGAGCCGGCCCTCCATGTGCTCGTGCACCGCCTGCAGCATCCAGCGCGGACGCGGCCAGCTGCCGATGCCCATCACCGACAGGGGCCGGATCGACGGCGCGGTGGCCGGCGCCGGATACACCGTCAGCGGCTTGACCGCCACCAGCTCGATGCCGCCGCGCTGCTGCGGCGGCTGGGCCGGCGCGGCGCGGCGTTCGGCCAGTTGGCCCTTGCAGACCAGGAAGCTGCGCTGCCTGCCCTCCTTGATGAAGGACACCAGCTCGTTGCCGGTCATCCGGCACCAGGCCGGCAGGTCTTCGTCGACCGAGATTTCGGTGGAGCGGATTTCCAGCAGACCGCCCCGGTCGAGCGGATCGATGTGGCGGCGGATCAGCAGCAACAGGCCGTTGCCGCAGTCGAGATCGCCACCGTCGAAGCTGACGTCGGGCTGCTGCGGGTGGTTGAAGGATGCGGTCATGGTGTTTCTCCGGTGATTCACGCGGCGGGCGCCAGCGGCGCCGCGCCGTACAGTTGCTCCAGCGCGGCGTCGGCGCAGTCGGCGGCCGCCACGTCCAGCACGATGCGGCCCTGGCGCAGACCGACCACGCGGTCGGCGTAGCGGCGCGCCAGTTCCGGCTGGTGCAGGCTGCAGATGACGGCGATGCCGCCCTCGCCTTCGTGGCAGATCGACGACAGCAAGGCCATCACGCCGGCTCCGGTGTGCGGATCGAGGCTGGCCACCGGTTCGTCGGCGATGATCAGGTCAGGCTGCTGCGCCAGCGCGCGGGCGATCGCCACGCGCTGCTGCTGGCCGCCGGACAGCTCATCGGCGCGCTGGTCGGCATGCTCCAGCAGCCCGACCCGTTCCAGGCATTCCAGCGCCAGGCGGATGTCGTCCGGCCCGAAACGGCGCAGCCAGCCGCGCCAGGCCGGCACATGGCCGAGCCGTCCGGCCAGCACGTTGTCCAGCGCGCTCAGGCGGTTGACCAAGTTGAACTGCTGGAACACCACGGCGATCTTGCGGCGCTGGCGGCCGCGCAACTGGGCGACGTCGCCGCCATGCAGCAGCGCGGCGCCGCCGTCGAGCGGCGCCAGGCCGGCCAGGCAGCGGAACAGCGTGCTCTTGCCGGCGCCGCTGGGGCCCAGCACTGCCAGCATCTGGCCGCGCGCGATCTGGAAGCTGGCGTCGTCCAGCGCCACCAGCGCGCCATAGGTCTTGCGCGCGGCGCGCACTGCGAACAGCGGCGCGCTCATACCAGGCGCTTCCGCAGCCAGCCGCTCAGTTGGTCGAGCAGCGTCACCACCACCAGGATCAGCGCGATGATGGTGAACAGACGCGAGAAGTCCAGCAGGTCCATGCTGTTCTTCAGCTCCAGGCCGATGCCCCCGGCGCCGACCACGCCCAGCACGGTGGAGGCGCGCACGTTGAACTCCCACCAGAACAAGGTGGTCGACAGCAGCACCGGCAGCAGGTCCGGCAGCAAGGCGTAGACGATGGCCGTGCCGCGCCCGGCGCCGGTGGTGCGCACCGCTTCCAGCGGGCCGATGCCGGCGTTCTCGATATGGTCGGCAAACAGCTTGGCGGCGCTGCCCCAGGTGTGCAGCGCGATGCCCAGCACGCCGGCGAACGGCCCCAGGCCCACCGCCGCCACGAACAGCAGCGCGAAGACAAAGGAATCGATGCCGCGCAAGGCGTTCAGCAGCCAGCGCGCAGGATAGTAGAGTTTGGGGAACGGCGTGATGTTGCGGCTGGCCAGCACCGCCATCGGCAGCGCCAGCAGCGCGGCGGCCGTGGTGCCCAGCGCCGCCATCGCCATGGTCTCGCCCATGCGCTGCGCGAACAGCGGCAGCTCGGCCAGGTCGGGCGGCCAGGCCTGCGCCAGCCAGTGGCCCAGCTTGGGCAGGCCGTCGGCCAGTTTGACCAGGTCGACCTGCGCCAGTTGCCAGCACAGGCCGTACAACACGATCAGCACCACCACCAGCGCTGCCCGCCGCAGCCGGCGGGCCGGACTGGCGCGGCTGGCCAGCTGGCGCGCCAGCGCGGCCTGCACCGCTGTCACGCTGACACGCGCGCTTGGTGGCGTGCTCACACTTATGCCTTCTTGAGTTTGCCCAGCGTCAGCCCGGCTTTTTCAATCGACGCGTAGTCGGCATGGGTGGCGGCGACGAAACCGGTGTAATGGTTCGGCAGCAGCGTCTTGGCCTGTTCGACCGTGATCGAGGTCAGGATCTTCTGGATCTGCGCCACCAGCGCCGGCGAGGCGCCTTTCGGCACGGCGATGGCGTCGTTCGGCAGCGGCGCCGAGGTCCACAGGATCTTGTTGCTGTCCGGCTTGACCTTGCCCGATTCGATCATGGCGTTGCGGTTGCGGTCGAAGTCGGTGGCCATGTCGGCCTGGCCCGCCTGCACCGCCATTTCATTGGCGGCGTGGGTCGCGCCTTCGCTGTATTTCCAGTAGCTCTTCGGATCGATCTTCCACACTTCCTTGGCGTACCAGCTGGGAATCAGCCAGCCCGAGGTGGAGCCGACGTCGGCGAACGAGATGGTCAGGCCCTTGGTGTCTTCAGGGAACTTGTTGACCTTCAGGTCCGGCTTGCCGATGATGATGGCGTGGTACACCGGCTTCTCGTCGTACTTGACAGTGGCCAGCGCAGTGCAGCCGGTGCTGTTGTTGGCGATGATGTAGCCCCACGGGCCCATCCACGCCAGGTCGAGCTGGCCCGACCCCATGGCGACGGCCATGCCGGCCCAGTCGGTGGTGGCGTGCAATTCGAAATCGGCGTTCAGTTCCTTGGCCAGGTGGGCGAAGAAGGCGTTGTAGGCTTTCTTGGTGTCCTCGGCGGTCGGCAGCAGCGGGCCGACGCCGAAGCGCAGCTTGCGCTTGGTCTGCGCCAGCACCGGGGCGGCGGCGCCCAGCGCCACGGCGCCGGCAGCGAGCGCGCCGGCCTGGATGAGTTGACGGCGTTTAGATGCGGTCATGGGTATCCTTGTTGGTTAGTAGCTGACGCTAGGGCATTCGCTGGTGGTCATGAACTCGACCAGCTTGGCGCCGCCAACCACGGCCGCGCCGGGCACCAGGGCGTTCTCGTCCAGCGCGCGCTTCTTGAAGCACGGCGAGCAGACGAACATGCGGCCGCCGGCGGCGGCGAAGTTGTCCATCAGTTCCTTCAGCGGCGCGAAGCCTTCTTCATGGACCGAGTCGGCCACGCCTTGTTGCGACAGGCGCACGGCTTCGGTGGACAGGAACACGATCACTTCCTTGTCGGAGGCGACGGCGGCGTTGGCGACCACGAACGCGACGGTGGCCTTGTCGGTGTTATCGAGGCCGCTGGTGAGGTTGACGAGGAATTTTCCGGACATGATGGCTCCTTGGTTGAGTACAGCGGTGGTGGATCAGGACTTGGCGCGTATCCAGTAGGTCTGGGCGGCGCTGTCCTGGGCGATAAGTTGGTGGCCGGTCATGCCGCACCAGGCCGGCAGGTCGGCCGGCGCGCCGGGATCGCGGGCGATCAGCTTGAAGACCTTGCCCGGTTCGGCACGCACGCGGCGGCGCAGTTCGAGCACCAGGTCGCCGCAGGCAAGATCGCCGGCGTCCCATTCGAGGTCGTGGGCGGGAGGAGTGTCGGCCATTTATTAGCTGCCAATATTGATAATTGGTTAGTCTAAGGTCGGGACGACAATCACGCAATAGCCGGCGGCCGGCCCCAAGCTTTTGAGGGAGCGCGTTACAGCGCGGCGTCCACCAGCAGCTGCGGCTGCAGGGCGCGGATGCGCACCTCGGTGAAGTAGCCGCCGCCCTCGGTGTAGCGCAGGTAGAGGCGACTGCATTTCACGCAGCGCAGAACCTGGCTCAGATTGGCAGGATAGTAACGCGGCGCGATGGGGGCGTCGTCGCTTTGCAGCCGGGTGCCGGCGGGATGGTATTCCTCGAACGTCGGTTCGTCATACGGATTTTCCACCAGCGTGCCGGTTTCTTCGAACTGATCCAGTTCCAGCGTCAGCGGCATCTGCTGCCAGGACCATGCCTGCGCGTCGTTGCAGCTGCAGGATTGCGTCACAGCGGCGGACTGCTCCGCCATCTGCTTCAGGGTTGCGAAATCGATAGCCATTCTCTCGTTCATCCAAACACGACAAACAGGCACTATACCTAAAGTTTCTTTTCTTCGTGGGCGAGGAGGCTGATCGTTCAATTTGCGCAAGATCAGAAGGAAGAAAAAAGGGAGCCGCAGCTCCCTTGGTGTTACATGATGTGGTGACCGACCCACCAGGCCAGCGCGGCCACGAAGGCCGAGGCGGGGATGGTGAACACCCAGGCCCAGACGATGTTGCCGGCCACGCCCCAGCGCACCGCCGACATCTTCTGCGCCGAACCGACGCCGACGATCGCGCCGGTGATGGTGTGCGTGGTCGAGACCGGTACACCGAAGTGCGAGGCGATCAGCAGGGTGATGGCGCCGCCACTCTCGGCGCAGAAACCGCCCACCGGCTTCAGCTTGGTGATCTTCTGGCCCATGGTCTTGACAATGCGCCAGCCGCCGAACAGCGTGCCGAACGAGATCGCGCCATAGCAGCAGACGATCACCCACAGCGGCGGCGCTTCGCCGCCGGCCGGCACCTGGCCGACCGCGATCAGCAGCATCCAGATGATGCCGATGGTCTTCTGCGCATCATTGCCGCCGTGGCCCAGGCTGTACGACGCGGCAGACACCAGCTGCAGGCGGCGGAACCACTTGTCGACCCGGCGCGGCGTCGAGCGCACGAAGATCCACGACACGATCAGCATGATGATGGAGCCGAACACAAAGCCCATCAGCGGCGAGATGACGATCCACTTGACGGTGCTCCACAGGCCGTCGCCGACCAGCGCGCTGGTGCCGGACTTGGCCACCGCGGCGCCGACCAGGCCGCCGATCAGCGCGTGCGAGGACGACGACGGAATGCCGTAGTACCAGGTAAACAGGTTCCACACGATGGCGCCCACCAGCGCGCCGAAGATGACGTACTGGTCGACGATGCCGGGATCGATGGTGCCCTTGCCCACCGTGCCGGCCACGTGCAGGCCCACCACGAAGATCGCCACGAAGTTGAACAGCGCGGCCATGGCCACCGCCGTCTGCGGCTTCAGCACGCCGGTCGAGACCACGGTCGCGATGGCGTTGGCGGCGTCATGGAAGCCGTTCATGAAGTCAAATATCAACGCCAGGGCGATCAGCAGGCCCAGCACGTAGATACTGATTTGGATGGTATGCATGTCTGGTCTTTGTCTTAAGCGTTTTCGACGATGATGCCTTCGATGATGTTGGCCACATCTTCGCAACGGTCGGTCACAGTTTCCAGGATTTCGTAGATGGCTTTCATCTTGATCAGGTTGCGCACGTCCGGTTCGTCGCGGAACAGCTTGGACATGGCGGCGCGCATCACGTGGTCGGCGTCCGACTCCAGGCGGTCGATCTCTTCGCAGATGGCGACGATCTGGCGCGAGTTGTCCATGTTATGCAGCAGCGCCACCGCTTCCTTGACTTTCTCGGCGCAGGCCAGCACCAGCTCGGCCAGGCGCTTGGCTTCCGGCGTCACCGAATGCAGGTCGTACAGCGACACGGTCTGGGCCGCGTCTTCCAGCAGGTCGAGGATGTCGTCCTGGCGGGTGATCAGCTTGTGGATGTCGTCGCGGTCGATCGGCGTGATGAAGGTCTTGTGCAGCAGGTCGACCGTGGCGTAGGTGATCTTGTCGGCCTGTTTTTCGATGCTCTCGATCGCGTGCACGCGGTTTTCCAGGTCGTCGAAATTGGACATCAGGCCCACCATCTCTTTTGCGCCCTTGACGCACAGCTCGGCGTGCTGGTTGAACAGGTCAAAGAATTTGCCCTCGGAGGGCATCAAACGTCCAAACATATTTTTCTCCGTTTTATTACTACTGCAGATCGCCGGCAGCGTATGCCGGCGCAAAGATTAGTCGCCCTGGTAAATACCCAAGCTACCAGAGTAATTGCCAAACTTGGTGTACTGGCCGATCCAGGTCAGGCGCACCGCGCCGATCGGGCCGTTACGCTGCTTACCGATAATGATTTCAGCGGTTCCCTTGTCGGGCGAGTCCGGATTGTAGACCTCGTCGCGATACAGGAAGATGATGACGTCCGCATCCTGCTCGATAGCGCCGGATTCGCGCAAGTCGGACATGACGGGACGCTTGTTGGGGCGCTGCTCCAGCGAGCGGTTCAGCTGCGACAGCGCGATCACCGGGCAGCCCAGCTCCTTGGCCAGGCCTTTCAGCGAACGCGAAATCTCCGAGATCTCGGAGGCGCGGTTGTCGCCCGGCTTGGAGCCCTGCATCAGCTGCAGGTAGTCGACGATGATCAGGCCGAGCTTGCCGCACTGGCGCGCCAGGCGGCGCGCGCGGGCGCGCATCTCGATCGGGTTCAGCGCCGGGGTTTCGTCGATGAACACCTGGGCGTCGTTCATCTTCTGGATGGCGTGCGTCAGGCGCGGCCAGTCCTCGTCGTTCAGGCGGCCGGTGCGCAGGCGGTGCTGGTCGAGCTGGCCGACCGAACCCAGCATACGCATCGCCAGCTGGGCGCCGCCCATCTCCATCGAGAAGATCGCCACCGGCAGGCCGGCTTCGATGGCGACGTTTTCACCGATATTGACCGAGAACGCGGTCTTGCCCATCGACGGGCGGCCGGCCACGATGACCAGGTCGCCGCCCTGCAGGCCCGAGGTCATGCGGTCGAGGTCGATGAAGCCGGTCGGGACGCCGGTAATTTCCGATTGGTTTTCGCGCGAGTACAGCTCGTCGATACGTTCGACCACCTGGGTCAGCAGCGGCTGCACCGCCAGCCAGCCGGCGGCGCCGCGGGCGCCCTGCTCGGCGATGGCGAAGATGCGCGACTCGGCCTCGTCGAGGATTTCCTTGGTTTCCTTGCCCTGCGGGCTGAACGCCTGACCGGAAATGTCGTCGGCCACCGTGATCAGCTGGCGCAGCACCGAGCGGTCGCGCACGATCTCGGCGTAGCGGCGGATGTTGGCGGCCGACGGCGTGTTCTGCGCCATCGCGTTCAGGTAGGTCAGGCCGCCGACGTCGTCGGCCTTGCCCAGCTGGGTCAGGTTCTCGAAGACGGTGATCACGTCGGCCGGCTTGGAGCCGTTGATCATCTTGACGATCTGCTCGAAGATGATGCGGTGATCGTAGCGGTAGAAGTCTTCCGGCTGCATCATGTCGGCAATACGGTCGAACGCCGCATTATCGCGCAGCAGGCCGCCGATGACGGACTGTTCTGCTTCGATGGAGTGCGGCGGGACGCGGAGCGAATCGACTTGCGGATCGGAGGGGGCGTTCATGGCGCGAATTATACCTGCTTGTGCCGTACTACAAAATTATGACGAGAAAAAAGCCGGGGCTCAGCCCGGCTTTTTTCAAGGGTGTTGCAAACCAGCGGGGCGTTGCCGCCCGACCAGTTCTTAGGCAGCTTCGCCCACAACAGCAACGGTCACTTCCGCCAGCACGTCGGTGTGCAGCGAAACGGTGACTGGGAACTCGCCCGTGGTCTTCAGCGGACCGGTCGGCAGGCGCACGGCAGCTTTTTCCACTGCGAAGCCAGCTTTGGTCAGCGCTTCAGCGATGTCGAAGTTGGTTACCGAGCCGAACAGACGGCCGTCAACGCCGGCTTTCTGCGATACGGTCACGGTCATGCCGTTCAGTTTTTCGCCTTGGGCTTGTGCAGCGGCCAGCTTGGCGGCAGCAGCTTTTTCCAGTTCAGCGCGCTTGGCTTCGAATTCCGCGATAGCCGACGTGGTAGCACGGCGGGCCATTTTTTGCGGGATCAGGAAGTTACGTGCGTAGCCGTCTTTAACTTTAACGACTTCACCCAGGTTGCCCAGATTGACAACTTTTTCCAACAGAATGATTTGCATAGTTCTTCTCCAGTTACTCTGCCGCGATTAAGCGTTGTGCAGATCGGTGTACGGCAGCAGGGCCAGATAGCGAGCGCGCTTGATTGCAGTGTCAACTTGACGCTGGTAGTGCGCTTTGGTGCCGGTCAGACGTGCTGGCATGATTTTGCCGTTTTCCTGGACGAAGTCTTTCAGGGTGTCTACGTCTTTGTAGTCTACTTGCTCAACGCCAGCGGCGGTGAAGCGGCAGAACTTCTTGCGCTTGAACAGTGGGTTTTGTTGCTTGCGCTTTTCTTTCAGCTTGAGCTTGTTTTTGTCGAACTTTTTACCGAATGCCATTTTAGGCTCCTGTATCTAAATTGAGCTGTCTGCGACAGCACTAAAATCAATGATGTGAAACACCAGGCTTTTGCTATTGCGGCTTTTCTTGTTGAGAAAACCGGTGAACTGGTACAGCCCTGCCAGCGGCGTCTGACTGAAGCGGCCTGAAATCTCGCCCGCGGCAATCGCGGAAATTTCAAACTCGCTCAATCGGGCGATGCCCGCCTCCATCTGCTGCGACCGGTGCTGGAGTACAGCATTCACGATCGGCATGCCGGCCGGGGTGTAACGCATGGCGTCCCGTTCGGCGATGAGGGCGATGAACTGGAGCTGGTTCAGCGCGGTTCCTTCTCAGAACAATTAAGCAGCGGCTGGAGCAGCGGCCGGGGCTTCAGTGCGATGCGATTTCGCTGCATCTTCGCGTTGTACCGACTTCATCATTGGCGAAGGAGCGGTTTCCGCTTTCTTCATCTTGACGGTCAGGTGACGCAGAACGGCATCATTGAATTTGAATGCGGTTTCCAGCTCGACCAGGGTCTCGTTGTCGCATTCGATGTTCAGGCAGATGTAGTGTGCTTTGGCCAGTTTCTGGATCGAGTAAGCCATTTGACGACGGCCCCAATCTTCAACACGGTGCACGGCGCCGCCGCGGGTCGTTACGGTGGTTTTGTAACGTTCGATCATCGCGGGCACTTGCTCGCTCTGGTCCGGGTGGACGATAAATACGATTTCGTAGTGACGCATGTATAACTCCCTTAAGGACTTTAAAAAATAGCCCACCCTGGCGTCAAGACAGGTGTGGGAAGAGGTAAGCCCGCGACTATATCAGCTTTTCAAGCGGAACGCCAGCGCGGCGTGGCCGGTGCTACAGTAGGGCTTGCTTGCTTTTACAACAGGATTGCCCATGAAGCCATACATTGCATTCAGCGTGGCGCTGGCCGCCGCCGGCCCCGCCCTCGCCCTCGCCACCGACTACCCCGCCATCCAGACCCGGGCCTACAGCACGCCGCAACTACTGTTCGCGCTGCGCACCGACACCCAGACGCTGGCGCGGCTGACGCCGGTGGCCGATCCCAGCTTCGACTTCACGCCCGGCCCGCGCGAGGCGGAACGGCAGTTCGACGGCTACCGCCACATCGGCGACCTGAGCCTCAAGCTGCGCCTGCCGGGCGGCGCCTGGCAACACTACGACAGCTACTCGGCGCGCCAGCCGGTGCGGGTGCTGCCGGCGGTGCGGGTGCTGGCCGCCGCCGACCTCGGCCCCACCATGGGCGCCGGCCTGCCGCTGACGGTGGAGCGCCGCTGGCTCAACGACAAGGGCACGCTGGTGCTGCGCTACACGCTGGTCAACCGCGGCAGCCAGGCGGTCGAGGTGGGCGAAGCGGCGATGCCGATGGTGTTCGACAACATGATCGCCGGCCGCGCGCCGGACGAGGCCCAGGCCAGCGCCAGCACGGTCAAGCCGCACGTCGGCGACAAGGGCCTGGTCGAGGTGACGCGCCTGAACGGCCAGCCGCCAGCGCTGCGCGTGCTGCCCGACGGCCGCACGCCGCTGAGCAGCTGGCAGCCGCCGGCCGAGCAGCGCGCCGCCAACGAGGACTACGCCAGCTGGGTCACCGCCGGCTTCACGCTCAAGCCGGGCGCCCGGCGCGACATTGGTTTGCGCTTTGTGATCCGCCCGCAGGGGGCGACGCGCTAAAAAAGGGCAACTTTTTTCACATTATTTCGTTCAAAGCAATAAATTCCCTTGCATTACGGCGCGCACTGTACAAAAATACAGACTGTCTATATACACAGCCCAACGTACCCATGCTCAAGCTCACCGCACGCCAGGAACAAATCCTGAATCTGATCAAGGACGCCATCGAAAACACCGGCTTCCCGCCGACGCGCGCCGAGATCGCCAACGAACTGGGCTTCAAGTCCGCCAACGCCGCCGAGGAGCATTTGCAGGCACTGGCGCGCAAGGGCGCGATTGAAATCGCCGCCGGCACCTCGCGCGGCATCCGCCTGCTGGGCGTGCACGCGGAACCGGCCGCGCCGAAGGTCCCGGCCGCGCTGATGATGTCGCTGCCGCTGATCGGCCGCGTGGCGGCCGGCTCGCCGATCCTGGCGCAGGAAAACCTGGAAGCCAGCTACAGCGTCGATCCGGCCATGTTTGCCTCCCGCCCCGACTACCTGCTGAAGGTGCGCGGCGAATCGATGCGCGACGCCGGCATCATGGACGGCGACCTGCTGGCGGTGAAGAAGGTCGACAGCGCCAAGAACGGCCAGATCGTGGTGGCCCGCATCGGCAGCGAGGTGACGGTCAAGCGCTACCGCAAGACCGGCTCGACCATCGAACTGCTGCCGGAGAATCCCGACTTCAAGATCATCAAGGTCGATCCGGAAGCGGACGAGTTTGCCCTGGAAGGCCTAGCCGTCGGCCTGATGCGGACCTGGCATTAACGCTTGATATTGTTCGGCGCGACATCGCGCACCGAGCCCGAAGCGGTCGCGAAGTCCAGCATTTCGCGGTCGCGCATTTCCTTGTGGCGGGCGGCCCGATCGTTTTCCGTGTTGACGTACTCGTTGGTGCCCGCTTGCCAGGCGGTGCGCGAGGCAACGATCTTGTCCGCCTGGCGGCGGGCATCCTGAATCACGGCGGTATAGGCGCGGTCCATCTGCGCTGACGCACGGCCGACTTCGGCGTCGGTCATCAGATTGGCCAGGTCGGCAGGAATCGCCTTCCCGGCCGGCAGCAAGTCCTGCAGCTTCTGCACGAAGCCGTTGTAACAGGCCATCCAGGCATCGATGCCATCGCCGACACCCTTGATTTCCTGCTTGTTGGTCGAGCGCGCCGGAATGTCCGGCGTGACGCATTTGGCATTGGACAGGGCCACATCGGCGCCGTCATAGCCCTGCACGTAATAGTCGATGTCTTTTTGACGCGCCTGGCGTTGCGCGCTCAGCGTCAGTGCGGCTTTCGCCTCGGCGTAACCGGCGGCGTCCGCCTTGCGGAACCACTCGTCGCCCTTGGCGGTGTCGGCAGGCACGCCTTCGCCATACCAATAGATTTCCCCCAGACGGAACTGCGCGGCGGCGTTGCCGGACGATGCCAGCTTCACATACAGCGGCATCGCGCCGGTGTAATTCTTGGCTTCCATCAGCTTGTTCGCATCGGCCAGCTCGTCAGCCTGCGCCAGATTGCCCACGGCCAGTGCGGCCATCAGTACCAAAGCTGCTTTCATGATTACCTCGACTTGGGTGCAAAAAAATCAAGTCTATCTAAAAAGGTAACCCGGGGCAAACTAAACACATCGCCCGTTGGTTATTCACCACCGGGCGACCGGCTGTCAGCAGCCTTCGAGGGCGGTGCAGAAGTCGTCCAGCAGGTCGGCCGTGTCTTCGATGCCGACCGAGACGCGGATCAGCGATTCGGCGATGCCCATCGAGGCGCGGCGCTCGGCGCCCATCTCGAAGAAGATGGTGTGCGCGACCGGGATGATCAGCGTGCGGTTGTCGCCCAGGTTGGAGGCCGGGATCGCCAGCTGCAGGCGGTTCAGGAAGTCGAAGCAGTCCAGGCCGTCCTTCAGTTCAAAACTCAGCAGCGAGCCGTGCGCGCGGAACAGTTCCGCGCTGATGGCGTGCTGCGGGTGCGACGGCAGGCCCGGGTAGTAGACGGCGGCGACGCGCTCGTCCTTCTCCAGCATCTCGGCCAGCGCCAGCGCATTGGCGGTGGTGCGCTGCATGCGCAGCGCCAGCGTTTCGGCGCCGACGGCGATGTGGTGCGCGGCGTCCGGCGCCAGCGAGGAACCGAAATCGCGCAGCGCCTTGGCGCGGATCTGCGCCAGGCCCCATTGCAGCGGCGCGGCTTTCTTGTAGTTCTCGTAGATGTTCGGGAAGCGCGTCCAGTCGTAGGCGCCGGTGTCGGTCAGGCTGCCGCCCAGCGCGTTGCCATGGCCGCCGATCGACTTGGTCAGGGCGTTGACCACCAGGCCCGCGCCAACTTCCTTCGGCAGGAACAGGTAGGGCGTGGTCATGGTGTTGTCCACCACGTACAGGATGCCGCGCGCCTGGCACAGTGCGCCGATGCGCTTCAGGTCCGCCACTTGCGTGCGCGGATTGGCAATGGTCTCGACAAACACCACGCGGGTGTTCTCGGTGATGGCCGCTTCGACATTGGCGACGTCGGTGGCGTCGACAAACGACACGCCGATGCCCTGGCTCATGGCGGTCTGCCACAGGCTGTTGGTGTTGCCGAACAAGAAGGCCGACGACACCACGTGGTCGCCGGTGCGCAGCAGCGCCTGCACCACGGCGCCGATGGCGCCCATGCCGGTGGCGAAGCAGATCGTGCCGACGCCCTGCTCCATCTTGTTGACCTTGTCTTCCAGGGCCGAGATGGTCGGATTGCCCTGGCGGCCGTAGCGGAAGCCCGGCTCCTTGCCCTGGAACACCGACGCCAGCTGGCGCGCATCCGCATAGCCGAACGCCACCGAAGTGTGGATCGGCTTGTGCAGCGAACCGTGCTCGATGCCTTTCAGGCGGTCGTTGTGCAGGATGGTGGTGGTGAAACCGTAGTTCTTCTTGTCGCTCATGGTTACGCTTCGCTGGCGGCCAGGTTCAGGTTCAGCTGCGAACGGCCGGCGTCTTCCGGCGCCGCGGCCTTGGTCGGGTGGTGGCGTTCGTATTCCAGCTTGTCCAGGTATTCGCGGGTGACGTCGCCGGTGACGTACACGCCGTCGAAGCACGAGGCCTCGAAGCTGGTCAGCGCCGGATTGACGTCCGAGATGGCGCGCTTCAGCGCGTCGATGTCCTGGTACACAAGGGCGTCGGCGGTGATCTCGCGGCACACCTCTTCCACGGTGCGGCCGTGGGCGATCAGCTCGTCGCGGGTCGGCATGTCGATGCCATACACGTTCGGGTAGATCACCGGCGGCGCGGCCGAGGCGAAGATCACTTTCTTGGCGCCCGAGTCGCGCGCCATCTGCACGATCTCGCGGCTGGTGGTGCCGCGCACGATGGAGTCATCCACCAGCAGCACGACCTTGTCCTTGAACTCGTCCGGAATCGCGTTCAGCTTCTGGCGCACGGATTTCTTGCGCGCGGCCTGGCCCGGCATGATGAAGGTGCGGCCGATGTAACGGTTCTTGATGAAGCCTTCGCGGTATTCCACGTTCAGCGCCAGCGCCAGCTGGATCGCGGCCGGACGCGAGGAATCCGGAATCGGCATGACGACGTCGATCTTCATGTCCTTCAGCTCGCGCTTGATTTTCTCGGCCAGGTACTCGCCCATTTTCAGGCGGGTGGCGTAGACCGAGGCGCCGTCGATGACCGAATCGGGACGCGCCAGGTAGACGAACTCGAACACGCAAGGGTTGAGGGTCGGATTGTCGGCGCACTGGCGCGCGTGCAGCTGCTTGTCGTTGTCGATGAACACCGCTTCGCCCGGCGCGATGTCGCGCACGAAGCGGAAGCCCATACCTTCCAGCGCCACCGATTCCGAGGCGATCAGGTATTCGGTGCCTTCCGGGGTTTCATTGATGCCCAGGCACAGCGGACGGATGCCGAACGGGTCGCGGAAGGCCAGCAGGCCGACGCCGGCGATCTGCGCCACGGCAGCATAGCCGCCGCGCACGCGGCGGTGCAGCACGGTCACGGCTTCAAAGATGGTGTCGGCGTCGATCGAGATGTCGACCGTGGCCTTCTGGATTTCGTGGGCCAGCACGTTCAGCAGCACTTCCGAATCGGAATCGGTGTTGATGTGGCGGCGGTCGTTCATGAACATCTCTTTTTTGAGCTGCTCCCAGTTGGTCAGGTTGCCGTTGTGGGCCAGCGTGATGCCGAACGGGGCGTTGACGTAGAACGGTTGCGCTTCTTCCTCGCTCGACGAGCCGGCGGTCGGATAACGGCAGTGGCCGATGCCGGAATTGCCTTGCAAGGTACGCATGTTACGGGTGCGGAACACGTCGCGCACCAGGCCATTGGCCTTGTGCATGGCGAACATGCTGCTGTGATTGGTCGCGATACCTGCCGCATCCTGGCCGCGGTGCTGCAGCAGCAGCAAGGCGTCATACAGCATTTGATTAACAGGTTGATGGGAAACGACGCCGACGATGCCACACATGATGGTGCTCCTGACAGGTACTAAAGATTAAAAACGCAGATTTAAAGAATTCAAAAGTTCACATGCTGCGCCATTGCAGCGGGAAGATAGGCCTTGACCATGCGGGCGCCGGTTTCGGCGGTGGGACTCAAGGCGGCATGCTTCCAAAAATCCTGCTGCGGCAACGAGGTCATCCCGCACAAGATGACGCCGGCCAGCACAATTACAAGGCCGCGGCACACGCCAAACGCCATGCCCAGCAGGCGGTCGAACAGGCTCAGGCCGCCCGCGTCGATCAGGGCGTCCAGCGCCATCGACAGCAGGCCCATCAAAATCCGCGCACCGATAAACAGTGCAATAAAGGCAAGGATCAGCCGCAGCACCTCGCCCGGCACCGCCGCCGGCAGCATCTGCGCCAGCGGCGCGGCGTAGGCGTTGGCGGCGACGAAGGCGACGATCCAGCCGGCCAGCGACAGCACTTCCTTGACCAGGCCGCGCACCACGCCGATGATGACCGACGTGGCCAGCACGAAGATCACCAGGTAGTCGAAAATCGTCACGTCGCGCTGCGGATCAGACGGTTTCCAGGCGGCCTTCCAGGCCCATGCTGCTCAGCTTTGCCTTCACCTTCTCGGCTTCTTCCTTGCTGCTGAACGGCCCCACGCGCACGCGCGTGATGCCGCTCGCGGTTTTCTGCGTGAAGGAGCTGATGCCGGCGTTTTTCAGCTTGGCGCGCAGTTCGTCGGCCTTGGCCTGGTCGCTCAGCGCAGCCACCTGCAGCACGAATTTCTGGCCGTCGGCGGCAGCGGGCGCGGCGCCCTTGCCTTCCAGGATGGCCAGCGCGCGCGCGTCTTCCGACTTGGTGTCCGGCTTGGTGTCCGGCTTGACTGCGGGCTTGGCGTCAGCCGGCTTGGCGGCCTTGGCTTCGGCCAGCTTGCGCTCGGCGTCCTGCTTTTCCTTCAGTTTGGCTTCGGCCTTGGCCTCGGCCAGCTTGCGTTCCTGTTCCTGCTTGTAGTCGGCGTCCTGGCGCGCTTTCAGCTCGCGGTCGGCCTGGGCCTTGGCTTGCGCTTCGGCGCGGGCTTCCGCCTTGGCCTTGGCCTCGTCGGCCTTGGTGGTGTCGACTGCGGCAACTACCGGCGCGGCGGCGGCCGGCGATGGCCTGGCGGCTGGCGCAGGCTTGACGTCGTCGACGATTTCTTCCTTGCTGTCCAGCGCGGCGGACGACGGCACGGCGGCAGGCGCCGGTGCGGGCGCATCGGCGGCGGACGACTTGTCCTTGGATGGGATCTTGATCTCGATATCGGACGACAGCGGCTTCGGCTCGGAATCGAGCAGCATCGGCAGGCCGACGGCGACGCCCAGCGCCAGCATGATGGCGCCCACCAGGCGGCGGCGCGCGCGTTTCTTTTCCGGCAACACCGGATCGTCCTCTTCGCGGTCGCGGCTGCGGCGCTTCGGACCATCGGACGACGAGGCGCGCTTGGAGCGGGCACGTTCGGTCATCGCCTGATCGTCTGCGCTGGTGTAATAACCGCTGTCTTGACCAGCGGTGTCTTGCTTGTTTTTACCGGATTTCGAGAACAAGCCCATGCGTGATTTCAGTCCTGTGCGTTCAGTGGAGTGAGGATTTTCGCGCCGCCATGACACCGGCGACGGTCAGGAAAGATCCAAAGACCACAATTCTATCATCCTCACCGGCCCGGCTGATGGCATTTGCGTACGCGGCGGCCGGATCGTCGAACACATTGATGGTGCGTTCGTCGCGCTCCGGCTGCACCAGTTGCACCTTGGCCGCCAGTTCCGACGCGCTGGCCGAACGCGGCGACGGCAGCGTCGCCAGGCACCAGTGGTCGATGTGCTCGGACATGGCGGCGATGACGCCGTCGATATCCTTGTCCTGCATCGAGCCGAACACGGCGTAGGTGTAGCGGTGGAAGCCCATGTTGCCGAGATTCTGGTTCAGCGCGGCGGCGGCGTGCGGGTTGTGGGCGACGTCGAGGATGATGGTCGGACGGCCCGGCAGCACCTGGAAGCGGCCCGGCAGCTCGACGGTCACCAGGCCGGTGCGCACTTCCTGCGCGCCAACCGGCAGTTCCAGCTTCAGCGCTTCCAGCGCGGCCAGGGCGGCGCAGGCGTTGAGGATCTGGTTGGCGCCGCGCAGGCTCGGGTAGGCCAGCGAATTGCGGCGCTGGCCGCGGCCGCCGTAGCTCCACTGCTGCTTGTCGCCGGAGTAATTGAAATCGCGGCCCATCAGCCACAGGTCGGCGCCGATGGCTTCGGCGTGGTCGATCAGCGACTGCGGCGGCACCGGGTCCGAGCAGATCGCGGTTTTGCCGGCGCGGAAGATGCCGGCCTTCTCGAAGCCGATCTTCTCGCGGGTGTCGCCCAGGTAGTCGGTGTGATCGATGTCGACGCTGGTGACGATGGAGACGTCGGCATCGACGATGTTGACCGCGTCCAGGCGGCCGCCCAGGCCCACCTCCAGGATGACCACGTCCATGCCGGCTTGCGACAGCAGCTTCATGATGGCCAGCGTGGTGAATTCGAAATAGGTCAGCGTGGTGTCGCCGCGCGCAGCCTCGACCGCGTTGAAGGCGGCCACCAGCACGTCATCGCTGGCCAGGTCGCCGTTGACGCGGGCGCGCTCGTTGAAATCGAGGAAGTGCGGCTTGATGTACAGGCCGACTTTATAGCCGGCGCGCAGCAGGATCGATTCCAGCATCGAGCAGGTCGAACCCTTGCCGTTAGTGCCGGCCACCATGATGACCGGGCAGCTGAAGCTCAGCTGCAAGCGTTCCTTGACGGCGAGAACGCGGTCCAGGCCCATGTTGATGACGGTTTCGGCGTGGCGCGATTCAAGCAGCGCAAGCCAGGCGGGCAAAGTAGTTGGGAGGTTCGACATGATGAGACTCTGAAATGAAAACGGCGCGCAGGCCGGATGATATCCGATTGCGCGCCGTAGCGTGTGAGCCGGGCCTGTTTTTAGGCGAGGACTTCCACTGGTTGGTTTTGCAGCAATGCCAGCAGGCGGGCGATTTCTTCGCGCATCTTGCGGCGGTCGACGATCATGTCGACCGCGCCCTTGGTAACCAGGAACTCGGCGCGCTGGAAGCCTTCCGGCAGTTTCTCGCGCACGGTGTTTTCGATCACGCGCGGGCCGGCAAAGCCGATCAGCGCCTTCGGCTCGGCGATCACGACGTCGCCCATGAACGCGAACGAGGCCGACACGCCGCCCATGGTCGGGTCGGTCAGCACGCTGATGAATGGCAGTTTCTTGTCCGACAGCTTGGTCAGCATGGCGGTGGTCTTGGCCATCTGCATCAGCGACAGCAGGCCCTCTTGCATGCGGGCGCCGCCGGTGGCGGTGATGCAAATGAACGGCACTTTCTGTTCCAGGGCCTGTTGCGCGCCGCGCACGAAGCGCTCGCCGACCACGGAACCCATGGAGCCGCCCATGAATTCGAATTCGAAGCACGCCACCACGACCGGCAGGCTCATGATGGAGCCGCCCATGACGATCAGCGCATCGGTCTCGCCGGTGGCTTCCATGGCTTGCTTGAGGCGGTCTGGGTATTTCTTGCTGTCCTTGAACTTCAGCGTATCGACCGGCAGGGTGTCCATGCCGATTTCATAGCGGCCGCCGGCGTCGAACAGGCTGTCGAGGCGTTCGCGGGCGCGGATGCGCATATGGTGGTCGCATTTCGGGCAAACGTGCAGGTTCGACTCCAGGTCGGTGCGGTACAGGACGGCTTCGCACGACGGGCATTTGACCCACAGGCCTTCCGGCATGGTCTTGCGCGCGGCAGCGTCGGAACGCTGGATTCTAGGGGGCAGCAGTTTTTCCAACCAACTCATAAATTCTCCTTGCAGCTAACTCGTGGGCCGAAGTGTAGCCGTTTCCCGCCGCCCTGTCGAACATTGCATTACATTAATTTTGACCTGCCGTCATGGAAAAGGCGGGCCTTTAGAGGTAAACCACTACCTTACGTCAGGCGGATCGTTTTGTTTTTCAAGGTACGTATCCAAATTGTTGCGTTCCTCCAGTGTGGGAAAGCCAATATTAAACTCTTCACCACTCCTGGCAAGCCTCTGTAGAGAAAGCTGGATGACTTTTTCCATTGAAAAACCGTATGACTTTGCAATCTTTTGAAAGTAGGCTATCGAATTAAAATCCAAACGAAAAGTCACCTCCTTACTGAGTTTCTCAAAATAAGGATTCGGGACCGGCTTAGCCTTGGAGAAGTCATATTCCTTACGCATTTCGCTTAATCCTCATAATATTGTTTCCGTTCAGATTTTGATGCTTGTCGGGCTGAGAAGATTCGCACGGCATCATTGCTCGGATAGCAATGGATCACCAATAGCAGCACCTGCCGTAGTTGGCTCTGGGCCAAGAGTTGATATCGATCTTCCGAGCCGGAGTGCTCGGGGTCCACCCATAATTTGGCATATGGATTCTGAAAGGCATCCATAGCCTCATTGAAGCTCACGCCATGCTTGCGCAGGTTGGCTTTGGCTTTGCGGGGATCCCAGGTGAAGCGCACGACCGCTCCCTTTCAACATAGCGAGTACTTAACTATGTATCAAGGTGAGCAGTCGGGATTTGCAGGACGTCAGGCGTCGAGGGCGGTGCGGATGGAGGTGGTGAAGGCTTGGACTGCGGCCACTGCGCCGTCTTTGCCGGCGCTTTCGATTTCCTGGATGATGCGGCTGCCGATGACGACCGCGTCAGCCACTTCGGCCACGGCGCGCGCCGTGGCGCCGTCGCGGATGCCGAAGCCTACGCCGACCGGCAATTTCACGTGCTTGCGGATCGCCGTCAGGCGCTGCGCCACATCGACCACGTCGATATTGCCGGCGCCCGTCACGCCCTTCAGCGAGACGTAGTAGCTGAAGCCGCCGCCCACCTTGGCCACCTGCGAAATGCGTTCCTCGGTCGAGGTCGGCGCCAGCAGGAAGATCAGGTCCAGCTCGGCCGCGCGCATGGCGGCGGCGAACTCTTCGCATTCTTCCGGCGGATAATCCACCACGATCGCGCCATCCGCCCCCACCGCCACCGATTGCTCGATGAAGGCCTGCGGGCCGATACGCTCGATCGGATTCGCATAGCCCATCAGCACCACCGGCGTGGTCTGGTTGGTCTTGCGGAACTCCGCCACGTAGCCGAACACATCGCGGATGCCGACGCCGTTGGCCAGCGCCCGCTCGCAGGCGCGCTGGATCACCGGGCCTTCGGCCATCGGATCGGAAAACGGCACGCCCAGCTCGATGATGTCGGCGCCGCCGGCCACCAGCGCATGCATCAGCGGCACGGTCGATTCCTTGCCCGGATCGCCGGCGGTGATGAACGTGACGAGCGCGGTCTTGTTGTGCGCCTTCAGGGCGCTGAAAGTTGCTGCAATCTTGGACATTGTCGGTTTCCTTAGTTGAAGTTCAGACCCATACGCTCTGCGACCGTATGCATGTCCTTGTCACCGCGGCCCGACAGGTTGGCCAATACAATCTTATCTTTCGGCAGCGTGGCCGCCAGCTTGGCCGCATAGGCCAGGGCGTGCGAAGACTCCAGCGCCGGAATGATGCCCTCGATATGGCAGCAATCGTGGAAAGCCTGCAGCGCTTCCTCGTCCGTGATCGACACGTACTGGGCGCGGCCGCTGTCCTTCAGGTAGGAGTGCTCCGGCCCCACGCCCGGATAATCCAGGCCTGCCGACACCGAATGCGTCTCGATGATCTGGCCGTTCTCGTCCTGCAGCAGATAGGTGCGGTTGCCGTGCAACACGCCCGGATAACCCTTGGTCAGCGAGGCCGCGTGCTTGTCGCCGTCCAGCCCCTCGCCCGCCGCTTCCACGCCAATCAGCTTCACATCCTTCTGGTCGATATACGGATAGAAGATGCCCATGGCGTTGGAACCGCCGCCGATGCAGGCCAGCACATAGTCCGGCTGACGGCCAGTCATCTCCGGCATCTGCACCAGGCATTCCTCGCCGATCACCGACTGGAAGTCGCGCACCAGCATCGGATACGGATGCGGGCCGGCCACGGTGCCGATGATGTAGAAGGTGTTTTCAATATTGGTGACCCAGTCGCGCATCGCTTCGTTGAGCGCGTCCTTCAAGGTCTTGGAGCCGGATTCGACCGGCACAACGGTCGCGCCCAGCAGCTTCATGCGGTAGACGTTCTGCGCCTGGCGCTTGACGTCCTCGCTGCCCATGTACACCACGCACTCCAGGCCGAAGCGCGCGCAGATGGTCGCGGTGGCCACGCCGTGCTGGCCGGCGCCGGTCTCGGCGATGATGCGCGGCTTGCCCATGCGCTTGGCCAGCAAGGCCTGGCCGATGACGTTGTTGATCTTGTGCGCGCCGGTGTGGTTCAGGTCTTCGCGCTTGAAGTAGATCTGTGCGCCGCCAGCCTGTTCGGACCAGCGCTTGGCGTGGTAGATCGGCGACGGCCGGCCGACAAAGTGCTTCAGCTCGTAGCGGAATTCTTCGAGGAATTCGGGATCTTTGCTGTAGCGCTCGTAGGCCTCGTTGAGCTCGGCCAGCGCGTAGGTCAGCGTTTCGGCGACGAAGCTGCCGCCGTAAGGGCCAAAGTGACCTTTGGCGTCAGGAAGTGGGTAGTCCTTGGCGTGAAACAGAGGTTTCATGGATGTGTTCTCTTTCGATAGTGGTATCGCCTGCCCGCACCGCCGCGACAAAGTCGGCGATCTTGCGGGCATCCTTGATCCCCTTGGCCGCTTCGACACCGGAACTGATGTCGACAGCGTAGGGGCGTACACCGACCACCGCGTCAGTCGCGTTGTGTACGCTCAAGCCACCACTTAAAACGACCCGAGGCGCGAGATCTTTTGGAATGAGAGACCAATCAAAACCCTTTCCTGCGCCACCGTAGGCGTCCACGTAAGTATCCAGCAACAGGCGGGTGAACAATGGACTGGCGGCGCGGTTTGCCTGCTCGTATTCTAGCAGTTCATCCGGGGCTGTGTCAGGTTTGACGCGGAACACTTTCAGGAACTGGCGGTTGGCGGCGGCGGCAATGGCGGCAGCTTCGTTGATCGTTTCATCGCCGTGCAGTTGTATTAACGACACGGGGGCGATGCGCACCACGGCCGCGACTTCTTCCGGCGTGGCGTTGACAAACAGGCCGACCGTGGTGATGAATGGCGGCACGGTGCGGATCAGTTCGGCGGCGCGTTCGGGCGTGACGTAGCGCGGGCTTTTTGGATAGAACACGAAACCAATCGCATCCGCGCCGGAGGCCACGACGGCCTGCACGTCTTCCTCGCGGGTCAGGCCGCAGATTTTGATACGGGTACGCATGCTCATCCTTTAAAACCAGGGCAAGGCGCTGGTGGTTTCCAGCGGCAGTCCCCATTTTTCGTCGTAGTCGATTTTAGCCAGGTATAACCCGTCCGGCATGAAGGTTGGCGCGGCCAGTTGGCGGTTCTTTGCTTCCAGCAGTTCGCCCATCCAGCTGACGTCTTCCCGCCCCTGGCCAATATAAACCAATGACCCGACCAGGTTGCGCACCATGTGGTGCAGGAAGGCGTTGGCCTTCAGCGTGAACACGATCAGCTCGCCATGGCGGCGGATCTGGATGTCGTGCATCAGCTTGACCGGCGACTTGGCCTGGCAATGCGCGGCGCGGAAGGTGGTGAAGTCCTGCCAGCCCAGCAGCGGCTTGACCGCCTCCTGCATGCGCGCCACATCCAGCGGGCGATGGTAGAAACCGGCCCGCCCGTTCAGCAGCGGCGAACGCGTATGGTGGTTGTACAGCACGTAGTGATAGGTGCGGGCGCGGGCGCTGAAGCGGGCGTGGAAGAAATCGTCCACGGCGGGATCGCCTTCCAGCTCCTTGGCCCAGCGCACGCCGATCGACGGCGGCAGGAAGGCGTTGATGCCGCGCACCCAGGCATGCGGCAAACGGTCGAGGTCGGTATCGAAGTGCACCACCTGCTCGGAGGCGTGCACGCCGGCGTCGGTGCGGCCGGCGCAGGTGGTGGCCAGCGGCACGGTGGCGAACTCCAGCAGCGCCTGCTCCAGCTTGTCCTGCACCGTCAGGCCATGGTCCTGCTTCTGGTAGCCATGCCATGCCTGGCCGTCGTACTGGAGACCGATTGCTATCCGTTTCACTACTGCCCAATCCAAAAGTCTGAATCGGCCATTATATAACGGCCGGACCTTATCCCAGCTGGGCCTTCATGGCATTGGCCTTGGCAACCTGCTCGTCGTTACCGCCGCGCAGCACTTCGTCCAGCAGCTCGCGCGCACCTTCCTTGTCGCCGATTTCCTGGTAGGCCACCGCCAGGTCCAGCTTGGTATCCATCTCCATGTGCAGGGCCGACAGCGGTTCGTTGCTGGCCGGCGCGGCGGCGGCCGGCGCTTCGGTGTCGGCGCCGAAGCTGCCGAGGTCGAGGTCGATGCTGGACAGGTCGAATTCCTGTGCGGCCGGGGCCGGCGCTGGGGCGATGGTTTCAACGTCGCCCGGCAGGTCCAGCGTGGTCTCGAAGTCCAGCGGCGTCGCTTCCTTCGGCGGCTCGGTGAAGGCCGGCACTTCCGGAATGTCGAAGCCGGCCAGGTCCAGGTCGAGCGGATCGCTGACGGCGGTCAGTTCCTGGGCTGCGGCCGGCGCAGGCGCCGGGGCCGGGCTAGGCAGGTCGAGGCCGAAGTCCATGCTCATGTCGTCGGCTTCCGCTGCCGGCGCCGGCATTTCAATCGCCGGCGATGGCGCGGCGACCGGCTCGAAGCTCAGGCCGCCCAGGTCGAAGTCCATCAAGTTGTTGTCGGCGGCAACCGACGCTGGCGACACGCTGGCGTCCGCCGCTTGCGGCAGCGCGGTTTCCTGATCGGCCGCGCCAAAATCGGCGCCGAAGTCCGGGCTGTGGGAGATCGGCGCGGAACGCACCGCATCCTGGCTCAGGTCGAAGTCCAGCGGCGCCGGTGCGGCCGGCGCCTCGGCGGCGAAGGTGTTGCCGTAGTCGCTGCCGAAGTCCGATGCGGCGGCGGCACCCGCGGCCACGGCGGCGGTGGCCACCGGCGCGGTGGCGAAGCCTTCCTGCGGGCCTTCGCTATACAGCGGATTGGTCGGGTCCAGCGCCTTGCCCATGGCGGCGGCCTGCTCCCACTCGTCGCCCTGGCCGCGCGTTTGCGCGTACAGCTCGGAAGCCTGGGTTTCAAAGGCGCGCGCATCCTTGCGGGCCGAGTAGATTTCCAGCAGTTTCAGGCGGACGGCGTGGCGCTCCGGATGGGTGCGCAGCGCTTCTTTCAGGATTTCTTCCGCCTGGGCATCGCGGCCGTAGGCGATGTAGACGTCGGCTTCCGCCACCGGATCGACTTCATTGGTGTCCAGCTGGCTGGCCGACGGCGCGAAGTTGGAGTTGAACACGCTGTTGTTGGTGTCGATGCTCTGGCCGCCCGCTTCGGCGATCAGCGGCTGCGGCGGCGGCATGGCGGTATCGCCCAGGATCGACGGCTCGTACTGCGGCACCACGAATTTCTTGCGGCGGCGCGAGGACATGATGCCCAGCGCGCCGGCCAGCACCGCCACGGCGGCCAGGCCGACGTAGGTGATGTTGTCCATCAGCGTTTCGAACAGGCTAGGCTCGGCGATACGCTTCGGCGGCAGCACCGGCGTGCGTTTCGGCTTGTCGGCGACCGGCGCCGGGACCGACGCTGCGGCCGATGCCGATGCCGAAGCCGAGGCAGCAGGCTTTTTCACCTCGGACGCCGTCTTGCTCTTCAACGCCATCAGCTTTTCCAGGTCGTTGACGTTCTTTTCCAGTTCCTTGACGCGGGCGGCCGCCTCGTCCACCTGCTTCTGTTTGGCGATCTTGTCTTCTTCCGCCGCCACGCCGGTCTTGCCGGCCTGCGGCGCGGCGGTGGTGCCCTTGGACAGCGTCAGCTTGTCGGTGGCGGTGTTGGCGGCGTTCGGTTTTTCTTCCACCTTGGCGGTGATCTTGCCCGACACGTTCTGCGTCGGATCGGCTTCCTTGGCCGGCGTTGCGGCGGCCACCTGGCCGGCCAGCTTGGCGCGGTAGGCGTTGAAGTCGGCCGCGTGCGCGACCACCACGCCGTGCGCCTCGCTCTCGCTGCCGACAGCACGGATCTGCTCGCTATCCGGCACGGCCAGGATCTGGCCCGATTTCAGGCGATTCATGTTCTTGCCGCTAAAGGCTTCCGGATTGGCGCGGTACAAGGCAACCAGCATGGTATCCAGCGACACGTCGACCGGCTTGACCTGGCTGGCGATGCGGGTCAGGTTGTCGCCGCGCTTGACGGTGTATTCCTCGGCGCTGGCCTTGGCCGGTGCGGCCGCTGCGGCTGGCGCGGCGGCAGGCGCACGCGTCGGCGCAGGCTGGGCGGCGGCAGGCGCTGGCGCTGCGGCCGGCGCGCGGTTGCTGACATCCACCGGCGCCGTCACTTGCGGCGCCTGCGTGGCGCGCAGGTCCGGCGGGTCCAGCAGGAAGGTATATTCGCGCACCAGGCGACCGCCGTTCCAGGTCAGTTCCAGCAGCATGTCGACGAAGGGCTCGTTGATGGCCTGGCTGGAGCTGACCTTGATGATCTGGCGGCCGTTGCGCTGCTCGACGTCAAAACGCAACGCCGACAGCGCCGGATTGAAGTCGATATTGGCGCTGCGGAAGGCGTCGGCCGGCGCCAGCTTGGCCACCAGGCCGTTGGCTTCTTCGGCGGAGACGGCGGTCAATTCGATTTCCGCCCGCAGCGGCTGGCCCAGCGAGGACAGGACGGTCAGCTTGCCCAATCCGGCCGCATTGGCCGTGGCGGCCATCAGCACCGCGCTGGCGACTGCGCTGGTGAGAGTTTTCAACGCAAACGAAACAACGCGGGGGCGATTTTGTACAGGCATAGTGGGGCGGTTCTTATGGTTGTCAGTTGGAAAATGTTACTTTCCCAGATATATCAACATAACATCCTGCACAAGCGCGTGCAAGCTTTACACTACTTTAAACGTAAAAAAGGGATTTCTCCTATGAGAACACATAGGAAAATCCCCTTCTCTTACAACGATGCCGCTGCCGGAATCGTCGTCTGAAGCTTACTGGTCCAGCACGATGCGCAGCATGCGGCGCAGCGGTTCGGCCGCGCCCCACAGCAGCTGGTCGCCCACGGTGAAGGCCGACAGGTACTCCGGTCCCATGCTCATCTTGCGCAGGCGGCCGACCGGAATCGTCAGGCTGCCGGTGACGGCGGCCGGCGACAGGTCCTTGACCGACGCTTCACGCGTGTTCGGCACCACCTTGGCCCACTGGTTGGCCGAGGCGATGATGTCGGTGATCTCGTCCAGCGGCACATCCTTGTTCAGCTTGATGGTCAGCGCCTGCGAGTGGCAGCGCATGGCGCCGATGCGCACGCACAGGCCGTCGACCGGAATCGCCTTGGAACCGAAGTCCGCGCCCAGGCCGAGGATCTTGTTGGTCTCGGCGCCGCCCTTCCATTCTTCCTTCGACTGACCGTTGCCCAGGTCCTTGTCGATCCACGGGATCAGGTTGCCGGCCAGCGGCGCGCCGAACTGCTTGATCTCTTCCGGCGACAGGCCGTGCTGGGTGGCCAGCACCTGGCGGTCGATTTCCAGGATGGCCGAGGCCGGGTCGTCCAGCAGCGGCTTGACGGCGGCGTTGATGGTGCCGAACTGGGTCAGCAGTTCGCGCATGTGCTGCGCGCCGCCGCCCGAGGCGGCCTGATAGGTCATCGAGGTCATCCAGTCGACCAGGCCGTGCTGGAACAGGCCGCCCAGGCCGATCAGCATGCAGGACACGGTGCAGTTACCGCCGATGAAGTTCTTCACGCCCTTGCCCAGCGCGTCCTTGATGACGTGCATATTGACCGGGTCCAGCACGATGACCGCGTCTTTTTCCATGCGCAGGGTCGATGCGGCATCGATCCAGTAGCCGTTCCAGCCGGCCGCGCGCAGTTTCGGGAACACTTCGGTGGTGTAGTCGCCGCCCTGGCACGAGATGATGATCTCGCACTTTTTCAGTTCGTCGATATCGGTGGCGCTTTTCAGCTTGGTTTCGTTCTTGGCCATTGCCGGCGCGTTGCCGCCCGGATTAGACGTCGTGAAGAACACCGGTTCGATGTGGGCGAAATCACCCTCTTCCTGCATGCGCTGCATCAGGACCGAACCCACCATACCGCGCCAACCTACCAGACCTACGAGTTTCATTTTGCTCTTCCTTGTCTATGAATTTTTATGCGAGTGCCTTGACGACCGCGTTGCCCATCTCTTCGGTGCCCACCTTGGTGGTGCCCTCTTCGTAGATGTCGACGGTGCGCAGGCCCTGGGCCAGCACTTTCTTGACGGCGTTCTCGATGCGGTTCGCCTGTTCCTGCTTGTTCAGCGAATAGCGCAGCATCATCGCGGCCGACAGGATGGTCGCCAGCGGATTGGCGATGCCCTTGCCGGCGATGTCCGGCGCCGAACCGTGCGACGGCTCGTACAGGCCCTTGTTGTTGGCGTCCAGCGAGGCCGACGGCAACATGCCGATCGAACCGGTCAGCATGGCCGCCGCGTCGGACAGGATGTCGCCGAACATATTGCCGGTGACGATGACGTCGAATTTCTTCGGCGCGCGCACCAGCTGCATGGCGGCGTTGTCGACGTACATGTGGTCCAGCGCGACGTCCGGGTATTCCTTGTGCACGTCGGTGACGATGTCCTTCCAGAACTGGAAGGTCTCCAGCACGTTGGCCTTGTCGACCGAGGTCAGGCGCTTGTCGCGCTTTTGCGCGGCCTGGAACGCCACGTGGGCGATGCGACGGATTTCACCTTCGGCATAGCGCATGGTGTCGAAACCTTCGCGCTGGCCTTTGAACGGGCCGTCCGGGCATTCGCGCACGCCGCGCGGCTGGCCGAAGTAGATGTCGCCGGTCAGTTCGCGCACGATCAGGATGTCCAGGCCGGAAACGATTTCCGGCTTCAGGGTCGAGGCGTTGGCCAGTTCCGGATACAGGATGGCCGGGCGCAGGTTGCCGAACAGGCCGAGGTTCTTGCGCAGGCCCAGGATGGCCTGCTCGGGACGCAGCGGCCGCTCCAGCGTGTCGTACTTCCAGTCGCCGACGGCGCCGAACAGCACGGCGTCCGCTTCCTTGGCCAGCTTCAGCGTGGCGTCCGGCAGCGGATGGCCGCTGGCCTCGTAGCCGGCGCCGCCGACCGGCGCGGTTTCCATTTCAAATGATTCGCCCAGCACATTCAGGACCTTGACGGCCTGTGCGACGATTTCCGGGCCGATGCCGTCGCCCGGGAGGATTGCGATTTTCATGTCTTTTATCTTTAGATGACGTTAGCCAACCATGGTTGGGTTGCCAGATGACGCGCTTCGTATTCGCGGATGGTGTCGGCGTGACGCAGCGTCAGGCCGATATCGTCGAGGCCGTTCATCAGGCAGTATTTGCGGAAGGCGTCGATCTCGAAGGGATAGGAGACGCTGCCGTTGCTGGTGGAAATGCGCTGCTGCTCAAGGTCGACCACCAGTTTGTATCCGGGGAAGGCCTTGACTTCGTTGAACAGATGATCGATCTGCGCTTCAGTTAAGACGATGGGCAGCAAGCCGCTCTTGAAACAGTTGTTGAAGAAGATGTCGGCAAACGACGGCGCCACCACGGCGCGGAAGCCGTACTGGTCCAGCGCCCACGGCGCGTGCTCACGCGAGGAGCCGCAGCCGAAGTTCTTGCGGGTCAGCAGGATCGAGGCGCCCTGGTAGCGCGGCTCGTTCAGCACGAAGTCCGGATTCAGCGGACGCTTGCTATTGTCCATGCCCGGTTCGCCGTGGTCCAGGTAACGCCATTCGTCGAACAGGTTGGGGCCGAAGCCGGTGCGGTGGATGGACTTCAGGAACTGCTTCGGAATGATGGCGTCGGTATCGACATTCGCGCGGTCCAGCGGCGCGACCAGTCCTTCATAAATCGTAAATTTTTCCATGATGCTTCATAAGTGTGCCGCGCGGCGTGGCCGCGCGGCCGGGTCAGGTCTCAATGGCCCGCGGCGCCCTGCACCGCCTGGCCGGCTTTCTGTACATCCTTGCCCATGCCGGCGATGGTGTTGCAGCCGGTGATAGCGATAGCGAGGAGAGTCAGAGCGAACAGTTTTTTCATGGTGGTTCCCGATGGATAATGGGTGTTAGTGCAATGCGCGCACGTCAACGAAATGGCCGGCGATACCGGCTGCCGCGGCCATGGCGGGAGACACCAGATGGGTGCGTCCGCCCTGGCCTTGGCGTCCTTCAAAATTACGGTTGGAAGTCGAGGCGCAGCGCTCGCCCGGTTCCAGGCGGTCGGCGTTCATCGCCAGGCACATCGAGCAGCCCGGCTCGCGCCATTCGAAACCGGCATCCTTGAAGATGCGGTCCAGGCCTTCACGTTCGGCCTGCTCCTTGACCAGGCCGGAGCCCGGCACCACCAGCGCCAGCTTGACGTTGGAGGCGCGCTGCTTGCCGCGCACCACGGCGGCGGCGGCGCGCAGGTCTTCGATACGCGAGTTGGTGCAGGAGCCGATGAACACCTTGTCGATGCGGATGTCTTCGATGGCCGTGTTCGGCTTCAGGTCCATATACACCAGCGCCTTTTCCATGGCGCTGCGCTTGACGCTGTCCTTCTCGTGGTCCGGGTCCGGCACGCGGCCGTCGACCGGCAGCACCATCTCGGGCGAGGTGCCCCAGGTGACCTGCGGCTTGATCTCGGCGGCGTTCAGCGTCACCACCAGGTCGAACTTGGCGCCCGGATCGGTGTGCAGCGTGCGCCAGTAGGCCACCGCCATGTCCCAGTGCGGACCGGCCGGCGAGAACGGACGGCCCTTGACGTAGTTGATGGTGGTGTCGTCGACGCCGATGATGCCGGCGCGCGCGCCGGCCTCGATCGCCATGTTACAGACGGTCATGCGGCCTTCCATCGACAGCGCGCGGATGGCCGAGCCGCCGAACTCCATACAGTAGCCGGTGCCGCCGGCGGTACCGATCTTGCCGATGATGGCCAGCACGATGTCCTTGGCGGTGACGCCGGCCGGCAGCGCGCCGTTGACTTCGACCAGCATGGCTTTCGATTTCTTCTGCAGCAGCGTCTGGGTGGCCAGCACGTGCTCCACTTCCGAGGTGCCGATGCCGTGCGCCAGCGCGCCGAAGGCGCCGTGGGTCGAGGTGTGAGAGTCGCCGCAGACCACGGTCATGCCCGGCAGGGTCGCGCCCTGCTCCGGGCCGATCACGTGGACGATGCCCTGGCGCTTGTCGTTCATGTTGAAGTAGGTCAGGCCGTAGGACTTGGCGTTCTTGTCCAGCGTTTCGACCTGCAGGCGCGAGACCGGATCGGCGATGCCGTCGGCGCGCGAAGTGGTCGGCACGTTGTGGTCGGCGACCGCCAGGTTGGCCGACAGGCGCCATGGCTGGCGGTTGGCGGCGCGCAGGCCGTCGAAGGCCTGCGGGCTGGTGACTTCGTGCACCAGGTGACGGTCAATATACAGGATGGTGGTGCCGTCCTCTTCGGTACGGACCACATGGGATTCCCAGAGTTTGTCGTAAAGCGTCTTCATGATGTCTTTTTGGTACTGCTACTATTATCCAACTTGATTATGCCATATTGTGCAATGCAATAGCAGCCACCGCGGTCCAGCCTCTTGAGCCCGACGCCTTCTGCCCATCCATCCACTTGGTACGGCCCCTGTATTCTGTACTGCGAAAAAAAAGCCTGCGTGAACGCAGGCTTTTGGTCTTTCTGGTCCGAGTCTGCTGAGACTCAGGCCGCCATGCGTACACTACCTCGACAACCGTCCATTAGGAACGATAGGCCCACCACTAGCACCAGCTCGCCCTCGGCGGAGCGCGCCGTGCCGGTAATGCCCTCGACGGTAATCGCGGTCATCGGCTTGATCACCAGGTCGGCCGTGCCATCGACCGCTTCCACGGCCAGGATGTACGGCTGTGGCGCCGAGACAACAATCCCCACCTTCTCGCGGCAGCTGTCGTAGCCCAGCGAGTCGGCCAGCGAACGCACCGGCAGCGGACGGCCCTGGTCTTTCAGCACCGGGGCGCCGCCCACTTCCATGAACACTTCCGGCAGCTCGACCACGCGCTGCACCACGGCCATCGGCAGCGCCAGCGCGGCGCCCGAGGTCGAGACCAGCATGGTCGGCACGATCGACAGCTCGATCGGCAGGCGGATCGAAAACTTGGTGCCCTTGCCCAGCTCGGACTCGATCTGGATCGCGCCGCGGTTTTTCTCCACGGCGGTCTTCACCACATCCATGCCGACGCCGCGGCCGGACACGCTCGATGCCACTTCCTTGGTCGAGAAACCCGGCAAGAATACCAGCTGCAGGCAATCGTCGGTGGACAACTGCGCCGATTCCGAGATCAGGCCTTTCTGCAGCGCCTTCTGGCGCAGGCGTACCGGGTCCATGCCCTTGCCGTCATCCTGCAGCACGATCATGACGCTGTTGGCTTCCTGCCATGCCTTGAGCTGGATGAAGGACTTGATCGGCTTGCCGGCAATCGCGCGTTCTTCCGGCGTTTCGACGCCGTGGTCCAGCGAGTTGCGCAGCATGTGCACCAGCGGATCGTACAGCGAATCCACAACCACGCGGTCGACTTCGGTTTCCGCGCCTTCGATGTCCAGTTCGACTTCCTTGCCGAGGTCGCGCGCCAGTTCGCGCACCAGGCGCGGGAATTTCTGGAACAGGCGGCCGACCGGCTGCATGCGGGTCGCCAGGGTGGCGCGCTGCAGTTCGGTGGAGTAGCGCGACGCGCGTTCCAGCGTTTCCGCCAGCGTCGCCATCAGCGTCTGGGCCTGGCCTTCGAATTTGAATTGCAGCAGGCGCTCCAGCAGCACGGCGGCCTGGTTGGCGGCCTGCACCGATTCGCCGGCCACTTCCAGCAACGCGTCCAGCTTGACGGCGTCGATACGGATCGACTCTTCCTTGGCCGGCGCGCTTTGCGGACGTTCTTCGCGTTTCTCGGCGGCTTCGCGCGGTTTCGGCGCCACCTGCACGGCGGCGGCCACGGCGGCGATTTCAGCGGCCGGCACCGGCGCCGACGGCGCGGCGGACGGCGCCGGCGCGGAGCGGGTGTAGCTACCGGCCGGCATCACGGCTTCGTACATGCCTTCCCAGTCCAGGCCGTCCGGCGACGACACCGCCGCGGCCACCGCGACCGGTGCGGCAGCGACGGCGGCCGGCGCTGGCGCCGGGGCGGCGGCCGGCTTGGCCGGCGCCGAATCGGTCTTGCCGGCGATGGCGTCGTTCAGCAGGGTTTCCAGGCTGGCCGGCAGCGCCGGCAGGCTGCTCGGCTCGGCGCCGTTGTTCAGTTCGGCCAACTGGTCGGCCACGAAGCCCGAGGCCTGCAGCGCCGCTTCGATCGACAGCGGGGTCACCGGCGCGGCGCCGGTGCGCAGGGCGTCGAACAGATTTTCGGTCAGGTGGCAGGCGGTGACCATCGCCGGCAGGCCCATGAAACCGGCGCCGCCCTTGATGGTATGGAAGGAGCGGAACACCGCATTCAGCGTTTCTTTATTGTCCGGGTCGCGTTCGAGGCGCAGCAGGTGCTCCTCGACATTGACCGCCAGATCCATCGCCTCGACGACGAAATCCTTCAGCATATCGTCCATTAGAACCCCAGATCGGCAAGAAGATCGTCAACACTATCCTGATTCAGCGCCACGGTCGGAGCCGACGGGCCGGACATCAGGGACACTTCTTTCTGTGCGATCTTCTCCTTGACCGCCGGCGGCGCATTGTCGCGCAGCAGCGTCGCCAGTTCACTCTCGACAGTCTTGGTGATGTTCACGACTTTCTTGATCAGCTGACCGGTGATGTCCTGGAAGTCCTGCGCCATCATGATGTCCAGCAGGCGGGCTTTTTCGGTCTCGGTCGCGGCCGACACGGCAATGGCGAACTGCTGCGCGTCGCCGGCCAGCTGCTTGAACTGATCCAGACTGAGTTTGCCCGCGAACAGGTCGGCCCAGCGGTTTTCCATGTCCTTCGACTGCTTCGACAAGGTGTCTTGGTCGGGCATCGCCTCGTCCAGCGTGTTGAGCACCTTGTTGGCGGCCTGCTCGGTCAGCGTGGCGACGTATTCCAGTCGGTCCTGGGCGTCGTTGATCTGGGTCGACGCCTCGGTCAGCGCCTTGTCGTAGCCCAGTTCGCGCAGCGAGTCGTGCAGCAGACGCACGATGCCGCCCAGGCGTTCGAACATGGCCTTGTCTTCCTTCGGCTCGCCGTCGCCGTCACCCTCGGCCGCGGCAGCGGCGGGTGCGGCACTGGCGGCGGTCGGCGCGGCGTCGGCCGGGCGCGCGGCGGCGACTTCTTCAAACAGGCTTTCCAGGTCATCTTCTGCACTGGCGGCCGGGGCTGGCGCAGCCGCTGGAGCAGGCGCTGCGGTCTTGCTCTGAGCGGACACTTCTTCAAATAAGGCGTCGAAATCGTCAGCGGCGTTAGTCATAATCCCTGCTTCTCCATATTGATAAATTTACTGCCCTAAACTTGCTGTATTTGGAGATACTAACATTGGATAGATCGCCGGGGGACGGTCCATGACACAAAAGTAGTGCTTTAGTGCAAAAAAAAGGTGTAAAACGCATAAAAGCCCACACCCTGCCGCACGGGATAAAGCGCTTTTATTTGATAAACATCAAGTCTTTCTATACTGTCAATAATGTAAATCGGGACTACAATGAAGCACGGAGTTGATCTGAAAGGAGGTTCATCATGTACCGCAAAATCCTGATCACCACCGACGGTTCGGCCGTCTCCAGCAAGACCGCCTGCGCCGGCGTGCAGTTCGCCGAACAGCTCGGCGCCGAGGTGCTGGCGCTGTTCGTGGCGCCCGAATACCAGTACCCGATCTACGTCGAAATCATCCCGCCCAGCTATCCCAGCGAAACCGAATACCGCGCCGCCATGCAGCGCGCCGGCAAGCAGCACACCCAGGACGTGGCCGACTCCTGCGCCCGGCGCGGCGTGCGCTGCGAGGCGCTGACCGCCTTCCACGAAAGTGCCGCGCTGAAAATCGTCGACGTCGCGCAACAGCATGGCTGCGACCTGATCTTCATGGGATCGCACGGCCGCAGCGGCTGGGGCCAGCTGCTGCTGGGCAGCGTCACCAACAAGGTGTTGCAACACTCCAAAATTCCGGTGCTGGTGCACCGCCTGATCAAGGAACCTGGCAGCAAATAACATCCCATGGGCCGCACTTTGTAGTAAGATCATAAGGTTGATTCAAAAATAATAATACTTACTATTAATCATTTTTGGAGCGGCCCCTCCATGATACGAATCGTGATTGCGGATGACCACACCATTATGCGCGAAGGCCTCAAGCGCATCCTCGACGGCGCGCCCGACATCGACATCGTCGGCGAAGCGATCGACGGTTTCGAAGTTCTCGGCCACGTACGCCAGGGCGGCTTCGACCTGCTGCTGCTGGACCTGTCCATGCCGGGCCGCAGTGGCGTCGACCTGATCCGCCAGATCAAGGCCGAGGCGCCCAAGCTGGCGATCCTGATCCTCACCATGCACGAGGAGGAGCAGTACGCGGTGCGCGCCATCCGCGCCGGCGCCCAGGGCTATCTGACCAAGGAAAGCGCCGGCACCCAGCTGGTGGGGGCGATCCGCAAGGTGGCTTCCGGCCGCCCCTACATCAGCACCGAGGTGGCCGAGCAGCTGGCCCTGAACATCATGATGCCGCACGAATCGCTGCTGCATAAACAGCTGTCGGACCGCGAGTTCGAAGTGTTCTCGCTGCTGGTGGCGGGCCGCTCGATCACCGAGATCGCCAACAGCCTGCATCTGAGCGTGAAGACCGTCAGCACCCACAAAACCCGCATCATGCAGAAAATGGGCATGAGCTCGCTGTCGGAAATGGTGCAATACGCGGTCGCGCACCGGCTGCTGTCCCCTTTCAAGACCTGATAACAGGCTCGTGAGTAGGACTACTCCTACAAAGATTAGCCCGGCTCCTACCTTTAGATTCAGCCATTGCTGATATCTATCCGCTCACTGTGTTGGCATACTGAAACCATACCGTCCAGATACCTGCCCACAGGAGACCACCATGCTGTCTACGCAAACGTCTGAAATTCGCCCGGCCACGACGACGCTGCAATCGTCGTCGATGGAAGCCGGCCGCCAGCGTCAAGGGCGGCTCTGGTCGAACCTCAAGGAAGTCTGCGACCTGCTGCACATTCCGGCGGCCAATTCCATCGCCAACGAGGAACTGCTGTTCCAGCACGTGCAGTTCAAGACCGGCCAGCGCATCCACACCATCGGCCAGCCGTTCGACACGCTGTACATCGTCAACTCCGGCTTCCTGAAAACCGTGCTGATCGACGAATACGGCAACGAGCAGGTGCTCAGCTTCCCGATGAAGGGCGACATGCTGGGCGTGGACGGCATCCACACCCGCCACTATTCGTCGGAGGCGGTGGCGCTGTCCGATTGCGACCTGATCCTGCTGCCATTCAAGAAGCTGACCGCGCTCGGCCGCATCCACCTGGAGCTGGAAAACATGATGTACGGCGTCATGAGCCGCGAGCTGGTGCGCGAGCAGGCGATGATCGGCATGCTGGGTGCGCTCAGCGCCGAAGCCCGCGTGGCGCGCTTCCTGGTGGCGCTGGCCGAGCGCTTCGCCCAGATGGGCTATTCCAGCAAGCTGTTCAACCTGCGCATGACGCGCCACGAGATCGGCAGCTACCTGGGCCTGACGCTGGAAACCGTCAGCCGCACGCTGTCGGCGTTCAACGAGATCGGCCTGATCAGCGTCGACCAGCGCACCATCGGCATCAAGGATCCCGAAGCCCTGAAAACCTTGCGCCGCCTGCCGCCATCGCGCACGCGGGGCAAGCCCGCCACCGGCAAGTCCAAGGGTGGCGACACCGTACCGTCCGGCCAGTTGCTGGCGGCTTTGTAGTAACTTTGTAGTCACTACCTCCCGCATTACCCAGCCTTGGGCCCGGTTTATGACCGGGCCGTTTTTTTATCTTTTTTATCTCCGTTACAACGAAAAACCGCAGAAAAACGCTTGCATTCCATCGCGCCTTCCACAATAATGAATGCAAATACGAATCATTCTTATTTATGGAGAACCAGACGATGATCACCACTACCCCTGCAATGCCGCCAGCCATCGCTGCCCACCCTGTCAACGCCGCCGTGCAGGCGGTCAAGCCGGTCAAGCGCGTCAGCAGCGCCGGCCTGATGGATGGCGGCCGCGAGCTGGAAATCGAACATGGCGGCCGCGTGTATCGCCTGCGTATCACCCAGCTCAACAAACTGATTCTGACCGCGTAAGCAACGATTAACTGTGCGTTAAAGGGCGCCGCCGCGCCCACTCTCCCCCTGAGTAGCCAGCCATGCCGCCAGCCAAACTCTCTTTACCGAACCAGGAGCGTCTGATGGCCATCGAACATAGCAACCCGATTTTCCTCGCCCCATCGCATGGCGGCCACAATCCCGAACTGATGCTGTCGGCCGTGCTGCATCTGATGTCGCACTACACCGCCGGCAGCGACGACGCGGGCGGCTGCGTCAAGCTGGCCTCGGTCATCGAGCGTCACCTGAAGGCGCTGGCCAGCCTGCCCGACCTGGCGCCGGTGCTGAGCGCCACCTGCGCGCAGCTGTCGGAACAGTGGGCCAGCGAGGTGGAGCGCAATATCCACGAGCAGGAAAAAACCAACTTCCTCAGCCGCATCATGGCGCGTGCGCGCACCGTGCCGTCGGTGGCCTGAGCGGAGTTGTCGACCATGTGCGAGAAACACGATCCCTTGGCGGCCATCATCGCCGCCGCCATGCCGCAAGTGGCCGGACCGGTGGCCAGCCCGAGCCCGCGTCCGGCCGAACCGTCCAAGCAGGTCATCAAACCGGTGATCAACAACGTCATGAGCGTGCTGGGCGGCCAGGATGCGCAAGCGTCGCGCCGCCGCCGGCTGTGGGAACTGGGCCATGCCTGCCACTGCCCGCTGGTCGGCGTCGGCTTCCCGCTGGGCGTGCTGCGCAAGCTGGTCGACAAGGTCACCAACGGCAAGGTAGTGGCGGACGACTATGAAGTGCACGTCGGCGCGGTGACCGAATGCGCCAGCCGCAACCGCCTGTCCGAAGCGCTGCAAAAGGAGCTGGAGCGCCGCTATGCGCCGGTGCTGCTGCGCTTCCGCAACGCCAAGAGCACCGAACAGGTGGCCGACCTGTGGCGCACGGCCGTCAACAACGGCGACGTCGCCGGCGCCTTCTGGGCCGGCCTGACGCATCCGCGCTGCACCTCCGAGCTGGAAGAACAGATGTGCCGCGACCTGCACATGGTGCAGCACCAGGCCGGCGCCTGCGTGCGTGCCGACATCACCAAATTCAACGCCACGCTGGAAGAAAACAAGCGCCTGGCGCACGACCTGGCCAAGAGCCAGCAACGCGCCGCCGCGCTGATGGCGGAAAAAACCGCCGACGCCGAAAGGCACGCCGCCCAGCTGATGCAGCTGCGCGCGCAAGTGGTGGGCAAGGACAGCATGATCGACTCCGTCAAGGTCGAGCTGGAACAGCTGAGGCTGTCGATCCCCGGCCTGGAATCGCGCGCCAAGCTGGCCGACCGTCTGGGCCAGATGGAAGAGCGCGAACGCGCGATGCGCAACCAGATCGCCGAGCTGAAGCTGGAACTGGCGCGCGCCGCCGAAGCGCCGGCCGCCGCGCCGCCGCAGGAAGCGGCCCGCCAGGTGGTCGAACATGTGATGAAAATGCCGCTGCGCCTGAGCGACCGCGCGGTGCTGTGTGTGGGCGGACGCAACGGCAACGTCGCCAGCTACCGCGAGCTGATCGAGCGCGAAGGCGCGCAATTCGCGCACCACGATGGCGGGCTGGAAGACAACGCCAACCGCCTCGAAGCGAGCCTGGCCGCGGCGGACCTGGTGATTTGCCAGACCGGCTGCATCAGCCACAGCGCCTACTGGCGCGTCAAGGACTACTGCAAGCGCAACGGCAAGCGCTGCGTCTTCATCGACAACCCAAGCATCTCCAGCCTCGCCCGAGGCCTGGAACAAGCCGGCGCCGAATAACTCCGGGGTCAGTTCTGCCAATCGCACACGAGCCCTGCCGTAGCGGCTGCTACGGCAGGGCTCGTGTGCGATTGGCAGAACT
>NZ_WKJL01000034.1 GCF_009674565.1 Duganella aquatilis
CAGTTCTGCCAATCGCACACGAGCCCTGCCGTAGCGGCCGCTACGGCAGGGCTCGTGTGCGATTGGCAGAACTGACCCCGGTTTATTTGCGCGCAGCCCAATAGATGCGCATCAACAGCAGGATGCCGAGGATGCTGCCGAAGATGATAGGCTGGGTGAAGTTGTGCTTGCCCGCTTTCATCCACCAGAAGTGCAGGATCGCCAGCGGGGCGATCACGTAGATCAGCCGGTGCAGCCATTGCCAGCGCTTGCCGCCCAGGCGCTTGATCATGCCGTTGGTGCTGGTCAGCGCCAGCGGTATCAGCAGCACGAAGGCGATGAAACCGACCGTGATGAACGGCCGCTTCAGCACGTCCTTCCACATCTCGGCCAGGTCGAAGAAATGGTCGAACCACAGGAAGGTCATGAAGTGAAGCAAGCCGTAGAAGAATACGTACAGCCCCAGCATGCGGCGCAGCTTGACCAGCCAGTTCCACTTGCTCAGGCGCCGCAGCGGCGTCACCGCCAGCGTGAAGCACAGGAAGTACAAGGTCCAGTCGCCGGTGCCGCGCGTGATAAATTCGAGCGGATCGACCAGCTGCCCGGTCGCCGTCAGGTACACCATGCGCAGCAAGGGCAGCAGCGCCAGCACGAAGATGACGCCCTTGATCCAGCTGATTTGTTTCGTCGTCGGCATCAGTAGAATTTTTTCAGGTCCATGCCCGCGTACAACGGGGCCACATCGTTATAGCCGTTGAACATCAGGGTCTTGCGCTTGCGCGACAGGAAGCCGTCCTCGCCGATGCGGCGCTCGGACGCCTGCGACCAGCGCGGATGGTCGACGTCCGGATTCACGTTCGAATAAAAACCGTACTCGTTCGACGCCGACAGGTTCCACGAGGTGCGCGGCTGCTCCTTGACGAAGCGGATCTTGACGATCGACTTGGCCGACTTGAAGCCGTACTTCCACGGCAGCACCATGCGCACCGGCGCGCCATTCTGGTTCGGCAGCACTTCGCCATACATGCCGAAGGTCAGCAGCGCCAGCGGGTGGTTGGCTTCGTCAATGCGCAGGCCTTCGGTGTACGGCCATTGCAGCACGCGGCTGCCGACGCCCGGCATCTGCTTCTTGTCGGCCAACGTTACGAATTCTACATACTTGGCGTTGCCAGTAGGCTCTACCTTTTTGATGATCTCCGAAAAGGAATAGCCGATCCACGGGATCACCATCGACCAGCCTTCGACGCAGCGCAGGCGGTAGACGCGCTCTTCCATCGGCGCCAGCTTGAGCAGCGCGTCCAGGTCCAGGGTCATCGGCTTCTTGACTTCGCCCTCGATGGCGATCGACCACGGACGCGTCTTCAGCGTGCCGGCGTACATGGCCGGCTCGCTCTTGTCGGTGCCGAATTCGTAGTAGTTGTTGTAGGTGGTGGCGTCTTTGTAGGGCGTCTGCTTGTCCAGCGCCGAATAGGCCGGATTGAGCCTGGCGGGCAGCTTGGCGCCCGTGCCCTGCGCGAAGGCTTCGCGCTGCGCCATCTCCAGCAGCGCCGCGCCGCCCACCGCGCCCATGGCGATCTGCTTCATGAAGCTGCGGCGCGATTCGTACACTTCGCGCGGCGTGATTTCAGAGGAAAACGGCAGCTCTATGCCATTGGGGGGACGTTTGATCAACATGTCGGCTCCAGAAGAAACGGTAAGGCTCAACCTTACACGAATCTCCCGGAACGAATATTAAACTTCCGTTTACAACTTGCCGTAGGAGTGCAGGCCGGACAGGAACATGTTGACGCCCAGGAAAGCAAAGGTCGTCACCAGCAGGCCCACCAGCGCCCACCAGGCCGCCGGACGGCCGCGCAGGCCCGTCATCAGGCGCATGTGCAGCCAGGCCGCATAGTTGAGCCAGACGATCAGGGCCCAGGTCTCTTTCGGGTCCCACGACCAGTAACCGCCCCACGCCTCGGCCGCCCACAGCGCGCCCAGGATGGTGGCGATGGTGAAGAAGGCGAAGCCGGCCGAGATGGCCTTGTACATGACGTCGTCCAGCACTTCTTCCGACGGCAGGCGGTCCTTCAGGTAGCCCGAGGTCTTCAGCAGGTAGGCCGCGGCGACCATGGCCGCCAGCGCGAAGTTGCCGTAACCGATGAAGTTGGCCGGCACGTGGATCTTCATCCACCAGCTTTGCAGCGCCGGCAGCAGCGGCTGGATGTCGGCGGCGTTGCGCGAGGTGGTGTACCACATCAGGAAGCCGATGGCGGCGGTGACCACCAGCAGCACGAACGGGCCCATCTGGCGGGTGGCGTAGCGCTGCTCGAAGTACAGGTAGAACATCGCGGTGATCAGCGAGAACAGGATGAACACTTCGTACAGGTTGGACACCGGAATGTGGCCGACGTCCGCGCCGATCAGGTAGGACTCGTACCAGCGCACCATCATCGCGGTCCAGCCCAGCACCACGGCGGCCCAGCACAGCTTGGAGCCGATGCTGGACGCGGCGGCCGAGCGGCCGGCGAAGCCGATCCAGTAGAACACGGTGGAAATGGTGAACATCACGCTCATCCACAACACCGCCGACTGGCTCGACAGCATCATGCGCAGCCAGAATTTCTTGGTGCCGTTATCCAGGTCGCCGGCGTACATCGAGATCGCCCACAGCGACAGCAGCGCGATCAGCGGCATCAGCCAGCGCACCGGCTTCCAGTGCCAGCCCAGCGCGGCGAACACCGGCACCGCCGCCGCCAGAATCACCTGCTCGTAGTAGTTCATGAAGGCGCCGTAGCGGCTCAGGCCGAACACGGCGCCGACCAGCAGCGCCAGCGCAAACAGCCAGTCGGCCAGGTTCAGCCGCTTGAAGTAGCCTGGCGCCTGGGAATAAGTTTGCTGGGATTGGGTGATGTCCATTTTCTCTCCTGCTTACGCTGCCGACTGTGGCAGTTTTTCTTTCAGTATTTCAAATTCACGCTCGAAGTCCAGCGTTTTGCGCTGGGTGCTCATGGCCATCAGCGCTTCGGCGCCGGCGGCATCGTCCTTGATCCAGATCCACAGGCGGCGCTCGCGGATGTAGAACATGGCAAACACGCCCAGCACCAGGAACAGGCAGCCGAGGTAGACCACGTTCTTGCCCGGCGAGCGGGTCACCTGGAACACCGAAGCCTTGATCTCGGTAAAGTCGTCCAGCTGCAGGTAGACCGGGCCGCCGTAGAAGAAGGCGTCCGACAGCGCGTTGGTGGCCAACTGCAGGAAGCGCGCGTGGTTCTCGTCCTCGCTGACCGGGGCCAGGCCCTCCTTGACGCGCGCCACCTGCCACAAGTCCCACAGGCTGCCGTTCAGAATCTTCATGAAGACATCGGCGGCTTTTTCCTGCTCGCCCGGCGGAATCTTTTCCAGGAATTGCGAGATGGCCATGAAGCCGCCCGACTTGTCGCTGCCGGCGAAGATGCCCAGGCTCTTGTCGGCCGAGGCCTGCAGCTGCGCGCGCAGGGCGTCGCCGGTGGCCGAATTCGGCGTGGCGCGTTCGGCATAGCGCTGGGCGGCGGCGCTGCGCAGCGCCGGATCGTGCAGCGCGGCGCGCAGGCGCATCCATTCCTTGACGCTGTGGCCATCGTCGGCCGGAATGCGCAGGTAGCTGAAGTTGTCCGACGGATTGGCGCGCACGCCGGCCAGGAACACGGTGGCGCCGTCGACGGTGACCGGCTGCATGTAATTCTGGTATTCGCGCGCCTGGCCGGTCTTGTCGCGCAGCTTGTAGCTGACGCTCGGACCGACGTTCTTCAGGTTCTTGTTGCTGGCGTTCTTGCCGGCCGAGCCGGTGTGCTTGTCCAGGCTTTGCGCCAGTTCTTCCTCCAGGCTCTTGCCCTTGGCGACGGCGCGCGGATCGTCGGTCGGGCCGACGTTCTCGACGTTGAACGGACGGAAGCCGGTCCACTCGACCGTATAGGCGTCGTTCAGCGGCGTGGTGCCGCCCACTTCGCCGGCGATCTCGAACGGCTTGGCGTCGCCGCCGCTCATCGGGAAGCCGCTCAACTTGAGCTTGCTGCCGCCGTCTTCAAAGCTGGACTGGTAGATCGCCACGCCGTTGAAGATCAGCGGATGGTTGACCTCGATGGTGCCCTTGACCGTTTCGCCGGTCTGGTTGTCGCGCACTTCGACGTCGCTGGCAAACAGCTTGGGCATGCCGGTGCTGTAGAAATCGATGGTGAATTTCTTCAGGTTGATGGTGAACGGCAGTTCCTGGATCAGCACGCCGTCCGGACGGGCCAGGATGGCGGTGCTGCTGTTCTGCCCTTCCGGAATCATGGTGTTGCCGCGGAAGGTGGGATTGCCGGTGCTGAGGCGGTGCTGCGGCGGCACTTGCGAGATCAGGCCGCTGCCGGTGAACGGCGTCTTGCCGAGGAACCATTCCTGCAGGCGGATCGGCACGTCCGAATCCATCACCGCGCCCAGGCAGATGATGACGATGGCCGAGTGGGCGAAGATGTAGCCGAACTTGTTGGCCGCGCCCTGCTTGGCGGCGACCAGCGTGCCGTGCTCCTTTTCCACGAACTTGACCTGGTAGCCGGCGTCCTTCAGGCGCGCCGCGCTCTGCTGCGCCAGCGCGGCGCGCGGCAGCGGCGAGCGCCATTGCATCTTGTGGTGGAAGTTCAGCAGCGACTGCTCGCGCACGTTCTCGCGCCAGCTGCGCATGTCCTTCAGCATCTTCGGACCGTTGCGCACGATGCACAGCGTGGTCGAGGTGACCAGCGCCGTCATCAGCAGCAGGAACCACCAGGTCGAGTACACGTTGTACAGGCCGATTTTGCGGAAGATCTCGTACCAGAACGGACCGAACTGGTTGATGTAATTGGCCGACGGTTCGCCCTGCTTCATCACGGTGCCGATGATGGCGGCGATCGCGATCATCGCCAGCAGGGCGATGGCGAAACGCATGGACGAAATCAGTTCGACGATTTCGCCGACGACGGGGCGGCGGGTTTTCAGCTGGATGCCGGTGGTGCTTGGGCTACTCATGCGTGTTCAGATTCTTTAATAAAAGTTGCTGGCAGGCCGCAGCATAACAAGAAAAAGGGCGGCATGCTCACGCTGCCGCCCTCTTCTTTTGGGTCAGTCCGCATGCGGATCATGCGGATTCGTCAACTTTATTTCAGCCCTGCTATGTAATCGGCAACGGCTTTCATCTCTTCGTCCGACATGCGCTTGGCGATCGGCGCCATCTCGGCGCTCTTGCGGGTGCCGGCCTTGAACAGGCCCAGCTCCGCGACCGTGTAGTCCTGGTGCTGGCCGGCGACGCGTGGATACTGCACCGGAATGCCGGCGCCGGTGGCGCCGTGACAGCTGGCACAGGCCGGCACGCTCTTCTCGGCGATGCCGCCACGGTAGATTTTCTTGCCCAGTTCAACCGTGTCCTTGTTCTTGGCGGCGCCCGGATTCGGCTTCTGGGTCACCAGCCAGGCCGCGATATTGTGCTTTTCCTCGTCGGTCAGCATTTTCGCGTAAGTCGTCATGACCGGTTGATTCCGGTCGGCCGTCGTAAAGTTCACCAGTTGCTTGTACAAATACGCTTCGTGCTGGCCGGCCAGCTTGGGATTGACGGTGATGGTGGAGTTGCCGCCGGCGCCGTGGCACGACACGCAGGCCGGCAAGCCACGGGCGGCGTCACCGTCGGTGAACAGGCTGGCGCCCTTGGCAGGATCGATTTTGGGAGCGGCGGAAGCCGTGGCCGAAACGGCCAGCAAGGCAACAAGCAGGGATTTTACAATCGGTGAAAACATGTTCACACTATTCATTCAAGCACCCTTAGAGGAGTCTAAAAAGTTGTCGAACCTGAAGTGCCCACCGATGCACTGGAACGTGCCATGGAGCACTTGGTAACCACTCATTGTACAATAGCTTAAAAAATTCCCTGCTTTAACCTGTTGCTTTTTCCCCAATCCCCAATGTCCAAACTCTGGCAAGCCCGCTTCTTTACGACCGTTAACCAATTACGCGACCTCCCCGACACCCAGGTGCCGGAGATCGCTTTTGCGGGTCGCTCCAATGCCGGTAAATCGACCGCCATCAACATTTTGTGCAATCAGAAAGGCCTGGCCTTCGCCTCCAAGACGCCGGGACGTACCCAGCACATCAACTATTTCTCCATCGGCGGCGCCCACGTGGCGCAGCACCGCAAGGATCCGACCATTGTCGAGGAGATCGAAGCGCTGCTGGTCGACTTGCCGGGCTACGGCTACGCGGAGGTGTCGGGATCGGCCAAGCTGCACTGGCAGCGCCTGCTGGGCGACTACGTGCAGCGCCGCGACCAGCTGGCCGCGCTGATCCTGATCATGGATTCGCGCCGTCCGTTCACCGAGCTGGACGTGCAGATGCTGGAGTGGTTTGCCCCCACCGGCAAGCCTATTCATTGCATTTTGACGAAAGTTGATAAACTGAACCGTAACGACTCGATCAACGTGCTGCGCCAGGCCAAGGCCAAGCTCGACAGCTACGTCGATGAAGACGGCGAAGGCTTCCCCTTCACCGTCCAGTTGTTCTCGGCGCAGAACCGTATCGGCATCGACGAAGCCAACGACAAGATCCTGGCGTTGGCCGGGCTGACGGAAGACGCGGAACCCATCTCAGATTCAGGAAGCGATAGCAATGAGTAAAGCTGCAGCCCAATTTCCCGCGATCCGCATGCGCCGCATGCGCCGCGATCCCTTCTCGCGCGCGCTGATGCGCGAAAACCTGGTCACCCCGGCCGACCTGATCTACCCGGTGTTCATCCTCGAAGGCACGCACCAGCGCGAGCCGGTGGCGTCGATGCCGGGCGTCGAGCGCGTCTCGGTCGATCTGCTGCTGAAGGTGGCGGAAGAATGCGTAGCGCTGGGGATTCCGGTGCTGGCACTGTTCCCGGTGATCGACGCATCGAAGAAAACCGAAGACGGCGTCGAGGCCACCAATCCGGACGGCCTGGTGCCGCGCGCGGTGCGGGCGCTGAAGCAGGCCTTCCCCGAGCTGGGCATCCTGACCGACGTCGCGCTCGATCCCTACACCAGCCACGGCCAGGACGGCCTGATCGACGACAACGGTTACGTCATCAACGACATCACCACCGACATGCTGATCCGCCAGGCGCTGTGCCATGCGGACGCGGGCGTGGACGTGGTGGCGCCGTCGGACATGATGGATGGCCGCATCGGCGCGATCCGCGAGGCGCTGGAGGCCGCTGGCCACATCCACACGCGCATCATGGCGTATTCGGCCAAGTACGCGTCGGCGTTCTACGGCCCGTTCCGCGACGCGGTGGGCTCGGCCGCCAACCTCGGCAAGGGCGACAAGAACCAGTACCAGATGGACCCGGCCAACAGCGACGAAGCCCTGCGCGAAGTGGGCCTGGACCTGGCCGAAGGCGCCGACATGGTGATGGTCAAGCCGGGCATGCCTTACCTGGACATCGTGCGCCGCGTGAAGGAAGAGTTCAAGGTGCCGACCTTCGCCTACCAGGTCAGCGGTGAATACGCGATGCTGAAAGCCGCCGCGCAAAACGGCTGGCTGGATCACGACAAGGTGATGATGGAATCGATCCTGGCCTTCAAACGGGCCGGCGCCGACGGCGTGCTGACCTACTTCGCGCTGGACGTGGCGCGCAAGCTCAACGCCAAATAAAAACCGGGGTCAGTTCTGCCAAACGGACACGAGCCCTACCGTAGCAAGCGCTACGGTAGGGCTCGTGTCCGTTTGGCAGAACTGACCCCGGAGTATTAGCGCCCTGCCCCGCGTGTGTATTCGGGGAACATCTCTTTCAGCAGGAAGGCCGTCAGTTCCTTCTCGTCTTCCTTGCGCGCACTCAGGTTGACCACCTTGCCCAGGCGCCGCGATTCCCACTGGAAGTCGCCCTGCTTCTCCTTGCGGATGATCTTGATCATTTCCTTGACCACCGCCGTCTCGATATCCTGCTCCGCGCCCTGCTCGACGTGAATCTGCTGCAGCCAGTTGCGCTTGAAGTTGGTGTTCCAGCCGCGGAACTTCACTTCGGCGCTGTGGAAGCTCTTGTCGACCTGGAACACGCCGCCAGTGTCGTCGCGGTCGGCGCCGCTGGTCTGGCCGGCGCCGTTGGCGCGGGCGATGTTGGCCTTGGCGATGCGGTTGGCGCGTTCGGCTTCGGTCTCGGCCGGCGGCGCTGGCGGCGCCGGCGGATTCAGCGCTTCCCGCGCCGCGCGGCGCTTGGCGATCATTTCCGACATGTCCGCCTCAGGCGGCGGCGTCATGGTGGCCTGCACCGGCGGCACATAGGTTTCCAGCTTCGGCTTGACGGCGGCCGGCGCCTCCTTGGTCACCACCTGCTTGCGCGGCGGCGGCGGCTTGGAAGCCGGCTTGGACGGCGTTGGATTCGGCTTGGTGATCGGCTTCGGCGTGACCTTCTCAGGCAACGGCTGGATGTAGACCATGTGACCGCCCTTCGGCGGCGCCGAATGGGTCTGCTTGGGCGAGGGCACAAACAGGTAGTACAGCACGCCCAGCAAGTGCAGCGCGATCGAAATGCCGATGCCGATGCGGTTGTTCTTGGACTTGCGGTCCCACGTGGCAAAGTCGTCCTGCGCCGACGGCAGGCGTTGGCCGCAAGTCTCGCAGTAGTCCGAATGCGCGGAGAGAATATGGGAGTCGTGGTGCAAGATACAAACCTTGTGGAACGCAGAAGTCGTCAAAATGGGGCCATAGTGCCAGAGTCCCGCTCTTTTGGGAACCGCTCCAAATGCCATGCAGGGCACCAGACTGTCTACTTTACAAGTTTCAGCTCTTGACGGGTGTTACCGTGTGTATCAATTGCTTTGCAAAGTGACATGATTTTCGAGCTTTCCCCAGCCATTTTAGCCGCCCCGGCCGTGGCGCAGTGTTGGTCATCCAACACCGCGCCGACATATTACGGATGCGTAAGGTTGTGGCTTAATGCTTGTTCACAGCCTTTAGCGGCACGGCATGCACCGTTTCGCGCGCCACCGGCGCGATGGCGGCGTCGGCAGCGATTTCCTCGTCGTTCATCGGACCGGTGCCGCTATACTTGTCGAGGAACAGGTAGATCACCGGGGTGATGTACAGCGTGATCACCTGCGAGAAGATAAGGCCGCCCACCACGGCCAGGCCCAGCGGCTGGCGCAGCTCGGCGCCGGCGCCCAGGCCCAGCGCGATCGGCAGCGCGCCCATCAGCGCCGCCATGGTGGTCATCATGATCGGACGGAAGCGCAGGATACAGGCCTGGCGGATCGCCACGTCCGGCGTCAGCCCTTCGTTGCGCTGCGCGTGCAGCGCGAAGTCGATCATCATGATGGCGTTCTTCTTGACGATACCGATCAGCATCAGGATGCCGATGATGGCAATCATGGTCAGGTCGAGGTTGAACAGCCGCAGCGTGATCAGCGCGCCCACCGCCGCCGACGGCAGGCCGGCCAGAATCGTCAGCGGGTGGATGTAGCTCTCATACAGCACGCCCAGCAGCACGTAGATGACGCCCAGCGCGGCGATGATCAGGATCAGCTGGCTGCCCTGCGAACTCTGGAACACGGCCGCGTCGCCGCCGTAGTTGGTGATGATCGACGGCGGCAGGCGCATGTCGGCGCCCCAGGCGTCGATCTTGGCGGTGGCCACGCCCAGCGGCACGTCCGGCGCCAGGTTGAACGACAGCGTGATCGCCTGCAGCTGGCCCTGGTGGTTGACGGCGGTCGGGCCGATGGTGCGTTCCACCGTGGCAAAGCTGGACAGCTGCACCAGCTGGCCGGTCTTGTTGCGCACCGAAATCTTGGTCAGCGCGTTGTCGAACTGGCGGTCGGCGTCGGCCGCTTCCAGGATCACGTAGTAGCTGGCGGCCGGCGAGTAGATGGTCGACACCTGGCGTTCACCGAAGGCCAGGTAGAGCGCGGTGCGGATGTCGCCGATCGCCACGCCGAGGTTGTTGGCCTTATCGCGGTCGATCTTCAGCGAGGCTTGCAGGCCCTTGTTCTGCGAATCGCTGGTGACGTCGCGGAAGTCCGAGTCGGCGCGCATGCGGTCCATGTATTTTTCGGCCCACTCGTTCAGCGCGCCGGGGCTGACCGACTGCAGCGTGTACTGGTAGCGCGATTTCGACTGGCGTCCGCCCAGCTGCAAGTTCTGCACCGGGCTGAGGTAGACGGAAATGCCCGGCACCTGCTTGGTCGATTTGCGCAGGCTGTCCAGCACTTCCGGCATGCGCTTGCGTTCGCCGCGCGGCTTGAGCACCAGGAACATGCGGCCGGTATTGCCGCCGCCGACGAAGGAGGTCACGTCCTGCACGTTGGGGTCGGCCTTGATGACGGCGGCGACTTTTTCCTGCAGGTCCATCAGCGACGACGACGAGATGTCTTCCGACGCCTCGGTGTTGACGCGGATCTGGCCCAGGTCTTCCTCGGGGAAGAAGCCCTTCGGCGTGGTGACGTACAGCACGGCGGTCAGCGCAAAGGTGCCCAGCGCGGCCACCAGCACGATGTAGCGGTGATGCAGGGCCACGTCCAGCGTGCGCGCGTAGAAGTCGCGCAGCGCGCCGAAACCGGCCTCAAACCAGCGGCCGATGAAGTTGCCCTTGTCGTGCTCGGGATCGATGGCGTCGGCCGGCAGCAGGCGGCTGGCCAGCATCGGCACCAGCATCAGCGACACCGCCGCCGACACCAGCACCGACAAGGCCACCACCACGGCGAATTCGTGGAACATCAGGCCGATCACGCCCGGCATGAAGAAGATCGGGATGAACACCGCCACCAGCGACACCGAAATCGAGATGATGGTGAAGCCCATCTCCTTGGCGCCGATCAGCGACGCCTCCAGCGGCCGCTTGCCCATCTCGATGTGGCGCACGATGTTTTCCAGCACCACGATGGCGTCATCGACCACCAGGCCGACCGCCAGCGTGATGCCCAGCAGCGAAACGTTGTCCAGCGAGTAGCCAAACGCGTACAGCAGCGCCAGCGCGCCCAGCAGCGAAATCGGCATGGTGATCGCCGGGATGAAGGTGGCGGCGGCGCGGCGCAGGAACAGGAAGATCACCATCACCACCAGGCCGATGGTCAGCAGCAGCGTCAGGTTGACGTCGTGGATCGCTTCGCGGATCGACACCGAACGGTCGTTGACCAGGTTGATGTTGATCGAGGCCGGCAGTTGGGCCTTGAACTGCGGCAGCAGGCGGCGCACGCCGTCCACCACCTGCACGGTGTTGGCGTCCGGCTGCCGCTGCACCAGCAGCACGATGGAGCGCTCGCCGTTGTAGCTGCCGGCGGCCTTGGTCGACTGGAAGCTGTCCTGCACCTCGGCCACGTCCTTCAGGCGCACCGGCTGGCCGTTGCGCTGGGCGATGATCAGCTCGGCGTAGTCGGCGGCTTTCATCAGCTGGGCGTTGCCGGTGATGGTCAGCGTCTGGCTCGGGCCGTCGAGGATGCCCAGCGGGGTGTTGGCGTTGGCGGACTTGATCGCCTGCTGCAGCTCATCGAGCGTCAGGTTGCGCGCGTTCATCAGGTCGGACTTGGCGCGCACGCGCACGGCAAAGCGTTTCTGGCCGTTGACCGATACCTGCGCCACGCCAGGCAGCGTGGACAGCGATGGCGCGATCAGGTTCTCGGCGTAGTCGTTCAGTTCGGACAAGGTCAGCGACGGCGAGTTCATGGTCATGAACAGCACCGGCGCGTCGGCCGGATTGACCTTGCGGTAGGACGGCAGGTCGGTCATCTCGATCGGCAGCTGGCGTTGCGCGCGCAGCAGCGCCGCCTGCACGTCGACCGCCGCTTCGTTGACGTTGATGCTCGGGTCGAACTCCAGCGTCAGCGAGGAATTGCCCAGCGTGTTGGTCGAGGTGATCAGGGACAGGCCGGCGATGGTGGAGAACTGCTTCTCCAGCGGCAGCGCGACCGAGGACGCCATGGTGTCCGGCGAGGCGCCCGGCAGGTCGGCCGAAACATTGATCACCGGCGTGTTGTAGCTCGGCAGCGCGGCCACCGGGATGTAGAAGTACGACAGCACGCCGGCCAGGATCAGGGTGGCCGACAGCAGCACCACCATCACCGGGCGGCGGATGCACAACTCTGAAAGGTTCATCGCTTAGCCTTTCTGCTTGGAACTATCAACCTTGATATCGGCCGGCTTGTCGGCCGATGCTATGCGCACCTTGCCGCCCGGCCGCAGGTTTTGCTTGCCGTCGACAATGACTTGTTCATCGCCGTTCAGACCGGACACGGCGGCATTGTCGCCAAAGGCGTACAGACGCTTGATGTTGACCACCTTGGCGGACTGGTCCTTGTCCACGGCGTAGATGAAGGTGCCGCGGGTGTTGCTAATGATAGCGTTTTGCGGGATCACCGTCGCGTCTTTCAGCACGTGCGAAATCAGCTTGGTGTTGACGTACTGGCCCGGCCACAGGCTGGTGTCCCTGTTGTCGAACTGGGCCTTGACGCGGATCACGCCGGCCACCGGATCGACCGTGTTGTCGATGAAGCTCAACTTGCCGTTGACGGCCAGCGTCGAGTTGTCCAGCGTGACCTGCACCGGCACCGCGCCTTCGCGCTGCGCCGCCATCAGGCCGGCCAGCGCGGTTTCCGGCAAGGTGAAGGCCACCGTGATCGGGTCCAGCTGGGTGACCGAGGTCAGCAGCGTGGTCATCTGCACCAGGCTGCCCGGATAGACGTTGATGGCGCCGACGCGGCCGGTCATCGGCGCGCGGATCGCGGTGTAGCTGGCGTCGACGTTGGCGCCGCGCACGGCGGCAATGTCGGCCTGCAGCACGGCGCGGGCGGAATCGACCTGGCTCTTCAGCGTGTCGACGGCGCCCTGGGCGATGAATTTCTGCGCCAGCAGGTCCATCGAGCGCTTGTACTGGCGCTCGTAGTCGGCCAGCGCGGCGCGGTCGCGCTCGACCTGGGCCTGGGCCTTGTCGAGGTTGGCGCGCTCGGTGCGGTCGTCCAGCGTGAACATCAGCTCGCCGGATTTGACGAACTGCCCTTCCTTGATGTGCACCTTGGCGATGGTGCTGGTGGTCTGCGGATGCAGGTCCACCGTGCTGATCGGCGTCACGGTGCCGTTGGCTTGCAGCACCACCGGCACGTCCTGCCGTTTCGGCGCGATGACGCTGACCGTGGTCGGGCCTTGTGGGCCGTTGCCGTTCAGCTTGTTGCCGCCGGTCGGTTCGATGCCGTGGTGCGTCATGGTCCACACGCCGCCACCCACTACAACAATCGCGCCGGCCAGGAATGCTAAGGAAGATTTTTTCATTTTAATAATATTTTTGACGTCGAAAAATATTGCCGCCCTGCTTAAGGGCGGAATATTGTCGCACAGTATCTACCAGAAAAACTGCGCCAGTATGACCGCAGGGCGCTTTTTTCTGCGGAGTGTTGGTTAGCTGCCGACGTAGTATTCCGGCACCACCAGCGTCACTTCCAGACCGCCATCCTTGTGGTTGGCCAGCGTGACATTGGCGCCGTGCTGTTCGGCGATATTGCGGGCAATGGTCAATCCCAGGCCAGTGCCGCCGGACTCGCGCGAGCGCGAGGTTTCGATGCGGTAAAACGGTTCGAACACGCGCGCCATCTGGTCCGGCGCGATGCCGGGACCGCCGTCGCGGATGCTGATGCGGGCCGAACCGGCCAGCCGCTCGACCTTGACGTTGGCGTAGTGGCCGTACTTGACCGCGTTGTCGATCAGGTTGACCAGGCAGCGGCGGATCGCCAGCGGCCGGCCCATCAGCGCCATGGCGGCGCGGCCGCGCAGCTCGACCTGCTGGCCGACGTCGGAGGCGTCGCTGCAGACGCTGTCGAGCAGCGCGTCCAGATCCAGCGCCTGCATGTTCTCGCTGGAGTCCATGCTGCGCGCCAGGTCCAGGCCTTCCTTGACCATCTGCTGCATGGCCGACAGGTCGTCGATCAGGCGCTGCTGCAATTCGGCGTCGCTGACCTTTTCCAGCCGCAGGCGCAGGCGCGTCAGCGGCGTTTGCAGGTCGTGGGTGATGGCGGCCAGCATCTGCGTGCGCTGGGTGATGTGCTGGCGGATGCGCGCCTGCATGGCGTTGAAGGCGGCGCTGGCCTGGCGGATTTCAGAAGCGCCGCTCAGCACCACCGGCGGGTGGTTGATGTCGTTGCCCAGGTCCTTAGCGGCCTGCGCCAGGCGCTTCAGCGGATCGATGGTCATGCGCGCCACCAGGTAGGCCAGGAAGGCAATACTCAGCAGGAACGGCAGCAGCGACAGCAGTTCGGTGTTGGTCGAGGCCGGCGGCGCGCGCGGCGGCAGCACCGTCAGCTTCAGGACCTGGCCGTCGTGCAGCTGCACGTTCATGGTTTCGCAGGTGCCCTTCCACTGGCTGGAGGCGAACAGGCTGCTGGTCTGGCGCGGCTGGTCGCAGGCGGCCGGATGTTCGGACAGCGGGCCCAGCTTGTAGCGCTCGCCCAGGCGCTGCTGCAGCGAGGTGGAGAATTCGGTCGGCGCCAGCGTCTGCGCTTGCGGCATATCGCTCATTTCCAGGCGCACGGTGCCGCGCGCGGCCGCCACCAGGAAGGTCGGGCGGGCGCTGTCGGGCATGACGTCGGCGGTGGTGATCAATTGCTCGGCCCGTTCCAGCGCGTGGAAGTCGCGGTAGCGCTCCAGCGCGTGCGTGCGCTCGTTGACCGCCAGCCACTGGGTCAGCGCCGCCGAGGCGACGATCCCCAGCAGCAGCACCAGGAACACGCGGCCTGTCATGGAACCGAGGAAGGCTCTCACGCTTGCGGCTCCACGGTGACCTGGCCGGCCAGCACATAGCCGCCGTTACGCACCGTCTTGATGATTTGCGGCATGCGCGCGTCTTCGCCCAGCTTCTGGCGCAGGCGGCTGATCTGGATGTCGATCGAACGGTCGAAGGGATCGGCGTCGCGGCCCTGGGTCAGGTTCAGCAACTGGTCGCGGTTGAGCACGCGGTTCGGATGTTCCAGGAACACTTTCAGCAGGCGGAACTCGGCGCCCGACAGCATGATGACGATGCCGTCCGGATTGAGCAGGTGGCGCGCGGTCAGGTCCAGCGTCCAGCCGGAGAATTTCATTTGCTGCGCCTTGTCGGCGCCGCTGCCGGTCGGCATCGCGTTGCTGCGGCGCAGAACGCTGCGGATGCGCGCCAGCAGTTCACGCGGTTCGAACGGTTTCGGCAGGTAGTCGTCGGCGCCCATTTCCAGGCCCAGGATGCGGTCCAGCGGCTCGTTGCGGGCGGTCAGCATGATGACCGGCAGCGTCGAGTGCGCGCGCAGCTTGCGGCACAGGGTCAGGCCGTCGTCGCCCGGCAGGTTGAGGTCGAGCACGACCAGTTCCGGACGGCCTTCGTCCAGCAGCTTCCACATGGCGGCGCCATCGGGGGCGCACAGCGCACGGTAGCCATTCGATTCCAGGTAGTCCGCCAGCAGGGTGCGGATGTCGCGATCGTCGTCAACGATCAAAATAGTAGATGTCGGTTCCATGCGCTCATTATCCATGCTAGGCGATCCAGCAATTGTATCGTCTTGTATAAGCCGATAGGAGCTACTTGCAGGGGAAACATCTGGATACAAAAACTTCGGACAGAGAAACGTAAGGGCAACCTTGGGCCACCAATATGGTCACAAGCGCGGAACGCCGCGATTGTTTAACTCTTAAAAATGAAGGAACGACCATGAACATCTTACGCAAAAGCATACTGATCGGTTTCACCGTACTGGGCATGGCCGCAGCGCAGGCCCAGGAAGCCAAGCCGGCGCCGAAGCAGCACGACGCCCATCCAAGCAAGGAACAGATGCAGGCCAAGATGGCCGATATGTACGCCAAGCGCCAGGCGCGCCTGCACGACCTGCTGAAGCTGACCGCGCAACAGGAGTCGGCGTGGGCCAACTACCAGGCTGCGATCAAGCCGCCGGCATTCGACGGCAAGCGTCCGGAACAGAAGCCGTTCAACAAGCTGACCGCGCCGGAACGCCTGACCCTGGCGCTGGACATGACCAAGAAGCGTGAAGCTTTCCTGGAAACGCGCGTGAAAGCCGTCAGCGCCTTCTACGGCCAGCTGAATCCGGCGCAGCAAACGCTGTTTGACGAGCACGGCCTGGGCGGCGAGCGCGGCGGCCGTGGCCATGGCCACTGGGGTCACCACGGCCACCGCGGCGGCTGGGGGCACGACGGCGGCGACCAGCACCAGGGCTGGGGCGGCCAACGTAAAGGCTGATCAGTTCAGGGCGGACAGGGATGCGGTGAACTTCGCCGCATCCTGGAAGCCGATCACGCGCGCATTCGGGACTTCCTTGCCCTGCTTGTCAAACAGGATGATGCCCGGCGGGCCGAACAGGCCGAAGCGCTTCAGCATGGCCTTGTCGTCGTCATCGTTGGCGGTGACGTCCACCTGCAGCAGCACGGTGTTGGCCAGCTTGGCGCGCACCGCAGGATCGACGAAGGTCAGTTTCTCCATCTCCTTGCAGGACACGCACCAGTCGGCGTAGAAGTCCAGGATGGCGGTTTTGCCGCCGGTCCGGGCCAGGATGGCGTCCAGCTGCTGCACCGTCTTCACGCGCTGGAAGGCCAGCGGCGTTGCGTGCGCCTGGCCGGTCAGGTGCGCGAGCGGCGCCAACGGATCGCGTCCGCCGCTGACCACGCCCACCAGCTGCATCACGCCGAGCACGGCGGCGATCACGCCGACCGATTTGGCGACCCACTGGCCGCGATTCAGCAGCAGATACATGCCGTAGCCGACCAGCAGCGCGGCCCAGCCCATCATCTGCACCGCGCCCGGCAGCACCGGCGACACCAGCCACCAGCCCACCGCCAGCATCAGCACGCCGAAGAAGCGCTTGACCGAATCCATCCACACGCCGGCTTTCGGCAGCAGCGTGCCGGCCGAGACGCCGACCAGGATCAGCGGCACGCTCATGCCGACCGCCATGGCGAACAAGGCGCTGCCGCCGATGACGATGTCGCGCGACTGGCTGATGTAGACCAGCGCGGCGGCCAGCGGCGCGGCCACGCAAGGGCCGACGATCAAGGCGGAAATGGCGCCCATGACAAACACGCCGGCCAGCTTGCCGGACGACTGGCGGTTGGATACGGTGCTCAGCTTGCTTTGCAGCGCGGCCGGCACTTGCAGTTCGTAGAAGCCGAACATCGACAGCGAAAGCAAGGCCATCAGCAACGCAAACGCGCCCAGCACCCAGGGATTCTGCAACGCGCTGGCCAGGCCTTCGCCGGCCAGGCCGGCCGCCACGCCCAGCGCAGTGTAGACCAGCGCCATGCCCAGCGCATAAGTCACCGACAGGATCAGGCCACGGCTGCGGCTGGTGTTCTCGCCTTCACCAACGATGATCGACGACAGAATCGGCACCATCGGCAGCACGCATGGCGTGAAGGACAGGCCCAGGCCCAGCAAGGCGAACAGCGGCAGGATGACCATCAGCTTGCCGCTCTTCAGCGCCGCTTCCAGGCGGCCGGATTCGTTGACCGGCGGTGCGACCGGCGCGGCCACTGGCGGCGCTGGCGGTTCGATATCGGTCGCGGTGGGCTTCGGTATGGTGTAGATCGTCACGCCGGGGCTGACGGCGGCCGGTTTGCCTTCGCCGACCGCGACCGCGACTGCGACGGCGGCGGATGCGGCGGCTGGTGCGGCGCTGGCAACTGGCGTGGCCGGTGCGGCGGCGGGCGTTGCGGCCACGGTGGGCGTCGCGCTGGACGGCGCGGCAGGCACCGGCACCGAGCCGCTGCCGGTCAGCGTCGCCTTGTAATCCTGCGGCGCGTAGCACAGGCCTTTTTCCGAGCAGCCCTGGCCGCCCGCCTGCAGCGTGAACGTGCCGTTCACATCCACCGGAATCGTGATCGTCACCGCCTTGCGGTAGGTCTCCACGTCCTTGGCGAACGTTTCGTCATAGTGCACCTTGCCCGGCGGGATTTGCGGTGCGCCCAGCTTGGCGCCGGTGGCGCTGAACTTGAAGCGTTCGCGGTACATATAGTAGCCGTCGGCAATCTGGAAGGTCACCGCGACGGTATGTCCATCCACCATGCGCGCGGAAAACTTGAACGCCTCCGACGGATCGAGGAAATCCTCAGCTTGGGCAGGCTGCATCAGCAGCGCGATCAGCGCCAGCAGCGGCGCCATAAAACGGACGAAACGGGACATAAAATCTTCTCTCAGGGGCACTGTTCATTGGAGCAACAGCATAGTACACCGCTGGCGTTTTTCCCGCCTGAACGCGGCCTTAAAACATTGTTTTATGCGAAACTCGATTTTCCCCTTCCGTTTGGAGCTGTCCCATGTCCGCACTACGTCCCTTGCTATTCGCCGCCCTCGCCTTGGCCGCGCCCGCTTTCGCCGAAGCACCGGCCAAGGCGCTGAACGCCATTTCCGCGCAGGATCTGCTGGCCCACATCAAAACCCTGGCTTCCGACGACTTCGAAGGCCGCGCGCCCGGCACCGCCGGCGAGGCAAAAAGCGTGGCCTACATCCAGCAGGAATTCAAGAAACTCGGCCTCAAACCGGGCAATCCGGACGGCAGCTGGGTGCAGGCGGTGCCGATGCGCGGCCAGAAGCCGACGCCCAGCTTCAGCTACACCATAGCCGGCCAGAAAGTCGCGCTGAATTTCCCCGACGATTACGTGGCCCATTCGTCCAGCCAGCCGGACAGCGTCAACGTCAATAATTCGGAGATCGTGTTTGTCGGCTACGGCGTGCAGGCGCCGGAATACGGCTGGGACGACTACAAGGGCGTCGACGTGCGCGGCAAAACCATCTTGATGCTGATTAACGATCCGGCCATCCCGGATCCGGCCCATCCGGACCAGCTCGATCCGGCCATGTTCAAGGGCAAGGCCATGACCTACTACGGCCGCTGGACCTACAAATACGAAATCGCCGCCAGGCTGGGGGCGGCGGCGGCCATCATCATTCACGAAACCAAGCCGGCCGCCTATCCGTGGGACGTGGTGCGCAGCGGCGGCACCGCCGAACAGTTCAGCCTGCTGCGCGAAGGCGACGATCCGGACGCGCCAACGGTGCCGGGCTGGATCCAGCTGGACAAGGCCAAAGCCATGCTGGCCGCCGCCGGCTACGATTTCGACACGCTGAAAAAGCAGGCATTAACCAGGGAATTCCGCCCCGTCAGTTTGAAAGGCACGGCTGATTTCAAGATCGAGAATAGCTCGCGCACGGTCAATTCGAATAACGTTGTGGCGAAAATCGAAGGCAGCGATCCGAAGCTGAAGAACGAATACGTCATTTACAGCGCGCACTGGGATCACTTGGGCGTGGACGCAAAGACCGGCAAGATTTATTACGGTGCGCTGGATAACGCTTCAGGCGTGGCGGCATTGCTGGAATTAGCCAAGGCCTATAAAGCATTACCGAAAGCGCCAAAACGCTCGATTCTGTTTATCGCCACCACCGCCGAAGAACGCGGCCTGCTGGGAGCGAAATATTATGCAGCCCATCCGCTTTATCCGCTGAAAAACACCGTCGCCAATATTAATATCGATGGCATTAATGCCTGGGGCAAAACGGCGCATATTGAAAACGTCACATTCGGTCATTCCAGTATCGACAGCCTGCTGGAGAAATACGCGAAAAACCAGGGCCGCCGGATGGAAAATGATTCGCGCTCGGAGCTTGGCAGTTTTTACCGCGCCGACCAGCTGGAATTCGCGCGTGCCGGTGTGCCGGTTTTATATACCAAAGCGCGCAGCGGTTATTTGAATAAACCGGAGAATTACGCGACGGAAGTGGTGAATAACTATTTCACCCACGACTACCATCAGGTAACGGACAGCTTCCATGGCGACTGGGACTTCAGCGGCGGCGTGCAGGATATCCAGCTGCTGTTCCAGGTGGGCATGGATATCGCCCAGGGCGCCACGCCGACATGGAATGCGGGCTCCGAATTCAAGGCCGCCGGCGACCGCCGATTGAAGTAGTTCACGCCGGAAATTGACTTGATCGTGCCAATTTCCGGCACGATCAAGGATCAAGCCTCGACCAGATCGCCGGTGCGGCGCACGGCCGTGACCGCGCGGGACGCGCGTTTGCGCCACCAGATGATGACGCCGGTCACGCTCAACATCGCCACCACGATGCCCATGAAGGAAATCAGGATGCGGCCCGGCAGCCCGAGAATGCGGCCGGAGTGCAGCGGGAATTGCGCCTGCACGAAGATATCCGCCGCCGTCCCTTTCCACGGTAAACGCTCGCCGAGAAGTTTCCCCGCGCCGTCATAATATAAATATGCCGGGCCGACACCGCCAGCGCCGTGATCATCGCCGGGTTTATAGAAACTCACGCCATAGACGTCAAATGCGCTGGTATAAAAGACGCTGCCTACCGGCTCCGACCAATTACGCTTTACGGCTTCCCTTGCGGCGGTTGCAATCACCGTCGCATAATCGGCTGTCGGCGTGAATGGTTTATGAATATCGGCCATCGGGCGCATATCAAAAGGCGTCGGCGTGACTTTCGATATTTTGCTCATCATCGGATAAAATATTTCGCTATATAAATTCAGCGAAAATGCGGTGAAAGATAAAACAATCAGCAAGCCCCAGGTCCACAAACTGAATGCACGATGTAAATCGAAATTCAATTTATTGCTGCCGCCTTTCCAGCGAACTTTCCAGGCAGGTTTCCAGCGCTGGCCCCACGATTTGGCGGCATTCTGCCGGCGCAACGGTAGGGTCAAATAGAAACCGACAAAACTATCCACCACCCAGATCATGGCGATACCGCCCATCAGCCATAATCCCCAGCGGTCGATGCCCCACATTTCCGGAATATGCAGCGTGTAATGCAGGCGATAAAGGAAGGAAACAAAAGTCTCCTTGGTAATCGGCCACACCGCGCCCCATTCGCGCTTGCCCAGTTCAGCGCCGCTGACCGGATCGACGAATACCTGATTAAAGCCCGGCTCGTAAAGTTTCTGCGTCACGGGATTGACGCGCGGCGAAACGCCAAAGGCGATCGCCTCGCCCTGCTGCACCTGCACCGGCATGAACGACACCTGGATCTGCGGATAACGCGCCTCCACTTGCTGCGCCAGCAGCAACGCCGATTGCGGCGTGCCGGGCGTGTGGGCCTCCATCAGGTGCGGATTGAGCAGGTCGTCCAGCTCGTGATCCCACGAAATGATGGCGCCGGTGAAGCCGCTAATAAACAAAAAGCCCGCAGTAAGCAGGCCGGCATATCGGTGTACCAGGGTCCAGAAGCCTCGCATGATGGCTATCCTCATAAAAAACCGGGGCCGCGCAGGCCCCGGCTGGCTACATTAGAACTTGTATTTCAAGCTCAGCGACGTGGTGCGCGGTGCGGCGTAGGTAATCGCGCCGTACGCGGCAAACATGCCGAAGTGGGTCTTGTCGGTCACGTTGTTGACGTTCAGCTGGGCCGACAGGTTTTTGCTGATGTCATAACGCGCCATCAGGTTCAGCAGGGTGAAGCCATCCTGGTTGATCACGCCGTGGTTGACCGCGAAGTTCGGCGCGCCCGGATCGACCGTGTAGGTGCGGCCCTCGTAGTTGACGCCGCCGCCGATGGTCAGCTTGCTCAGTTCGCCCGGCAGGTTGTAGGTGGTGAACACGCGGAACAGCTTGCGCGGGTAGATGCTGTTGAAGTCGGCGCCATCCGCATCCTTGGCGCGGAAGATGCTGTAGCCGGCGCTGGCGTTCCAGCCGCGCGCCAGCTCGCCGTTCAGTTCCAGCTCGACGCCACGGCTGGTGGCGCCGTCGACGCCGACGTAGTAGGCCTCGGGCAGACCGCCGTTGTGTTGCACGGTGCCAGCCTCCTGGGCCAGGTTGTCCTGCTTGATGTGGAACACCGCCAGCGAGGCATTCACGCGGCCATCGAGGAACTCGCCCTTGACGCCGGCTTCAGCCGCCTTGCCACGCACCGGGTCCAGCGTCTTGCCGCCGAAGTCTTTGTAGTTCTGCGGCTGGAAGATGCTGGTGTAGCTGGCATAGGCCGAATAGGTGTTGTTGATGTCGTAGACCAGGCCGGCGTACGGCGTGAGCTCGTTATCGTTCTTCACTTCATAGGCGTCGCTGCCGACCACCTGGCCGGTTTTCTTGTAGTTGGTCACGCGCGCGCCGACGATCAGTTTCAGCGGATCGGCCAGCGAGAAGCGCGCCACGCCGTACACCGCATCCTGCCTGGTCGTGCTTTGCTCGTAGAAGGTGGCCGGGCCCCAGGTCGGCTCCGGATAGATGGCGCCGTTCCAGTTGTTGTAGTTGCCGGTGTCGGCCAGCGCGCCTTCCGGGCGGCGGTCCGACGTGAACTCGGCCTTGGAGTACATATAGCCGAACGCCGCCTCGTGCTTGCGGCCGAACAGCTGGAACGGACCGGAGGCCTGCAGGTTGGCGTTGGTCTGCTCGGTGCGGGTCAGGTAGGCGCCGCCGAACGGGAACATGCCGGCGCCGGTGGTGGCGTCAGGATAGCCGTACAGGTACAGCAGCTGCGAATCGCCCTTGCGGTTGCCGCGCGTGACGCTGGCGTCCAGTTTCCAGCCATTGTCCAGCGTGTGCTGGATGGTGGCGAAGCCGTTGTTGTAGGACGTGTTCCAGCGGGTCCAGCTGGCCGCCGCGGTCTTGGAGACGTCCCAGTTGGTCAGGTTGCCGTTGGTGTACCAGTACGACAGGCCGCCCCACATCGGCGCCTTGACGTCGTTTTCCTGGCGGCTGAAGCCGACGTCCAGCACGGTGGCCGGCGTCAGGTCGGCTTCCACGGTGGCGTAGATGGTCTTGCTCTTGTTGCTCAACAGGCTGACCCAGCTGTCGGCGTCGGTGTATTCGCCAACCACGCGACCGCGCACCGAACCGCTCTGGTTCAGCGCGGTCGAGACATCGACCTGGGCGCGGCGGGCGCTCCAGTTGCCGACGCCGATCTCGGCCGAGCCGGTCAGTTCCTTCGCGGTGGCGCGTTTGCGCACCAGGTTGATGGCGGCCGACGGATTGCCGGCGCCGGTCATCAGGCCGGTGGCGCCGCGCACCACTTCCACGCGGTCGTAAATGGCCAGGCTGCTGGCGACTTCGCCCGAGGACCAGGATTGTTCCCAGGTGGTCGGCACGCCGTCGATCTGCAGGTTGTCGACGTCGAAGCCGCGCGCGGTAAAGCCGGCGCGGTTGGTTTCGTACTGGTTGACCGAGATGCCGACCACGTTGTTGACGACGTCGGTCACGGTTTGCAGGCCCTGGTCTTCAATGCGCTGCTGGGTCACCACGGTGACCGATTGCGGCGTGTCGCGCAGCGCCATGTCCAGCGGCGTGCCGCCCTTGGCCTTGCCGACGGTGTACGAGGTGTCGCCGAGCTTTTGCGACGAGACCTGCACGGTCGGCATCACGGCCGCGCCATCGTCGCCACCCGCTTGCGCTTGCGCCAGCAGCGGCAGGGCCAGGCCGACCAGTACCGCCAGACGCTTCATCTTGAATTGCTTATCCATCACTTCCCCGTTTTGACGTTTTTATCGAAACAGGAATGATAACGATTCTCATTCCAATGTCAATCGTTTGGGATGTAAAAGGACGAAAAAAAAGCCAGGCTAGGCCTGGCTTTTTCAGTACAGCGGATAACCGGCTGATTACTCAGCGGTTGGTGCGTCTTCTACAGCGGTGACTTCTGGACGGTCCAGCAGCTCAACGTAAGCCATTGGAGCGTTGTCGCCAACGCGGAAACCCATTTTCAGGATGCGCAGGTAGCCGCCGTTACGTGCAGCGTAGCGTGGGCCCAGTTCCGAGAACAGTTTGCCTACGATTTCGCGGTCACGCAGACGGGCAAATGCCAGACGCTTGTTAGCCAGGGTGTCGGTCTTGCCCAGGGTCAGGATCGGCTCAACAACGCGACGCAGCTCTTTAGCTTTTGGCAGCGTGGTTTTGATGGCTTCATGACGCAGCAGCGAAACGGTCATGTTGCGCAGCATTGCCAGACGGTGGGACGAGGTACGGTTCAGTTTACGGAGGCCGTGACGGTGACGCATGGTACTTCCTTTCGATGATGTTTAAATCCGAGTTCTTCGATCGCTCAAGGATGAACAGGAGCGCGGACCGGTTTTAGTGATTTACGCCCGACACAACACGTGCCGGGCGGTACTGCAAAATACTCATCAGTTGGCAACAGAGCAGAACATCGCTGCGCGATGTCCAGCTCTGTCGCCCAAGCTGTTATTTTTCCAGACCAGCAGGCGGCCAGTTTTCCAGCTTCATGCCCAGGGTCAGACCACGGGAAGCCAGGACTTCCTTGATCTCGTTCAGCGACTTGCGGCCCAGGTTCGGGGTCTTCAGCAGCTCGTTTTCCGAACGCTGGATCAGGTCGCCGATGTAGTAGATGTTTTCGGCTTTCAGGCAGTTGGCCGAACGCACGGTCAGTTCCAGGTCGTCGACTGGACGCAGCAGGATCGGATCGACCAGCGGTGCGCGCGAAGGCGCTTCAGCAGCCGCTTCGGTGCCTTCCAGGGCAGCGAACACGTTCAGTTGATCGACCAGCACGCGGGCCGATTGACGGATCGCTTCTTCCGGCGAAATCACGCCGTTGGTTTCGATGTTGATGATCAGCTTGTCCAGGTCGGTACGCTGTTCCACACGGGCCGATTCCACGAAGTACGACACACGGCGCACTGGCGAGAACGACGCGTCCAGGATGATGCGGCCGATGGTCTTGTTGGTGTCTTCCGACAGGCGACGCACGTTGCCTGGCACATAGCCGCGGCCTTTTTCGACCTTGATCTGCATGTCCAGCTTGCCGCCGGCGGTCAGGTGAGCGATCACGTGATCCGGGTTGATCAGTTCCACGTCGTGCGGCAGATCGATGTCCGATGCCAGCACGGCGCCTTCGCCCTCTTTTTTCAGGGTCAGGGTGACGGAGTCACGGTTGTGCACTTTGAACACAACGCCCTTCAGGTTCAGCAACAGGTCAACCACGTCTTCTTGCACGCCGTCCAGCGACGAGTACTCGTGCACCACGCCGGCGATCGTCACTTCGGTTGGCGCGTAGCCGACCATCGACGACAGCAGCACGCGACGCAGCGCGTTGCCCAGGGTGTGGCCGTAGCCGCGCTCGAATGGCTCCATCACGACTTTGGCGTGACCGGCGCCCAGGGCTTCTACATCGATAATACGTGGTTTCAACAAACTGTTTTGCATGAAATGTCCTTTTCAATACCCTCGGCGCGTTAAGCCGATAAGGCTGATGGCATTAGTGAAAACGCCCGCTTGAATAAGCGGGCGGGTTTTGGTGCTACTTAGGCTACAGATTAACGCGAGTACAGCTCGACGATCAGCGATTCGTTGACGTCGTTGGCGATTTCGTTACGCTCTGGCAGGGACTTGAAGGTGCCTTCCATTTTCTTGGCATCAACCGACACCCAGGCTGGCATGCCGACTTGTTCAGCCAGCGACAGCGCTTCAACGATACGCACTTGTTTCTTGGCTTTTTCGCGCACAGCAACGACGTCGCCGACTTTGACCGAGTACGAAGCGATGTTCACCACTTGGCCGTTCACGGTGAACGCTTTGTGGGAGACCAGCTGACGTGCTTCAGCGCGGGTCGAGCCGAAGCCCATGCGGTAGGCGACGTTGTCCAGACGGGCTTCCAGCAGCTTCAGCAGGGTTTCGCCGGTGTTGCCCTTGCGGCGGTCGGCTTCTGCGAAGTAGCGACGGAACTGACGTTCCAGCACGCCGTACATACGTTTGACTTTTTGTTTTTCGCGCAGCTGGTTGCCGTAGTCCGAGGTGCGGGCGCCCGACTTGACGCCGTGCTGACCTGGTTTGACATCCAGTTTGCATTTGCTGTCCAGCGAACGACGTGCGCTCTTCAGGAACAGATCAGTGCCTTCACGGCGGGACAGTTTTGCTTTAGGTCCGATATAACGTGCCACGGTATTTCCTTTTTTAAATAATGACGTTCCAACCGCTGGGGCTGAACGCTAGTCTGGTCTGCGGTTGAGCCAGACGTGGCTTAAGTCCGCCGCAAGCGGCAGACGACAATAGCCGGGCAGTATAACCGTTACCGGTTGCCTGCACCAGCTGAATTGTGTAACAGCATTGCCGGCAAGCCGGCGATGCCATTAGATACGACGACGCTTTGGAGGGCGGCAGCCGTTGTGTGGCACTGGCGTCACGTCCTGGATCTCGGTGATCTTGATGCCCAGGTTGTTCAGCGCGCGCACAGCCGATTCACGGCCTGGGCCTGGGCCCTTGATGCGCACTTCCAGGTTCTTCACGCCGCATTCGATCGCGACTTTACCAGCGGCTTCAGCAGCAACCTGCGCTGCGAACGGGGTCGATTTACGCGAACCCTTGAAGCCAGCACCACCGGAGGTCGCCCACGACAGAGCGTTGCCCTGACGGTCGGTGATGGTGATGATGGTATTGTTGAAGGAAGCGTGAACGTGCGCGATACCTTCAGCGACGTTCTTCTTGACCTTCTTGCGTACGCGAGCTGCTGCTGCGCTGCTTTGTTGCTTAGCCATGTGATTTCCCTAGATTATTTCTTGAGCGATTGAGCGGCTTTGCGCGGGCCCTTGCGGGTACGTGCATTGGTGCGGGTGCGTTGACCGCGGACCGGCAGGCCCTTACGGTGACGCATACCACGGTAGCAACCCAGATCCATCAAACGCTTGATGTTCATGGACAGTTCGCGGCGCAGATCGCCTTCGACGATGAATTTTGCTACTTCATCGCGCAGCTTTTCCAGTTCGCTGTCGTCCAGGTCCTTGACCTTTTTATCGGTCGCAATGCCCGTTTGCGCGCAGATGAACTTCGCGCGTGGGCGGCCTACACCGTAGATGGCCGTCAGGCCGATAACGGTGTGCTGGTGATTTGGGATATTAACCCCTGCAATACGTGCCATTCGTTATTCCTCGATAAATAACGGTTATTAACCTTGACGCTGCTTGTGACGTGGTTCGACGCAGATTACGCGAACAACGCCCTTGCGCTTGATGATCTTGCAGTTGCGGCAGATCCGCTTGACTGAGGCGTTAACTTTCATTTTGCACTCTCTTCTTGGTTCGATTATCTAAAATTACTTGGTCCGGAACACAATGCGGGCACGGGACAGGTCGTAAGGTGTCAGCTCTACCGTCACCTTGTCGCCAGGAAGAATGCGGATATAGTTCATCCGCATTTTACCTGAAATATGCCCGAGCACCACGTGCCCGTTTTCCAGCTTTACTCGAAATGTTGCATTAGGGAGATTTTCTAGGATCTCACCCTGCATCTGTATGACGTCGTCTTTTGCCATTCGGTATGTTTGAAACCGCGCTTATCGCGTCGGAATTCCGCCTTTGAAGTTTGCTTTGCGCAGCAGCGATTCATATTGCTGCGACATCACGTAGTTTTGTACTTGCGCCATGAAATCCATGGTAACAACCACAATAATCAACAACGAAGTACCGCCAAAATAGAATGGTACTTTCCACTCGGCTTGCATGAATTCCGGCAACAAACACACCAAAGTGATGTAGATGGCGCCAGCCAGTGTCAATCGCGTCAGGATCTTGTCGATGTAGCGGGCAGTCTGCTCACCGGGACGGATCCCTGGCACAAAGGCCCCGCTCTTCTTCAAGTTATCCGCTGTTTCCTTGCTGTTGAAGACCAGCGCTGTATAGAAGAAACAGAAAAACACGATCGCAATGGCGTACAACAGTGCGTGGATGGGCTCGCCTGGCCCCATCGATGCTGCCAAATCTTTCAGGAACCGGACCGCCGGGTTGGCCGTGTCGGCGCCCGTCGTAAACCAGCCCACGATCGTGGCCGGGAACAAGATAATCGACGAAGCGAAGATCGGTGGGATCACGCCGGCCATGTTCAATTTCAATGGCAGGTGCGACGTTTGTCCACCGTAAATCTTGTTACCCACCTGGCGTTTCGCATAGTTCACCAGAATCTTGCGTTGGCCACGTTCCACGAATACCACCAGGAACGTCACCGCCACTACCAGGATCATGATGATGATCGCGGACAGCGCGCCGATCGAGCCGTTGGACACCGACTGGCCGAGGCCACCCAGTGCGCCCGGCAAGCCGGCGGCGATACCCGCGAAGATGATGATCGAGATGCCGTTACCGAGACCGCGCTCGGTAATCTGCTCGCCCAACCACATCACGAACATGGTTCCGGTCAACAGCGTAACGACCGTCACGAAACGGAAGGCATAACCTGGATCCAGCACCAGGCCTGCCTGCGACTCCAAAGCAACTGCAATCCCGAGCGCCTGGAATCCCGCCAGCAACACCGTGAAATACCGGGTGTACTGGGTGATCTTGCGTCGGCCTGCTTCGCCTTCCTTCTTCAGCGCTTCCATCTGCGGCGAGACGATCGACACCAACTGCATGATGATCGAGGCCGAGATGTACGGCGTGATACCCAGCGCAAACACCGTGAAGCGCGCGAGCGCGCCACCGCTGAACATGTTCAACATGCCCAGGATGCCGCCCTCTTGCGACTTGAACAGCGCGGCCAATTGTACCGGATCGATCCCGGGAACCGGGATGTGAGCGCCGATACGATAAACCACCAATGCGCCAAGCAGGAACCAGAGCCGGCCCCAAGGGAAACCAGCTGCTGCACTTTTAGCCAATTGTGGATTAGTCGCCAATTTTCGCTCCGATCAAGCTGTGTGCGGGGCTCAGGCTACCGAGCCGCCGGCTGCTTCGATGGCGGCTTTCGCGCCAGCGGTCACTTTCAGGCCTTTGAGGTTCACCGCTTTGGTGATCTCGCCGGACAGAATGACGCGCACATCGCGTGCCAGCACGCTCAGTACGCCAGCTTGTTTCAGCACCAGAATGTCGACATCGCCAACAGCCAGGTTGTTCAGGTCGGACAGACGCACTTCAGCTTTGAAGGTGGCGTTGAGCGACTTGAAACCGCGCTTAGGCAGACGACGTTGCAGAGGCATCTGACCGCCTTCGAAGCCGACTTTGTGGAAGCCGCCCGAACGCGATTTCTGACCCTTGTGGCCACGGCCTGCGGTTTTACCCAGGCCAGAGCCGATACCGCGGCCGACGCGGCGCTTGTAGTGCTTCGCGCCTTCGGCTGGTTGAATGGTATTCAGTTCCATGATTTCTCCGTGAGTAAGCCGGGGCTTACGCAACTACTTTAACGAGATACGACACTTTGTTGATCATGCCGCGTACGGATGGGGTGTCTTGCAGCTCGGCGACCGAGTTGACGCGACGCAGGCCCAGACCGCGAACGGTGGCACGGTGATCTTGACGAGTGCCAATCAGGCCCTTGACCAGTTGTACTTTGACGGTTTTCGTAGTCATGTCGTTCACCTTAACCCAGGATCTCTTCTACCGACTTGCCGCGTTTCGCAGCGATGTCAGCAGGAGTGCTCAGTTTAGCCAGGCCGTCCAGCGTGGCGCGAACCAGGTTGTACGGGTTGCTCGAACCGGTCGATTTCGCGACCACGTCGGTAACGCCCATGACTTCGAAGATTGCGCGCATTGCGCCGCCAGCGATGACGCCGGTACCTGGTTTCGCAGGCGACATCATTACTTTCGAGGCGCCGTGGCGACCCAGAACGGTGTGGTGCAGGGTGCCGTTTTTCAGCGGTACTTTGATCAGGTTGCGACGGGCTTCTTCCATTGCCTTCTGCACACCGACCGGTACCTCTTTCGACTTGCCCTTGCCCATGCCGATGCGGCCATCGCCGTCACCTACCACGGTCAGCGCGGCGAAACCCATGATACGACCACCCTTGACCACTTTGGTCACGCGGTTGATCGCGATCATTTTTTCGCGCATGCCGTCGTCCGGCTTGTCGCTTGCCATTTTTGCTTGCATTTTTGCCATGATCGTTCCTTAGAACTTCAGACCGGCTTCACGCGCGGCTTCTGCCAGCGCCTTCACACGGCCGTGATAACGGAAACCGGAACGGTCGAAGGCGACTTCGGTGATACCGGCTTTCAGTGCTTTTTCTGCTACGCGCTTGCCCACCAGTGCGGCGGCAGCGGCGTTGCCACCCTTGCCCGATTGGCCGGCCAGTTCAGCGCGTACTTCCGCTTCTACGGTCGAGGCCGAAACCAGTACTTTGGCTTCCGGGCTGATCAGGTTCGCATAAATGTGCAGGTTAGTGCGGTGCACCGACAGGCGGTTCACTTTCAGTTGTGCGATCTTGATCCGGGTTTGACGTCCGCGACGCAGACGAGATTCTTTTTTATCCATCGTCAGCCCCTAATTACTTCTTCTTGGTTTCTTTAAGCTTAACCACTTCGTCCGAATAACGGACGCCCTTGCCTTTGTACGGCTCAGGAGCGCGGTAAGCGCGAACTTCGGCAGCAACCTGACCCACCTTTTGACGATCGATGCCTTTGATGACGATCTCGGTCGGGGTGGCGGTGGCGCAGGTCACGCCTTCTGGCATGGCGTGCACGACCGGGTGCGAGAAACCCAGCGACAGGTTCAGCTTGTCGCCGGCAGCCTGGGCTTTGTAGCCCACGCCAACCAGGTTCAGCTTTTTCTCGAAGCCCTTGGTCACACCGGTCACCATGTTGTTGACCAGCGCGCGCAGCGTGCCGGACATGGCGTTGGCTTCGCGGCTGTCGTTCGACGGCTCGAAGCTCAGGGTGCCTGCATTGTTTTCTACTTTAACCAGGCCATTCAGGTTCTGGGTCAGGACGCCCAGCGGGCCCTTGACGGTGATCGCTTGTGCGGAGATGGCAACATCAGCGCCAGCTGGCACGGCGATCGGCATTTTAGCTACTCGGGACATGTGTAACTCCTTATGCGACGTAGCAAATAACTTCGCCGCCGACACCGGTAGCGCGTGCTTTGCGGTCAGTCATGACGCCTTGCGGAGTCGACACGATCGCCACACCCAAGCCATTCATCACAGTAGGGATCTCGTCTTTGCCCTTGTAGACGCGCAGGCCTGGACGGGACACGCGCTCAAGGCGCTCGATGACGGGACGGCCAACATAATACTTCAAACCGATTTTCAGTTCCGACTTGCCGCCATCTTCAGCGACTGCGAAATCTTCAATGTAACCCTCGTCCTTGAGGACGTTGGCAATCGCAATTTTGACTTTCGACGATGGCATGGCCACGGTCGTTTTTTGCACGCCCTGGGCGTTACGAATGCGGGTCAGCATATCGGCGATAGGATCGCTCATACTCATTGCTTATTCTCCTATTACCAGCTAGCTTTAGTCATACCCGGGATCTCACCACGCATGGCGAATTCACGGAGCTTGATACGGCCCAGACCGAATTTACGGAAGGTGCCGCGTGGACGACCGGTGACGGCGCAGCGGTTACGCTGGCGGGTCGGAGCCGAGTTACGTGGCAGCGCTTGCAGTTTCAGGCGCGCTTCGTAACGTTCTTCTTCCGATTTCGACTGGTCATCGATGATGGCCTTGAGCGAGGCGCGCTTGGCGGCGAATTTGTTCGCCAGGGCCACGCGTTTCGCTTCACGGTTAATCAGTGCGAGTTTTGCCATGATCTCTTAGTTCCTGAACGGGAATTTGAAGGCGGCGAGCAGAGCTTTCGCTTCGTCGTCGGTCTTAGCGGTGGTGGTGATCGAAATGTTCATACCACGCAGCGCATCGATCTTGTCGTACTCGATCTCCGGGAAGATGATCTGCTCTTTCACACCGATGTTGTAGTTGCCACGACCATCGAACGAGCGGCCATTCACACCGCGGAAGTCACGCACGCGCGGCAGGGCCACGGTGATGAAGCGGTCGAGGAACTCGTACATGCGGGCACCACGCAGGGTGACCATGGTACCGATCGGGTAGCCTTCACGGATCTTGAAACCCGCGATAGCTTTGCGCGACTTGGTGGTCACTGGTTTCTGGCCGGCGATCTTGGTCAGGTCGCCGACAGCGTGCTCCAGCACTTTCTTGTCGGCGATCGCTTCACCCACACCCATGTTCAGGGTGATCTTGGTCAGACGTGGTACTTCCATCACCGACTTGTAGCCGAATTTCTCGGTCAGGTCAGCGACGACTTTTTCTTTATAGAACTCTTGGAGACGTGCCATGATTTCTTAAGCCTTCACTACTTCGCCGGACGATTTGAAGACGCGGACTTTTTTGCCGTCGACATCTTTGAAACCCACCCGGTCTGCCTTGCCAGTCGCTGCATTGAACAATGCAACGTTGGACACGTGAATCGGCATAGTCTTGTCGACGATACCACCTTGAACGCCAGTCATTGGGTTCGGCTTGGTCGCTTTTTTAGCAACGTTGACGCCTTCAACCACAACGTGTTCTGCGTCTACGCGACGCGAAACGACACCGCGTTTGCCCTTGTCTTTACCGGCCAGAACGATGACTTCGTCGTTTTTACGAATCTTATCCATTGCTGACTCCTTACAGTACTTCAGGTGCCAGGGACACGATCTTCATGAACTTTTCAGTGCGCAGCTCGCGCGTCACTGGTCCGAAGATACGGGTACCGATCGGTTCCAGCTTGGCGTTCAACAGTACGGCGGCATTGCCGTCGAACTTCACCAGGGAACCGTCTTGGCGGCGTACACCTTTAGCGGTGCGCACTACCACGGCGTTATAAATTTCACCTTTTTTGACACGGCCGCGTGGCGCAGCAACCTTAACGGTTACCTTGATCACGTCGCCGATGCCAGCATAACGGCGCTTGGAGCCGCCCAATACCTTGATGCACATGACTTCTTTGGCACCGGTATTGTCGGCCACTTCGAGCCGGCTTTCAGTTTGAATCATAGTATTCTCTTTCCCAACTTAAGCCGAAGAATCCACACAATGCGGACCTGCGGTCAGTCTTGGTCCCGCCAGAGCGCTCATGAAGAGCCCACTGTTTGGGTGCTTGACCTTCGTACTGCTACTGACCGCACGGTTCAGCGTCTGTGGCCAGACACTTTGCGGCGTTACATGAACGAAGCCCGCAAGTATTACATACCTTTTGCGGGCTTGCAAGAACTAATTGAAAATCGCCCCCGATCCGGAGATCGGAGGCGACGTCTTCAATTAAACGATTTGTGCGGCTTGCACCACACGGGTCACGGTCCATGCCTTGGTTTTGGAGATCGGACGACCTTCCACGATTTCCACCGTGTCACCGGCTTTCACCTGGTTGGTCTCGTCATGCGCGTGGTACTTGTTCGAGCGGACGATGATCTTGCCGTACAAAGGATGTTTCACGTGACGTTCGATCAGAACGGTAACGGTTTTGTCCATCTTGTCAGACACAACTTTACCGATCAGCGTACGCTTCAGCTTTACTTGCTCGGTCATTTTGCTTCCTTCGTGTTCATTACCGTTTTTACGCGTGCGATATCGCGACGTACCTTCTTGAGCTGCGAAGTGTTGCTCAGCTGTTGCGTCGCGGTTTGCATACGCAGGCCGAATTGTGCCTTCAACAGGTCATTCAGCTCTTTTTGCAGAGCTGCCTGGTCTTTGCCGCGGAGTTCAGATGCTTTCATAGTTCACTCCTGTTATTGGCCAACTTGGCGCACCACGAAGGTGGTCGCCAGTGGCAGTTTGGCAGCGGCCAGGCGGAATGCTTCGCGCGCCAGTTCTTCTGCGACGCCATCCATTTCGTACAGGACTTTGCCTGGACGGATTTCAGCGACGTAGTACTCCGGATTACCTTTACCGTTACCCATACGGACTTCGGCAGGCTTGTTCGAGATCGGTTTGTCCGGGAAGACGCGGATCCAGATACGACCGCCACGTTTGATGTGACGGGTCATGGCGCGACGTGCTGCTTCGATCTGACGGGCCGTGATACGACCACGAACCGTTGCTTTCAGACCGAATTCGCCGAACGACACCGAAGTGCCGGCGCTGTGCGAAATGCCGGTGTTACGGCCTTTCTGCTCTTTACGATACTTTCTGCGTGCTGGTTGCAGCATGATTATTCTCCTGCTTTCTCAGCCGGTTTGGCCGGGGCGCGACGGGCGCCTGGCGCGGCTGGTTTCGCGCCGGCTGGGCGTGGGCGGCCAGCTGGCTTGCCGTCTTCACGACGTGGGCCACGTGGCTTTTTCTCGTCCGGTGGGGTGTCGATGACTGGTGCTTCGCCGGTGGCGGAGCGGTCGCCCTTGTACACCCACACCTTGACACCGATGATGCCGTAGGTGGTCGAGGCTTCGCTGGTGCCGTAGTCGATATCGGCGCGCAGGGTGTGCAGTGGCACACGGCCTTCGCGGTACCACTCTTTACGAGCGATTTCGATACCGTTCAGACGACCCGACGACATGATCTTGATGCCCAGGGCGCCCAGACGCATGGCGTTCTGCATCGCGCGTTTCATGGCGCGGCGGAACATGATGCGTTTTTCCAGCTGTTGCGCGATCGAGTCGGCGATCAGCTGCGAATCGATCTCTGGCTTGCGGATCTCTTCGATGTTGACGTGCACCGGCACACCCATGATCTTGGTCAGCGCGGACTTCAGTACTTCGATGTCCTCGCCTTTTTTACCAATGACCACGCCTGGACGCGAGCTGTAGATGGTGAAACGCGCGTTCTTGGCTGGACGCTCGATGACGATGCGGCCGACCGAAGCGTTCTTCAGCTTGGCTTTCAGGTAGGTACGTGCTTTCAAGTCTTCGTTCAGCATGGCGGCAAAGTTACCGTTGCCTGCATACCAACGCGAAGCCCAGTTACGGGTAACCGCCAGGCGGAAACCAGTTGGATGAATTTTCTGACCCATCGTGGCTCCTTAGTTGCCTACGGTCACATAAATGTGACACGATTGTTTCGAGATACGATCGCCACGACCTTTTGCACGCGCGGTGAAGCGCTTCAGGATCGGGCCCTTTTCAACGTAGATCGTTTTCACGAACAGTTCGTCGATATCGGCACCATCGTTGTGCTCGGCGTTGGCGATGGCCGACTCCAGCACTTTCTTGATGATGGTGGCGCCTTTTTTCGGGCTGAACTGCAGAATGTTGAGTGCAGCGTCAACTTTCTTGCCACGGATCAGGTCAGCAACCAGACGGCCCTTTTGGTCCGACAGGCGCACGCCTTTGAGGATAGCTTTGGTTTCCATTATTTCTTCGCCTTCTTGTCAGCGGCATGGCCTTTGAACGTGCGGGTCAGCGCGAATTCGCCGAGCTTGTGACCAACCATGTTCTCGGAAACGTACACTGGCACGTGCAGCTTGCCGTTGTGAACAGCGATCGTCAGGCCGATGAAGTCAGGCATGATGGTCGAGCGACGGGACCAGGTTTTGATTGGCTTTTTGTCTTTGGTCGCTTGCGCGGCTTCGACTTTTTTCACCAGGTGGGCGTCACAGAACGGCCCTTTTTTCAATGAACGAGTCATGATTTATCCTTATTTCTTGCCGCGGCGCGAGACGATCATCGAAGAAGTACGCTTGTTGCTGCGAGTCTTCTTGCCCTTGGTCTGTTGGCCCCATGGCGAAACAGGGTGACGACCAGCTGCCGTTTTACCTTCACCACCACCGTGCGGGTGATCGACCGGGTTCATGACCACACCGCGAACGGTAGGACGAACACCGCGCCAGCGCATCGCACCGGCTTTACCGATTTTACGCAGGCTGTGTTCGGCATTGCCGACTTCACCCACGGTTGCACGGCACTCGATGTGCACGCGACGCACCTCACCCGAGCGCAGACGCACCTGAGCGTAAGTACCTTCACGCGCCATCAGCACCACGCCGGCGCCGGCGGTACGGGCCATCTGGGCACCTTTACCTGGCAGCATTTCGACGCAGTTCATGACGGTGCCGACTGGGATGTTGCGGATCGGCAGGCAGTTGCCCGACTTGATCGGCGCTTCCGAACCAGTCATGACGGTGTCGCCCACAGCCATGCCTTTGGTGGCGATGATGTAGGTACGGGCGCCGTCGGCGTAGCACAGCAGCGCGATGTGCGCGGTGCGGTTTGGATCGTATTCGATACGTTCCACTTTCGCCGGGATGCCGTCCTTGCTGTTACGCTTGAAGTCGATCACGCGGTAGTGCTGCTTGTGACCACCACCGATGTGACGGGTGGTGATGTGGCCGTTGTTGTTACGGCCGGCAGTTTTCGATTTTTTCTCAACCAGGGCTGCGAACGGACGACCTTTGAACAGGTCGGTGTTCACAACTTTCACCATGCCGCGACGGCCTGGGGAGGTTGGCTTCATCTTAACGAGTGCCATTATTTAGCCTCCTCGGTGAAATTGATTTCCTGGCCAGGCTTCAGGCACACGAAAGCACGCTTGGTGTGGTTGCGGCGGCCGATGTGGGCGCCGGAACGTTTCTGCTTACCTTCGCGGTTCACGGTTTGCACCGATTCCACTTGCACTTTGAACAGCAGTTCAACGGCAGCCTTGATTTCTGGCTTGGTCGCGTCGGTGGTGACGCGGAACACGATCTGCTCGTTCTTTTCCGCGACCATGGTGGCCTTCTCGGAAATCACTGGAGCAACCAGCACCTTCATCAGGCGCTCTTCGCTAAATTTCAATGCGCTCATGCCAGCATCTCCTCAATCTTAGCCAATGCAGCTTTGGTGACCACGATCTTCTTGTAGAACACCAGGGACATTGGATCTGCGTGACGTGGCTCGACAACCAGAACGTTCGGCAGGTTGCGCGAAGCCAGTTCCAGGTTTTCGTTGGCGACGTCGGTGATGATCAGTACCGAATCAAAGCCCATGCCGGTCAGCTTTTGCGACAGCAGCTTGGTTTTTGGTGCTTCGATCGCGAAATCTTCCACCACAACCAGGCGCTCTTCGCGGGCCAGTTGCGACAGGATCGAGCAGATACCAGCGCGGTACATCTTCTTGTTCACTTTGTGGGTGAAGTTCTCGTCAGGCGAGTTCGGGAAGATGCGACCACCGCCGCGCCACAGTGGCGACGACGACATACCAGCACGTGCGCGGCCGGTGCCTTTTTGGCGCCATGGCTTCTTGGTCGTGTGGTGGACTTCTTCACGGTCTTTTTGTTTACGGTTGCCGCTGCGAGCATTGGCTTGGTAAGCAACGACGATCTGGTGGATCAGGGCTTCGTTGTAGTCACGGCCGAAGACGGTATCGGCGGCAGCAACGTTAGAGGCGGCTTGACCTTGAGCGTTCAAGAGCTTGAGTTCCATCGTTTAAGCTCCCTTCTTTGCTTTAACTTTGACAGCAGGCGAAACCACGACCTGGCCGTTTTTGGCGCCAGGGATCGCACCTTTGACCAGCAGCAGCTGACGGTCGGCGTCGATACGGGCGATTTCGAGGTTCTGCACGGTCGTGGTGACATCACCCATGTGACCGGTCATGCGTTTACCAGGGAACACGCGGCCTGGATCTTGCGCCATACCAATCGAACCTGGCACGTTGTGCGAACGCGAGTTACCGTGGGTCTGACGACCCGAAGCGAAGTTGTGACGCTTGATGGTACCGGCATAGCCTTTACCGATCGAAACACCTTGCACGTCGATCTTCTGACCGACTTCGAACAGGGAAACGGCAACAACGTCGCCAGCTTTCAGTTCGGCGGCTTTGGCTGCGTCGACGCGGAACTCTTTCAGCAGAGTACCAGCTTCAACACCAGCTTTAGCGTGGTGACCAGCAACGGCTTTGGTCACGCGGGAAGCGCGACGTTGACCATATGCGACCTGAACCGCGGTATAACCATCAGTTTCAGGGGTTTTGATTTGCGCAACACGGTTGTTCGATACGTCGACCACGGTGACTGGGATCGAATCCCCGTCATCGGTGAAGATGCGCATCATACCAACCTTGCGACCGAGGAGGCCAAGGCTCATTTTTTCTCCAATTCCCACCTACGATTGGGCGGGGATATGTTGAACTACTAAAATTAGTACGGACCAATAAAAAGTCGAATCCATACCGAAGCCGGCTAGTGTATCGTGATTTGGGGCTTGACGCAACAACTTAGTACGAGGTATGTCAGTTTTTTGAGGCGGATTCCGCCATGGCGCCAAACCTCGGCGCCATGCGGGCTGGCGGCCGCTCAGGCCGGGGTGGCCGGCGGCGTTTCCGGCGCGTCCATCTTGCCAATTTCATACCAGTCGACCCGGCGGGTGGCGACCATGACGGCGCCCAGGCAGGCGAACAGCAGCAGCGCGCCCAGCACCAGGGCGTTGCTCTCGGAAACGAGCAGGCCGTACAGCGCGGAGTACAGCACCACCAGCCCGGCGCCGGACGATCCATGGCTGCCAGCTGCCGCTGGGCGTTGCTGGCCATGGACGAGATGCGCCAGCTGGCGCGGAAGCCCTGGTCGTTGATGGTGCGCGCCTCCGGCAGGAAGTTGCCGCCGAACTGGGGATGCGCCCAGTTGGACTCCATCGTCACCAGGTTGTTGTTGCCGACCGGGACGAAATGCTGGCGCTCGGTGCCGGCCAGGTACAGCGAGAAGCCGAACGGTATCGACGCCCCGGCCGCCTTCAGGTCGCCCAGGTCCAGCGGCACGTGCATGCCGCTGGGATTGCCCGGCAGCCGCGCGCCCTGCGCGAACGGGTAGCGCCGTCCCGCCACCAGCATGGTCGGGATATCGCGGATGCCGCGCACGTCCGACACCGACAGCGCCACGTAGGGCTGGCGCATGGTCAGCAGCGAGGTGCCGCTGTCGCGCGGCAGGTCGGCGGCGGCCGGCAGCGTGAAGTCGCCGGCGAAGCTGTGGCCGCCGCTATACATCAGCACCTGGTGGATGCCGCGGTAGCGCCGCTCGGTGACGAGCTTGCCGGCGATTCTCAGTTCATTGGGAAACACCAGCTTGCGGTGCTGCACCGTCACCACCTTGTCGCCGTCCTTGATTTCCTCGCTGTACGGCAGCACCAGCACCGGGCCGATCACGTGCTGCGCCCGCACCGAGTCGTCGGCGATGCTCTGCACCGCCTGCTCGTGAAACCTGATGCGCTCGGAGATGACGCCCTCGACCATCATCAACGGCAGGCCGATCAGCAGCATCAGCGCGACAATGATCAGGCATTTTTGAAACAGCTTTTTTTGCATGGCGATTCCTCTGGTTGAAAGTGCAACCAGTCTAGAAAAGCACGATGCGTTGTTGATGCGTTCTGTGTGAAGTCTAGCGCGTCAGCGGCAAGGGCAGGCGCAGCGCGGCGCGGCAACCGCCCTGCCCGGGGTTCGTCACGCTGACCGTGCCGCCGTGCAGCGCCGCCACCTCCCGCACGAAGGGCAGGCCCAGTCCGGTGCTCTTGCTGCCGCCGGGGCGCGGCAGCGAGTAAAAGCGGTCGAACACCCGGTCCACCGCATAGGCAGGAATGCCGGGGCCGCTGTCGGCGACGCTGACCACGGCCTGCGCCGCATCGCCGGCCAGCGCCAGCACGATCTCGCTGCCGGCCGGCGCGAAGCCGATGGCATTGTCCAGCAGATTGCCCAGCGCCTGGCGCAACAGCAGCGCGTCGCCGCGCACCGCCAGCGCCGGCAATTCCAGCCGCACGCTCAGCGCGCGCGCCTGCAGCTGGCTGGCGGCGTCGGCCGCCACCTGGCGCAGCAGCGCATCGAGCGCCACCGGCTCGGCCGCTTCCAGGCCCTGCTGCTGCTCGACGCGCACCAGCGCCAGCAGCTTGTCGATCAGCTGTTTCTGGCGCGCGTTCTGGCTCAGGATATTGTCGAGAAAATGGCGGAACTCGGCGCGCGGCATGTCTTCCGACAGCAGCTCGGCCGAGCCCTGGATCGCCGCGATCGGGCTTTTCAGCTCATGCGCCAGCGTGTGCATCAGCTGCTCGGCGTATTCCTTGCCTTCCAGCCGCGTGCGCATGGCGTGCAGCGCCCGCGCCAGCGTGCCGATTTCATTGTTGCCCAGCGACGGCGGCACCGCCTTGCGGCCGGCCTCGACCTCGGATACATAGTGCATCAGCTCGCGCAGCGCGCGCGCCAGCCACCACGCGAACGCCAGCCCGATCAGCAGCGACAGCACCAGCAGCAGCGTGCCGCGCTGCAGGATCTTGCGCTGGCTGCGGTCGACAAAGGCCTGCACGCTGGAGATCGGCTTGGCCACGGTCAGCGCGCCGATGATGCGTTCGCCGTCGCGCACCGGCGCGGCCACGTACATGACGGTGCTGCGGTCGTCGCCGTCCACCGAACGCGTGCTGCGGGCGCCGTACTTGCCCTGCAGCGTCAGGTAGACGTCGTTCCAGCGCGCATAGTCCTGGCCCAGCGCCAGGTTGGCGGAATCGTAGATGACGATGCCGCGCGCGTCGGTGATGTAGATGCGGAAATCCAGTTTGCGCTTGAGGACGCCGCCGATCTTGACCTCGATGCTGCGGCGCGCATAGTGCTCGACATTGGCCAGCGCCGGCACGCCGTTCTTCAAATCGCCGGCCACCACCCCAGCCAGCAGCTCCGCCGTGTCGACCAGCGTGTCCTCCAGCGTCGAGCGCACGCCGGGCTTGACCTCGGCCACGAACACGTTCAGCAAAAACCATGCGGCCAGACCGACGATCAGGAAATAGCCCAGCAGGATGCGCAGGCCGATCTTCATAAAGCCAGGCTGTAGCCCATGCCGCGATGGGTGAGGATGGGATCGGCCCCGGCGTCGACCAGGCGCAGCTTGGCGCGCAGCGACTTGACGTGGGCGTCGACGGTGCGTTCCAGCGTCTCGGGCGCATCGGTCCAGACGCGGTCCATCAGCTGCGCGCGCGACAGCACGTGGGCCGGATGCTCCAGCAAGGTCTTCAGCAGCAGGTATTCGTAGCGCGTCAGGTCGAGCGGTTGGCCGCGGAACAGGATGCGCGCCTCCAGCGGACGCACTTCAAAAGCGGCAACGGCTGCCGGGCGCGGCGCCGGCGGCGTCATGCGGCGCAGGATCACGCGGATGCGCGCCACCAGCTCGCGCGGCGAGAACGGCTTGGTGACGTAATCGTCGGCGCCGATTTCCAGCCCGACCACGCGGTCGATCTCGTCGCTGCGGGCGGTCAGGAACATCACCGGCGCATCGGAAAACCGGCGCAGCCGGCGGCAGACTTCCAGCCCGCTCATGTCCGGCAGGCCGATGTCCAGCACCGCCAGCAGCGGCGGCGGCGCGGCGCGCATGGCGGCCAGCGCCTGCTCGCCCAGCGTCACGTGCAGCGGCGTGAAGCCCTCGGTGCGCAAGGCATAGGCGATGCTGTCGGCGATCGCCTGCTCGTCCTCGACGATCAGGATGGTTTGGGGGATGTGCATGGCGAACCACTGTAACGCCGCGCGCGCGCGCTGTCGAGCGGCGCCCAAGAAAAATGCCGCCCAGCTTGCACTGGGCGGCATTCGGCGGCGTCACCCGGCGCCAGCGCCGGGCGGATGCGCAACTACCTTAGAAGAACTTGTAGCTGGCGGTCAGGCCGATACGGCGGAACTGCGGCTGGTAGCCATCACGCCATTGAACCGGTGCATCGCGCGACAGCAGGTTGTCGATGTACAGGGACAGGGTGGTGTTCTTGATGGCGGTGTACGACATGTTGTAGTCGACCGTGGTGTTGCTGCCAACGTGGCCGCAGGTGTCCACATAGGCGGCTGCGACATTGTTGGTGGCGCAGTAGGTCGGCGACGACAGGCTGTTGTTGCTATAGCCGCTGGTGTAGTTCAGGGTCATGCCGTGGTCGAACGCGCCGGTCTTCAGGCTGCCGCGCAGCTTGGTGTTCAGACGGCCACCCAGGTCGTAGGTACCGGCCATGTTGGTGTCATACGCGTTGTCGGTCTGGCTCCATTGCTGGTATTTCCACAGGTAGGTGGCTTCCAGCTTCAGGCGTACCTGGCCCAGCGCGGTGTTGAAGCGGCCCGACGCGTCGAAGTCGAAGCCCGAGGTGCGGGTCTTGCCGCTGTTGACGTATGGGTTGTACAGCAGGCCGATGGCGCCAACGCCGCCGAAGTTCAGGGTGTTGCCCGGTACGTATTTCTTGACCAGGGCGTAGAACAGGTTGTCCGACGCGCTGTTGTCCACACGGACCAGCTGGCCGGCCGGCAGGCTGGCTTCGCCGCGCAGGATGTCCGAGGTCGCGCGGGTGCCGATTTCATCCTTGCGCTCGATGTGGAAGTAATCCAGCGCCATGTTCCAGTTCTTGATCGGTTCCCACACCACACCGGCGGTGATCGAACGCGAGGTTTCCGGTTTCAGGTCCTTGTTGGCGGACACGAAGGTCGGGATACCGGCCAGGCAGTCGGCATTCTGCAGGGTGTTGCCCTGCGCCTTGTCGGCCGCGGTGGCGCCGGCGGCATTCTGGATCAGCTTGTTCAGCGCGCTGGCGGTCGAGCAACGGCGTGGATCGCTGATGCTGTTGGCGAACGAGCTACGGCCCAGACCGTTACCGGTCTCGACGATGTTCGGCGCACGGAAGCCGCCCGACACGGTAGCGCGCAGCAGCAGGCTATCGGTGGCGTTGACGCGCAGGCCCAGTTTCGGCGAGTAGTGGACATCGCTGTTGGTCGATTTGTCGGCACGGACGGCGGCGCTCAGTTCCACGCGCTTGATCACCGGAACGGTGGCTTCGGTGAACAGTGCGTAGTGGTCCATATTGTCGTTGACCTGCAGACCGGCGATACCGATCAGGTCACCGCGCAGCACGTTGTCCGAGCTGGCCATTTCATAGTGTTCGCGACGGATGTCGGTGCCGAACGCAACGTTCAGAGGACCGGCCGGCAGTTGGGCGATTTCACCCGACACGGTGGCGTTGGCGAACGAGGTGCGCGATTTGCCCTTGGTGGTACGGATCGGGAACATCGAGTCCAGCAGCGTGTACGAGTTCTGACCGTTGAACTTGTAGGTGCCGTTGACGATGGCGTTGGTGTAACCGACCGCGCTGGCAGCGCGGGTGGCCTTGGTCGCTTCCGAGTTCATGTAGCCGACCGCCGATTTCCAGTCCCAGCCGCCGACGTCGCCGTTCAGGCTCAGCATGACGCGCGACTGTTCGGATTCGGTGCGGTTGAAGTTGAAGCCGTTGCCGGTGTCGATGAAGCGGCCGCGGAATTCCACTGGCACGGTGTACGGGTTGTTCGGATGGCCAACCGGCAGTTTCGGGTAGAAGAACGGGCCGACCATCTTGCCGTCGATCGCGTTGTACCAGGTGCTCGACGACGTGGTCGGCTGCACGGCGAACGGCGCAACGATGTAGTCGTTGCTGGCGGCGGCGTTGGTGATTTCCAGGTTGGCGTCAATCGACTTGCCAATGCGGAAGTGGGTGTTGCTGGCCAGCGCGTAACGCTTGGCGTTGGTGGTCAGACCGGTGTTCGGCAAGATGTTGTATTTGCACAGCTTGTCTTTTGGATCGATGGCGTCGGCCGGGCAGCCTGGCGCGGCCACGTAGTTGCTGGTGCCCAGATACAGGTTACCGGTCGGCGAGTAGACGCTTGGCGCATCCCAGGTCGAGCGGCCCGGGGTCAGGCGGTGCCAGTCCGGGTAGTGGCTCTGCAGGTCGCCCTGCGAGTAGCCGTCGCTCTTGTAGCCTTCATAGGTCAGGTAGGTGTTGAAGCCGTTGGTGTCGACGTCGCCCCAGCCGATGATGCCGGAGATGCTGCGGTTACGCTGGTCCTTGAAGTTTTCCGATTCCTTGTAGTTGCCGGTCAGCTTGGCGCCTTCGAAGTCCTTCAGCAGGATGATGTTGATCACGCCGGCGATGGCGTCGGAACCGTAGATGGCCGATGCGCCGTCTTTCAGGATCTCGATGCGCTCGATGGCGCCGGCTGGAATCGCGTCCAGGTTGGTGAAGTTTTGCTGGGCGCCGTCGGCCAGGCCGTATTCGGCGATGCGCTGGCCGTTGACCAGGATCAGGGTCGCCACCTTGCCCAGGCCGCGCAGGCCCACGCCCGACGAACCGGTCGCGAAGCTGCCCGAGCTGCTCGACGCGGAGCTGATGTCGGTGCTGACGGCGGACGAGGAGTTCAGGATGCCCAGGGCGGTGGTCTGGCCGGTGCGCGCGATATCGTCGCGGGTCAGCACCTGGATGGAACCGGCAGCTTCAGCTTCAGTACGCTTGATGCTCGAACCGGTAATGGTGACGCGCTGCAGCTTTTCGTCTGGTGCCGGGGCTTCTTGCGCCACCGAGTATTGCGAAAATGCTACGCCCAGTGCCATTGCGATGGCGCTCTTTTTCATGGTGTGATTCAAAACTACTCCCGGAAGTGATTGAATTATTCGTTATCTGCTTCTCGGTGCAGCTGTTCTACGACAGCTGTCACGCTCGCTTGTAACATCTTGTTGCAAGCAACAATTTCGCACAATATTGCCGCTCGTACAAAGTGAAAATCTGCATTATTTGCAATAAAGATAATTTCTTTACACACTTTTGTTGTTTTCTGGTCTTAAACAACACCGCAGATCCACGACCCCTGCTTGTATGACGCCGAATTAAATGCGGACTAACGGTTAAAACGTTTGAGTAACTGCGCTCTTAAGGCGCGCGCGCCGATGTTGTTGATCGGCGCCAAGACGCCGCGCGCCGCCGCCGGGATGTGGGCCGCCTCGGCGCCGTCGCTCTCAAACACGTAGTGACGGAACAGCTCCTGCCAGGCAGCGCGCTGGGCCGGCGGCAGGTCGCGCACGGTCATCAGCGCCAGCAGCAGCGTGTTGAACGGCGTGTCCATCCAGTCCGGCGACTGCCGCCACCAGTAGTTGATCAGGATGTTGAACGGCTCCAGTCCCTCGACGTGGTGCCACCACATGCTGGGGATGAACAGGGCGTCGCCCGGCCCCAGTTCGGCCGAGCGGGCGTGGCGCAGCGCTTCGGCAAAGCGCGGAAAGCGCGTGAAATCCGGCTGGCGCAGGTCGACCAGGCTGACCGACTGCCCGGCCGGCGTGAAGTCGAGCGGGCCGACGTACAGGTTGGCCAGCTGCTCCGGCGGGAACAGCGTGAAGCGGCGCCGCCCGGCCGCCACGCAGGCCAGGTTGTCCGGCACGTCGTAGTGGGCTGGAATGACGGTGCGGTTGCCGATCCAGATGCTGGCCAGCGGATCGCGCGCGCCTAAGTTGAGGTCGTTCTCGGCGCGCAGGCCCGGCAAGCAGGTGTCGACCGTGGTCGAGCCGACGTAGAAGGTTGGCGGCGCCGCATCATCCAGGTGGGCGCGCAAGGCGTCCAGCACCTGCTCGAAGCCGACCAGCTGGGTGGTGAAGTTGAAGCCGCTAAGGTCCTCGTTGTAGAAAATCCGCCCGCCCGTCTCCGGCAGGGCGTGCGTCGCCAGCACCGTGGCGTCGCGGTGGAAGCGGCGCAGGTAGGCGTCGGCCGCGTGCGCCGACTGCCGCGCCGCCCGCACCAGCGGCCAGTCCGCCACCAGGCCGCGCAGCACCAGCGGCTCGGTGGCGGCCAGAATCTCGTCGGGCAGCGGCTGGCTGCCGTCGCCGCGCAGCTGGCGGCTGCGTTCGCAGTCGATCTCGGCGATCGCTTGGGGGCTTGCTTGCATCGGATCTCCCATGAAAAACAGGCCGCCTAACCACGGCGGCCTGCACTGCTGCTCAGACGCTGCGCATCAGAACTTGTAGCGCGCTCCGACCATGTAACGCGGACCGGCCTGCGTCACGTTCAAGGTCGCCGCCTGGGTGCGGCCATGCTGACGCTGGGTGGAGTCGGTCAGGTTGATCGCCTCCACCTGGAAGCTCAGGTTCTTGTTGTAAGTGTAGCCGATGCTGACGTCGGTCTGGCCATAGGCGTCGGTGTACACCGGCGCCGCGCGGCCGCCGCCGTCCACCGTCGAGGCCAGGAACTCGCCGCGCCAGTTGTAGGCCACCCGCACCGACCAGTCCTTGTTCTCGAAGATGCCCACCAGGTTGGCCGAATTGCTCAACCCCAGGATCGCGAACTGGTCGTTGGTGTTGGCGTTGTCGTACTTGGTCGGCGACGTCACATAGGTGTAGTTGGCCTGCACGCCGAAGCCGCTGCGTCCGAACATATGCTGGACGTTGATCTCGGCGCCCTTGACGGTGGCCGATTTCTGGTTGGCATAGGTGGTGGTCAGGAAGTTCATCAGCGGATCGGTCGGCAGGCCCGTGATGTTGCCGTTCAGGTTGCCGTCCGACTTGACGCCGGTCTTCTGCACGCCAGGCTGGCCGTCGAAGTGGCTCAGGATGTAATTGCGCAGGCAGTTGGTGTCGGCCGCCGTGCAACCGGAGGCGATGGCCGCGTTGTAGTAGGCGCCGCCGACCGGCGTGTGCAGGTTGTACAGTGGCTGCGAGATGACGGTCTGGCCGGCGTAGTTGTCCATCTTCTTGTGGAAGCCGGCCAGCGACAGCACGCTTTGCTGGTCGTAATACCATTCCCACGACAGGTCCAGGTTCTTCGACTTGACCGGTTTCAGCGCCGGGTTGCCGACCGAGGCGGTGCCGCCGGTGAAGACGTTGCCGATGGTGCCCAGCGTCAGGCCGCCCTGCAGCTGGTCGTAGCGCGGCCGGCCGATGGTCGAACCGGCGCTGGCGCGCAGCTTCATGTCCGGCCGCAGGTCGAAGTCGAGATTCAGGCTCGGCAGCACGTTGGTGTAGGACGCGTCCTGGGTGCTGTACGAGTTGCCCGCAAAGGTGATCGGCAATTCATTCTGCGACACCCACACCACCGCCGTGCCCGGCAGAACCTGGGCCACCGAGGTGACCTTGGTGCGCTCGATGCGCGCGCCGATCGCCGAGTGGAACGGAATCGCGGTGTCCCAGTCGGTGCCGAAGGACAGGTAGCCGGAGCTGGTTTTTTCCTTCAGCTCGCGGTCGGTGTCGGCGCTGGCGAAGTTCGGCAGGTAGCCGGCGGCGTTGCCGGTGGCCTGCGCCGTCAACGCGCGCAGCTGGGCGAAGTTGAAGGTGTACAGCGAGCCGAACAGTTCCGGCGCGTCGTGGCCGCCCAGCTTGTTGAAGTAGGAACCCAGCGGATTGGCCTGGAAGATGCTGGCCGGATAATCCGACGGCTTGGTGGCGCCGCCCCAGGTGTTGTTCTGCACGTTGGAGAAGGTCGAGCGGTTGGTCGAATCGGTATAGCTGACGCCGAAGCTCAGGTTCGACGCTTCCAGCAGTTGCAGATTGCCCTTGGCTTGCGCCTGGTTGACGGTGGCCTTCTCCCAGCTATTGTGGAACCACGAACCGGCGGCCTGGATCGGCTGGTTCACCAGGTCGGCCGCCGGCATGCTCAGCACCGGCAGTTCGTGGGTGAAGTCGATCTTGGTATTGCCGCGGCTGAAGCTGGCGTTGGACAGGTTGTTCTCGCTGCCGAACGGGCTGTCTGCGCCGGACTCGGCGGTCGAGTGGTGGGCGTCGAACTCGACGCGCAGCGTCGGCGACGCCTTCCACAGCGCGTTGAAGCCGATCGACTTGTTCTGGGTCTTGGTCGCATAGTCGCCGCCCACCACCGAGATATCCTGCGGCGTCTGGTAGGTTTCCATGTAGGTCAGCGGCGAGACCACGTGGCCGCTCGGCCAGGTGCTGGTCGAGGTCGGGGTCTGGCCGAACCACACGCTCAGTTCGTCGCGCTTGGTCTGTACCTTGTTTTCCGAATAGGTCAGGTCCAGCGTGGTGGTCAGCTCCTTGACCGGGCGGAACTGCAGCACCAGCTGGCCGTTGGTGCGCTGCCGTTCGATGGCGTTGACGCCGTAGCCGAAGTTCTGCGGAATCGAGTACAGGTCGTTCTGGCCCGGACGGTTGGTGATGTTCTGCGAACCAGGCTGGCCCGGCTGCGGCAGCGTCGAGCCGGCGGTGGTGTCCGACCCCAGGTACGGGCCCTGGTAACCGTTGGCCAGGCCGGCGCGGTTGAAGCCCGAGGCGCGCTTCTGGTAGCTGGCGCTGACGCCGACGCCGAAGCGGCCGTCCTCGCTGGTGTTGCTGTAGATGCCGGAGAACTCCGGCGTCACGCTCTGGTTCTTGAGCATGTCGGGCAGGTGGTCGTTGGAGGTGTCCTTGACCGCCTTGACGCCGACGCTCGAATGCATGCCCGGGTTGTCGAGCGGACGCGCGGTCATGACGTTGATGGTGGCGCCGATGCCGCCGGTCGGGCTGTCGGCGCGGCCGGTCTTGTACACCTGCAGCTGCGAGATCGCTTCCGACGCCAGGTTCGAGAAGTCGAACGAGCGGCCGGATAGGTCGCTCAGGTCGGTGGTCGGCATCTGGCGGCCGTTCAGCAGCACCAGGTTGAAGTCCGGGCCGAGACCGCGCACGGTGACCTTCTGGCCCTCGCCATTGCTGCGGTCGATCGAGACGCCGGAAATCCGCTGCAGCGACTCGGCCAGGTTGGTGTCCGGGAATTTACCGATGTCGTCGGCGACAATGCCGTCGACGATGCCGTCGGCGTTGCGCTTCATGTTCAGCGTGGACTGCATGCTGGCGCGGATGCCGGTCACAATCACCGACGGGGCGTTGGTGGTGCTGTCGGTGGCGCTGGATGCTTCCTGCGCCTGGGCCGCCGAGAAGGTGGCGCAGGCGCCGGCTACCGCCAGGCTGATCAGACGGCGTCGGCGCGCCAACTCTGAAAACGTTTTCAAAGATCGTTGCATTTTGTCTCCTTATTTATGATTTAAGCCGGGGGCGCAACATCGACCGGCAGTTGCCTTAATTAGTTCATTGCTGTGACAAATTAGGCAACTTCAGAATAGGAGAAACGCCGGCATTCGTCAATTGATCGAACCAATTCCATGTAAAATCCCGCGTTACGTAATGGCATTATGTTGTAATAATGTTTGAACGCGCGACACGGGTGTATGATCGCTGCACCGCTTTTTCGGAACAGCCTTCATGATCGTCGCCGGTGACCAGCAATTACTCAAGCAAATCAACCGCATGGCCCTGGTGCGCCAGTTGTGCAGCGAACCGGGCATGTCGCGCGCCGCCCTCTCCGAAACCGTCGGCCTGACCAAATCCACCGTCAGCCTGCTGGTGCGCGAGTTGATGGATGAAGGCTGGCTCAGCGAAAGCGCGCTGCGCACCACCGGCGCGCTGGGGCGCCGCGCCACGCCGCTGCACCTGGACGACAGCCGCCTGGCCCTGCTGGGCGCCGACCTCGGTATCGGCGCCGCGCGCCTGGTCGCCACCAATCTGCTGGGCGAGGTGCTGGCCGAACGCGCCCTGCCCTATGACAACGCCAGCGACGCCGCCGCCTGCATCGCGCAGGTGGCGCGGGCGCTCAACGAACTGGGCGCGGATGCGGCACTGGCCGGCCGCACCATGCTGGGCGTGGGCGTCGGCCTGCACGGCGCGGTCGACGACGCCACCGGCATGCTGCACATCGCGCCGCACCTGGGCTGGCGCAATGTCGACGTCACCGGCCTGCTGCGCGCCGGACTGGCCGGCGGCGCGCTGGCGGCGCTGCCGCTGTTCATCCAGAACGAAGCGAATGTGGCGGCGCTGGCCGAGCTGGAATTTTCCGGCCAGCGCGGCGCCGATCCGCTGATTTATGTAAGTATTGGTTACGGCGTGGGCGCCGGCATCATCGTCAACGGCCGCCTGCTGACCGGGCTGTACGGCTTTGCCGGCGAGGTCGGCCACACCATCCTGCAGCAGGGCGGGCCGCCCTGCTCCTGCGGCCGGCGCGGCTGCGCCGATGCACTGATCGGCCTGCAGGCGCTGCTGGACGCCGTCTACGGCCCGGACCAACCGTCCACGCCGGCGCAGCTGGAACGGCTGTTCACCGCCGCCGAGGCCGGCGACGACCGCGCGCTGGCGGCGGTCGAGGCGGCCGGGCGCAACCTGGGCGTGCTGCTGAATAATCTGTGGGTGGCATTCGACCCGATGTGCATCGTGCTGGGCGGCGCCGCGCTGCGGCTGGGCGAACGCTTCATCGCGCCGGGGCGGCAGGTGCTGCTCGATTGCGCCAGCGCCACCTCGCTGCCGGCGCCGGCGCTGCGCACGCCGCAGTTCGGCGCCAACACCATCGCCATCGGCGGCGCCGCCATGGCGCGCCATTACCTGATGCGTCCGTTTGCCGACCACGGCATCGGCGCCGGCACCGGCACGCAAGCGCGGCTGGCGTAGCGCGCCGCTTCAGTCCAGTCCGGTTTTCCCCGCCGCCCAATACGCCTTGCTCTGGCGCTGCGCCGCCGCCACGCCGTGCTGCCGCAGCAGGCGGGCCATGGGCTGGATGGCGCCGGCCCGGCCGCTCAGCACAATGTCCGCTGCCGGATGCGCCTGCAGCAACGCGCTCAAGCGCCCTTCCAGCGCGATCAGATGGGTGTCGCTGGCGTTCCGCCCGCAGCACTGCGCGTCCCGCAGGCCAAGCTGGCCGAGCGCGGCGTCGGCATCGGCGGAGACTTCCAGCAGCAGATGCAGCGGCGCCTGCGACGCCAGCGCGGCAGCCAGCCCCAGCGAGGTTTCATCGCCAAACAGAATCACGCCGGAAGGCGCATCCAGCCGGACCGACTTGCGCGGACCGAAGACGACGCAGCGGTCGCCGGCGCGCAGCGCGCGCGCCCATCGGGTGCCGGGCGCATCGCCGTGCAGGTAAACCAGAATCCGCGTGCGGCCGTTGGCGGCATCCCAGTCGATCGGCGGATAAGTGCGCTGCACCCAGCCGCCCAGTTAGATCTGGAAAAACAATGGGGCCGGACGCTTGCACGTCCGGCCCCATCATCAGCCGGCAGCCGAGGCTGCCAACTTGTATCAATTATTGCAGTTTGATTTCGACATCAACGCCAGCTGGCAGGTCCAGCTTCATCAGTGCGTCAACGGTCTTGTCGGTTGGGTCGACGATGTCCATCAGGCGCTGGTGGGTGCGGATTTCGAACTGGTCGCGCGAGGTCTTGTTGACGTGTGGCGAACGCAGAACGTCGAAACGCTGGATGCGGGTTGGCAGTGGGACTGGGCCTTTGACAACGGCGCCGGTGCGCTTAGCGGTGTCAACGATTTCCAGGGCCGATTGGTCGATCAGCTTGTAGTCGAAAGCTTTCAGGCGGATACGGATTTTTTGGTTTGGTGCGGACATGATAATTCCTCAAAAGAGCGAACTGGCAACTTTGTAGCGCCAGCAATGTTTAAAAGAACGAGTTTGATACGCAAGGGCGAGATGGTATCACACCATCCCGCCCCTGTTTCAATCCGGACTAAAAATTAGGCCAGGATTTTTGCCACAACGCCGGCGCCGACGGTACGGCCGCCTTCGCGGATTGCGAAGCGCAGACCTTCTTCCATCGCGATCGGGTTGATCAGCTTGACGGTGATCGACACGTTGTCGCCTGGCATAACCATTTCTTTGTCCGCTGGCAGTTCGATCGAACCGGTCACGTCAGTCGTACGGAAGTAGAACTGTGGACGATAGTTGTTGAAGAACGGGGTGTGACGGCCGCCTTCATCTTTCGACAGAACGTAGATCTCGCCGGTGAAGTGGTTGTGCGGTTTGATCGAGCCTGGTTTTGCCAGAACTTGACCACGTTGCACGTCTTCACGCTTGGTGCCGCGCAGCAGCAGACCAACGTTGTCGCCTGCCTGACCTTGGTCCAGCAGTTTGCGGAACATTTCCACGCCGGTGCAGGTGGTTTTCACGGTGTCGGTGATACCGACGATTTCGATCTCTTCGCCGACCTTGATGATGCCGCGCTCAACACGACCGGTCACCACGGTGCCGCGACCCGAGATCGAGAACACGTCTTCCACTGGCATCAGGAAGGCGCCGTCCACTGCGCGCTCTGGCGTAGGGATGTACGAATCCA
>NZ_WKJL01000035.1 GCF_009674565.1 Duganella aquatilis
TGGGCTACGGCGTGCTGGGGCTGACCGGCTGGCGCATGCCGGTGGCGCCGAGTGCCGAGCGCTGGGCCGGGCCGCTGGCCGGCGCCGCCACCGGCGTCATGGCCGGCGTGACCGGCGTGTTCGTGATGCCGGTCGCGCCCTATCTGCAGGCGCTGAACCTGGACAAGGACCAGCTGATACAGGCGCTGGGCATGGCCTTCACCGTCTCCACGCTGGCGCTGGCCGTGATGTTGACGGTGCGCGGCGAATGGCATGCGGCGGCGGCCGGCGGCTCGCTGCTGGCGCTGATTCCGGCCATGGCCGGCATGCAGCTGGGCCAGTGGCTGCGCAACCGCATGCAGCCGGCGCTGTTCCGCCGCTGCTTCTTCATCGCTCTGCTGGCGCTGGGTGCGCACCAGTTGGTGCGACTCTAGAAATTGACTTTGCCGCGCATCTGTTTGCGCTCGCCGTCCCTGGCCTTGCCTTCGAGGCGGCGGCGCTGCGAGCCGAGCGTGGGCTTGGTGGCGCGGCGCACGGTGGGCAGCACGGCGATGCTGTCGACCATCTCCTGCAGGCGGCGCAGCGCGTCCTGCTTGTTGGCGCCCAGGCTGCGCGACTGCTGCGCCTTCATCACCACCACGCCTTCGCGCGTGATGCGGCTGTCGCGCAGGGCCAGCAGGCGTTCCTTGATGTGGGCCGGCAGCGACGAGGCGGCGATGTCGAAGCGCACGTGCACGGCGTTCGACACCTTGTTCACGTTCTGGCCGCCCGGCCCCTGGGCGCGGATGGCGGTGAATTCCACTTCGTCGGGATTGATGAGGTTCATGCAGCGATTGTAGCAAACACGCCCGCGCACCGGTGAAGGTTGATGCCTGTCAACGCTTGCGGCGGCGCGCGCGGTTAGGATGACATTTGCTGTTCTCCGAACGAAAGGATCATCATGTCTTCTTCGACAACGCAGGCCAGCGCCGGTGCGGCGCAGCAGTATCTGGTATTCCGGCTCGGCGGACTCGATTACGCGCTGGACTTCAACAAGGTGCAGGAGCTGCGGCCCTTGCAGGCGCTGGAGCGCTTTTCGTCGGATGACGGCGAGATTATCAGCGGCGTGGTGGTGTCGCGCGGCGTGATCATGCCGATCGTCGACATGCGCATCGCTTTCGGTCCGCGCCCGCCGCAGCACGATCCGCTGACGGATGTGATCATCCTCAAATTGTCGAGCTGCGTGATGGGGATGGTGGTGGATGGCGTGACCGACATCGTGGCGCTGAAGCTGGAACAGATCGAGCCGATCGCCGGGGCGGCGGCGGTGGATTACCTGATCGGCATCAGCGAGGTGGAAGGGCGCCGCCTGATCGTGGTGGACATCGACAAGCTGATGTCCATCCGCAAAGTGCAGTTCGGCGCCCGCCAGGCGGCGTAGGCCGCCGCTGGTTTAGCCCAGCGCTTCCATCTGCTCCTGCAGTTCCAGCCATTGCGCTTCCAGCTCGCCCAGGTCCTTGGTGAAGAACGACTGGTCGGCCAGCGCCTGTTTCAGCTTGGCCTTGTTGGCGGCTTCGTAGATCGATTCCTCGCCCAGCTTGGCGTCAATCTCGGCCTTCTGCGCGCTGCGCTTGGCGATCTGCTCGTCCAGGCGTTTGATCTTCTGCTCCAGCGGCTTGCGCAGCGCGGACAGGCGCTGGCGCTCTTCCGCCTCCTTGCGCTTCTGTTCCTTGCTGTTGGCGGCCGCCGCGGCCGGATCGGCCTTGGCCGGCGCCACCGGCGACTGCACCGGGAACTCGGTCTTGTTGTCCTTGCCCGCCGCCGGCAGCACGTCGGTGCCTTTACCCAGCTTGGTCTGGAACAGCCAGTCCTTGTAGTCATCCAGGTCGCCGTCGAACGGCTGCAGCTTGCCGTCGGCGACGATGATGAACTGGTCGGTGGTGGCGCGCAGCAGGTGGCGATCGTGGGACACCACCACCAGCGTGCCTTCGAACTGCGCCAGCGCTTCGGTCAGCGCCTCGCGGGTTTCCAGGTCCAGGTGATTGGTCGGTTCATCGAGCAGCAGCAGGTTGGGGCGCTGCCAGACGATCAGCGCCAGGGCCAGGCGCGCCTTCTCGCCGCCGGAAAACGGCGCGATCGAGCTGGTGACCATTGTGCCGGGGAAGTTGAAGCCGCCCAGGAAGTTGCGCAGTTCCTGCTCGCGCGTGGTCGGCGCGATCTTCGCCAGGTGCCACAGCGGCGATTCGTCGTGGCGCAGCATCTCCACCTGGTGCTGGGCGAAGTAGCCGATGTTCAGGCCCTTGCCGGTGGTCGATTCGCCGGTCAGCGGCGCGATCTCGCCGGCGATGGTCTTGATCAGCGTCGATTTGCCGGCGCCGTTCACGCCCAGCAGGCCGATGCGCTGGCCGATCTGCAGCGAGAAGTTGATGTTGTTGACGATGGTCTTGTGGGTGATGTTGCCGGTTTTCTCGTCTTCGATCTTGTAGCCGGCGTCGACGTCTTCCATCACCAGCAGCGGATTCGGCGCGTTCAGCGGCTCGCGGAATTCGAACGAGAATTCGGCGGCGGCCCGCAGCGGCGCCAGTTCTTCCATCTTGGCCAGCGCCTTCATGCGGCTCTGCGCCTGGCGGGCCTTGGAGGCCTGCGCCTTGAAGCGGTTGACGAACGATTCCAGGTGGGCGCGCTTGCGCTGCTGCTTTTCCAGCGCGCCGGCGGCCAGGATCATCTGCGCCGCGCGCTGACGTTCGAAGGCCGAGTAGTTGCCCGAGTAGCGTTTCAGCTTGCGCTCGTCGATGTGCACGACCACGTTGACGATTTCGTCGAGGAAGTCGCGATCGTGGGAGATGATCAGCAGCGTGCCGGCGTAGCGTTTCAGCCAGTCTTCCAGCCAGATGATGGCGTCCAGGTCCAGGTGATTGGTTGGTTCGTCAAGCAGCAGCAGGTCGGAAGGGCACATCAGCGCCTGCGCCAGATTCAGGCGCATGCGCCAGCCGCCGGAGAAGCTGGCCACCGGCTGCTGCATCTGGTCCAGCGAGAAGCCGAGGCCCAGCAGCAGCTGTTCGCCGCGCGACTGCACGGTGTAGGCGTCGGCGTCGGCCAGCGCGCTGTAGACTTCACCGATGGCGATGCCGTTCTCGGTCGATTCCGGCTCGCCCTCCAGGCGCGCCAGTTCGGCTTCCAGCTTGCGCAGGTTGACGTCGCCGTCGATGGCGTAGTCCAGCGCCGCGCGGTCCAGCGGCGGGGTTTCCTGCGCCACGTAAGCGACGCGCCATTTGGCCGGGAAGTCGATGTCGCCCTGGTCCGGGTGCAGCTCGCCGCGCATCATCGCGAACAGGCTGGATTTGCCGGCGCCGTTGGCGCCGATCAGACCGATCTTGTCGCCTGGGTTGAGGGTAACGTCGACTTGTTCCAGCAGCGGCTTCACGCCGCGCATCAGGCTTACTTGGTTAAAACGGATCATTGCGTATTCTTTTTAGAGTTTCAGCTGGTCGGCGGTCAGCAGGAAGACCATATCGTCGCCGTTGCTGGTGGTGAGCCAGGTCAGGCCCAGTTCACCAAACGCCGCTTCGGCAAATTCTTTTTCATTGCCGATTTCGACGATCAGCAGGCCGTCGTCGGTCAGGCGTTCGGCGGCGCCGGCCACGATGCGGCGCACGATGTCCATGCCGTCCTTGCCACCGTCCAGCGCCAGTTCAGGCTCGGCGCGGTATTCCATCGGCAGCTTGCTCATCGAGCCGGAGTTGACGTACGGCGGATTGGTGATGATCAGGTCATACTTTTTACCTGCCGGTACCTTGGCGTACAGGTCGGACTCGATCAGCGTCAGGCGGTCTTCCAGTTCGTAGGTGGCGACGTTGCGCTTGGCGACTTCCAGCGCGTCGGCCGAGATGTCGACCGCGTCGACGGTGGCGTCGGGGAAGGCATCGGCCATCATGATCGCCAGGCAGCCGGAGCCCGTGCACAGTTCCAGGATGTTCGAGACGTTTTCCGGCTCGTTGACCCACGGCGCGAAGTACTCGGGTATCAGTTCGGCGATGAAGGAGCGCGGAACGATGGTGCGCTCGTCGACGTAGAACTTGTAGGTGCCGAGGAAGGCTTCGTTGGTGATGTAGGCAGCCGGCACGCGGTCGTTGGTGCGGCGGTCGATCACGGCCAGCACGGCGGCCACTTCTTCCGGCAGCAGCTTCGCATCCAGGAAGGGATCGAGCAGGTCCAGCGGCAGCTTGAGCGTGTGCAGGATCAGATAGGCTGCTTCGTCATACGCTTCGGCGCTGCCGTGGCCGAAAAACAGCTTGGCGGTGTTGAAGCGGGTGACGGCGTAGCGCAGCAGGTCGCGCGGCGTGGTGAAAAGAGTCGTGTTCATGGCTATCTCGGTAAAACGGTCATCGGAGCCCACGCCGCGCTGCCGCTTACGTCAGCAGGTTTTCCAGCGTGCGGCGATAGATATTCTTCAGCGGATCGACAAATCGCAGCTCGATATGCTCGTCGATCTTGTGGATACTTGCGTTGGGAGGACCGAATTCTATCACCTGAGGGCAGATCTGAGCGATAAAGCGGCCGTCCGAGGTGCCGCCGGTGGTCGACAATTCGGTCTCGACGCCGGTTTCCGACTTGATCGCCGCCGACAGCGCGTCGCTCAGGGTGCCGCGCGGCGTCAGGAACGGCAGGCCACTCAGCGCCCATTTCAGGTCGTAGTGCAGATGATGCTTGTCCAGGATGGCGTGCACGCGGCGCTTCAGTTCCTCGTGGGTGCTGGCGGTGGAGAAGCGGAAGTTGAAGTCGATGACCATCTCGCCGGGGATGACGTTGTTGGCGCCGGTGCCGGCGTTAATGTTCGACATCTGCCAGGAGGTCGGCAGGTAGTACTCGTTGCCGTGGTCCCAGACCTCGGCCACCAGCTCGGCCAGCGCCGGCGCGGCCAGGTGGATCGGGTTCTTGGCCAGCTGCGGATAGGCGATGTGGCCTTGCACGCCCTTGATCGTCAGCTTGCCGGACAGCGAGCCGCGACGGCCGTTCTTGATCATGTCGCCCAGCGTCTCGTCCGAGGTCGGCTCGCCGACGATGCAGTAGTCGATGGTCTCGCCGCGTTCCTTCAGCAGGTTGCAGACAATGACGGTGCCGTCGGTGGCCGGGCCTTCTTCATCGCTGGTGATCAGGAAGGCGATCGAGCCTTTGTGGTCGGCGTGCTTGGCGATGAACTCCTCGCAGGCGACGACGAAGGCGGCGATCGAGGTTTTCATGTCGGCGGCGCCGCGGCCATACAGCTTGCCGTCGCGGTGGGTGGGCGTGAAGGGCTGCGAGCGCCATTGCTCGATCGGGCCGGTTGGCACCACGTCGGTGTGGCCGGCGAAGACCATCACCGGCGAGGTCGTGCCGCGACGCGCCCACAGATTGGTGACGCCGTTCGAGGCGATGGTTTCGCAGACGAAGCCGAGTGGGGTCAGCAGGTCGATCAGGTGCTGCTGGCAGCCCTTGTCGTCCGGCGTGACGGAGGACAGGGAAATCAGCTTTTCGGTCAGCGCCAGGGTCTTGGAAGGAGTCATATCAGCCATTGAAAATTTGTTGGTACTGCGCGTCGGAGAAGCCGACGGAGAAGGCGCCGTTGTTGTCGAGTACCGGGCGCTTGATCACGGACGGGTTTTCCAGCATCAGGGCGATGGCCGCTTCGTCGTCGACGATGGACGCCTTGCGCTCGTCGGACAGCGCGCGCCAGGTGGTGCCCTTGCGGTTCACCAGCACATCGCGCGACAGGTGTTTCAGCCAGCCGGCGACGATCTCGCGCGTCAGGCCCTGCTTTTTGAAATCGTGGAAGACAAAGTCCTGCTGCTGGTCAGTCAGCCAGGTACGCGCTTTTTTGACGGTATCGCAGTTGGGGATGCCGTAGACGGTAATGGTCATGATAGGTCGGGAAAGTTGGACCCGGTAGGATACCATGACCAAGGACAGCGCTCATAGTTGAAATCTGCTCATCTCGCCAGCGTCTGGCTGCGATTCGATTGGTAGTGAGCGAGCTTGGTTAACGCGGCAGCGAAGGCTTCCGCGGTGCCAGTGCGCGAAAATTGGAAGCATTCCTGTATGCCTTGCGTAGAGGACAGGCATAGCTCTTCATACTGGGCGATCGGGATCTGAATATTGTTGTTGAAACGCCGATCCGGGGTGCCGTTCTTGTTCACGAAACGCCAGGTTTGGCCTACAACATTGGAGTCGGATGGAACCCCTCCGTCTTCAATGAAGCGAGTAAGTCGAGCAGTCGAATTGAGAGAGCCGTAAGTACATGCCGCCACGCGACTGCCGCTGACAATGAACACACGGTCAGGGTAAAAATATAACGAGTTGCGGCCAGCGTTTAGCCACGGAACGTCGATATTGCATTGCAGGTGGCTGATGCCGCCTTTGCCCAAAACTGCAGTCTTGCGCTGTAATGTTCTCCCTGCACCCGCGTTGTAGCGTCCATCCAGGACCTGGCCGCTGGCCAAAACGCGCCAGGAGGCTTTGCATTGATATAAACCTGCGAAGCTGCTTAACACTTGTTCATATACGTGCTCGGCTCCGCTGTCGAAGTCATAGAAGAGAACAGTGCTGCGGCGCGCTTCATCCCACATATATAGCCAGAAAGTGCCAACGGCGACCATTATCGACAGGGCCAATAACACGCCAGTCATTATTGGACTGGAAGGGCTGTCTTCGCGTAATAGGTACCACAGCATGCCGATGAAAATCAGTGGCCAGTACCATATGGCCATTTTGCTCCGCTTGCTATTGATTTCCTCCACGATGTCGACCGAATCTGCATCGGAGAGGTGGCTGACGTCTGCTGACTGAATAACTTCCAGCGGCGCGACAGTGGCGCTGCCACTAGGGATGAAACGCTCTCCGGGACGCGGTTCCGCATCGCTTCTTGGTACCTGTAAAGATGCTGTTTCACCCGCCTTTGGATAGTTTGTCGAGTCCTTGCGGTATGTGAATCTGCCGCCTGCCATCGAAATATAGTTGCCGCGCGGACCTGTGCCGACACGAAACCCAGGTATTCCAACAGATACTCCAATTCCAGAGCCGGAAAGATTGAAGTTGAAAGGCCCGGCTTTAATAGTCTTTCTAAATGATAACCCCATATATATCGACCCTACGTTGGCACATCACTAATGCGAGCGAGGATTTTAGAATAGCATTTTGCCTTAGTGAAAAAATGCACAAAATCTCACTAAGAGATCGGGTGTCGCGAGGGGTGGGTGTTGGGTATCTCTTTCGGCAATTTGTTCTAAATGAGTCTAAAACAGGATAGTAAAGTCTAGAGTGGTCTAATAATCATAGATTTGGGTCTAAAATGCGCTGTAATTTTGAGCCGATAATCTAAACCGTTCTAGTTTTTGGACTTCAAAGTCTAAAACGAACGATAATCGGGTGCCGCAATCTAACTTTTAGACCAATTGCGGAGGGCTTATCATGGCATATATACCGAAGGCTGCTGTATATCTTTCCCTCATCGATTTTCAGGAGTTGGAATTTCATTTGTTGGCGACAAGGCCGGGCGTCACGGTGGAAGATTTTGTGAGTGAGCTTGTTCATCGCTGGCTGGCGATTGAGAAGGAGCGGCTGGCGCTGCGACAGAACGGCCCGTCGATGCGAGGTTTTCAGTGGAAGAGCGTATTTCTGCCTGATGGCACCAGTCTGCGAACGCAGCACAATCAGACTATTGAATTTGCCAAAGTGGTTGGTGACCATATCCGTTCCGAGGAGGGCGAGTTATTGACGCCATCTTTTATGGCGAATCGCTACGCCAAGGGGCGCAATGCCTGGCGCTGTATCTGGCTGCGATTTCCTGGCGAAAGCTACTGGATACGCGCCGACGATTACCGCAGGCGCTTTGAAGAGAGGCATCTGAATGAGTCTAAAAGTTGGGCTACAGAACGAGATTCTGGAGCGTTTTAGACTTTAGGGGTGTAAAAATCGACCGTTTTAGATTTTTATCCCGATTTTATGGAGTGTTTTAGACTGCGCCCGCTCATTTTTAGAGCGTGTTAGAGCACTGCGGTCTGGATTAGATCGAATTAGACCAAATTGCGGCGAGGAATACCCAGCCCTGCGCCGCGTCCATCAGGCGCGCAATTCGCGTTCGATCGCTTCTTTCAGCAGGGCGTCGTCGGTGGTGGTGTCGGGCGCGAAGCGGCCGACGACTTTGCCTTCTTTGCTGATCAGGAATTTCTCGAAGTTCCACAGCACGTCGCTCGGATTGTCCTGCTTGATGCCGTAGCCGGCCAGCTTGGCGCGGAAGTCGCTGCCTGGCTTTTCCTGCGCCTGCGGCTGTTCTTCGATCAGGCGCTGGTACAGCGGATGCTGGCCCGGACCCTTGACGACGATCTTCTCGAACATCGGAAACTTGACGCTGAATTTGCTGGTGCAGAAGGCGGCGATTTCCTCGTTGGTGCCCGGTTCCTGCGCGCCGAATTCGTTGGCGGGGAAGCCCGCCACCACCAGACCCTCGGCCTGCTTTTCCTCGTACAGCTTTTCCAGGCCTTCGTACTGCGGCGTCAAGCCGCAGGCGGAAGCCACGTTCACCACCAGCACGACTTTGCCGCGATAGGCGCCGATGCTGGTTTCTTCGCCGTCGATGCGGCGCACTGGAATGTCGTAGACAGCTTGGCTCATATGGACCTCAAGTATTCAGGGTGAATTCGGTGAAGGACGCTTCGCTCGTCGTCGGCTTGGCCTCAGGTTCGGCTGCCTGCGCGGTTTTGCTGTCCGGGCCATTATTCAATAGCCACAGCAGGTTGGTGGCGGAATCGGCGTTGGCCAGCGCTTCGTCCTGGCTGATCTGGCCATCCTGCACCAGCTTGAGCAAGGCCTGCTCGAACGATTGCGAGCCGGGCGACATGCTCTTTTCCATGGCCTCCTTGATCTGGCCGATTTCGCCCTTTTCGATCAGGTCGGAGATGTAGCGGGTGTTGACCATCACTTCCACCGCCGCCGAGCGCGTGCCGCCGTTGGCCGAGCGGACCAGCCGCTGCGAGACGATGGCCTTGACGGTGGTCGACAGATCCTGCAGCAGCGCCGCGCGGTTCTCCATCGGGTAGAAGCTGATGATGCGGTTCAAGGCGTTGTAGCTGTTATTCGCATGCAGCGTGGCCAGCACCAGGTGGCCCGACTGCGCGTACGCCAATGCCGCCGCCATGGTCTCCTTGTCGCGGATCTCGCCGATCAGGATGCAGTCCGGTGCCTGGCGCATGGAGTTGCGCAGCGCGGTGGCAAAGTCCTTGGCGTCGCTGCCGATCTCGCGCTGGTTGACGATGGATTTTTTATTCCGGAACAGGTACTCGATCGGATCTTCCAGCGTCAGGATATGGCCGGAGCGCAGTTCGTTGCGGTGATCGAGCATCGAGGCGATGGTGGTCGATTTGCCGGAGCCGGTGGAACCCACCAGCAGCAGCAAGCCGCGCTTTTCCATGATCAGCTCCGACAGCACCGGCGGCAGCTGCAAGTCGGCCAGCACCGGGATGTTGGCGGGCACAAAGCGGAACACGGCGGAGATCGAGCCGCGCTGCTTGAAGGCGGACAGGCGGAAGCGGCCCAGGTTGGGCACCGACACGCCCATGTTCAATTCATTGGTGGCTGCCAGTTCATCCATCTGCTCCGGCGTGGCAATTTCCGCCAGCAGGGAATGGATGTTTTCCGGCTCCAGCTTCTGCTGGTTGATCGGGATGAGGTTCCCGTTGATCTTGATGTGAACCGGAGAGTTCACCGCGAAGAACATGTCTGACGCGTTCTTTTCCTTCATCAGTTGGAACAGGCGGTCCATGGCCATGGCGAATCTCCGGTTTTTACGGCATTAAACGCCGCGCAGCAGTTCGTTGATGCTGGTTTTGGAGCGGGTTTGCGCATCGACGCGCTTGACGATCACCGCGCAGTACAGCGAGTATTTGCCGTCATCCGATGGCAGCGAACCCGATACCACCACCGAACCCGATGGCACGCGGCCGTAGGTGACTTCGCCGGTGGCGCGGTCGTAGATCTTGGTCGACTGGCCGATGTACACGCCCATCGAGATCACCGAGTTCTCTTCCACGATCACGCCTTCGACGATTTCCGAGCGCGCGCCGATGAAGCAGTTGTCTTCGATGATGGTCGGATTGGCCTGCATCGGCTCCAGCACGCCGCCGATGCCCACGCCACCGGACAGGTGGACGTTCTTGCCGATCTGCGCGCACGAACCGACGGTGGCCCAGGTATCGACCATCGCGCCTTCATCGACATAGGCGCCGATGTTGACGTAGGAAGGCATCAGCACCACGTTCTTGGCGATGAAGGAGCCGCGGCGCGCCACGGCTGGCGGCACCACGCGGAAGCCGCCCTTGGCGAAATCGTCGGCGGTGTAGTTGGCGAACTTGGTCGGCACCTTGTCGTAGAACTGCATGGTGCCATCCGATGGCAGCACGACGTTGTTCTCCAGGCGGAACGACAGCAGCACGGCCTTCTTGACCCACTGGTGAACCACCCAGGCGCCGGTGGCTTTGTCGGCCACGCGGATGCTGCCGTTGTCCAGGCCAGCCAGCACGTGGTTTACGGCGTCGCGCAGTTCGGCGGAACCGTTGGCCGGGTTGATGTTCGCGCGGTCTTCCCAGGCGGTTTCGATGATGTTCTGGAGTTGTTGGCTCATGATTTGACTCTTAATATTTAAAGGGACTTGCAGAATTGGACGATGCGTTGCGCCGCTTCCAGGCCTTCCGCCGTTTCGGCGACCAGCGCCATGCGGATGCGGTTGCGGCCCGGATTGATGCCGTGCGCCTCGCGCGCCAGGTAGCTACCCGGCAGCACGGTGACATTATATTCGGCATACAGGCGCTGGGCGAATTCGGTGTCGGACAGGCCGGTGCGGCTGACGTCCGCCCACAGGTAGAAGCCGGCGTCCGGCAGTTCCACGTCCAGCACTTGTTTCAGCAAAGGCGTGATGGCGTTGAACTTGGCGCGGTATTGTTCGCGGTTCTGTTCGACGTGGGTTTCGTCGTTCCAGGCAGCGATCGACGCAGCTTGCACGGAGAGGCTCATGGCGCCGCCGTGATAGGTGCGGTACAACAGGAATTTTTTCAGCACCTCGGCGTCGCCGGCGACGAAGCCCGAGCGCATGCCCGGCACGTTGGAGCGCTTCGACAGGCTGCTGAACACCACCAGGCGCGCATACGGCTGTTCGATGGTGGCGAGGCCCAGCTGGTGCGCCGCTTCCATCGCGCCCAGCGGCGGCTCGCCCTGGTAGATCTCGGAGTAGCACTCGTCGGCGGCGATGATGAAGTTGTAGCGCTCCGACAGGGCGAACAGGTTCTCCCAGTCGGTCAGCGACAGCACGGCGCCGGTCGGGTTGCCGGGCGAGCAGACGAACAGCAGCGCCACGCGCTGCCACACTTCTTCCGGAATGCTGTCGTAGTCGCAGCCAAAGTTGCGCGCCGGGTCGGAGTTGACGAAGTACGGCTCGGCGCCGGCCAGGTAGGCCGCGCCTTCATAAATCTGGTAAAACGGATTCGGGCTGACCACCAGCGATTTGGCGTCCTTGTCGATCACCGCCTGCGCCAGCGCGAACAGCGCCTCGCGCGAGCCGTTCACCGGCAGCACCTGCGTGGCCGGATTCAGCTTGGGCAGGTTGTAGCGGCGTTCCAGCCAGCCGGCGATGGCGTTGCGCATCTCGGGCGAGCCGATGGTGGTCGGATAGACGGCCAGGCCGCCGAGATTGTCGGCCAGCGCCTGTTCGATGAATTTCGGCGTAGGATGCTTGGGTTCACCCATGCCCAGGCTGATGGCCTTGTACTGCGGAGCAGGCGTGACCTGTTCAAACAGCAGGCGCAGTTTTTCAAACGGGTAGGGATGCAGCTTGTCGAGAAGTGGATTCATAGTCTTTGATTATAGCGCCTCCACGCATGCCCGGTCATCCATGCTAAATTATTAAACTATTCGGATTCACAACCTTGGACGGGACAATGGGGCAAAACGAAATTGCACTGGAGGCGCAAGTCAGCCGCAAGGTCATGGCGTGGCGGCTGGCGACGGGACTGGTGCAGGGGCTGCTGCTGTACTGGCTGTACGCCGCCGTGCGCGACGCCGCCTGGCCGTCCACCGCGCCGTACCTGATGGCACCGCTGATGACGACGCTGCTGATCCTGCCGGTGCTGCTGATTTCCAGCCTGGGCCACCTGGCGCCGCGCCAGGTGGGCGCCTGGCTGCTGGTGGCGCTGGCGGTGCTGCTGGTGCTGTCGCTGCACGACGTGTGGCGCGGATTGAACACGCATCCCTTGCTGCCCAATTCGGGGCGCAAGGAGGTCACGTCGCCGTCCGCGCTGCTGGTGGCGCTTAGCTGCGTGTTCTTCTTCATCGCCCATACGCTGGTGCTGGCCGGCGCACAGGAGCGCAAGCGCATCGCCAGCTACAACGCGTACTTTGAGATTGCCTGGAAGCTGGCTATACAACTTCTGTTCTCCGTCTTCTTTGTCGGCGCGCTGTTCCTGGTGCTGTTCATGGGCGCCAGCCTGTTCATGCTGGTCAAGCTGAAATTCCTGCGCGAGCTGCTGGAGAACGCGTGGTTCAACGTGCCGGTGGCCTTCGCCGCCTTGTCCTGCGCGATGCACGTGACGGACGTGCGGCCGGCCATCGTGCACGGCATCCGCACCTTGCTGCTGGTGCTGATGTCGTGGATATTGCCGGTGGCCGTGGTGCTGGTGACCGGCTTCCTGTGCACCTTGCCGTTCACCGGCCTGACGGCGTTGTGGGAGACGCGCCACGCCACCTCGGTGCTGCTGTCGACTGCGGCCGTGCTGCTGGTGCTGACCAACGCGGCGTTCCAGAACGGCGAAGCCATCGTGGCGCTGCCGCTGCGTGTCGGCGCGCGCACCGCCGCCATCCTGATCCTGCCGGTGACCATGGTCGGGATCTACGCGCTGGGACTGCGGGTGGCGCAGTACGGCTGGACCTCGGACCGCGTGATCGCCGCCGCCTGCCTGCTGGTGGCCTTCAGCTACGCGGCCGGCTATCTATGGGCCGCCTACCAGTACGACACCTGGCTGGCGCCGGTGGCGCTGGTGAACATCTACGTGTCCTGGCTGGTGCTGGCGGTGTTGCTGGCCTTGTTCACGCCGATCGCCGATCCGGCGCGCATCGGCGTGCATAGCCAGATGGCGCGGCTGGCCAACGGCAAGACCGCCGCCGCCAAGTTCGATTTCTACTATCTGCGCTTTGAAGGCGGCCGATACGGACGGGCCGCGCTGGAGGAACTGAAACGCAGCACCGGCCCGGACGCCGCGCTGCTGCAGCGCGAAGCCGCCAGCTTCCTGGCGATGGAGGATGCGGACCGCTGGCATCCGCCGGCGCGGTCGACCGCGCCGGTGTCCGTCGCCGCCAATATGACCGTGTGGCCGGCGGGCGCGCAACTGCCGGACAGCTTCCTGGCGCAGAAATGGGATGCACTGAAGGACAATCAAAAGCCCGACTGCCTGACCAGCAAGGATGCCAGGTGCGACGCCTTCCTGCTGGATGCGGACGGCGACGGCAAGCCGGAGGTGCTGCTGGTGGATCAGTCGCGCATGCGCGCCGGCCAGCTGTTCGCGCAGGGCGGCGACGGTAACTGGGCGGGCGTCGCCAGCATGGCGTATGGCGACGTTCTCTGTCCGCCGCTGCTGGAAAAGCTGCGCAAGGGAGAATACAGCCTGGTCGCGCCGCCGTTCAAGCAACTGAATGTCGGCGGGCGGCGCGTGGCGTTCGAGCCCAGCGCCGCACCGGTGGTGGAGTGCTCCACGCTTAAATAATCGGCCGCAGCTCAGTGATGGCGCGCGTTCAACTGCCGCACCAGCACGTCGCCGAATTCCGGCGCGGACATCGGCTGCTGGCCGGTGATCAGTTCGCGGTCGACAATGACATTGCTATGCCAGTTGGCGACGCCGTCGACGTGCGCGCCTGCTTCCGCCAGCGCGTTCACCGGGTAGAACTGCACATTGCCACCGAGGCCGGACGGGCCTTCCAGCTGCTGCTCCTCGCCGGTGGAGAACACCGTCAGGCGATAGCCGGCATAAGGCCAGCCGGCCGCCAGCGCGTTGGCCTTGCCGTCATTGGCCGCCATCGAGGCAAGGAAGGCATCCGGGTCGCCTAGCGCAGACAGCAGCACGACTGGACCGTGGCAGATGATGCCGGTGGGGCGGCCGGTTTGATGGAAACTGGCGAGTATCCGGCCCAGGTTGCGGTCCTTCAGCAGGTCGGCCATCGGCGCGTGGCCGCCGGGGATGAACAGGCCGACATAGCTGTCCGTGCCCTCGGCCGCGATGGAGGCCAGGGTCTTAGGATGCTTCAGCTGCGCCAGGCCTTGCGCGTATTGCTCCGCATTGGCGCGCGCCGCATCGTCGCCGCCGAAGAACATCTTGTTGTTCGAATTGACGTCCATGACCGGCAGGTCGCCTTTCGGATTGGCGATCACCGGCTCGTAGCCGGCTTCCACCAGCTTGCGGTAAGGGACCACGAACTCGTTGAGATAGTAGCCGGTCGCGTAGCTCTTGCCGTCGCGTAGGGCCAGCTCGTGGGCGCTGGACATGACGACCAGCACCTTGCCCTTGGATTGGGCCGACGCCGAAAGCGGCATGGCGAAAGCCGTCGCCATGGCGAAAGCGGCTGCACTGATTTTGAGGATGCGCATGATGATGCTCCTTGAATGTTGATGGATTCAGACTTTGCCGGCCGGCGCGGCGACGTAGCGTGGCGCCGGCCTGGCGTTGGCGAATTGCGGCGCCAGCGCGCGGCGCCCGGCCTCCCAGCGGGTCCATTGTTCACCGTCGTGCAGCGTCGGAATGGTCACCAGTTCGCCCTGATCGAGGCCGGCCAGCGCCGCGTCGACCAGGTCGGCGGCAGTCATCGTGCTGGCGGCGTCCTTTTGCTTGGGATAGCCGGCGACGTCCCAGAATTCAGTGGCGGTGGCCGCCGGCAGCACGGTCTGGACGCGCACGCCCTTGTCGGCGAGATCGCGCTGCAGCGTGTGGCCGAAACTGAGCACATAGGACTTCGACGCGCTGTAGACGCCATTCAGCGCCTCCACCGCGATGGCGACGGCGGAACTGATGTTGATGATGGTGCCGGCGCCCCTGGCGGCGAACACCGGCGCGATGGCATAGGTCAGCCGCGTCAGCGCGGTGATGTTCAGGTAGATCATCGCTTCCATTTCGTCGACGTCGGCGTTCAGCACCGAGGCCACTGAGCCGACACCGGCGTTATTCACCAGCATGGTGATGCGCTGGTCCTCGCGCAGGACGGTTTCGATTTTGGCGAGTCCCGACTTGTCGTTGAGGTCCGCCACGATGGTGCTGATCGCGCGGCCGGTTTCTGCGCTCAGGTGGGACGCCAGCGTCGCCAGGCGGTCGGCGTTGCGGCCGGTGAGGATCAGGTCATAGCCGCGCTTTGCCAGGCGGTCGGCGTACACGGCGCCAATGCCGGCGGATGCGCCGGTGATCAATGCGGTGCCTTTCGGGGAGTTCGAGGTATTCATATCGTTTCTCTTTCAGGTTGGTCGCGCGACGGAATGTCGGGATAGGTGCCCATTCTGAGCCGGAAGCGATTTGTCCTCAATGACGTAGATGCCATGATTCAGGACATGATATATTCCTGGAATTGTGACGATCACGCGCGGAGCAGCCATGCACACAGTCGGACTCCTGGTCTACCCGAATTTCCAGGCACTGGGCCTCGCCGTGGCGAGCGTTTTCGAATACGCGAACCTGTTCCGGGGCGAGAAGGCCTACCAGTTTCGCCTGGTGTCCGAGGACGGCGGCCCGGTCATGACGTCGCAGAGCTTTTCGGTCAACACCGAGCGGCTGCGCGACGCCAGCTACGACACGCTGATCGTCGCTGGCGACAACGAATGCCATCTTCCGCCGGACAGCCTGCTGGATTATCTGCGCGACGCGCCAAGCCGCAGCCGGCGCGTCGCGGCGATTTGCACCGGTGCGGTGGTGCTGGCCGCCGCCGGACTGCTGGAAGGGAAGCGCGCCACCACGCACTGGTTCCATGCCCAGGAATTCAAGAAGCAGTATCCCAACGTGCTGCTCGACGAAGACCGCATCTTCGTGGTGGACGGCCAGATCTGGACCTCGGCCGGCATGACCGCGGGCGTCGATCTGGCGCTGGCCATCGTCGAAAAGGATTTCGGCCTGGAGACCGCGCGCATGGTCGCGCGCAAGCTGGTGGTGTATCAGCGGCGCGGCGGCGGGCAGTCGCAGTTCTCGGCGCTGCTGGAGCTGGACGCCAAGTCGGACCGGGTGCAGATGGCGCTGGCCCACGTCCGCGAAAATCTCGCCGGCGAGCTGACGGTGGAAAGCCTGGCCGACGTCGCGCGACTCAGCCCACGCCAGTTCAGCCGGGTGTTTCGCGAGGAGACCGGCCAGTCGCCGGCCAAGGCCATCGAACGCCTGCGCGTGGAAGCGGCGCGGCTGATGATGGAAACGACGCGCCATCCGATCGAAGTCATTGCGCGGGAGACCGGCTTCGGCGACCGGGAACGGATGCGGCAGGCGTTTCTGCGTGCCTTCGGGCAGCCTCCACAGGCCATACAGCGGGCGTCGGCGGGAGAGGCGCTGGCCATGTGACGATGGCGGCTGCCGCCTAATCGCGCAGGAAAGCTTCGGCGAATTCGTCGGAAAAAATATCGGCCAGCGCAAGCCGCAGCGCTGCCGCGCGGTCGGCGCCATAGGTCTTTTCAAAGCGCGTCTGCGCTGTTCGCCACAGCAGGTTGGCCTCATCCAGCTTGGCGCTGCCCGACGGCGTCAGCGCGACGCGCCGGCTGCGGCCATCCTTCTCATCCCTGGCCTGCACGAGATAGCCATCGCGTTCCAGCGGTTTCAGATTGTGCGCCAGCGCCGAACGGTCCAGCACCATGGCGTGCGCCAGCTCCGACATCGTCGGCGTTCCCGCCCGCTGCACATGGACCAGCACCGAGCGCTGGGAAATGGTCAGCCCGCACGGAGCCAGCAGGTTGTCGTACAGCTGGGTCACGCGGCGGCTGGCCTTGCGCAGCGCGGCGCCGTTACAGACCAGGGGGTCTTTGATGCTTTGCCGGGTCAATGCCTGTCTCCCATCACTTCGTTCTCGGACCACTCCGGACTGAAGCCGCCCAGGGTTGGATGATACATCTCGTCGCCGGAGTGCTGGGTGAACTCGACGTTCAGCCGGTCCTCGCGCAAGCCGAGGATGTCGATGCAGTCGGCGCACAGCGCCTTGGCCACCTCCATGCGCAGCTCGGCGCTACGGCCCTTGCGGATATCGCACATCAGCACCGACACGGGGACTGGCTCGCCATCCACCACGCGCCAGACGCCGCCTTGGCCCACCTCGCGGATGGCGATGCTGATGCGGCGGATATCAACGGTCATCAGCCGGGCATAGGTGGCGGCCATTCTACCGGCCAGTGTTTTTTTAAGGTCGACAGGGTAGCTGTCGTTGACGTCCAACTGCAAGTAAGGCATGGCGTATCTCCCTGGTTCGCGACAAGGCACATACGTGCATATGCCAGTATCTTAATTTAATTGCATATGCCAGTATTTGTCAAGGAGATGTGCTGGTGGCCGGGTTTAGCGGGCAGGCCTGCATGTCTTCGCCGAGGCGGCGCGTCAGTTCGCCACGCAGCAGGTGCAGGCCGTTGATGCGCTGGTCGATATCGGCCAGTTTGCGTTGCAGGGCGGCGCGCAGCTGCGGCGCCGAGGCGTCCGGCTCGGCCAGCAGCGGCAGGTCGGCTTCGATTTCGGCCAGCGTGAAGCCCAGTGTTTGCGCCAGCTTGATGTAACGCAGCCAGTCCACCGCCTCCGGCGGATAGTCGCGATAGCCATTGGCGCTGCGGCGCGCGCGCAGCAGGCCGCGTTTCTCGTAGAAGCGCAAGGTGTCGCGGCTCAGGCCCGTGGCGCTGGCGATTTCGCCGATCTGCATCTGAAGTCTCCCAATATCGCTTGACCCTGGAGTGTACTCCAGCCTTTAGCATGGCTCCATCATTGACAGGGAGAGCTCATGCTGACATCCGCCACGTATCGAAAAATAGTCCTCGGCAGCGCCATCTACGACCTGCTGGTCACCGCGCCGTTCGCCACGCCGTGGAGCTTCGCCTTCGCCCACGCCCAGTTGGACGCAACCAACCAGGCCCTGGGCGGCGCGGCGCTGCCGGCCTTCACGCCATTCCACGTGCTGTTTGCCTGCCTGCTGGGCAGCGTGGTGCTGGTGTGGGCGACGCTGCGCCTCCGCGACCCGCAGGCGCACTACGGCCGCTACGACGGCGTCGCGCGCCTGCTGTTCACCACCTGGATGATCTGGGCACTGACAGCCACCGGCGCGCCGCTGCTTTGGCTGTTCATCGTGCCGGAGCTGGCATGGGGCGTTATCCAATGGTTGCCAGTAGTTCCGCCGTCGAGCGCACGTGGCCAAGAATCGGGAAGATCGCTTGCACCGAGAACTGGTGCATCTCGGCCTTGAGGCTGGACATGGCGTCTTCGGCGAACATCAGTGCGTAGCCCAGGTCCTGCGCCGCGCGGGCCGTGGATTCGACGCCGAAGTTGGTGGCGATGCCGCCCAGGATGATGGTCTGGATGCCGCGCCGGCGCAGCTGCTGGTCCAGCGCGGTGCCGTGGAAGGCGCCCCATTGGCGCTTGTCGATGACGATGTCGCCCGGCTGCATGCCGGCCGCCTCGACGATCTCCCAGGCCTGCGGCGGCAGCGGCGGGGCGGACGGATCGCGGCTCACCGAGACATCCGCCGGCTGCGGCCGCAGTTCATTGACCAGCACGCGCACGTACACCACGGTGCCGCCCTTGCTGCGCACCGCGTCCGCCAGCCGCGCGCTGTTTGCCACCACCTGCTGCGCGGAATGCGGCGCCAGCGTGCGCGCCACATTGCTGTGTTGAAGATCAATCAATACCAATGCTGTCGTTTCCATGGTGTGCGCTCCTTAATGTGAGGGTGTCCTCATATATTGTAGCCTATAATGTGAGGATGTCCTCAGATACTCAACAACGGCGCAAGCCGCAGCAGCTGCGCGGCGAGCAGCGCATGGCCGCCATGCTGGATGCCGCCGCCGCCGTCTTCGCCGAATCCGGCTTCGACGCCGCCACCATGACCGCCATCGCCGAGCGTTCCGGGTCGTCCATCGGCGCGCTGTATCAATACTTCCCCAACAAGCTGACGCTGGCGCGCGCCCTGCGCGAGCAGTACGGCGAAGACATGGCGCAGCGCTGGAGCGGCCTGACAGCCGATGCCGCCCACCTGAGCGTCAACGCGCTGGTGGACCGGGTATTCGATTTGATGATCGGTTTCTTTGACGAGCACCCGGCCTATTTCACGCTGCTGAACGCCACGCTGGGCTACCAGCGCAGCGCCGACGCGCGCCAGCGCCTGCGGACGCAGTTCGGCGCGGTGCTGAGGCAGAAAAAGCCGGAGATGGCGGAGGCGGAAGCGCTGCGCACCGCCAATGTGGCGCTACAGATCGTGAAAGGCCTGAATCCGCTGTACGCGCAAGCCGGCGCGGCGGAGCGCCGCGAGCTGGTGGCGGAATTCAAGCTGGCGCTGGCCGCCTACCTGAAAACCCGCCTGCACCTTACCTGAGTCAGCAGCCGCCACCGCCACCGGATGCCAGCATCTTCCATGTCGTGTTGCGCTTGCCGAGTACTTCGAACCACCACCACTCGTAACCGCCGCCGACCAGAATGACTTCGTCAAGTCCATCGCCATCAAGATCGGCCGCAGTTACAAAGTCATAGCTGCTCACGCCACTTTCGGCGTCTGCATGATGAAACAGCACATGGCTTGCTCGATAGCGGTGACTTTTGTCCGCCTCCAGTATCAGCGTCAACGAATAACCGGCGAACGGCGCATTGGCGGCAGGTTGACGGTTGGCGCGCACTGCATCGCTAACGCTGTCCCAGTCATAGCTTGCAATAAGGCGCGGCGGCGTTTGGCCATGCGCCGTGATCGCGAAGAATCTCGGATTGTTTGTGGAGGTGATCATTTTGCTGATGACGCCAGCAGGCACCTCATTCCTGCGCAAGACTCCACGCGCCACGCGTTGCATCACCTGAAGCTGTTTCGGCGAAGGCCGAATTGCGGCGCGGCTGGCGGAAACGGGGAGTTGGTAGTTGGTCAGCAGGCCATCCGCTGCGGTTGGCGAGTCGAGCTTCACGCCAGCCGTCAACGACCAGCAGCCGTCAATTTCCGGCCCGGTTGCCGTGCCGGTGCCCCGGTTGGCATCTCGGCCAAGATAATGATAAGTGCTGCCCGGCGCGAACCATGGTGAGAACCAGCGGTCGGCTTCATCGGTGTCATCAGCTGTCGGGCCGATGTTGGCGATGCCATCCTGCGTGATTTGCGCCACTGGCGACATTTTTCCGCCGGTGTAGACGAAAATGGCCTTGATGTCGTCCGCCAGCGCGTAGCCGCTGGCCAGCAACGCGGGGCAAAGCAGCAATCCGGCGCATAAGCGCTGCATCAGGCGGCTTTGGCCAGCGCTTCGGGCGCGCCCCAGACCTGCTGCGCCACGCGCATCATGTTGCGGCCCAGGACCAGCTCCGCCTCGATGTCGTTCATGCCGGCGCGGCGCAGCGCGGCCGGCAGTTCGCGCCAGACTTCCGGCGGCGTGAAGGTCGGCGGCTTGTCGGCGCTGTAGCCGGCGGATGCGGGCCACCAGTGCGACGGGTCGAAGCCGCCCGGCGGCGTGTCGTCCAGGTCGGGCTGCTGGAAGCAGATATCCAGGCCGATGCCGACATGCTTGACGCCCACCAGGTCCGCAAGGTAGGCCACATGGCGCGCCACGTCGTTGGCGTCCGGCTGCTCGCTGCCGAGGAAGAACGACAAGCCGGACACGCACACCACGCCGCCGGTGGTCGCGCAGGCGCGTATCTGCTCGTCGGTGATGTTGCGGCCGTGCTGCACCAGCGTGTAGGGATTGGCGTGGCTGAAGATCACCGGCTGCGACGAGGCGTTCATGATCTCCAGGCTGCACAGGCGACCCGTGTGCGAGCAGTCCATCAGGATGCCGTTGGCGTTGACCGCTTCCACCATGCGCTGGCCCAGCGGCGTGAGACCGCGCGCGACGTCGTGGCAGCCATCGGCCACGCTGTTGTTGCGGTTGTAGGCGAAGTGGATCTGGCGCACGCCCAGCTGCGCGTACAGCGCCACCATGTCCGGCTGTTCCAGCAGCGGCAGGGCGCCTTCGAGGTCGAAGCTGATCGCCATGCGGCCGTCGGCGGCGGCCTGGATGATGTCGTCCACGCTGGACACCAGCGCGTAGCGTTCCGGATCGGCGGCGATGGTGGCGCGGTAACCGGCGATCACCGACATCACCTGCGACAGCGGGTTCATGTCCGCGCCCACGTTGAGCGACACGTAATTGACGCCGGCGGCATGCAGCCGGCGGACGGGCGTGAAGTCGGCCAGCGGGTGCTGCGGCAGGCAGGCATGGGCATCCCAATTGATCATGGTACTTTTTCTTTATCAAAACGGCTATTTTGCATGATAATGGATCGCGTGTATCGACACCGGGGAAAATTCTTATGCGTTTATCCTGTTTGATGTTGTTGGCCGTGCTGTGTGTCGGCGCGCAGGCGAAAGATCCGTACCTGGACGCGGCGGCCAGCGCGGCGCAGGTCAAGGCGCTGCAAGGCCGCACCGATCCTGTGGTGCGCAAGGCCGTCGCCGACGCCATGGCGGCCGAGGTGCCGCCACCGCCGCTGCTGCAAAGCGCGCCGGAATTCAGCGTCGCCAAGTCGGACATCATGACCGCCGCCTTCATCGAAGCCAAGGTGCCGGACTGCCTGCATTCGGAAGGCCTGAAGCGCCAGACTACCCTGATCTTTACCGGCTATCTGGCGCTGCCGTTCATCCCCATCGCCGCGCTGCGGGGGAAATGCAACTAGCATGCTTTATACTTGCGCCTAATTCACTGATTTTAGGCCGATATGTCTTTTTCCACACTGGGCCTTGCTCCCTCCCTGCTGAACGCCATCACCGAGATCGGCTACCAGGAGCCGACCGCCATTCAAAGCGCCGCCATTCCCGCCATCCTGCGGGGCGAGGATGTGCTGGGCGCCGCGCAAACCGGCTCCGGCAAGACCGCCGCCTTCGCGCTGCCGCTGCTGCAATCGCTGCTGGACAACCGCGACGGCCCGCGCCAGCTGCATGGCCTGGTGCTGGTGCCGACGCGCGAACTGGCGGTGCAGGTGGGCGAATCGATCCGCAAGCTGGTGTCGCACCTGCCGATCCCGGTCAAGGTGGCCATCGTGTTCGGCGGCGTCTCGATCAATCCTCAGATGATGGCGCTGCGCGGCGGCGCCGACATCGTGGTCGCCACGCCGGGCCGCCTGCTGGACCTGATCGACCACAACGCGCTGAAGATCTCGCGCGTCGCCATGCTGGTGCTGGACGAGGCGGACCGCCTGCTGGACCTGGGCTTCAGCGAAGAGCTGAACCGCATCCTGGAACTGCTGCCGAAGCAGCGCCAGAACCTGTTCTTCTCCGCCACCTTCCCGCCGGCGGTGCAGAAGCTGGCCGACGCCATCCTGCACCAGCCGTCGCGCATCGAAGTGCTGTCCGAGCCGGCCAGCAAGCCGGATATCGCGCAGCGCGCGATCGCGGTCGATGTGCCGCGCCGTACCATGCTGCTCAAGCACCTGATCCTGGAGCACAAGTGGCGCGGCGTGATGGTGTTCGTCGCCACCAAGTACGCGGCCGACCACGTGGCGGAAAAATTGAACCGCAACGGCATCCACGCCGCGTCCTTCCACGGTGAGCTGAGCCAGGGCGCGCGTACCGAGACGCTGACCGACTTCCGTTCCGGCCATCTGCAAGTGCTGGTGGCGACCGACGTCGCGGCGCGCGGCATCGACATCGCGCGCCTGCCGGCGGTGGTCAACTACGACCTGCCGCGTTCCGCCGTCGACTACACGCACCGCATCGGCCGCACCGGCCGCGCCGGCGAGAGCGGCGTGGCGATCAGCTTCGTCACCGCCGAATCGGAAGCCCATTTCCGCCTGATCGAAAAGCGCCAGGAGCAGCGCATTCCGCGCGAAACCATTCCCGGCTTCGAGCAGACCGAGACGGCGGCGCCGGTCAGCGCCGTCACCGATACGGAGAACGGCGGCATCAAGGGCAAACGCAAGAGCAAGAAGGACAAGCTGCGCGAAGCGGCGGCCCGCGAGGCGGCCGGCGAGTAATCAGCCGGCGCCGGCGCGGAACTGGCGGCGGTATTCGGACGGCGAGGTGCACAGCGCGGTGCGGAAGTGCTGGCGCAGCGACAGCGCCGAGCCGAAGCCGGCTTCCTGCGCCACCAGTTCGATCGACACGTCGCTGGTTTCCAGCAGGCGCTGGGCATGCGCCACGCGCTGGTTCAGCAGCCATTGCTTGAACGAGGTGCCGGTGGCGTCGCGGAAGTGACGGGTGAAATTGCGGCGGCTCATGGCGGCGCGCGCAGCCAGCGCGTCGATGCTGTGGTTGTCGGCCAGGCGCTGGTTGACCCAGTCCAGCACCTGCGCAAAGCGGTCGTCGCTGCCGCTGACCGGCACCGGACGTTCGATGAACTGCGCCTGCCCGCCCTGGCGGTGCGGCGCCACCACCAGCTGCCGCGCCACATGGTTGGCCGCCTCTGCGCCGCACAGCTGGCGCAGCAGGTGCAGGCAGCAATCCAGTCCCGCCGCCACGCCGGCGGAAGTCAGCACCTCATCATCCACATACAGCACTTCGCGGTCGACGGCGACGTCGGGATGGCGCGCGGCCAGCGTGTCCGCATAGGCCCAGTGGGTGGTGGCGCGGCGGCCGTCCAGCAGGCCGGCTTCCGCCAGCGGGAAGGCGCCCAGGCACAGGCCGACGATGCGGGCGCCGCGCCGGTGTGCGCGTTTCAATGCTTCCAGCAGCGCCGCTGGCGCCGGACGGCAGTCGTCGTGCCAGGTCGGCAGGATCACGATGTCGGCACGGCCCAGCGCCTGCAGGCCGTGCCGCACGGAGATGTCGAAGCCGCCGGTGGTGCGCAGCGGCGACGGATCGGCGGAGCAGATCTTCAGGTCGAAGGCGGCGTCGCGGAACACCATGCCGGGCACGGACAGGTGGAAGGGCGTGATGCCGTCGAAGGCGATGACGGCGATCCGGTGGCGATAGGCGGCAGCGGCGTTCATGGCCCGATTATATCGTATGTATGCCTTCGGGCCGCTGTCGGGCGGACGCGCGGACGCGCACAATGTCTCTCATCGCAAACCAACCAGGAGAACTATCATGCGCCGTGCCTTGATCGTAATCGACGTGCAAAACGAATACTTCAGCGGCAATATGAAGATTGAATATCCAGCGGTGGACGTCACGCTGCCCAACATCGCGAAAGCGATGGATGCGGCGCGGGCGGCCGATATTCCGGTGGTGAGGGTGCAGCACGATGCGCCGGAACAGTCGCCGATCTTCGCCAAGGGATCGCCGGGCTGGCAGCTGCACGATGAGGTGGCGAAGCGTCCGTTCAATCACCACATCAACAAGGCCTATGCCAGCGTGTTCACCGGCACCGACCTGGCGCAGTGGATCGCCGACAACGGCGTCGATACGCTGACCATCGTCGGCTACATGACGCACAACTGCGACGCCGCCACCATTTACGAAGCGGCGCACAAGGGATTGACGGTGGAGTTTCTGGCCGACGCCAGCGGCTCGCCATCGTATGAGAACGCGGCCGGCAAGGCCAGCGCGGAGGAGATCCACCGCGTATTCAGCACCGTGTTCCACTCCGGTTTTGCGGCGGTGGCCGGCACGGACGCGTGGATCGCGGCGGTGCGCGCAGGGCAGGCGCTGGAGCGCGACAATATCTACATGTCGGTTCAGCGCGCCCGCAAGGCGGTTTAACCGCCGACGCGCTTGGGCTTGTGGCCGAGTTTCGTCAGCTCGGCCATCACGCGTTCGCAATGGTCGCCCTGGATTTCCAGCACGCCGTCCTTGGCGGTGCCGCCGGAGCCGCAGGCCGCGCGCAGCTGTTTGCCCAGCGCGGCCAGCGCGTCGGCGTCCAGCGGCAGGCCGCGCACCAGGGTGACGGTTTTGCCGCCGCGGCCCTTGGATTCGCGCGACACGCGCACATTGCCGTCGCCGGCCGGCTTGGTCTTGGCGGCGGCCTTGCAGGTGCAGTCGCCTAGCGGCTGGCGGCAGTCCGGGCACATGCGGCCCGTTTCGGTGGAGTAGACGAGGGCCATGGCTTAATCCTGCAGCAGTCGCGGCATCATGATCTCGAAGAAGCGCTTCTGGTCCGAGGCCAGGCACACTTGCGCGTTCGGCTTGCCGGACTGCTCGCGGGTGTAGCCGTCTTTGTCGACGACGATGTGCAGCGGCGTGGTCGGGCAGACGGCCGGATCGAGCAGCCACGCCACCGGCACCACGTCGAACAGCGACGGCATGTTGCTGGACCATGGCTGGTAGGCGTCTATCCATTGGTGGTAGAGCAGGGCCAGCGCGTCGGTGACCGGCGAGCCGTGGCCGAGCAGGGCGTTGCGTTCCACTTCATCCAGGCGGATTTGCGTCGAGTCGACCGGCATCATCACGATAGTCACGCCGGAGGTGAACAGCTTTTGTGCGCCGGCGATGTCGGAGACGATGTTGTACTCCTTGTCGGCCGGGCGCGCCGGCACGTATTGCGACTTGCGGTAGCCGCTGCGCACCGAGCCGCCCATCATGGCGACCTGTTTGAGTTTGCCGAAGGTGACGGCGTCGCGCTCGATGGCGGCGCCGACGTTGGTCAATGGGCCGAGCGCCACCAGTGTGATCTGGCCGGGTTGGCGCTTGATCTGGTCCAGCATGAAATCGATGGCGTCGAGTTTGGACGGCAGCTTGCCGCGCCGGGCGTAGCGCGCCTGCGTGAACGGCTGCGGGTTGCCGGTGGTGCGGACGCCTTGCGCGACCGGGATCTGGGCGTGGCCTGTTTCGCGCAGCATGCGTTCCAGCAGTTGCGCGCGCAGCGCCGTGTCGCCCCAGGCGGTGGTGATGCCGACAATCTCGATTTCCGGGCTTTGCAGCAGCAGGCCGAGGGCGAAGGCGTCGTCGATGTCGTCGCCGATGTCCATGTCGACGATGACTTTTTGCGGCGCGGCTGCATGGGCCGGAGCACCCAGCATCGCGCAGGACAGCGCGAGCGTCGTGAACAGCCCGCGCAGCGGCCGGGCAAGGTTGTAAGCCATGTAAGTCCTCGATTCGTTGAAGCGGGGATTTTACAGGAAGCGCGCGTTCCTCAGCGTGGCCGGTACGATGCGCCGGTGCGCCGGCGCCACGAACAGCATGTAGATGCGGCCCAAGGCGTTGTGCGTGTGCACCACGGTGCTGACGGCGACCTTGCCCGGCAGTTTGCAGACCGAGACCTCAACGTTCAGGTGCTTGTCCGAGTCGCCGAGGATGACTTCCTGCTCGCTCAGGTAAACGATGGAGAAAATGCCGACGCGGTCGCCCACACGGTAGGCGCTGGCCGGCTTGGCGCCGTCGGTGTCGCCCAGCGCGCCGAGGTTTTTCAGTCCGACCAGCCGCACGATGCAGTTACGCAGCTTCATCATGGCGTTGACCCAGTGCGGCGTGCCGGCGACCACTTTCAGGTACAGCGCCAGGGCGGACAGCGGCGTCGGTGCGATGGCCGTTTCGTAGCAGTCGTGGAAGTCGGCGCCGCGCAGGTGTCGGGCGATTTCGGCGTGTGGCGGGACGGCGGTGGCGAGGATGGTCATTTGGCGGTGATCAGGTCGATGCGGCGTTTGATGCGTTGGGCTTCGGCGGCGTCGCCGGTCTGTTCGGCGCGCATCGCCTGCACGCCGAGCCAGGCCAACAGCGGCCGGCGCCAGCCCTGGGCGGAAGCGGTGTCCACGGCGTCCGCCAGCGTTTGCGGACTGGCTTTGCCGGTGCGCAGTAGCACGCCGCTGGCGACCAGCTTGGACAGCGGATCGGCGATGGCCTGCACGGCGCTGACGGCGGCGGCGTCGCTCGCGGCGGCGGCCACCGGCTGGTGCTGGGCCGGGAGCAGGGCGGCATCGGCGGCGGTGGCGCGGCCTGCCAGGTAGGCGGCGTAGGCGCGGTCGGCGGGGGCGGCGTCCTGCGCCAGTTTGTTGTAGCCGGCGCAGTCTTCGAACACCAGCGCAGCGACGCGGGCGGCGCACTGGATCAGTTCCGCACGGATGATCAGGTCCACCTTGCCGGTGCTGGCCAGGGCTTCGCGGGCGCGTTTGGTTTCGGCGGCTTCGACGCGGGCGTTGCCGTCCATGTAGGCGGCGGTGGCGCGTTCGATGCCGTTCTGCGCGTTCATCTGCCAGTCCGGCACCGGCGGGTTGTTGCCGCAGCCGACCAGCAGCAGGGAGGCGATGGCGAGCGTCTTCTTCATGGCAGCTTGATCTCCGTATCGCGCTTGAACGGCCATTTGCGGTTGATTTCATTGACCAGCTGCTCGACCCGACGCAGGCTGCTTTCCACTTCGCCGCGCAGCGTGCCCAGATCCGCCGTGGCTTCCTTGGTGTTGGAGGCCACCGCCTGCGCCTCGACCAGCACCGCGTCCATTTTCTTCAGCGAGTTGCGCGCATCGGCCAGCAGGCCGTTGAGCTGGACGATGGTGGCTTGCGCGTCGGTCATCACGCCTTGCTGGCCGAAGACGCGGTCGTCGGCGTGGCCGATCAGGCTATCGGCCTTCACCGCCAGCGCGTTGACCGTCACCAGCAGCTTGTTGGCGCGCTCGGTCAACTGCTGCGCATTCTTGTCGTCGCCCGCGATCAGGCCCATGGCGCCGTGCGGGCCATTCAGCTTGCCGGTCACGTCGGCGACGTTGGCCAGGCTGCTGGCCAGCGCGGAATTTTCCGCCGTCAGCTCGTTCAGGTTTTGCAGCAGGTCGCGCGCCGCCGCCAGCAGGCGCGGAATCTCGGCGCCGGGATCGCCCACCAGCAGCGTGCGCGCCGCGCCGTCTTCCAGCGGCGGATCGGCGGGAATGCCGCTGAAGGCTTTCAGCTTGGCGCCGCCCACCAGGCCGCGCTCCAGCGTGAAGATGCTGGAGCTGCGCAGCCAGTGCGCATCCTGGCGCGGCACGTCGACCACCACGCGCGCCTTGCCTTCCTGGCTCAGTTCTATGCGCCGCACGCGGCCGATGGGGAAGCCGGCGAAGGTCACGTCCATGCCGACGGTGACGCCTTCCGAGTCGTCGGCCTGCAGTATCAGCGTTTGCGTGGATTCGAAGGCGCCGCGCGCGTACAGCAGGTACAGCGCGGAGCCGGCGACCAGCAGCACCATCAGCACCAGCAGCAGGGCGGCCTTGAATTCGGCATTGCGCACGGGGGCGGCTTCGTTGATTGGTTCTGTCATATCAGTAGTAATTACCCATGAGCGAGGCGACTTCGATGAGGAGCATCACGGCAAACAGCCGCACCATGTCCGACAGGCCGTGCGTGACCTTGTTGCGGTAGCTGGCGCCGAAGTAGAACGAGGAGGCCATCGGAATCAGGCCGACTGCAAAGCTGAAGAACACGATCTTCAGCACCAGGATCAGCGTGACGGCGGGATTGAACACCTGCCCGACCACGCGCGTGTAGCCTGTCATCGCCCATGGCGTAAAGCCGTACAGCGACAGGTAGGCCAGCACCAGCGTCAGCACGCAGCTGACGGCGGCCAGCATCCACACGGCGAACATGCCGGCCGCCACGCGCGGGAAAAATTCGTCGTGCAGCTCATTTTCGGTGACGCGGTTGGCGGCGCTGCGGCCCTGCGAGAATTCCAGGCCGGCGGGCAGCGTGGTGCGCAGCGCAACGAAGGCGGCGGCGGTCAGCGGGATCAGTTCCAGCACCAGCACGCGCACCACCATTTCCAGCGCGAAGCGCGACAGGCCGTAGCTTTGCGAAGTGACCACCACGATGCGGATCAGCACCAGGCTGACCAGCGCCGACAGCACGCCATACCACGCCAGGTTGGGCGCCGTGTCGGCCACCAGGTGCCGCGCCAGCACGGGACGCCTGTTGCGGCCATAGGTGGACGGCGTCAGGGCGATGGAGAACATCAGCACGGCGAAATGCAGCAGCCGCCACCAGCTGTGCAGCCACGCGACTGTGCCGTGGTGCAGCCGTTGCAGGAGGTTGGGAATCGATGCTTGCGTGCTCATGTTGGCATCTTAGCACCGCAGCGCGGCGGACAGGCGTACGTTACTTCTCGGGGAAGGTGTCGATCAGGGCGTCGGCAGCGGCGCGCACGCGGGCGCTGCGGCTTAAATCGCTGTGCATCACCAGCCAGACGTCGTACTGGTCGACGCGCTCCGGCCACACGCGCACCAGGCGCGGGTCGTTGTCGGCCATGTGGCAGGGCAGCTCGGCCAGGCCCATGCCCAGGCCGGCCGCCTCGATCAGCGCCATGCCGCTGTTGACCTCTATCGCCACGCGGGCGTTGTGCACCGGCTCCAGGCAGATCTTTTCCTGATGGCGCGCGGCGACGCTGGCCTGGTAGATGACGATGTCATGTCCCGCCAGGCCGTTGCCCGGCACCGGCATGCCGCGCTCCTTCAGGTAGGCCGGCGTGGCGTACAGGCCCATGCTGCGGCGGGTCAGGTGGCGCGAGATCAGGTCCGGATCGGTGGGCTTGAGCGTGCGCACCGCCAGGTCGGCCTCGCGCCGCGTCAGGCTGGTGATGCTGGTGCTGGTACTGAGCACGATGCGGATTTCCGGGTGCATCACGTGCAGCCGCTGCATGGCGCCGATGACGAAGTGGGCAGCCATGGTGTCGGAGGTGGTGACGCGCACGCTGCCGGACAGGCGGTTGTCGATGCCCTGCATCTCGCGCTGGAACTGCAGCGCCGCCTGTTCCATCTTTTCGGCGGCGGTGACGGCCAGTTCGCCGGCCGGCGTGGCCATGTAGCCGGACGGCGTGCGCAGGAACAGGCGCGCGCCCAGCGATTTTTCCAGCGCGTTGAGACGGCGGCCGACCGTGGCCTGGTCGATGTCGAGCAGGATGGCGGCGGCGCGCAGCGTGCCTTTGCGGTAAATGGCGAGGAAGATGCGGGCGTTGTCCCAGTCCATGGCGGTCTCCGCGATGCATTTTTGCATCAGAGTGCTGATGTTATGCGTATTTACTGCATCAGGCAAGCGGCCTACCATACGCGCATGAATACTTCTACTACCGCTGCGGCAGCGCCAGTGCGCCAGGTGCCGCCCTTTTTGATGCTGATGACGCTGGCCATCGGCTTTGTGATGGCGATGATCGATGTCACCGCCGTGAATACCGCGCTGTCCGATATTTCGGTCAGTCTGTCGGTGCCGCTTACCGGCCTGGTGTGGGTGGTGGATGGCTATACGCTGACTTTTGCCGCGCTGCTGATGGCGGGCGGCGCGCTGGCTGACCGGTTCGGGCCCAAGAACGTTTATCAGGGCGGACTGAGTGTCTTCATTCTCGGTTCGGTGTTGTGCGCGCTGGCGCCCAGCGGACATGCGCTGATTGCGGCGCGGTTGCTGCAGGGCGTGGGCGCCGCGCTGTTCATGCCGAGTTCCTTGAGTTTGCTGACGCATGCCTATGAGGATCAGGCGACGCGGGCGCGCATGCTGGGGACCTGGTCGGCCATTGTCGGCTGTTCGTCGGCGGCCGGGCCGCTGGTGGGCGGGATATTGGTGCACGAATTCGGCTGGCGCAGCGTGTTCTGGGTGAATGTGCCGATAGGTTTGCTGGGCATTGTGCTGACGCAGGTGCTGGCGCCGGCCACGCCGCGTCATGAACGGGATCTGTCGATGGTGAGTCATGCCTTGGGCGTGGCGGCGTTGGCGGCGTTGAGTTTTGTGCTGATCGAGGGGCCTGCGCTGGGATGGACTTCGGCGGGTGTGCTGGCGGCCGGTGTGGTGGCGTTGGCTGCGGCGGCGCTGCTGGTGCGGCGCGAGCGGGCGGGCGCGCATCCCTTGCTGCCGAAGGCGCTGTTTGAGACGCCGGCGTTTGCGGCGGCTAATGGCGTGGGATTCCTGATTAACTTTGCGGTGTTCGGGCAGTTGTTTTTGCTGAGTTTATTTATTCAGCAGGGCGGGGCGGATGCGCTGCAGACGGGGCTGAAGCTGATACCGATGATGGCGGCTTTTGCGGTGGGTAATCTGACCTCCGGGCGGATTACGGCGCGTGTCGGTACGCGGCCGCCGATGATGTATGGGCTGCTGGTCGGCCTGGGCATGGCGCTGGTGATGCTGTTTGGGCTGCGGCCGGAGACACCCTATTGGTTGCTGGTCGTGGCTGCGGTGGTGATGAATGTGGCGATCGGGATTGCGATTCCGGGAATGACGGCGACGGTGATGCTGGTGGCGGGGAAGGCGCATGCTAATAGCGCTGCGGCGGCGTTGAATGCCAATCGGCAGATTGGGGCGCTGGTTGGCGTGGCGATGATGGGCACCGTGATGCATGTGGTGCCCGGGTGGGCATCTCGCCTGCCAGTGGCGTTTACTTTGATTGCTGCGGCCTACGCAGGCGCGTTGTGCCTCGTGTACCGTTACGTCAAGCCCGCACGGCCAGGTGGGGTCTGACCCCGTACGGGGTCAGACCCCTAAGTGGTGATGCAGATGTCGAGGCTAAAGCGTGCGGGTTAGACGTTGTGCTTCTGACGCCACTCGATCATTTCGGCGATCGTCAGGATCGGCATCTGGTGCAGCTCCGCGAAACGTTCGATGTCGGCGCCGCGCATCATGGTGCCGTCGGGGTTCATCAGCTCGCACAGCACGGCCGAGGGGTTCAGGCCGGCCATGGTGGACAGATCCACCGACCCTTCGGTATGCCCCTTGCGCGACAGCACGCCGCCCGGCGTCGCGCGCAGCGGGAACACGTGGCCCGGATGCACCAGGTCCGACGGCTTGGCATTGGCCGCCGTCGCGGCACGAATCGTGGTCACGCGATCGGCCGCCGACACGCCGGTGGTCACGCCTTCGCGCGCCTCGATCGATACGGTGAACGGCGTGCCGTAACGGCTGCCGTTGTTGGCGGCCATCATTGGCAATTCCAGCTCGCGCACCTTGTCGGCGCTCAGGCACAGGCAAACGATGCCGCTGCAATCGCGGATCATCATGGCCATGGTCTGCACGGTCATTTTTTCGGTGGCGACGATCAGGTCCGCTTCGTTCTCGCGGTCGAAATCGTCGAGCAGGATGACCGGCACGCCGGCGCGCATGGCTTCCAGGGCGGCGTGAATGCGACCTTCGAGATCGTCGGATACCAGGGAATAAGAGGGGGATACTGCGGTGTGGTCAGACATTGGCGAAACGCTCCTTGATAAAATAGGAACGCGACAGGGCAAGCGGATACGCGCAGCCAGCCACGCCAAAGGGCGCCGCAGGCTGCGTAAAACGCACATCTTCTTTCATCCGGACTTTAACCGTCGGCCCTGGAATTACACCAGATCTGCGCATTTCTGCGCTCGCGGGCTTTACCGCCGGTGGGGAATTACACCCCGCCCCGAAGACGTTATTGTTACCTGCCGGACGGCAGGCACGAGGATTCTAGCCTAAATTCAGAAAATCGGTGTAAGGTAGCTGTTCCCTTAAATTTTTTGCATTCGGAATGAAGCTGATTACCCTGCGTATCCTGTCCGGCGCTGCAATCCTGGCGTGTAGTTTTCTGGCGCAAGCCGACGATGTGGCGCCACTGAAGCTGGACCAGCAGATTCCGGTCGGTCCGCAGGTCAAAGTTGGCAAACTGTCCAATGGCCTGACCTATTACATTCATCACAACGGCCGTCCGGAGAAAAAGCTGGAGCTGCGGCTGGTCGTCAAGGCCGGCTCCATCCTGGAAGACGAGGACCAGCAAGGCCTGGCGCACTTCACCGAACACATGGCGTTCAACGGCTCGACGCATTTCAAGCGCAACGAGCTGGTGTCCTATCTGCAGTCGATCGGCGTGAAGTTCGGTGCGGACCTCAACGCCTACACCAGCTTCGACGAAACCGTCTACATCCTGCCGATACCCACCGATAGCAAGGAGACCGTCGAAAAAGGCTTCCAGGTGCTGGAAGACTGGGCCTACGGCCTGTCCTTCAACGACGCCGACATCGACAGCGAACGCGGTATCGTGCTGGAGGAACTGCGCCTCGGCAAAGGCGTGGACGACCGCATGAACAAGGTGGTGCTGCCCAAGGTGCTGAACGGCTCGCGCTACGCGCAGCGCATGCCGATCGGTAAAGAAGACATCCTCAAGACCTTCAAGTACGACGCCATCAAGCGCTTCTACCGCGACTGGTATCGCCCGGACCTGATGGCGGTGGTGGCGGTCGGCGACATCGAGCCGGCCGAGGCGCAGCGCCTGATCGAGCAGCATTTCGGCAAGCTGAAAAATCCGGCCCATCCGCGTCCACGCGAATACGCCACGATTCCCGAGCGCCAGGATTCCGAAGGCATCGTCTTCACCGACAAGGAAGTCAGCGCCAACACGGTCTACATCCGCTACCCGATCCAGACGCTGCCGGCCGAGAAGACCTTTGGCGACTATCGCCAGAAGCTGATCGAGAACATGTACAGCTTTATCCTGAGCCAGCGCATGTACGAACTGACGCAGCAGGCCAATCCGCCGTTCCTGCAGGGCGGCAGCGGCATGAACAAGATCGTGCACGGCTACCGCTCGTTCGGCGCCGGCGCGGTACTGGGCAAGGACGGCGTTACGCCGGCCATCAACGCCCTGGTGGAAGAAGACCAGCGCGCGCGCCAGTACGGATTCAGCGCGTCGGAGCTGGAGCGCGCCAAGAAGGGCATGCTGCGCAACTATGAGCGCATCTACAACGAGCGCGATAAATCCGATTCGTCCGGCTACGCGGCCGAGTACATCCGCAACTTCCTCGAAGAGGAGTCGATTCCCGGCACCATCGCCGAATACCGCTACGTGACCCAGCTGCTGCCGACGATTACCGTGGCCGAGGTCAACGCCGCCGTGCGCGCGGCGATACCGGACAACCAGAGCAAGCTGGTGATCTACACCGGCGTCGACAAACCGGGCCTGGCGCAGCCGAAGGCCGATGAACTGGTCAGCATCGCCAGCGCGGCGGAAAAGATCGCCGTCAGGCCGATGGAAGAGAAAACCTATGCCACCCAGCTGATGCCGACGCCGCCCAAGGCCGGCAGCATCGTCAGCGAAACCGTCAACGCCAGGATAGGCGCCACGGAGCTGACGCTCAGTAACGGCGTCAAGGTGGTGCTGAAGCCGACCGACTTCAATAACGACCAGGTGATCCTGGGCGGCCTGCGCTACGGCGGCTGGTCGCTGCTGCCTGACAGCGACGTCTTCACCGCGCATTACGCCAGCAGCATCGTCGGCCAGATGGGCGTGTTGAACTACACGCCGAACGACCTGGTGAAGGTGCTGGCCGGGAAGAGCGTCAGCTCCAGCGCCAGCGTCAGTTCATTGAACGAGTCGGTGGGCGGCAGCTCCGGCAGCACGGACGTGGAAGCCATGCTGCAGCTGGTCTACCTGCAAATGACGCAGCCGCGCAAGGACCCGGCGATCTACACCGCCTACGTCGACCGCCAGCGCGAACTGGCGCAGAACAATCTGGCGCGGCCGGAGTCGGTGTTCTACGACACCGTGACCGCCACGCTGTACAACAACAGCCCGCGCGTGCTGCGCGCGGCACGGCCGGCGGACTTCGACCAGCTGGCGCTGGACCGCGTGCTGGACATCTATAACAGCCGCTTGTCGAGCGCGCGCGATTTCACCTTCTTCATCGTCGGCAGTTTCGACGTCGAGAAGATCAAGCCGCTGATCGCCACCTACATCGCCAGCCTGCCGGTGGGCGAGATTCCGGTCGCCTTCAAGGACGAAGGCGTGCGGCCGATCAAGGGCGTGGTGAAGAAGGAAGTGCATGCCGGTTCGGAGCCGAAGAGCACCATCTCGCTGTCCTTCACCGGCGACGTGGAATATTCGCGCGCCGCGCGCATGCGCCTGCAGGCGCTGGTGGAGGTGATGAACATCAAGCTGATCGAAACGCTGCGCGAGAAGATGGGCGCGATGTACAGCGGCGGCATGAGCGGCAGCATGAGCCGCATCCCGTATGGTAATTACACCATCAACGCCAACCTGCCGTGCGCGCCGGAGAACGTCGACAAGGTGCTGGCCGCCACCTTCGCCGAGATCGAGAAGATCAAGCAGAACGGCGCCGAGGAAGCAGACCTGAACAAGGTGAAGGCATCCTGGATCAAGGGCTACCGCAAGGGCCTGCGCGAAAACAGCTACTGGATGGCGTCTTTGCAGAATGCCTTCTTCAATAATAACAATCCAGAGGATATACTGACTTACGAGTCGCGCGTGAACGCGTTGACGACGGCGGACCTGAAAGAGGCCGCACAGCGCTATTTCGATACCAACAACTATCTGCAAGTAGTGCTGTACCCTGAGAAGTAAGGAGCAATCATGGCAAAGAAAAAAGAAGAGCTGGACCCGGAAACCCTGGAACTGATTAACTGGTGCATCGAAGTGGAGGGCTTCCTGGTGAAGGGCGGCGCCACGCAGGAACAGGCGCAGGAGCACATCGAAGAACAGGTGGAGTGGTTCACAGACCAGTTCTACGAGGGTCTGACGCCCGAGGAAGCGGCCAAGGAAGCCCTGGCTTAATCCGGAAAGGCGTCGTGACAGACGACGCTGAGTTTATTCCCCTCCGGGTCGCGGAAGTAGGCGCCGTAGTAGTTGGCGTGATACTGCGGCCGCAGGCCCGGCGCGCCTTCGCAGGCGCCGCCATGCGCCAGCGCCGCCGCGTAGGCCTGGTCCACCATCGCGCGCGAAGTCGCCATCAGCGCGGTCATCTGGCCGTTGCCGCAGGCCGCCGCCTGGCCGTCGTAGGGCGCGCCGATCACGAACAATGGCCGCGTGCCTTCCGCCGGCTGCCAGGCGGCCCACGGCCGCGAGCTGTCGACGAAGCGCTGGCGCGCACCCACCACCTGCATCAGGGCGCTGTAGAACGCCAGCGCCGGTTCGAAGTTGTTAATTCCCACATAAACGTGCGACAGCATTTGCTTCCTCCAGCAAGTGAGTATATCGTCAACATTTGGAGATGATAGCGTACGCGGAGACGAATAACTATGGGCAAAAACACCATGGAACTCACGCCGGGCGTGGCGCCGTTGCGCCGGCTGGCCGATCTGCCGGGACCGCGGGCGCGGCCGCTGTTCGGCAATGTGCGCGAGATCCGCGCCGAGCCGTTCCACCATGTGCTGGAACGCTGGGGACGCGAGCATGGGCCGCTGTACCGATTCCGCATCATGCGCAAGCAGATGCTGGCCACCGCCGACCGCGATCTGATCGCCGCGCTGCTGCGCGACCGGCCGGACGCGATGCGCCGCTCCAGCCGCACGGCGGAAATGCTCAACGAGATCGGCACGCGCGGCCTGTTCACCGCCGAGGGCGACGACTGGCGCCGCCAGCGCAAGCTGGTGATGCGGGCGCTGACGCCGGAGGTGATCCACAATTTCTTCCCCACGCTGACCGCGCTGACGGAGCGCCTGCGCCGGCGCTGGGCCGCCGCCACCGCCGCCGGCCAGCCGGTCGATCTGCTGCGCGACCTGAAGGCCTACACGCTGGACGTGACCATCGGCCTGGCGATGGGACAGGACATCAACACGCTGGAGCTGGAGGCGCATCCGCTGCAGCGCGATATCGAATTCCTGTTCAAGCTGGTGGCGCGGCGTTTGACCACGCCGTTCGCCTACTGGCGCGTGCCGGTGCTGAAGCGCGCGCAGGACCACGAGGCGATCGCCGCCGCCGCCCGCATCCAGCAGGCCATCTTCGGCTTCATCGCCGAGGCGCGCCGCCGCCTCGCGGAGAATCCGGCGTTGCGGGCCAAACCCTCCAACCTGCTGGAAGCGCTGATCGTGGCGCGCGACGAGCCGGATTCCGGCTTCACCGACGAAGCGGTGGTCGGCAACGCCATCACCATGGTGTTTGCCGGCGAGGACACCACCTCCAACACGGCCGCCTGGCTGATCGAGTTCCTGGCCGATCATCCGCAGGCCGCCGCGCGCATGGCGGACGAGGCGCGGCAGGTGCTGGGCGAGCGCGCCGTGCTGGACGACTATCATTTGCTGGACCAGCTCACCTACATCGACGCCGCCACGCGCGAGGCCATGCGCCTCAAGCCGGTGGCGCCGTTCATGGCGGCCGAGCCGAATCAGGACGTGGTGCTGGGCGACCTGGCGGTGCCGGCGGGGACGGTGATCTTCCTGCTGCTGCGCCACGCCTCCGAGCGCGAGTCCGACCTGGCGCAGCCGGAGCGCTTCATGCCCGAGCGCTGGCTTGACGGCGCGGGCGGACAGGGCGATGATCCGGGCCGCAAGCTGTTTCCGTTCGGCGGCGGGCCGCGTTTCTGTCCGGGGCGCTACCTGGCCATGGCGGAGATCAAGATGGTGATGTCGATGCTGGCGCGGCACTTCGCGCTGGAACGCGTGGCCGGCGCGCCCGCCGCGCGCGAATGCTTCACTTTCACCATGACGCCGGACGCATTGCCGGTGCGGCTGGCGCCTCGATTTATACCAAAATAACAGGGAGAGAAAACCATGTTCAAGAAAATCATCGTCGTCATTTCGGTATTGATTTTGCTGCTGCTGGCCTGGGCCGCGATCCAGCCGTCCACCTACAGCGTGCAGCGCTCGATCGCCATCAAGGCGCCGCCGGAAAAGATCGTCCCGCTGATCAGCGACTTCCACCAGTGGGCCCTGTGGTCGCCGTGGGAAGGGCTGGACCCGGCCATGAAGCGCACCTTCAGCGGTGCGCCGAAGGATCTGGGCGCGGTCTATGCTTGGGAGGGCAACAAGAACGTGGGTTCCGGCCGCATGGAGGTGGTCAGCCTGACGCCGGCCAAGGTCGGCATCAAGCTGGACTTCTTTGTGCCGGTGAAGTCCACCTCGGACACCGAGTTCGTGCTGGAGCCGCAGGGCGACACCACCACGGTGCGCTGGACCATGTCGGGCGAGACCGACTTCATGGCCAAGATGATGAATGTCTTCATCAGCATGGACAGCATGATTGGCCCGGCGTTCGAAAGCGGTCTGACGAAAATGAAAGCGGCAGCGGAAAAATAAGGAGGTAGGTGATGCGGACGGCGATGGTGGGCATGATGACATGGATGCTGGTGTGGATGCTGGCGTGGCCGGCAGGCGCCGCGCCGGTGCGGCATGACCATCCCATCATCGGCATCTGGCGCATCACGCTGCCGGATGGCCTGTGCACCGAAACCTACCGCATCCGCGCCGACGGCACCACGCTGGTGTTCAGCAACGAGGAGGTGGCCGAATCCACCTTCACCATCGCCGACAAGCCGGACAAGGACGGCTTCTACAAGGAGGTCGACACCATCGTCAAGGACAACGGCAAGCGTGACTGCAGCGGCGAGATCACCAAGCCGGGACAGCCCGTCACCAACTACCTGCAATTCCACCCGAGCGGCAATCTGTTCCTGATGTGCGTGGACCGCAACCTGCAACGCTGTATCGGCCCGTTCATCCGCGTGCGCGGCCTCGATATCTAGGCGCTGCGCCAGGCGCCGGGATTGACGCCAGCCCATTCCTTGAAGGCGTGGTTGAACGCGCTCTGCTCCTGGTAGCCGAGCAGGAAGGCGATATCGACCAGGCTCAGTTCCTGCCGCTTCAAATACTCCTTGGCCAGCGCAAAGCGGGCCTGGTCCAGCACCTGCTGGAAGGTGGCGCCGGCTTCGCTCAGCTTGCGTTGCAGGGTGCGCGGGGAGACCTTCAATTGATCGGCAATGGAAGCCAGCCGCACCTGGCCGCCCGACAGGCTGGCGGCAATCGCCGCGTGCACCTGCTGCGTGATGGCCGGCTGAGTGGCGGCGCGCTGTTGCAGCAGCTGTTCGGCGTGCTGCTGCAGCACCGGATACAGGCTGACGTCGGCGTTCGGCACGGGCCAGGACAGCATCATGGCGTTGAAGCTGGCGACGTTGGCCTCGGCGTTAAACACCGGCATATCGCCCAGCACCCGCACATATTCCTCGCGCAGCTCGGGGGGGCCGCCGTCGTGGGTCAGCGTCAGCTGGTTGGCGGGCAGCGTGATCCCGGCCAGCCAGTTGCTGAACACGCGGATGCCGGCGAACACGCTGTCGGCCAGGTGGCGCTGCGCGCTGCTGTAGTTGCTATGCCAGGTGTAGTGGGCGATGTCGTCGTCGATGGTGATGGCGGAGCGGCCCAGGTCATGCGCCAGCTGCTCGTAGCGCATGGTCTGCTCGAATACCTGGCCGAAGTCGCGGCAGCTCAGCAGGATCAGGCCATACACGGTGTAGGTGCCCAGCTTGACGCACTGGCCCACGTGCAGGCCGAAGTGGGGATCGTTGGCCAGCGTGGCGCCGATGTCGAGCAGGCGCACGTAGTCGTCGGCGGGCAGCGATTCCGGCAGCGGTTCCAGTGTGCCGGACGGCAGGCCGGCGGCCCGTTCCAGCGCCTGCGCGCTGACGCCGCGCCGGGCAGCGGCTTCCAGCAGCGTCTGGAGATACGAGCCGGCGACGCGTTTGGCATGATCGAACAAGGCGGATGTCATGAATGCGCAATACCGGTGGGCGGCATTGTTTTAATCTCAAGAGGTGAATAATCGGTGCGCGTCAGTATAACAAGCGCTCCGTCAGGGAGATAGAAAAACAATGAGACGCTGGAACGGATGGGGTGACGAGTCGGTCGCATTTGCGCTGAATGAGGAGGCGCTGGGATTTCTGGCGCAGCGCATCGGCACGGGCACGCCGGTGGCGGATGCGGAATTCGAGCAGGCCAGCGCGCAACTCAAGGTCTCGCGCCTGCCGGAGCACCGGCTGATCGACACGTCGCCGGAGGTCCGGCTGCGCAATGCGCTGGGCCAGAGCCTGCCGGACTGGCTGCGCCTGCGCTATGGTGTGATCGACACGGCGCCGGACGGCGTGGCGTATCCGGAAAGCGCGCAGGACGTGCGCGAGCTGCTGGAGTATGCGGCGCTGCACGGCGTGGCGCTGATTCCGCAGGGCGGCGGCACCAGCGTGGCCGGGCATCTGACGGCACCGTCGGGCACGCGCTCGGTGGCGGTGAACATGACGCGCATGCGGCAGTTGCTGTATCTGGACACCGAGTCGCAGCTGGCGACGTTTGGCGCCGGCGTGTTCGGACCGGACCTGGAGGCGCAGCTGCGGGCGCGCGGCTATACGCTGGGGCACTTCCCGCAGTCGTTCGAATATTCCACGCTGGGCGGCTGGGTCGCCACCCGCTCGTCGGGGCAGCAGTCCTTGCGCTACGGGCGCATCGAGCAGATGTTCCGTGGCGGTTCGGTGGAGACGCCGGCCGGCACCTTGCATCTGCCGACTTTTCCGGCGTCGGCGGCGGGGCCGGATCTGCGCGAGATGGTGCTTGGCTCGGAGGGCCGGCTCGGCATCCTGACCGAGGCGACCGTGCGGGTGACGGCGGCGCCGGCCTACGAGGCGTTCCATGCGGTGTTCTTCCCCAGCTGGTCTGCGGCGGAGACGGCGGTGCGGCAGGTGGTGCAGGCGGGATTGTCGCTGTCGATGCTGCGGCTGTCGAATCCTCTGGAGACCACGACCATGCTGGCGCTGGCCGGTCACAAGCGCATGATCTCGCTGCTGGAGCGCTACCTGTCGCTGCGCGGCTGCAAGCAGGGCAAGTGCATGTTGATGATCGGCGTCAGCGGCCGCAAGTCGCTGGCACGGGCGGCGCTGCGCGAGGCATTGGGGATGACGCTGCCGCATGGCGGCGTGCATGTCGGCCGTATGATGGGCGAGAAGTGGAAGCAGAACCGCTTCCGCAATGTCTACCTGCGCAACGCGGCGTGGCAGCATGGTTATGCCATCGATACGGTGGAGACGGCGGTCGACTGGCCGCGCGTGGAGATCATGATGCGGGCGGTGGAGTCGGCCGCCACGGTGGCGCTGGCGCAGTATGGCGAGAAGGTGCACGCTTATACGCACCTGTCGCACCTGTACGCGCAGGGAGCCAGCGTTTATACGACCTTTGTGTACCGGCTGGCGGGCGATTACGAGACCGATCTGGCGCGCTGGAAGTCGCTGAAGAAGGCGGCGTCGATGGCGATTGTGGAAAACGGCGGCACGATCAGCCACCAGCACGGCGTCGGCAGCGATCATGCGCCGTACCTGGCGGCGGAGAAGGGGCGGCTGGGGATGTCGGTGCTGCGTGCCTTGGCCGAGCATGTGGATACGCAGCAGATCATGAATCCGGGGAAGCTGCTGCCATGAGCCGCTCCCGCTTCGCGCTCGATTGGGATGTGGTCGTGGTGGGCGGCGGCATTACCGGCGCGGGGATTTTGCTGGAAGCGGCGCGTCGCGGTTTGCGGGTGCTGCTGGTGGAGCAGCGGGATTTCGCCTGGGGGACGTCGAGCAGGTCGTCCAAGCTGGTGCACGGCGGCTTGCGCTACCTGAAGGAAGGGCAGTTCGGTTTGACGCGCGAGTCGGTGCACGAGCGTGAGCATTTGCTGCGGCAGGCGGCTGGCCTGGTGGAGCCGCAGAGTTTTGCGTTCGGCGATTATGTGGGGCGCAAGCCGGGCAAGCGGGCGTTCCTCGCCGGGCTGGCGATTTACGACCGCATGGCGGGACAGCGGGGGCGGCACTACTACGGCCGCGAAGAGTTCGCGGCGCTGGCGCCGAATGTGGCCACGGACGGTCTTCAGGGCGGCATGGTCTACACGGACGCCAAAACGGACGATGCGCGGCTGGTGCTGCGCGTGTTGCAGGAGGCGCGCCGGCACGGCGGCGTCGCCGTGAACTACATGGCTGTCGAGTCGCTGCTGCGCGATGGCGCCGGCGGCGAGGTGCTGGGCGTGCGACTGCGCGACGGCTTGAGCGGCGAGCAGCACGAGGTGCGCGCGCGGCTGGTCATCAACGCGACCGGCGCCTGGGCCGACGCGCTGCGCGTGACCGACGCGGTGACACATCGGCTGCGGCCACTGCGTGGCAGCCATCTGGTGCTGCCGGCCTGGCGGTTGCCGCTGGCGCAGGCCATCAGCTTGATGCATCCGGCTGACGGCCGCCCGGTGTTTGCCTACCCATGGGAAGGCGTAACGCTGGTCGGCACGACGGACGTCGACCACAAAGAAAACCTGTCGCGCGAAGCGGCCATCACGCGGGCCGAATGCGATTATCTGATGGCCGCCTTGCACGCCCAGTTCCCGCAACTGCACCTGGCCGACAGCGACATCCTCGCCACCTACGCCGGCGTGCGTCCCGTGATCGACAGCGGCAAAGCCGATCCTTCCAAGGAAACGCGCGACCACATGCTGTGGCTGGAGCACGGCCTGCTGACTGTCACCGGCGGCAAGCTCACCACCTTCCGCGTGATCGCGCTGGACGCGCTCAAGCTGGCCGCAAGCCGGCTGCCGGAACTGCAAGGCCAGCTCACGCCGCAACCGGTGTTCACGGCCGCGCCACCGCTGCGCTACAACGCCGACCTGCCGCCTGGCCAGGCGCAACGCCTGCAAGGCCGCTATGGCGCCGCAGCGCAGGCGTTGGTGAATGCGGCGCAGACGGACGAACTTTCCTGCATCCCCGGCACAGAGACCATCTGGGCGCAGCTGCGCTGGGCCGCGCGCTGCGAGGATGTCTGCAAGCTGGAAGACCTGCTGCTGCGCCGCAGTCGCATCGGCATCCAGTTGCGCGGCGGCGGCATCGACATCCTGCCGCGCGTACGCGCCATCTGCCAGCCGGAACTTGGCTGGAGCGACCAGTGCTGGGAGGAGGAACAAGCGGCCTACCTGGCGCTGTGGAGCGCGCATTACAGCATGCCCAAACCATAACGATAACGAGACATCATGGCAGACCAATATCTGCTTTCCATCGACAACGGCACGCAAAGCGTGCGCGCGCTGCTGTTCGATGTGAATGGCAACCTCGCGGCCAAATCGCAAATCCACCTGCAAGCCTATTTCTCGGACCATCCCGGCTGGGCCGAGCACGATGCCGACGGCTACTGGAATGCGGTGGCCGCCGCCTGCCAGCAGCTGTGGCGCTCTACCGATATTCCGCGCAGCGCCGTCAAAGGCGTGGCGGTGACCACGCAGCGCGGCACCGTCGTCAACCTGGACCGCAACGGCCAGGTGCTGCGGCCGGCCATCACCTGGCTGGATCAGCGCCGCGTCGGCAAGCAGAAGCCGTTAAGCTGGTGGTGGCGCGCAGCGTTCAAGCTGGCGCGCGTGGAGGGGACGATTGAATACTTCCGCCGCGAAGCGGAGATCAACTGGATCGCCGAGCACCAGCCGGAGATCTGGGCCAAGACGCACAAATACCTGCTGCTGTCCGGCTTTCTGAATTACCGCCTGTGCGGACGCCACGTCGATTCGACCGGCTCGCAGGTCGCCTACCTGCCGTTCGATTACAAGCGCCACCAATGGGCCGGCGCGCGCGACTGGAAATGGCAGGCGCTGCGCGTGCGTCCGGACATGCTGCCGGAACTGGTGGCGCCGGGCACGGTGATCGGCGCCATCACCGCTGCCGCCGCTGCGGCGACCGGCATCCCTGAAGGCACGCCGCTGGTGGCCGCCGCCGCCGACAAGGCGTGCGAAGTGATCGGCGCCGGCAGCCTGGAACCGCACATCGCCTGCCTGAGCTACGGCACCACGGCCACCATCAACACCACCAGCAAAAAGTACGTGGAGGTCACGCCCTTCATTCCGCCATATCCGGCGGCGCTGCCGGGCGCGTACAGCACCGAGGTGCAGATCTTCCGCGGCTACTGGATGGTCAACTGGTTCAAGGAGCAGTTCGGCCACCTGGAACAGATGGCCGGCGCGGAACAGGGTCTGGCGCCGGAAGCGATGTTCGACCAGCTGGTGAACGAGGTGCCGCCCGGCTCCATGGGGCTGATGCTGCAGCCGTACTGGAGTCCCGGCATCCGCACGCCGGGGCCGGAGGCCAAGGGTGCGATGATCGGCTTTGGCGACGTGCACACGCGCTCCCATATGTATCGCGCCATTCTGGAGGGGCTGGCGTATGCGCTAAGGGAAGGGAAGGAGCGGATCGAGCGGCGCAGCGGCGTCAAGGTGACGGAACTGCGCATCGCCGGCGGCGGCTCGCAAAGCGACGCGGCGATGCAGCTGACGGCCGACATCTTCGGCCTGCCCGCCGCGCGCGCGCATGTCTATGAAACCTCGGGCCTGGGCGCGGCAATCGCGATCGCCGCCGGCCTGGGACTGCATTCTGACTTTGACAGCGCCACACGCGCCATGACGCGCCCGGGCCGCATCTTCCAGCCGATTCCGGCCAATCAGAAAATCTACGACCAGCTATATCGCCGCGTCTACCTCGGCATGTACAAGCAGCTGCAGCCGATGTACCAGCAAATCGCCGACATCACCGGCTACCCGGAACAGCTTTGAAACAAACCGGGGTCAGTGCCGACATTCAGACACGAGCTGTGCCGTAGCAGCCGCTACGGCACAGCTCGTGTCTGAATGTCGGCACTGACCCCGGTCGGGTTAACGCATCACCAGGGCTTTGACGGCGGCCAGGGAGGCGCCGCCGGTTTTGGTGGCTTGTACCTGATTGCGGCCGCCTTCCTTGGCCACGTACATGGCGCGGTCGGCCGCGACGAACAGCGACTCGGTGTTGTCCAGCTGGTGCGGATGGATGGTGGCGACGCCGATGCTGACCGTCAGCCACGCCGAGGTGGTCGAGCGCGGATGCGGGATTTGCAGCGATTCGATGTGTGCGCGAATCGATTCGGCCAGCAGGTAGGCCGAGTCGCCATCGGTCTCGGCAAACAGCAGCACGAATTCCTCGCCGCCGTAGCGCGCCGCCAGGTCGGTCGGCCGCAGCGCGTGCGAGGCGATGGCTTGCGCCACCTGCTGCAAACAGGCGTCGCCGGCCGGGTGGCCCAGCGTGTCGTTGTACAGTTTGAAGTGGTCGACGTCCAGCACCACCAGCGACAGGGGCTGGCCGCTGCGCATCGCGCGCTGCCATTCCTTTTCCAGGAAGGTGTCGAAATGGCGGCGGTTGGCGATCTTGGTCAGCGGGTCGACCATGGCGGCGCGCAGCAGCGTGTCTTCCGACTGCTTGTGGTGGGTGATGTCGTGCAGCAGGCCGATGAACAGCGGCTGGCGCAAATACATCGGCGTCAGCGTCAGGTCCATGCACACCGAACTGCCGTTGCGGTGACGGATGATGACTTCGCGCGTGCCGTGGTTGTGCGCCGTCTGCGGCGCGGCGGCGTAGCGTTCGAAGTAGTCCAGGTACTCCTGCGCCACCAGGGGATTCAGCAGCTCGGAGATGGTGCTGCCGGCCAGTTCCTCCGCCTGGTAGCCCAGGTATTTGTCGCAGGCGGGGTTGGTGAACTGGATGCGGCCATCGGCTTCGATGATCAGCAGGCCTTCGGCCATGTTGTTGACGATGGTGCGCAGGCGCTCGGCCTGTTCTTCGTGGGTTTCGCTGCGGCTGCGGATCTGCAGCTGCGTGCGCACCCGCGCGCACACTTCCGGCATGCGCAGCGGCTTGCTGATGTAGTCGACCGCGCCCAGGTCGAAGCCGGCCACCACGTCCTCGGTGCCGGTGCGGCCGCTCATGAAGATCACCGGAATGCGCTGGGTGGCGGCGTTGCTCTTGAGCTGGCGGCAGGTTTCGTAGCCGTCCATCCCCGGCATCATGATGTCGAGCAGGATCAGGTCCGGGTGGACGCGGCGCGCGATCTTCAGCGCGCGCTCGCCGCTGGTGGCGACGAAGGTTTGATATCCCTGTTCGACCATCAGCTTGCGCAGCGCGCCCAGATTCTCGGGCGCGTCGTCCACGATCAGGATTGCGGCGTCGCGCCGCGTGGCATAACTCAGACTTCCGGAATTCATTGGGATTCGCCTTTAACCGGGTAGGGCGTAGCGGCGTGAGTCATCGGTTGCGCGGCACGGCAACGGTAGCGGCAAGCAGAGGTGATTGGTGCGTGTTTCAACAAAGGCTGGCCTGATATGAAAGTGACTATCCGTTCAAATCATACCGCTTTGCAACCTTTAGAGGGGAAAAAATTCTGCGGAATATTGAGTATTGCTTCCGATGCATCGAGCCGCAGCCCTGCTGGTGCCAGATGGTGTAACTAATGTTGGCGTGATGTTATGGAATTTGCCGGTTTTGGTGACTTTTGGTGATAAAGTCGCGGCGGTGGTGTTGTATTTTTGCGGGCGGCCGTGGTCGTACAACGGCCGCCCGCAGTGGTGCTGCTTAGACTTTCGCGGCGATCAGTTTGCCCAGGATTTCGATGCCGTGGCGGATGCGTTCCGGCGGCACGGTGACGAAGGACAGGCGCAGCGTGTTGGTGGCCGGTTCGTTGGCGTAGAACGGCGAGCCGGGCACGAAGGCGACTTTCTGGGCGATGGCTTCATCCAGCAGTTTCATGGCGTCGATGTGCTTCGGCAGCGTGACCCAGATGAACATGCCGCCTTCCGGCTTGGTCCACTCGACGCCGGCCGGGAAGTGCTGGGCCATGGCGTCCAGCATCACCTGGCACTGGTCGCCGTACAGCGCGCGGATTTTCGGGATGTGCTGTTCCAGGAAGCCGTCCTTGATCACTTCGTGCACCACCATCTGGGTCAGCTGCGAGGTGTGCAGGTCGGCGGCCTGCTTGGCCAGTTCCAGGCGGCGCGCCAGGGGCAGCGGGGCCACCACGTAGCCCAGGCGGATGCCAGGGGTCAGCACCTTGGAGAAGGAACCCATGTAGATCACGCCGTCCGGGTTCATCGCCACCATCTTCGGCAGCGGCTCGCCCTTGTAGCTCAGGGCGCCGTACGGATCATCCTCGATCAGCGGCAGGCCGAGGCGGGCGCAGGTCTCCACCAGCTCCTGGCGGCGCTCGATCGACATGGTGCGGCCGGTCGGGTTCTGGAAGTTCGGCAGCGAGTACAGCATGCGCGCGCCTTCGGCCACGGCGTCGATCGACGACGGCACCAGGCCGTGGTCGTCGGTTTCCACCGATTTGAATTCCGGACGGTAGACCGAGAACGCCTGCAGCGCGCCCAGGTACGACGGCGTCTCGACCAGCACGCGGCTGCCTTCGTCGATCAGCACTTTGCCCAGCAGGTCCAGCGCCTGCTGCGAACCGGAGGTCATCAGCACTTGTTCCGGCACGATCTTGGCGCCGCCGACGGACAGCGAGTCGGCGATCCACTGGCGCAGCGGGGTGTAGCCGTCGGTCGGGCCGTATTGCAGCGCGACCTTGCCGTTTGCGCTCAGCACCTTGTCGTAGGCCGCTTTCATTTCGTCGACCGGGAAGGTCAGCGGCGACGGCAGGCCGCCGGCGAAGGAGATGATCTCCGGCTGCTGCGTGATCTTCAGGATCTCGCGGATGAACGAGGCTTGCAGTTGCTCGGCGCGTTCAGCGAAGCGCCATTCGATCGGATTCGGGTTTTCGATTTTCATACGTGTCTCATGAGTGGATAACAACAAGCTCGCTTGTGGCGTGCTTTTATAGAAGGAACGGCAGCGGCGAAGCGGCCAATAAGCTGCCGCCCGCTTACGCGACTTCCGCGATCAGTTCGATTTCGACGCAGGCGCCAAGCGGGATTTGGGCGACACCAAAGGCCGAGCGGGCGTGCTTGCCGGCGTCGCCGAAGACTTCGCCCAGCAGCTCGGAAGCGCCGTTGGTGACCAGGTGCTGTTCAGTAAAATCAGGCGTGGAATTCACCAGGCTCATGACCTTGACGATGCGCTTGACGCGGGTCAGGTCGCCGCCGACGGCCGCTTGCAGGGTGCCGATCAGGTCGATGGCGATGGCGCGCGCGGCGGCCTTGCCCTCCGCGGTGTCGATGTTCTTGCCCAGCTGGCCGACCCATACGCTGCCGTCGGCGCGCTTGGCGATGTGGCCCGACAGGAATACCAGGTTGCCGGTTTGGGCGTACATGACGTAGGCGGCGGCTGGCGTGGCCGGTGCTGCCAGGGTGATATCAAGCGCTTTGAGTTTTTCGTAAACAGACATGTGGTTATCCAATGATTAAGTGCGTTGCATGTGCGGAGACCGATATTGTACGTCTTGCCGCCGGGGATGCCCACAATTGAGGCAAAATCAAGATACTGTATGGTGTCAGCCGCGTTTTACCTGCATTTTGCGGCCCGTGCCCACCACGCCGATGACGGCGATTGCGAAGATCAGGGTTTGCCATTCCAGCGCCTCGCCCAGCACCACGGTGGCGCCCAGTACAGACAGAAACGGCTGCACCAGCTGTACCTGTCCCACCCGCGCCACGCCGCCCAGGGCCATGCCGCGATACCAGAAGAAGAATCCGATAAACATCGAAAACACGGAAACGTAGGCGAAGCCGGTCCACGCGGCGGCGCTGGCGTGGGCGATCCGCGCCGATTCCTGCCACGCCAGCCAGCCGACCACCGGCAACAGCGGCGGCGCCGCCAGGATCAGCGCCCAGCAGATGGTCTGCTGGCCGCCCAGCGTCTGCGACAGACGGCCGCCGGCGGCGTAGCCCATGGCGGCCAGCAGCACGGCGACAAAGATCGCCAGGTCGGCCGCGTGCAGACTGCCGCCGCTTTGGCGCAGCGCAAAGCCGATCACCAGTACAGATCCCAAGATGGCCATGATCCAGAAGCCGGCCGACGGTTTTTCGCCGCCCAGCAGGGCCGCGAACATGGCGGTGGCCAGCGGCAGCACGCCGACCAGCACCGCGCCGTGGGCGGCGGGCAGGCTGCGCATGGCGACGGAGGTCAGCCACGGGAAGCCGATCACGCAGCCGATGGCAACCATGACCAGCGCCGGCAGGGCGGCGCGCGGCGGCAGCGGCGCGCGCTTCCAGTACAGCCAGCCGCCGGCCAGTACCGCTGCGGCCAGCGCGCGGCCGAGGGCGACGAACATCGGCGACAGCCCGCCGTCGCCGCTGACGGCCAGCCGGGTGAAGGGCAGGGTCAGGCTGAAGATGGCGACGCCGATCAGGCCCAGCAGCATGCCGGTGGTTTCGTCGCCCAGGCGACGGTGGGTGGTGAGTACTGGCGTATTTGGGTTCATGGGTTTATGCTACGTGACAAAACCAGTACAGTACCAGTACACTTAATAACATAATCCATCATACTGTGACGGTAAAATGACCAATACACGACCACGCACTTCCCTGCTGGGCGCCGCTGCGGCGGCGGCAGCGGAAGCCGTCAACGAGGCGCTGGCCGCCGCCCACGCCCGCGCCATGGCTGCGCCGGCGCCCGGTCCGGCGGTGGCGTC
>NZ_WKJL01000036.1 GCF_009674565.1 Duganella aquatilis
GCTGCTGGCGGCGCCGGCCGCCACGGTGGGCGTCAGGCCGGCGCGGGCGGCATCGGCCAGGGCCAGTGCCTGGCGGTACTGGGCTTCGGCCTGTGCCACCGTCTGGTTGGCGAGGTTGGCCTGGCGCACCAGATCGTCCAGCACCGGGTCGTTGAAGGCGTTCCACCAGGCGGACTGGTCGTCGGCGGTGGCCGGCTGGGCGGCGGTCCACGGACCGGCTTCGCGGTAGGCGGCGGGGATGTCCATGGCCGGCCTGACGTAGTCCGGGCCGACCGCGCAGCCGGCCAGCAGGGCGGCGCAGAACAAGATCGATGGGCGTGGGAAAGTATTCATGGCGCCACTTTAGCGGGCTGCCGCCAACGCCTCGCTGTCGCCAAAATTACAAATCTGTCAGAAAACTGCCGCTACGAGCGGAACTCCTCGGCCAGGAAATCGATGAAGGCGCGCACCTTGGCCGGCAGGTTGCTGCGGGTCAGGTAGTACAGGTAGAGGTCGGCGTCCGGCAGCGTGTAGCCCTGCATGATTTCTTTCAAGCGGCCGCTTGCCAGGTATTTGGCCACGTCCCATTCGGAACGCTGGACGATGCCTTGCCCGTCCAGCGCCCAGTTCATGACGATGTCGCCGTCGTTGCTGGAGACCGCGCCGCGCACCTTCACCAGTTCCTCGGTCTTGCCCTTCAGCAGGCGCCAGGTGCCGTAGACGTCGTCGTTCTGGCGGTGCAGGATGCAGCGGTGGTGGTGCAGGTCGGCCGGCGTCTTCGGTTCGCCATGCTTCTTCAGGTAGGCCGGTGAGGCGCACAGGAAACGCCTGTTGGCCATCAGCTTGCGCGCGGTCAGCCGCGTGTCCGGCAGCTCGCCGAAACGGATCGCCAAGTCGTAGGCTTCCTCCACCAGGCTGATCGGCCGGTCGGTCAGGTGCAGTTCCACTTCCACTTCCGGATAGGCATGGGCGAAGCGCGAGACGATGGGGGCGATGCGGGTACGGCCGAAGCCCGGCGTGCCGTTGATGCGCAGCAGGCCTTTCGGCGCGGCGCGGCTGCTCGACACCGATTCCTCCATCTCGCGGATCTGGTTCAGGATCTGCGTCGCCTGCGACAGGTAGGCTTCCCCTTCGTTGGTCAGGCTGATGCGGCGCGTGGTGCGGTTGACCAGCCGCACCCCCAGCCGCTGCTCCATCAGACTGAGCCGCTTGGTGACGGCCGGCGGCGTGATGCCCAGTTCGCGGGCGGTCGCCGTCATGCTGCTCAGCTTGGCCAGCAGCACGAAGAAGGTCAGGTCCGGCGCGGTGTCATTTTTCATTTAAAGTGAATAAAGGTTTCAATCTAAGTTAATTTTAACAGTTAAATTCAAGAGTAAGCTAACGGCTTCACAACTGGAGACTGCAATGAGAATCGTTGAAATCCGCGAAAAAACCGTACCGATCAGCTCACCTATTCGTAACGCCTATATCGACTTCAGCAAGATGACGCTGAGCCTGGTGGCGGTGGTGACCGACGTGATTCGCGACGGCAAGCCGGTCATCGGCTACGGCTTCAACTCGAACGGCCGCTACGGCCAGGGCACGCTGATGCGCGAGCGTTTCATCCCGCGTATCCTGGAAGCCGATCCTGCCACGCTGGTCAACGACGCCGGCACCAACCTCGATCCGCACAAGATCTGGAACTGCATGTTCACCAACGAAAAACCGGGCGGCCACGGCGAGCGCTCGGTGGCCATCGGCACTATCGACATGGCGATCTGGGATGCGGTCGCCAAGATCGAAGGCAAGCCGCTGTTCCAGCTGCTGGCCGACCGCTACGGCAACGGCACGCCGGACCGCAAGATCTTCGTCTACGCCGCCGGCGGCTACTACTACCCGGGCCAGGACCACGGCAAGCTGAAGGACGAGATGCGCAGCTACATCGACCGCGGCTACACGGTGGTCAAGAAGAAAATCGGCGGCGCCTCGCTGGACGAAGACCTGCGCCGCATCGACTCGATCCTGAGCGTGCTGGGCGACGGCCAGAAACTGGCGGTGGACGCCAATGGCCGCTTCGACCTCGACACCGCCGTGAAGTACGCCAAGGCGCTGTCGCAATACGACCTGTTCTGGTACGAGGAACCAGGCGATCCGCTGGACTACGAACTGCAAGCCACGCTGCGCAACTACTACAAGAATCCGATGGCCACCGGCGAGGACTTGTTCTCGATGCAGGACGCGCGCAACCTGATCCGCTACGGCGGCATGCGCTCGGACCGCGACTGGCTGCAATTCGACTGCGCGCTGAGCTACGGCCTGGTCGAGTACCTGCGCACGCTGGACATGCTGCGCGAACACGGCTGGTCGCCGGAACGCTGCATCCCGCACGGCGGTCACCAGATGTCGCTGAACATCGCGGCCGGCCTGGGCCTGGGCGGCAATGAATCGTATCCGGACCTGTTCCAGCCATACGGCGGCTTCCCGGACGGCGTCAAGGTCGACAACGGCTACATCACCATGCCGGACCTGCCGGGCATCGGCTTCGAAGGCAAGGCCGACCTGTACGTCGAGATGAAAAAACTCGCCGAATAACGCGCAAGGAGCTTCACACCCGCCATGCAAACCGGCCGCAGAGCCGGCGCATGGCCATTTTCTGTTTCGCTGGAGGAGATTCCATGAATGCGCAACGTTTCAAAAAGCTGGCTTCCACACTCTATATCCAAGTTATTGTCGGCCTGACCGCCGGCGTCCTGGTCGGACATTTCTATCCCAATATCGGCGTCGAGCTCAAGCCGCTCGGCGACCTGTTCATCAAACTCATCAAGATGCTGCTGGCGCCGATCATCTTCGCCTCGGTGGTGGTCGGCATTTCGCGCATGGGCAGCGTCAAGGAGACCGGACGGGTCGGCGCCAAGGCCATGCTGTATTTCGAAATCTGCTCGACGCTGGCGCTGGTGTTCGGCCTGATCGTGGTCAACGTCATGAAGCCGGGCGTCGGCATGAACATCGACGCGGCGCAGATCGACACCGCCTCCATCAAGACCTATGCCGCGGCGGCCCAGCACCACACCACGCTGGAATTCCTGATGAATATCGTGCCGGACAGCGTGGTCGGCTCTTTCGCGCAGGGCAATATGCTGCAGATCATTCTGTTCTCGCTGCTGTTCTCGTTTGCCTTGAACCGCCTCGGCAACAAGGTCGCGCCGCTGGTCGATGGCCTGGATATGTTCTTGCACGGCATGTTCGGCGTGGTGCGCATCGTCATGCACCTGGCGCCGATCGGCGCGTTTGGCGGCATCGCCTTCACCATTGCCAAGTACGGTATCGGCACGCTGAACTCGTTTGCCGAGCTGATGATCGCGGTGTACCTGACCTGCTTCCTGTTCGTGGTGCTGGTGCTGGGCACGGTGATGCGCTATTGCCGCGTGCCGCTGTGGGGCTTCCTGAAATACATCAAGAATGAAATCCTGATCGTGATGGGCACGGCGTCGACCGAGGCCGTGCTGCCGCAGATGATGCTGAAGATGGAAGCCATGGGCTGCCAGAAAAAAGTGGTGGGCCTGGTGCTGCCGACCGGCTACACCTTCAATGCCGACGGCACCGCCATCTACCTGACCATGGCCGCCATCTTCATCGCCCAGGCCACCAATGTCGACATCACCGTCTGGGACCAGCTCGGGATTCTGGGCGTGATGCTGCTGACCTCGAAAGGTTCGGCCGGCGTGGCCGGGGCCGGCTTCGTGGCGCTGGCCGCGAGCCTGGCGTCGATGCACAAGATTCCGCTGTCCGGCTTGGTGCTGCTGGTCGGCGTCGACCGCTTCCTGAACGAGGCGCGCGCCGTGACCAATCTGATCGGCAATGGCATTGCCACCATCGCCGTGTCAAAATGGGAAGGCGCGCTGGACATCGAGCAGATGAAACGCGCGTTTGCCGGCGAGGCCGTCATCGTGCCTGTCGCCGCCCCAACCGTGGTACCCGCCAGGAGACAGAACGTATGACCGCACGCCTGCTTTGCGCCACCCCGTTGATACAGCCGCTGATCGACCGCGCGCAGCACGAGTTTGGCGTCATCGCGTCGCAGGACGCCCAGCTGACGGTGGCGCAAACCATCGACGCGCTGAAGAACACGCCGTCCCTGAACGCGGTGCTGATTTCCAGCCGTATCCGCTTCGACGCCGCCGCCATCGACCAGTTGCCGGCGAACGTCAAGCTGATCGCGACCTGCAGCGTGGGCCACGAGCATATCGACGTGGCCGCAGCCAGGGCGCGCGGGATTTTCGTCACCAACACGCCGGATGTGGTGACCGAAGCCACCGCCGACCTGGCGCTGTTCCTGATGCTGGGCGCGCTGCGGCGCGGCCGTGAGTACGCCGCCATCATGGAACGCGGCTGGCGCGAGCGTTTCGGCCTGAGCGACATGCTGGGCCTGGACTTTCATGGCAAGACGCTGGGCATCATCGGCATGGGCCGCATCGGCCGGGCGGTGGCGAAGCGGGCGGCCGCCTTCGGCGTCAAGGTGCTGTACCACAACCGGCGCCGCCTGGAGCCGGAGCTGGAGCAGGGCGCCGTCTATTACAGCGACGTGCGCGCCATGCTGCCGCATTGCCAGATCCTGTCGCTGCACGCGCCGGGCGACGCCGCTTCCAACGGTTCCATCGACGCCGGCATGCTGGCGCTGCTGCCGCGCGGCTCGGCGCTGGTCAACACCTCGCGCGGCTCGCTGGTCAACGAAGACGATCTGGTCGCGGCGCTGGAGAGCGGTCAGCTGGCCGCCGCCGGCCTGGATGTGTTCCGCGCCGAGCCGGAATACGATTTGCGCTTCCAGCAGCTGCAGAACGTCTTCATGACGCCGCACATGGGCACGGCCACGGTCGAAACGCGGGCAGCCATGGGCCACCGCGCGCTGGACAATGTGGCCGATGTGCTGGCCGGCCATACGCCGCGCGACGCGCTCGCCTGATCAGGCAAACACATCGATTAAATTGCCTGAAGCCGAAGCCGCCGGGGCCGAGGCTGGCGACGGCGCGTCCGGCGCCGCCCTGGCGCCGGAGCCATCCGCTTGCGCAATCCGCTGTTCGATCTGGCTGATGCGCGCCGAAATGGCCTGAATATCCTGCTTGCCCTTCGGCGTCTTGGCCGACGCGCAGTTCACGCAATCCGACAACTGCTGCTGATAGCGCTGCAATTGCGCCTGCAGGCTGGCAGCGGACGGGCCGCCGCCGCCATACGCGGAGGAGGCTGCCGGCGATGCGCCAGTGGAAATGGCGAGCGACATGGCGGTGCGCTTACTTTTTCATCGCATCCTTGGCCATCTCGTCCTTCTTCATCTCGTCTTTTTTCATCTCCTTCTTGGCCATCTTGTCTTTCTTCATGTCGTCCTTCGCCATTTTTTCCTTTTGCTCGGGCTTTTTCATGGCATCCTGAGCGTAGACGGCGCCGGACAGCATCAGGCAGGCGGCGATCAAGGTGGCGGTGATTTTTTTCATGATGGTTCCTCAGTGAAGTTAAACAGCAGAAGTCGTGCGACGGCGCCGCAGTAACAGTGAGTTCGCAGCAGGCGGGAAATTGGTTACACGGCGCTCGCATAAAATTTATTTTGCCAACGCTGTAACCTTAGGCCGCGATGCAACGAATATCAGAGGTGGATCCTTTACGCAGTACCGAACTACGCCTGCATGCCTTGTTCCTGCAAGGCCTGGAGGGCGACGCCCTGGCCTATCGCCGCTTCCTGCAGGCGACGGCGACGCATTTGCGCGCCTTCCTGCGGCGGCGCCTGAGCCGCTGGCCGGACGAGGTGGAAGACCTGGTCCAGGAGTCGCTGCTGGCGATCCACAACCAGCGCCTCAGCTACGACACCGGCGTGCCGCTGACGGCCTGGGTCTACGCCATTGCCCGCTACAAGCTGGTCGACTGGCTGCGCCGCCACGCCCGGCGCGACAGCCTGCATGATCCTTTGGACGAGGTGAGCGAAGGCGAGAGCGCGCTGTTTTCCAGCGCCGACGAAGCGGCCGGCGATGCGCGCCGCGACCTGGCCACGCTGCTGGCCAAACTGCCGGACAAGCAGCGCGACGCCATTATTCATACCAAGCTGGATGGCCTGTCGGTGCGCGAGGCGGCGGGCCTGTTGCGCATGTCGGAGGCCGACATCAAAGTATCGGTACATCGCGGCTTGAAAGCCCTGGCCGCGATCTTGAAAGATGCACTATGAAGACAGATGACTTGATCACAATGTTGTCCAGCGGGCCGGACGTCGGCGTTGCCGCGCGGCCGGCGCGCGCCACCGTCCTGCCGCTGCTGGGCGGCCTGCTGGCCTGCGTCCTGTTGATGCTGGCGCTGCTGGGCGTGCGGCCCGACCTGGCGCAGGCGGCGGCGTTGCCGGCCTTCTGGCTCAAGGTCGGTTTTTCAGCTGCGGCGGCCTGGGCTGGCTGGCTGGCGGTCAAACGCCTGGCCGCGCCCGGCGCCAGAACGGCCAGGCTGCCGCTGTACCTGGCTGCGCCGGTGCTGGCGGTCTGGCTGGCGGCGGCGGCCGTGTTCTGGCAGACGTCGCCGGAATTTCGCGAGGCGCTGTTCTGGGGCCGCACCTGGCGCTACTGCCCGTTCCTGATTGCGTTGCTGTCGCTGCCCATGCTGGCCGCCGCGCTGCGCATCATGCGCGGCCTGGCGCCGACACGGCTGCGCCTGGCCGGCGCGGCGGCGGGATTCGCCGCCGGCGCCTCGGCGGCGCTGGTGTATTGCCTGCACTGCCCGGAGATGAGTGCGGTGTTTGTCGGCTCGTGGTATCTGCTGGGGATCCTGATTTCCAGCGCCATCGGCGCGCTGGCGGGGCCGCGCGCGCTGGCCTGGTAACTACAGGTCGGACAGCGGCGTATCGGCGCCGGCGTTGCCGGCCTCCAGCGCCAGGATCAGCGTATTCAGATCCTGTTCCATGCGCGCCAGCGTGGCGGCGTCCATCGATGCCAGCGCATCCGGCAGCACGCCGGCAAACGGCATCGGCGCCTTGCGCAGGCTGGCTTCGCCGGCAGGGGAGAGCGTCATGGCGACTGCGCGCCGGTCGGCGCCGTCCTTGGACTGTTCGATCAAGCCTTGCGCCACCAGCGCCTTGACCAGGTTGCTGGCGGTGGTCTGGTGAATATCCAGCGCGCGCGCCAGGCCGTTGACGCCGATGCCCGGCTGCTGCTGGATCACGCTGAGTGCCCACAATTGCGAGCCGCCGATGCCGGCCGTTTTTTCAACGTTGCGGAAATGGGTCTTGACCGCATTGAAGACCACGCGGAACTGGCGCAGCACCCGCGTGGCCGGCGCTGCCTCGGATGGGGGAGGTTGATTCGCTTGCATGGGCAGGATGATAGCTCAATTGACAGTCTGGAATAAAGCAAAGTATATTTGTACAAATATATTTTGCTCTCCTATGAAAACCCGGCACGACATCACCTCGTCCTTTAACCGCGAATTCCGCGATTGGCGCATCTGGGCCACGCGCGGCATTGTCGTGGCGGCTGCCTGTGTCGCCGGCCTGACCATCGTCGCCTTCACCTGGCTGGGCGAGCAGGCACTGGAATTGTTCATGCAGGCGTTCCGCTTCCGTCCCTGGATCGCGCTGCTGTGGACGCCGCTGTGCACGGCGGCCATCGTCTGGGTCACGCGGCGCTATTTCGCGGCGGCGGCCGGATCGGGCATTCCGCAAGTGATGGCGGCGCTCGATCCGCTGGCGTCGGCGCCGGTGCAAAACAGGCTGGTGTCACTGAAACTCAGCCTGGCCAAGGTCGGACTGACGACCTGGGGGCTGCTGGCCGGCCTGTCGCTGGGCCGGGAAGGGCCGTCGGTGCAGGTCGCGGCCGGCATCATGCTGACCGCGCGCCGCTGGTTGCCGGAGCGCTCGGCCATCAGCACGCACGGCCTGCTGGTGGCCGGCGGCGCCGCAGGCATCGCCGCCGCCTTCAACACGCCGCTGGCCGGCATCATGTTTGCCATCGAAGAATTGTCGCGCACGCCGGAGCAGCGCAGCAGCGGCCTGCTGATGTCGGCCATCGTGCTGGCCGGGTTGATGGCGGTGTCGGTGTACGGCAACGCCACCTATTTCGGGATCATCCATGCCAGCGGCATCGACCTGTCGCTGCTGCTGCCGGGGCTGCTGGTCGCCGTCGCCAGCGGCCTGCTGGGCGGCGTGTTTTCGCGGCTGCTGCAAGCTTCGCTGGGCGGCAAGGGGCGCGACCTGATGTCGCGCCTGCGCGGCGCCCGGCCGGTGCTGTTCGCCGCCGTCTGCGGCCTGCTGGTGGCGCTGATCGGCTACGTGTCGGCCGGCGCCACCTTCGGCAGCGGCTACGGCCACACGCGCCACATGGTGGCGGGGCAGGAGACCTTGCCGGCGCTGTTCCTGCTGCTGAAGTTTGTCGCCACCTGGCTGACCACCTGGTCCGGCGTGCCGGCGGGGATTTTCGCGCCATCGCTGGCCATCGGCGCGGCGATCGGCAACGACATCGCACTGCTGCTGCATTCGCCGCACGCCACCGCGCTGATCGCCCTGGGTATGGTCGGCTTCCTGGCCGCCGCCACCCAGGCGCCGCTGACTTCGTTTATCATCGTGATGGAGATGGTGGATGGCCATTCAATGGTGCTGAGCCTGATGGCTTGCGCGATGGTGGCGCGCACCCTCTCGCGCGTCATCAGCGCGCCGCTGTACAGCGTGCTGGCGCAGCAGCAATTGACGAATGCGACCGCCGCCGAAAAATAGGGGAACCATGCCTGCCAGCCGTCTGACGTTTTCCGTTGTAACGCTGAGCCTTGCACTGACCACATGCGCCGCGCATGCCGCAGCGCCATGCCCAGCCGCGCCGCTGCGGGTGGCGTTTTATGAAACCGGCTATCTGTCTTTTGGCGACAAGGGTGTCGACCGCGAGCTGGTGGCGGAGCTGGTCCGGCGTTCCGGCTGCCGCATCGAAGCCCTGACGCCGCCACGCGCGCGCGCCTATGCCATGTTGCAGGCTGGCCAGGTCGATATTGTCACCGCCGCCCTGGTCAACCACCAGCGCGACAGCTACGCGTTTTTCGTCCCCTATATGCAGCAGCGCTTCGCCATCGTGCTGCGGCGCGATACGGCGGCCGGCATCAAGACCGCCAACGCCTTTGCGGCGCGTCCGGCGCTGCGCTTCGGCGCCGTGCGCGGCGTGAACTATGGCGGTGAACGGGACCAATGGGTGGCGCGCATGGAGCGCGAGCGCCGGCTGGAGCAGGGCGCTTCGCCGACCACCGCGTTCCGCATGCTGGGTTCCGGCCGCTTCGACGCGATGTTTGCGATTCCCCTGCAGTATGAAAAGGAACTGGCCGACCTGGACATGCAGAACCGTGTCGAGATCATCGACTGGTTCCCCGACGAGACCGCGCCGCTGCGCACGCTGGCGTTCTCGCGCAAGAATTTCTCCGCCGATCAGTTGCAGGCGTGGGAAGGCGTGGTGAAGTCGATGCAGAAAGACGGCTTCGTCAAGCGGGTGCTGGAAAAATACCTGACGCCGAAGGAAGTCGCCAAGGCCGTCATCAAATGATCTGACGCGCCAGCGCGCCGCCGTCGCCTTGCCAGAACTCGCGGTCGGCCTGGCGCACGCGGTTGGCGGCTTGCTGCATGTGCTCGATCGCCGCCGCGCGCGCCTGTTCCGGTGAGCCGGCGCTGATGGCCGCCAGGATCTGGCGGTGCTCGTTCAATACCTGTTCCGCCAGTTCCGCGCGCCGCGCTTCGTTGGCGCGCGTCACCTGCACCGCCGAGCGGATCGGCGCGGCAAACATTTCCACCAGCGTCGACCAGGCGCTGTTGCCGGTCGCCTGCGCAATCAGCAGGTGGAAGCGAAAATCTTCCGCCACGCCGTCCTGGCCATTCGCCACCGCCACCTCGATGCTTTGCAGGGCGCGTTCCAGTTCCAGCAATTGACCGGGCGTGCGGCGCAATGCCGCCAGCGCCGCCGTTTCGCCTTCCAGCCCGCGCCGCACTTCAATCAGGTTCAGCAGCGATTCGATGGAGCGCGCCGTCAGCGCATCCGACTCCGCTTCCGGCAACCGGTGCACGAACGCGCCGCTGCCCTTGCGGGTATCGAGGATGCCTTCCTTCTTCAGCAATGCGATGGCCTCGCGCACGATGTTGCGGCTGACCTGGAAGTGGCTCGCCATCGCCTGTTCCGACGGCAAACGGGTGCCGACAGCCAGCGCGTCGTCGCGGATTTTCTTGCGCAGTGCGGCGGCGACCCGCTCGCCCAGCGTGCCGGCGGCGAAGGAACCCTGGGTGGTGTGCGATGTATCCATGATGTAAATGTTGGCTCTGGTTGCGGCGCTATTGTAGCCACCGCACAGTGGTTAAGCACGTCTTTCGACAGAATCTGCTCGGTACACATTATTTCATCAATGTACAAAAATACTGAATTACGAGTATCATTGCACAAATTAAGATCAAATAAGAACAGATTTTATACAATCAGAAAGGCTAATCATGAAAGTTATTGGCATCTCTCCGCATCGGCGCAACTTCCTGCGCAAGGCTGTGACGGCGGCGCCGGCAGTGGCGCTGATCGCCGGCGCGGGCGTCGGCGTGGCGGCCAGCGTGTCACCGGCGGAGGCGTATCGTCCCGCCTATTTCACCGACGTGGAATGGCAAACGCTGATGGCGCTGGTCCAGCGGCTGATCCCGCCGAACAGCGACGGCCCCAGCGCGCTGGAGGCGGGCGTGCATGAATTCATCGACCTGCAAATGAACACGCCGTATGCCTACGGCAAGCTGTGGTTCATGCAGGCGCCGTTCGTGGCATCGCCGCCGGAGTTCGGCTACCAGTTCCACATGGCGCCGCGCGATTTGTACCGCAGCGCGCTGGCCGGCCTGAACACGGCCACCCAGCAGAAGCTGGGCAAGGGCTTCGCCGCACTGGATGCGGCGCAGCAGGACGCCGTCATCGGCGAACTGGAGAAGGGCACGCTGGCCATCGGCGAGGTGCCGCCGGCGGTCTTCTTCGGCCAGCTGTTGCAGAACACCCGTGAAGGCTATTTCAGCGATCCCGTCCACGGTGGCAACAAGGACATGGCGGCGTGGCGCATGATCAATTTCCCCGGCGCGCGCGGCGACTATATGGACTGGGTCGAGCAATACGGCAAGCACTATCCGCTGCCGCCTGCCTCGATCGCTTAAGGAATCCCCATGGCAGATATCACACTGAAAAAAGTCGAGGTTGTCATTGTCGGCTTCGGCTGGACCGGCGCCATCATGGCCAAGGAACTGACCGAGGCCGGCATGGAAGTGCTGGCGCTGGAGCGCGGCGAGTACCGCGATACCTATCCGGACGGCGCCTATCCGAAAACGCTGGACGAGCTGACCTACATCCAGCGCTCCAAGCTGTTCCAGGACATGTCCAAGAGTTCCTTCACCTTCCGCCACGATGTGGGCGGCGTGGCCGTGCCTTACCGCCAGATCGGCGCGTTCAAGCCGGGCACCGGCGTTGGCGGCGCCGGCCTGCACTGGTCTGGCCAGCACTGGCGCGTGCTGCCGGAAGAGCTGCAACTGAAGTCGCACTACGAAAAACGCTACGGCAAGAAGTTCATCCCGGAAGGCATGACCATCCAGGACTTCGGTGTCACCTATGAGGAGCTGGAGCCGCATTTCGATTTTGTCGAAAAAGTGTTCGGCACCTCGGGCGTGGCTTATCGCGTCAACGGCAAGGTGGTCGGCGAAGGCAACTTCTTCGAACCGAGCCGCTCGGACCATTACGCGCTGCCGCCGCAAAAAGTGCCGTACACCGCGCACCTGTTCCAGAAGGCGGCAGCGGAAGTCGGCCTGCATCCGTTCGTGGCGCCGTCGTCGAATGCTTCCGGCCCGTACACCAATCCGTATGGCTGCCAGATGGGACCGTGTAATTTCTGCGGCTACTGCTCGGGCTTCGCGTGCTATAACTATTCCAAGGCGTCGCCGCAGGTGAACATCATGCCGGCGCTGCGCCAGGTGAGCAATTTTGAATTGCGCGCCAACTGCAATGTGCTGCGCATCAATCTGGACGCCAGCAAGAAGAAGGCCACCGGAGTCACCTACGTCAACGCCGATGGCAAGACCGTCGAGCAGCCGGCCGACCTGGTGATCGCCAGCACCTTCGCCTACAACAACGCGCATCTGTTCCTGGTGTCCGGCGTCGGCAAGCCGTACGACCCGGTCAGCGGCCAAGGCGTGGTGGGCCGCAACATCGCCTACCAGACCATGTCGACCGTGCAGATGTTCTTCGATCCGGACAAGAACATCAATCCCTTCATCGGCTCCGGCGGCAACGGCGTGGCGGTGGACGACTACAACGGCGACAACTTCGATCACGGACCGCTGGGCTTCGTTGGCGGTTCGCCGGCATGGTGTAATCCGGCCGGCGTCAAGCCGATTGCCGGCATTCCGGTGCCGAACGGTACGCCGGCCTGGGGCGCGGCGTGGAAACGCGCGGTCAAGGACAACTATGCGAACACGGTGTCGTTCGACGTCCACGGCGCCAACATGGTGTACCGCGACTGCTATGTCGATCTCGATCCGACCTACACCGACCAGTTCGGCCAGAAGCTGTTGCGCTTCACCTTCGACTGGAAGGACAACGACATCAAGATGAGCCGCTACGTCACCGACAAGATGCTGGCGGTGGCCAAGGCCATGAATCCGAAATCGATCCACGTCGCGGTCAAGAACTTCGGCGATCACCTGGACCTGCGCAGCTACCAGACCACGCACTGGGCCGGCGGCACGGCGATGGGCACCGATCCGAAGACCAGTGTGCTCAATCGTTATCTGCAAAGCTGGGACGTGTCCAACGTCTTCGCCGTGGGTTCGAGCGTGTTCCCGGTGGGGATCGGCTACAACCCGACCGGCCTGGCCGCCGCGCTGACCTACTGGTGCGCCAAGGCGATCCGCGAGCAGTACCTGAAAGATCCCCGTCCACTAGTTGCCGCGTGAGCCGCCCATGAACAAAAAATTTAATCTAACGAACCTCATCGCCGGCCTGGCGCTGGCGCTGGCCGGCTCCGCCAGTTGGGCGGCAGGCGTGGATCAGCAACTGATCAAGCAGGGCGAATACCTGGCGCGTGCGGGCGACTGCTTTGCATGTCACAGCGTGGCGGGCGGCAAGCCGTTTGCCGGTGGCCTGGGCATGTCTACGCCGATCGGCAAGGTCTATTCGTCCAACATCACGCCGGACATGAAGGAAGGCATTGGCGACTGGAGCTTTGCCGACTTCGACAAGTTGATGCGCACCGGCGTCACCAAGGCCGGCTACACGGTGTATCCGGCGATGCCGTATCCGTCGTATTCGCGGCTGAGTACCGCCGACATGCAGGCGCTGTACGCCTACTTCATGCACGGCGTGCAGCCGGCAGCGACGCCGAACCGCAAGTCGGACATCGTCTGGCCGCTGTCGATGCGTTTTCCGCTGACGATCTGGCGCTGGGTGTTTGCGCCGAAGCCGCAGCCGTATCAGGCGCCGGCTGCCTCGGACGCGAATGCGCAACTGCTGCGTGGCGCGTATCTGGTGGAAGGCCTGGGCCATTGCGGCGCATGCCACACCGCGCGCGGCGTCGGCATGCAGGAGAAGGCGCTGAATGGGCTGGATAACACGGTGTATCTGGCCGGCGGCCAGGTCATCGACGGCTGGGGCGTGCCATCGCTGCGCAACGAGCATGGCGGCGGGCTGGCTCGCTGGACCAATGCGGACATCGTGGCGTTCCTGAGGTCCGGCCGCAACGGCCACACGGCGTCGTTCGGCGCGATGAACGATGTGGTGGCGCATTCGACGCAGTATCTGAACGAGGCCGATCTGGCCGCCATCGCCGGCTATCTGAAGTCGCTTCCTGCTGCGAATAGCGCCAAGCCATTTGTCAGCGATCAGACGACGGCGCAGGCGCTGTACAACGGCAAGCCTGCCACCGCTGGCGCACTGACTTACCTGAACAAGTGCGCGGGCTGTCACCGTTCGGACGGTATGGGCTACGGCAAGGCCTTCCCGGCGTTGGCCGGCAATGCGGTGCTGCAGACGGCGGACGCCACGTCGGCCATCAACATCATCCTGTCCGGCGGCTCGGTGCCGGGGACGCATACCGCGCCGTCCACGCTGACCATGGCGCCGTATGCCAAGGAGCTGAATGATCAGCAGGTGGCCGAAGTGGTCAACTTCATCCAGACCAGCTGGGGCAACCAGGGCGGCACCACGACCGCCAAGGACGTGGCCAAGGTGCGCAAGGTGTCGATACCGGTGCAGCCGGTGACCGAGGCCGCATATGCCGCCGGCCGCGCGGGCACGCTGCCGAAGGCGATTGTGCGTCCGAGCCGCATCGGTGAGCTGGATACGAAGTAAGCGGGGAAGTCAGCAAATGATATCGCTGTAGAATATGGCCTTCTTCGGAAGGCCATTTCTTTATCGGACACCATCATGCATACAGGCGTTATCTACGCATTGGCTGCCGCCATCCTGTTTGGCGCCAGCACGCCGTTTGCCAAAGTGCTGGTGGGGCAGATGCCGCCGGTGGCGCTGGCGGGCCTGCTGTATCTCGGCAGCGGCATCGGCCTGGCGATCTGCTATGCGGTGCGTGCGGTGCTGAATCGCGAGGCTCAGGACAAGCCGTCGACGCTGACGGCGCGCGATCTGCCGTGGTTCGCAGCGGCTGTCGCCGCAGGCGGCGTGGCGGGACCGGTGCTGCTGATGCTGGGATTGCACAGCGTTTCCGCTTCCAGCGCTTCGCTGCTGCTGAACATGGAGGGCGTGCTGACCGCGCTGCTGGCGTGGTTTGTCTTCAAGGAGAATTTCGATCGCCGAATTTTCATCGGCATGCTGCTGATTATCGCGGCGGGCGTGCTGCTGTCGTGGGATCACACGGCGGCTGAAGGCGGACCTTGGGGCGTGGTCGCCATCATCGGCGCCTGCCTGTGCTGGGGCATCGACAACAACCTGACGCGCAAGGTGTCGGCCAGCGATCCCTTGCAGATCGCCTGCATCAAGGGACTGGCCGCCGGCTCGGTCAACCTGGCGATCGGCCTGGCGCTGGGTGGAGATCTGCCGGAAACGCGCACCGTGCTGCTGGCCGGCGTGGTGGGATTTTGTGGCTACGGCTTGAGCCTGGTGCTGTTCGTGCTGGCGCTGCGCCATCTGGGCACGGCGCGCACCGGCGCCTACTTTTCGATGGCGCCTTTCGCCGGCGCCGCACTGTCGCTGCTGATGCTGGGCGAGGCGCCGGACCTGGTGTTCTGGATCGCCGCCGCGCTGATGGCGGGCGGCATCTGGCTGCACCTAACCGAGTCGCACGCCCACGAGCATGAACACCTGCCGATGGCGCACGCACACATGCACTCCCACGACGCGCACCACCAGCACACGCATGATTTCGACTGGGACGGGACGGAGCCGCATGCGCATCCGCACCAGCACGCGCGGCTGCGGCACAGTCACGCGCACTATCCGGACATTCACCACCGCCACGAACACTAGGTTATCTGCATGATCCGCAGCAGGTTGGTGGTGCCCGGCGTGCCGAAGGGGATGCCGGCCGAGATGACGATGGTGTCGCCCACCTGCGCCACGGCTTCGCGCTGCACGGTGCTGCAGGCCCACTCGCTCATCTCCATCACGTCCACCACTTCGTGGCATAGCACCGGATAAACGCCCCAACAGAGCGCCAGCCTGCGCGCGATGGCTTCGCGCGGCGTCATGCCGACGATGGGCGCGCCGGGACGCTCGCGGGCCATGCGCAGCGCGGAGTAGCCGGAACTGGTGTAGGCCACCACGGCGGCCACCGGCATTGCCGCCGCCACGCTGCGCACGGCCACGCCGATGCCGTCCGACGCCAGCGCCGCGCCTTCGTTGCCGACACCCGCCGCCACTGTTTCGCGATAGTGCGGATCGGCCTCGGTCTGCGCGATGATGGAATCCATGATGCGGACCGCGTCCAGCGGATATTGGCCGGAGGCCGATTCCGCCGACAGCATCACCGCATCGGCGCCGTCATAGATGGCGGTGGCGACGTCGGACGCTTCGGCGCGTGTCGGCACTGGCGCCCCGACCATCGATTCCAGCATCTGCGTGGCGACGATGACCGGCTTGCCGGCCTTGCGGCAGGCGCGCACGATGCGCTTCTGAATCGCCGGCACCTGCTCCGGCGGCATCTCGACACCCAGGTCGCCGCGCGCCACCATCACCGCATCGCTGGCGGCGACGATGGCTTCCAGGCTGTGGATGGCGGCCGGCTTTTCCAGCTTGGCGACGATGCCCACGCGGCCGTTGACGATGCGTTTGATTTCTTCAATGTCCTCGGCGCGCTGCACGAAGGACAGTGCGATCCAGTCGACGCCCAGGTTCAAGCCGTAGTCAAGATCGGCGTGGTCCTTCTGCGTCATGGCGGACATGGGCAGCACCACGCCCGGCACGTTGACGCCTTTGCGATCCGACACACGGCCGCCGATGATGACGCGCGTTTCGGCATGCTCCGGGCCGAAGGATTCCACCCGCAGGCGCACCCGCCCGTCGTCGATCAGCAGGTCGGTGCCGACTTCCAGCGCGGCGTAGATTTCCGGATGCGGCAGCGGCGCGCGGCGCTGGTCGCCCAGCAGTTCGTGGTCCATGTCGACGCGGAAGGCATCGCCGGCTTGCAGCGTGACCGGGCCGTCGGCAAACGCGCCGAGGCGCAGCTTGGGGCCTTGCAGGTCGAGCAGCACGCCGATGGGACGGCCGCTATCGCGTTCGATGGCGCGGATGATGTCGAGCCGTTGTTTGTGGTCGGCGTGGCTGCCGTGGCTGAAGTTGAGGCGAAAGACGTCGGCGCCGGCCTTGAACAAGGCTTCGATGGTGGCGCGGTCGCTGCTGGCCGGGCCGAGCGTGGCGACGATTTTGGCGTGGCGGTTGCGGTGCATGGTTAATCCTCGCTGCGCGCGATCAGCAGCGCGCGGAAGTCGTTGACGTTGGTGAGCGTGGGGCCGGTGACGACACTGTCGCCCAGCGCCTGGAAGAAGCCGTGGCCGTCGTTGTTATCCAGGCTGTCGGCTGGACGCAGGCCGGCGGCGAAGGCGCGTGCCAGCGTGTCCGGCGTAACGCAGGCGCCGGCGATTTCTTCCTGGCCGTCGACGCCGTCGGTGTCGCCGGCCAGCCCGTAGACGTCGGCTTCGCCGCGCAGGGCGATGGCGCTGGACAGCAGGAATTCGACATTGCGTCCGCCGCGTCCCGTGCCGCGCACGGTGACGGTGGTTTCGCCGCCGGACAGCAGCACGCATGGCGCAGTGAACGGCTGGCTGCGACGTGCCGCTTGCAGCGCGATGCCGGCCATGACTTTGCCGACGTCGCGCGCTTCGCCCTCGATGCTGTCGCCGAGGATGTGGGCGGTGACGCCGTGTTCCGCAGCGACGCGGGCGGCGGCTTCCAGCGCCATCTGCGGCGTGGCGATGATGCGGATTTCATTGCCGGCCAGTCGCGGATCGCCAGGCTTGATCGACTCGCCACGGCCGCTGCGCAGGACTTCGAGCACGCGCTCCGGCAGGTCGATGGCGTAGCGCCGGATGATGGCGAGGGCGTCCTCGCAGGTGCTGGCGTCGGCCACCGTCGGGCCGGAGGCGATGTCGCGCGTGTCGTCGCCGGGCACGTCGGAGATCAGCAGCGTGACCACCTTGGCGGGATGGCAGGCCGCAGCCAGCCGGCCGCCCTTGATGGCGGACAGGTGGCGGCGCACGCAGTTCATTTCGCTGATGCTGGCGCCGGACTGCAGCAGCGCGTGGTTGACCTGCTGCTTGTCTTCCAGCGTGATGCCTTCCAGCGGCAACGGCAGCAGCGAGGAGCCGCCGCCGGAGATCAGGCACAGCACCGTGTCGTCGGCGTTCAGGCCCTGCACGCGTTCGAGGATGCGGCGGGCGGCCTGCAGGCCTGCCGCGTCGGGGACCGGATGCGCGGCTTCGACGATTTCGATGCGTTCGCAAGGGACCGCGTAGCCGTAGCGCGTGACCACCAGGCCGGTGAGCGGGCCTTGCCAGTTGCGCTCCACGGCGCGCGCCATTTCGGCGGATGCCTTGCCGGCGCCGATGACGATCAAGCGGCCGTTCGGCGCGGCCGGCAGGGCGGGCGGCACGCACAGCGCCGGCTGCGCGGCGGCGATGGCGGCGTCGAACATCCGGCGCAGCAGCAAGCGCGCCGCCTTGTCGTTCAGCGTGTTCATGCCGTGACCTTGTGCACTTCAGCCGGTCCGGCGGCCACCGAGGCGATGACAGGCGCGTTGGCCGCAGGCGCGGCGACTGGCCGCTCCGGCGCATCCTCAACCTCGTACAGCGAACGCAGTTCTTCCGCCGTCGATTCGCCATTCAGCACGCGGTGCATGCGCTCCTGGTCCACCGCGCCGACCCACTTGGCAATCGCCATGGTGGCGACCGCATTGCCGATGGTATTGGTGATGGCGCGCGCCTCGGACATGAAACGGTCCACGCCCAGCAGCAGCACCATGCCCGCCACCGGAATCTTGCCCATCGACGCCAGCGTGGCCGCCAGCGTGATGAAACCGGAGCCGGTGACGCCGGCCGAACCCTTGGACGTCACTATCAGCACGCCCAGCACCACGAATTGATCCATCATCGTCAGCGGCGTATTGGTGGCCTGTGCGATGAAGATCGCCGCCATGGTGTAGTAGATGCACTGCCCATCCGGATTGAAGGTCACGCCGGCCGGAATCACCAGGCCGACGACAGGCTTGGACACGCCCAGGTGCTCCAGCTTGCGCATCATTTGCGGCACCACGGATTCCGACGAACTGGTGCCCAGCACCGTAAAGATCTCGTCCTTGATATAGCGAAGGAATTTCCACAGGCTGAAGCCCGACACCTTGGCCACGATACCCAGCACGCCGAACACGAACCCGATGCAGGTGATGTACATGCTGCCCATCAGCTGGCCCAGCGACAGCAGCGAACCGAGGCCGTATTTGCCGACCGTGAAAGCGATCGCGCCAAACGCCGCCAGCGGCGCCACGCGCATGATCATGCCGACCACCATGAACATGCTGTTGCTGAACGCTTCCAGGAAATCCACCACCGGCTTGGCGCGGCGGCCCATGTGCGACAGGGCGATGCCGAACAAGGTGGCGAACACCAGGATCTGCAGGATGTCGTTCTTGGCCAGCGCATCGATCACGCTGGTGGGTATCATGTGCAGCAGGAATTCGATGAAGCCGTCCGTGTGCGCGGCCGCCGCGGTGTAGCTGGCGATACTGTGCGTGTCGAGCGTGGCGGCATCTACGTTCATGCCGGCGCCGGGCTTGACCACGTTCACCACCAGCAGGCCGAGCGCCAGCGCAAAGGTGGACATCACTTCAAAGTAGATCAGTGCGCGCACGCCGACGCGGCCCAGTTCCTTCATGCTTTCCATCTTGGCGATGCCCAGCACCACCATGGCGAAGATCACCGGCGCGAACACCATCTTGATCAGTTTAATGAACGCGTCGCCCAGCGGCTTGAAGTCCGCGCCGAGCGAGGGATAGAAATAGCCGAGCAGGCCGCCGGCGATGACGCCGACCAGCACCTGCACGTATAGCTTGCCAAAGAATCGCTTGTACATGATGTCTCCTTTATGTGTTCCCCGAGGCGTGCCTCCCCGGCTCTTGATGGCCGGTGGAGGCGGGCGTTTGATCAAGCGGCTTTACGCTCCTTGTCGGCGGCCAGGCAGGCGCAGACGGCGTTGGTGACTTCGACGGTGGTGGCCTTGCCGCCCAGGTCACCGGTGTGCAGCGACGGCGTGGCGGTGACGGATTCGATGGCCTGCATCACGCGCTGCGCCGCTTCGTGTTCGCCCAGGTGCTCCAGCAGCATCACCACGGACCAGAAGGTGCCGACCGGATTGGCCAGGCCCTTGCCCATGATGTCGAAGGCGGAACCGTGGATCGGTTCGAACATCGACGGATAGCGGCGCTCAGGATCGATGTTGCCGGTCGGGGCGATGCCCAGGCTGCCCGCCAGCGCGGCGGCCAGATCGCTCAGGATGTCGGCGTGCAGGTTGGTGGCGACGATGGTGTCCAGCGTGGCCGGCTTGTTGACCATGCGCGCGGTGGCGGCGTCCACCAGTTCCTTGTCCCACTTCACGTCCGGGAAGTCGCGCGAGACTTCCAGCGCGATCTCGTCCCACATCACCATCGCGTGGCGCTGGGCGTTGGACTTGGTGATCACGGTCAGCAGCTTGCGTGGACGCGATTGCGCCAGCTTGAAGGCGTAGCGCAGGATGCGTTCGACGCCGACGCGGGTCATCATCGAAACGTCGGTGGCGGCTTCGATCGGGTGGCCCTGGTGCACGCGGCCGCCGACGCCGGAGTATTCGCCTTCCGAGTTTTCGCGGACGATGACCCAGTTCAGGTCTTCCGGCTTGCAGCGTTTCAGCGGCCCGTCGATGCCGGGCAGGATGCGGGTCGGGCGCACGTTGGCGTACTGGTCGAAGCCCTGGCAGATCTTCAGGCGCAGGCCCCACAGCGTGATGTGGTCCGCGATGTCAGGATCGCCGGCGGAGCCGAACAGGATGGCGTCCTTGTTGCGCAGCGCGTCCAGGCCGTTCTTCGGCATCATTTCGCCGTGCTTGCGGTAGTAGTCGCCGCCCCAGTCGAAGTCTTCGAAGGTGAACTGGAAGGTGTTGCTGGCGGCGGCCAGCGCGGCCAGCACCTGCTGGCCGGCGGGCACGACTTCCTTGCCGATGCCGTCGCCTGGAATGGTTGCGATGTGGTAGGTCTTCATTGCTGTCTCCTTAAAAGTGAATGGATGCACTTTAAGGAATGGACGGCACGCGTTAAGGTGGCTAAACTCAATCCATTATCAACCCTGGACTCCACAATCGATGAGCAGCGGTTTTCAACCAGCGGAGCTGAGTTTTATCGTCGCCCTGTCCAATGCGGGCAGTTTGAGCGGGGCGGCGCGCGAATTGGGCATCACCACGTCGGCGGTCAGCAAGCGGCTGGCATTCATCGAGTCGCGTATCGGCGTGCCGTTGGTGAACCGCACCACGCGCCGCATGAGCCTCACGCCGGAGGGCGAGGTGCTGCTCGAGCATGCGCGCCGCATCCTCGGTGAAATCGCCGATCTCGATCAGTTGCTGACCACTTCCAAGGGCGTGCCGAAAGGGCAGTTGCGCGTCAACGCCACGCTGGGCTTCGGCCGGCTGCATATCGCGCCGGCGATTTCGCAGTACGTGCTGCAGTATCCGCAGGTGGACGTGCAGTTGCAGCTGTCGGTCGATCCGCCGCCGCTGACGGACGACCAGTTCGACGTCTGCATCCGATTCGGCGCGCCGGCCGACACGCGGGTGATCGCACGGCGGCTGGCGGCCAACCGGCGCTTGCTGTGCGCCTCGCCCAAGTACCTGGAAAAGCACGGCGAGCCGAAGTCGCCGCCCGAGCTGGCGCGGCACAACTGCATCTGCATCCGCCAGGGCGACGAGGCGTATGGCGTGTGGCGGCTGTTCACGGGACGCGAAGGCGACCGCACCGGCGACGCGGTGCGCGTGCGCGGCAACCTGACCACCAACGATGGCGAGATCGCCGTCAACTGGGCGCTGGATGGCCACGGCATCCTGATGCGGGCCGAGTGGGACATCGAACGCTATCTGCAAAGCGGGCGGCTGGCGCCGGTGCTGGCCAACTACCGGACGCCGGATGCGGACATCTATGCGGTGTATCCGCAGCGGCACCAGCTTTCCGCGCGCATCCGCACCTTTGTCGACTTCCTGTCCGAAAGTTTTAAACGTTTCAAATAGAACACACCTTGGCAAGTTTTTTGCTTTGTAAAAATACCAATGTGGTAAATATAAGCATATGCCCAATTTTGGGGCGCCAAGGAGAAGATCGGACATGGATATTCGACGCAAACTCATCGCATCCGCCGTGCTGGCGGCATTCAGTGCCCCGGTTTGGGCGCAGCAGCAGTCGGACGAAATCGAAGTCGTGAAGGTGACCGCGCAAAAGCGCAAGGAAGATCCGGCCAAGGTGGCGATGAGTATCACCGCCGTCACCGGCGCCCAGCTGCAGGCGGAACACGTGCGCGACATCACCGACCTGACGCGCGTGGTGCCGAATATCTCCTTCACCACCGCCAGCGGCAACGGCGGCGCGGGACCGGGCACCTCCAACGTTGAAATCCGCGGCATCAGCTCGACGGCGGGTGCGGCCACGGTGGGCATCTACCTCGGCGACACGCCGGTCACGGTGGGCAACGTCTACACCATGGGGAATATCGAGCCGCGCTTCTTCGACATCGACCGGGTGGAAGTGCTGCGCGGTCCGCAGGCCACCCTGTACGGCGCCAGTTCGATGGGCGGCACCATCAAGTTCGTGCCGAACGAGCCGGATCTGAAGGAGCGCGAATTCACCACCTATACCGAGGCCTCCAACACCAAGGGCGGCAGCGCCAACTATGCGGCCAACGTGGTCGCCAACCTGCCGCTGATTCCCGACGAACTGGCGCTGCGCATCGGCGTGCAGGCGCAGCACACGGGCGGCTTTATCAAGCAGGTGGACGGCGACGGCGGCGTCATCGCCAACAACATCAACAAGATCAACGACCAGGAAGTGCGCGCCTCGCTCAAGTGGCGGCCGACGCGCACGCTGACGGTGACGCTGTCGGTCTACTACCAGCGCATCGACGCCAAGGACATCGCGGCCTTCAACCTGGACCTGCCGCTGTACCAGGCGCAGAAGCAGGTGCGCGAACCGTCGATCGACAAGCTGATGGCGCCCAGCGTGACCGTCAACTGGGACCTGGGCGCGTTTGATCTGACCTCGGCCACCAGCTACTTCGAGCGCAAGTTCGACCGCACGCAGAATGGTTCGGCCTACAACAGCTATTCGCTGTCGACCTTCCTGACCTCGACGGCCGATGGCGGCAAGGCGCCGCCGGAGCTGATCGAGGCGATTGCCGGCCTGCCGTCGGCGGTGTACCTGAATAACCAGGTGCGGCAGGTATCGCAGGAGTTCCGCCTGGCTTCGCGTCCTTACGACGAGAAGGTGTCGCCGTGGACCTGGCTGGCGGGGACGTACTTCTCGCGCCAGCATACCAACATCATCGAGAACGATCCGATCTTCGGCGTCACCGACACCTTCAAGCAGTTCGGCTTCGATATCGCCGACCCGGATCTGCTGCCGGATGCGCGTCCGGGCCAGTTCCCGAACGATAACTCGTTTGCCGGCGCCTTCCACTACCGCGAGAAGCAGGCGTCGATCTTCGGCGAGCTGAATTACTACTTCACGCCGACCGTGCACGCCACCGTCGGCGCGCGCTACCTGAAGGCGAATACCACGCTGGAACAGCGCAACGGCAACTACCTGGCTGGCGCCGGCAACAACAGCGGCGCCGAGACGGATTCGAAAGCCTTCACGCCGAAGTATGCGCTGACGTGGGAAGTCAATCCGACCAACACCGTCTACACCAGCGTGGCCAAGGGCTTCCGCCTGGGCGGCGCCAACATCTACGTGCCGCCGACCACCTGCGGGCCGGACCTGGAAGCGAACGGCATCACGGCCGGGCCGCCGTCGTATTCGCCGGACAGCCTGTGGAGCTATGAATTGGGCAGCAAATCGCGCTTCCTCAACAACCGCGTGAGCGTGAATGCCGACGTGTTCTACGTGAAGTGGAAGAACATCCAGCAGGGCGTGTACCTGCCGACCTGCGCCTACACCTACAACGCGAATGCAGGCGACGCCACCACCAAGGGCTTCGAATTCGATATCAAGGCCAAGCCGCTGCCTGGCCTGACGCTGAGCGCATCGGGCGGCTATGTGAAGGCGGAACTGTCGAACGATGTCGGCAGCCAGAATGGCGTGGTGGGTGCGGTGGCCGGTGCGCAGATTCAGGGCGTGCCGAAATATAACGCGGCGGTCAACGCCACCTACAACTTCTCCGCGTGGGAGCGGCCGGCGTTTGTGATGGCGGGCATGCAGTGGGTCGGCTCCAGCACTGGCTCGCTGGATCCGGAGCAGACCGACCATGAGCGTCCGGCGTATCACAGCACGGACTTCAGCGGCGGCATGACCTTCGGCAGCTATGCGTTCACCGTGTTTGTGAAGAACGCGTTCGATACCGACACCATCATCCAGCATCCGCAGGTGGCGTCGATTGTGCAGGGCTACCGGCTGGCGCCGCGCAGCATCGGCGTGAGTCTGGCGACGAAGTTTTAAGCGATAATGCTGCCTTTGTTATTCAGCACGAGGGCAGCATCATGAGCGTCACCATCTACCACAACAACGCCTGCGGCACGTCGCGCAAAACGCTGGAAGCGATCCGCGCCAGCGGCGTGGAGCCGGAGATCATCGACTACGTCAAGAACCCGCCAACGCGCGCGGCGCTGCAGAAGATGATCGCCAAGGCCGGCCTGACGGTGCGCCAGGCCATGCGCAACAAGGGCGACCTGTACGTCGAACTGGGCCTGGCCGACACCGCGCTGTCGGACGACGCGCTGCTGGACGCGATGATGGCCCATCCCATCCTGATCGAACGCCCGTTCGTGGTGACGGCCAAAGGCGTGCGCCTGTGCCGCCCGTCCGAGCTGGTGCAGGAAATCCTGTAATCCGGGGTCAGTTCTGCCATTGGTACATGGGCTCGTGTGCGATTGGCAGAACTGACCCCGGTTTTTACAGGATGTAGGCGGCGATTTCTTCGATTGTCTCGGCCAGCGGGCGCTGGTTGCGGCGCAGGTGGAGGCCGATGTGGTCGACGCCGGCATCCTGCATCGCTTGCAGTTCGGCGATCAGGCCGTTGCGGCCGGTCGAGGCGCCGAAGCGGTGGCGGCGCAGCGGGGCGTCGGGATCGGCCAGCAAGTCGAGGTGGATGAAGCTGACGTAGGGCTTGGCGCCGGCCACCTCGCGCCACAGCGCCACGCGGCGCACGTGGTCTTCCGGCGTGCCGGGATAGGCCAGCCAGCCGTCCATGTTGGCGCCGGCCCATTGCGGCGTCTGCTGTGCCAGGCCGGCCACCAGCAGCGGGATCGGCTGCGTTGCGCGCGGCAGCAGCTGGATGCCGGGCGGCCAGGCGGGATCGTGCCCGGCGCGCAGCTTGGCGACCTGGTCGCGGAACTCGGCGCCGCGCGTGTCGAAGTCGCGACCGAAGATCGGGTATTCGACGGGACGGTCGCCGCTGGCGGTGCCGAGCAGCAGGCGGCCGTTGCTCAACTGTTGCACGGTGGCGGCGGATTTCATCGTCAGCACCGGTTCGCGCAGCGGCAGCACCACGGCGGCGGTGCCGAGCAGGATGTTCCTGGTGACGCCGGCCAGGTAGCCGAGGTAGCTGAATGTTTCAAAAACTTGGGCGGCGTCGCCGAACGATGGGTCGTACAGCGGCACGTCGCGCACCCACAGCGCGCGGAAGCCGAGCCGGTCGGCCAGCACCGCCAGTTCGGCGTGGTGCTGCATGTCCGGTTGGCCCGGCAGGCGGCCGGCTTCGCGGCGGGCGCGGTCGCCGGCAGGGGACCAGTCGTTATCCAGCGGCAGTTCGAGGCCGATCGAGAAGCCGCCTTGCGTCAGTTTGTCCAGCATGATGAGTCCTTGCGATATTAGAAGGCCTCAGTCTAGGCTTCTGATGGGCAAAGAAAAATCGGTGCGGGAACAAATGATTGTTGCGGTGGCCGCAATGAAAAACCCAGGGTCAGGTCCCTCATTTCTACACGAGCTCAACCGTATGTGTACATAGGGTTGAGCTCGTGTAGAAATGAGGGACCTGACCCCGGGTTTAAGTTTTAGTGATTTCGATGTACCGAGAAGTGCGCCAGTTGCAGCAGCGATTCCTTGTAGACACTGTCCGGCAGGCCGGCGATCGCTTCCGAGGCGCGCTTGGCGGCGATTACCGCCTGTTCGCGCGTGAAGTCCAGCGCGCCGCTGGTGGTGATGGCGGCCAGGATGGTGTCGAAATGCTGCTCGTCACCCTGTTCGATGCACGAACGCACCAGCTCGCGCTGCTCCGGCGTGCCGTTTTCCATCAGGTAGATCAGCGGCAGCGTCGGCTTGCCTTCGCGCAGGTCGTCGCCGACGTTCTTGCCGATTTCGGCGGCGTCGCCGGCGTAATCCAGCACGTCGTCGATCAGCTGGAAGGCGGTGCCCAGCGAGCGGCCGTATTCGCCGGCGGCGGCGATCTGCTCGTCATTGGCGCCAGCCACCAGCGCGCCCAGCTCAGCGGCCGCTTCAAACAGCTTGGCGGTCTTGGAGCGGATCACTTGCAGGTAGCGTTCCTGGGTCACGTCCGGATCGTGCATGTTCAGCAGCTGCTGCACTTCGCCTTCGGCGATGACGTTGGTGGCGTCCGACAGGATCTGCATCACGCGCATATTGTTCAGGCCGACCATCATCTGGAACGAGCGCGAATACAGGAAGTCGCCCACCAGCACCGAGGCGGCGTTGCCGAACAGGGCGTTGGCGGTGGCGCGGCCGCGGCGCAGCGACGATTCGTCGACCACGTCGTCGTGCAGCAGCGTCGCGGTGTGGATGAACTCCACCACCGCGGCCAGTTCGTGGTGCGCCGTGCCCTTGTAGGACCAGGCGTTGGCCACCAGCAGCACCAGGACCGGGCGGATGCGTTTCCCACCGGCGCTGATGATGTATTCAGCAATCTGATTGACGAGGGAAACCTCGGAATGCAGGCTTTTACGGATCACCAGGTTGACCGCGTCCATATCGGCGGCAATGGTTTGGGTGATGGTGTTTTGGGTGGCGTTTTGGGTAGCGGCAGACAAGGCGAACCTGTGCAGTTAGACTAATGGTGGCGAGATTATACGTCATGGCCCCGTCCACAGGGGCGTCAGCCCCTCTGTTTGCTGCAATTCGCTTGCTGTAATGTCAAGCGCCGCCCCGGTAAAATTGTTTGACATACCACGCCACCCGCCGTTTGTGAATAGTTTTTGACGCAAAAATGGTTCCTGTGTATAATCTGCGGTTCTCCGGTTTCTCCGGGGATTTTTCTAAACATTTGAGAGGTTTCAAATCATGTACGCGGTCATAAAAACCGGTGGCAAACAATACAAAGTTGCCGCTGGCGAAAAACTTAAAGTAGAACAGATACCGGCAGACATTGGTTCCGAAATCACCATTGACCAAGTCCTCGCCGTTGGCGCGGGCGACAGCATCAAGTTCGGTGCTCCGCTGGTTGAAGGTGCGAAGGTTCTGGTTACTGTTGTTTCCCACGGCCGTCACGAAAAAGTGACGATCTTCAAGATGCGTCGTCGTAAGCACTACCAGAAGCATCAGGGTCACCGTCAGAACTACACCGAAATCCAAGTTGTTTCGATCAACGCCTAATCGCGTATCGACACTTTTTAGTATCCAAGGAGCTTTAGCATGGCACACAAAAAAGGCGGCGGCACAACGCGAAATGGTCGTGACTCAGAATCAAAACGTCTGGGCGTTAAAGTCTACGGCGGCCAAACCATCAATGCAGGCGGCATCATCATTCGTCAACGCGGCACCCCAGTGCGCGCCGGCGAAGGTGTAGGCACCGGCAAAGATCACACCCTGTTCGCCCTGGTGGACGGCGTGGTGAAGTTTGTTGTTAAGGGCGCAGGCTCGAAACAGTACGTCACCGTAGTAGCAGCAGCGTAAATTACGCTCACGGCCCGCGCGCATGTCGTGTCGGGCTGTTTTGTAAGGCGCAAGCCTTCAATCGAAAGGCTCTGCCCCCCCCGGTAGAGCCTTTTAGTTTTATGGCGGTACATCATGAAGTTTATCGACGAAGCAAAAATTGAAGTAATCGGTGGTGACGGCGGCAATGGCTGCTCGTCGTTTTGCCGTGAAAAATTCCGCCCGTTTGGCGGCCCTGACGGCGGCGACGGCGGCAAGGGTGGCTCGATCTGGGCCGTAGCGGACCGTAACATCAATACCTTGGTCGATTTCCGCTTCTCCAAAGTGCACCGCGCCGGCAACGGCGAACCGGGCCGTGGCGCCGACTGCTATGGCCGAGGCGCCGACGACATGTTCCTGCGCATGCCGCTGGGCACCCTGATCATCGATGACGTCAGCGGCGAGATCCTGGCCGACCTGAGCGAACACGGTCAGCAGGAGCTGCTGGCCAAGGGCGGCGAGGGCGGCTGGGGCAACATCCACTTCAAGACCTCGACCAACCGCGCGCCGCGTCAGAAGACGCCGGGCAAGGAAGGCGAAGTGCGCACGCTGCGCCTGGAACTGAAGGTGCTGGCCGATGTGGGCCTGCTGGGCATGCCGAACGCCGGCAAGTCGACCTTCATCACCGCCGTGTCGAACGCGCGTCCGAAGATCGCCGACTATCCGTTCACCACCCTGCATCCGAACCTGGGCGTGGTCCGCGTGTCGCACGAGAAGAGCTTTGTGATCGCCGACATTCCGGGCCTGATCGAAGGCGCCGCCGAAGGTGCGGGCCTGGGCCACCAGTTCCTGCGCCACCTGTCGCGCACCGGCCTGCTGCTGCACATCGTCGACCTGGCGCCGTTCGAGGCGAGCGTCGATCCGGTCAAGGAAGCCAAGGCGCTGGTCAATGAACTGAAGAAGTACGATGAAGAACTGGTCGACAAGCCGCGCTGGCTGGTGCTGAACAAGCTGGACATGGTGCCGGAAGAAGAACGCGCCAAGAAGGTCAAGGATTTCATCAAGAAGTTCGGCTTCAAGGGTCCGGTGTTCGAGATCTCCGCGCTTAGCCACGACGGCACGCAGGAGCTGGTCAACGCCATCCAGAAGCACCTGGAAGCAACGCGCCATACCGAGCAGCGCTCGGAAGAAACGCAGATGACCGAAGAGGCGCGCGGCATTTCGTCGATCGATCCGGACGATCCGCGCTTCAAAATCCTCGACTAATCCAGTGCATCACCGGCATAATCAGTTATCAGCTGGTTATGCCTTTCCCATTCGGCGCCGCCTCCGCATCCCGGAGCCGGCGACTGTCGCGGCAAAGCAGGGCAATCCGCCCGCCAAAATACAGCATATTTTCCTCCGCTTGTTTTGAGATTGTCGCCTTATGAATTCCGTCATACAAAAAGCCACCCGCATCATCATCAAGGTTGGATCGTCGCTGGTCACCAATGATGGGCGCGGACTCGATCATTCCGCCATCGCGCGCTGGGCCTCGCAGATCGCCGGCCTGCGTGGGCTGGGCAAGGAAGTGGTGCTGGTGTCGTCCGGCGCCATCGCCGAAGGCATGCTGCGCCTGGGCTTCGAGCAGCGCCCCACCGATATCCACGAACTGCAGGCCTGCGCCGCCGTCGGCCAGATGGGCCTGGCGCAGATCTACGAAACCAGCTTCCGCGCGCACCAGCTGGGCACGGCGCAGGTGCTGCTGACGCACGCCGACCTGGCCGACCGCGAACGCTACCTGAACGCGCGCTCGACGCTGACCACCTTGCTGCGCCTGGGCGTGGTGCCGATCATCAACGAGAACGACACGGTGGTCACCGACGAAATCAAGTTCGGCGACAACGATACGCTGGGCGCGCTGGTGGCCAACCTGATCGAAGCCGACGCGCTGATCATCCTCACCGACCAGCAAGGGCTGTACAGCGCCGATCCGCGCAAGGATCCGTCGGCAACGCTGATCCAGCACGGCCGTGCGGGCGACGCGGCGCTGGAGGCGATGGCCGGCGGCGCCGGCAGCAGCCTGGGACGCGGCGGCATGCTGACCAAGATCCTGGCCGCCAAGCGCGCCGCCAAATCGGGCGCGCACACCGTCATCGCCTATGGCCGCGAGAACGAAGTGCTGGCGCGCCTGGCCGGCGGGGAAGCCATCGGCACCGAACTGGCGGCGCAGACCGGCCACTTGACGGCGCGCAAGCAGTGGATGGCCGATCACCTGCACACCGCGGGCCAGGTCGTGCTGGACGCCGGCGCGGTGCAGAAGCTGACCGGCGAGGGCAAGTCGCTGCTGCCGATCGGCGTGGTGGAAGTGAAGGGTGAGTTCGGACGCGGCGCGGTCATCACCTGCGTCAGCGCGGACGGCGTGCCGGTGGCGCGCGGCCTGTCCAACTACACCAGCGCCGAAACGCGCCGCATCATGCGCAAGCCGTCGAGCGAAATCGAAGCGATCCTCGGCTTCGTCGAAGGCCAGGAACTGATCCACCGCGACAACCTGGTGCTGGTCTAAAAACCGGGGTCAGTTCTGCCATTGGTACATGAGCTCGTGTGCGATTGGCAGAACTGACCCAGGATCAGGCGGTGGCGGGCGCCGGTGTTTTGGCGCGGTAGTCGCACAGGTCGATCTGCATGCAGTTCCAGCATTCGGGCTTGCGCGCCTTGCAGGTGTAGCGGCCGTGCAGGATCAGCCAGTGGTGGGCGTCGTGCAGAAACTCCTGCGGCACGAATTTCAGCAGCTTTTGTTCGACGATGTCGACGTTCTTGCCCGGCGCCAGGCCGGTGCGGTTGGAGACGCGGAAGATGTGCGTGTCCACCGCCATCGTCGGCTGGCCGAAGGCGGTGTTCAGCACCACGTTGGCGGTCTTGCGGCCGACGCCCGGCAGTTCTTCCAGCGATTCGCGATCCTGCGGCACCACGCCGCCATGCTTCTCCACCAGGATCTTGCAGGTGGCGATGACGTTCTTGGCCTTGGTCTTGTACAGGCCAATGGTGCGGATGTAGCCCGTCAGCTCTTCCTCGCCCATGTCGAGGATGGCCTGCGGCGTGTTGGCCACCGGGTACAGCAGGCGCGTGGCCTTGTTGACGCCGACGTCGGTCGCCTGCGCCGACAGCAGCACGGCGATCAGCAGTTCGAAGGGCGTCGTGTATGCGAGTTCGGTGACGGGCTTGGGATTGGCGGCGCGGAAGCGCACAAACATTTCGTAGCGTTTGGCTGCGTTCATTTGTTCTCGGATTCTTTTTTCAGGCGGGCACGCTCCATCGCGGCGGCGATGATGGCGCGTTTGCGTTCCAGCGCGGCGGCCGATTCGGCGTCGGCTGGATCGATGGTGTTGACTTTCTCCATCTTGGCTTTGGCCTTCTCCGCCAGGCGGGCTTCGTTTTCGTCCTTGTCGCGCTTGAGGCGGAAGGCGCGGAAGTCGTGGCGTTCGCGCGCGGCATCGGCATCGGCTTGCGTCCACGCGGCCCAGCCGGTGGTTTCCGTCACCGGGTACATGACGATGCAATCGACCGGGCAGGGCGCCACGCACAGATCGCAGCCGGTGCACAGGTCCGGCACCACGGTGTGCATCAGTTTGCCGGCGCCGACGATGGCGTCCACCGGGCAGGCCTGGATGCACAGCGTGCAGCCGATGCACAGCGCTTCGTCGATGTAGGCGACGGCGCGCGGCCGTTCCAGGCCGTTGACGGGATTCAGCGGGATGACCCCGCGGCCGGTGACTGACGACAGCCGTGCGATGCCTTCGGCGCCGCCGGGCGGACACTGGTTGATGTCGGCCGTGCCGGCCGCGATGGCTTCCGCATACGGGCGGCAGCCATCATAGCCGCACTTGGTGCATTGCGTCTGCGGCAGGACGTCTTCGATGCGGTCGGCGAGTGAGGGAGGGCTGGACACGGAAGGTAGCTGGGCGATAAAACGCCATTATAGTAAAACGCCCCGTCAGACGGGGCGTTTTACTATTCGATCAACCGTGTTTCTTGATGAACTCGGTAATTTTCGGGCACACCATCTCGCGCCAGCGGCGGCCGGAGAAGATGCCGTAGTGGCCGGCGCCCGGCGCCACGAAGTCCTGCTGCATGTCGGCCGGAATGCCGGTGCACAGGTCGTGCGCGGCCTGGGTCTGGCCAGCGCCGGAGATGTCGTCCAGCTCGCCTTCAACGGTGAACAGGGCGACGGTCTTGATGTCGGCCGGACGCACCAGCTTGCCGCCGACCAGCCAGTCGCCTTTCGGCAGCGCGAAGTCCTGGAACACGGTCTTGATGGTGTCCAGATAGTATTCGGCCGGCATGTCCAGCACGGCGTTGTATTCGTCGTAGAACTTGCGGTGCGATTCGGCGGTTTCCTCGTCACCCTTGACCAGGTGGTTGTAGAAGTCGCGGTGGCTTTCGGCGTGGCGGCCCGGATTCATGGCGATGAAGCCGGCATGCTGCAGGAAGCCCGGATAGACCTTGCGGCCAAAGCCCGGGTAGTTCGGCGGCACCGGGTAGATCACGGTGTTTTCGAACCACGAGAATTTCTTCTCGGTGGCCAGGTTGTTGACGGCGGTCGGTGATTTGCGCGGATCGATCGGGCCGCCCATCATGGTCATGGTTTTCGGCAGTTTCGGATCGTTTTCCGAGGCCATCAGCGAGATCGCGGCCAGCACCGGCACGGTCGGCTGGCATACGGAGATCACGTGCACGTTCGGGCCCAGCAGACGGATGAAGTCCTGCACGTAATAGATGTAGTCGTCCAGGTGGAACGGGCCTTCCGACAGCGGCACCATGCGGGCGTCGGTCCAGTCGGTGATGTAGACGTCGTGGTCGACGATCAGGCCGCGCACGGTGTCGCGCAGCAGCGTCGAGTGGTGGCCGGACAGCGGCGCCACCAGCAGCACGGTCGGCTGCTTCAGGGCCTTGAATTTCTTGTCGTCCAGGTCCTTCTTGAAATGGATCAGGCGGCAGAACGGCTTGTTGACCGCCACGTGCTCGATGATGCCGACCGTCTCGCCCTTGATCACGGTGCTGTCGATTTCGAATGCCGGCTTTTCGTAGTCCTTGCCCAATCGGTACATCAGTTCGTAACCGGCGGCGATGCGCTGGGAGAACGGCGTATGCGCCAGCGGCGACACCGGATTGGTAAACAGCTTGGCCGACGCGTCCGCCCATTGCATCAGGGGCGTCAGGAAGGAGCGCTGCATTTCATGGAGTTGGTAGAGCATAGGACATCCCGGTTTTTATAGGTTTTGGTGCGGTGCACCAATGCCGACATCATAAGCCATATTATAGGCGCTGTGTTTTTGACGTAAAGCACTCTGAGGTGCTGCCCAGCAAGGGCTACGTACTATCCACAGGCAATCTTGCTATTAAGAATAATACTGCGGCGGGCATAAAAAAAGCAGCGTTTCCGCTGCTTTTGTGTAGGACATTTGCCCGTCGTCAGTGCTTAATCGAACACAGGCGTTTCCACGCCCAGCACCTTGTGCAGCTTCGGAGAGGTGGTGGTGTACTGCATGTGGATCTTCTTGTCCGGGAAGATGTACGGCGCGGCGCCGAAAGCGGCCAGCGCGGCTTCGTGGAAGCCCGACAGGATCAGCTTTTTCTTGCCCGGGTAGGTGTTGATGTCGCCCACGGCGAAGATGCCCGGCACGTTGGTTTCGAACTTCTCGGTGTTCTGCACCTTCAGCTGGCGGCGCTCGATGTCCAGGCCCCATTCGGCGATCGGGCCCAGCTTCGGCGACAGGCCGAAGAACACCAGCAGCATGTCCAGCGGCACGCGGCGGGTGACGCCGTCGGCGCCGGTCACTTTCAGGTGGTTCAGCTTGCCGTCTTCCGAGGCTTCGTAGCCGGTGGCCTGGCCGATGATCAGCTGCATTTCGTAGTCGTCGCACAGCGCTTTCATCTTGGCGACCGAGGCTGGCGCGGCGCGGAAGTCTTCGCGGCGGTGCAGCAGCACCACCGATTCGGCCTTGCCGACGAAGTTCAGGGCCCAGTCCAGCGCGGAGTCGCCGCCGCCGCAGATGACCAGGTTCTTGCCTTCGAACTGCGCCGGGTCCTTGACCTTGTAGTGCAGCTGCGAGCCTTCGAACACGTCGATGCCGTCCACTTTCAGCGTGCGGGCCTGGAACGAGCCGACGCCGGCGGCGATGAAGATGGTCTTGGTGATGAACTGGGTGCCCAGCGTGGTTTCAACGTCGAAACGGCCGTCGTCGCGGCGCTCGACCTTGGTCACTTCCTGGCCCAGGTGGAAGGTCGGCTCGAACGGTTCGATCTGCTTGAGCAGGTTGTCGGTCAGTTCCTGGCCGGTGCACGACGGCACGGCCGGGATGTCGTAGATCGGCTTGTCCGGGTACAGTTCCACGCACTGGCCACCCACGGCGCCCAGCGAATCGATCACGTGGGCCTTGATTTCCAGCAGGCCGAGCTCGAAGACCTGGAACAAGCCGACCGGGCCGGCGCCAATGATGACGGCATCGGCTTCGATGACGCCAGGTGGTGTGACAGTGCTATTCATACGTGGTTTTCCTGTGATTTCAATGATGGCCGCTGCTTAGCGTACCAACAGCTGCAATTTTTCTTTGACGTCCTTGAACTGTTCCGCATCCGGCAGCGCAGGAATAGTCTTGGTGATCGAAGGCCAGTTACGCGCCAGATCGACGTTGATCTTGATGAATTGCTGCTGGTCGCCTGGGACGTCTTCCTCGGCGTAGATGGCGTTGACCGGGCATTCGGCCACGCAGACGGCGCAGTCGATGCACTCGTCCGGGTCGATGGCGAGGAAGTTCGGGCCTTGGCGGAAACAATCTACCGGGCAAACATCGACGCAGTCCGTATAACGGCAAGCGATGCAAGATTCGGTGACAACGTGGGTCATAACAGTCCTATCAATGTTGGTGTGCAGTAGCGTCGGCGGCGGGGCAGTTGCCTGGCTAACCTTGGCAAAGCACTGTATTTTAAGGTAATTCGCTATTTCTCACAAATTGGGCTTATATACAATACATATAAGCAAATACATTCGGGCGGGATGAAACACTTCGCCCCTGCCGTTGTGGACTGGCGCGGGCGGGGCGCAACTGGCATCATGGCGGCTTTGTTATTCAGAGCAGGGAGAGCCGCATGGCGGACATCAACATCGTCCAGGAACACCACCTGGCGCCGGAGCAGGCACGCGCGGCCGCCCAACAAGTGGCCGACAAGCTGGCCGAACAATTTGAACTGGCCTGCCGCTGGGAGGGGGATGTGCTGCGTTTCGAGCGCAGCGGCGTCAGTGGTTCGCTGAGCCTGCTGCCGCATCAGGCGCAGCTGCAACTGGACCTAGGCTTCCCGATCAGCATGATGGCGTCGCAGATCGAGGCCAAGGTGGCCGAGAAGATGCGGAAGGTGTTTGTTGTCTAAAAAATAAAAGGCCCGTGCGGGCCTTTTTTATTGCGTCGGTCTTACTTCAGGTCTTCGATCAGGTCGATGTACAGCTGTTTCGCTTCGTCCTGGGTTTTGCCTTTCAGCTCGGCCCATGCATCGAACTTGGCGCGGCCGACGAAGTCGGTCATGCCGGGACGCTCGCCGGTGGTGTCGCCGCTGGATGCCTGCTTGAACAGCGCATAGATTTTCAGCAGCGTGATATTGTCCGGACGCTCGGACAGATTCTTCGAGTCCGCCTGCGCTTGTTCAAACTGTTCTTGCAAACTCATACCTAACTCCTGGCTGTGAATGGATGCACCATCATAACCGCAGCCATGGCAAAAGCCGCTAGAGTGCGCGCTCCAAAACAGAACGGCGGCCATGCCCGGCATGTGCCGGCATGAACCGCCGTCTCCGGTGCCCTTCCGGGCACGCGTAAAACTCCGGAAGAATTACTTCTTCTTCGTCGGGTTGACAGCCGATTTCAGCGTGGCGCCAGCCGAGAATTTCGGGGTTTTCGACGCAGCGATCTTGATCGCTTCGCCGGTTGCGGGATTGCGGCCTTTGCGTGCAGCGCGTTTGGCTACGGAGAAGGTGCCGAAGCCGGTGATGCCAACCGTGTCGCCTTTTTTCAGACGCTCGGTGATGATGGCGATCAGGGTGTTCACTGCGCCGTTGGCGGCAGCAGCGGACAGCTCGGTGCGTTTCGCAAATTCTGCAATCAGTTCGCCTTTTTTCATTACTACCTCCTTGGTTATTGGAGCGCGCAGATTAGCATAAATATTGTTAAAAGTAATGGTTTCTGTACGAACTACGTACGAAGTAAGCCTTGTGTCCGCTGCCTCGCTGCACCGCAACGCGAACAAGGCCTTGTATTTAAAGGGTTTCTCAGTTTCGACAAAACCGCATGACCGGCAAAAAAGGTTTATGATGGAACGCGTAAAAGGACGGGAATATGAGCTTTTCAGACGAGACACTGATAGCGTATGCCGATGGCGAACTGGACGAGGAAACCCGCCAGGAGCTTGAGGCCGCCATGCGCCATGACAGCAGCCTGGTGCGCCGGGTGGCGCGGCTGCGCGCGGCGCGCGACGATGTCTACGCCGACCAGCGCAGCCCGTCCGCCGGCCGCGCGCGCCACGGTGCCAACGTGGTGCAGCTGGCGGCGGTGCGGGCGCAGCGCCTGGCCACGCAGCAGGCCGCGCGCAAGGCCACGCGCCGGCACTGGGGCTGGCTGGAATGGAGCGCGCTGGCGCTGGTGATGGTGGTGGGGCTGGCGGCCGGCAAATTCGGCCTGGCGAAGTGGCAGCCCGACTGGTTCAGCGGCGAGCGCGCGCAGCCGCAGACCGAGGTCAGCAGCCGCAGCGGTTTGCTGGTCGCGCAGGGCAAGCTGGCGGCGGCCTTGAGCCAGCAGCTGGGCGGCTCGGCGCAGACCGAGGGCGATGTGCGCGTCGGCCTGAGTTTTCTGTCGAACGAGGGCACCTACTGCCGCAGCTTTACGCTGGTGGGCGTGTCGCAGGATCTGGTGGGAATTGCCTGTCGCGCCAACGAGGAGTGGCGGATACCGGTGGTGGTGCAGAACGGCCGGCCGGTGGCGGGGGCGGGCGGCTACCGCATGGGCGCCGAGATGCCGACGGCGCTGCTGGAGGCGATCGACCAGCGCATCGTCGGCGGCATGCTTGATACGAGAGCCGAACTGGAAGCGCTGCGCAGGAACTGGCAGCGCTAACGGGGGCTTAAACGCCCAGCAGTTCGACGTCGAAAATCAGCGTGGCGTTTGGCGGGATGACGCCGCCGGCGCCGCGCGAGCCGTAGCCCAGGTCGGCTGGAATGATCAGCTGGCGGGTACCGCCAATCTTCATGCCTTGCACGCCTTCGTCCCAGCCGCGGATGACCATGCCGGCGCCCAGGGCGAACTCGAATGGATCGTTGCGGTCTTTGCTCGAATCAAATTTCGGGCCCTTGGTGCCGTCGTCGTTGCGCAGCCAGCCGGTGTAGTGCACGGTGACATTCTGGCCGGCTTTGGCTTCTTCGCCTTCGCCCACGGTCAGTTCGATGTATTGCAGGCCGGAGTCGGTAGTGATGGTGGACATGATCTTCCTTTCATTAGAAACAGGCCCGAATTGTAGCAGGGCTGTAGCGGGACGACGCCGGGCATGAAGTTTTGTCCGGCTTTCGCCTTGCCTGGGGCTGGTTTGCACGTAAAATAAGGCTTTGTTCCTCATAGTGAAGTCCTTCATGTTTCGTCGTCTGCGCCGTGTCCTCCTTTCCTGCCTTCTTGCCGCCGTCGGCAGCGCCCAGGCCAACGTGGTCGTGGTGCTCAATTCGCGCGACGCCACCGTGCAGTTGCTGGACCAGGCCAGCTACAAGGATCTGTCGACCTTCCCGGTCGGCAAAGAGCCACACCATTTGATGGCGACGCCGGACAACAAGTCGCTGATCGTCGCCAGCTCGGTCGGCAATGAGCTGATTTTCCTGGACCCGAAATCCGGCCAGGTCCAGCGCACCATCAAGGACATCCTCGACCCGTACCAGATCGGCTTTTCGCCGGACCAGAAATGGTTCGTCTCGAACTCGCTGCGGCTGGACCGCGTGGACCTGTACAAATACGACGGCGCCGGCATGACGCTGGCCAAGCGCATCCCGCTGGCCAAGCTGCCGAGCCATATGGCCTTCAACGCCGCCAGCAATATGGTGTTCATCACGCAGCAGGGCAGCGACCAGGTCAGCGCCATCGACCTGGCCACGCAGAGCGTCAAGTGGACGCTCCCGGTCGGCAAGCTGCCGGCCGGTATCGCCATGACGCCGGACGACAAGTATCTGCTGGTCGGCATCATGGGCAGCGACTACGTCGAGGTGATCGACTGGAAGGCGCAGAAAACCGTCAAGCGCATCAAGACCGGCATGGGCGCGCACAACTTCCGTTCGGCCGGCGACGGCCGCTACACCTACGTGTCGAACCGTGTTTCCAATTCGATCAATATCATTGATCAGAAGACATTGGAAAACGTCGGCCAGATCAACGTGCCCGGCGGCCCGGACTGCATGGAAGTGACCGACGACGGCAAGACCATGTGGGTCACGCTGCGCTGGATTAAGAAGGTGGCGGTGATCGACCTGGCCAGCCGCAAGGTCATCAAGACCATTCCGGTCGGCCGCTCGCCGCACGGCGTGTTCTTCTTCAACTCCGCGCAACGCTGATGAAGCGCGCCGCCGTCCTGACCCTGCTGGCGCTGGCGGTCGCGCCGGCCGTGCGCGCGGATGACAGCGCCAAGTCGGTCAATAACAGCGCGCGCGACGTCAACGCCGCGGCCCGCGCCGCCAATGCCGAGGCGCGCCAGCTGAAAACACTGGCCGGTCACGCCGCCGCGCCGCGCGCCGCCTGCAAGGGCACGATCTATCTGACCTTCGACACCGGCAGCCAGTCGCAGGCCGAGCTGATCGCCGACACGCTGAACCGCCACCAGATCAAGGCCACCTTCTTCCTCGCCAACGAGAAAACCGTGCGCGGCGATTATTCGCTCGATCCGTCCTGGGCGGCGTACTGGAAGGCGCGCGTGGCGGAAGGCCATGCGGTCGGCACCCACACCTGGGACCACGCGGTGTTTGTGCGCGATGGCGCCGACGGCAAGGTGGTGTTCAAGCCGGGTTTCGGTCCGCAGGCCGGCAAGCAGGTCAGCTGGACGCCGCAGCAGTATTGCGAACAGATGCAGCGCGTCGACCAGCGTTTTGTCGAACTGACCGGCAAGCATCTCGATCCGTTCTGGCGCGCGCCGGCCGGCCATACCTCGCCGCGCCTGCTGGACATCGGCAAAAGCTGCGGCTATGCGCACGTGGGCTGGTCGCCGGCCGGCTTCTCGGGCGACGAACTGTCGAGCGAAAAGTATCCGAATCCGGTACTTCTGCAAAAGTCGTTGCGCGACCTGCGCGGCGGCGATATCGTGCTGATCCACATGGGCATCTGGTCGCGCAAGGATGCCTGGGCGCCGGCCAATCTGGAACCGCTGATCAGCGGGCTGGAACAGAAGGGCATGTGCTTTGCCACGCTGCGCGCGCATCCGGACTATAAGAAATGACAGAAACCCTCTCCGACTGGCTGGGCGTGGCCCAGGGCTGGTTGTTCGAAACCGTGATCCAGCCGCTGGTGTTCCAGCTCGGCTTCGGCGCCTTTGTCGAAGATGCGTTCGAAGGCACGGAATGGCTGCTGATCGGCATGCTCGAACTGGCGCTGCTGTTCCTGGTGCTGCGGCCGCTGGAGTCGCTGATTCCGGCGCAGCCGATCACCGATCCGCGCGCGCGCTGGAACGACTTCCTCTACACCGTGCTGCACCGCATCGGCGTGTTCTCGCTGCTGATCTTCTTCACGCTCGATCCGCTGCTGGACAGCATCGCCGGCTGGCTGCGCTTTGACGGCTTCCACCCGTTCAACCTGGAGGCGCTGTGGCCCGGCATCGGTCCGCTGGGCGCCTTCGCGGTGTATTTCGTGGCGCTGGATTTCTGCGATTACTGGTATCACCGCGCCTCGCACAAGTTCAACTGGTGGTGGGCGCTGCACGGCCTGCACCACAGTCAGCAGAACATGAATCTGTGGAGCGACGACCGCAACCACATCCTCGACGACCTGCTGCGCGACGTTTACATGGGCGTGATCGCGCTCGGCATCGGCGTCGAGCCGGCGCAGTACGTGCTGCTGGTGTCGGTGTCGCGCATCCTGCAAAGCCTGCAGCATGCGAATGTGCGGATTCATTTCGGCTGGCTGGGCGAGCGGCTGCTGGTGTCGCCGCGCTACCACCGCATGCACCACGCCATCGGCGCCGGCCAGGGCGGCTGCAATTTTGCGGTGCTGCTGCCAGTGTGGGATATCCTGTTCCGCACCGCCGACTTTACGCCGCGCTTCGTCGCCACCGGCATCCGCGACCAGCTGAGCGGGCGCGAATACGGACGCGGCTTCTGGTCGCAGCAATGGCTGGGCCTCAAACGCATGATTGAATACGCAAGAAAGGATGTGGTCTGATGGGTGCAGTGTTCCGCACATGGGGACGGGCGTTTCTGTCGCAGTGGCATGGCAAGATGCTGTTGATGAGCATTGCGCCGTTCCTGCTAGCGCTGGCGGTGTGGGCGGCCGCGCTGTACTTCGGCCTGCAGCCGCTGATCGATTACCTGCACGCGCTGTTCACCGAGCATAATCTGTTCTCGACCAGCACCAGCTGGCTGCGCAGCCTGGGCCTGGGCACGCTGACGGCGGTGGTGGTGCCGCTGATCGCCATGCTGGCGCTGCTGCCGCTGATGATACTGACCGCGCTGATCTTCATCGGCGTGGTGGCGATGCCGCTGATCGGCCGCCACGTCGGCCTGCGCCATTATCCGCAGCTGGAGCAGCGCCACGGCGGCTCGATCATCGGCAGCATCGGCGTGGCGCTGGGCGGCATGGCGATTTTCATCGGGCTGTGGATACTGACGCTGCCGCTGTACGCCTTCCCGCCGCTGGCGGTGGTGGTGCAGGCGCTGCTGTGGGGCTGGCTGACCTGCCGCGTGATGGTCTACGACACGCTGGCCGACTACGCCAGCGCCGAAGAGCGGCGCCAGATCTTGAGCGAGCACCGCTGGCGGCTGCTGATCATCGGCGTGGTGTCGGGCGCCGCCGGCGCGCTGCCGGGCGCGATCTGGCTCAGCGGCGTGATGGCGGTGGTCATGTTCCCGTTCCTGGCAGCGGTGTCGATCTGGCTGTATGTGCTGATTTTTATCTTCACCGGCCTGTGGTTTGCGTATTATTGCCTGGATGCGCTGGCGCGTTTGCGGGCTCAGGAAGTCATCGAAAAGGAGTAGGCAATGGCAATCGGACTCATCATCATTGGCGACGAAATCCTGTCCGGCAGGCGCGTCGACCAGCATTTCCCCAAGGTTGTGCAGATGCTGGCGGCGCGCGGCCTGCAGCTGACGTGGGCCGAGGTGCTGCCGGACGATCCGGCGCGCATCACCGCCACGCTGAAGCGCACCTTCGCCAGCGACGACATCGTGCTGTGCTGCGGCGGCATCGGCGCCACCCCGGACGACCACACGCGCCAGGCCGCCGCCGACGCGCTGGGTTTGCCGCTGGTGCTGCACGAGCAGGGCAAGATCAACATCCAGCAGCGCATCGTGCAGATGGCGCAGGAAGCCGGCCAGGTCGCCGACCTGGAGTCGGCCGAGAACCTGCACCGCCTCAAAATGGCCGAGTTCGCCGAGGGCGCGGCGCTGATCCCCAACCCGTACAACAACATCGCCGGCTTCGCGCTGCACAAGCATTATTTTGTGCCGGGCTTTCCGGTGATGGCGTGGCCGATGCTGGAATGGGTGCTGGACAACCACTACGCCGACCTGTTCAACCGCGAGCCGCGCCTGGAGCAGTCGGTGCTGGTGTACGAGGCGGCCGAATCGGCGCTGACGCCGCTGATGGTGGCGCTGGAAAACCAGTATCCGCGCGTCAAAGTGTTCAGCCTGCCGAGCGTGGGCGACGCCAACACGCGCCGCCATATCGAGCTTGGCGTCAAAGGCGAGCCGGTGCAGACGGCCACCGCCTTCATTCAATTGTGCGACGAGCTGCGCAAGCTCCACGTAGAGTTCAAACCGACCTGATCCGCATTGTGACGGCAGGGTGACGCGGCGCTCTCCCACACAGGAGAGCGCCGTTGTTTTTTTGCGAAAATAAACAGCGCTTTTGATTTATTGTGCGTTCGCTCCGGTCAGCGACGCTCTGATGTGGTGCAATGGTAACTAGTAAGTTTTACTGAAACATCGCGATGCTGCCTCCTAATACACCTGAATCAACCGAAGCCCATCTGGCGCAAGCACAAATGGACCCGCCGCCACCGCCGGAGTCCGGTGCGCCGAAGAAGAGCAAGCGTCCGCGCAATGCCTTCCTGCTGGTGCTGCTGGTAGGCGTGTCGTTTGCCGTCTACTGGGGTTATCGCGAAACGCTGACCTCGTCGATGCAGGCGCGCGTGTTCACCGACCTCGCCAGCAAGATGACCTACAAGGTGGAGAAGGGACCGAGCAAATCGATCCGCTTCCCGCACGACAGCCCGTACGACGAGCGCCTGGGCTATGCCGGCCTGCCGGACTATATCGGCAAGCTGAGCCAGCGCGACTACCAGGTCGCGGCGCAGGCGCGCATCTCGCCGAAAATGGCCGAGCTGGCTGACATGGGCGTGTTCGCCACCTACCGCGAAAAGACCAAGACCGGCCTGCGCATTGTCGACTGCCGCGCGCAGGAGCTGTTTGCCGCCAGTTATCCGGAACGCATCTACAACAAGTTCGAGCAGGCGCCGCCGGTGCTGATCAGCAGCCTGCTGTTCATCGAAAACCGCGAGCTGCTGGACAACACCTATCCGAAGCGCAATCCGGCGGTGGAGTGGGACCGGCTGGGCAAGGCGGTGCTGGAGAAGAGCGTCAGCGCCGTGGCCGGCGGTCACCGCGCGGCCGGCGGCAGCACGCTGGCGACGCAGATCGAAAAGTATCGCCACTCGCCGGAAGGCCGCACCGGTTCGATGAAGGACAAGCTGCAGCAGATGGTGTCGGCCAGCCTGCGTTCCTACCAGGACGGCCCGGAAACGCTGAAGGCGCGGCGTCGCATCGTGATCGAATACCTGAACACCGTGCCGCTGTCGGCCAAGCCTGGTTACGGCGAGGTGAACGGCATCGGCGACGGCATGTGGGTGTGGTACGGCCGTTCGTTTGACGACGTCAACAAGCGCCTCAGCGGCAAGCTCGACAGGCCGGACGCGGAAACCGCGCTGGTGTTCAAGGAAGCGCTGAGCCTGATGATCGCGCAGCGCCGTCCAAGCTACTACCTGGGTGACGGCGCGGCCGACCTGGAAGTGCTGGCCAACAGCCACCTGCGCATCCTGGCCAACGACGGCGCCATCACGCCGGCCATGCGCGACGTGGCCTTGCAGCAGCACCTGCATCCGGCCACCGGCAACGGCCTGCAGTCGGCGCCGGCGCAGACCTTCGTCAGCCGCAAGGCCTCGAACGCGATCCGCAACCACCTGGCCAACCTGCTGGGCGACAACCGCATGTACAACCTGGACCGCCTCGACCTGAGCGTGGTCAGCACGCTGGACGCGCAGGCGCAGACCGCCGTCACGCAGGTGCTGCGCGATCTGCGCGATCCGGAAAAAGCCAAGGCCGCCGGCCTGACCGGCAAAGGCATGCTGGGCAACGGCGACCCGGCCAACGTGGTGTACAGCTTCACCTTGCTGGAGAAGGGCAAGGACAACAACCTGCTGCGCCTGCAAACCGATAACTTCGACCAGCCGCTGGACATCAATGAAGGCGCCAAGCTGGACCTCGGCTCGACCGCCAAGCTGCGCACGCTGATCACCTACCTGGACATCGTCGACCAGCTGCACAAGAAGTACGGCGGCATGGACGCGGCGGCGCTGGGCCAGGTCAAGGTCGATCCGCAGGATAAGATTTCGCAGTGGGCGCTGGATTACCTGAAGCCGCTGGCGCTGGACAAGCGCGAGCTGACGCCGATGCTGAACGCGGCCATGGAGCGCAAGTATTCGGGCAATCCGGGCGAAGGCTTCTTCACCGGCGGCGGTCTGCACCACTTCGGCAACTTCTCGAAAGAGGACAACTCGAAGATCCTGACCGTGACCGAGGCGCTGCGCCATTCGACCAACCTGGTGTTCGTGCGGCTGATGCGCGACGTGGCAAAGTTCTACATGTTCTCCAATCCGGGCTCGTCGGCCTCGCTGCTGGCGGACGCGGACGATCCGCGCCGCGCCGGCTACCTGGCGCGCTTCGCGGACAAGGAAGGCAAGGAATTCCTGGGCCGCTTCTACGCCAAGTACAAGGGCAAGCCGCCGGAAGAGATCGACAAGATCCTGCTGGCGAACATCCGCAGCACGCCGGTGCGGCTGGCGGTGATCCACCGCACCGTGTATCCGCTGGCGACGCAGGAGCAGTTTGCGGCCTTCCTGAAAGAGAACCTGCCGTCGCAGAACGAGGTGCCGGACGAGCGCGTGGCCAAGCTGTACGACCAGTATGCGATCGGCAACTGGTCGCTGGCGGACCGAGGCTACCTGGCCAGCGTGCACCCGCTGGAACTGTGGATGGCGGCGTATCTGCGCCTGCATCCGGGCGCGACCTTGAGCGAGATGACCAAGGCCAGCGAGCAGGAACGCCAGGACGTGTACCAGTGGCTGTTCAAGACGCACCGCAAGCACGCGCAGGACAAGCGCATCGCCGGGCTGATCGAGGTGGAAGGCTTCATGGAAATCCACAAGCAGTGGAAGAAGATGGGCTATCCGTTCGAATCGCTGGTGCCGTCGTATGCGACCACGCTGGGCGCGTCGGCCGACCGACCGGCCGCGCTGGCGGAGTTGATGGGGATTGTGGTGAATGGCGGTGTGCGCAAGAGTTCGCAGCGCATCACGTCGCTGCACTTTGCGCAGGGCACGCCGTATGAGACGCTGATCACCAAGGCGCCGCCGACCACCAACGAGCAGGTGCTGGCGCCGGAAGTGGCGCGCGTGGTGGCCGATGCGATCCGTGGCGTGGTGTCGGACGGCACGGCCAAGCGCGCCAAGGCGGCGTTTGTGGCGGCGGATGGCGCCATTATTCCGGTGGGCGGCAAGACCGGGACTGGCGACCAGCGCTTTGATGTGTATGCGTCGGGCGGGCGCTTGATCGAGTCGCGTTATGTGAACCGGTCGGCGACGTTTGTATTCAATATCGGCGAGCGCTTCTTTGGTTCGATGACGGCGTATGTGCATGGGCCGGAGTCGAAGAATTATGACTTTACCAGTGCGCTGCCGGTGCAGTTGCTGGTGGTGCTGGCGCCTAGCCTGATGCCGCTGATTGAGCCGCATGCCGCGCCTAAACCCGGCGCGGCGGCTGTGGTTAAAGTCGGGGGCGTTGCACCCGAAGTGACGAAGCCACTACTGCAGGCCTGCGGCGGTTAATTTTCACCCCGCACTGCGCTCCGTTAGGGTCTGACCCCTTGGGTCAGACCCTTTGCCGCAAAGGGGTGCTGTGCGGCTCACTCTTCGGTCGCGTGTTTCTCTTGCATAGTTGCCTATTTGTTGGCAATGTGTGAGCCCATGAAACCTATGCGCCATCACATGTCCAAAATCCTGAAGTTCACCCAGTTCTCGCTCCGGGATCTGTTTGTCGCTGCTGCGCCGACGGTGTTGCTGATCGTCGGCGTCTGCCTGCTGGCGTACTGGCTGGTGGACCCGGCGCCGCCGCGCACGGTGCGGCTCGGCACGGGGCAGGAGAATTCGGCCTATGAGGAATTCGGCAAGAAGTACGCCGCCGCGCTGGCCAAGCATGGCGTGAAGGTGACCATGGTGCCATCCGCCGGTTCCAGCGAGAATCTGCGCAATCTGCGCGACGGCAAGGTCGATATCGCTTTCGTGCAAAGCGGCTCGACCAATGAGGAGGCGGCCGAGCGCGAAGGCCTGTCCTCGCTGGGCAGCCTGTTTGTTGAGCCGCTGTGGCTGTTCGTGCGCGAGGACAAGAGCAAGCCGCCGATCACCAAGCTGACCGATTTGCGCGGCAAGAAGATCAACTACGGTCCCAAGGGGGCCGGTTCGCCTCGGCTGTTCCGCCAGATCCTGGAGCTGAATGGCGTCGAGAAGGACGAAGTAGAGCGCTTTTCGCTGGCGAATACGCCGGCGACGGTGGAGTTGCTGGAAGGCCGCATCGACGGCCTGGTGTTCACCTCGGCGCCGGAAGCGCCGTTGATCCAGATGCTGCTGCAAACGCCGGGCATCAAGCTGTTCGACTTCAACCAGGCCGAAGCGTATGCGCGCAAGATGCCGTTTCTGACGCATGTGATGCTGCCGCAGGGGATTGTCGATCTGGGCCGCAATATTCCATCGGAAGACTACAACCTGATCGCGCCGACCGCCACGCTGGTGGCGCGCGACGACCTGCATTCGGCGCTGGTGGATTTGTTCGTGCAGGCGGCATCGACCATTCATAGCGGCGCCGGCTGGTTCCAGCAGCAGGGACAGTTCCCGTCGGCCAAGTACACCGAGATTCCGGTCGATGCGGAAGCGGCCAAGTTCTACAAAAGCGGGCCGCCGTTCCTGCAGCGCTACATGACTTTCTGGCTGGCCAACTTCTTCGACCGCATGTGGGTGCTGGTGGTGGCGCTGGGCGCGCTGATCCTGCCGCTGTCGAAGGTGATCCCGCCGCTGTACGTGTGGCGCATCCGTTCGCGCGTGTACAAGTGGTATGGCCAGTTGCGCGCGGTGGAGCAGAAGGTGGAGGAAGCGCCGCAATCGACGCGCATGCAGGTGTATGAAGAGCAGCTCAAGCGTCTCGACGAGATCGAGGAGCTGGTCAACCAGGTGTCGATCCCGCTGTCGTTTGCCGACGGCTTATATGGCTTGCGCAGCCACATACAGTTCGTGCGCAAGCGCATCCTGTTCCTGATGGGCGAGGCCAGCCCCGCCGCACCGGACGCCGTGCCTGTTTAAAAACCGGGGTCAGTTCTGCCAATCGCACACGGGCTCTGCCGTAGCGGCCGCTACGGCAGAGCCCGTGTGCGATTGGCAG
>NZ_WKJL01000037.1 GCF_009674565.1 Duganella aquatilis
GCCGGCACGGCGCGCCCTGGCGCCGCCGCGGACCGGCGGCGCGGCTTCGCCATAGCCGGCGCGCTGCAAGGCGGCGAACCAGACGGCGTAGGTCTTGCCGGCGCCGGTGGTCGCATGCAGCAGGCCGGAGCGGCCGGCTGCCGCCGCCGCCCACACTTCGCGCTGAAACGGAAACACCGTCCAGCCGCGCGCGGCGAACCAGGCGTCCGCGTTCATGGCGCCACGAGCAGGTTCTTCAGCGACTCCAGCGTATCGGCCTCGTCCACCGATTTGTCTTCACGCCGCCGCAGAATGCGCGGGAAACGCACGGCGATGCCCGACTTGTGACGCGGCGAACTGGCGATGCCTTCAAAACCGATTTCAAACACCATGCTTGGCGTCACGCTGCGCACCGGCCCGAATTTCTCGATGGTGGTCTTGCGGATCGCCTGGTCCACCTGCGCGATCTCCGCATCGGTCAGGCCGGAATACGCCTTGGCGAAAGGCACCAACCGATGCTCGTTATCCCACACGGCAAACGTATAGTCGGTGTACAGCGAGGCGCGCCGCCCATGGCCGGCCTGCGCGTAGATCAGCACCGCGTCGATGCTGTAGGGATCGATCTTCCACTTCCACCATGTACCGACGCTCTTGGTGCGGCCCACGCCGTAGCGGGCGTCGACCGCCTTCAGCATCATGCCTTCGACGCCGCGATCGCGCGACTCGGCGCGGATCAGCGCCAGCTGCTCCCAGCTGTCCGCCACGATCACCGGCGCCAGCCGCAACTGCGGCGCGCCTTGCAGGCTGGCCATCAGCTGTTCCAGCAGCATGCGGCGCTCGGACTGCGGCAGGTCGCGCAGGTCGCGGCCGTCCAGCTCCAGCAGATCGTAGGCCAGCAGCACCGCCGGCATCTCCCCCAGCAAGCGCGCCGACACCTGCTTGCGGCCCATGCGCTTTTGCAGGTCGGCAAACGGCGCCGGCGTCGCGCCGCCGTGCCAGATCAGGATTTCACCGTCCAGCACCACGCCGTCCGGCAAGCGCAGCGCGGCCAGCTCGGGGAAGCGCTCGGTGATCAGGTCCTCGCCGCGCGACCACAGCCAGTTCTTGCCCTCGCGCCGCACCAGCTGGGCGCGCATACCGTCGTACTTCCATTCGACCTGCCAGTCCGACAGCTCGCCCAGCGTGGATGGATCGCGCTCCAGCTGGTGCGCCAGGAAGAAGGGATACGGCTGGCCGCCGCGCTGCGCCAGTTCCTCCGGCGCATGTGCGGCGGTCAGCTGCTTAAAGCCGGCCGCCGTCGGACTGACACTACCGTCAGTCCACCCCATCAGGCGCTGCGCGATCAGTTTGCTGTCCAGTCCGGCGATGGCGCTCAGGGCGCGCGTCACCAGCAGCCGCGACACGCCGACGCGGAAGCCGCCGCCGATCAGCTTGGTCAGCAGGAAACGTTCGCGCGTGTCGAGCTGGTCCCAGTAGGTGAACAGCGCTGCCCGCACCGCTTCCGGCGTGGCGCCGCGCAACGGCGCGATACCCAGCTCGACCCAGTCGGCCAGGCCGATTTCGCTGGGATGCTTGGGCGGCGGCAGGATCAGGGCGATGGTCTCGGCCAGGTCGCCCACCGCGTGGTAGCACTCGTCGAACAGCCACTCGTCCAGGCCGGCGTACTCGATCGCGTACTGGCGCAGCAGCTTGGTCGGCACCGCCTGGCGCGGCTTGCCGCCGGCCAGGAAATACACGGCCCACGCGGCATCCTGCGGCGCGGCGCTCGTGAAATAGCCCTGCAAGGCGGCCAGCTTGCGGCTGGTGGCGGTGGTTTCGTCCAGTTCGGCATACAGGCGGGCGAAGTCACGCATGCTCGGCCTCCCCGGCAGCCGGGAGCGGCGGACCGCTGTCCTCGGCCTCATCGTCGCCATATTCGGTATCGAAACCGCTGGCCTGCAAGCCCTGCTGCTGAAGCCAGCGCACCAGCACCGCAATCGAACCGTGCGTGACGATCACGCGCTGCGCGCCAGTGGCGGCAATGGCCTCCAGCAGCCCCGGCCAATCCGCATGGTCGGACAGCGCAAAGCCGCGATCGACGCCGCGCCGGCGGCGCGCGCCGCGCAACTGCATCCAGCCGCTGGCAAAGCCGTCGCTGAAATCGCCGAAGCGCTTGATCCACGGCGAGCCGGCGGCCGACGGCGGCGCCAGCACAATCGACTTGCCGATCTCGCTCTTCGGCACATCCCCCACCATGACGGTCGGCGGCAGCCACACGCCCTCGTCGCGGTAGACCTGGTTCAAGGTCTGCACCGCGCCGTGGCAGATGATGGGACCGATGCCGGAATCCAGCCCGCTCAACAGCCGCTGCGCCTTGCCGAAGCTGTAGCCCAGCAGCACGGTGGCGCGGCCCTGCTCGGCATTGGACTGCCACCAGGCGTTGACGTCGTCAAAGATTTCCTGCTCCGGCTGCCAGCGGTAGATCGGCAGGCCGAACGTCGATTCGGTGATGAAGGTATCGCAGCGCACCGGCTCGAAGGGCGCGCAGGTGCGGTCCGGTTCGACCTTGTAGTCGCCCGAAACCACCCACACTTCGCCGCGATATTCCATGCGCACCTGCGCCGAACCCAGCACGTGGCCGGCCGGATGCAGCGACACGGTGACGCCGTTGTGCACCACCTGCTCGCCATAGGCCAGCCCGGTGATGTTGATCGGCCCCAGCCGCGATTTCATGACATTCACGCCGGGCGTTGCCGCCAGGTAGTGCTGGTGGCCGCCGCGCGCATGGTCGCCGTGCGCATGGGTGATGACAGCGCGTTCCACCGGCCGCCACGGGTCGATGTAAAACTGGCCGGGCACGCAATACAGGCCCTCCTTGCGGACTACCACCATATCTGCGGACATAGAGCGCTTTCGACGGAGACGATGGCCGATTGTGGCGCCGCAATACGTCCCCGTCTGTCACCCAACGCACCGAGGCTAGACGGTATCGATCAATTCCGACATAAAGCTAATATTGTCGTCTTCTTCACAGACGATATGCACACGTTCCTCGCCGATGGTCAGCAAGGCATCGATGTCAATGGCGCAAGGCGAAGTCGGCGGCATGGCGGGCCTGGCCTTGTTTTGACGCGGCGGTTCTGCGTTCTTTTTTCTGGTGGACATATTTACCCCGCTTGGTTTATGACGCGCTGCACACCAGAGTATCCTGCGCGTGGCGGGCGCGCTATCGGATACTGCCTACAAAAAGGGTAGGAAGTCTTCGTAATTTCGACGGATCGGCTAACATAGAGGCCTCGGCGCGCCTGCGCTTATCTACTGAACAACACATCATGACCTTCACCCTCAGCGACACCGCCTACGGCACCGACAGCGCCGATGCCAAAAACGCCATGTACAACGACCTGCGCCCGCAGCTGCAAGGCCTGCTGCACGGCGAGACCGACCTGATCGCCAACACCGCCAATTTCAGTTCGCTGGTGTTCAACAGCATGCCGGGCCTGAACTGGGCCGGCTTCTACTTCCTCAAGGGTGACGAGCTGGTCCTGGGGCCATTCCAGGGCAAGCCGGCCTGCATCCGCATCAAGAAAGGCCGCGGCGTCTGCGGCACCACCGTGGTGGAAGGCAAATCCATCGTCGTGCCGGACGTGCACGCCTTCCCTGGCCACATCGCCTGCGACGTCAATTCGCGTTCGGAACTGGTGGTACCGGTGCGCGGCCCGGACGGCGCCATCGTCGGCGTGTTCGACCTGGACAGCCCGCTGCCGAACCGTTTCGACCAGACCGACGCCGACGGCATCGAATCGTTGGTCAAGCTGTTGGAAGCCACGTTGTAAAAACCGGGGTCAGTTCTGCCAATCGCACACGAGCCCTGCCGTAGCGGTCGCTACGGCAGGGCTCGTGTGCGATTGGCAGAACTGACCCCGGTTTGGGTGGCACGGGCCAGCAGCAGCTGGCGCTCGCGCTCGTTTTGCGTCAGCGACGCGGCGCGCTCGAACTCGGTGCGCGCTTCGTCGTGACGGCCCAGCTTGGCGAGCAAGTCGCCACGCACGCTGGGCAGCAGATGGTAGTTCTTCAAGGCCGGCGCATCCAGCAGGCCATCCACCACTTCCAGTCCCGCCTGCGGTCCGTAGGCCATCGACAGCGCCACCGCGCGGTTCAACTCCACAATCGGCGACGGCGACAGCTGCGCCAGCGCGTCATACAGCGCGGCGATGCGCTGCCAGTCGGTGTCGCCCGCCTGCCGGGCGCGCGCGTGGCAGGCGGCAATGGCGGCTTGCAGGCCATACGGCCCGAGTCCGCGCCCTGTCCGTCCCGCGCGCTCCAAGGCAGCCAGACCGCGCCGGATCAGCAACTGGTCCCAGCGCGCGCGGTCCTGCTCCAGCAACAGGATAGGCTCGCCCTGCGGCCCGACACGGGCGCGGGCGCGCGAGGACTGGATTTCCATCAGCGCCACCAGCCCGTGCACTTCCGGCTCGTCCGGCTGCAGCCCCGCCAGGATGCGTCCCAGCCGCAGCGCTTCCTCGCACAGCGCCGGCCGCATCCAGTCCGCGCCGGCGCTGGCGGAGTAGCCTTCGTTATAGATCAGGTAGATGACTTGCAGCACCGAGGCCAGCCGTTCGCCCAGCTCGTGCGCGCGCGGCGCTTCGAACGGCACCCTGGCTTCGGCCAGCGTGCGCTTGGCGCGCACGATGCGCTGCGCCACGGTTTTTTCCGGCACCAGGAAGGCGCGGGCGATTTCGTCCGTGCTCAGGCCGCCCAGCATGCGCAAAGTCAGCGCCACGCGTCCGTCGGTGGACAGCACCGGATGGCAGGCCACGAACACCAGCCGCAACAAATCGTCGCCGATATCGTTTTCCAGCGCATCGGCCACCGCTGCGTCCAGATCCGGCGCGGCATCCTGCAACTGGCTGTCGATTTCGTAGCTGATGGCCGCTTCTTTTTGCTGATGCATCTGGCGATGGCGCAGCACATCCAGCGCGCGGTTCTTCGCCACCGCGGTCAGCCAGGCGGCCGGCTGCTCCGGCACGCCGTTGGCCGGCCAGCGCTCCAGCGCCAGCACCAGGGCGTCCTGCGCCAGTTCCTCGGCCTGGCCGACGTCGCGCAACATGCGCGCCAGCACAGCGATGATCCTGGCGGACTCCATCCGCCATACCGCCTCGATGATTTTGTGGACGTCAGCCGCCACGGGCCGCCGCGGTGAAGGCGTCGCGCAGGCCCGCTTCCAGCAGTTCGGCGCGCAGCCGTTCTTCCGCCTTGACCATCTCGGGCGTGAACTCGGCGTGCGCGATGCGTTCGCAGGCCTCGCGGATTTCCAGCGTGATATCGCCCGGCTGCGGATACGGATAACCCTTGGCCCAGGCAATCGCCGCCTCGCGCGAGGCGGCCTGTATCATCCAGTAACCAGCGATCAGCTCCTTCACCTCCGTGAACGGACCGTCGACCACCGAGGTTTTGGAATTAGCGTAGTGCACGCGCACCGCGCTGCCCGTGCCTTTCAGGCCTTCGCCGGCCAGCAGCACGCCCTGCTGCACGCCGGCTTCGTTGAATTCGTTCATCACGTCGATGACTTCCGGCGGCGGCACGGCGTCGGTTTCCGCATCGGCGTCGGAGCGCAGGAAGATCACGTAGCGCGTCAGTTCCTCCTTGCGCTGCGGCAGCGTGCCAGCCGCCGTGCCGCGCTCGTCGAAGCCGACGCAGTTGCCGGGACAGCCGGCGTCGCGGATTTCATACACCGCGCCGCTGTCGAACAAGGGCCACCAGCGCACCTGCTCGACGATGTCCTCGCGCGATTCCGCCTCCAGCAGCACGAAGCCGGCGACCAGTTCCTTGGGCGGAAACGGTCCCTTGACTTCGCTCCACTCGCCGTCCCGGCGCTGCAGCCGCACCGCTTCCACGCTGGGGCGCAGAAAGGTGCCCGGCTCCAGCGCGGGCGGTTGCGTTCCTCGTTCCGTGCTTTGATTCGCGCGGCGCAGTACCATGAATTCCATTACATCGAGCTCCAGACTGGTGTCAGCCATAAAGGTATCACAGCCGGGCGCGCAAAGCCTCCTCCTGAGCCACCAATTCCGGTGTGGCGGCGTCGCCGAAGTCGCTCATTTCATACACCTGGCGGATTTCGATTTCCGACGGGCCGTCGAACGGGTTCGGACAGCGCTTCATCCACTCGATCGCCTCTTCCTTGGATTTCACCTGGATCAGCCAGAAGCCGGCGATCAGCTCCTTGGTCTCGGCGAACGGACCGTCAATCACGGTGCGGCTGGCGCCGTCGTAGCGGATGCGCGCGCCCCTGGAACTCGGGTGCAGGCCCTCGCCCGCCAGCAGCACGCCGGCGTTGACCAGTTCCTCGTTGAACTTGCCCATCGCCGTCATCAGCTCCACGCTCGGCATCTTGCCGGCTTCGGAATCGGCGGTGGCTTTTACGATGATCATGAATCGCATGGACGGCTCCTTATTGGCAATCGGATTGTTGTTTCATCGCAGCCATCATTTCTTCCGGCGTCATGTCCTTGATGTGGGTGGCGATCGACCAGTGGTGGCCGAAGGGATCCGTCACCTGGCCGTAGCGGTCGCCCCAGAACATGTCGGCCACCGGCATGCGCACCGTGGCGCCGGCATCCACCGCCTGCTGGAAGGCGGCATCCACGTCGGGCGAATACATGTGCAGCGTGACCGGGCTACCGTTCAGCGCTTTCGGTCCCTTGCCGCCGTACTCGGGGAACGCGTCGGCCAGCATGAGGGTGGAATCGCCGATCTTCAGCGCGGCGTGCATGATGCGGCCGTCCTCGCCCGGCATGCGCATCATTTCCTCGGCGTTAAAGGCCTTTTTATAGAATTCAATCGCGTCCGCTGCGCCTTCGCAAACCAGGTGCGGGATGATGTGGGTGCTTTGCATTGCCATGGTGGTCTCCTCGGTTAAAGTGTCAATCTATACCTACGACGACCCGGCACCACAGAAATCGACACGGATTTCTAATTATTTTTGGCTTTTTTGAACAACAGGCAAAAAGTGGTGCTGGCGCCCGGCTGGCTGTCCACTGAAATTTTACCGCCATGCAAATCCACGATGGCGCGGACGATGGACAGGCCCAGCCCGGCCGAATGGGCCTGGTCGGAGCGCGCCTGGTCGGCCCGGTAGTAACGATCGAAGATGTGCGGCAGGTGTTCGGGCGCGATGCCGGGGCCGGTGTTGCAGACGGCCAGCTCCACGCCCTCCGCCACCTCGCGCGCCGACAGCCGCACCGAGCCGCCCGGCGGCGTATAGCGAATGGCGTTCGACACCAGGTTGTTGATGGCGCGCTGCAATAGCACCGGGTCGATGTCGGCGCGCAGCGGCGCGGCGTCCACGGTCAGGCGCACGCCCACGTCGTCGGCCAGGATTTCGAAATAATCGTGGATGCGCTGCAACTCGACCTGCAGGTCCAGCGACTCGCGCTGCAGCGCCAGCTGGGCGTTGTCGACGCGCGCCAGGAACAGCGTGTTCTCGATCATGCGCGCCAGCCGTTCGTACTCTTCCGAATTGGATGCCAGCAGCGCCTGGTATTCCTCCACCGTGCGCGGCCGCGACAGCGCCACCTGGGTTTCCACCATCAGCGTGTTGACCGGCGTGCGCATGTCGTGCGCCAGGTCGGCGGCAAAGCCGGACAGGCGCTGCACGCCGTCCTCCAGCCGGTCCAGCATGGCGTTGAAGGCGGCGCCCATCTGCCGCAGCTCCACCGGCGCGTCCTGCACCGACAGCCGCGTGTTGAGGCGGCTGGTGTTGATTTCATCGGCCTTGGCGATCACCGAGCGGAACTGGCGCATGCTGTAGCGCACCACCGCGTAGCCCAGCGCCGTCGCCAGCAAGGCGCCGCCGCACAGCGCCACCAGCAGGTCGACCACGTAGTCGCGCAGCAGTTTCAGGCGATCCGAGCGCTCGCGCGCCAGCGTGATCTGCACCGGCTCGGCGCCGGAGCGGCCGTCGTCCACCAGCGCGGCGGCGCGCACCATGCGGCCGATGCCGCTGGCGGGTTGCCAGTCGTGGATGTCGTCCAGCGTCAGCTCGCGCTTGGCCGGCACGCTGTCCACCTGCGGCAGCGGGCGCGAGGTGGTCGAGGTTTGCAGCAGCGGCTTGCCGTCTGCCGCGTTCACCCGCAGCATGAAATCGTTATGGCCGAACAGGGTGTCAGTCAGCAGCCTGGCGTTCTGTTCGATGGCGACGTCCGACGGCAGCGCGGCGATCACGCGGCGCAACTGGTCCACCTTGGCGATCAGCTCGACGTCGTCGCGGCTGGCCATCTGCCGCTGCAAGGTGTGGTACAGGTAGGCGCCCACCGCCAGGAAGGTGGTCACGGCCACCGCCGACAGCAGCAGCGCCACGCGCAGGGTCAGCGACAGCGGCCGGCGCTTCACGTGCGCTCTTCCAGCAGATAGCCCATGCCGCGCACGGTTTGCACCAGCTTGAGCGGATACGGATCGTCGACCTTGACGCGCAGGCGGCGGATCGCCACGTCGACCACATTGGTGTCGGAATCGAAGTTCATGTCCCATACCATGGAAGCGATCTGGGTGCGCGACAGCACTTCGCCCTGGCGCTTGGCCAGCAGGTGCAGCAGCGCGAATTCCTTGGCGGTCAGCTCGATGCGCTGGCCGGCGCGCGTGACGCGACGGCGCAGCACGTCGATTTCCAGGTCGGCTACGCGGATCACCTCGGCTTCGCGCACCGGGCCACGGCGCAGCAGCGTTTTGACGCGGGCCAGCAGTTCGGCGAAAGCGAACGGCTTGACCAGGTAATCGTCGGCGCCCAGTTCCAGGCCCTTGACGCGGTCGATCACGTCGTCGCGGGCGGTGAGGAACAGCACCGGCGTTTCCTTGCGCTCGCGCAGCTTGCTGAGGACGGTCCAGCCATCCATTTGCGGCAGCATCACGTCCAGCACGATCAGTTCGTAGTCGTGCTCCAGCGCCAGCGACAGGCCGTCGACGCCGTTGCGCGCGAGGTCGGCCACGTAGCCGGACTCATGCAGGCCCTTGACCAGGTAGTCGCCGGCTTTCGGTTCGTCTTCAATGATTAGTATTTTCATGGTGCATTCATTATCGGCTGTTTTGTGCTGCCAGTCATAACCCGCACTGCCAGGTGGGGGCCGGCCCACCTGGCAGGCGGGCGAAGCCCTATCCGGCCCCTGGATCAGCCTTGCGGGTTTACTTTGCGGCCTCGAGGATCAGGTTGGCGATCTCGTCGGCGTGGGAGATCATCGACAGGTGGCTGGACGCCAGCTCTATGGTCTTGGCCCCCATGCGCTTGGCCAGGAAACGCTCCAGATCCGGCGACGTCGTCCGGTCATTGGTCGACACCGCATAATAGGTCGGCTTGACCTTCCACGCCGCCTGCGTGGTGCGGGCGCTGAACAGCGTCTGCGAGATGCGCCCCTGCCCCGCATACAGCACCCGCGCCTTGGCCGGGTCCAGATCGCCGCCGAAATCGCGCACAAACGCCTCTTCGCTCAGCTGGGCAAAACCGTCCGCCGACTTCACCAGCCCGGCGCTGGCAGGCGGTGCCGGGAACTTGGCGGCCAGGGCGCCGTAGTCCTCGCCCGCGTCCGGCGCGCGCGCCGCCACGTACACCAGCGCCTTGACCTTCGGATCGACGCCGGTCTCGCTGATCACCGTGCCGGCCCACGAATGGCCCACCAGAATCGTCGGCCCATCCTGCAACGCCAGCACCCGGCGCGTCGCTTCGGCGTCATCCGCGAGCGACGTCAGCGGATTTTGCACAGATGTGACATGCTTACCTGCTTTTTGCAAACGCGCGATGACGTCGTTCCAGCACGATCCGTCCGCGTATGCGCCATGCACAAGCACGATATTATTAACCGCAGCCGACGCCGCGCCGGAAAACAGGGCGGCAAACGCGCCGGCAAGTAACAGCTTTTTCATGACGATTTCCTTGGTGAATGAGAGTGATCCCAGTATAGAAATGTCGCGCTGACGGCAACATGACGCCAAGATTACAAACAGATGACATTCCACCAGATACAGGCTGATACATGCCAGAAACAATTCTTAAGGCAACTATAACGATTAAAACGATAAAATTATTCACTAATGTAGCAAAAGTCAGTAATTCCGCTGCACTACATTATCCGCATCACCTCGGCATTGATTAGCCTGGCTCATAAGGTCATGCGATTCCGCCGCATTATTCAAAATGCTGCACCGCGCTATATTGTCCGGTCAGTCTGTCCCTGGGGGTAATTTTGTGTTAATTGATATCGTCCGCGTGGCGCTCCGGCGTCCCTATACATTTGTGGTCATGGCCTTGCTGCTGCTGATCGCCGGTCCGCTGGCGGCTTTGCGCACGCCGACCGACATTTTCCCCGACATTAAGATCCCGGTGATCGCGGTGGCGTGGCAGTACACCGGCCAGCCGCCGGACCAGATGGCGGGGCGCGTGTCCACCCTGTTCCAGCGCGCGCTGACCACCACCGTCAACGACATCGAGCACATCGAAGCGAACACCTTCACCGGCGTGTCCATCGTGAAGATCTTCTTCCAGCCCGGCGTCAACGTGGCGGTGGCGAATGCCCAGGTGACGGCGATCTCGCAGGCGCTGCTCAAGCAGATGCCGGCCGGTATCACGCCTCCACTGATCATCAACTACAACGCCGCCACCGTGCCTATCCTCCAGGTGGCGCTGTCCGGCAAGGGTCTGTCGGAACAGCAGCTGTCCGACCTCGGCACCAATACGGTGCGGACGCCGCTGGTTAGCGTACCGGGCGCGGCAATCCCGCTGCCGTATGGCGGTAAGCAGCGCCAGGTGCAGATCGACGTCGATCCGGCCCTGCTGCAGGCCCGCGGCCTGTCGGCGCAGGACATCGCCAACGCGCTGGCGGCACAGAACGTGCTGACCCCGGTCGGCACGCAGAAAATCGACTCGCTGGAATACACCATCCAGCTGAACAGCGCGCCGTCGGCCATCGCCGACCTGGCGCGCCTGCCGGTGAAAGTGGTCAACGGCGCCACCATCTACCTGGGCGACATCGCCAACGTCCACGACGGCAACGCGCCGCAGACCAACGTGGTGCACGTCGACGGCAGCCGCTCGGTGCTGATGTCGGTGCTGAAGAACGGTTCGGCCTCGACCCTGGCCATCGTCGATGGCATCCGCTCGAAAATCGACACGCTGAAGGCCGGCTGGCCGGACGCGCTGAAAGTCACGCCGATCAATGACCAGTCCGTATTCGTGCGCGCTGCGATCAAGGGCGTGGCCTCGGAAGGCGTGATCGCCGCCGCGCTGACCAGCCTGATGATCCTGCTGTTCCTCGGCAGCTGGCGCTCGACCATCATCATCGCGGTTTCCATCCCGCTGTCGATTCTCGGCTCGATCGTCGCCCTGGCGGCCATCGGCGAATCGCTGAACCTGATGACCCTCGGCGGCCTGGCGCTGGCCGTGGGTATCCTGGTCGATGACGCCACCGTGACCATCGAAAACATCAACTGGCACCTGGAACAGGGCAAGTCGGTGGAAAACGCGATTCTGGACGGCGCCGCGCAGATCGTCACGCCGGCCTTCGTTTCGCTGCTGTGTATCTGTATCGTGTTCGTGCCGATGTTCTTCCTGGACGGCGTGTCGCGCTTCCTGTTCGTGCCGATGGCCGAAGCGGTGATCTTCGCGATGATCTGCTCATTCATCCTGTCGCGTACCCTGGTGCCGACCATGGCCAACTACCTGCTGAAACCGCACGACACCGGCGAGGGCCATGCCCACGCCCACGGCGGCCACGGTGCGCCGCCACCATCGAGCAATCCGCTGGTGCGTTTCCAGCGCGGCTTCGAAGCGCGCTTCGAGAAGGTCCGCGCCGGCTACATGGGCATCCTGGAATCGGCCATCGGCAACCGTCCGAAGTTCGTGATCGGCTTCCTGGTGGTGGTGCTGGCCTCGTTCGTGCTGGTGCCTTTCCTGGGCAGTAACTTCTTCCCGTCGGTCGACTCCGGCCAGGTGCTGATCCACGTGCGCGTGCCGGTCGGCACCCGTATCGAGGAAACCGCCGCCCGCTTCGCCCGCATCGACCAGGCCATCCGCCGCGTGATTCCGGCCAAGGAAATCGTCACCATGACCGACAACATCGGCATGCCGGCCAGCGCGATCAACATGGTGTACAACAACACCGGCATGATGGGCACGCAGGACGGCGACTTCCAGATCGCCCTCGGCGAAGAACACGAGCCGACCGCCGAGTACGTGCGCAAGCTGCGCAAGGTGCTGCCGGAAGAATTCCCGGACACCACCTTCTCGTTCCCGCCAGCCGACATCGTCGGCCAGATCCTGAACTTCGGTTCGCCGGCCCCGATCGACGTGCAAATCCGCGGCGGCAAGATCGACGAGAACTACGCCTACGCCGACAAGCTGCTGAAACGCATCCGCGCCATCCCTGGCGTGGCCGACGCCCGCATCCAGCAGTCCAACAAGGCGCCGGTGTTCAACGTCGACGTCGACCGCAGCCAGGCGCAGCAGCTGGGCCTGACCACGCGCGACGTCACCAACAGCATGGTGGTCAACCTGGCCGGTTCCTCGCAGGTGGCGCCGACCTTCTGGCTGAATCCGGCCAACGGCGTCAGCTACCCGATCGTCATGCAGACGCCGCAACCGCAGCTCGATTCGCTGTCGTCGCTGGCCAACCTGCCGGTCGGTAACGGCGCCAACACCAGCGGCGCCACGCTGGGCGGCGTCGCCCGCTTCCAGCGCGGCACCGCCTCGGCGCTGGTCAGCCAGTACGACATCGCGCCGATGGTGCAGATCTACGCCACCACCCAGGACCGCGACCTCGGCGCCGTCGCCAAGGACATCAACAAGATCCTGGAAGAAACCAAGGCCGAGCTGCCGAAGGGTTCGTCGGCGCAGATGCTGGGCCAGGTGAAAACCATGGACCGCGCCTTCTCCGGCCTGCTGTTCGGCCTGCTGGGCGCCGTGGTGCTGATCTACTTCCTGATCGTGGTCAACTTCCAGTCGTGGCTGGACCCGGCCGTGATCGTCTCGGCGCTGCCGGCCGCGCTGGCCGGCATCGTCTGGATGCTGTTCGCCACCAACACCACGCTGTCGGTGCCGGCGCTGACCGGCGCCATCATGTGCATGGGCGTGGCCACCGCCAACTCGGTGCTGGTGATCTCGTTCGCCCGGGAACGTCTGGACGAACTGGGCGACGCCACCGCCGCCGCGCTGGAAGCCGGCTCGGTCCGCTTCCGTCCGGTGCTGATGACGGCGCTGTCGATGATTATCGGTATGTTGCCGATGGCCCTGGGCCTGGGCGACGGCGGCGAGCAGAATGCGCCGCTGGGCCGCGCCGTGATCGGCGGCCTGATCTTCGCCACCACGGCCACGCTGCTGTTTGTACCGGTGGTGTTCAGCATCGTCCACAAAAAACATGCGCCGGGGACCAAGTCCTCGCCGTCGCCGCAACCTCATAACGACCAACCTATTTCCGGAGCACCTGTCCATGCAAACTAAAACTTCTCGTATGGGGCACAAGCCGCTGACCCTGGGTCTGATCGTCCTTGCCGCCGCGCTGGTCGCGGCCGGGGTGCTCAGCCGCCGTTCGGTGGCCGAACAAGTCAAGGAAGCCAGCACGCCGGTCGTTCCGGCGGTCAGCATCCTGCCGGCCGGCCAGATGGCCGGCGCGCCGATCGACCTGTCGGCCCGCATCGAACCCTGGGCGCGCGCGCCGATCTACGCCCGCGTCAGCGGCTACCTGAAAAGCTGGAACGTCGACATCGGCGCGCCGGTGAAATCCGGCCAGACGCTGGCCGACATCGAAACGCCCGACCTCGACCAGCAGCTGCTGCAAGCCAAGGCCGAACTGGCCACCGCGCGCAGCAACCTGACGCTGGCGGCCAGCACCGCCAAGCGCTGGCAGGGCCTGCTGACGGCGGACGCCGTCTCGCACCAGGAAGCCGACGAGAAAGCCGGCGACCTGGCGGCCAAGCAGTCGGCGGTCAACGCCATGCAGGCCAATGTCGACCGGGTGCAGGCGCTGCAGCGCTACACCCGCCTGGTGGCGCCGTTCGACGGCGTGGTCACCGCGCGCAACACCGACGTCGGCGCGCTGATCAACGTCGGCGGCACGCCGGGCAGCGAGCTGTTCGTGGTGTCCGACATCAGCCGCCTGCGCGTCTACGTCAACGTGCCGCAGCGCCAGGTGGCCGCCATCAAGGTCGGCGACAAGGCCGAGCTGACCGTGCCTGAACGTCCGGGCAAGACCTTCACCGCCACCGTGCAGTCGCTGTCGCAGGCCATCAACGCCAGCTCCGGCGCCATGCTGATCCAGCTGACCGTGCAGAACGACAGCCGCGAGCTGCTGCCGGGCGGCTACGCCTCGATCCACTTCGACGCGCCGCAGGCCACCGCCTCGCTGAGCATTCCGCCAAGCGCGCTGATCTTCAACAAGGCCGGCACGCAAGTGGCGACCCTGGGCAAGGACAACCGCGTGGTGGTGAAACAGGTCACCGTCGGCCGCGACCTCGGCAACGTGGTCGAAGTCGCCTCCGGCCTCGACAAAGGCGACCAGGTCATCGCCAATCCGCCGGACGGCGTCGCCACCGGCGACATGGTCCGCGTGGCTGCCGCAACCGCTAACGCCAAGGCCAAGCCGTGAAGATCCTCTACGCCACTACCCTCGCCCTGGCCCTCGCCGCGTGCGCCGAGGCCCCGGTCCAGGCGCCGCCAGCGGTGCCGATGGCCGACAGCTTCCGCGACGTGCCGCCCGGCTGGAGCGCCGCCAGCGACAAGGCGCCGATGCTGCCCGCCGACTGGTGGAAGATGTACGCCGATCCGCAACTCGACCAGCTGCAACAGCAGCTGATCGACAACAGCCCGGACCTTGCCAGCGCGCTGGCGCGCTACCGCCAGGCGCAGGCCGCCACCGGCGTGCTGCGCTCGGCGCAGTCGCCGACGCTGGGCGCTTCGCTCAACAGCCAGCGCATCCGCCAGTCGGATCTCAAGCCGCTGCGCGGCGCCACCTCGCCGGCTGAATACAACAGCGGCACGCTGGAGTTCGACCTCGGCTACGAAGTCGACCTGTGGGGCCGCATCAGCAAGCAGGTCAGCGCCGGCGTGGCGCAGGAACGCGCCGCCAACGCCGACCTGGCCGCGGCGCGCCTGTCGCTGCAAACCCAGCTGGCCGACACGCTGCTGGCCCTGCGCGGCGCCGACGCCGACCTCAAGCTGCTGCGCGAGACCGAAGTCGCCTACAAGCGCCAGGCCGACCTGATCACCCAGCGCCACAACGGCGGCACCGCCTCCGGCCTGGACCTGGCGCGCGCCGAAACCCAGCTGGAATCGACCCGGTCGCAACTGCGCCAGCGCCAGGCGCAGCGCAATACGCAGGAACACGCGATCGCCGCGCTGGTCGGCGCCAATGCCGCCAGCTTCACCGTCGCGCCGATGGACAGCAATGCCTTCGTCACGCCGGCGGTGCCGCTGGGCCTGCCGTCGCAGCTGCTGCAGCGCCGCCCGGACATCGCCGCCGCCGCGCTGCGCGTGGCGGCCGCCAGCGACCAGGTGGGCGTGGCCCGCACCGCGCTGTTCCCGTCGCTGACCTTGAACGCCGCCGCCGGCTACCAGTCCAGCGACTTCGACAAGTTTGCCCGCGCTTCCAACCTGTTCTGGGCGGTCGGTCCGACCCTGGCCGTCAGCCTGCTCGACGGCGGCCGCCGCAAGGCGCAGATCGCCGGCGCCGAAGCGCAGCTGGATGAAGCCGGCCAGCGCTACCGTTCGGTGGTGCTGACCGCCTTCCAGCAGGTGTCCGACCAGCTGTCGCTGCTGACCAACTACGACGAAGCGGCCAAGTCCGACCACCTGGCGGCCACCGCCGCCAAGCGTGCGCTGGACCTGGCGCAGAAGCGTTACGACGAAGGCGCGGCCAGCTATCTGGAAGTGGTGACGGCGCAAACGGCCTACCTGCAATCGGCCCGCAGCGAGCTGGACCTGACGACCCGCTACCGCCAGGCCGGCGTGCAGCTGGTCAAGGCCATCGGCGGCGGCTGGACCGAAGGCTAAGGAGACTCTGGCAACCGGGACAGGCAAGATCGGCGTCGTGGCGCTACAATGACTGAGTCCAAGACTAACCAAGGAGCGACACGATGGCTAAAGCAATCAAGATCGATATCGGTCTGACCGATAAAAGCCGCGCGAAAATCGCGGCTGGCCTGTCCGGCCTGCTGGCCGACAGCTACACGCTGTACCTGATGACCCACAACTTCCACTGGAACGTCAAAGGTCCGATGTTCAACTCGCTGCACCAGATGTTCATGACGCAGTACACCGAACAATGGACCGCGCTGGACCAGATCGCCGAACGCATCCGCGCGCTCGGCTACCCGGCGCCCGGCACCTACGCCCAGTTCTCGAAGCTGGCGACCATCAAGGAAGTGGAAGGCGTGCCGGTCGCGCTGGACATGGTGCGCCACCTGGTGGCCGCGCAGGAAGCCACCGCCCGCACCGCGCGCAAGCTGCTGCCGGTGGTCGACGAATGCGACGACCAGCCTACCGCCGACCTGCTGACCCAGCGCCTGGACGTCCACGAGAAGACCGCGTGGATGTTGCGCAGCCTGCTGGAAGAATAAACGTCATCAAATAAAAAGGGCCGCAAGGCCCTTTTTATTTAGAACTCTTCCCATTCCTGACTGTTGTCGGCTGGCGCCTTGCGTGGCGCTGCGGCGGCGGCCGGTTTGGCAGCAGGCTTGGGCGCCTTCAGCGCCGGCTTGCGCGCTGCCGGTGCCGCCGGCGCCGGGCGGGCTGCGGTGCGCACCGGCGCCGAAGCGGTCTTGCGGGCGGCGATATTGCCGCCTTCGACCTGGAACACCGCTACCATCTCGGCCAGCCTGGCGGCCTGCTCCTGCATCGCCTGCGAGGCGGCGGCGGCCTGCTCCACCAGCGCCGCGTTCTGCTGCGTGACAGTATCCATCTCGGCCACGGCGGTGTTGATCTGCTCGATGCCGACTTCCTGCTCGCGGCCGGCCGAGCTGATCTCGCTGATGATGTCGGTCACGCGCTTCACGCTGGTGACGATCTCTTCCATCGTGGTGCCGGCCTCGTTGACCAGCGCGCTGCCGCTGCCGACCTTCTCCACCGAATCGGTGATCAGCGCCTTGATGTCCTTGGCCGCCGCCGCCGAGCGCTGCGCCAGGTTGCGCACCTCGGTGGCGACCACCGCGAAGCCACGGCCCTGCTCGCCCGCACGTGCAGCTTCCACCGCCGCGTTCAACGCCAGAATATTCGTCTGGAAAGCGATGCCGTCGATCACGCCGATGATGTCGGCGATCTTGTCCGACGATTGCGTGATCGACCCCATGGTGTCGATCACCCGCGTCACCAGCTCGCCGCCCTTGACGGCGATGTCGGACGCCGACGAGGCCAGCGTGTTGGCCTGGCGCGCGTTGTCCGAATTCTGTTTGACGGTGGAGGTCAGTTCCTCCAGCGACGACGCGGTCTCTTCCAGGCTGGCGGCCTGCTGCTCGGTGCGACGCGACAGGTCCAGGTTGCCGGCGGCGATTTCGCTGCTGGCGGTGGCGATGGCGTCGCTGCCCTCGCGTACGCTGCGCACGGTGCCGGCCAGGCGTTCCTGCATCTGCGCCAGGCCTTCCATCATCTCGCCCATCTCATCCTTGCGGCCCAGCTGGATATGGTTCGACAGGTTGCCATGCGCCATGGCCTGGAAGTAGCCGATGGCCTGGTTCAGCGGCGCCATCACCGCGCGCAGCAACAGCACGCCGGAGACGGCGGCCAGCAGGATGCCGATCACGATGGCGGCGATCGCCAGCGCCATGTTGCGCTGGTAGGCGGCCTGGCTCTGGTTGTACTGCTCGGCCGAGGCGTCCAGCTGGTAGGTGCTGAGCTTTTCCGAACTGTCGGTGTAGAGGCGGAACAGGCGCGTGACTTCGCTCAGCATCATGCGCTCGATTTCCGGCTTGTTCCTGTCGTTGATGGCCTTGATCGCCACCATCAGGCCATCCTTGACCAGCGCCTCGCGCTGCGCGGCGACCTTGTCGGCCAGCGCCTTTTCGCCGTCGCCGAACGGCAGCGCATAGTAGGTTTTCCAGAACTTCTCGCTGTTGTCGATGAAGTCCTGGGTGCGCTTCAGCGTTTCCGGCACGTTGGCCGCGTCCGGCGCCATGGCGACACGGTCGAGCGACAGGCGGGCGCGGTCGATCTGGATCTGCGCTTCATAAATGGCCTTCATCGAGACCATGGAATTGCTGTACACATCCTTCAGCACGTCGTTGGAGGTGCGCAGCGTCTGGATGCCGCGCACGCCGATAAAGATGATGAGCAGGCCCAGCAAGGCCATGGTGCCGATGAGGCGGGTGCGTATCGTCAGGTTTGCAAACATGATTTGTATCCAATCGAAAGAACATCGATATTCGGACACGGCAGGGATGGGGCCGTATGGCTAGCTGCGGAGGCTAAAGTGCCAGTAGCTTATCGGATTACTTTCTCCGTAACAAGGTATATCCGGCAGGCGCCGCCATGGACGCAACAGCGGCTGGCGCACCGCAACATCGAAAATGTTTGACTTCTGCAATCGATGCTTTATGCTTACTGCATCGTTACAGTAAATCGATACAGTAGCGATTTGAAGCCGCTAGCCATACGTTCCATCCATATTTTTTTTCCCGAGTTACTGTAACGATACAGTAAATCGTTGCAGTACCCAGATGATAAATATAAGATAACGGAGACTATGATGACTGGACCAATAACGCCCGGCGCCCCGCGCTGCCGCCTGACCCCGATCGCTGCCGCCGTGGCCTTGGCCCTGCTGGGCGCCCTGCCCGCGCACGCCCAGCAAGCCGGCGACGCCGCAGCGGCCGCCGCGCCCGAGCAGCTGAAGCTGGAATCGGTGGTGGTGACCGCCAACCGCCGCGTCGAACGGCTGGAAGACGTGCCGGCCTCGATCTCGGTGCTCAGCGAGGAAGCCATGCAGCGTAACAATGTGCGCGAGCTGGTCGACATCATCAACCTGTCGCCGGCGCTGTCGGTGTCGGTCGGCACCCAGGTCGGCACCAACAGCATCAATATGCGCGGCATCGGCACCACCTCGAACAACCTCGGCATTGAAGGCGACGTCGCCATCCTGGTTGACGACATCCCGTATTCGCAGACCCAGCAGGCGTTCAAGGACATGACCGACATGGCCCGCGTCGAAGTGCTGAAAGGCCCGCAAAGCACGCTGTTCGGCAAGAGCGCGATCGCCGGCGCGGTGGTGATGACCACCAAGCCGATCGGCGCCGGCCCGATGCAGACCCGCGTCAGCGTCTACGACACCAGCGACCACGAATACCGCGTCGCCGCCTCGCTCAGCGGCCGCCTGAGCGACACCGTCGGCCTGCGCCTGTACGCCAGCAAGACCAACTTCCCCGGCATGCTGCACAACCTGACCAACGACAGCATGCAGAACGGCTCCGGCGCCAAGACCTTCATGGCCAAGCTGCAATGGAAAATCTCCAACGACCTGGACGTGCTGATCACGCCGCGCTTCGACCATTCGCTGGCCACCGGCAACACCGCCGCCATCACCTCGATCGGCGACGGCGTCGGCTATCTGTACAACAAGAACTACACGGCGCTGTCCAACACCGCCGTGCTGCGCGGCATCCATGTCAGCCAGTGGAACCGCGAGATCCGCAACGATTCGCCGACCGGGCTGGAAGCCACCGACCGCGCGCTGGGCGTGCGCGTCAACTACCTGTTCCCGGACAGCTCGCCGCTGGCCGGCCACGCGCTGACCTCGATCACCTCGGTGGACAACAACCTGTCGAACGACTTCCGCGACAACGACAACATCGACCTGATCTCGACCTATTACCAGGTCAACGCCGCCGGCAAGCCGTCCGGCATCGCCGATGCGCCGATGATCAACGGCACGCTGGCAAGCAAGACCTCGACCCAGGAATTCCGCCTGACCTCGCCGGACAGCGGCAACTTCCGCTACCTGGTGGGCCTGTGGGCGGCGCGTAACACGCTGTACCGCACCTATTTGCGCGGCAACGCCTTCGTCAAGGAAACCAACTACACCAACTACGACACCAACTCCGGCAGCCTGACGCACGCGATCTACGCCAACACCAACTGGGACTTCGCGCCGAAGCAGAGCCTGAGCGCCGGCCTGCGCTACAACCACGAGGCCAACGACTACTCGTTCCACACCATCGACAGCCTGTCGTCGACCGCCGCCAACAATGTGCACACCGGCGAGAACCTGTACGTGGCGCCGCAGAACAAGGAAAACGCCGTCACCGGCAAGCTCGGCTACACCTATCACCTGAACGAAGAGATGATGGTGTACGGCACCGCCTCCACCGGCCACAAGGGCGTGGCCTACGACATGACCAGCGGCGCCAACAACGTCAACGTGTTCGCCCACCTGCCGCTGGCGCCGGAAAAAGCCACCAGCTTCGAGGCCGGCTTCAAGGCCAACCTGTGGAACAACCGCGCGACGCTGAACGCGGCCATCTTCCAGACCCGCTTCCGCGACTACCAGACCTCGGCCACCGAGCGCTTCACCGACGGCAGCCAGGCCAGCGTGCTGTACAGCATTCCGTCGCTGCAGACGCGCGGCTTCGAGGCCGACGCCACCGTGCTGGCCACCCGCGCGCTGCTGTTCAACGCCAGCATGGCCTACACCCGCGCCGTGGTGCGCGACTGGACCCAGGGTCCGTGCTACAGCGGCGCCACCGACTGCACCATTCCCAACCTGCTGGTGCCCGGCTCCTTCCTGCGCGACGCCAGCGGCGGCATGATGCCGAACGCGCCGAAATGGAAGGCCAGCATGGGCGGCGAGTACACGCTGCCGACGGTGTCGTGGATGCCCTACGTGGCGGCGATCAACGCCCAGTGGCGCACCCAGACCAAGGTGCAGGGCGCGATCAGCCAGGACCCGTCGCTGCAACGTCCCGGCTATGGCATCTTCGACCTCGGCGCCTCGATCAAGGACGCCAAGGGCAAATATAAATTGTCGTTCGGCGTCAAAAACCTGTTCGACCACCATTATGCTGTCGGCAATGTCGGCTCCTTCCTGAACTTCAAGAAGGCCGCCGGCGGCTCCGATATCAGATCATACGGCTGGCAACCCGCCCGCGACGCGTTCCGCTACACCTCGATCCGCCTGGACGTGGCGTTCTGAGCGCATAACACTCAACAAGGAAATCATGAGCGAACCAAAAATTCAGGATGTAGCGAGACTGGCCGGCGTATCGACCACCAGCATCTCGAATTTTCTGAACAACCGCATGGAGCAGATGCGGCCCGACACCCAGCGCAAGATCCAGCAGGCGATCGAGCAACTGGGCTACCGGCCCAACAACGCCGCCCGCCAGCTGAAGACCGGCGTCGCCTCCATGGTGGGACTGCTGGTGCCGTCGCTGGCCAATCAGTTCTTCGGTTCGCTGGCCTGCGCGGTGGAGACGGCCGCCGCGCGCCACCACTGCCACGTGATGACCTTCAGCACCTTCCGCGATCCGGAGCGTGAACGCGCCGTGATGGCCGACCTGCTGGCCTACGGCGCGCAGGGCATCATCACCGGCTCGGCGCTGAACGACACCGACCACCTGGTGGCGATGACGGCGCGCTGCCCGGTGGTGGCGTTCGACATCAAGCGTTCCGACGACAGCCACGAACGCATCACCACCATCTCGGTCGACAACGTGGCGGCCACCACCAAGGCGGTGGAACACCTGGTGGCGCTGGGCCACCGCGCCATCGCGCTGGTGACGCCGCCGCCGTACACGCTGAACCGCCAGGACCGCGTCAAGGGCTTCCAGCAGGCGACGGCGGCGGCCGGCGTCAGCGGCGAGCTGGTGATCGCCGACGCCACCGAGGCGCCCACCGACCTGCACGGCGACACCCAGCTGTTCGAACTGGGACGCAGCGCGGCGGCGCGCCTGCTATCGGCCACCAGCAAGCCGACCGCCGCCATCGCCATCAACGACATGATGGCGATCGGCATCGGCATCGGCCTCAAGCAGCTGGGCAAGCGGCTGCCGCAGGATTTTTCGCTGATCGGCATCGACGATATTTTCTTCTCCGCCGCCAACGACCCGCCGCTGACCACGCTGCGCCAGCCGATCCAGGCCATGGCCGACGCGGCGGTGCAACGCATCCTCGCGCCGAACACGGCGACGGCGGGCGGCGAGCTGTTTGCGCCGGAACTGATCGTCCGGGCGTCCACCGCGGCGCCACCAAAGTAGTTTCTTCAACCTTTTACCTGAAAGAGCATAGCCATGGAACTTATCGGAAAACGCGCACTTGTGATGGGCGGCGCCTCGGGCATCGGCAAAGCCAGCTCGCTGGCCTTGGCGCAAGCCGGCGCCGACGTCGTGCTGACCTACTGGAGCAGCGCCGACGAAGCAGCGGAAGTGGTGGCGCAGATCCGCGCCCTCGGCCGCAACGCCCAGGCCATCAAGGCCGACCTGACCGATGACAAGATCGCCGAACAGGTGTTCGCCGAAGCGGAAGGCGCCATCGGCGAGATCGACATCCTGTTCGCCAACATCGGCGGCCTGATCCAGCGCTGCCGCGTATCGGAAATGCCGCTGACCTTGTGGAACGAGGCGCTGAACCTGAACCTCACCACCACCTTCCTGATCAGCCAGGCGGCGCTGAAGCGCATGGAACCGCGCGGCCGCGGCGCCATCATCACCATGTCGTCGCTGGCGGCGTTCGACGGCGGCGGACCGGGTTCGGCGCACTATGCGGCCTCCAAGGCGGCGATTGCCACCTTCACCCGCGCGCTGGCCAAGGAAGTCGGCCCGCTGGGCATCCGCGTCAACGGCGTCTCGCCGGGCCTGATCGCGACCCGCTTCCACGACACCTTTAACACGCCGGCCAACCGCCAGGCCATCGCCGAACGCACGCCGGCCCGCCGCGAAGGCACGCCGGAAGACGTCGCCAACGTGGTGGTGTTCCTGGCGTCCGAACGCGCCGCTTTCCTGGCCGGCGAAATCATCCAGGTCAACGGCGGCCTTGGCCTCTACTGATTCCCTTCCGGAGCCATCGATGAATCAAACCTTCACACGGCGCCGTTTCCTTGGCGCTGCGGCCCTCTCCTTGCCGGCGTTTTCGCTGACCAGCGCGCTGGCGCAGGATGCGCGCGAGTCGCTGGGCACCATGCAGGGCAAGGCGATGTCCGGCCCGCATCCGCTGGAAACGCTGATGAAAGCGCATCCGGCGGCATTGCGCCCCGAACTGCGCGGCGTGCATCCGCGCGTCTACACCACCAAGGCCGGGCTCGAAGACCTGCGCCAGCGCGCCAAGGGCAGCCAGCGCGCCGAATGGCAGAAAGGCCTCGCCGGCCTGGTCGCCATGCGCGAAGCGCCAGCCGCCGCGCCGGCGCAGAAGCGCCGCGCGCAGAACAACACCGCTATCGGCATCATCGGCGCGGCGCTGGCCTACCAGATCGAGGGCGACGCCAAGTACCTGGAAGCGGCCAAGCGCTACATGGACGCGGCAGTCAGCTACGAAGTCTGGGGCTACACCTTCAGCAAGCCGGACATCGACCTCGCGGCCGGCCACCTGCTGTACGGCCTGGGCGCCGGCTACGACCTGCTGTACGACGCACTGACCGAGGAAGAACGCAAGCGCTACCGCGACAAGCTGATACGCCAGGCCGGCATCCTGGCCAAGCACTTCTCGCCGAAGCCGGGCAAGTCGTACTCGTACAGCCAGAACCACTGCTTCATCCCGATCGCCGGCCTGGCCGTCGCGGCCTATGCAGTGTGGGACGACACGCCGGAAGCGGCGCAATGGGCGGCGCTGTCGCGCGCCATCTTCACCCGCGTGCTGGAAGTGGCCTCGCCGGACGGTTATTTCTACGAAGGCGTGGAATACTGGATCTTCTCCATGCCGTGGATCATCCACGCGCTGGACGCCTTCGCCCACGCCGCCGGCGACGACCTGTACGACACGCCGGCATTAAGCAAGGCGCACCTGTACATCGCCCACTCGATCACGCCGAACGGCCAGGACATCTACGACTTCGGCGACGCCTTCGAAGGCCCGATCACGCGTTCCCGCGTCGGCGAGGAACCGGCGCGCACGCATCCCGACGGCAAGCTCAATTCCAACTACAATCTGCTGTACCGCCTGGCGGCGCGCTTCAGGAATCCGGAAGCACAAGGCGTGGCGGACTGGATGGCATCGCTGGGCCACGTCTGCGCCGAGGATTTCTGGACCTTGCTGTGGCGCGATCCCGCGCTGAAATCGTCGCCGATGTCGGCCATGACGCCGCACCACCATTTCGAGGACCTCGGCACCGTCTACTGGCGCAGCGACTGGACGACCAAGGCCACCGCCTTCGCCTTCCGCGCCGGCCCGCCGGAAGGCCACCACGTGGCGCACGTGATCGACAAGCTGCCCGACTGGCACCTGGAAATGGGCCACTCGCATCCCGACGCGGGCAGCTTCATCCTGTTCGGCGGCGGCAGCTACCTGACCGGTCCGATGGGCTACGCCGGCATCCCGAAAAGCAACCTGAGCAACACGCTGCTGATCGACGACCAGGGCCAGGCCAACGAAGGCGGCGGCCATGACGCCTTCCACGACTATCCGTACGCGCGGCTGGACAGCATCCGCATCGCCAGCGCCAAGCTGGAACGCGACCGCGCCGACATCGTCGCCGAACTGGCCGGCGCCTACCGTCAGGAACTGGGCGTGGAGAAGCTGGAGCGCCGCTTCAGCTATGCACGCGGCGTCTGGACCGTGACCGACACACTGCGCGCCAGCAAGGCGGTGGTGCTGACGGCGCAAGTGCATGGCGACCGCGCCATTACCCAGGCCAGCGCACAAAGCTTCATCGTGCCGGGTCAGCCGGCATCGCTGAAAGTGGATGTCGCCACCGCCGGCGCCAAAGCCGTCATCGCGCCGGGCATCGTGGTGGCGGCCGGCCCGCCGGGCAATGTCGACAAGGGACCAAAGGAAGAACGCGGCTCCGTGCTGCGCCTGTCCCTGCCGGCCAGCAAGGCCGCCACGCTGACCACCACACTGAAGTTCTAAGGAGCCGCACGCATGCAGATACCCGATGTAGTCACCATGGGCGAGGCGATGGCCTTGATGATCGCCCGCCAGCCCGGCCTGCTGGAGGAGGTGCGCGAATTCGAGCGCGCCACCGCCGGCGCCGAGCTGAATGTGGCGGTGGGACTGAGCCGGCTGGGCTTTCAGGTCGGCTACATCAGCAGCCTGGGGCAGGACAGCCTGGGCCGGCATCTGCGCGCGTTCATGGCGGCCGAGGGCCTGGACCTGCGCCACCTGCGCACGGACGAGCGCTATCCCACCGGCTTCATGCTCAAGCAGATGGTGGCCGACGGCAGCGATCCGCAGGTGGAGTATTTCCGGCGCGGTTCGGCCGCCAGCCATCTGTCGCTGCTGGACATGCCAGCGCCGGGCAGCGCATTCCAGCAGGCGCGCCTGCTGCACCTGACGGGGATTTCGCCAGCGCTGTCGACCGACTGCGGCGAGCTGGCGTTCGCGCTGGCGCGGCAGGCGCGCGCGGATGGGCGGCTGGTCAGCTTCGATCCCAACCTGCGGCCGCGCCTGTGGCCGTCGCGGGAAGAGATGATCGCCACCATCAACGCGCTGGCCAGCCAGGCGGATGTCGTCATGCCCGGCCTGGCGGAAGGACGCTTGCTCACCGGCTGCGAGGACGCCGCCGGCATCGCCGACTGGTATCTGGCGCGCGGCGCGCGCCATGTGGTCGTCAAGCTGGGACCGGAAGGCGCTTACGCCGCCAGCGCAGGCGGTGACGGCTGCATCGTCCCCGGCCTGCCGGTGCGCGAGGTGGTCGATACGGTCGGCGCCGGCGACGGCTTCGCGGTCGGCGTCATCAGCGGCCTGCTCGACGGCCTGTCGCTCAGCGACGCCGCCGCGCGCGGCAACGCCATCGGCGCCCGCGTGGTGCAGTTCCGCGGCGACTGCGAAGGCCTGCCCACCCGCGCACAACTGGCTTCAGCCTGACACGCCTGCCCCACAAAAATAACGGAGACAAAGGCATGAAAACAATCAAAGGTTTGCGCTGGCTGGTCATCACCCTGGTCGCCATCGCCACCATCATCAACTACATCGACCGCTCGGCGCTGGCGGTAATGTGGCCGGGCATCGCGGCCGACCTGGGCATGGACAAGCGCGACTACGCCAACATCATCACCGTGTTCCTGATCGGCTACGCGGTCGGCCAGTCGCTGTTCGGCAAACTGTTCGACGCGCTCGGTACGCGCATCGGCTTTCTGCTGTCGATCGTGGTCTGGTCCGGCGCCATCGCCCTGCACTTCGTGGCGCGTTCGGCGCTGTCGTTCAGCCTGTTCAGGATCATGCTGGGCGTGGGCGAGGCCGGCAACTGGCCGGGCGCAACCAAGGCCATTGCCGAATGGTTTCCGGTGCGCGAACGGGCACTGGGACAAGGCATCTTCGGCGCCGGCGCCTCGCTCGGCTCTGTCATCGCGCCGCCGCTGGTGGCTTTCCTGTACGCCTATGTCGGCTGGAAAAGCACCTTCATCCTGATCGGCGGCCTGGGCTTCATCTGGATCGTGCCATGGCTGATCGTCTACAAGTCCGGTCCCGGCAGCCATCCGTGGATCAGCGAAGAGGAACGCCAGTACATCCTGAACGGCCAGCAGCAGACCGTGCAAGCCGTGCAGGATGAATACGTGCCGACGCTGGGCCAGCTGCTGCGCCATCGCCAGAGCTGGAGCGTGATCGCGGCGCGCTTCTTCATCGATCCGGTGTGGTGGCTGTTCGTCAGCTGGCTGCCGCTGTACCTCAACGAAAAATTCCATTTCGACGTCAAGCAGATCGGCATGTTCGCCTGGGTGCCGTACGTCGGCGCGGCGGCCGGCGCGCTGTCCGGCGGCTGGCTGTGCGGCAGCCTGCTGGAACGCGGCTGGTCGGTCGACCGCGCCCGCAAGCTGGTCATCGCCATCGGCCTGCTGCTGATGCTGCCTGCCCTGCTGCTCAGCGCCGCCGCGCAGACGCCGCTGCTGGCCGTGCTGGCCATCGGCGTGATCCTGTTCGGCTTCCAGGCCGCCATCACCAACATCCAGACCCTGCCCAGCGACTTCTTCTCGGGAAAAACGGTAGGCTCGCTGGCGGGACTCAGCGGTACGTCGGCGGTGCTGGGCGTGATCATCTGCATGCAGCTGGTGCCGGAACTGACCACCGGCGGCAACTACACCCCGTTCTTCATACTTGGCGCGCTGCTGCTGCCATTGGTATTTGTGTCCATCTGGCTGGGCGGCGCCGTGGTGCGCGTACAGCCGAAAAACTAAACAGGAGATCACCATGAATTTCTGCAAAAGCCTGCTGCTGGCCCTGCTGCTGACCAGCAGCCAGCTCACCGCATACGCCGCCGGCCCCAAGCTCAGCGCCTCGGAAGCGTTCGAGAAAAAGGACGACGGCACTTTCCTGAAAAAGCATGAAGCCATCCTCGCGCGCGGCAAGAGCGGCCCGGTGGGCCTGCTGTTCCTCGGCGACTCCATCACCGAGCGCTGGAAGATTGCGCCGCATATCTGGGAGGCCTACTACGGCAAGTACCAGCCGGCCAACTTCGGCATCGGCGGCGACCGCACGCAGAACGTCATCTGGCGCATCGAGCATGGCGAGCTGGATGGCATTTCGCCCAAGGTCACCGTGCTAATGCTGGGCACCAATAACAGCCTGGACTACACGGCCGAGGAAATTGCCGCCGCCGACCGCAAGATCGTCGATATGATCCGCGCCAAGCTGCCGCAGACCAAGATCCTGCTGCTGGGCGTGTTCCCACGCGGACCGCGCGATCCGAAAGGCGCACCGGTGACCGAGGCCGGCGTGGCCGAAGCGGCCAAGCGCATGCAGACCATCGACGCCATCAATGTCGACCTGGCCAAGCTGGATGACGGCAACACCGTCCGCTTCCTCAACATCAACCACGTGTTCCTGGGCCAGGACGGCCGCATTCCGAACACGCTGATGCCGGACCAGCTGCACCCCGGCGCCGCCGGCTACCAGCTGTGGGCCGACGCCATGCAGCCGCTGCTTGAAAGCATGCTGAAATGAGGGCCGCCCTCCCCGCCGCCCTGGCGTTGCTGGCCGCCATGACGCTGCCGGCCGCCGCACAAACCTTCACGCCGCAGGCAACGCTGGAAAAGCTGTTCACGCTGGAAGGCAACACGCCCTATCCATCGCCGTACGCCGGCACGCTGAACTTCAGCGCGCTGACGTCGAAATACGATTCCGGCCACGGCCACGGCTATCGCAATGAATTGAAGGTCGCCGACAAGCTGCGCCTGAGCGCCGCGCAAACCCACGAACACTTCGCCGCGCGCGTGACGCCAACGCTGCCGGCCGGCGCCAAGACCATCGTCGCCCAATACCATGTGGAAGGACTGGACACCATCCTCAAGGTCTATGTGCAGGACACGGCCGACAAGCAGGGCCTGGACGGCAAGGCTGGCAACGGCGTGTTCGACATCCTGGTGCGCATCCTCGGCACCGACGGCAAGGAAGTCACGACCGCACTGGGCACGGTACGTTCGGGCGAGGGCTTCGACCTAGACATCGCCTTCCATGCCGGCGAAGCGCTGGTGACGGCGCGCACGGCCAGCGGCGAGATCAAGACGCAGCGCACCCGCATCAAAGGGGATGACCGCAAGATCTACTTCAAGTTCGGCGACTACCTGCAGGCGCTCGATCCCGACACCGGCAAGCACACCATCGAACCCGCCAAGTGGGACCAGTACTACCGCCAGAACCACATCGACGGCAGCCAGATCAGCTTCAGCCACACCATTTTTGAACGCAACGGAGTCCAGCCATGACCACCACCGTATCCGCCGAAACGCTGGCGACCCTGAAGACCACCGCCACCTCGACGCTGACCACGCTGCTGTTCAAGCGCGGCTTCCGCAACGTCTTCATTCAGGGCGCGCGGCCGCTGAAGACCGGCCAGCGGCTGGCCGGTCCGGCCTTCACACTGCGCTACATCCCGGCGCGTGAAGATCTCGACGGCATTGACGCCTTCCTCGATCCGCGCCACCCGCAGCGCGTGGCGGTGGAGGAAATTCCGCCCGGCGCGGTGCTGGTGATGGATTGCCGGGGCGACGTGTCGGTGGCGTCGGCCGGCAGCATCCTGGCCACGCGCATGCAGATGCGCGGCGTGGCCGGCATCGTCACCGACGGCGGCCTGCGCGACGCCAGCGGCATCGCCAAGCTGGAGATTCCCGCCTGGTGCTCCGGCCCGTCCGCGCCGACCAATTTGATCCGCCACCATGCGCTGGACATCAACGCGCCGATCGGCTGCGGCGACGTGCCGGTCTATCCCGGCGACATCATGGTGGGCGACGACGACGGCGTGGTCTGCATCCCCGCCCACCTGGCCGACGAAATCGCCCGCGACGCAGTGCCGATGGAGCGCTACGAAGATTTCGTGCTGGAACAGGTGCGCGGCGGCGCCAGCATCATCGGCCTGTATCCGCTGACCAAGCCGGAAAACCGCGCGCTGTTCGAAAGCTGGCTGGCCGCAAAATAACGCTTTAGATCGCGTTCAGCGCCTGCACGGTGGCGGCGTCCAGCTCCAGCGCGCCGGCCGCGACGTTTTCGCGCAGGTGCGCCACCGACGAGGTGCCGGGTATCACCAGCATGTTCGGCGAACGTTGCAGCAGCCAGGCCAGCGCCACCTGCATCGGCGTGGCGTGCAGCGCGGCGGCGGTCTGCGTCAGCACATCCGATTGCAGCGGCGAGAAACCGCCCAGCGGGAAGAACGGCACGTAGGCGATGCCTTGCGCGGCCAAGGTGTCGATCAGCGCGTCGTCTTTGCGGTGCGCCAGATTGTAATGATTCTGCACGCAGACGATGTCGGTGATCCGCTGCGCCTCGGCGACCTGCTCCGCGTTGACGTTGCTCAGGCCAATGTGGCGTATCAGACCCTCTTCCTTCAGGCGCAGCATGGCCGACAGCGGCTCGGCGATGGACGAACCGTCCGCACCTTCCAGCCCCGGCGCGCGGTAGTTGACCACGTCCAGCACATCCAGTCCCAGGTTGCGCAGGTTGTCGTGGACGGCGGAGCGCAGCTCTTCCGCCGACGCCGCCGGCAGCCACGACTGGTCATCACCGCGGCGGAAGCCGATCTTGGTGACGATGGTCAGGTCGTCGCGGTACGGGTGCAGCGCTTCGCGGATGATCTGGTTGGTGACGTGCGGGCCGTAGAAGTCCGAGGTGTCTATATGGTTGACGCCCAGCTCCATCGCGGCGCGCAGCACGGCCACGGCGGCGGCGCGGTCTTTCGGCGGTCCCCAGACGTGCGGGCCGGCCAGTTGCATCGCGCCGTAGCCGATGCGGTTCAGGTGCAGATCGGTGTTCCTGGGGGTGTAGTGCTTGCTCATGACAACTCCGTGTTGAGGAAAGATGAGCCATCATAGCCACAAGCATAGTGTGTGATAATCGGGTCAATCCCGCACAGGCTGTACGAAAATCCGCACAATGATGAATACGACTCCTTCCATGGCCGATCTGGCGACGTTCGCGCTGGTGGTCCAGCACCAGGGCTTCCGCCAGGCCGCGCGCGTCAGCGGCCAGTCTGCATCGGCCCTGAGCGAATCGATGCGCCGGCTGGAAAACCAGCTTGGCATCCGGCTGCTGGTGCGTACCACGCGCAGCGTGACGCCAACCGAGGCCGGCACCTTGCTGCTCGGCCGGCTGCGGCCGGCGCTGAACGAAGTGGCCAGCGCGCTCGATGTGCTGAACGACTTGCGCGACAGTCCGCGCGGCACGCTGAAGCTGAATGTGCCGGTCAGCGCGGCGCGGTTTTTCCTGCAGGATATCGTCAACCGCTTCATGCAGGCCTATCCGGAAATCCTGGTGGAAATCGTGGTGGACAATAATTTCGTCGACGTGGTGGCCAGCGGTTGCGACGCCGGCATCCGCTACGGCGAGCGGCTGGAACAGGACATGATCGCGGTGCCGATCGGGCCGCGCGTGGAACGCTTCGCGGTGGCAGCGTCCCCCGACTATCTGAAGGGGCACGGCACGCCGGCCCATCCGCGCGACCTGCTGGAGCACGCCTGCATGCGCGGCCGCTTCCTCAGCGGCACCATCTATGCGTGGGAATTCGAACGCGACGGCCAGAAACTCAGCCTGGAGCCGACCGGTCCGCTGATCGTCACACCGACCGTGTCGGACCTGTCGATCAGCGCGGCCATCGCCGGCCACGGCATCATCTACCTGTTCGAAGAATGGCTGAAGCCCTACATGACCTCCGGCCAGCTGCGGCCGATCCTGGAAGACTGGTGGCCGAGTTTCCCCGGCCCCTTCCTCTACTACTCCGGCCGCCGCCACCTGCCGGCGCCGCTACGCGCTTTCGTCGACTTCATTCAAGCCAGGAATTAATGGCCTTCGGCAGCGTTGAACATGGTCTTGGCGTAGATCAGACCCAGACCGTAGCCGCCGCCGTGGGCGATCGAGGTGGCCACGGTTTCGTTGTAGGTTTCGCTGCGGGCCCAGTCGCGTTGCAGTTCCAGCAGGTATTGCAGCGAGGTCATCGGGCGGGCGCCGGCCTGGATCATGCGGGCCACGGCGCGTTCGTGGGCTTCGTCGGAGACGTCGCCGCTGGCGTCGGTGATCACATACACTTCAAAACCCTGGTCCAGGGCCGACAGGGCCGGACCGACGATGCACACCGAGGTCCACAGACCGGCCAGCACAATTTTATCCTTGCCGATGGCGTTGACGCGTTCGGCGATGCGCGGGTCTTCCCAGGTGTTCATCGAGGTGCGGTCGATCGCCACTTCGTCAGGGAATACTTCCTTGATTTCGTTGAAGATCGGGCCGGAGAACGATTTTTCCGCCACCGTGGTCAGGATCGTCGGCACCTTGAATTCTTTCGCCGCCTTGGCAACCAGCGCGACGTTGTTGCGCAGCTGGACCGGGTCGATCGATTTGGTGGCGAACGCCATCTGCGACTGGTGATCGATCATGATCAGGGTGTGGTTGGTTGGGCTGATCAGCGTTTTACCTGGTTGGGCGATGGCGGTTGGCATAATATTTTCTCCTAAGATATTCAATAATTTCGATTGGTTTGTCGCGGTGTTCTGCCCTGTTGAAATGAATTATGCGGGATCGCATCCCAATCAAAAAGCGGAAAAATTACCTGCCTACATTCGAAATATTCGATAACCCTCAATCGGCGCGGAATGCCTCCATGGCCTGGGTGGCGCGGCCGTCGTCGCCCCAGGCGCTCAGCTCGTAGTGGCTCCAGCTGCGCGCGCCCTGCGGCTCCCAGTAGATCACGCCCAGCCCTTTGTGATCCGGCACGGCCTTGACCTTGCGCTGCACGGCCACCAGCATGTCGTAGGTGTTTTGCGGCTTGCTGTCCTCGCCGCCGACTTCCACCACCATCACTTCCTTGCCGTAGCGCGCCGCCATGTCGTTCATGTTGGCGGCCAGGTCGTTGATCGAGGCGGTGTAGTCGGGCCGGCCGTCCAGCCAGTACGGGTAGTAGGACATGCCGATCACGTCGTACTTCGCGCCATGCGCCCTGGCGTTGTCGAACCAGGTGCGGAAACGCTGGCTGTCGTTGCCACGGTCCAGATGCAGCACCACTTTCGAGCCCGGGCTGACGGCCTTGATGGCGTCGTAGCCCTGGTTGATCAGCTGCGCCAGTTGCGGCCAGTTGTCGGTGTGGCCTTCCGGATAGATCATGCCGGTCGGCGTTTCGTTGCCCACCTGTACCCACTCGGGTGTCACGCCGGCCTGCTTCAGCGCGCGCATCACCTCGTGGGTGTAGCTGTAGACATCCTTCAGCAGCTGCGGGAAGTCGTGGCCCTGCCATGCCGCCGGCTTGCGCTGCTGCTGCGGATCGGCCCAGCTGTCGCTGTAGTGGAAGTTGATCATGATGCGCATGCCCATCTTCCGCGCACGCACCGCCATGGCCACGGTTTCGTCCTTGCTGTTGTGGCCGCTGACGCGGTCGCTGGAGGGATTCACCCAGGTGCGCAGGCGGATGGTGTTGATGCCGTAGTCCTTGAGGATCTGCAGGCAGTCCTCCTCCTTGCCCTGGCTGTTGTAGAACTTGTAGCCGGTGGCTTCCATCTGCGGCAGCCAGCCGACGTCGGCGCCTTTGACGAAGGAGTCGGCGTGGGCCGCAAAGGCGGCCGTCATCATCAGTGCGATCAGGATTTTTTTCATGCGCTCATGCTAGCCCAAAGGCGGATCGTGCAGGCATGAGGAAAGTGACACAATCCATGCCCTTTCGATATGGACGCGCCGCGCTGGCGTTTGCCGGTAAGATAGCACCGCCATGAATGCCCAAGACACCACCACCGTCCTCACCTCCGATCCCCACCAGCGCCTCGGCAAGCCGGCCGGCGGCTGGCGCGCCGCGCTGTACGCCATCATCTTCGAATCCGACACGCCGAAAGGCCGCGCCTTCGACCTGGCGCTGATCGGCGCCATCCTGCTCAGCGTGCTGGTGGTGGTGCTCACCAGCGTCAAGCCGATCGCCGACAAATACGGCGACTGGCTGCATGCCGGCGAGTGGTTCTTCACCGTCCTGTTCACCGTCGAGTACGTGGCGCGCTACCTGTGCGTGCAGCGGCCGGTGCTGTATGCGCGCAGCTTCTTCGGCGTGATCGACCTGATGTCCATCCTGCCCAGTTATGTGTCGCTGTTCATTCCGGCCGCGCACGTGGTGCAGGGCATCCGCATCCTGCGCCTGCTGCGCATCTTCCGCATTCTCAAGCTGACCCTGTACATCCAGGAATACAGCATGCTCGGCGACGCGCTGCTGGCCAGCCGGCGCAAGATCTTCGTGTTCCTGTCGGTGGTGTTCCTGATCGTGTTCCTGCTGGGCACCGTGATGTACGTGGTGGAAGGGCCGGAGAACGGCTACACCAGCATACCTACCGCCGTCTACTGGGCCATTTCGACCATGACCACGGTCGGCTTCGGCGACCTGGTGCCCAAGACCGACATCGGCCGCACCATCGCCTCGTTCATGATGCTGCTCGGCTGGGGCATTCTGGCCGTGCCGACCGGCATCATCAGTTCTGAGATCACGCACCAGCGCGGCCAGCGCGTGCTGTCGCTGCGCGCCTGCCCCAGCTGCCACAGCGCCGGCCATGAGCCGGCCGCGCGCTACTGCAAGGACTGCGGCACCACGCTGCCTCCCTGAGCAATCAGGATCGCCTTGCGGCCGCCGGACGAGGCGTAGGCCATGGCCTCGCCGATCTGCTCGTAGCTGAACTCCTGCCCCAGCCAGGTGGCGAACATGGGATCGGCGATCAGCGGTTCCAGCGCCTTCAGGGCCGCCACCAGCCGCGCCGGCTGCTTGACGGTCGCGCTTTCGAAATTGCTGAAGCGGCGGATGGTCAGGTTCTTCATCATGAACAGCGTGGTGTGCATCGCGGCCGGCGCTGCGGCGCCCAGGAATCCGTAGCAATACACCGTGGCGTTCATCGGCAGCGCCGGCGCGATGTTGCCCAGCAGCTCGCCACCGACGCCATCGAATACGGCGGTTGCCTGCAACGCCGCAGCCAGCGTTGCCAGCTGCGCGGCATAGCCATCCGAGGTGACGATGACGTGCTCGACGCCGAGCGAGCGCAGCGTCTCGGCCGCGGCTTCGCTGCGCACCAGGAAAATCGCCGGCATGCGCCGTGCACGCGCCAGCGCCGCCATGGCATGGCCGGTGGCCGAATTGCCGGCCGTGACGATCACGCCCTTGTGCCCTGCTTCGGCGATTTCCTCAAGAAAGGCATAGGCGGTGATGACGTTGACCAGCGAGCCGCAGTAGTCCCTCGCATGCACGTGGTCCGGCAGGATCAGGCAGCTGGTGTAGGGAATGGCGGCCGTCTCGCACCACAGGCCGACGCTGTCCGCGCTGCGCGTCAGCGAACGGTAGATCGCCACTTGCTTGCCGGCGTAGTCGGTCGGCACGCCGGCGCCCAGCGCCAGCACCCTGCCCGCGCCCGAGGCGCCCCAAACGTCGTGGCGCGACGCTGGAATCTGCGGACCGGCCGCCGCCGGCATTTTCAGGAAGGTCTTGTCGCCATGGTTGATGGCCGATGCCGTCATCGCTACCAGCACGTGGCCGGCGGCAGGCTGTTCAGGTGTGGGGATGTCGCGCACTTCGAGGTCGCGACTGGCGGTAACACAAATGGCTTTCATCACTGCACTCCGTTTTTTGTTGTCCAGGCCGCATCATAGGAAACCTCATCGATTGACGAAACGCAGGCTGGCGACATACCATCGATTCCACTTTGGAATGGATGGAGCAAACGAAATGGATCGACTGGATGCCATGCGCCTGTTTGTCCGGCTGGTGGAATGCGGCAGTTTTTCCGCCGTCGGGCGCGAGGAAGGCATCGGCCAGCCGGCCGTCAGCAAGCAGATTGCCGCGCTGGAGCGCCACCTCGGCGCGCAGCTGGTGTTGCGCAACTCGCGCAACGTCGTCATTACCGAGGCCGGGCAAGCGTTCTACGAATCGGCCAAGCAGTTGATCGACGATTTTGACGCGGTGGAGTCGTCGGTGGGCGACCGCCAGCAATCGCCGCGCGGCCTGGTGCGGGTCAGCACCGCGCCCGGCCACGGCAGGCTGTGCGTGACGCCGCTGCTGGCCGGATTCTTCCAGCGCTATCCGCAGGTATCGGTGGAAGTCTCGGTGTCCGAACGGCCGGTCGACCTGCTGGCGGAAGGCATCGACATCGCCATCCGCCACGGCCGCCTGCTGGACTCCACGCTCACCGCGCGCAAATGGTCGGACACGGATTTCGTGCTGGCGGCCAGCCCGGCCTATCTGGCGGCACATGGCACGCCGGCCACACTCGATGATCTGGACCGGCACACCTGCATCGTCTTCGCGCGCGGACGCGAGCGCTATCCGTGGCGCTTCGGCACCGGCGCGGAAACCACGTCCTACCTGCCGCGCGGCGCGCTGCTGACCGGCGACGCCGAACACGTCCGCGCCGCCGTGCTGTGCGGCCTGGGCATCGCGCAGGCGCCGCGCTGGCTGCTGGCCGAGGAAATCCGCAACGGCCAGGCGCAGGTGCTGCTACCGGCCTTGCAACCGGAACGGCTGCCGCTCAACATCGTCTATGCGGCCGGTCGCCGCGTGCCGATGCGCGTGCGCGTACTGATCGATTATCTGCTGGCACAATAAAAAAAAGCCCCCGGCATTGCTGCCGGAGGCTTCAGGGACGATCGCTACAGCTTAGAACTTGTAGCTGGCCGACACGTAGCCGGTGGCGCCGTGTGCATCGTAGTAGGTTGGATCATAGCCAGCCTGGAAGTAGGTACCCAGACCGATGATTTCCGGTGGCGCGCGGTTGAACAGGTTCTTCACGCCGGCACGCAGGGTCAGGTTCTTGATGCCGGTGTACGCCACTTGCGTATCCCAGGTCGAGAACGCACCAACGTGCACTGCATCGGTACCGGTAGCCGAGTCCGCGCGAGCGGCATCGTAGTAGCCCGACTGGAAGTTCTGGGTCAGGTTCACGCCCCAGTTGTGGTATTTCCAGTCAAACGCCAGTTGATGCTTCCAGCGGAAGATGATGCCGCCGTTGGCCACGGCGTTCAGCGGCGAGCCGTCGGCGCCGATGGTGCGCGCTACGCTCTGCTGCACGGTGCCGTCAGGCAGCGTCATATCGTACTTGGTGGTGTAGGTGCCGTTCAGACGGGTGCCGAAGGTGCCGTAGTTGGCGGTCTTGGCGATGGTCCAGCGGGCATCGACGTCCACACCAGCGGTCTTCAGGCCGCCTGCGTTCAGGTTGGTGCTGGTGATCTGGGTGATGTTGCCAGCCGAATCACGTTGCACCAGACCAGCGTACAGCGGGTTGGTCTGACCTTGTTCGACGATGAACTCCGGGTTCAGCGTGGTCACCAGGTTGTTGACGTTGATCTTCCAGTAGTCGATCGCGATCGACGCGCCTGGGATCGGATCGATCACGATACCCACCGAAGTCTGCTCCGATTTTTCCGGTTTCAGGTTCGGGTTACCGCCGGTCAGCACGTTGAACTGGCCATTGGTGCCGGTTTTCGGATCGGTGAAGGTGGCGCTGGTGCCCAGGGTCTGCGGGTTGTTCAGCTCAGGCAGAGCCGCTTCGCGGAAGCCACGGCCGTAGGAAGCGCGCAGCAGCACTTGTTGCAGTGGCTGATAGCGGAAGCTGACCTTCGGATTGGTCGCGGTGGCGTTCGGGTAGCGGTCGGTACGGACTGCCAGGTCGCCTTCCAGGTTTTTCAGGATCGGCGCGTTCAGCTCGGCGAAGATCGCCGACGAGTTACGCGATGCCGACAGCGGCAGCGTCTGGCCGCCGTAGCCCGAAATGTCGCCCGACTGGTAAGCCGCCGACGGGTTCAGGTCCAGCTTCTCGTCGGTGATCGACGCGCCCACTGCGAACTTGGCCATACCGGCCGGCAGCTGGTACAGGTCGCCCGAGATGCGTGCGTTCAGCGCGTCATTGCTCAGGGTCGAGTTGATCATGTTGCCAACGTAGTTGGTGGCGTAGATCTGCTTGGCCAGTTCCGGCGACTGCGTGGCAGCCCATGGATTGAAGGCGTTGTTGTTGCTCAGCAGTTTGACCAGCGCCAGCTGCGACTGGTAGCCGGAGATGGTGTCTTCGCTGACGTTGCTGGAGTTGTGGGTGTACGCCACATCATAGTCGTAACCCTTGACGGTGCCGCGGAAGCCCATCACCAGATGGCTCATCTTGGCGTGGTCGTCGTGCGAACGGCCGCCGCCGTCGAAGGCGCGGTAGCTGACGGTCACTGGCTGGCCGTTCACCGATGGGTAGTTGGCTGCCAGGTACGACGATGGGTAGTACGGGCTGCTCGGCGACAGGATGATGGCCGGGTACACATTGGCGGTGCCGAATGCGCTGTCGGTCGACAGGAACGACGCGTTGTACGGCGACGACTGTTCGGTGGTGGTGGTCTTCTGTTCCGAGTGGAAGCCTTCAACGAAGAATTCATTCTGCTCGTTCAGCTTGAAGCGGAAGCTGGCCGACACGTTCGCGCGGTCCACGTCCGGGAACAGCGGCACCGCGCCAGCCGAGTTGTAGCGGCAGCTGCCGGTGTTGGCATCGAACTGGCTGCCGTTGGTGGTGCAATCGCCGCTGTTCAGCGGGTTGCCCAGGCCGGCGCCCAGCGAGGCCAGCGAGTTAGGGATCACGCCAGCCGCATTCGGGGTCTTGGTCGGATCGAAGGTGCTCAGGTTGCCGCTCGGGGTCGCCGACGCGTCGCGCAGGCCGTTGTTGTTCCACGATTCGCGGGCATAGCCGCGCTGGCTGCCGTAGATGGCTTTGTCTTTGGAGACATCGGCCGACACGGTGAAGTTGTAGCGGTCTTCGTCGAAGTCGCCGAAGCCGGCAATGATCGACGCCTTGGTGGTGCGGCCGCCGCCATCCTTGGTGCCGCTGCCGTAGCCGGTCACTTCGACGCCGTTGTAGTTGTTGCGCAGGATGAAGTTGATCACGCCGCCGATGGCGTCGGAACCGTACACGCCCGAAGCGCCGTCTTTCAGGATTTCCACGTGGTCCACTGCGGCCAGCGGGATCGAGTTGATGTCGACCGAAGTGCCGTCGGTGGCGAAGTTGGCCAGGCGGCGACCGTTGACCAGCACCAGCGTTTTGCTGGCGCCAATGCCGCGCAGCGAGGCGGAGGCCAGGCCGTAGGTCGAGGCGCCGGCGCCCTGGGCGCTCACGGTGCCGCCGACGGCGGTGTTGGCGGTGATGCTGGCCAGCAGTGCTTCGGTGCTGGTCACGCCGGTTTTGGCGATGTCTTCACGCGTAACGGTCTGAACCGGCAGCGCGCCTTCGACTTGCGCACGTTTGATGGACGAACCGGTGATTTCCACGCGGGCGATGGGTGCGTCTGGCGCCGTCTGCGCATGCGCGCCGGCGATGGCGCCGAAGGCGACCGTGCCGGAGAACATCAGACGCAGCGAGCGCGAGATAACAGTTTCTTTGGTCATTATAAATTCCCGATTTGTTGTGTGAGCCTTAGCGACTTCGTGTTGACCTTGAAAGGGGTAGTCAAGGTCGGCTCGTATCACAACACGCGAGAAAGATTTCACCAACGACAGCGTTTACAAAAAGCCTCACTTTTGCCGCGCAAGTGTAAAAAGGGCGCAGCATTAAGGGAATTTTAAGAATCACCCTTGTAGCGAAGTTCTTGACGCCGTTTTACCGGATTTTTCATTTATAAAGTATTTATTTACCGAATAAAGTGCTTTCTTATCCAGGCATTTAGCGAGAAACGTTGCAAATAAGCGTTATCAGTCCGCCAGCTTCGGGAACATCCCGTTACAACTGATACGAAACTCACTTGGAAATTTGAAAATCAATATGAAACTGGTTCTTGCCCAATAGAGATGCTTTGTAAATAACCTCGCACGGCGCCTTCGATACGGTCCGCCAGCGCAGCCGGCTCGACCGCGCCGCGTCGCCCGGCGGCATCTGTTAGTGCACTGACAATCGCCATCAGCTCGGAGGCGGCCAGTTGCGGCGCCAGCGTCGCTGCGCTCAGGAAGCTGGCCAGCGCGACGCGCATGGCGGTGGCGTTGCCGGAACTCGGCATCAGCGCCGCCAGCCGGCGTTGCTCGACATCCAGCAGCGCGGCCAGCGCGGGCCGGCGCAGCTGGTGGCGTACCGCGATCTCGATCAGCTGGCGCAGCGCGGCGGCGCGGTTCGGCAACGCCAGGGCCTGTGTCGCTTCCCGCACCAGATCGGTCAGCTCGCGCTCGATCAGGGCCACCGTGACCGCATCCTTGGTCGGAAAGTACTGGTACAGCGAGCCGATGCTGACGCCAGCGCGATCGGCGATGGCGTTGGTGGTGTAGGCATCCAGTCCGCGCTGTTCCAGAATGTGAGCTGCCCCCTCAAGTATGGTCTCGACGGTTTGTGTGGAACGGGCCTGGGACGGCTGTTTGCGCGGGTTCAGCAGCCGCGCGCCGGCCGGTCTGGATTGCGAGTTGTTCATGGCAGGAGATGCTCATATCATTTTTGCTCCTAGTCAAGCCTATTTTTCCCATGAACCAGAGCAAAAATTCCATGAGTCCAGCCGCCGGCGACACCGCGCTGCTGGCGCAAACGATCGCCGCCGTGCAGGCAGCGGGGCGGGCAGTTGCCGCGCGCTTCAACGCCGGCGCACGTCCGTCCAACCGCGACGAGATCGGCGCAGCAATCGCCGCCAACGACGCCGTGTCGCTGGCCGTGCTGCGCGCCGCGCTGTTGGCCGCACATTCCGCCGCGCGCTGGGACGACGATGAAGAAGGCCTCGGCGCGCTGCCGCCCGGCGAATGGTGGGTGGCCGATCCGGTGGAGGGCGCGATCAATCACATCCATGGCCTGCCGGATTGGGGCGTCACCGCAACGTTGGTGCGTGACAACCAGCCGGTGCTGACCGCCGTGCATCTGCCGCTCCGCGGCGACACCTACAGCGCCTTGCGCGGCGCCGGCGCGTGGCTGAACGGCCAGCCGATTCGCGCGTCGCAGAAAACCGCGTTGAACAGCGCCGTCGCCGGCACCGGCCAGGCGATGCCGCAGGAAGGCAGCGTCACCTATCGCCGCATCGGGCAGTCGGTCAGCGCCATGCTTGAGGCGGCGCTGGTGGTGCGCGTGTCGGTGCCGTCGACGCTGCAACTGGTTCAGGTGGCGGCGGGCCGCCAGGACATCTTCTGGCAATACAGCCAGGTGCGCTCGGGCTTGCTGGCCGGTGCGCTGCTGGTGAACGAAGCCGGCGGCAGCGTGAGCGATCTGCATGGCGCGCCGTGGCATCCGGGAAGCGACGCCCTGCTGGCCAGCGCGCCGGCCCTGGCGACGAATGCCCTCGCGGTACTGGCAAGGAGCGCCGCATGAAGCTTCCATTTTCGGCGCCTCGGGCACCACCGGACGCCATCTCGTCAAACTCGCGCTCGACGCCGGCCACGACGTCAGCGTGCTGCTGCGCCGTGCGGACGGGCTGCCACTCGACCACCCTCGCCTGTCACGCATCGTTGGCGGTTTTGACGACGCGGTCGCCGTGCAAGCGGTCGTGCAGAACGCCGACGCCGTCATCAGCGTACTCGGTTCACGCAAAGGCGCGCCAGCCACCATCTGCACCGACGGCGTGCGCTGCATCCTGCCAGCCATGCAGGTAGCCGGTGTGCGGCGGCTGATCGCACTCAGCGCTTACGGCGCCCTGGAGACCAGCACCGTGACGTGGTTCATCCGCTTCGTGCGCAGCGTGATCGCCGACAAGATGCGCGACAAGGACAGCATGGAACTGCTGGTGCGCGACAGCGATACCGACTGGACGCTGGTGCGTCCGCCCGCGCTGACCAATGGCCAGGCGCAAAGGCGTTACCGCGTCGGCGCCGCCTTGCGTCCCGGGCTGACCGGACATCTGTCGCGCGCCGACCTGGCCGCCTTCATCCTGGCGACGGCAGAAGGCGGCAACTACATCCGCGAGGCGCCGGTCGTTGCTGCCTAGTTGCGGGCTGCGGCTTGTTCGATCACCTTCGCCACCTCGGCAGGGTGCGCGATAAAGGCGACATGGCTGCCGTCGATTTCCAACACCTTGCTGCCGGCACGCTTGGCCATGAAGCGTTCCAGTTCGGGATTGACGGTGCGGTCGGCGGTCGACACGATCGCCCAGCTCGGCTTGGTTTTCCACGCGGCCTGCGTCACCGCGGCACCGGCTGTTTTAACGGAAGGCAGAACCTGCGACAAGGCCATGAAGCGCGCTTCAGCCGGCGACACATCAGCGGCAAAGTCGGCGTGGAACAGCGCCGGGTCGAAGTACAGATGACCGTCGGCGGTTGGCTTGATCGCATGGCTGGCCGGCGGCATCTGCTTGACCAGATCCAGCAGGCTCTCGCCCACCGCAGGCTGGAACGCGGCAACGTAGACCAGGCCCGCCACCTTGGCGTTGGCGCCGGCCTCGGTGATGACCATGCCGCCGTAGCTATGGCCGACCAGGATGGCGTCGCCGTCCATGGCGTCGATGGCGGCGGTAGTGGCTTGCACGTCCTCGGCCAGCGAGGTCTCCGGCTGCTGCACCACGGTGACGTTATAGCCATCCTTCAGCAGGATGTTGGCGACACCCTGCCAGCCGGAGCCGTCAGCGAAAAAACCATGGACCAAAACGATGTTCTTGACCGGCGCGGCGATGGCCGACATCGGCGACAAGGCGGCGAAAGCCAGTGCGAGTGCTGCAGAAACCAGGCGGATTGCATTCATTTTTATGCTCCTCAAAAAATTCAATTAGTTGGCATATGCCGGGTAGTCAGTCAGTCCTTGCTCGGCGCCGCCGTACAGCGTTGCCGCGTTCAGCGGATTCAGCGGCCAGCCGTTCGCCAGCCGCGCCGGCAGATCCGGATTGGCGATGAACGGGCGGCCGAACGCGATCAGGTCGGCCAGGCCGGCATCCAGCAGGCGGTTGCCGCGTTCCGCCGTGTAGCGGCCGGCGTACATGATGCGGCCGCTGTAGGCCAGCCGCACCGCGCGCCGGAAATCCTCCGGCAGATCGGGCGCGTTTTCCCAATCCGCTTCGGCGATCGACAGGTAGGCCACGCCCACCTGCTCCAGCACCTTGACCGCTTCGATATAGGTTTCGTGCGGATCGTCTTCCACGAAGCCGATGTACACGCGGTCCTCCTCGGTGCTGGTGAACAGCGGCGTGAAGCGCACGCCCAGCCGTTCCGGCCCCACCACCCCGGCCACCGCCTGCACCACTTCGCGCAGGAAGCGCAGGCGGTTCTGCAGCGAACCGCCATATTCATCGGTGCGGGTATTGGCGTGGGTCGAAATGAACTGGTTCACCAGGTAGCCATTGGCCGCATGGATCTCGACGCCGTCGAAGCCGGCGGCCAGCGCGTTGCGCGCCGCCTGCGCATACAGCGCCACCAGTTCACCGATCTCGTCGGCGCTGAGCGCCTTGGGCATCGACGGCGCCACCAGCGTGCCGGCGCCCGGCCCGGTTTCGATGAAGGCTTTCGCCTTGTCCGCCGCAATCGCCGATGGGGCGACGGGCGCAGCGCCGTCCGGCTGCAAGGCCGTGTGCGATACGCGGCCGACGTGCCACAGCTGCGCGAAGATCACGCCGCCTTCGGCGTGCACCGCCTCGGTGACCTTGCGCCAACCGTCGATCTGTTCCGGGCTGTAGATGCCCGGCGTCCAGGCATAACCTTGGCCGCGCGGCTCGATCTGCGTGCCTTCGGTGACCATGAAACCGGCGCTGGCACGTTGACGGTAATACAGCGCCATCAGCTCGGTCGGCACATCGCCGGGCTGGCCGGCGCGCTGGCGCGTCAGCGGCGGCAGCACGATGCGGTTTTTCAGGGTGTACGGCCCAAGCTTGACGGGGGCCAGCAATGCGGTGTTCTTCATGATCAGCCCAGGCGTTGCAGCAACAGCGCGGCGGCAGCGGCCGACGAGGCAGGATTCTGGCCGGTGATCAGCAGCCCGTCGCTGACAACGTAGGAACCCCAGTCCTCGCCCTTGGAATACACGCCGCCCTTGGCCTTCAGTTCGTCCTCGACCAGGAATGGCACCACGTTGGTCAGGCCAACCGCGTCCTCTTCGGTGTTGGTGAAGCCGGTGACCTTCTTGCCCTCCACCAGTGGACGGCCGGCGGCGGTTTTCACGTGGCGCAGCACGCCTGGCGCGTGGCAGACCAGCGCCACCGGCTTGTTGGCGGCGATGAAGGATTCAATCAGCGCGATCGAATTGCGGTCTTCGGCCAGATCCCACAGCGGGCCGTGGCCGCCTGGGTAGAACACGGTGTCGAAGTCAGCCTGGTTGACGCTGTCCAGGCGCACGGTGGCGGCCAGTTGCGCGGTGGCGGCCGGATCGGTTTCAAAGCGGCGGGTCAGTTCGGTCTGGAACGACGGCTCGTTGCTCTTCGGATCCAGCGGCGGCTGACCGCCCAGCGGCGAGGCCAGCACCACCTGCGCGCCGGCGTCCTTGAAGGCGTAGTACGGCGCGGCCAGCTCCTCCAGCCAGAAACCGGTTTTGCGGCCGGTGTTGCCCAGTTTGTCGTGCGAGGTCAGAACCATCAGTACTTTTTTCATGGTGATACTCCTTTGATAAAGTTAAACATTCGCGCCATTAGTAGACCAGTCGTCTATAAACTTGGCAAAAAAAAGCATCTCCTATGGAAATGCTCCGGTTCCACCGCCCCTTTACTGGGGGAGGTGGAGAATTTGATGCGTGGTCAACAGCGCCGTGTCGAACGGCTGCGTGCTGCGGCTGATCTTGACCATCACGCTGGCGCCCAGCCAAAGCTGATACAGGCTGCTGGCCGTGCTCTCGGCATCGGCGTCGATGGTCAGCGAGCCTTCCGCCGCGCCGGTTTCAATCGCCGCCGCCAGACGGCTGACGATGCCGGCGGTGCCGCGCTTGAGCGACAAGCGCATGGCTTCCGACAAGTCCGCCACTTCCGCCGCCAGCTTCACCGCCAGGCATTTGCCCTGGCAGTCCAGGAACGACTGCGTCTCCTGCCAGACCTGGAAATAACGCATCAGGCGCTGCGCCATGTTCTGGCCGGGTTGCGCCAGGGTGCGGTCCAGATCGGCCAGGTAATCCACAAAATAACTGTCCAGCAAAGCCTCGCCAAACGCGTCCTTCGAACCGAAGTAATGGTAGAAGGAACCTTTGGGCACACCGGCGCCGGTGAGGATCTCGTTCAGACCCACCGCGGAAAATCCCTTGCCGGCCATGATGCGTTGGCCGGTCGCCAGGATGTTCTCGCGGACATCAATCGGTTCGGTGGTGGTTGCTGTGTTCATGGAAGACACTTTAGCACCGAATAGACCAGTCGTCTACAACTATTTTTGCACGTTGCGACGCTCACGTTCGACCTTGACCATCGCGCAGGCGTAATCGGCCATGCGTTGGGCCCAGGCCGCCAGGCCCTCGGGGCTATCGAACAGGTGGGGATCGGCCTTGCAGATTTGCTCGCGGCTCAGGTAGGAGTACGCCACCAGCGCACGGATCGAAAAGGCCAGCGCCAACAGGTCGGGATCGCTGGTCGGCACACCCAGCGCACGTTCCAGCACCCGCAGCAGGCGCTGCTCCTGTTCGGCCTTGTAGCGCTCGTCGTCCAGCAAGCCGGTAGGCTCGAACGATTCGCGCATGCGCAGGCGCACGCTCAACATGATGGCTTCGCCCTGCCCCAGCGGCAGCAGGCGCGAACGGGCGAAGCGCAGCATCGATTCTTCGATGCTCAGGCCGGCTTCGTCGAACGGCGCGCCTTCGTCGTTCATTTTTTCGCGCACCGGTTCGTACAGCGCGGCGCGGTACAGGCCGACCTTATCGTCGAAGTAGTAGCGGATGGCGGCGGTGTTGACGTTGGCCTCGCCGGCGATATCGCGCACCGAGGTGCGGTGATAACCCTTGGCGACAAACAGGTTCAGCGCCACGGAGAGTATCCGGCTGCGCGCCTGCGCGCCATCCGTGCGGAGCTTGCGTGAACCTGCGCTCGCCGAAGGATTTTCATCATCCATATCTATACTTTGCAATAAGCGAAAACCGCAATTATAAAGTTTAGCCGGTCAGGAGCCGCGCCAGCCCAATCCCAGCGCCTTTTGCAGGGCGATGAAGTCGTTGGTCAGCGCCGCCTGCGCCTGCGCCAGATTCTGCTCCGCCGTCAGTTGCTGGCGCTCGGTATCGAGCACGTCGATCAAACTCGCGGTGCCGGCGCGCTGGCGGGCGGCGGTCAGCACGGCCGCGCGGTCGGCGGTGGCTTTGGCGCGGGCGATGGTCGCCACGCTCGTGCGGCGCTGGCGGAAGCGCGACAGCGCATCCTCGGCATCGCGCAGCGCGCCCAGCACGGCAATGCGGTACTGCGCCTCGGCTTCATCGCGCACGCCTTGCGACTGCTCGATATTCGCATTCACCCGGCCGAAGTCGAGCACATTCCAGCTCAGTTGCGGCGCGATGATGGCGGAGTAATCGTCCAGGTGCGTCAGGTCGCTGACGTGGGTGCCGCCGATGCCGATCAGTCCCATCAGGGACAGCTTGGGAAAGCGCGCCGCCTGCGCCTGGCCGATCTGCGCCTGGCGTTGCGCCAGGGTGCGCTCGGCGGCGCGGATGTCGGGACGACGGCGCAGCATGGCGGTCGGATCGCCGACTGCCACGCTGGCCGGCGGCAGCGGCACCGCCGCCGCGTTGG
>NZ_WKJL01000038.1 GCF_009674565.1 Duganella aquatilis
CCGAGCACCGCGCCGCTCCACGCGGCCGCGCCCAGCAGCGGCGCGCAGGCCGTGCCCACGCACACCGCCAGCAGCAGCCAGCGGAAGCGCCGCCACAGCGGGTACAGCGCGGGGCCGGCCGCCAGCTGCCATACGTTTGTAATCGACGAAGGCACAATCAGCAGCGCGGCAGCTTCCAGCGGCGGCATGCGCAGGGTCAGCAGCGCCACCGCCACCGTCGGCAGTCCCATGCCCGTCACGCCCTTCACCAGGCCGGCCAGCACGAAAACCAGAGCAATAAATAAAGTATCCATGGCCGCCATTGTGCGCCGCCGGCCGGCCGCTGAAAATCTGGAATATACTGAGTCAGACTTCGGAAAAACCATAGGCTATGCGCTTCGACCTGACCGACCTGAAACTGTTCATCCACATCGCCGACAGCGGCAGCATCACGGCCGGCGCACAGCTGGCCCACCTTGCCCTGCCGTCGGCCAGCGCCCGCATCCGCGCCATGGAGGAAGCGCTCAACGTGCCGCTGCTGCAGCGCGGCCGGCGCGGCGCCGAGCCGACCGAGGCGGGCCGCACGCTGCTCCAGCACGCGCGCGCCATCACCCGCCAGGTGGAGGACATGCACGCCGACCTGGCGCAATTCGCCACCGGCCTCAAAGGCCAGGTGCGGCTGCTGTGCAACACCTCGGCCATGACCGAGTTCCTGCCGGACGCGCTGGCGGCCTTCCTGAAAGCGCATCCGCAGCTCAGCATCAACCTGGAGGAGCGCCTGAGCCGCGACATCGTGCAGGCGCTGGCCGACGGCGTCGCCGACATCGGCATCGTCAGCGATGCCAGCGACCACAGCGCGCTGCAAACCTTCCCCTTCCGCGCCGACCCGCTGGTGCTGGCCATGGCGCGCAGCCATCCGCTGGCGCAGGCGCTGGGCCACAAGCGCCACATCGCCTTCGGCGACGCGCTGGATCACGACTTCATCGGCCTGGCCGGCGACAGCGCGCTACAGCAGTACGCCGCCGAGCAGGCGGCAAGGCTGGGGCGGCGCATGCACTGCAAGATCCGGCTGCGCAGCTTCGAAGCCATCTGCCGCATGGCGGCCAGCGGCGCCGGGCTGGCGCTACTGCCCGCAACGGCGGCGCGCCGCAGCAGCGAAGACCTGCGCGTGGTGAAGTTGAGCGATGCCTGGGCCGACCGCAAGCTGCTGATCTGCGTGCGCGACCAGGCCGCCCTGCCCGGCTACGCGCGCGAACTGGTGGCGGCGCTGCGCAATCCGTCTTCAGGCTAGTCGGCGGTGTACGGCGCCCAGTTGATCGGCGCCACGTGGCCGGAATGCAGCACCGTCATGCCCGGCACGGCGGTGCGCACCCTGGCCTTGACCTCCTTGGCCGGACGGTCGTAAGGCGGCGGCTCGCCGGGAACGAAGGTCATGGTCCGCAGCAGCACGTCGCCGGTCAGCAGCTCCACCGTGCAGCGCGAGCCGCGTATCAAGGCGGACTTCTGCCGCTGCACCTGATCGACCTCGCCCTGCGCCTGCTCCTGCTGCACCTGCGCCGCCTTCATCGCCAGCGAAATCTTGGCGACCTGGCGCAGCGACGGCCCCACCGCCTCCGCCATTTTCTGGAACAGCGGCAGCTGCTCCGGCGTCAGCATCACCTCGCGCTTGCGCACGCGGGTGGCCAGCGTCAGGTAGTTGCGGACTTCGGTCTGGCTGGTGATGGCGTCCATCTCGGTCTTGCGCTCGTCCGCTTCGCGCGCCGCGTGCTGCACCTTGGGCTGCAGCTCGGCGATCTTCTTGTCGAACTTGGCGGTGTCCGGCACCAGCGCGTACAGCAGCATCTCGCTCTGCTTGCGCGGCCCGGCGTGGACGATCTCGATCTTGCGGGCGGCGATGGCACAGCCTTCGGCCACCTTGATCACCACTTCGTCCGCCATGATCTCGCAATTGCTGGCCTCCCCGATCACCACCCGGCTGCCGGTGATGATGCAGCTTTCGGCGCGCGCCAGCGCCACCTCGCCGCGTTTGGTCTGCAGCACCGCGCCCGAAGCCACGCCCTTGACGCGGATGCCGCCGTCGGCGTTGGTGACGGTGCCGCCCATCAGGTTCTTGCTCAGCGTGACGTCGCCGCCGCGCGAAGCGATGTTGCCGAACACGTCGCCGTGGATGGTGATGTTGCCGCCTTCGACCGAGCGCTGTTCCTGCACGTCGCCGAATTCCTCGTACTCGCCGGTCAGCTGCAGGTTGCCGGTGGTGCGCGCGCTGACGCCTTCACGGCTGATGATCTTGGGGCCGATCGACAGCCGCTTGCTGCCCGGGTCGACGCTGAGGAAGCCCTCCACCGCCGACACCAGGAATTCGCCGCTGCGCAGGTTCTCGATCACCGTGCCCTCGCCGGCCACGCTGGCCAGCTCGATATCGCGCGGCAGCGGCGGATCCAGCACCAGGCCGGAAAGCTCGAAACCGCGCACGCCCGGCGCGCGCGGCACCTTGCGCAGCAGCTTGACGTGCGGCTTCACCTGCGGAAAACGGTTCTGGAAGCTTTGCAGGTCCAGCCGGCCGTCGCCCTTGTCCTTGGGCGCATTGCTGCGGTGGATATCCTGCGACACCTCCACGATGGCGGCGTCCTTGCCGGGCACCGCGTTCAGGCGGCGCGCCACCACGATGCGCGCCAGCCGGCCGGTGGCGATGACGTCGCGCACCGCCGGCGCGTCGATGCCGAAGCGGATGCCCTTGACCCACATGTCGGCCACGAATTCGTCGAAGTTCAGGCGCGCCGGCTGCGGCGGCATGTCAGGCACGTCGAAGAACACCGGCTCGAAATAGTATTCCGCCTCGCCGTTGATGACCTTGACCGTCTTGTACAGGGCGCGGCGCGGCGCGTGGAACGGCTCGATGCTGTCGGCAAAGCGCAGCAGCGGCTTGTCGCGCAGGTTGTCCGGCAGGTCCGGGCCGACGTTGTACAGCATCTTGCTGAACACCGCGTAATCGAGGCCGGCGAAATAGCCGCTGCTCATGAAGACCTGGCTGATCGCCGACAGGCACGCCACGGCCGACGCATCGGCCTTGAAGTAGATGCCGTCGGCGCGCTTGACGATCGCTGCCGGGAGATCGCCTTCCGCAGTTGTTTCCAGCGCCGTAGCGTCGTCTGACACAGTTGAATCCCCAGGAAGATGTACGTCGGGCCGGCGCGCCATGGCACGCCCCCTTCACTTTTTGATGTTAGCCCAAGATTAGCATGTTACGCCGGGCGAGCGCCAGCCGCTTCAAGGAGACACCGGCCGCTGGCGCGAATTCAGGTGCCAGTCGAGCGAGCCGGCGCTGTCGGCAAACAGCAACTCGCCGCCCACCGGGGTGCCGCGCAGGCGCTGCTTCAGGTCCTTGGGCGGCAGCTGCCGCAGCGCCGCGGTGTCGCCGCCGAACGGCATGGTGCGCACCATGGTCTCGCCGCTGGCCAGGTGCAGGCCGCAGCGGGCGATGCCGGCCGCCTCCACCTTCTGCTCGATCACGCGCGCCAGCCGGTCGCCCAGCAGCTTGTGCTGGGTCATGCCGACTTGCAGTTCCAGCTTGTGCTTTTGCAGCGCCTTCATCTCCTCGTCCACCGCGCCGGCGATCTTGCGCAGGAACTGGCCCTGCTCCGGCGTCAGCACCAGCTCCTGGGTGCGCAGCTTGGCCGCCAGCGCCAGGTAGCGGCGCACGTCCGGCAGCGCCGCGATGCGCTCGGCCTCCTGCTGGTTGGTCTCGTTGGCCTGGGCGAAGCCGGCCAGCCGCGTTTCCAGCTCGGCGATCTCCTGGTCGAACTGCGTCACGTCCTTGACCAGCACATAGATGAGCATCTCGGTACGGCGGCGCGGCCCGGCGCTTTCCACTTCGACGTTGCGGCCGGCCACGGCGCAGCCTTCGGCCACCGACAGCAGCACCACGTCGCCGATGATCTCGCAGTTGGAGGCCTCCTCCACCGTCACGTTGACGCCGGAAATGACGCAGTTCTCGGCGCGCTGGATAGTGACGGCGCCGTTGGCCGCGTAGATCACCGCGTTGGACGCCACGCCGGCGATGGTGATGCTGCCGGCGGCGTTGTGCACGCTGCCGCTGACCAGGTTCTGGTCCAGCACCACGGTGCCGCCGCGCGAATGGATATTGCCGTAGACGTTGCCGTGCACCGTGATGTCGGTGCCGGTGACGTCGCGCTGCTCCTGCACGTCGCCGTATTCCTCGTAGGCGCCGGCCAGTTGCAGGTTGCCGGTGGTGCGTCCGCTGACGCCTTCCAGGCTGACGATTTTATCGGTGATGGAAATGCGGTTGGACTTGGCGTCGACGCTGAGGAAGCCCTCGCGGGTGGAGACCAGGTACTCGCCGTCCTCGAACATCCTGGCTTCGGTGCCCTCGCCGGCCAGGAAGCGCAGCGTCAGATCCTTGGGCGGCGCCGGCTCGGTCTTGCGGCCGGCCAGGTCGAAGCCCGGCAGCCCCGGCTCGGTCGGCAGCTTTTTCAGCAGCCGCATATCGGCCTTGATCTGCGGGAAGCGGTTCTGGAAGCTTTGCAGGTCGATGCGGCCGTCGGCGCGCGCCTTGGGGGCGTCGCTGCGGTGCAGGTCGGAGGAAATCTCGACCACGGTGGCGTCCTTGCCCGGCTCCGGTTCCAGGTCGGTGGCGAAGGTGATGCGGTCGGCCTTGGGCGAGGCCATGGCCGCCTTCACCGCCGCCACGTCGATGCCGAACTGGATGCCCTTGTTCCACATGTCGGCGATGAATTCGTCGATGTCCAGCTGCACCGGGCGCTCGGGAATCACGGTGCCGTCGGGCAGCGTCTCCTCGTCGAGGAACAGCGGCTGGAAGGTGTATTCGGCGTAGGACAGGCTGACCTTGGGGTTCTTGTACAGCGCCAGGCGGCCGCCGTCGAACACGCGCACCTCGTCGGCCAGGCGCAGCGCCTGCAGCGTGCCGGTATCCGGGCCGACGCCGTACAGCGCCTTCATCAGCGCGGCATAATCCAGCCCGGCCAGATACCAGCCGGAGCGGAACACATGCGCCACCGCCGCCGTCAGCGCCGGCTTGGGCATGCCCAGATCGATATAAATTCCGTCCGCGCGCTTCACCAACCCTATAGGCAGGCCAGTACCCGAAGCTTGTGGCTCCTGGCCGTCGGCTGGCGCTGCGGATGCAACGTCTTGAACCACGGTCTTCCTCCAAACGGCACGCATTCAGCCGGGAGGCGTTGCGTGTAATTAATTAATCTTACACGCAGACTATGGGAAAGATAGGGGAAATACGGCTGGAAACGCTACGAGTGTGAGGATATTGATACAAATCAATAGTACGCAAATAACAAACGTAGCGTTTAATTATCGCTAGTTGCCGTAGAATTAACGGCGCGGCGGATTGGCGTACAGATCCTGGCTGACTTCGTTGATCTGGCGGCGCAGGTCGCGGCGCTCGTCCGGCGTCATGCGGCCGACGCGGCGGCTCATCTCGGCGTTGCGGCTGGCGTCCTGCATGGCGCGGCGCTGCTCCTCGGCGCGCGCCTCGTAGCTGCGCGGGTCGAGCTGGCGGCCGTCGCCGGCGCGCGGCTGGTCGCCGCGCGGCGCGTTTGGTTGCGGCTGCTGTTGGTGCTGCTGCTCGCGGCGCGGACCGTTGGGACCATCGGGATCGGCGTGCGCCAAGCCGGCGGCCAGCAGGCCGCACAGCATTGCGGAAGCCACGGAGGATCGAACGCAAAAAGATGCGCTAGCTGCCGCGAATTTTCTTTTGTGATCGATGAACATGGCGTTCCCTGAAAAGCTGAATCTATGGCCGCAGTGTATGATGCTTTGACTGAGGCGGTAAGGCTAAATGGGTAAAGTTTGTAATAATTTGTAATGGGTCGTCCCGCACGCGTTTTCGCTGGACGAATATGACGTTACCATAGCAACATGAATAAGACAAATCTGGCAGCCAAATGACTACAACAACGACTGAATCCGGCAACAACGCCGCCGCGGGCCAAGGCCACGCGGCCAAGATCATGGTCGTCGACGATGACGTGCGACTGCGCGACCTGCTGCGCCGCTACCTGACGGAGCAAGGCTTCAACGTCTTCACCGCCGAAAGCGCGACCGCCATGAACAAGCTGTGGCTGCGCGAGCGCTACGACCTGCTGGTGCTGGACCTGATGCTGCCCGGCGAGGACGGCCTGTCGATCTGCCGCCGCCTGCGCGGCGCCGGCGACCAGACCCCGATCATCATGCTGACCGCCAAGGGCGAGGACGTGGACCGCATCGTCGGCCTGGAAATGGGCGCCGACGACTACCTGCCGAAGCCATTCAATCCGCGCGAGCTGGTGGCCCGTATCGGCGCCGTGCTGCGCCGCCGCGGCCCCGACGAAATTCCCGGCGCGCCGTCGGAAACCCCGCAAACCTTCGAGTTCGGCCAGTTCGTGCTGGACCTGGGCACGCGCACGCTGAAGAAAAACGGCGAGACCGTGCCGCTGACCACCGGCGAGTTCTCGGTGCTGAAGGTGTTCGCCCGCCACGCGCGCCAGCCGCTGTCGCGCGAAAAGCTGATGGAACTGGCGCGCGGCCGCGAATACGAAGTGTTCGACCGCAGCCTGGACGTGCAGATCTCGCGCCTGCGCAAGCTGATCGAGCCCGACCCTTCGAGCCCGCTGTACATCCAGACCGTGTGGGGCCTGGGCTACGTCTTCATCCCGGAGGGACAGCCACGTTAATCCGTGGACGCCTATGAAGTTGCCGTCGAAGTTACCCTTTGGCCTGCGCCTGGCCAGCCTGAAAAGCGGCTTGTTCTGGCGCACCTTCTTCCTGCTCGGCGCCCTCACCACCACCAGCATGACGGCGTGGGTCGGCATGATCAGCGTGGTGCAGCACGAGCCGCAGGTGCAGCAGATTTCCGCCCAGGTGATCTCGGTGGTCACCATCACCCACGCCGCCCTCACCCACGCCGCGCCGGAATTGCGGCGCGAGCTGCTGTTCGACCTGGTGGCCAATGAAGGCATCCGCGTGTTCACGCTGGAGGAGGACGACCAGGTCGCGCCGCCGGCCGACAACGCGCTGATGCCGGACATCGAAAAGCTGGTCAAGGCCAAGCTGGGCGCCGACACGCGCTTCTCGTCCAAGGTCAACGGCGTGTCCGGCTTCTGGGTCAGCTTCAAGATCGACGACGACCTGTACTGGCTGATGCTGGAGCGCGAACGCATCCGCGGCCTGACCGGCATCCAGTGGCTGGGCTGGGCCAGCGTGGTGTCGGTGGTGTCGCTGCTGGGCGCCGCCTTCATCTCCAGCCTGATCAACCTGCCGCTGCGCCGCCTGACCCAGGCCACGCGCGACTTCGCCCAGGGCAAGCGCCCGGCGCCGCTGCCGGAACGCGGCCCGATCGAAATCATGGAAGCCAACCGCAGCTTCAACCAGATGGTGGACGATTTGCAGCAGGTCGAATCCGACCGCGCCGTGATCCTGGCCGGCATCTCGCACGACCTGCGCACGCCGCTGGCGCGCATGCAGCTGGAAGTGGAAATGGCCAACCTGTCGCAGGAGGCGCGCGAAGGCATGCAGTCCGACATCGGCCAGATGGACGCCATCATCGGCCAGTTCCTCGACTACGCCAAGCCGACCGAATCGTCCAGCTTCGTCAACGTCGACATCAGCGAGCTGCTGACCGACACCGCGCACGAAGTCTCGCGCCTGCCCGACATCCGCATCAACACCGACATCGCGCCCGGCGCGCACGTGATGGGCAACGCCACCGACATCAAGCGCGTGATCAACAACCTGATCGAAAACGCCCGCCGCTACGGCAAGAGCGCCGACAGCGAGCACACCGAGATCGACATCAAGTGCAGCGTCAAGGGCATGCACGCGTCCAAGCGCGTGACCATCGAGGTGCAGGACCATGGCCCCGGCGTGCCGGAAGAACAGATCGAACAGTTGCTCAAGCCCTTCACCCGGCTCGACGCCGCGCGCGGCCAGGCCAATGGCGCCGGCCTCGGGCTGGCGATCGTCGACCGCGTGATCACGCGCCACGGCGCCGAACTGCTGGTGCGCAACCGCGAAGGCGGCGGCCTGCTGATCCAGATCGTGATGAAGGCCTTGTGATGCGGCGCGCCGTTCTTTGCGCCGCGCTGCTTGCGGCCGGCGCGGCACAGGCAGGCACGCCGGCGCGGACGCCGGTGCAGGAGCGCGAACCGAGCGACGAGGAGCGCAGCTCGTTCACCGACTACTATCGCGAACAGGTGCCGGCCCAGGTCAGCGGCGGACCGTCGCTGTTTGCGCCCGCCTTCGACATCCAGCGCCGGCGCGGCGAACCGTGGCGCGTAATCGCGCGCGTCGATTCCTCGCCACGCCACTACACGCCGGAACTGTGCCGCCAGGTCCGCACCAGCTACATCTACGACGCCAGCGCGCCCAAGGGCGAACGCTGGACACCGTCGGCCGCCGCGCCGGAATGGCAGGTCTGGCTGGCGACGCCAAAAGTGATCTGCACCGCCGCCCAATACACGGTGCAGATGCATCCTGCCGTGCGCACCGACGACGTCACCGCCCTGCTGCGCCAGCACAAGGAGCTGCTGGCGCGCGCGCGGCTGCTGTTCGCGGGGAATTCAAGCTGTGCGCGTCAGCGCGCGCTGACCTTCCGCCTCAGCGCCGTCGAGCCGGCACCGCCGGCCAGCGGAGCGCCGGTCATGCTCGGCATGGTGTTCGACAGCGACCGCGACACGCGCGTGCGCGTGGGCGTACGCAAGAGCCGCGGCGAATACGTGGCCTGGAGCGTCAACTGCTCTGCTGACTCTGCCGGTTGATCGGATGTTCCGGCGGCTCCAGCAGCTTGGTCATCAATAGTTCCACCGAACCGTAGCCGTACAGCGAGTCCGCCTCCAGCCCCTGCGTTTCATACGGCACGGATTCCTCGCGCTCGGAGCGGCTCGGATCGGCGTCGGCATAGGTCACGCGCCAGGCGCGCTTGAGGGCGTCGGCGCGGCGCAGGAACTGCGGCACCGGCCACGCGGCGGGATTCCACACGTCGATATCGCCCAGCACGCGCCAGTGGCCGCTGACCAGCGCCATGTCGCCGCAACGCAGCACCTTGACCGCGTCCTGCGGCTGCAAGGTGTTCAACTGCTCCAGCGTGGGAAAGCCCGGCAGCTTGGGACCGAACAGATACGCCAGCATGATCTTGCTGCCCGGCGACAGTCGCGCCACCAGCCCCCAACCGTAGCCGCCGTCCAGCAACGGCACGGCAAACCAGCTCCCCTCTTGATACGACTGCTTCATTCAAACCCTTTCAACCACCGCCCAGCGGCGCAAGTCGGAAGTGTAGCGACGCCACGCAAAACACGGCGCACGGCATCGCCGCAACGGAACCGCATGACATCTGTGTTACACTGCGGCTTCGCTAGGGGTCCTGGGAACGTCGTTTCCGGGTGAGAGATACCCTTCGTACCTGATCTGGATAATGCCAGCGAAGGAAAGCGCAAAAGTGGTTCTCCCCTCCTTTGATGGCTCTCTTCGCCGGCTCCCAGCCGAACAAGTAGAGAGCAGATATGTCCACACCAAACTTTGCAGTGTCCGCCATCGCGTTGGCGGTTTTACAGATGACTTCCGGCGCCGTCCGCGCCGAAGATCCCGACCAGGCCATGCAGGAAGTCGTCGTCAACGGCGCCAAGCTGCGCGCCGCCTCGGCCTCGGTGGCCGGCTTCGGCAGCGCGCCGCTGCTGGAAACGCCGGCCTCGGTCAGCGTGCTGACCTCGCAGCAGATGCTGGACCTGCAAATCCGCTCCACCACCGACGCCGCCAAGTTCGATGCCAGCCTGAGCGACGCGTACAACGCGGTCGGCTACGCCGAGCAGTTCTCCATCCGCGGCTTCAAGCTGGACAACGAATCCAGCTACCGCAAGGACGGCATGGCGATCACCGGCGACACCCAGATCCCGCTGGAGAACAAGGAACGCCTGGAAGTGCTGAAAGGCCTGTCCGGCCTGCAGGCCGGCGTGTCGGCGCCGGGCGGCATCGTCAACTACGTCACCAAGCGCCCGACCGACACGCCGCTGCGCACCGTGGTACTGGAAGAGCGCGAGCGCGGCAACCTGTACGGCGCGGTCGACCTCGGCGGCCGCTTCGACAACAGCGATTTCGGCTACCGCATCAACGCCGCCGCCGAGCGCTTGCGTTCCTACATCAAGGGCGCCGAGGGCAACCGCAAGTTCGTCTCGGCCGCCTTCGACTGGCGCATCTCGCCGCAGGCGCTGCTGCAAGTCGACGCCGACTACCAGCGCAAGTCGCAGGTCACCGCGCCGGGCTACCAGTTGCTGAACAACGCCACGCTGCCGAACGTGCCGGCCGACCAGCTGCTCAACGACCAGCCGTGGAGCCGTCCGGTGGAAACCACCAGCAGCAACGTCGGCGCCCGCTTCGAGTACAAGTTCTCGCCGGCGTGGAACGCCACCCTCAGCGCCAACCAGCACAACTTCAAGCGCGACGACTACACCGCCTTCCCTTACGGCTGCGGCGCGCAGGATCTGTATCCCGGCTTCTGCGGCAACGGCGACTACGACGTCTACAACTACATCAGCCTGGGCGAGAAAAAATCGCCGCTGACGGCGCAGGCGCTGCTGCAAGGCCGCTTCGCCACCGGCGCGCTGACGCACGAATTCACCGGCGGCGCATCGTTCTTCAAGAACAGCGAAAAATGGGGCGACTACCTGTACGACTGGTCCGGCACCAGCAACATCTACCATCCTGTGGTGGTGGCGCCGGCGCCCGGCAGCAGCGGACCGGTCTCGGAACGCCGCCGCGACAACGAGCGCGCGCTGTTCGCGCAGGACATCCTGGGTCTGACCGAACAACTGAAGCTGCACGCCGGCGCGCGCTACGTCAAACTGAAACGTGACGAATACGTCGGCACCGACGACGATGGCGCCGTGCTGCCGTATGCGCACACCGACATCGGCTTCTGGCTGCCGAACGTGGCGCTGGTGTACAAGGTGCGTCCGAACGTCTCGACCTATGTGTCGTACGCGCAGGGCCTGGAGCATGGCGGCGTGGCGCCGATGGGCACCGTCAACGAGCACCGCGCGCTGGACCCGAGCAAGTCGAAACAGGTGGAAGTGGGCGTCAAGGCCGACATTCGCCAGGATTTGAGCGCCTCCGTGTCGCTGTTCCAGATCCGCAAAGGCCTGGAATACACCGACGCCGCCAACGCTTACGTGCGCAACGGCGAAGCGCAGAACCGCGGCCTGGAAATGGCGCTGGCCGGCCGCGCCACGCGCGAGCTGACGGTGGGCGTCTCGGCCACCGCGCTGAACACCCGGCAAAGCGGCACCGGCTCGGCGGACCTGGACGGCAAGCGCGTGACCGACGTCGCCGCCTTCAAGTCATCGGTGTATGCGGATTACGCGCTGCCGCAGGTGCAGGGCCTGAGCGTGGGCGCCAGCTGGCAGTACTCGGGCAAGAAAGCCTTCGACGCCGCCAACACGGTGTTCGTGCCGTCCTACCACGTGGTCAACCTGACGGCGTCGTACGCCACCCGCCTCGGCAACGTCGGCACCACCTTCCGCGCCGGCATCGACAACGCCTTCGACAAGTTCTACTGGCGCGACGTCACGCCGGACCTGGGCGGCTACCTGATGCCGGGCGCCTCGCGCACCTTCCGCGTGTCGGCGACCTTCGATCTCTAGAAGATCAGCTGCGCGCGCATCGAAAAACTTTTTGCTGCGCGCGCCGAATTCCTGCCGATCAGATAGGCGAATTCATACTTCAATTCCTGCCGCCCGATGTCGGTGTGGCCGCCGACCATCGGCCCGGCGCGGTGCGACTGCTGCTTGTACGGCGACCAGTCGTTCCACTTCCCCACTTCGCCGAAGGCCTGCACGCCGGGCTGGAACCACGGCTTCCAGTTGTGCTTTACCTGCAGCTGGTAAGTCAGCTCGGTCGGATTCGGCCCGGAGACGGTGTGGTAGTCGCGCTGGAAGAACAGGTTTGCGTTGAACTGGGTGCGGCCGATTTCCGTTTGCAGCACCGGCCCCCACTCCAGCATGTAGCCGTTGTCGCGGTCGTGCGAGCGCTCCACCTTGGTGTGCAGCGCCAGGTCGAAGTCGTACTGGCCCTGGGTCAGCATGTAGTCGTTCTGCCAGGCGGTGGCGGTGCGTTGCGTGCCGCCGCCGTTGCGCGTGAACCATTCCTCGTAGATCTCGGTGTACCAGCGCGACGTGACGCCGTAGCCGACGCCGATTTCCGGCGACGCCGTGGTTCGGCCGCTGTATTGGGCGTGCCAGTATTTGTAGTCGATGGAAGTCTGGCCTTCCACGTCGTAGGTGGAGACCAGGTAATAGCCGGTATCGGCCAGCGCCAGCGGAGTAACCAATATCGATAACGCCGCCAACCGCTTGATCATAGATACCCTGAAGCCCGTAATATGCGTTGATCGGGATCGCCCGATATCAGCAGATAGGGTATCCCACGCGCCGCCAGTTCGTCCAGCAGCAAGCGGTTGACGATGACGCTGACCTCCTCGTTCTCGCGCTGCAAACCGTCGGCCACCCAGGGGATGTCGGGCGCCGTCACCAGCGTCAGGGCGTAATCGCGCTGGTGCGCGTCCGCCAGCAGCGCCAGTTCGGCGTCGATGCCGCCGAAATAATGGCGGCTGTAGACCGCCGTCATCAGCGGCGTAGTGTCGCAAAAAAGATACTTTCCGGCCTGCTGCGCGGCGGCGTCCTCGCGCTGGCGCTGCGTGCGGGCGATGTGGATCTGGTCCGCCGCCACCGGCACGCGGCCTTCGGTGTCGACGAATTCGCGCAGGTATTCCGGCACCCACACGGTGCCGTAGCGCGCCGCCAGCGCCTCGGCCAGCGTGGTCTTGCCGGACGACGCGGTGCCGAGGATGGCGATGCGCCGCGGCGTCATTCCAGCGCCAGCCGGCGGCCGCCGGCGTGGCTGTCGCCGCTCCAGGCGCGCAGGCCGATGACCGCCATGCCGACGAAGATGGCGTACAAAATCGCCGTCAGCATCAGGTGCTTGTGCAGGTACAGCGCCACGTACAGCACGTCGACGATGATCCACACGTGCCAGTTCTCGATCTTCTTACGCGACAGCAGCAGTTGGCCGACCAGCGAACCGGCGGTCAGGAAGCCGTCCGAGTTCGGCACGTCGGTATCGGTATAGGACTTGAGGAACCAGGCCAGCAGCGCGAAGCCGACCAGCCAGGCGCCGGCGGCGCTCCAGCGGCCGCGCGCGTCGAGCGACGTCACCGGCAGCCTGGCGTGGCTGTCGTCGCCGTGCAGCCACTGATACCAGCCGAAGATCGACACCGCGATGAACACCAGCTGCAGGCCCATGTCGCCGTACAGGCGCGAACCGTAGAACACCAGGCCGTAGGTGGCCGACGAGATGATGGCGAACAGCCAGCCCCAGTGGCTCTGGCGGATGTTCAACCACACCGTGGCCACCGACAGCAGGAACGACAGCAGCTCCAGCGGGGTCGTGGCAAATACTGCCAGGTGCAGCGGCATATTCGCGTAACCCAGCAGGAGCGTCATTGCGTTCATTTTTTAGGATATTTGATGGTCATTTCTTTGAGCACGTTGTCGGCGTGATCCACTTCCGACATCACCCACAGCATATACCGGATATCCAGGTGGATGGCGCGGGTGATGTCGGTGTCGAAATACCAGTCCTTGGTGATCGACTCGTAGGTGGAATCGAAGTTCAGGCCTATCAGCTCGCCGTTCTTGTTCATCACCGCCGAACCGGAGTTGCCGCCGGTGGTGTCGGCGCTGGTCAGGAAGTCGACCGGCACGGTGCCCAGCACCGGGTCCTTGAACTGGCCGTAGCGCTTGGCCTTGATCGCATCCAGCAGCTTGGCCGGCGCGTTGAACGGCTCCTTGCCGGTGTTCTTCTCGACGATGCCTTCGATGGTGGTGAACGGTCCCTTGGTGACGCCATCCTTCGGCGAGTACGGCGCCACGGTGCCGTAGGTCACGCGCAGCGTCGAATTCGCGTCAGGATAGACCGGCTTGCCCTGCGATTTCTTGAACGCGATCACGGCCGCCATGTATTGCGGGATCACGCGTTCCAGGTTGCCGTCCAGTTCCTTGCGGCGTTCCTTCAGCGACTGCGACACGCCGTCGACCTTCACCGCCAGCTTGATGAAGGCGTCGTCCGACGCCGCCACCGTGGCGGCGTCCTTGCCCACCCACGCCAGGCGCTTGGCGGTGTCGCCCAGCTGCGATTGCGCGTACAGCGCCGGCACCGCGGCCACCGATGGCAGCAGCGCATCCAGGCCGGTCACGTGCATCGACTTCGGCAGCGCGGCGTAGCGTTGCAGCGCGGCGGTGAAGCGCGCCTGATCGACGCTGCCCACATACGACTGCTCCAGGCGATTCAGGCGCGCCTTGATGAAGCCCAGGTCGCGCTGCTGGTAGCCCAGTTCACGCTCGGCGTCCGGCTTGGCGCTTTCCTGCGCCAGGCGATACAGCGTGGCGCCCGACTTCAGCAGGTCGCTGGTGATGGCGACGCTGTGGCCGAATTCCTCGTCGCTCAGCGCGATGTCGGCGGCGATCAGGCTGTCCAGCTCCGTCAGCATGGTCTTCGACACGCCCGGCTGCCTGGCGTACCAGGCGCGGAATTCGGCGTCCTGCACGTCCTTGATGGCGGCGATGTCCTTGCGCGCGAAGCCGTCCATCAGGCCGCGGGTTTTCTTCATCACGTTATTGAGGCTCTTGACCACGCTGGCGTAGCGCACCGCGTTGCCTTCGTTGTCCTTGGTGGCGGCGGCGATCACGTCCAGGTCGGACTGGATTTCCGCGGCCTTGGCCGGATAGGCGGCGTCGCGCGCGTAGCGGATTTCCGACGGCAGCTTGTAGCGGCTGGTGCGGCCAGGATAGCCGGCCAGCAGCACCGGGTCGCCGTTCTTCAGGCCCGCGGCCGACACCACTAGGAAGTCCTTCGAGTGGTAAGGCACGTTGTCCGGCGACGGATCGGCCGGACGGCCGTCCTTGCCAACGTAGGCGCGCAGGAACGAGTAGTCGCCCACGTGGCGCGGCCATTCGTAGTTGTCGATGTCGCCGCCGAAGTCGCCGATCGAATTGGCCGGCGCGTACACCAGCCGCACGTCGCGTATCATCATCTGGCGGATACGGTAGTATTCCAGGCCGCGATGGAAGGCCGGCACCGAGCAGCGGTAGCTCTTGTCGCTCTCGCACTCGGCGACCAGCGCCTTGACCGCCTTGTCCACCGCTTCGCTGCGCTGCTTGCCGCTCATGGTCGGCGTGATGTCCTTCAGCACGCGGCTGGTGACGTTTTCCACCTTGTCGGTGACATACACCAGCGTGTTCGGGCCGCCCGCCAGCTCGTCGGCGCGGGTCTTGGCCAGGTAGCCGTTGGCGATGTAATTGTGTTCAGGCGTGGAATTGCGCTGGATGGCGCCATAGGCGCAATGGTGATTGGTCACAATCAGGCCGGCGTCCGACACGAACGACGCCGAGCAGCCGCCCAGCGACACGATGGCGCTCATCGGGTGCTTGGACAGATCGGCCAGTTTTTCCGCCGGGATGGCGATGCCGATGCGTTTCAGTTCGGATTTCAGTTGCGGCAGCTGGTACGGCTGCCATTGGCCTTCGTCGGCGGATGCGCCGGTTGCGCACAGCAGCGCGGCAGGAATCACTAAATATTTTAACAAGATATGGCCCCAGATTGAATTCGGCGCCAGCATTATAAATCGAAGCGCAGCGCCAGCCAACGCAGACCGCCAGCGGCCTGCGTTGGCGCGGCGCCTTATTCGGCGCTCGCGTGCCAGCCGCCGCCCAGCGACTGGATCAGCGCGATGGCCGTGGTCTGGCGGTTGACCTGCGCCTGCACCAGCGCGCGGCGCGCGGAAAGCGCGGTCTGCTGGGCGGTCACCACGTCGCTGTAGCTGACCTGGCCGGCGCGGTAGCGGTTCAGCAGCTGCACCTCGACCTGGTCGGCCGCCTCGGAGGCCGCCTTGCGCAGGTCCTGCTGCTGCACCAGCGCGCGGGTGGCCACCAGCTGGTTCTCGACGTCGGCGAACGCCGTCAGCACGGTCTGGCGGTAGTTGGCGATGGTCTGGTCGCGCGCCGCCTCGGCGCCGGCCACGCGGGCCTTGATGGCACCGGCGTCGAACAGCGTCTGCGCCGCCGTCACCCCCAGCGACCACAGGTTGTTGTTGGCGTTGAACAGGCCGCCGGTGGACGCCGCGCCGTAGCCGAAGGAACCGCTCAGGTTCAGGCTCGGGAAGTAGGCGCTGCGGGCGATGCCGATGTTTTCATTGGCGGCGGCCACGCGGCGCTCGGCGGCGGCGATGTCCGGACGGCGCTGCAGCAGCGTCGACGGCAGGCCGGTCGGCACGTCCGGCACGGTGATCTTCCACTCGGCCGGCGCCAGCGTGAAGTCGTTGGCGGCCTTGCCCAGCAGGACGGCGATCGCATGCTCGTAGGTGGCGCGGGTGCGCACCAGCGTGATCTGGTCGATGCGGGCGCTGGCCAGCTGGGTCTGCGCCTGCAGCAGGTCCGACTTGGCGGCGATGCCGGCGTCGAAGCGGTTCTGCGTGATCTGCAGCACGCGCTCGTAGCCTTCGGTGGTCTGTTCCAGCAGCGCTTTTTCAGCGTCGGCCTCGCGCAGCGCGAAGTAATTGGTGGCCAGCTCGCCCTGCGCCGACAGGCGCGCGGCGGCCAGGTCGGCGGCGCTGGCCTGCAGGCCGGCGTTGGCGTTGCCCAGGCCGGCGCGCAGCTTGCCCCACACGTCCGGTTCCCAGGTGGCGCCGATGTTGGCGCGGTACTGGTTGGCGGTTTGCGTGTTGCCGCCACCGCCGGAGCGGGTGGCGCTGCCGTTCAGGTTCACCACCGGGAACAGCGAGGCGCGCTGCTCGGCCACCAGCGAACGCGCCTGCGCATACGACGCGATGGCGGCGGCGACGTTCTGGTTGTTCACCTCGATGCTGTCGGCCAGCTGGTTCAGCACCGGATCGCCGAACAGCTGCCACCATGGGCCGCGTTCCAGCGTGTCGGCCGGCGCGGCGGCGGTCCAGCCGGCGGCGGCCTTGTCGGCGTCGCTCGGGGTTTCCTTGTAGGCCGCCGGCTGCGGCGTCTCCGGCACCTTGTAGCTTGGCGTGACCGAGCAGCCGGCCAGCAGCGCAACCGCCATGGCCAGCGCGCTCAGTGGATAACGGGAGGTTGGTACGTATTTGATCATGGTGTAATCGGCGATTGGTCGCTATGGATGCGGCTCAGTTGTTGTTCGGACGGGCTGCGGCGGCGCAGCTTGTCCATCAGGATGTAGACCACCGGCGTGGTCAGCAGCGTCAGCAGCTGGCTGGCGATCAGGCCGCCGATGATGGCGACGCCGAGCGGCTGGCGCAGTTCCGAGCCTTCGCCGAAACCGATCGCCAGCGGCAGCGCGCCCAGCGCGGCAGCCACGGTGGTCATCAGGATGGGACGGAAGCGCAGCAGGCAGGCCTCGCGCACCGCTTCGCGCGGCGACAGGCCGCGCGCGCGCTCGGCCTCCAGCGCAAAGTCGATGATCAGGATGGCGTTCTTCTTGACGATGCCGATCAGCAGGAAGATGCCGATCAGGGCGATGGTCGAGAACTCCATCTTGAACACCAGCAGCGCCAGCACCGCGCCGACGCCGGCCGACGGCAGCGTGGTCAGCACCGTCACCGGGTGCACCAGGCTTTCGTACAGGATGCCCAGCACGATGTAGATCACCACGATGGCGGCCAGGATCAGCAGCGGCAGCGACTTGTTGCTGTCCTGCGCCGACTTGGCGGCGCCGGCAAAGCTGCCGCGCACATTGTTCGGCATGGCGATTTCCGCTTCCGCCTCGGCGATCTGCGCCGCCGCCTGCGACAGGCTGGCGCCTTCCGCCAGGTTGAAGGCGATGGTGGTCGCCAGTTCGCCGTCCTGGTGGTTGATCGAGGTCGGCGCCGAGCTTTCGGCGTAACTGGCCACCGTCGACAGCGGCACCATGGTGGTGGCCGAGGTGCTCAGCGACGAGCCGGACGAGGCGTCGCGCACCGCCGGCGCCGCCACGTTGGCCGCGGTGGCGGTCGAGGTGGTGGTGGTCTTGCTGGTGCCGGTGGTCGAGGTGGCCGCCGCCGTGGTCGCCACCTGGGCGCCGGTCGGGTTGGCCGCGCTCGGCGCCGGCAGGCCGGTGGACGGCACGTAGACGTCCTTCAGCGCTTCCGGGCTGCGCGAATAGTCGCGCGACACTTCCATGATGACGTGGTACTGGTTCAGCTCATCGTAGATGGTGGCCACCTGGCGCTGGCCGAAGCTGTTGTACAGCGCGTTGTCGATGTCCTTGGTCGACACGCCCAGGCGCGAGGCGCTCTGCTTGTCGATGGTGACAAAGGTTTCGACGCCGTTGTCGGCCTGGTCGGAGTCGACGTCGGTCATGGCCGAGCGGCCCTTCATCGCTTCCGCCAGGCGGCTGGCCCACTTCTTCAGGTCGGCCTTGTTGTCGGCCTTCAGCGTGTACTGGTAGTTGGCGTTGGCCGAGCGGCCGCCCGAGCGCAGATCCTGCACCGGACTGAGGAACAGGCTGACGCCGGTGACCTTGGCCAGCTTCGGCCGCAGACGCGCGATCACCGCCTGCCCCGCCACCTTGCGCTGGTTGGCCGGTTTCAGGTTGACGAACATGAAGCCGCCGCCGGCGCGCCGGCCGCCGGTGAAGCCGACCACCGTCGCCACGTCCGGATCATCCTTGATGATGTTGACCAGCTGGCGCAGCTTGCCCTGCATGGCCTGGAACGAGATGCTCTGGTCGGCGCGGATGCCGCCGTTGATCTGGCCCGTGTCCTGCTGCGGGAAGCCGCCCTTCGGGATCGCCGCGAACAGGTAGAAGTTCAGGCCGATGACGAACAGAAGACTCAGCATCACCAGCCAGACGCTGCCCAGCGCCCAGTCCAGCGCGTGCTCGTAGCCTTTCAGGACGGCGTCGAAGCCGCGCTCGAAGAAGCGGGCGACGCGGCCCGGCGGCTTGGCGTGCACATTCCCCGGCGACAGCAGCCAGGCGCACATCATCGGCGTGGTGGTCAGCGAGATCACCAGCGAAATCATGACGGCGGCCGACAGCGTGATGGCGAATTCCTTGAACAGCGCGCCGAACTGGCCGCCCATGAACAGCAGCGGAATGAACACCGCGATCAGCGACAGGCTGATCGACAGCACGGTGAAGCCCACTTCGCGCGCGCCCAGCAAGGCGGCCGACAAACGGTCCATGCCGGCCTCGATGTGGCGCGTGGTGTTTTCCAGCACCACGATGGCGTCGTCGACCACGAAGCCGGTGGCCACGGTCAGCGCCATCAGCGACAGGTTGTTCAGGCTGAAGCCCAGCAGGTACATGACGCCGAAGGTGCCCAGCAGCGACACGATGGTGGCCACGGTCGGCACGATGGTCGCGCGCACATTGCGCAGGAACACGCTCACCACCAGCACCACCAGCAGGATGGAGATGATCAGCGTGACCTCGATTTCATGCAGCGACGAGCGGATCGAGTTGGTGCTGTCGCTGGCCACTTCGATCTTCACGTCCGGCGGCAGCTGCGCCTGCAGCATCGGCAGCTGCGCGCGCACGCTGTCCACCGTCTCGATGACGTTGGCGCCGGCCTGGGAGCGCAGCAGCACGATGATGGCCGGCTGGCCGTTGAACAGGCCCAGGTTGTTCTGGTCCTCGACGCCGTCGACCACGTCCGCCACATCCTTCAGGCGGATCGCGGTGCTGTTGCGGTAGCCGACGATCAGGTTCTGGTAGTCGGCCGCGCTGCGGCCGCCCGAGGCGTTGGCCGACTCGGAATAGATCTGCAGGCGGCGGCCGTTGCCCTGCAGGGCGCCGCGCGGACGGTTGGCGTTGGCGGCCTGGATGGCGGCGCGCACGTCTTCCATCGACAGGCCCTGCTTGTTGAGCGCATACGGGTTCAGTTCCACGCGCACCGCCGGCAGCGAGCTGCCGCCCAGTTCCACGTCGCCGACGCCGGTCACCTGCGACAGGCGTTGCAGCACGATGTTGGAGACGGCGTCGTAGATCTGGCCCGGCGTGCGGGTTTTCGAGGTCAGCGCCAGGATGATGACCGGCGCGCCCGAGGTGTTGGCCTTGCGGTAGGTCGGATTGCTGCGCAGCGTGGACGGCAGGTCGACGCGGCTGGCGTTGATCGCCGCCTGCACCTCGCGCGCCACCGCGTCGACGTTGCGGTTCAAATCGAACTGCAAGGTGACGTTGGCGGAGCTGGTGCTCGACTGCGAGGTCATTTCATTGACGCCGGCGATGGTGCCCAGGTGGCGCTCCAGCGGCGTGGCGACGCTGGTGGCCATGGTGTCCGGGCTGGCGCCCGGCAGCGTGGCGCTGACCGAGATGATCGGGAAGTCCACCTGCGGCAGCGGCGCCACCGGCAGCACGAAGAACGCGCCGATGCCGGCCAGCGCCACGCCCACCGTCAGCAGGACGGTGGCGATCGGACGCTTGACGAATGGAGACGACAGGTTCACGGCGCGTCACCTTTGCCCTGGCCTGGCGCCGGCGACAGCAGCGCCGCCTGGTGCGGGTCGCGCGGCGGCTCGGACTTGAAGCGGCGGTTGACGCGGCGCGCCAGGCTGTCGAAGCCAAGGTAGATCACCGGCGTGGTGAACAGCGTCAGCAGCTGGCTGACGATCAGGCCGCCGAAGATGGCCAGGCCCAGCGGACGGCGCAGCTCGGCGCCCTCGCCCCAGCCCAGCATCAGCGGCACGGCGGCAAACAGCGCCGCCAGCGTCGTCATCAGGATCGGACGGAAGCGCAGCAGCGCGGCCTGGTGGATCGCCTCGCGCGGCGGCTTGCCTTCGTCGCGCTCGGCCTCGATGGCGAAGTCGATCATCATGATGGCGTTCTTCTTGACGATACCGATCAGCAGGATGATGCCGATGATGCCGATCACGCCCAGGTCCTGGCCGGTGATCCACAGCGCCAGCAAGGCGCCGACGCCGGCCGACGGCAGCGTCGACAGAATGGTCAGCGGGTGGATATAGCTTTCGTACAGCACGCCCAGCACGATGTAGACGCAGACCACGGCGGCCAGAATCAGCCACAGCTGGTTGTTCAGCGAGTTCTGATAGGCGCCCGACGCGCCGAGGAAGGTCAGGGTCACCGCGGCCGGGAACTTGATCTCGGCCGCGGCCTGCTTGATGCTGTCCACCGCCGTGCCCAGCGAAACGCCGGGCGCGGTGTCGAAGCCCAAGGTGGTGGCCGGATACTGCGCCACGTGCGTCACTTGCAGCGGCGCCTGGCGTTCGGTGACGTTGGCCACGGCCGACAGCGGCGTCGGTTTGCCGGAGCCGGTGCGCAATTGCAGGTTGCCCAGGTCGGCCGGGGTGGCGATGTCGTCGCGGCGCGCTTCCAGGATCACGCGGTACTGGTTGGTCTCGGTGAAGATGGTCGAGACGATGCGCTGGCCGAAGGCGCTATATAAAGCATCGTCGATCGAAGCGGCGGTGACCGACAGGCGCGAGGCGGTGTCGCGGTCCACCGTGACGTAGGCCGCGGCGGCGCTGGCGCCGACGTCGGAGGTGACGTTGCGCAGTTCCTGCTTGGTGCGCATCTGCGCTTCCAGCTTGGTGGCCCATTCGTTGACGCTGGCGTTGTCGGCGCCCTCGATCGACACGCGGAACTGGGTCGGGCCGGTTTCGGCGTCGATGGTCAAGTCCTGGGTCGGTTGCAGGAACAGCGTCAGGCCGGGGATCTCGGCCACCCGGCTGCGCAGGCGGTCCATGATGTCCTGCTGCTTGCCGCTGCGGTCGTGCTTCAGGTTGATCAGCATGCTGCCGGTGTGCAGCATGGTGTTGTTGGCCGCGTCCACGCCCACCACGGAGCTGAGGTTCTCGACCGCCGGATCCTGCAGGATGACCTTGGCCGCCTGCTGCTGCAGCGCCGCCATCTTGTCATACGAGACGGCCTTGCCGGTTTCCAGGCGCGCCTGCAGCTGGCCGGTGTCCTGGGTCGGGAACAGGCCTTTCGGGATCACCACGTACAGCAGCGCCGTCAGCAGCAAGGTGCCCAGCGCCACCAGCAGCGTCAGGCCGCTATGCTCGATGACCCAGGTCAGCGAGCGGTCATAGTGACCGATGACCCAGTCGAAGAACTGCTGGAAGCGCTGCGCGAAGCGCGACGGCTTTTCGTCGGCGTGGTTCTTCAGCCAGCGCGCCGACATCATCGGCACCAGCGTCAGCGACACCACGGCGGAGATCAGGATGGTGATCGCCAGCGAGATCGCGAATTCGCGGAACAAGCGGCCCACCACGTCGCCCATGAACAGCAGCGGAATCAGCACGGCGATCAGCGACACCGTCAGCGAGATGATGGTGAAGCCGATCTGCTTGGCGCCCTTCAGTGCGGCGGCCATCGGCGTTTCGCCCTCTTCGATGTAGCGCGCGATGTTCTCGATCATGACGATGGCGTCATCGACCACGAAGCCGGTGGCGATGGTCAGCGCCATCAGCGACAGGTTGTTCAGGCTATAGCCCAGCAGGTACATGACGCCGCAGGTGCCGATCAGCGAAATCGGCACCGACAGGCTGGCGATCACGGTGGCGCGCAGGCTGTGCAGGAAGGCGAAGATTACCAGCACCACCAGCACCACGGCCAGCACCAGCTCCATCTCCACGTGTTCGACCGAGGCGCGGATGCCGGTGGTGCGGTCGCTCAGCACCTCGACGTGCATGGCGCCGGGCAGCGCCGCCTGCAGTTCCGGCAGGCGCGCCTTGATGGCGTCCACGGTGGCGATGACGTTGGCGCCCGGCTGGCGCTGCACGTTCAGGATAATCGCCTGCTTGATGCCGGAAGCGGCGCCGGACCAGGCGCCCAGCTCTACATTCTCGGCGCTGTCGATCACCTGGGCGACGTCGCGCAGGCGCACCGGCGCGCCGTTTTTATAGGCCAGGATCAGCGACTTGTAGTCGGCCGCGGCCAGCAGCTGGTCGTTGGCGTTGATGCTGTAGGCGCGCGTCGGGCCGTCGAAGCTGCCCTTGGCGCCGTTGGCGTTGGCGGCGGTGATCGCCGTGCGCAGCGTGTCCAGGCCCAGGCCATACGAAGCCAGCGCATTGGTGTCGGCCTGAATCCGCACCGCCGGGCGCTGGCCGCCGCTCAGGGTCACCAGGCCGACGCCCGACACCTGGCTGATTTTCAGCGCCAGGCGGGTGTTGACCACGTTCTGCACTTCGGTCAGCGGCATGGTGTCGGAGGTGATCGCCAGCGTCAGCACCGGCGCGTCGGCCGGGTTGACCTTGGCGTACACCGGCGGCGCCGGCAGGTCGGTCGGCAGCAGCGAGGTGCCGGCGTTGATCGCGGCCTGCACTTCCTGCTCGGCCACGTCCAGCGTCTGGCCCAGGCCGAACTGCAGGGTAATGATGGAGACGCCGGCGGCGCTGGTGGAACTCATGCGGGTCAGGCCGGCCATCTGGCCGAACTGGCGCTCCAGCGGCGCAGTCACCGTCTGGCCCATCACTTCCGGACTACCGCCCGGGTACAGCGTTTGAACCTGGATGGTCGGGAAGTCCACCTGCGGCAGCGCCGACAGGGGCAGGAACTTGAAACCGACGATACCCGCCAGGACGATCGCCAGCATCAGCAGCGAGGTCGCTACCGGCCGCTGGATGAAGGGTGCGGATGGACTCATTGTTTCGCAGCGCCTTCCTTGTTACGGCGACGGTGTTCGCCGTTCGGCGACGACGCGCCGCCCGCGCCGGCCGGCTTGGCGCCCGGCAGCGTGACTTTCGCGCCTTCCTTCAGGCGGTCGGCGCCTTCGGTGATGACTTGCTCGCCCAGCTTCAGGCCCTCGGTGACCTGCACCTTGTCGACGGTGGCGGCGCCGCGCTTGACCGGACGCACGGTCACGGTCTTGTCTTCCTTGAGCACGTAGACGAAGTCGCCGTTGGTGCCGTGGCGCAGCGCGTTGACCGGCACCATGATGGCGTCCTTGATGGTGTTCAGTTCCAGGCGCACGTTGACGAACTGGCTCGGGAACAGCGTCAGCTTGCTGTTGGCGAAGCGCGCCTTGGCCTTGACGGTGCCGGTCTGGGTGTCGATCTGGTTGTCCATGGCCGAGAATTTGCCGCTGTCCAGCGTCGCGGTGCGGGTGCGGTCCAGCGCCAGCGCCGGCAGCGTGGCGCCGTCGTTGACGCGCTGCGCCACGCCCGGCACGCTATCCTGCGGAATCGAGAATTCGACGTCGATCGGCGACAGTTGGGTGATCACGGCCAGGCCGGTGGTGTCGCTGGAGCCGACCAGATTGCCGATATCGACCACGCGCAAGCCCACGCGGCCGGAGATCGGCGCGATCACCTTGGTATAGCCCAGATTCAGCTTGGCCGTGCCTTCGGCCGCCTTGTCGGTCAGCACGGTGCCTTCCAGCTGCTTGACCAGCGCCGCCTGCGTGTCGACGTCCTGGCGCGCAATCGAGTCTTGGGTCAGCAGGGTGCGGTAGCGGTTCAGCGTCAGCTTGGCGTTTTCCAGCTGCGCTTCATCGCGTTGGCGGGTACCGGTGGCTTGCATCAGCGCCATCTCGAACTGGCGCGGATCGATCTGCGCCAGCACCTGGCCAGCCTTGACCATCTGGCCCTCTTTAAACAAAACGGATTGCAGGATGCCCGACACCTGCGGACGCACCGTGGTGGTGGCCGCCGCCGTCACCGTGCCCAGCGCCTCCAGCGTGACCGGGATGTCGGCCTTTTCCGCCGTCGCCACGCCCACCGTGGTGGCCGGCATGCGGCGGCCGCCACCGCCAGGACCACCAGGACCGCCTGGGCCAGGACCGCCCGGACCTTGGGCGCCGGGCGCGCCGGCCGGCGTTGCCGGCTGGTGCGTCAGGTACCACGCCAATCCGCCCAGTCCGGCCATGGCGGCGACGGCGATCACGCTGCCGAGAATCTTGCGGCTGCGCTTGGGAGGGTTGGCATTCAAAGTCGGCTTGGCTTGCGAATCCATCGTTATCCTTTTTCTAGGCGTGCGTGTCCATGGCAAACGCGCCATGGCGATTAATCCGTGGAATGTAACATATGGCGTAGCGGCTGTCTGTCGGTGCTTGTCTGGGGTTACAAACTCGCTACAAAATCAAGGACTTTGCGTCGCCCTCGTTAATCTGGCTTTACATTTCTTTACCGGGGCGACATCGCTCCTACACGCGCCCGCGCGATACTGCCGGCACTGTCCTGTAGCGTAGAATGAACCGCATGAACCCTGTAGACCGAATTTTGCTGGTGGAAGACGATCCGCGCCTGGCCGAGATGCTCACCGAGTACCTGAGCCAGGCCAATTTCCGCGTGACCCACGCGCCCACCGGCCGCCTGGCGATGGACCACATCGCCGCCGCCGAGATCGACGCCGTGATCCTCGACCTGATGCTGCCCGATATGGATGGCCTGGACGTGTGCCGCCAGCTGCGCACCACTTCCGACGTGCCGGTGCTGATGCTGACCGCGCGCGGCGACGCCATCGACCGCATCGTCGGCCTGGAGATCGGCGCCGACGATTACCTGCCCAAGCCGTTCGAGCCGCGCGAGCTGCTGGCGCGCCTGCGCGCCATCCTGCGCCGCCGCGTCGACGTGCGCCACCTGGACACGCCGCCCGGCGCCGCCGCCCCGGCCGCCGACAGCTTCCTGCGCTTCGGCCGGCTGGAGATCGACCCGGCCGCGCACGCTGCCAAACTCGATGGCGTGCCGTGCGAGCTGACCGCCTACCAGTTCGACCTGCTGCTGGTGCTGGCCAGGCACGCCGGCCGCGTGCTGTCGCGCGACGCGCTGATGGACCTGCTGAAGGGCGAGCCGCTGGAAGCCTTCGACCGCTCGATCGACGTCCACATGTCGCGCATCCGCGCCGCCGTCGAGGACGATCCCAAAAAACCGCGCCGCATCATCACCGTGCGCGGCGCCGGCTACCTGTTCGCCAAGGTGCAGGACTGATGAAGCGCCTGAACCTGAGCCATATCGGCGTGCCGCGCCTGTACTTCCGCTTTTACGTCGCGCTGCTGCTGATCCTGGCGCTGTTCTCGGTCGCCACGCTGGAAATCTGGAACCGCACCGGCAGCCCGCTGGAACGCTCCAACAACACGTTGGCGCAGGTGATGCAGAACGTGCTGGCGCCGCCCGATGCACCGCCGGACATGCAGCAGGCCGCCCTGGCCCGCGTCGCCGCCAATCTGAACGATGCCCACATGACGCTGTACACGCGCGACTGGCGGCCGCTGGCCGTGGTGGGCGAGCTGATACCGGCGCGCCACTGGCGCCGCCAGGGCATGACCGGGCCGCCGCCGGAATCCTTCGTGCGCCTGCCGGACGGCCGCAAGCTGCTGTCGAGCGAGCCGCTGGGCTTCACCCGGCCCAAGGCGATGCTGAACAACGCCCTGCTGCTGGTCGCGCTGGGCATCGGCGTGGTGTCGTTCCCGCTGGTGCGGCATCTGACCAAGCGGCTGGAGCGCCTGCAGCTGGGCGTGGAAAAGCTGGGCGCCGGCGACCTGACCACGCGCGTGCCGGTGGAAGGCAAGGATGAAGTGGCGCGGCTGGCGCAAAGCTTCAATCGCGCCGCCGACCAGATCGAACAGCTGGTCGGCGCGCACAAGACGCTGCTGGCCAACGCCTCGCACGAACTGCGCACGCCGCTGGCGCGCATCCGCCTGGCGCTGGAGCTGATCCCGGAGGGCATCGATCCGAAACGCCGCAAGGGCCTGGAGCAGGACATCGCCGAACTGAATCACCTGCTGGATGAAATCCTGCTGGCCAGCCGCCTGGGCGCGATCCAGGAAAACACCGACACCGAGGAACTGGATTTGCTGGCGCTGGCGGCGGAGGAATGCGCGCGCTACGACGACGCCCTGCTGGACGGCGAGTCGGCCGTGATGCGCGGCGATCCGCGCCTGCTGCGCCGGCTGCTGCGCAACCTGCTGGAAAATGCGCATCGCCATGGCGTGCCGCCGGCCACCGTGAAGATCACGTGCGCCAACCAGGTCGCGACCTTGCGCGTGTGGGATGAGGGTCCTGGCGTGCAGGATCAGGAATTCGAGCGGGTGTTCGAGCCGTTCTTCCGGCCGCGCGGCACGCTGGACAACAATGGCGCCGGGCTGGGACTGGCGCTGGTGCGCCAGATCGCGCGCCGCCACGGCGGCGACGCGCGCTGCGCCCTGATGAAGGATGGGCGCAGCTGCTTCGAAGTGGAACTGCCGCTGGTCTAAGCGGCTGGTCTAAGCGATTGCGCCAATTACGGCGATTCGCACAGGCAGTGGGTGATCGCGGTGAACGGCTTGTGCTGCGCCGTGATCTCCGACAGCCAGCCCAGCTCATTCGCGATACCGGTGGCCGCGCTCGGCGGCAGGCCGGTGGTGGCCGCGGCGCCCAGCTTCAGCTGCGCCGACACCGCCTGCGCCACCGCCTTCGCGGTGCCGCCGCCAACCATCTCCACAAAGCGGTCGAACTTGCTGATGTCACGCTCGACGTACACCACGCGGTAATCCGCCGGCAGCTTGGCGCGCGACGCCGCCGATTTCAGCGCATCGCCATACGACCCCAGACGATCCACCAGGCCGCGGTCCTTGGCCTGCGCGCCGGTCCACACGCGGCCCTGCGCCACGGCGTCGATTTTCTCCGGCGTGGTCTTGCGCGCCTGCGCCGCCTTGGTGGTGAACTCGGCGTAGACATGGTTGATGCTGCCCTGGATCACCTGGCCGAAGCGCGGGTCCAGCGGACGCAGCGGATTGCCGGCGTCGCCCAGCCAGGTGGTCGGCTGGCCGGCGGTGTGGATGCCCAGCTTGTCGATCACCTTGTCGGCGGTCGGCAGGATGGCGAACACGCCGATCGAGCCGGTGATGGTGGTCGGCTCGGCGATCACCTCGTCCGACGACATCGAAATCCAGTAGCCGCCGGAAGCCGCCACGTTACCCATCGACACCACCACCGGCTTGCCGGCGGCGCGCGTCAGTTCCAGTTCGCGGCGGATCAGCTCCGAAGCGAAGGCGCTGCCGCCCGGCGAGTCGATGCGCAGCACCACCGCCTTGATATTGTCGTCCTCGCGCGCCATGCGGATCAGCTTCGAGGTCGAATCGCCGCCGATCGCGCCCGGACCGGCGCTGCCGTCGCTGATCTCGCCCTGCGCCACGATCACGCCGACGGCGTCGCCGGTCAGCCTGTGCGGCACGCGCGCCAGGTAGTCGTCGAAGGCCACCTGGCGGAAGCTCTTGCCGTCGGTGTCGGCGACGCCGCGCTTGGTCATCATCTGGCGGATTTCATCCTTGGTCTTCAGGCCGTCGACCAGCTTTTCCGCCACCGACAGCTTGGCCAGGTCGCCATTCACGGCCGCCACCTGCGTCGGCAGGTCGTTGATGGTCTTCATGATCTGCCCTGCCGGCAGCTTGCGCGCCTTTTCGACATTGTCGGTGTACGACGACCACAGCGCGTTGTTCAGATAGGATTCCGCCTCGCTGGCCGCCTGCGACGGGCCGTTGGCGATGTACGGCTCGCCGAAGCTCTTGTAGGTGCCCACGCGCAGCAGGTTGACCGTGACGCCCAGCTTGTCCAGCGCATCGCGGTAGTAATTGCGGTAGCGGCCGAAGCCCTCGATCATCACCATGCCCATCGGGTGCAGATAGACTTCGCTGGCATGCGCGGCCAGCAGGTACTGGCGCTGGTCGTAGCTCGCGCCCCAGGCGATCACCGGCTTGCCGGTGGCCTTGAAGCGGTCGATGGCGGCAGCGACTTCCCGCAGCGAGGCCTGGCCGCCGCCTTGCAGGTCGTCGGTCAGCAGCACGGCGGCATCCACGTTCGGATCCTTGGCGGCGGTGTCCAGCACGGCCAGCACGTCGCGCAGCTGGATCATCTTGTGCACTTCGGCGCCGCGCGCGTTGGCCAGCAGCGCGTCGGTGGCGTTGACGCTGGACTGTTCGACCAGCTGGCCCTTCAGATCCAGCACCAGCGTGGTCTTCGGTTGCAGCGGCTTGGCGCCGCCGCCGAAGATCGCGTACAGCAGCACCAGCACGATCGCCAGGAAAATCAGGTTCAGCACCGTGCGGCGGCTGGCGTCCAGCGCGCGCCAGAAAAAACCGAAACCGCGACGGACATAGGAAAACGGGGATTGACTCATCAACACTCCAGTGGTTGCGTAATTTACAATGATAATACCGCCATCACCGCTTTTTGGAAATGACCAGCAGGCCGGCAAACACCAGCAAACCGTTCAGGATCAGCAGTTCCAGCCCGATGCGGTAGCTGCCGAACAGCGATTGCTGATTGAAATCAATAACATAGCACAGCACCGGCCCGGCCAGCGCCACGCCTGGCACCCAGCGGTCGCGCACCTCGCGGCGGGTCAGGATACCGAAGGCGAACAGCCCAAGCAATGGACCATAGGTATAGCCGGTCAGCTTCAGCACCAGGCCGACCATGCTGGCGTTGTCGATCCATTTGAACACCAGCACCAGCGCCAGGAAGATGGCGCAGAACGCCAGGTGCACGTGGTGGCGCAGGCGCTTCATGGCCGCTTCGCTCATGTCGCGGCGCTGCACGCCGAGGATGTCGATGCTGAAGGACGACGTCAGCGCGGTCATGGCGCCGTCGGCGCTGGGGAACAGCGCCGAGATCAGGCCGATGAAGAAGATCAGCTGCAGCGCCGCCGGCATGTGGCCCATCACCACCGCCGGGAACAGCTTGTCGCCGCTGGCCGTCACGCCGGCCGTGGGCGCGTACAGGTACAGCAGCCCGCCAAGGTACATGAACAGTACCAGTACGGCGGTCAGTACCGCCGTCAGCAGCAGCATGTTCTTTTGCGAGTCGCGCAGGGTTTTGACGGAGATATTCTTCTGCATGGTCTCCTGGTCCATGCCGGTCATCGCCAGCACGATGAAGAAGCCGGCCAGCAGTTGCTTCCAGAAATAGGCCGGGCTGTCGACAGCGCTGGTCACCACGCGGGTCAGGCCGTGCGCCTGCATCTGCGCGATGCTGTTCAGCGGGCCGAGGTCCATGGCGTGCAGCAGCCAGCCGGTGCAGATCACCAGGCCCAGCACCATGCCGGTGGTTTGCAGCGTGTCGGTCCAGACGATGGTCTTGACGCCGCCTTCGTAGGTGTACAGCAGGATCATGGCGAGGATGACCACGGTGGTCAGCCAGAACGGCAAGCCCATGCTGTCGAGGATGGTCAGCTGCAGGATGTTCACCACCAGGTACAGCCGCGCCGAGGCGCTCAGCAGGCGCGAGATGATGAAGAACGCGGCGCCGCTCTGGTAGGAGCGCGGTCCGAGCCGCTGTTCCAGGTAGGTGTAGATGGAAGTGAGCTTGAGGCGGTAGTACAGCGGCAGCAGGATGAAGGTGACGGCGATGTAGCCCAGCACATAGCCGAGGATCACCTGCAGGTAGCCGAAGCCGTCGCGGCCGACGGCGCCCGGCACGCTGATGAAGGTGACGCCGCTCATGGTGGTGCCCACCATGCCGAATGCCACCAGCATCCAGTTGCTGCTCTTGTTACCGATGAAGAAGCTGTCGTTGTTGGCGTTGCGGGAGGTGCGCCATGCCACGATCAGCAGCAGGGCGAAATAGGCGGAGACGAGACAAAACAGGGAGACTGCGGACATGGGGTGAAAGGCGAATAATTCAGATCGCCGCAATATACACTACCACGCGGCGCTTGCTTTCACCCCCAGGCCAAACCGGGGGTCTGACCCCATGCGGGGTCAGACCCCTGACCCGAAGTGCGGGTTCAGTGTGCGGCGACACGCACGCTTTTACCCCGTGCAGGCTGTGGATTCAGCCGGTCCAGGCGGCCGCTCAGCGCGGTCAGGCCAAAGGCGCCCAGCACCACCAGTCCACCGATCCAGCCGGTATGCACCAGGCCCACACGCTCGACGATCAAACCGCCGCCCCACGCACCGCCGGCAATCCCCAGGTTGAAGGCGGCGATGTTCAGGCCCGAGGCCACATCCACCGCACGCGGCGTGTAATGCTCCGCCTGCTGCACCACGTACACCTGCAAACCGGCCACGTTACCGAACGCCACCGCGCCCCACACCAGCACCGTCGCCAGCACCAGCCATTTGTACGGCGCCGCAAAGGTCAGCACCATCAGCACCGCCGCCAGGCCCAGGAAGATGATCTTCAGCGCGCCGATCGGACCGCGCTTGTCAGCCAGCTTGCCGCCCCAGATATTCCCCACCGCGACCGACACGCCGTACACCAGCATCACCAGGCCCACCGCGTTGGCGCTGAAACCGGTGACCTCGGTCAGGATCGGCGCCAGGAAGGTGAAGGCAATGAACGAACCGCCGTAGCCCACCGCCGTCATGGCGTACACCAGCAGCAGGCGCGGCTCGCCCAGCACCTTCATCTGCTGCAGCAGCGAGGCAGGCTTGTTGTGCTGGATGGTCGACGGCACGTACAGCAGGCTGCCGATGAAAGCGATCACGCCCAGCGCCGACACGGCCAGGAAGGTCTCGCGCCAGCCGAAATGCTGGCCGATGAACGTCCCCAGCGGCACGCCGGTCACCAGCGCCACCGTCAGGCCGGTGAACATGATGGCGATCGCGCTGGCCGCCTTTTCCTTCGGCACCAGCGAGGTGGCGATGGTCGAGCCGATCGAGAAGAACACGCCGTGCGCCAGCCCGGTCAGGATGCGGGCGATCACCAGCGATTCGTAGCTCGGCGCTTTCCAGGCCAGCAGGTTACCGAGGGTGAACAGCACCATCAGCGACACCAGCAGCAGCTTGCGCGGCACCTTGCCGGTCAGCGCGGTCAGCACCGGCGCGCCGATGGCCACGCCCAGCGCGTACAGGCTGACCAGCAGGCCGGCCGACGGCAGGTTCACGCCCAGATCGGCGGCGATGGTCGGCAGCAGGCCGACAATGACAAACTCGGTAGTCCCGATGGCAAATGCGCTGATGGTCAGCGCTAGCAGGGCAATTGGCATGACTTCACTCCTTGAAAGTTGATGTCATGCAGTATCGGGACTTTCGTTAATGAGAAAAAGACACGAAAACCGAAAAGATATTTGCTTACCGCGCAACGATAGGAATGGTTTCGATGGCCCACGGGCCGCCATCCCGGCGCTCCGGGCTGGGCACCACGCAGGCCACACGGCCGGTAAATTCGCGTTCCACGCGGATTTCATCGATGCGCCAGCCGCGCTCCTCCAGTTCCTTGATCTTCTGGCGGAAGGCGATTTGCAGCGCGTCGGACTTCACCGACACTTCCTGCAGCCACGAATCCGGCACCCGCTCCGGCCGCACCTTGCTGAGCACCGCCAGGTCCTGGTTGAAGATTTTCAGGTTGCTGGCGACCACGCGGCGGTCCAGCAGCGGCCAGCGCATGAAGGTGCGGCCCATCATCCACCAGGTGCGCGTGCGCTTGCCGTCCACCGGCGTGTGGGCCGAGACGATGTAGATCTTCCAGCCGTCGCGCGGCGCCAGCTCCAGCGTCACGCACGGGCCGGACAGGTGGAAGCCCGGCCGCGTGGCCACTTCCACGTGCTGGCCGGTCGGCTTGCGGCGCCAGCCCTTGCGCACCGGACGGCGCATGGTCATCAGCGCGCTGCCGCCCCACGCCTCCCGCTCGACGCTGAAGCTGCCGATTTCCGGATGATCCGGGTCGCCGAAGGTGGAGCCGTGGACGAACGGCGCGTGGGCGAAATCGAGGCCGTTCTCCATCACGCGGTCCCAGCTTGCCTCCCAGTCGAAGTGGCCGGACACCACGCGCACGCCGGGATCGTCCACCCAGTCCAGCGTCGGCAGCGGCGGGCGTTCGGCTTCGGGCAGGTCGCCGAGGAAGGCCCAGATCCAGCCATAACGTTCGATGGTCGGATAGGCATCGACGCGCGCCCGCATCGGAATGTGCAGGTCCGGCTGCGCCGGAATGTGGGTGCACACGCCGTCGCCGCCGAAACGCCAGCCATGGTAAGGGCACTGCACGTCGCCGCCCACCTTGGCGCCCGCCGACAGCGAACCGCCGCGATGCACGCAGATATCCGACAGCAGCCGCGCCGTGCCGCCCTCGTCGCGGAAAGCCACGAAATGCTGGCCCAGCAGCTGCACCGGTTTCAGTCCCTCGTTCAATTGCGAGGACGGCAGCACCACATACCAAAGATTTGTCAGCATGACGCCTTCAAGATTATCCAGAATGCGCCAGTCTAATCTACCAGCCGAATTTCAGCTCCATGCCGAGGTAGTCGGCATCCCTGCCGCCGGCCGTGCGCAGGGAGTCGCCGGCATGGAAGTGCACCGCTTCCAGCGACGCCGTCACGTTCGGCGTCACCAGCCAGTCGGTGCGCAGCTGGGCGTAGGCGCCGGTCCAGCGCGAGCCCACGCCGGCGGTGCGCGGCACGCCGGCCATGCTTTGCACGTAGACCGCGTCGCCGGTGGTCTGGCGCCATTGCATGCCCAGCGCAGTGGTGACGCTGAGCTTGTTCGATGGCTTGACCGTGACCGATGGCTTCAGGTGTATCAGGTTGCTGTAGCCGGTCAGTCCCGCCAGCGAGAAGTAATAGCCGTTGGCGAACAGCGGATTGAACGTCCCCAGCTTGCCATCGCCCGCATGCTTGTCGCCGGAAGCCATGTCGAACTGCACGCCGACGCGCGGCGTCCAGGTGGTCCTGGCGAAGGTGTAGCCGGCGATGGAGCCGATGGCCCATGCCGAAACGGTCTTGGCGCCCACCTGCCCTCTTTGCAGCATGCCTTCGATGTCGAAATCGACCTGGCCGGTCTTGCCGTTGTAGCGCATGTCGTAGACATTGCGGCGTTCGTCGCCGGTGGCGTCGAGGAAGCGCGCGCTGTCGCGGCGGTAGCGCGAGTAGTAGCCGGACAGGTCGCCCGGTCCCAGGCCCTGGTATTCGAGGCGGATGCCGCTCAGCGTCAGGTGGCCGTCGGAGTAGTCGTCGAAGTTGTTGACGCTGCGGTTCTGCACCGGCTGCGTGACGTAGCCGATCAAACGCCACGGGCCGTGCTCCCAGTCGGCCCAGACGCCGTCGAAGGCCTGGCGCATATTGGGGCCGTCGCGCACGGCAATGAAACGCTGCAGGTCGAACGCCATTTCCTGGCGGCCGATGCGCATCTTGACGGCGCCGTCGGCGGTCGGCACGGCGACCGTCATGAACAGCTGTTCCATGTCCAGCTTGTCGCGGTCGGGCGGCGCGATGGTCTGCTTCTGGAAGGTGCGGGCATCGACCACCTGGCCGAACACCTGCACGTAAGGGCCGATGCGCAGGTCGGCGTGCAGGTTGGCGCGCTGGATCACGTAGCCGTCGGACGGCTGCGTGCCGGCGCCGTACAGCGGCGATGCGATGTGCTCATAGCGCTCGCGCAGGCCGGCGCCGAGCGACAGGTAGGATACGCCGTCGTCGCTGAGCGGAATGTATTTGAGGCCGTCGAGCGGCTGGCGCGGCAGGCATGGATCGGCCAGCGCGTTCCAGTTTTCGGCCCAGCGATTGAAGTTGATCACCGGCCGCTTGGCCCCGCACGCCGGCGGCGCGGCGACGGCCGTCGTCGCGTCGGCCGCGGTCAGCGCCTGCGCGCCGGCCGCGCCGCTGACGACCAGCGCCAGCAGGCCGCCGCAGTGGCGCAGGGTTTTACTATTTCGCGGCATCGTGAATCTCGCTGATGTAACCGCCGGGGAATTCCAGCATGGCGCTCACATTGCCCTGGCTGGTCTTGACCGGCGCGACCAGCACCTTGACGCCGTTGGCGGCCGCCTTCTCCAGCGTCGCCGCCACATCGTCCACCTGGTAGCCGGTGGTCTCGCGACCGTAAGGGAACGGCAGCTTGCCGTCGCTGACGAACACCATCATCTTGCCGTAGCCGGATGACAGCTGCACGCGGCGCACCTGCTCGCCCGCGCGGCCGATTTCCGCGCCATCGATCTTGTCATCGGCGACGACCCTGGCATGCGCGAACTGCTTGAACTGGCCGATGAACTTGTCGCCCGACACTTTGGAGACATACACGCGGTTATCCGGCACCGAATGCAGCGGCGGATACGTCGGCGACTTGGTGTGCCAGTACAGCTGCATGTTGACGCCGCCGGCCCACTGGATAATCACGTCCTTGCCGATCGGATCATCGAACGGTTCGACGATCACATCGGCGCCAGCCTCCACCGCCGCCTTGGTGGCGACATGAATATCGTTCACCAGATAACCGGTGCGCTCCTCGCCGAAGCCGTATGGAATCGGCGTCTGGAAGGCAAACACCGACAGCATGCCGACCGGCGTCTGCACGTACTGCGACACGGTCTTGCTTGGCGTTGGCGTCACCGTGAACACTGCGCGCGGCGTCGCCTTGCCGCCGAAGGTGCCGGTAAAGCTGCGGATGAAGGCATCGAGATCGGCATCCTGCACATACACGTGGGTGGTGTCGTACTGAGGCCCGACAGCGACGTCCGGCGCGGCCATGGCCAGCGCAGGCAGCGCCAGGGCCAGGGTCAGCGCGCAGGACAGCAGCCGCGTGCGGAGAAAGGGAACAGTCATGAAAACTCCTGATGTAGAGATGGGCGCTTTCACTATACGCACGGCCAGCGGACATTGGACCTGTCTTAGGATCAGGTTGCCCATTTCAGCGCAGTGCCGGACGCGGTAAAATCAGTCCATGAACTCTGAAAAACTCGCCCTGCTGCTGACGCGGGAAATGCCTTACGGTAAGTACAAGGGCCGCAAGATCGCCGACCTCCCAGGCCATTACCTGGGCTGGTTCGCGCGCGAAGGTTTTCCTTCCGGCGAACTCGGCGGCCTGATCGCGCTGATGTATGAACTCGACCATAACAACCTGCGCATGCTGCTCGATCCGCTGCGCCAGGCGCAGCGCTCAGCGTGACGTCCCAGCAATGAAAATACGTGTATAAATACACTATTGCATTGTTTAGGAGAACGTCATGGCACAGCATCCGCACGGCTGCACCTGCTTCATCATTCCGCCCAAGATGCTGCGCAAACTGGCCGAGCAAACGCACGACGCCAGCGAGCGCCACTGCCTGCTCGACGCGGCGGAAATCTCCGCCCATTTGCGCGGCCAGCGCTCGGTCGCGCCGGTCGTCATGGGACTGGCCGCCGCCACCGGCGAAAAGAGCCGCACCGTGTACGACGGCCAGAACAAGTCCGCCCTGCCCGGCAAGCTGGTACGCACCGAAGGCAGCAAGCCGCTGACCGACGTGGCCGTCAACCAGGCCTACGACGGCGCCGGCGCCACCTACGATTTCTACCGCGAGGTGCTGAAGCGCAATTCGATCGACGGCAAGGGCTTGCGGCTGGATTCCACCGTGCATTATCAGACCCGCTTCAACAATGCCTTCTGGAACGGCCAGCAAATGGTGTACGGCGATGGCGACGGCAAGCTGTTCCTCGGCTTCACCGGCGCGCTGGACGTGATCGCCCACGAGCTGACCCACGGCGTGACGCAATACGCGGTGCCGGGCGGCCTGGTGTACGAAGACCAGAGCGGCGCGCTCAACGAATCGATTTCCGACGTGTTCGGCAGCGTGGTCAAGCAATGGTCCCTGAAGCAGTCGGTCGAACAGGCCGACTGGCTGATCGGCGCCGGCATCATGGCGCCGTCGGTCGGCAAGGCGCTGCGCTCGATGGCCGATCCGGGCAACCAGGCGCTCACTTGGTCGGGCGACGACCAGCCGAAAACCATGGCAGGATATGTGGAAAACGGCGACGTCCACACCAACTCCGGCATCCCCAACCACGCCTTCTACGCGGCCGCGCTGGCGCTCAAGGGCAACTCCTGGGACAAGGCCGGGCCGATCTGGTACAAGGCGCTGTCGCTGCTGACGGCCAACGCCACTTTTGCCGACATGGCCAAGGCCACCGCCCAGGCCGCCGCGCTGCTGTACGGCGCGGACTCGGCCGAACAGCACGCCGTGCAGGCCGCATGGAAAGTCGTCGGCGTCAGCTAAAGGATCGATCATGCGTTTGACTTTGAAATGTACCGGCGGCTTTGCCGGACCAGCCGGCGCGCAGACGCGCACCGTCGACCTGACGCAGCTGCCGCAGGACCAGGCCAGCCAGCTGCGGCAGCTGCTGCACGCCAGCGACTTCTTCGCGCTGCCGCCCAAGCTGGTCAAGCAGGCGCCGAAGTCGTGGGATTTCCAGTACGACCTGGAAGTCGACGACGGCGGCCAGGCGCACTGCGTCCGCTACCATCTGGACGAGGCCTCGCCGTCGCTGAAAGCGCTGACGGAAAAATTGAACGATGAAGTGGAACCGGACTAGCTGATCTTCAGCTCCGGGTAGCGGGTCAGCGGATCGTGCTCGCGCGTGAAGCGCCGGCCCGGCAACACGGCCAGCAGCAATTCCGCCGTGGTGCGCACGATGCAACCGGCGCCGACATGGCCGCCGAGCACCCGGCCCTGCGCATCGGACACGGACATGTGCAGGTGTGCGCCGTCCGGCGCGACTGATCCGGCCAGCGTCAGGATTTCCAGGTCGCCGCGCAGCTCGGTTGGCTGCGGCATGCCCGCATAGCGCAACTGCGCCACGCCCAGGCTGCCGATGCCTTGCAACACGAAGCCGGCTTCATGCCCGCTGGCCAGCAAGGCCGCCACCACGGCGGCGCGCAAGTCGTCGCCGGGCTGCAGCCGCAGCGGCAGCGTTTCCATGCTCAGCCCAGCAGGCGCGCGAATTCGCCGCTGTCGATCAGCTGTTGCAGATCGGTGGCGCCGCCGATCAGCGTGCCGTTGACGAACACCAGCGGGAACGTCGACCAGCCGCTCCACAGCTTGAGCGCCAGGCGCGGCCGCCATTGCGAGAAATAATTGCCGTAGCCGAGATACTTGTACGGCGTGCCGTTGCGCTCCAGGATCTTGCGTGCCTTGGCCGGAAAGGGATTCAGCCCCATGCCGACCACCACCACCTTGTTGGCGGCGACGGCGGCTTCCACTTCAGCGATCAGATCGCCGTGATAATTGCTGATCTGCGCCAGGGCGGCAGGATGGATGCGTGCTTGATCCAGGAGCTTACGAGTCATGGTGCTTTACAGGTCCAGTTTGGAAATTTTAGTGCCTTCAAGATTCAGATTCGCCATCAGGCCGGCGTTGGTCAGCACAAAGGCCTGCACCGGATTGTTGGCGGTGGCCGTATCGATGTCGCCGTTGGCGCCTACTTTGATCAGCGCCACCGAACCATCGACGCCGGCGGTCCAGCCCTTGCCGGCGCGGAATTTATCCAGCGCTTCGCGGCTCATGAACAGCAGCACCACCGCCTTCGACTGGGCGCCGGCCTGGAAGCCGACCGACACCGAGGCCACGCTGTAGTAGTCGGCCACCTGGCCGCCGGTGCGCAGCACGCCCTTGCCGTATTCGCCGCCCACCACCAGGCCGGCCGCGACCACGTTCGGGAACACCAGCACGCCGTTGGCTTTATGCACCAGCTCGCGCGAGCCCTTCACTTCCTTGTACAGGCGCTCCAGCGTGGTGTACGCGCCCTGCTCGATCTCGGTCTTGACCGCCGCGCTGCTCGGCTTGGCCGCGCCGGTGGTGGTGGTGCAGCCGCCCAGCATCAGGCCGGCGAAAGTTGCGGCAGCGGTGGCGCGCAGCAGGAAAGTACGTTTTTGCATGGAAGTCTCCGGTGAGTGGATTGAACAGACCATTGTTTCATCATCTACATTACCACGCTATCTCTCTTCCGTATCACACCGCAGTCAACGATTGCCGAAGGCCAGCCGCTTGCCTTCGCGCAGCATGGCGGCGAAGTCGGCCGCCGGCACCGGCTGGCTGAACAGATAGCCTTGCAGCTGGTCGCAGCCCAGCTCGCGCAGGAAGGCCATCTGTTCGGCCGTCTCCACGCCTTCCGCCACGATTTCCTGGCGCAGCTGCTGCGCCATGGTGACGATGGCGCGGGCGATGGCGCAATCGTTTTCTTCATACGGCAGGCCGATGACGAAGGAGCGGTCGATCTTCAGCGTGCTGATCGGGAATTTCTTCAGGTAGGCCAGGCTGGAATAGCCGGTGCCGAAGTCGTCCAGCGCCAGCGACATGCCCATCGCCACCAGCTGGTTCATGATGTCGATCACCTTGTCGGTGCCGCGCACCAGCAGGCTCTCGGTGATTTCCAGGTTGATCTGGTCCGGCTGCACGCGGTGCCGTTCCAGCACCGCCGCCACCCGCTTCGGCAGCTCGGCGTCGAACTGCCGCGCCGACAGGTTGACCGCGATCGGCGGAATGATCAGGTTGACGTCGCGCCACTCGCGCACCTGGCGGCAGGCTTCTTCCAGCACCCAGGCGCCGAGGTCGAGGATCAGGCCGGTCTCCTCCGCCACCGGGATGAACACGCCGGGCGACACCAGGCCGCGCAGCGGATGGCGCCAGCGCAGCAGCGCCTCGGCGCCGACGATGCGACCGCTGCGCAGGCTCACCTTGGGCTGGTAGTACAGCTGCAGCTCATGGTTTTGCAGCGCCTGCCGCAGCTCGCTCTCGATGCGCAGGTGTTCCTTGGCGCGCTGGTTCATCTCCTCGCTGTAGAACAGGAAGTTCGATTCGATGCTCTGCCCCGCCTTGGCCACCGCCACGTCGGCATAGCGGATCAGGGTCGGCACATCGGCGCCGTCCTCGTTGTAGACGGTGATGCCGATGTGGGCGCCGACCTGCAGGCTGTGGCCGGCGATGGTGATCGGCGAACCCAGCGCGGTCAGCAGCTTCTTGGCGACGATGCCGGCGTGTTCGCGCTTTTCCACGTGCAGCAGCGCGATGGCGAAGCGGTGGCCGTCCAGCCTTGCCAGCACGTCGCCCTCGCGCAGCGAAGTGCGGAACAGGCGGCCGATTTCGCACAGCAGCTCGTTGCCGATCTCGTTGCCGAGCGTGTCGCTGATGGCGCCCAGGCGGGTGATCTCCACCACCAGCAGCGCGCCGTGCTCGCCGGAGCGCTTGGTTTCGGTCAGCGCCTGGCCCACCAGCGTGGTCAGCAGGCACAGGTTCGGCAGGCCGGTCAGCGGATCGTAATTGGCCATGCGCTGCATGCGCGCCTCGGCGTCCTTGTGCACGCTGATGTCGGAAAACAGCGAGAAGGTATGGCTGATCTTGCCGTGCTGGTCGCGCACCGCGCTGATGGTCACCGACTGCGGGAACAGCTCGCCGTTCTTGCGCTTGCCGATGATTTCGCCGCGCCACGGTCCACCGCCCTGCATGGCGCTGCGCACCTTGGCGCGGAAGTCGGCGTCGTGCACGCCGGAGCGCAGCAGGTCCGGCGTCTTGCCGATCGATTCGGCCGGCGTGTAGCCGGTGATGCGGGTGAACGAGGAATTGATGGAGACGATGCGTTCGTGCGCATCGGTGATCAGCACGCCCTGCTCGCTGTCCTCGATGATGCGCGCGTGCAGGTTGACCTTGTCCAGGTCGGACAGCGCCTGGTTGGCCTCCGACAGCCGCACCAGCATGCCCTCGTTGCGCAGTTCGATGTCCAGGTGCACCCAGATGATCTCGCCGTTCTTCTTGCGGCGGCGCACCTCGGTGCGGGCCGCCGATTCGCCGGGATGGTGGTCGAAGAACAGTTCGGCGATATTGCCGTCGTCCTCGTCGTCGGCGTACAGGAACAGCACGTGCTGGCCGGTCACCTCTTCCGCCGCATAGCCGAACATCTGCTGCGCGCCCGGACTCCAGGCGGTGACGTAGCCGGCCGCGTCGAGCGCCAGCGTCGCATCCTGCGCGGCGATGTAGGCCGGCTTGATCTCGATGCGCGCCTCGATCAGCGCCGCATCCAGCTCGGCCAGCGTGCGCGCCAGCGCTTCGCCCTGTTCGCCCCGTGCCTGGCGGCTCAGCGCTAGACAACGGTCGATGGCGTCAAGCATGGGGAGTTCCCGCCTTGCCGGCCGATACGCCCTGCATCCACACACAGGCGTCGACCATGATGCGGTTGTAGGTGGCCATGTCCAGCTGCAGCACGGCCAGGCAGGCTTGCAGCGCCGCGTGGTCCTCCTGTTCCGCCGATTCCACCACGCACAGCAGCCGGCCCATGTCGCCCTCGTGCGCCAGCAAGGCCTGCTGCACGGATTCGCTGATGGTCAGCGGTTGCAGCACTTCTTCCAGCGGCATGCCGAACAGCACGCCGAGCAGCGAGAACATGCCGACCATGAAGGCCTGCTCCTGGTGCGGCTTGTCCTCGCCGCAGGCCTTGGACAGCAGCTCCATCGCCCGCGCCCGCAGCGCCACGCGCGACAGCAGCATGGCGCTGCGCTGGTCGCCTTCGCGCGACGAGAACAGCATCAGGTTCAGCCAGCGTCGCAGCTGCGAGCGGCCGAGGATCAGGATGGCCTGCGAAAAACTGGTGACGCGGCGGCCGGTGCCCATGCCCAGCGAATTCACCAGCCGCAGCAGGTGGTAGGACAGCGTCGGATCCTGCCGCAGCAGCGCTTCGATTTCGTGGGTATCGGCGTCGGCCGACACCAGTTGCACCAGTTGCAGCGCCAGCGCGCGCGAGGCGGCCTGGGTGCCGACCGCCTTGGCCGGCTGCGCCAGGAACCAGTCGCCGTCGACCCAGTTGACGCCGGGCGGCAACTCCTTGGGCAGCACGTCGTCGACGCGCTGGACCTTGTCGGCCGGCAGCGCTTTCCAGCCGGCCTGCGCCAGCGCCTGGTTGACGGCGTCGCTGGCGCCGGCGCGGTAGAAGCAGGTCATGCTGCCGTTGGCCAGCTCTTCCAGCAGATTCACCGGCGGCTCGATGGCGTCCGCCGGCAGGCGGCCGGCGTCCAGCAGCAGCGCCGCCGGGCTGCCATTGCGGTCAGCCAGAGGATGCAGAAACACGGGCGGCAATGCAGTCATAAAAGGTTCCAGCAGCGTGACGTTGGATGATCCTGCTATGTTGCCCGAAACTATTGGCCCCGGTCAACATTATGATGCGGCAGATGATTGAGCAAGCGCTCGAAAAGGCCAGGTTGACGCATGCGGTCGATCCACCAGTTCAGCGCGGCGCCGTTTTCGCCGCTGCGCCAGGCCAGGTAAAAGGTCTCGGCGGGCTTCGGTTCGTCCACCTGCTTTTCCACCAGCAGGCCTCTGGCGATGGCGGCGCGCGCGCACGGCTCGGGCAGGAAACCGAAGCCCATGCCGGCCAGCTGGTACTGGTACTTGGTCTTCATGTCCGGGACAGTCAGCGTGTCCTGGCCCAGCAGCAGGCCCACCGTGCGCGGCGCCATCTGGCGCGCGCTGTCGGCCACGCTGATGGCGCGGTGGTTTTGCAGGTGGGTGCGCGTCAGCTTGTCCTGGACACTGGCCAGCGGATGCGACGGCGCCACGGCAAACACGAAGTCGATCTTGCCGATCGGCTCGGACACATAGCCGCCACCGGCCGGACCGTCGCCGGCCGCGCCCACCAGCAGGTCGGCGCGGCGCTCGATCAGGGCTTCCCAGGTGCCGGACAGCGCTTCCTGCACGATGCGCAGGCGGGTCTGCTGCGCCACCTCGTAGAAGGCCGGCACGTCGGCGTGGAACAGACAGGCCGAAAACATCGAATCCATGCCCACCGCCAGCTCGGTTTCCCAGCCGGACGCCACGCGCCGGACCCGGTGTTCCAGGTCCAGCGCTGCCTTTAGCAGGTAGCGGCCCTCTTTCAGAAGTTCAGCCCCGGCGGCGGTCAGCTCGACGCGTGGGCCGTTGCGTTCGAAAACTTGCACACCCAGGTCGTCCTCCAGCTTGCTGACGGTGTAGGAAATCGTCGACGGTACGCGGTGCAACTCCTTCCCGGCGGCGGAGAAGGAACCGCGCCGATCGATGGCGTCGACGATTTGCAGGGCTTCCAGGCTTAGTCTGAGCATTCGAATTTTTCGATAGTAGAGGGGTAAATTTTCCGTTTTTTTATTCTGAATCAGGGGTCTACAATGTGATTCATGGATGCAGCGATACGAACGAAAAGCGTTCAAAATTATCGCACATTAACCCCAATAAGAAACGGAGCTCATCATGTTACAAGTACGCCATTCTGATTCCCGCGGCAAAGCCAACCACGGCTGGCTCAATTCGAAACACAGCTTCTCGTTCGGTCACTACCATGACCCGGAACACGTGGGTTTCGGTCCGCTGCTGGTGATCAATGAAGACCAGGTGCAAGGCGGCCAGGGCTTCGGTACCCACGGCCACCGTGACATGGAGATCATTTCCTACGTGCTGAGCGGCGCGCTGGAGCACAAGGACAGCATGGGTACCGGTTCGGTGCTGCACTACGGCGATGTCCAGCGCATGAGCGCAGGCACCGGTGTGCGTCACAGCGAGTTCAACGGCGACCGCAGCCAGCAGGTGCACTTCCTGCAGATCTGGATACAGCCGAACGAACTGGGCATTCCACCCAGCTACGAGGAGAAACATTTCACGCCAGAGCACAAAAAAGGCAAACTGGCGCTGATCGCCTCGAACGACGGCCGCAACGGTTCGGTGCTGATCCACCAGAACGCCACGATCTACGCCTCGATCATGGACGAAGGCGACAGCCTGAAACATGCGCTGGACGAAGGCCGCATCGCCTACGTTCACCTGATCCGCGGCGCCGTCACGGTCAACGGCGTGCACCTGAAACAGGGCGATGCGCTGAAAATCACCGACGAAGCCCTGGTGACGCTGGAGCAAGCCGAGGAAGCCGAACTGCTGTTGTTCGACCTGCCAAAACAATAAGGAAACCGGGGCCGGAAGGCGGCCCCGAAACATTTCCGCCAGTTTTGGTATCATGAAGGGCGCGCCGGGTCTGTTTGAACAGCCCGGCGCGCCTTTTTTACCTTACAGATGAACAGAATAAAGAGCACAACCATGTCGCAGAGCGCAGAAATCCCGTCCCAAGACGAACTGAATTACGTCACCTCCTGCGCCCTGCCGACCCCGTGGGCCCAATTCACGCTGCACGCCTTCGTCGAGAAGGCCACCGGCAAGGAACACCTGGCGATGGTGCTGGGCGACATCGGCGACGGCGCGCCGGTGCTGGCGCGCGTCCATTCGGAATGCCTGACCGGCGACGTGCTGTTCTCGCAGCGCTGCGACTGCGGCGCCCAGCTCGAAGGCGCGCTGAAGAAGATCGCCGACGAAGGCCGCGGCGTGCTGCTGTACCTGCGCCAGGAAGGCCGCGGCATCGGCCTGATCAACAAGATCCGCGCCTACCGCCTGCAGGAAGCGGGCGCCGACACGGTGCAGGCCAACGAACAGCTGGGCTTCAAGCCGGATCAGCGCACCTATGGCCTGGTGAAACCGATGCTGTCGCAGTTCGACGTGAAAAGCCTGCGCCTGATGACCAATAATCCGCGTAAGATCGATGCCATGACCAAATTGGGCATTGAAGTGGCCGAGCGGGTTCCGCTGCTGGTCAACCGCAATGCCTTCAATCAGTATTATCTGGATACCAAGGTCGCCAAGCTGGGCCACATGATGACGCCGCTGACGCCGGCGCCGGTGGAGGATGGCGCGCTGTAAGGATTTAAGGATTGCATGAAAGTTAACAAGCTCGCCAGCACTCTCACATTGATCTGGGCCTGCGCCGCCAGCGGCGCCGCCCCTGCAGCACCGGCTGCACCGGCCGCCGCTGCGGCGGCCAGGCCACCTGCCGCGCAGCC
>NZ_WKJL01000039.1 GCF_009674565.1 Duganella aquatilis
GGCGCGACGGCGGTCGGCGCTGTCGGTGCGGCCGGCATCGGCGCCGGAGCGGCGACTGGCGGCGCGGTGGCGATGGCTGCGGCTACCGGCGCATCCTCCTCCGGCCGCTCATCCGCCAATGCCTGCACTGCCGCTGCAAAACCATCGACCTCCTCCGGGCCGCTGCGCAATTTCCATTGCACGCCAACGCCCATTTCCTGCAAAAACGCGCTGCTACGCGCCGCCGACTGACTCATAGCTTAAACCGCATCACAATGGCGTCCTCGCGTTGCTGGTTCGCCGCCGGGTAATATCCCTTGCGCCGGCCGATCTGTTTGAAACCATAGCGCTCATAAATCTCCAGCGCCCGCGTATTCGACGGCCGCACTTCCAGCAGCACCGACTCCATGCCCAGCCCGCGCGCGCAAGCGGCCGACTGGTTCAGCAGGAACCGTCCCAGGCCCTGCCCCTGCTTTTCCGCCGACACCGCCACATTCAGCAAATGCGCCTCGTCGACGATCGCCATCAGCAGGAAATAGCCGAGCAGATCGCCGTCGCGGTCGCGCAGCACCCAGGCCTCGTAACTGCTGTTGAGCGAATCCTGAAAATTGGCCATGGTCCACGGATGCGGATACACGCTCTGCTCCAGCGCGAACACCTCGTCCAGGTCCGCTTGCTGCATCGGCTCGTAGTTGAGCCGGGCCAGATCCCAGACTGGCGCGGTCATGCGCCACCTTCGGCCGGCTTGGCGGCGGCCATGTCGCGGCGCTCGGCCTGCGTGTAGGCCACCTTGTTGCGCAGGTACAGCGGCTGCGCCTCGGCCGCCGTCACCGTGCGGCCGGCGGCAAAGGCCACCGCCGCCAGCTGCGCGATCTGCTCGGCATGCGGCATCACCTCGGCAAAACCGCCGGCCGGGAAGGCCTCGGCATAGGCCGACAGGCCATTGCCGCACGCCACCGGCGCACCTTGCGGCTGCACATCGGCCGGCGCCGACAGCACCGGCGGCAGCACCGCCACCGGCATGCCGTTTTCAAAACGGTATTGCGCCCAATAGACCTCGCCCATGCGCGCATCCAGCACCACCAGCACCTCGGCGGCGCCGTGCTGCTGGTGGCAGGCCAGCGCCATCGCGTCCAGCGTCACCACCGGCACGGCCGGCAGCTTGCCGCCGAACGCCAGGCCCTGCGCCACGCCGCACGCGGTGCGCACGCCGGTGAACGAACCGGGACCGGAACCATAGGCGACGGCGTCGCAATCCTGCAGCGCGATGCCGGCTTCGGCCAGCAGTTCCTGGATCATCGGCAACACGGCCTGGGAATGGGTACGCACGCCGCTGGAGAGGCGGCTGATGACGGCATCGCCCCGCAGCAGAGCGCAGGAGGCGGTTTCGGACGAGGTTTCAATGGCAAGAATATTAGGCATGCCGTATTTTAACCCGGCGCGCTGGCAGGCGCGACCCCGCGCGGCCATGTAAAATACCGTTTTGGGCCGAGCTCGGCCTTGCCAGATCACCACCATGCATAGTCTGACTCTGAATTCCGAAAACCGCGAAGACGTGGCGGCGGCCCTGGCCGGCGACCGCTGGATCGTCGCCTGCCTGTGCGCCGCCTGGTGCGGCACCTGCGAATCCTACCGCGCCACCTTCGACGAACTGGCGGCGCGCCACCCGGACAAATTCTTCGTCTGGATCGACATCGAAGACCATGCCGACGTGGTCGGCGACCTGGACGTGGAGAACTTCCCGACCCTGCTGATCCAGCACCACGAGCTGGTGGCCTTCTTCGGCACCATGCTGCCGGACGCGGGCATCGCCCACCGTCTGGTGCAGTCCACCACCGCCCAAAGCGACGACGAGCTGCAGGAACTCATCGTCAACAACGCCGAACGCGCCGAATGGCAGCGCAACTGCAACCTGCGCACGCTGCTGCGCGACGCCCTCTAAACCGGGGTCAGTTCTGCCAATCGCACACGAGCTCAACTACGCTATAGTTGAGCTCGTGTGCGATTGGCAGAACTGACCCCGGTTTTACAACGTCAACGGCAAACTGCGCAGGCGCTTGCCGGTCAGTTTGAAGACGGCGTTGGCGACGGCCGGCGCGATCGGCGGCATCGCCGGTTCGCCCATGCCCTCGGGATGCGCGGTGCTTGGCAGGATGATTGTTTCCACTTCCGGCGCCTGATTCAGGCGCACCACCGGATAGTCGTGGAAATTGCTTTGCTCGATCTTGCCGTCCTTGATGGTGGCGGCGCCAAACAGCGCCGCCGACAAACCGAAGATCACGCCCGATTCCGCCTGCTGCGCAATGATGTTGGGGTTGACCGCCAGCCCGCAATCAATCGCACAAACCACGCGGTGCACGCGGATCTCGGCGCCGTCCACCGACACCTCCGCCACCTGCGCTACGATGGTGCCGAATGACTGGTGCAGCGCCACGCCATGCGCGCGGCCTTCCGGTGCGGCGCCGGCCTTGGCCACCGCCGCGTTCAGCACCGCCAGGTGGCGTGGATGCTGGGCCAGCAGCTCGCGCCGGAACGCCACGCTGTCCTTGCCCGCCGCATGCGCCAGTTCGTCGATGAAGCTCTCCTTGAAGAAGGCATTGTGCGAATGGCCCACCGAGCGCCAGTAACCCAGCGGCACCGCGCTGTCCACGATGACGTGGCGGATGCGCTGGTTGGCGAAGTGGTACTGCATGTCGAATTCGCCTTCGGCCGTGGTCTTGTCCGGCCCACCGGACGGCAGGCCGAGATTCCGCTTGAAGAACTGGTGCGAGATCGAGCCGCTGGCCGACTTGTTGTCGTAGCCAAGCACATTGCCCGCCGCGTCCAGCGTGGCGCTGAAGCGCGCCAGCGCCGCCGGGCGATACACGTCGTGCGTGGTGTCGTCCTCGCGCGACCAGATCATCTGCACCGGCTGGCCGTCGGCCTGCCTGGCGATGGCCACCGCCTGCGCCACCATGTCCACATCCAGCCGGCGTCCGAAGCCGCCGCCCAGCATGGTCACTTCCAGCACCACGTTCTCCGCCGCTACGCCGCCCACCTTGGCCGCCACGTCCACTGCGAAGCCCGGCGACTGCGTCGGCGCCCACACATGCACCTTGCCGTCCTTGACCTGCGCAGTGCAGTTGACCGGCTCCATGGCCGCATGCGCCAGGTATGGCGCGCGGTATTCGGCCTTCACGGTTTTGGCGACGCCGGCGGCCTTGCCTTCCACCGCGTCCATGTCGCCGGCCTTGTAGTAGGCGAAGCCGTCTTCCTTGTCCAGTTTTGCAGCGAAATCGGCGTAGATGGCGGCGCTGGACAGGCCGGCCTGCGGCCCGTCGTTCCATTTGACCGCCAGCGCCAGCGCCGCCTGCTTCGCCTGCCAGTAGGTTTTGGCGATGACGGCCACGCCGGCGCCGGCGCCGGTTTTCTCGGTCAGCGCGCTCGAAAAATCGACGACCTTCAACACGCCGGGCATCTTCAGCGCCGCCGCGCTGTTCACGCTGGCGACCGTGCCGCCAATCACCGGCGACATGCGCACCGCCGCATACACCAGCCCCTGCGGCCGCGCGTCGATACCGAAGATGGCCGTGCCATTGACCTTGGACGGCGTGTCGCGGCGCGGCTGCGGATGGCCGATCAGTTTGAATTCTTCAGGAGACTTGAGCCGCACCTCGCCCGGTTGCGCATGCACCGCCTTGTCGGCCAGCGCGCCATACGCGAGGCGGCGGCCGTCGGCATGCACCACGTGGCCAGCCTCGGTACGGCAGTCGGCGGCGCGCGCCGACCATTCGGCGGCGGCAGCGGCCACCAGCATCGCGCGCGCGGTGCCGCCGGCTTCGCGCATCGGCTCCCACGCATCCTTGACGCTGGAAGAGCCGCCGGTGATGATCAGCCCCAGTTCGCGCGCGACCTTGCCCACCACCCAGCTGACGGCGGATTTCAAGCGCCCCGTATCGTCCGGATGGAACGGCAGTCCATCCCTGAGCATGGCGATATTGCCGAAGATTTTATCGATGGGCGCCTGCACCAGGCGCACGGCGGACAGCGGCACGTCGAGTTCCTCGGCCACCAGCATCGGCAAGGCGGTGTGCACGCCCTGCCCCATCTCGCTGCGCGGCATGGCGACGGTCACGCTGCCGTCCTTGCCGATGCCCACCCAGCCGTTCAACGCCACGCTGTCGCCGGCCAGCGGCAAGGGATGCGTACCATTCAGGCGCTGGCGCGGCGGCATCACGCCCCAGCCCACCACCAAGGCGCCAGTTACCGCCACGCCGCCCATGATGAAGCGGCGGCGCGATTTGCTCTTCGCTGCCTGCATTGCGTCTCCTGCTGTTTTTATTTTTTCCAGCGTGTGAGCATATCATCCGCCGCCACCGGACGGCTGTAGAAATAGCCCTGCGCCATATTGCAGCCATGGCGCAGCAGGAAGGCGGCCTGCTCTTCGGTCTCCACGCCCTCGGCGATCACCGACAAATTCATGCTCTTGCCGAGCTGGATAATCGCAATCGCGATCGCTTCGTCATTGACGTCGGTCGAGATGTCCTTGATGAAGGAACGGTCGATCTTCAGCGTTTCCACCGGCAACTGCTTGAGGTAGGCCAGCGAGGAATAGCCGGTGCCGAAATCGTCGATCGCCAGCGCCACACCGATCGAGTGCAGGTCGTTGATGAAGACCATGGCGTCACCGGTGTTCATGATGACCGACTCGGTCACTTCCAGTTGCAGGCGCTGCGGCTCCAGGCCCGTATCGCGCAGGATGTCGGCCACCATGTTGACGATGGAGCCGCGCTCGAACTGCTTGGCCGACAGGTTGACCGCGATCTTCGGCACGTGCAGGCCGGCTTCCTGCCAGCGCACCATCTGGCGGCAGGCTTCGTGCAGCACCCACTTGCCCAGCTGGTTGATGAAGCCCGTGTCCTCGGCCAGCGGAATGAAGCGGATCGGCGGGATCAGGCCCAGTTCCGGATGGTTCCAGCGCACCAGCGCCTCCACGCCCACCAGGCGGCCGGTGTCGATTTCCACCTGCGGCTGATAGTTGAGGAAGATCTCGTCCTTTTCGATCGAGCGGCGCAGGAAGGTTTCCAGGCGCAGGCGCTCAACGCCCTCGCCGGTCATCGACGGCGCGTAGAAGCTGAAGCCGTTGCGGCCGCGCGCCTTGGCCTGGTACATGGCCACATCGGCGTTACGGATCAGCATATTCAGATCGGTGGCGTCGTCCGGGAACAGGCTGATGCCCACGCTGCACGTGACAAACAGCTCGTGGCCGGCCACCATGAACGGCTCCTCGAACATCTGCACCAGCTTTTCGGCGACCTGGCTGGCGCCGTACTGGTTCTCGATGTTCTCCAGCAGGACGATGAATTCGTCGCCGCCCAGGCGCGCCAGCGTGTCGCCTTCGCGCAGGCGGTCGTGCAGCGCCGCCGCCACCTGTTTCAGCAGCTCGTCGCCGATGTGGTGGCCCAGTGTGTCATTGACGTTCTTGAAGCGATCCAGGTCGATGAACAGCAGCGCCAGCTGTTCGCCGTCGCGCGAGGCGCGCTGCAAGGCGTGCTGCAGGCGGTCGTGGAACAGCAGGCGGTTCGGCAGCGCGGTCAGCGGATCGTGGTGCGCCAGGTGGTCCAGTTTTTCCTGCGATTCCTTGGCCTTGGTGATGTCGCTGAACACGCCGACATAGTGCGTGGCCTTTCCGCGCGGGTCGCGCACCGCGCTGACGGTCAGGAATTCCAGGTACAGCTCGCCGTTCTTGCGCTGGCTCCACAGCTCGCCGCGCCAGAAGCCCTTGTCCAGCTGTTCCTGCCACATGCCTTCGTAGAACGCGTGCTCGTGGCGGCCGGAGCGCGTCAGCGTGCGGTCCTTGCCCAGCGCTTCCTCTTCGGTGTAGCCGGTGATCTGCGTGAAGGCCGGGTTGACCGCGACAATGGTGCCCTCCGCATCCAGCACCACCACGCCGTCGGCGATGTGCTCGATCACGGTGCCGGACAGGCGCAGCTTTTCCTCGGCTTCCTTGCGCTCGGTGATGTCGGCGAACACCCAGATGCTGCCCTCGTTGGCGCGGTGGTGGTCCAGCGCATAGCCGCTGACCAGGCACCAGAACACGCCGCCGTCGCGGCGGCGGTACTGGCGCTCTTCGTTGAAGTAGTCGCCCTTGGCCAGCAGCGGATACTGGCGCGCGCCGGACGATTCGAAATCGAAGTCGTCGAGGAACAGGATCGAGGTCGAAGCGCCCGACATGTCGCCCGGCTCGTAGCCGAACAGCTCTTCGCAGCGGCGGTTGACCGAGACAATGGTCCGGTGGCGCACGAACATCACGCCGAACATCACGTTGTCGAGAATCGCGCTTTGCTCGGCCAGCAGCGCCTCGATGCGCATTTCATTGTGCTTGCGCTGGCTGATGTCGGAGATGATGCCATCGACCCACGGCGCATCGCGGTCGCCGTCCGAGGGCTGCGGCTGGCCGTTCTCCTGCACCCAGCGTTCGGCGCCGGCGGCGTCCTGGATGCGGTATTCGATTTCGTAGGGTTCGCCATCCTGGATGGCCTGGGCGATCACGCGGCGCTGCTTCTTGCGGTCTTCCGGCGCGATCAGATTGGTCCACGAATGGGTGGTACTGCGCATGAACTGCGCGGCCGAGTAGCCGGAGATGTCCTCGATGGCGTCGGACACGAAGTCGATCGGGCCGTCGGGACGGAAGCGGAACACCGCGCCCGGCACCTGCGTGACGATGGTGCGGAAGCGCTCCTCGCGCTGGCCGATGTCCTCGAACAGGCGCTTGATCGCCACCCGCATCTGCTCCAGCTGCTGCGCCAGGCGGCCCAGTTCATCGCTGCCGGTGACCTCCAGCCGGGTTTCAAAGTCGCCGTGCGACAGGCGGTCGGAGAAGCGCATCAGCTTGCGCAGCGGCTTGATCAGGCGGGAATTCAGGAACAGCACGATCAACAGCAGCGACACCATCAGCTGCGCCGCCAGCACGAACACGTAGGACAGCTGTTTCTCGCGCAGCTCCTGCTGGCTGCGCGCATCGTCCATTTCAACCATGATGCGGCCGATGCGTTCGCCGCGCACCAGGATTTCGCGCTCGGCGCGGTACACGTTGCCGCTGGCCGCGCGCGGCGAGCGCACGTGCATGAACTGGGTGTCGGCCTGGCCGACCACCTGCACTTGCAATACGGAACGGTCGCGCATCACCGATTCGACCAGCGAATGGGCCGATTCGGCATTCATATTCCACAGGGATTCCTGCATGCCCAGCGCCAGGATGTCGGCGTTGCGCTGCAGCGACTCGTTGAGGGCGACGCGGGCCGACTGCTGCTCGTGCACGCCGATCAGCAGATAGCTGCCGATAATGGCCGGGATCACCAGACCGCCGAACACCACCAGCAACAATGCCCCGTAGATGGACAGACCGTAGAGCGCGCTGAGGCGGGCACGCAGTTTCTGATAAATCGTGCTAGTCATGCACAGGTACGGCGTATTGATTAGTTTGCATCGTCGGTCTGAGGTTGTTACTTAATAGGAATTATGCACGTAAATATACGCAAAAAGTATCGGAGTCAGCAAAAATCCCACAGCCGCGCTATGATCGCGACTCTTTTTCCCACACATAGGAACCGCCATGACCACCTTCTCGATGTATTCCGCTTCCATTCCTGTGTTTAAGCAGATCCTGAACAGCCTGAACGCCATCCTCGACAAGGCCGAAACGCACGCTGCCGACAAGAAAATCGATCCGGCCGCGCTGCTGCAATACCGCCTGTTCCCGGACATGCTGCCGTTCACGCGCCAGATCCAGATCGCCTGCGATTTCGCCAAGGGCGCAGCCGCGCGCCTGGGCGGCCAGGAAGTGCCGTCGTATGAAGACAAGGAAGTAACGTTCGCCGACCTGAAGGCGCGCATCGCCAAGACACTGGCCTACATCGACAGCGTGCCGCAAGCGCAGATCGAAGGCAGCGAAGAGCGCGCCATCACCACCGGCAGCGGCGAGAAGACCAAGCACTTCGTGGGCCAGACCTATCTGTTCCACTACGCGCTGCCGCACTTCTACTTCCACGCCACCACCGCCTACGACATCCTGCGCCACAACGGCCTGGACATCGGCAAGAAGGACTTTATCGGCTCGTATTAATCAGGTGTTCCGGCGCGGGTAGCCCTGCGCCAGGATGCGCTGCCAGACCAGCTCTTTGGCCTCGGGTGTCATCGACACCCAGTGCGCCACCTCGACCACCGTGCGGCCGCAGCCGCGGCAGATTTCATCAAAGGTGGTCGAGCACACTGCCACGCACGGCGTATCCGGGCGGATCGGCAGATCGCTCATGGTTTCCCCATCAGTTTGTCCCAGCCTGCACGCCCCAGCTTTTCCAGCGTCTCGATATTCTTGTCGAAGATGTCGGACGCTTCCGGGAAAGCCTCGACCGCGCGGTCGATCGATTCCTCGCGCAGCAGGTGCAGCGTCGGGTACGGCGAGCGGTTGGTGAAGTTGCTGATGTCGTCGACGTCGGTGCCGTCGAACTGGTACTGCGGGTGGAAACTGGCCACTTGCAGGAAGCCATCCAGTCCCAGATCCTCCAGCGCGGCGTCGGCGACGTCGAGGAATTCGTTGTAATCGAAGAAGTCGGTCAGCACTTGCGGATGGATCAGCAGCGTGGTGTCGAGCTTGTCCGGATCGGCGTCGGCCAGGTGCTGTAGCTCTTCCATCAATTTTTCCAGCAGCTCTTCCGGCGTTTCCGCCTCGCTGACCACATAGCGCACCTGCTTTTTCACATGCACGCTCTTGGCGAACGGGCACAGGTTCAGGCCGATGACGGCTTTTTCCAGCCAATGCACGGTGTCGGCGATGACCACATCGCGGTCGATGGCAGGGGTACTCATATTGCTATTCCTCAATCACTACGCAAAAGCAGGATTGTACGCACTCTTCCCCGCAGCGCCTACGCCTCCCCTCTACTTCCGTCAATTTGACGCGATCTGACTCTTATTTGTCCGGAATTGTTGCATATAAGAATTTGTCATAAGGGTGACATATTCCTTGACTGATTGTAGGGACATTCGTACACTCCACGTTTAATTCATAGTCCACGCGAAGTTTCTTCTCGCTAACTCACGGAAAACTATGCAAGCACGAATTCCCACATCTTTCGCCCTCGCCACCTTGGTAGCGCTACTTGCGCCCACACTGGCCCTGGCTTACGATCATGCACCAGAGTTGCCGACGGTCACCACCGCGCTGTCTCCCCTGCCAAAATCCCCGATTCCCGACGTCACCTCCCTGAAAACCACCAAGCCGGCCAAACTGGTCGACGAAGATGCTTTCCGCGAAAAAGACGTGTGGGGCCGGATCCGCAGCGGTTACGCCATTCCCGACGTGAACAACGACCTGGTCGCCAAGCACATCAACTGGTACGCCACCCGTCCCGACTACATCGCCCGCACCACCGCGCGCGCTTCGCTGTACCTGTTCCACGTGGTGTCCGAGCTGGAAAAGCGCGGCATGCCGACCGAACTGGCGCTGCTGCCGTTCATTGAATCCGCCTTCAACCCGAACGCCCTGTCGAGCGCCAACGCGGCCGGCATGTGGCAGTTCGTGCCGGGCACCGGCCGCGACTTCAACCTGAAGCAGGATGCCTTCAAGGACGAGCGCCGCGGCATCCTGGCCTCGACCGACGCCGCCCTGACCTATCTGCAGCGCCTGTACGATATGTTTGGCGACTGGCAACTGGCGCTGGCCGCGTATAACTGGGGCGAAGGCTCGGTGCAGAAAGCCATCAAGCGCAACCAGGCCGCCGGCAAGCCGACCGACTTCGAGAGCCTGGCCGACCTGATGCCGGCCGAAACCCGCAACTACGTGCCGAAGCTGCAGGCGGTTAAGAACATCGTCGCCAATCCGCAGCAGTACGGCCTGAACCTGCCGCTGATCGACAATTCGCCGTACTTCACCGCCGTCGACAAGACCAGCGACATCGACCTGACCGTCGCCGCCCACCTGGCCGAGCTGTCGGTGGACGAGTTCAAGGCGCTGAATCCGCAATTCAAGCGTCCGGTCATCACCGGCGACGAGCAGACCAAGATCCTGCTGCCGAAGGAAAACGCCGAGAAGTTCCACCTGAACCTGTCGCAATGGACCAAGGAACTGTCGACCTGGAGCACGCACAAGATCACCAGCGCGCGCGAATCGATCCGTTCGCTGGCGTCGCGCTTCCACACCTCGCCCGAGGTGATCCGTCAGGCCAACAATATTCCGCAGAACTCGGTGCTGAAAGCCGGTTCGACCATCCTGGTGCCGAAGATCTCCACCTCGGCCAGCATCGACATCGCACCGGACGTGGCCGACACCGCCAACATCTCCTACGAAGCCGAACGCGCCAGCGGCAAAACGGCCAAGGGCTACAAATTGCCGAAGGCTAGCAAGTCGGATAAATCGAGCCCTGTCTCGCTGGTCAAGGCGCGCGTCTCGCGTGACGCCGCCCACGGCAAAAAGCACCGCAAAGCCAGCCAGTGACGCCGGCCCGGCCCCGCTCCGGCGGGGCCGTTCACCGCGATTCAGATGTTGCAGTCGCGGCTGACACGTCCTACAATCTTGGTCTTGCGTGTCGGGCAATACTCGCACACTAAAAAAACATAACCCCACTGACGTCGCCAGCCAGCTCTGAGAGCAAGCCCGGGCACGCAGTCGCAATCGGAGTCCCTATGGCGTTCTTGCAAGGCAAAAAAATCCTCATCACTGGTTTGCTGTCGAACCGTTCCATCGCTTACGGTATCGCCAAGGCTTGCCACCGCGAAGGCGCCGAACTGGCGTTCACCTACGTCGGCGAACGTTTTAAAGACCGCATCACCGAATTCGCCGCCGAATTCGACAGCAAGCTGGTATTCGACTGCGACGTCTCCAGCGACGAGCAGATCGACGCCCTGTTCGCCGACCTCGGCAAGAGCTGGTCGCAGCTGGACGGCCTGGTGCACGCGATCGGCTTTGCGCCGCGCGAAGCCATCGCCGGCGAATTCCTGGACGGCCTGAGCCGCGAGAACTTCCGCATCGCCCACGACATCTCGGCCTACAGCTTCCCGGCCATGGCCAAGGCTGCGCTGCCGCTGCTGAAAAACGGTTCGTCGGTGCTGACCCTGTCCTACCTGGGCGCGGTCCGTGCGATTCCTTACTACAACACCATGGGCCTGGCCAAAGCCTCGCTGGAAGCGTCGGTACGCTACCTGGCGGAAAATCTGGGCAAGCTGGGCATCCGTTCGAACGGCATTTCGGCCGGTCCGATCAAGACCCTGGCCGCTTCGGGCATCAAGGACTTCGGCAAGCTGCTGGGCTTTGCCTCGTCGCACGCGCCGCTGCGCCGCAACGTCACCATCGAAGAAGTCGGCAACACCGCCGCCTTCCTGCTGTCGGACCTGGCGTCGGGCATCACCGGTGAAATCACCTACGTCGACGGCGGCTTCTCGCACGTGATGGGCCTGAACGCGGAAGACTACCAGTAAGCCCTCCCCGCTTCGCGGACATCAAAACGCCCTGCCTGCTGGGCGTTTTTTTATGGCAGCGTGGCCAGGCTGGCGTACAGCTTGTCGCAGTCGGCCATGCTGGGCGCCTTCTGCTGCGAGATGCCGAGCTGGTTGGTCTGCCAGTCCTGCAGCGTGCGTTTTTCCTCTTCCAGCAGCGGGCCCATGGCCCTGGCGTCGTCGCGGCTGGTGAGGCTGACCATCAGCACATCGGCCTGCTTCGGCTTGGCCTCATTGGCCTTGCGCCAGGCTTGCACGGCGCTGTCGTAGGCGCTGGCGTGTTCAGGGAACTTGCGGCCGCAGGCGCCGCTGACGGCGGTCAGGAAATCGCGCCGGATGCCGAGCTTGACCGCCGACCGGTCCGCATCGCTAAGATCTGCCGCCAGCGCAGCCCCCACCTGCACGGCACATAGTCCAGCCACCACCAATTTTCGCCACATAGATCCCCTTTTTTTCAAAATACAAAGTTATCTTATAGACAACTACTGTGGCGCACGATAGAAATTATCAAATCGGTTAACCGGCGAACAGCTGGTCCATCGCATTCCGGCAGGCTGGAAACTGGCGTGGATGGAAGGCGCGGCGGATGGCGCCTACATGGCCGAATACATTCGCGAGAAAGAAGAAATCACCAGCTGGCGCGAAGGCTCCTACCTGGCGTTCGCCGAGGGCAGGGATTTCCTGTTCCAGATCCAGTACGGCTGGCGCCCGCGCACGCAGGACGAGCACGACAGCAACCTGCCATGGCGTATTTCCGCCGAGGCCAGCCTGTCCTACCTGAACGCCATCAAGGACACCATCCTGTGCGGAGGCACCAGCGAACCGGCGTGCTGATAAATCGGCGCACTGTTGACTGACCTATACAAGAACGGCAAACTAAGGCATAATAGCTGTCTTGCACTGCAATGCGTGTGTCGATAGCAAGCGATACCGGTTGTCCAGTCAGTAGTTTTTTAGCAGCATCGCAGCCTCAGCGCATCGTTCCTGGTGCCCTTATAAAGCCCTCCCGCCTCTGGTGTCGCTTCCTGACACCGTCCCGGCGCAAAGCTTTTGTGCCGAAATTTCTTTCGATTTTGATTGAGTCATTTCGTTTTGGTAGGCGTTGCTATTTCGCGTTCCGTATTTGCGTGAACGCAGATTTTTACGAAAGAAAAGCATGACATTTGAAGCACTAGGTCTCAACACGTCCATCATCAAAGCCCTGACCGACGCCGGCTACACCGCGCCGACCCCAGTTCAGCAGCAGGCCGTGCCTGCCGCGATCGCAGGCAAGGACTTGTTGGTTTCCTCGCAAACCGGTTCCGGCAAGACTGCAGCCTTCATGCTGCCGTCGCTGCACCGTTTGTCCGAGATCGATCCGGCCACCGCCGGCAAGACTCCAAATCAAGAAATGCAAGCCGCCCGCGCCCGTGGCGAGCGTCCACGTTTCAAAGCCGCACAGCCAAAAATGCTGGTGTTGACCCCAACCCGCGAACTGGCCCTGCAAGTCACCACCAATACCGACAAGTACAGCGTCAACCTGCGCCGCATCAAGGCCGTGTCGATCCTGGGCGGTATGCCTTACCCTAAGCAGATGCAACTGCTGGCCAAGAATCCTGAGATCCTGGTCGCCACCCCTGGCCGCCTGATCGACCACATGGAATCGGGCAAGATCGACTTCTCGCAACTGGAAATCCTGGTGCTGGACGAAGCCGACCGCATGCTGGACATGGGCTTCATCGACGACATCGAGAAAATCGTTGCCGCGACCCCGGCCGGCCGTCAGACCATGCTGTTCTCGGCCACGCTGGATGGCGTGGTGGGCAATATGGCCCGCCGCATCACCAAAGACCCGCAAGTGATCCAGATCATGAGCGCGGCCAACAAGCACGAAAACATCACCCAGCGCGTGCACTTCGTCGACGACCTGTCGCACAAGAACCGCCTGCTGGACCACCTGCTGCGCGACGAGACGCTGGACCAGGCCGTGGTGTTCACCGCCACCAAGCGTGACGCCGACACCATCGCCGACCGTCTGAACATCGCCGGTTTCTCGGCTGCCGCGCTGCACGGCGACATGCACCAGGGCGCGCGTAACCGCACCCTGGACAGCCTGCGCCGCGGTTCGGTGAAGATCCTGATCGCCACCGACGTTGCCGCCCGCGGCATCGACGTGCCGACCATCACCCACGTGTTCAACTACGACCTGCCGAAGTTCCCGGAAGACTACGTGCACCGCATCGGCCGTACCGGCCGTGCCGGCCGCAATGGTCACGCGATCTCGCTGGTGAACCATGCTGAAGGCATGAACGTCAAGCGCATCGAACGCTTCACCAAGCAGCTGATTCCGGTGAACGTGGTCGAAGGCTACGAGCCGAAGAAAACCGGTTCCGCACCACGCTCGTCGGCACGTCCAGGCGGCTGGAAACCAGGCGACAACCGTGGTGGCGCCAAGCCAGGCCAGCGTTCGTTCAGCAAGCCGGGCAGCAGCAGCGGCGCCCCGCGCCGTGAAGGCAGCGGCGGCGGCTACAAAGGCAGCAACCCACGCAGCGCCGACGGCCAGCGCCGTACCTACGGCGACCGTTAATCCCGGTTAGTCTGTGACAAAAGCCGCCAGAGCGATCTGGCGGCTTTTTTTATTTGAGCACGGCGACCGTGTCGACGATGTCGACGCCCTGCAACTGGCCGAGCCAGGCGTCGAACCACGGCTTGTGGGTGGCGCCGACGATGGACAGCACGCGCGCGCCGGGGCGTTCGCGGAAGGTTTCGCGGATATTGGCCACCATGCGCATGTTGCGAATCTCCCAGCCCGCCACCCATATTTGCGGATAGCCTTCCGGCGATTGGGCGCGCATGGCGGCGCCGACGTTGCCGTCGGCCCGGACTTTCAGCGCGGCGGCGTCGTTGAGCTGGCGGTACAGCGGCAGCAGGTCGTCCGCCTTGCCGAGCGCGTCCAGCTGCTTTTCCTGCTCGCCCAGCGTTGCACCGCCGGCCGCCCACGCGCCTTCGATCGAGCGCACGAAGGCTTTGATGTCGGGCACGTCGATGTAGTCGCCGGTGTGGTTGTCGACCGGGTAGACGCGCTGCCGGCCCAGGCGCGCGGCCAGGCGGGCTGCCAGCTGGTAGCTTTCGTCGTTGACCGTGCTCATCTTGTTGAGCTTGTCCACCAGCGCGGCATCCAGGCTGTCGCCGGCGTGACGCTCGGCCTCGGGCAGTTGCAGCCACTGCACGTAGGCGGAAGCGCGGTTGTTCGCGGCCAGGAACAAGGCGGCGAGGTGGCGCCGCTGCGATGGCGTCGGCTGCGCCGGCCAGGCGGCCAGGGTTTTGTCGGCTTCCGTGATGGCGGCCGGCGCGTCCAGGCCGGTGGCCGCCTTGGCGGCGTCGGTGGACGGGCAGTAGTCGTTGCCATACTTGGACGGCTGGCGCGACGCCAGGTCGCATTCGTCGCCCGGCAGGTCTTCAATGGTGATGATGTCCGGCTTGAACGCCGCCAGCCGGTCCAGCACGCCGCTCAGCGAGGCCGGGTTGAATTCCTTGGACATGCCGCGCAAGTGCACGGTGCCCAGCACCAGCACCTGGGCGCGCGGCCCGGTCATGCCGCGGTCCAGTCCTGACAAGTTCCCCTGCGCTTGCGCAGCCAGCGGCAATGCCGCGATGACGCCCCATTTCCACCACTTGCCCATGACGCTTCCTTCTCATCGTTAAAGAGAGTCCAGTGTAAAAAAGAAACTATTGCCGGACAGCCGGTTTGGGACAGAACGCCGATTTTGCCGTCCAGACGGTTAAATAGGTGAGAATGTGTGATTATTGGGAGTTGCCAAATGGGTACACTGGCGCATCCTCCATATTTGAAAGGCAGGCGGCATGATGGACGGTTTGCTCAAGCTGGCCCGCATCACGACCCGCCTGCTCAGTGGCGCGCTGGCGCTGGGCCTGCTGATGATGTCGGTCATGTTGTCGCTGCTTGCCGCGGCGATGCCGCAAGGAGAAGACTTCATCCCCGGCTGGCAGATCATCGCGGCGGTGATTGCTGCCGGTGCGCTGGTGGCGTCCGGCTTCATGATGTTTTCGCTGGGCTGGCCGATACGCTTCGCGCGGCCGTCGTTCAGGTGGCTCACCGCCCTGCTCCTGCTGGTTCCTCTGGTGGCGGGCTGTGTGCTGGTGAACGCGACGCGCACGCAGTTTCCGCCGGTGGATCTGGCCTTCATCTTGATCGGATTTACCGTCTGGCTGCTGCTGTTGTGCGTCAAGCCGGCTTTGCTTGGAACGGCGGAGAAATAACATGACGTTCGATTGGCATGGTGAAGAAATCACGCGCCAGACCGCTGTTGATGCCGGCTATAAAAATACGCAGAACGCACGCCGCTTCCTGATCGCCCAATGCGGCGACGGCTTCAAGTTCGACCGCGAGTTCATGGCGTGGATACGCAGCGGCGCCGCCAGAACCATGGGCGATGTCGCCGACGAATGGCAACGCCGCCATGCCGCCACCAATGGAGATTCGTGATGCGCCACCTGATCACCGCCGGGCTGCTGGCATGTGCACTGAGCGCCCATGCCGCCGATGCGCTGCCGCGCTACCTCACCGGCACCTGGGGCACGGCGGCGTCGCTGCATGAGGGGGCGGAGAAGCAGGCCGACATCTATCTGCTGCCGGACGGTTTCGGCGCGCTGGCAGGCTCCACTTCGGCGCCACGCCGCGCCGATGGCTTGGACGACGGCAAGCCGGCGCCGCGCGGCATCGTCGGCTTGCCGATTTTCGCGACGCTGGATGGCGATACGCTGACCGCTCGCCTGTTCCTGCCCGACACCCTGTCGGCCGCGGAGGTCAAGGGCGCCGCCAGCATCCGCCTCATTTGCCGCTACCAGCAAGCCGGCCCGGTAATGACCTGCACCGGACTGGACGGCGCTCCCATGGTGATGAAACGCCACAGCGACACCACACCACCCGACATCATCAGCTTGCGCGACAGCATGCGGCACTAGCGATAAGTGACTTCCAGCCCGTCGCTGTCGGTGAAGCGTCCCAGCGCCACCATGATGAAGTCGACGAAGGCCCAGATGCCGAAACCGCCGAACGTAAACAGTTGCAGCAGGCCGGTGCCGATCTTGCCGACATAGAAGCGGTGCACACCGAGGAAGCCGACGAAGAAACACAGCAACAAGGTCACGGCAAAATCCTTGTCGGAACGCGGCGTCTGGCGGTAAGGCGAAGGCAAACCTTGCGGCGCGCCGCATTGCGGACAGGTCGGCGCCGTCTCGTGTATCTCCCTGGCGCATCCGCGACAAAAAACCATGGTCATGCAGCTTTCCTTTTAAATAATTATCAGATTGTCACAATAAAGGAAAGTGCTTGCTTCGCCAGGCATAATTCCGGCTCAATACAATATTCCCCGCAGGTCACACGTCTTACAAACATGACCGCACCAATAACAACAACTGAGCAAGATCAGGCCATCACCGCGACGGTGCTGCGGGAGCGTTCGCGCCTGTGGAATTTCATCCGCCGCCGGGTGGCCGACCAGACCGACGCCGACGATATCCTGCAGGACGTGTTCTACGAGTTCACCCAGGCTTACCACCTGCCCGAACCCATCGAGCAGGTCAGCGCATGGTTGTTCCGCGTCGCCCGCAACCGTATCATTGACCGCTTCCGCAAGAAGAAGGAAGTGGCGCTCGACGATCTCGGCGGCGGTGGCGGCGACGAGGACGACTGCCGCCTCGACCTGATGCTGCCCTCGCCCGACGCCGGCCCGGAAGCCGCCTACACCCGCGCCATGCTGCTGCAGGAATTGCAGCTGGCCCTGGAAGAATTACCCGCCAACCAGCGCGACGTCTTCATCGCGCACGAGCTGGAAGGCGTCAGTTTCAAGGAGATGGCCGAACAGACCGGCGTCTCGATCAACACTTTATTGGCCCGCAAGCGCTACGCCGTGCTGTACCTGCGCCAGCGCCTGCAAGCCCTGTACGAAGAATGAAAGGAGTAAGACCAACATGCGTCCCGAAAATATGAGCTACAAGAAATTCAAAGTGATGAAAGGCCTGTTCATCCTGGCCTGCGGCGCCCTGCTCGGCGCCATCGTCATGCTGTTGTGGAACTGCCTGATCCCCAACATCTTCCCCGGCGCCAATGCCGTCAATTATTGGCAAGCCCTGGGATTGCTGCTACTCTGCCGCATCCTGTTCGGCGGCTTCCGCGGCCACCACCGCGACTGGCACGAAAAGCGCGAGCACTGGCAGCGCTGGCAAGCCATGACGCCCGACGAACGCGCCCAGTTCTTCAAACAGCGCGAAGGGTTCTTCAAGCACCGCCCGCCGTTCTGCCGCCCAGGTTCACCAGACGAAACGAAAGAATAATTAATGAAGAAAACCCCTGCGCCGCCCTTCAGCGGCTACCAGAAAATCGTCGTGGCGATGCTGGCCTTCCTGCAGTTCGCCGTCATCCTGGATTTCATGATCATGTCGCCGCTGGGCGCCGTGATCATGCCGGACCTGAAGATCGGTCCGGCGCAGTTCGGCCTGGTGGTCTCGGCCTACGCCTTCAGCGCCGGCGTCTCCGGCCTGCTGACCGCCGGCTTCGCCGACCGCTACGACCGCAAGAAACTGCTGCTGTTCTTCTACACCGGCTTCATCGTCGGCACCGTCTGGTGCGGCCTGGCGCAGAGCTTTGAAAGCCTGCTGGCGGCGCGCATCTTCACCGGCCTGTTCGGCGGCGTGATCGGCTCCATCGTGCTGGCCATCTCCACCGACCTGTTCCCGCCGCAGATGCGCGGCCGCGTCATGGGCCTGATCCAGACCGCGTTTGCCGCCAGCCAGGTGCTGGGCATCCCGGCCGGCATCTACCTGTCCAACCAGTGGAACTGGCACGTGCCGTTCATGGCGATGGCCGCGTTCGGCCTGGCGGGCGGCCTGCTGGTGGCGTGGAAAATGCAGCCGGTGAACGGCCACCTCGGCAAGCCGCAGGAACACAGCGCCTTCATGCACCTGTTCCACACGCTGACCGAGAAGCGCTACCTGCTGGCGTTCGCCATCACCGCCCTGCTGACCACCGGCGGCTTCATGCTGATGCCGTTCAGCAGCGCCTACATCGTCAACAACATGGGCATCGATTTGCACCATCTGCCGACCGTGTACCTGATCACCGGCGTGTGCACCATCTTCATCGGCCCGATGATCGGCCGCGCGGCGGACGCCTTCGGCAAGTTCCGCGTGTTCCTGTTCGGCACCGGGCTGTCGATCGCCATGGTGCTGATCTATACCCACCTGGGCCGCGTGCCGCTGTGGATGCTGGTGGTGGTGAACACCATGATGTTTGTCGGGATCTTCTCGCGCATGATTCCGTTCCAGGCGCTGTCGTCGACGGTGCCGGTGCAGACCCAGCGCGGTTCGTACAACGCCATCAGCGCCTCGATCCAGCAGCTGGCTGGCGGCCTGGCGTCGGTGGCTTCCGGTCACATCGTCACGCAGGCGGCGGACGGCCATTTGCAGCACTTCGACACGGTCGGTTACGTGGTGGTCGGCACCTCGCTGGTGGCCTCGTTCCTGGTGTGGCGCCTGCAACGCAACCTGACGGCGGAGGCGGCACTGGCGCCAGCCTGAGCCCGGATAGAGGTATCAGTTTGTTTCTAATTGTTAAGAAATTCTAATTTAGTTGCCATGCGGCATTATTTCGAATTACAATGTTAACAGTACGAAACTAACCACTAACTATCTAGGGAGAAGTGCATGAACTCCAGAAATATGGATGCCGCCTGCCTGCGCGCCCTGCGCAGACGCGGTCATTCCGACGCCAGTATTGCTGCGATGACGCCGGAGGAAGCGTTTTGTGAATACTGTGCGTACCACGGGATCATGAACCTTCTGCCGACCACCTTGCAGATGCTGGACAAATTGCGCGGCAACGTCAGCGCGCAGTAAGACCGAGTCGCCTGCGGCCATCGAGGGCCGGGTTCCGTTTCGCGCGGAACCCGGCCCTTTTATTTGGCGCCCACGATAAGGCGCACTTATTGCAAGGATAATAATTTCGAATTGGAGTGCGGCTTGCATCCTGCGTAGAATTCGGCCGGTCCCGTTGAAAATTTCCCGCATGCGCAACCGAAAAGTCCTGATTACGCCGGCTGAGCTCTCGGACCTGGTTTTTCGCGAGCGGCAGGCCGAGCGCAACCGCATCGCCCGCATCCTGCACGACGACTTCCTCCAGCAATGCCAGATGATCGTGCTGTCGCTGCAAAGCAGCTCGGCCAACCTGCATGCCATCGCGGAAAAAGCGGCCGACGCCATGGCGCTGGGCCGCGACCTGATCCTGGAACTGCGCCAGCCCAACGTCTCGGCCTCGCTGCAAACCCGCCTCGACAGCCTGGCGCGCGCGGTGTGCGAGCCGGCCGGCATTCAATTCCGTTGCAGCCTGTCGGCGGCGCTGGCGGCACAGCGCGACGGCTTTGCCGACGAACTGTTCATGTGCCTGGCGGAAGCGGTGCGCAACGCCGTGCGGCATGCGAACGCCAGCACCATCTCCATCACGGAAGAGTGGATCGCGACGCGGGTGATCCTCAGCGTCACCGACGACGGCCGCGGCATCCCGCTGCATGTGCTGAGCCAGAAACACGTGGGCAGCCATTTCGGCCTGCATGGCATGCGCGAGCGCGCGGCCGACCTGGGCGCGCGCTTCGGCATCGCCAGCGACAACGGCGCCGGCACCACCGTGTCGTTCTGCTTCGGCCTGCCGGCGTGGCTGGCGCGGCTGCACCCGGCGCGCACCGCGCGGAGTAAAATGCAACGCTACACTCAGCGCAAAGGTTCAAACCTGTGAAACCCTCGGAACTGAGGCTGTATCAAAACTTCCTGCTGCTGGCCCAGGAACTGCACTTCGGCCGCGCCGCCGAGCTGGCGTCGATCACCCAGCCCGCGCTCAGCCAGCAGATTGCCCGGCTGGAGGAAAGCCTGGGCGTCAAGCTGCTGGTCCGCGACCAGCGCCAGCTGGCGCTGACGCCGGCCGGCGTGGTGTTCCGCGACGGCATCGCCAAGATCATCAGCAACTTCGACCAGCTGGCCCAGCAAACGGCGGCGGCCGCCGGCGGCGAAAACACGTCGATCTCCATCGGCATTACCGAATACGCCAACCTGCCGGTGCTGGCCGACGCCATGAGCCAGCTGCTGCTGGCCTATCCCGGCGCCCGGCTGGAACGCCACGAGATCCTGCACCAGCAGCATGGCGGCGCGCTGATGCGCGGTCAGATCGACGTCGGCATCGGCGTCGTGCTGGGCGGATCGCAGGCCGCCATGGCGCACTCCGCCGAGATCAGCAGCCGGCTGGTGGCGGCGTCCGACTGGTCGCTGCTGCTGCCCGACACGCACCGCTGGGCCGGCGCACAACAACTGCCGCTGGCTAGCCTGGCGGAAGAACGCATCGTCACCTTCGCCCGCGAAGTCAATCCGCCGGTGTATGACGGCCTGGTGGCGGCCTGCCAGGCGGCCGGCGTAACGCCGAATTTCGTGTTCGGCGCCACGCAGTCGCTGTTCGGCATCCAGCTGGCCAGGGACGGCATGGGCCTGATGCTCGGCACCGCCTTTGTGCTGGGCACGCCGCCGCCCGGCATGCGCGTGGTGCCGCTGACGGGACTGGAGCCGCTGACCATGGTGGCCAACTGGCGCAGCGACGAATGCCGGCCCGTTGTAAAAAATTTCGTGGAGCTGCTGTTCGCTTCGGCCGGCCGTTAATGCAAAAAAGCCGCCTCGACGAATCGGGCGGCTTTTTTTGTGCAGCGCGGGCTTAGCGGTAGAACGCTTCGACCGTGCCTTTCAGCTTGATCAGCATCGGGTTGCCGTAGCGGTCCAGCGATTTGCCGGCTGGCACCTTGATCCAGCCTTCGCTGATGCAGTACTCGTCAACGTCCATGCGTTCTTTGCCGTTGAATTTGATGCCGACATCGTGTTCGAACACGGCTGCGACGTGGAATTTGCTGCGAGGATCAATCGACAGACGATCCGGCAGTGGTGGGAGTTGGGTAGTATCGTTCATCCCGTAATTATATCAGTTCGTTTTGAAGATCAGCTGCGCCACGCGCTGCAATTTTGGATACACCATCGGCACCGTCAGCATGGTGCTGCCGATCGCCATCAGCAGCAGCGCGGTGAAGGTTTCGCTGGTGATGATCTGCTTGTCCAGCAGGATGTTGACGAAAATGATCATGATCAGCGCCTTGGTCTGCAACAGCCAGCCGATGACGGAGGCCTCGCCCGGGCCCCATTTCAGGATCTTGCCGGCCAGGTGGATGCCGGCCAGCTTGCCCGACACCGACGCCACCAGCAGCACCAGCGCCACCACGAACACGGCCGAACCGCCCACCGCCCAGTTGGTGCGCAGGCCCGTGCTCAGGAAGAACACCGGCATCACCGCCATCAGCACATTGGCGCGCAGCAGATCCATCTTCTGCTGGTCGAACCACTCGGCATCCATCACCGCGCCGGCCAGGAAGGCGCCGACCATGAAGTGCAGGCCGGCCCAGTCCGCCGCGAGCGCGCATACCGCCAGCCAGATGAAGGACACGTACCAGCGGTCGCGCTCGGGAATGCGCACCATCATCATGCGGAACAGCTTGGTCGCCAGCGCGAACACCAGCAGGAAGCCGGCCTGGCGGCCGACGCGGTCCCAGTCCAGCAGGATCACCGCCAGCACGCCCCAGATGGCGATGTCGTCCAGGCTGGCGTAGCGCAGGATGCGCTGGCCGATCGGCTGGCGCAGGATTTCCAGCTTTTCCATCAGCAGGATCAGGATCGGCAGCGCGGTCACCGCGCAGGCCATGCCGACGCCCAGCACGAACTGCCATGCATGCGCCTGCGGCCCTACCCAGCCGGCATAGCCCAGCAGGCCCAGCGCGGCGACGCAGCCGAACACCAGCGGCGTGCCCAGCGCCAGGCCGGCGGTGATGGTGCTTTCGCGGCGGTGTTCCCAGGCCTTTTTCAGGTCCAGCTCGATGCCGGCGATCATCACGAAAATCATCACCGCCCACCAGGCGATGCCGTTCAGCGACTGCACCACCTGCGGATTGAACACGAAGGAATAGTACTCGGGGAAGGCGCGGCCCATGATGCCCGGTCCCAGCAGGATGCCGGCGATGATCTGCACCACCACCAGCGGCGCGTAGTAATCCGTACCGCCCAGGCGCCAGATCAGATACGGCACGCTGAAAATAATTGTCATCGCGATCAGAAAGATCTCGGTGGTCCCCATGTGCATTGCTATCCCCTGTTATGTAGTTTTCTTTCAGTTTAACGAATCCCGAATAAAAACTATACAATGATTGCTTACTCAAGTATTATTCAAGCATAACTCAACAAGGACGCAACCATGGAAACGCCTATCAGCCCCAGTCTTGAATTCACGCTGCGCCTGGCGCGCGCCCAGGCCACCCTCGTCCGCCGCCTCGACCAGGTGCTGGGCGGCTACCACGGCATCAGCTTCAGCGACTTCATGCTGCTGCACTACCTGAACCGCGCACCGGGCGGCCGCCTGCGCCGCGTCGACCTGGCCGAGCGCCAGGGGCTGACCGCGTCCGGCGTCACCCGCACCCTGCTGCCACTGGAAAAAATCGGCCTGGTCGAGCGCCAGCAGGATCCGCGCGACGCCCGCGTGGCCTACGCCGCCATCACCGACACCGGCCGCGAGCTGCTGAACAACGCCGTCACCGTCGCCGACCAGATCAGCAAGGATCTGCTGCGCAGCTGCCCGTCGACGCAGTTCGATGACCTGAGCAACGCACTGGCGCTGATCGCCGGCATGAACGCCTCCAACTCATGAGCGCGCTCAGGCAGAACGCCAACTTCAAGTGGATGATGCGCGGCAGCGTGATCTCGCTGCTGGGCGACCAGATGACCATGATCGCCCTGCCCTGGCTGGTGCTCAGGCTGACCGGCAGCACGCTGGCGCTGGGCCTGGTGATCGCGCTGATGAGCATTCCGCGCGCGGTCTTCATCCTGCTGGGCGGCGCGCTGGTGGACCGCTACTCGCCCAAGCGCGTGCTCATGCTGAGCAAGTACGCCAACGCCGTGCTGCTGGCCCTGCTCGCGCTGCTGGTGATGAACGCCGACGCCGCCCCCACCGTGCCGCTCGGCGAGTCGCTGTCGCTGACCATCGCGCTGACGCCGCAACTGACGCTGCGCCTGATCTACGTGCTGGCTTTCGGCATCGGCCTGGCGCAGGCCTTCGGCATCCCGTCCGGCACCTCGATGATGCCGCTGGCGCTGCCGCGCGAGCACCTGCAGGCGGCCAACGGCGTGATGATGGGACTGCGCCAGGTGTCGATGCTGGCCGGTCCGCTGCTGGCGGCGGGCCTGCTGGCCGTCGCGGGCGGCGATGCGCGCGGCCTGGCGCTGGCCTTCGGCTTCGACTGCCTCAGCTTCCTGGTGTCGGCGTGGACGCTGTCCAGGGTGCGGCCGCTGGCGACGGCGGCGCCGCAGTCCGCGCCGCAATCGGTGCTGCGTTCCGTCGGCGCCGGCCTGCGCATGGTGTGGGACGACGTGCCGCTGCGCCAGTGCTTCATCTACTGGAGCATCGTGTCGCTGTTCATCGGCGGCACCATGCAGGTGGCGATACCGGTGCTGGCCAGCGACCTGCACGGCGCTTCCACGCTCGGCTTCCTGATGGCGGCGCATGGCCTGGGCACCTTGATGGGCATGGGCGTGGCGGCGAAGTTCGGCGCGCGCCTGCGCTTCGCCAGCTTCGGCGTGATGATACTGCTGATGGACGCCGTCGCCGGGCTGCTGGTGGCGCCGCTGGGCCTGGTGCACGCCGCGTGGCAGGCGGCCGCGCTGATGCTGTCGCTCGGCCTGCTGACCGGCTATATGCAGATCAACGTGTTCACCTGGATCCAGCGCCGCGTGGCGCCGCAGATGATGGGCCGCGCCATGAGCATCTTCATGTTCATCTTCATGGGACTGGCGCCGTTGTCGGCGGCCAGCGCGGGATGGCTGCTGACGCTGATCCCGCTATCGCAATTGTTCATCGGCGGTGGCATGATACTGGTGCTGTTCGCGGCGGCGGCGTATCTGTTCACGCCGATGCGCAACATCACCTCGACCACCGCTTAAAGGATTTGCATGGAAACCAAATGGCTGGAAGACTTCATCTCGCTGGTGGAGACCAATAACTTCAGCCGCTCGGCGGCGCTGCGCCATGTGACGCAGCCCGCTTTTTCCCGCCGCATCCAGTCGCTGGAAAACTGGCTGGGCACGGACCTGATCGACCGCACTTCCTACCCGACGCGCCTGACGCCGGCCGGCATCGTGTTCTACGAGCAGGCGCTGGAGATGCTCTCCAAGATCAACGGCGCGCGCGAGATGCTGCGCTCCAAGCGCGCCGCCGCGCAGACCAGCATCGACCTCGCCGTGCCGCACACGCTGTCGCTGACCTTCGTGCCGAAGTGGCTGACCGCGCTGGAACAGGACTTCGCGCCGATCCGCAGCCGGCTGATGGCGCTCAACGTCCACGACGCCGTGCTGCAGCTGGTGGAAGGCGGCTGCGACCTGCTGCTGTGCTACCACCATCCGCGCCAGCCGGTGCAGCTGGACCCGGGCCGCTACGACATGCTGGTACTGGGCCGCGAGTCCCTGCGCGCGTATGCGCGCTGCGATAAAAACAGGGTGCCGGAGTTCACGCTGCCCGGCACCAAGCGCGCGCCGCTGCCGTTTTTATCGTACACCAACAACGCCTACCTGGGCCGCATGGTGGAGCTGATACTGAACGACGCCAAAACCCCGCTGCACCTGGAGCCGCATTATGAAACCGACATGGCCGAGGGACTGAAAATGATGGCGCTGGAAGGCCGCGGCGTCGCCTTCCTGCCCGAATCGGCCGTCACGCGCGAGCTCAAACAAAAGCAGCTGGCGCGCGCCGACGGCGATACCTCGGACTGGGAAATCGAGATGGAAATCCGCCTGTACCGCGAGCGCCCGTCCGCGCACCGGCGCGGCAAACCGATCGTCGACAGGCTGTGGGAATTCCTCGAACTGCAGCAGAACGGCGGCCGCAAAAAACGCCGCATCGAGGTATCGGAAAGATAACTATGCATCTTTTGCATAGCCGAATGCGCATACAGCATTGGCCGCCTTAATTGCCCAGGCATAAGATTCGTCCCACTTGAGCGCTGCCACGAGCAGCGCTCAGCCAACGAATCCACGGAGCCTTGAGCATGACCACTGTACAAGCACAACACGCACTGCCCTCCTACCTGAATGCCGAAGATCTCGGCCCATGGGGTGTCTACCTGCAGCAAATCGACCGCGTTACCCCGCACCTCGGTAGCCTGTCGCGCTGGGTCGAAACGCTCAAGCGCCCGAAACGCATCCTGACCGTCGACGTGCCGATCGAGCGCGATGACGGCTCCATCGCCCACTACGAAGGCTACCGCGTGCAGCACAATATGTCGCGCGGTCCAGGCAAGGGCGGCGTGCGCTTCCACCAGGACGTGACCCTGTCCGAAGTGATGGCCCTGTCGGCGTGGATGACCGTGAAAAACGCGGCCGTCAACGTGCCATACGGCGGCGCCAAGGGCGGCATCCGTGTCGATCCCAAGACCCTGTCGCGTGGCGAACTGCAGCGCCTGACCCGCCGCTACACCAGCGAAATCAGCCTGATTATCGGCCCGAACAAAGACATCCCGGCACCGGACGTCAACACCAACGAACAAGTGATGGCGTGGATGATGGACTCCTACGCCATGATCGAAGGTAACCTGTCGACCGGCGTCGTGACCGGCAAGCCCATCTCGCTGGGCGGCTCGCTGGGCCGCCGCGAAGCGACCGGCCGTGGCGTGTTCGTGGTGGGCCGCGAAGCCGCCGCCAAGCGCGGCGTGGCGATTGAAGGCGCCCGCGTCGCCGTGCAGGGCTTCGGCAACGTCGGCGGCGTGGCCGCGACCATGTTCGCCGAAGCAGGTTCGAAGGTCATCGCCGTGCAGGATCACACCGGCACCGTGGTGAACCAGGGCGGCCTGGATATCCCCCGCCTGCACAAGCACGTGGCCGAAGTGGGCAGCGTCACCGGTTTCCCCGGCGCCGAAGCCTTCCTGGACCGCGACGCTTTCTGGGGCGTGGAATCGGACATCCTGATCCCGGCCGCGCTGGAACAGCAGATTACTGCCGCTAACGCGCCGCGTATTCGCACCAAAATCATCCTGGAAGGCGCCAACGGCCCGACCACGCCGGAAGCCGACGACATCCTGACCGACAAGGACGTGTTGATCGTTCCTGATGTGCTGGCAAACGCTGGCGGCGTAACCGTGTCATACTTCGAATGGGTGCAGGATTTCTCCAGCTTCTTCTGGAGCGAAGATGAAATTAATGCACGCCTTACCCGCATCATGCAGGACGCATTCAATGCAGTATGGACCGTTGCGCAGGACAAGAAAGTCACGCTGCGTACCGCCACCTTCATCCTCGCTTGCACCCGAGTGTTGCAAGCCCGTGAAGTTCGTGGCCTGTATCCATGATTCACTGAATCCCCAGCAGTTTGCGCCTGTACCTGCCTCTGGCTCGTGCAGGCGTTTTTCGCTTTATAGGAATAAATAATAATATGACCACGATTGAACAAAAGGCACTGGCCTACCATCGTTCCGGCAGTGCCGGCAAAATCGCTATTGAAATTACCAAGAGCGTCAGCACCCAGGAAGACCTTGCCCTGGCTTACTCGCCCGGCGTCGCCGCGCCGTGCGTCGAGATCAAGCGCGACCCGACCAAGGCTTACGAATACACCGCCAAGGGCAACCTGGTGGGCGTCATCACCAACGGCAGCGCGGTGCTCGGCCTGGGCAACATCGGCGCGCTGGCCGGCAAGCCGGTAATGGAAGGTAAAGTCGTGCTGTTTAAAAAATTCGCCGGCATTGACGCCTTCGACATCGAAGTCGACGAGAGCGATCCGGACAAGCTGGTGGACATCATCGCCGCCCTGCATCCGACCTTCGGCGGCATCAACCTGGAAGACATCAAGGCGCCGGAGTGCTTCTACATCGAGCGCAAGCTGCGCGAGCGCCTGACCATTCCGGTATTCCACGACGACCAGCATGGCACCGCCATCGTGGTGGGCGCGGGCATGCTGAACGCGATTGAAATGACCGGCCGCGATATCGCCACCGTGAAAATCGTCTGCTCCGGCGCCGGCGCCGCGGCCATCGCCTGCCTGGAACTGCTGGTGGACCTGGGCGCGCAGCGCAAGAACATCTTCGTCTGCGACAGCAAGGGCGTGCTGACCACCGCGCGCAACCTGGACGGCGAAAAAGCCGCCTGGGCGCAGGACACCACGGCCGCCACCCTGTCCGATGTGATGGACGGCGCCGACGTGTTCCTGGGCGTGTCCGGTCCTGGCGTACTGTCGCAGGCCGACATCCAGCGCATGCACGCGCATCCTATCGTCTTCACGCTGGCCAATCCGGAACCGGAACTGCGTCCGGAACTGGTGCGCGAAGTGGCGCCGGATGCGATCATCGCCACCGGCCGTTCGGACTATCCGAACCAGATCAACAACGCGCTGTGCTTCCCTTACCTGTTCCGCGCGGCGCTGGATTCGGGCGCCTCGACGATCAACCAGGAAATGAAGCGCGCCTGCGTGGTGGCCCTGGCCGACATGGCACGCAGCGACGCCCGCTTCAGCAAGGATTACATCGTTCCAGGCCTGCTGGACCCGCGCCTGCTGAGCGGCGTGACGCCGAAGATCGCCACCGCCGCATGGCGCAGCGGCGTCGCCCGCAAGGAACTGGTCGAACTGGAATACGCAGACGACCTGAAAGACCTAGCGGAATCGCTGCTGTAATCAGTTCTTCGGCGGGCGGATTCCGGTGTATTGTGCCGACACCAGCAGCCACTTGCCGTCCTTGAACTGGGCCACATAGCCGGCGCGCATCGCAAAGGTGCGCGCCGCATCGCCGCTGCCCATGATGAAATTCAGGCGCGCATAGATCACGGCGCTGTCGCCGAGCACGCGCACCTGCGGCTCATCGACCTGCAACTGCGGCGCCGGACGTTTCAGTTCCGGCGCGTAGAACGACAACATCTTCTCGCGGCTATCCACTTCACCCAGCGGCGACACCTCTGCGTAGTTGTCGGCGGTGATGGCCTTTAACGCCGCCTGGTCAAAGGTGGCCTGCGCTTCGGCATGGCGCTTGACCAGCGCTACCAGTTCCGCATCGGCCGGCGCGGCAAATGCGCTGGACATACCGGCCGACGCAACCAGCAAACACTTCAGAACGAATCTCGACATCATCAACTAGCTCCTATCAAAGGTTGTACTTCAATGACCGGCGATCCGCTTGCTCAACTGATCGCGCAGGGTTCTTGCATCGGGTGCGGCGGCGGAGGCGAAAAACTCGATCGTTTCGCCGAACACCGACTCGAATTTCAAATGCAGCACCAGCCATTCCTGGTCCTCGGACCTGCCCAACTCGATCCTGTCGATATCCCGCCAGGCGGCATAGGCCTCCAGATCCTTGTGCTTGAATCCCAGTCCATCGCCGCAGTCAAAGACCTGCAACTGCAAAGCCGCCATGCGCGCGGCGCCCAGCAATGCGGCTGCCGCAGCCACCACCGCCACCGCCGTCAACACCTCCCAGCGCGCGGGATAAAACCACGTCGACACGGCGGCCACCAGCGACACTGCAAGGAAAACCAGCAGATGCCAGCGCATGAAACGGCGGCTGGGCGATCTGGAAATCAGCCGCCGCGTTTGCGTGGCCGGCATCAGTGCCTTCTTCGCCTGCTCAAAGTGCGCCAGCCACTGCCTGATCTCCTGCAGGCGCTCCGGAAAGCGCTGCGCATCGATATCGCGCAGCACCTGCCGCAGCTGGAACTCGGTGTAGCGCGTATAGTCCGGCGCATCCATTTCTACTGCGCCGGCTGCAACGCGATGACCGCCATGCCGGCCAGCGCCAGCACGGCGCCGGCGATGTCGAAACGCGTCAGCGCCACGCCATCCACAAAACGGAGCCACAGCAGCGCCACGCAAATGTAGGCGCCGCCGTAGGCCGCGTAGGTGCGGCCGGCCGCCGTCGGGTGCAGCGTCAGCAGCCAGGCGAACAGCGCCAGCGACAATGCCGCCGGCAGCAGCAGCCATGCGGGCCTGCCGTGCTTCAGCACCAGCCAGGGCAAGTAGCAGCCGACGATTTCCGCCAATGCCGTCACGAAGAACAGCGATGTAATTCTCAGGATATCCAACTAGCGCACTCCGAATTTTTCGTTAATCACGCGGACCGCTGTGGCGACGCCGTTTTCCTGCGCCATCGCATGCGAAACGGCGGCGGCCCGGATTTGCATTTCTGGCTGCAAGGCGCTGATCCGCGCCGCCAGCTGCTTGGCCGTCACGCTGAGCCGCTTGGCCAGCTTGCCGGCGACGCCCAGCCGCCGCAACTCATTGCCCCAGTGTTCCTGCTCGCTGATATGCGCCACCACCACCGACGGCCGGCCCGCCAGCGTGGCCGATTGTGTGGTGCCGGCGCCGCCATGATGCACCACCGCCGCACAGCGCGGGAAGACCAGGTGATGCGGCGAAGCCGATACGTAAAGGATCTGTTGACTGGATTGAAAACCGCAGGCCGCCGCATCCTGCGTCTGAATGATGGCGCGGCATCCGGCCAGTTGCGCCGCCTCGGTGAACAGGCGCAGCGTCTCGGTCTGATTGGGAATGTCGGGCGGCGTCCAGCTGCCGAAGGTCATGTAGACCGGCGCAGCCCCGGCGGCAAGGAAGGCTTCCATCGCTTCCGTCAGCCGCCCTTCCAGCTGCATATTGGGCATATCGAGGAAGCCGCACACCTGGATCGAAGGCGGCCAGTCCGGCTGCCGCTCGCAGATCTGCGGGCTGACACCCACCAGCGTCAGCTGCGGCGACAACCACACCTGCGTGACGATGTCCGTGGTCAGCGGCATGTGCAGCCGCGCGCGCAAGCGATTGGGATAAGGACCGGCGGCCCTCTGCAATGCCCACCGGGTCAGCCGCCACAAAACGCCCTGCCCGAACGGCAGGCCAAGCGGATGGCTGTAGGCGCTTGGTATCGCCGCATGGGACAGCAGCACGCTGACATACGGCTTGCCCGCGCGCTCCGCGGCGATCTGCAAGGGATACATGAAGTAGTGGCCGACCAGCAGGTCCGACCGTTCCGCCACTTCCAGCGCGGCCGACAGCATGGCCTCTTCGGCGGGCAGCAAGCCGCCTTCGATCAGCTTCTTCATCTGCGTCAGCGGATTGCGCATCCTGATGGCCGCCTCGCCCAACTCCGAGGCGCTGGACGGCTCGATGACCGGCGAGGCGATCACGCGGATGTCCACGCCGGACGGAGACACCATGTCGGCATACACCGCGCTGTCCACGCAGGTAATCAGCAGCGTGACCGCATGCCCCGCCAGCTGCAAACCTTCCGCCAGCGCGACAAACGGCCGTATGTCGCCGTGACTACCCCACGTTTGCAGTCCTATTTTCATGCATTGCCCATCGCCATAACAATTTATCAATTATGGAATGGGCAAGCACCGCGTGCAAGAGATTAATTAACCATTTGCGATGCGGCGCACTTCCTCGTCCGGCGACGATACCGCCGCCGCCACGGTACGCGGCCGACGGCCACGCAGGCCGCTGACGCTGGCCGTGTGCGACTCCAGCTTGAACACGTCCACCACGTGCGCCAGGCTGGTCGACTGGTCCTGCAGCTCCTGCGCGGCGGCGGAAGCCTGCTCCACCAGCGCGGTGTTCTGCTGCGTCATGCTGTCCATTTCGCTGATGGCGTTGTTGACCTGCTCGATGCCCGCCGTCTGCTCCATGCTGGCGCCGCTGATCTCGCCCATGATCTCGGTCACGCGCTTCACGCTGGTCACTACTTCGTGCATGGTCTCGGCGGCCTTGTGCACCTGTTCCGAACCAGCGCCCACCTTCACCACCGAATCATCGATCAGCGACTTGATTTCCTTGGCCGCCGCGGCCGAACGCTGCGCCAGCGTACGCACTTCCGACGCCACCACCGCGAAGCCACGCCCCTGCTCACCGGCGCGCGCCGCTTCCACCGCCGCATTCAGCGCGAGGATATTGGTCTGGAAGGCGATGCCGTCAATGACCGAAATAATATCCACGATCTTCTTCGACGAATCGTTAATCGACGCCATGGTCACGGTAACCTGCTCCATCACCTGGCCGCCCTGCTCCGACACGCTGGACGCCGACACCGCCAGCGTATTCGCCTGCATCGCATTCTGCGCATTCTGACGCACGGTGCCGGTCAGCTCTTCCATCGCGGTGGCGACTTTTTCCAGCGACTCCGACTGGTGCTCGGTGCGCAGCGACAGATCGCGGTTGCCGCTGGCGATTTCCGACGACGCGGTGGCGATCAGATTGGTCCCCTGGCGCACCTGGCCGACGATGGACGACAGGCTGTCGCGCATCGCCGCAATCGCGTGCAGCAGGCTGGTTTGATCGTTGACCTTGACCTGCACCGCCACCGACAGATCGCCCTCGGCGATCTTGTTGGCGATGTCGGTGGCGTAGGCAGGCTCGCCGCCCAGTTGCTTGAGCAGCAGCTGCGTGTTCACCCACGCGATCAGCACGCTGACCAGCAGCGACAGCACCGCCTGCAGCACGATCCACAGGAAGGCATCGCTGGCGTGCGCGTCGACGTCGGCGCCGGCGGCGTGGGTCTCGGCCAGCACGGCTTTCAGCACGGTCGCGATATCGGCCACAATCTGCTTGCGCAGCGGGCTGCACTCATTGGTCAGGAAGGCCGCGTAGCCTTCCATGTCGCCGGCTTCGCGCAGCTGGCGCGGACGCTTCAGCGAATCGGCCATCTTCAGCAGGCCGCTGCGGACCTTCTCGAAATCGGCGTCGCCCTTGTACGCCGGCGCCATCTGCTCCAGCGCCGCCAGGTAGATGGCTTTCTGTTCGTCGACAATCGCCAGTTCTTTGGACGCTGCCGAGGCGTCGGCAAAGACGTAGGCATTGCGCGCGGCCAAACCGGTCTGCGCCAGCGCTTCGCGCGCGACGTACAGCGGCTCCAGCTTCTCTGACATCACGCGCTGCTCGTCGTGAAACGCATTCGTAATCGACGACATGCGCACAATCGCGAAGGTGGCCATGATCAGCATCAGTGCAGTCAGCGTGCCGAAACTCAGCGCCAGCTGAGTACCTATTTTTAGTTTTTTAAACGCTTCCATCAACTTCCTGTTTGTAAAGGACGAACGCAAAAAAACGGCGCGGATGGCGCCGTTAGCTCTTTTCGATCAAAGGGGATGAACAGTGACTAATTGCAATGTGAATTATGCATTACCCAATTATATTGTCTATGACAAATAGGTAACTTGCGCAGATTTACCACACTTTTGGTAGAGGGCTAAGGGTTACGCTTAGTGTAGAAGGCCTGCAAGCCGCTGTCGTCGCCGGCCAGCAGCAGCGCGTGGTCGGCGAACAGCATCTGCCGGAAGACCGGACTCGCTCCCAGCGACGCACCGCTAGACAAGGTGAAACGCAGCAGCACCGGCGCCTGCGCCGACAGTGGCGACGCGTTGACCGCGTAGTCGGCCAGCACCAGCACGTCGCCTGGCGTGTCGCCGGTCTTGAAGGCGCCGACCACACTGGCGGCGATGGTGACGCCGCCGCTGAACGCGTGCGCATCGATCTCCGTCGCCCGCGCATTGCCGCCCCAATTGGTGGACAGCGTTTCCTGCGTCAGATCGGTACGACCAGCCGGCAGCACCGGCGCGCCGTTGCTGTCGAGCGCCACGCCCATCACGCCACCGGCTGCGGCGACGGTGGCCTTGCCGTTCCACAGCACGCCCATCTTGCCGGCGGCGTTGAGCGCCACCGGATACGGTTGCGCGCCGCCGGTGCCGAGCGACCGGACGGTCGGCGCGCCGGCGCCTTTCGCCCACATCGCCAGCATTGCGCCGCCGTTCTCCAGCCAGCCGGCAAGCACCGCGCCGCCCGCCGCCGCAACGCGCGGATGCAGCGCCGAGGTGGACGTCGTGAACGGTGGCGTCAACTGCTTGCCGTTGAAATCGAACTTGCACAATTTGAGCAGGTACTGCGTCTTGTCGGTGACTGGCAGCAGCGAGAAAGTAGTGGCCAGCCAGAAGCCGTTGCCGTCCACCGCACCGCCATTTTCGGCCGGCGCGTAATCGCCGGCGGGATACAGGTCGGTAGCGCTGCCGGTCAGCCTGGCCTGGGCGTCGAAGTGCAGCAGCCGCGTGCCGGCGCTGGCCTGCACCATGACGAAACCGTCCGGCGACAGCATCATCAGCCATTCGCCGGTGTAGCCGGCGGCCAGCGTGAAGCCGTAATCGGTGGAGGATAGCAGCTTGCCCTGCTGATCCAGCACGCTCAGTCGCGTGGCCGCATACACAGGCCTGTCGTTGACGGTGACAAAGGCATCGGAGCGCGAGCGCACCACGATATGGTCGCCCACGACCAGCGCGTCGGCCATGGCAGGCAGCACACCGACAGTAATGGGACTGGAAACCGAGATGGAAGGCGAAGACGCCGCAGCGCCGGCAGTGACGGTCGCGCGGGAGGAAGAACCGGCGCCGCCACCGCAGGCGCTCAGCAACGCGACAGCAAGAAGAAGGAGAAAACGCATGCAGGCAGTATAAAAAGAAAAACAACTTCCCCCTACACCGCCCGCATGGCCTGGCGAGCCAGCGTGATGCCCGCTCAGGCCATCTTCATCAGTCGCGGATGACCGCGCCGCCCTTCATCACGAACGACACCTTGGTCAGTTCGGCCGCGTTCTCGGCCGGGTTGCCCTGCACGGCGATGATGTCGGCGTACTTGCCGGCGCTGATGGAGCCGACGCGGTCCTTCCAGCCCAGCAGGTCGGCGGCGTTGATGGTGGCGGCCTGGATCGCCTGCATCGAGGTCATGCCGTACTTGATCATGTAGGCGAACTGCCTGGCGTTGTCGCCATGCGGATAGACGCCGGCGTCGGTGCCGAAGGCCATCTTGGCGCCGCCCTGGAAGGCCTTGCGGAAGTTATCGCGCTGCAGCTGGCCGATGACCTTCTCCTTGGCGATCGACTCCGGCAGCATGCCGGCCTTTTCGCCTTCCTGCAGGATGAAATCATCGTTGTAGATGTCCATCACCAGGTAGGTGCCCTTCTCCTTGGCCAGCTTGATGCCGGCGTCGTCGATCAGGCTGGCGTGTTCGATCGAATCCACGCCGGCGATGATCGCATCGTGAATCGCGCTGGTGCCATGCGCGTGCGCGGCGACCTTGCGGCCCAGCTTATGCGCCTCGTTGACGATGGCCTGCATCTCTTCCAGCGTGTACTGCTGCGCGCCCGGCTCGTCGCCTTTCGACAGCACGCCGCCCGAGGCGCAGATCTTGATCACGTCGGCGCCGTACTTGGCCATCTCGCGCACCTTGGCGCGCGCTTCCCATGGGCCGTCGGCGACGCCGCGACCGGTGAAGTTGACGTCCGGCGGCAGCAGGTTCTCGTCGCAATGGCCGCCCTTGATGCCGATGGCGTAGCCGGCGGTACGCATGCGTGGGCCGATGAAGTCGCCGTCGTTGATCGCATCGCGCAGCGCCACGTCGCCAAAACCGGAGGCGCCGACATTGCGCACGGTGGTGAAGCCGGCTTCCAGCGTCTTGCGCGCCGAGCGCACGCCGTACAGCGCGGCGCGGGTGTCCGACACGCCCAGCGAGTTGTAGCCGCCCAGGTAAGGGTCGCCGGTCAGGTGGGTGTGCATGTCTATCAGGCCTGGCAGCACGGTCTGCGCCGACAGGTCGATGACCTTGGCGCCCGCCGGCACCTGCGCCGAGGCGCTCGGGCCGACCGAGGTAATGCGCTCGCCGGTGATGACGATGGTCTGGTCCTTGAGCACCGTGCCGGCCACCACGTCCACCAGTTTGCCGGCGCGGATGACGGTCACCTGGTCTGCGGCATTGGCCTGTGCGGCGGCGCCGAGGATGGCAGCGGAAATCAGTAAGTGCTTCAGTTTCATGGAGGACGCCCCAGGCATGGAAAACGAAAAGCATAGCAGAGCGCCCGCCAAACGGGAAACTATCCCGGCCAGGCGCAGGTGCGGAAACCTGCAAAGAGGTCGTCGCGCTCCGGCAGCGCGAAACGGCGGAACTTGGCCGAGCCAAAGCGCGCCGGCGTGGCGAACGAAGCGCCGCGCAGCACCTGGTGCGTGTGGAACCACGGCCTTGAATATTCCAGCCAGCGGTCCGCCTTGAAGTCCGGGTAAGGCTCGAACGGCGACGCCGTCCACTCCCACAGCTGTCCCCAGCGCAAGGCGGGATGGCCGGACAAGGCGGCATATTCCCACTCGGTTTCGGTGGGCAGGCGGCGTCCGGCCCAGGCGCAATAAGCCTGGGCTTCGTACAGATTCACGTGCCGCACCGGCTCCGAGGCCGGCAGCGTGGACAGCTTCCCGAAGCGCATGGCGCGCCACTGAGAACCGTCGCGCTGCCAGTAGCGCGGCGCCGAGCGCTCCTGCCGCATCAGCCAGGCGGCGCCGGCGTCGCTCCAGAACTGGCGGTTGTCGTAGCCGCCGTCGATGACGAAATCTGCATACTGGCCGTTGCTCACCGGTGCGCTGTCCATGTTGAACGAGGCTACATGGAAGCTGTGCGCCTGACGCTCGTTATCGAAGGTGAAGCCGTCGCCGGACTTGCGGCCCAGCTGGAACGTGCCGCCGGGGAAGCGGATTTCCGACGGCGCGGCCACCTGCAGCACTTCGCCCGCCGCCTGCACCGGCGCCGGCAGGCCCAGTGCCTGCAAGGCCTGGAGCATGGCTTCGCCCTGCATGTCCTCATAGGCCAGCGCCAGGCGGTAGGGATACAGGGCTTCCTCGGTATTCGGTTCGCGCGTCAGCTTGTCCAGCACGCGGTCCAGCACTTCGTGGCAGTAGGTTTTGACGCCGCCCGGCGTCGGCAGGTCCAGCGTCCAGCGGCTGCGATGCGGCACGCGCTCGGCGTCGAACCAGTCGTCGCCCTTGGTCAGCAGGCAGTTGCCGCTGGCGTCGGCCGGATGGCTGGACGCCGCTTCGCGCAGGATGAACCATTCGGCGAACCAGGCGATCTGCCCCAGCTGCCACACCGGCGGATTGATGGTCTGCAGGGGCGGCACGCGCGCCGCCATGTCCATGCCGGCGGCGGCAAAACAGTCGAACAGCGAAAGCGTATAATCTCTCGCATGCTGGAGAGCCTGTGCCAGTTGCTGCGACGTCGCGTTCCTGAATGAAGAAGTCATGCGCCGATTGTACCAGCGCCTCCGCCGCAATCCGAATCAACCAGGAACCGAACCATGAGCAATGACGCTATCAAACTCACCTCCTTCTCCCATGGCGGCGGCTGCGGCTGCAAAATCGCGCCCGGCGTGCTGTCCGAGATCCTGAAGAACTCCAACGGCTTCCCGGTGCCGAAGGAACTGCTGGTCGGGATCGAGACCGCCGACGACGCCGCCGTCTACAAGCTCAATGACGAGCAGGCGCTGATCGCCACCACCGATTTCTTCATGCCGATCGTCGACGATCCGTTCGACTTCGGCCGCATCGCCGCCACCAACGCCATCTCCGACGTGTATGCGATGGGCGGCACGCCGATCATGGCGCTGGCCCTGGTGGGCATGCCGATCAATAAACTGCCGGTGGAAACCATCGGCCAGATCATCAAGGGCGGCGAGTCGATCTGCGCCGAGGCGGGCATTCCGATCGCCGGCGGCCACACCATCGACTCGGTGGAGCCGATCTACGGCCTGGTGGTGATGGGCCTGATCCATCCGTCGAAAGTGAAGCGCAATGCCGACGCCAAGGCCGGCGACGTGCTGATACTGGGCAAGCCGCTGGGCGTGGGCGTGCTGTCGGCCGCGCTGAAGAAAGGCGCGCTGAATGACGAAGGCTACCAGGCCATGATCGCCAACACCACCAAGCTGAATAAGCCGGGCAAGGCCTTGTCCGAGCTGGCCGGCGTGCATGCGCTGACCGACGTCACCGGCTTCGGCCTGCTGGGCCACCTGCTGGAACTGGCGCGCGGCGCCAAACTGGAGGCGCATCTCGACATGCAGCGGATTCCGCTGCTGCCGGGCGTGGAACAGCTGGCGGGCGACGGCTACTTCACCGGCGCCTCGGGCCGCAACTGGGAAGCGTATGGCAAGGACGTCAAGCTTGCCGAGAGCATCACGCCGGCGCAGCACTCGTTGCTGACCGATCCGCAGACGTCCGGCGGCCTGCTGGTGTCGTGCGATGCGGCCAGCGTGGACGAAGTGCTGGCCCTGTTCCAGCGTGAAGGCTTCGGCGAGGCCGCCGTCATCGGCCGCATGACCGCAGGCGAGGCGCGCGTCATCGTCAGCTGATCTTATTTTTCCGGGATGTGCACCGACCAGACTACGGAGAAAATCTTCCACTGGCCGCCGCGCTTGACCATCTGCCAGGTCTCGACGCCGTAGTTCTCGACCACGCCGTCGCCGACAAACTCATAGTCGAACATCACCCAGGCCAGGTCGCCGTCCTGGGTGACCTTGACGTTGTAGAAGCGCTCTTCGATGGGCAGTTTGGCGTCTTTGACGAAGTGCGCGAAGTCGTTATAGCCGCCGCTGGCGCGCACGCCGTCGAAGTTCGGATCAAGCTCCGCGCGGATCTGCTGCACGCGCTTGTCGGCCATGGGCGCGGTCCACATGATGTTCGAATTCAGCATCAGCGAAGACAGCGCCTTCACATCCCTGGCCTTCAGCGCGGCCTGGAACTGCTCGGTGACCGCCGTGATGGCCGCCACATCCTCCGGCGTACTCACCGGCTTGGGTGGCGCGGCCAACGCCGCGCTGACAAACAAGCCACACAAAACAGCAGAAATGAATCGGCGCATGCACAGTCTCCATAAGTGAAAGTGCCTTGATCCTATGCTGAAATTGCAAATCAAACAAATGGATTTTGAAGCCTGACGCCCGTGGAGAGGAAATCGGAGATGTTGCGGGTAACAACGGTCAAGTCGTAGACCAATGCAATGGCCGCAATCTGTTTGTCAATAATGTGCTGCGGTTGTGGGCACATGAGGCGCCCCCAAACCTGAGCACATTCAATATCAAAGCTCAGCTGACGATCAGCGTAATCGTTAAGGATCAAGTCCAGCCAAGCTTCCAGTCGAGCAGCATCCATGCTACGTCCCCGGTAGCGCAAATTTTCCAAACCGCAGCGTATTTCACCTACGGTTTGGGCCGCGATGAAAAGATTATGCTTACTGGTCAAACGAAAAAAATCCATCACGCCCGGATTACACCGGCGTCCCTTGCGCGCTTCGCTGAGAACGTTGGTATCGATCAGATACATAGCCGCGTTACGTGCGACGTGCGCTGAAATCGTCATCTTCACCGACATATGGCATGCTCGCCAAAACCTCGCCAAAGGGCCGGCGTTCCGGGCGCTTTAACAATTCGGCAAGCATGTCTTTGGCCTCCTCTTCAACGCTCCAGCGATGCTCTTTTGCTCGTTTTTCCAAAGCGCGCATTACGATGTCGTCCACATCGCTTAATAACAGGTGCTTAGCCATAAACGCCTCCTTATGATTAATCCAGTCTAGCAGCACGACTCGCCACTTCAATTGAGATACCACAGCAAGACCAACGATGCAAAAACGACAATCATCCCAATTTAGCTTGACGGGCGCGGCGCCGATCGCTTACATTTGAGGAATGATCTCGCATCTGCACCTATCCGCTTTCCTGCTATCGCCTGCCAGCGCCCTATCGCTAGCAGCGCGTCTACTAGCACGCGTTTAATCCGCGTCCCTGTTGTACCCCGTGCCGGCCACAAGCCGCACCCGTCTCAAAATCCAGGAAAGTTGTACCGATGCTCCCAGCCTTGTCGCTACTGCTAAAACTACCGATCGGTTGCCGCGCCTAGTATCCCGTGGCCGCGCCGCAGCCTTTCGCCACATCGTTTTAGCCAGTCCCCCTCTATTCCCGATCCAGGAGCATTACCATGATGTTGCAGAACCCAGCGAGCAAATACCGTCCATTCCCAGCCGTGCAGTTGACCGACCGCACCTGGCCGAACGCCATCATTAGCAAACCGCCGATCTGGATGAGCACCGACCTGCGCGACGGTAACCAGGCGCTGATCGAGCCGATGAGCATCGAGAAAAAACTGCGCTTCTTCGACCTGCTGATCAAGATCGGCATCAAGGAGATCGAAGTGGGCTTCCCTTCCGCCTCGCAGACCGACTTCGACTTCGTGCGCAAGCTGGTGGAAGAAAACCGCATCCCGGACGACGTCACCATCATCGTGCTGACCCAGTCGCGCGAAGAACTTATCCGTCGCACCGTGGAATCCTGCGTCGGCGCCAAGCGCGCCATCGTCCACCTGTATAACTCGGTGGCGCCGGTATTCCGCAAAGTGGTGTTCGGCATGTCGCGCGAAGAGATCACCAACATCGCCACCACCGGCGCCAAGCTGGTGAAGGAACTGACCAAACAGCACCCGGACACCGACTGGGGCTACGAGTACACGCCGGAATCCTTCTCCACCACGGAGCTGGACTTCTCCAAGCATATCTGCGACGCCGTCAGCGCCATCTTCGAGCCGACGCCGGGCAAGAAGCTGATCATCAACCTGCCGTCCACCGTCGAATGCAGCACGCCCAACGTCTACGCCGACCAGATCGAATGGATGTCGCGCAAACTGGCGCGCCGCGATTCGCTGATCATCAGCGTCCACCCGCACAATGACCGCGGCACCGCCGTGGCCTCGGCCGAACTGGCCGTGATGGCCGGCGCCGACCGCGTCGAGGGCTGCCTGTTCGGCAACGGCGAACGCACCGGCAACGTCGACCTGGTCACGCTCGCACTCAACCTGTACACCCAGGGCGTCAATCCTGGCCTGGACTTCTCCGACATCGACGAAGTACGCAAGGTGGTGGAAGAGTGCAACCAACTGCCGGTGCACCCGCGTCACCCCTACGTGGGCGACCTGGTATTCACCGCCTTCTCCGGCTCGCACCAGGACGCGATCAAGAAAGGCTTCGCCAAACAACAGGAAGGCGCGATCTGGGAAATCCCGTATCTGCCGATCGACCCGCAAGACCTGGGCCGCAGCTACGACGCCGTCATCCGCGTCAACAGCCAGTCCGGCAAGGGCGGCATGGCCTACCTGCTGGAACAGGACTACGGCCTGGTGCTGCCGCGCCGCCTGCAGATTGAATTCAGTCGCGCGGTGCAGGCGGTGGCCGACCAGACCGGCCTGGAAATCACTTCCAACGGCATCTACGACATCTTCAGCAAGGAGTACTTCGAGCAGAACGCGCCGTACGCCTACCAGTCGCACAAGATGGTGGAAGACACCAGCAGCGACGAGCCGGTGCAGATCGACATCGCCATGATGCACCGCGGCGCGCCACTGGCGCTGCAAGGCGGCGGCAACGGCCCGATCGACGCCTTCGTCGACGCGCTCGGCCTGGACATCAAGCTGATGGACTACCACGAGCACTCGATCGGCTCCGGCGCCAACGCCAAGGCCGCGTGCTACGTCGAACTGCGCCTGGCCAACGGCCCGACCCTGTTCGGCGCGGCCACCGACAGCAACATCCTGACCGCGTCCTTCAAGGCCGTGCTCAGCGCCGTCAACCGCCAGTTGATCCGCTCGGAAGCGGAACAGGCCAAGGGCGCCGTCAGCGCCTGATGCCGGCGAACGGGACGCCCGCGCTGGCGTCCCGTTCGCGCAACACCTCGGCAAAAGGGAGGTTTTCCGCACTGCAACATAGCGCTATACTGGGCTGTCGACCTCACGGAGTCCAGGATGAATATCTCGAATCTGAAAATCGGCGCGCGCCTCGGCCTCGCCTTTGGCGCCGTCCTGCTGCTGATGGTGATACTGATCGGGATCGGCCTGCAGCGCCTCAGCAGCATCGGCGCGATGAACGACACCATCATCGACAACGACTGGGTCAAGGCCGAAGCGGCGGCCACCGTCACCGCCACCACGCGCGCCAATGCCGCCCTCACCCTCGAACTGTTCATCACCGACGACAGCGCCCGCCTCGCCACCATCAGGAGCGAGATGGACGCCAACAAGAAGATCATCACCACCGCGCTGGAAACGCTGGGCCGCCTGGTCACGCGCGCGGAAGGCAAGGCGCTGCTGGCGCGCATCGGCGATGAGCGCAAGGCCTACGTGGCGTCGTTCACGCAGGTGGGCAAGCTGCTGGCCGACGGCCAGCGCGACGCCGCCCTGGCCTTCATGCGCAGCGACATGCAGCCCAAGCTGAATACCTTGCAGGACAGCATCCGCACGTTGAACGCATTGCAGAAATCCGTGGTCGAAGAAAACGGTGCGGCGGTCAAGCACGACATCTCGATGGCGCGCCAGATGATGGCCTGGCTGGGCCTCGTGGCGCTGCTGCTGGGACTGGGCTTCGCGTGGCGCGTGACGCGCTCCATCACCGAACCAATCGGCGATGCGCTGCAAGTGGCGCGCGCCGTCGCCGCCGGCGACCTGACGCAAAACATCAGCAGCACGCAGCGCGATGAAATGGGCCAGCTGCTGGAGAGCATGGCGCAGATGAGCAGCAACCTGTCCAACATCGTCGGCCGCGTGCGCAGCGGCACGGGCGCCATCAACACCGCGTCGGCGGAAATCGCCAGCGGCAATATGGACCTGTCGTCGCGCACCGAGGAGCAGGCCAGCTCGCTGGAAGAAACCGCCGCCTCGATGGAAGAGCTGACCAGCACCGTCAAGCAGAATGCCGCCAATGCGCAGCAGGCCAACCAGCTGGCGCAGGACGCCACCAACATCGCGCAGCGCGGCGGCGCCGTGGTGGCGCAGGTGGTGGACACCATGAACGCCATCAACGACTCTTCGCGCAAGATCGTCGACATCATTTCGGTCATCGACGGCATCGCGTTCCAGACCAATATCCTGGCGCTGAATGCGGCGGTGGAAGCGGCGCGCGCCGGCGAACAGGGGCGCGGGTTTGCGGTGGTGGCGTCGGAAGTGCGCACGCTGGCGCAGCGCTCGGCCAGCGCCGCCAAGGAAATCAAGCAGCTGATCGACGATTCGGTCGACAAGGTGGCGGCCGGCGCGCAGCTGGTCGACCTGGCAGGCAACACCATGAGCGAGGTGCAGGACAGCGTGCGCAAGGTGACCGAGATTGTCGAAGAAATGTCGCTGGCGAACCGCGAGCAGACCAGCGGCATCGAGCAGATCAACATCGCCATCAGCCAGATGGACCAGGTGACGCAGCAGAACGCCGCGCTGGTGGAAGAAGCCGCCGCAGCCGCCTCGGCGATGCAGGACCAGGCCGGCGAACTGAATGAAGTCGTCAGCCAGTTCCGCCTGTAATCCGGGGTCAGTTCTGCCAATCGCACACGGCCTCTACCGTAGCAGCCGCTACGGTAGAGGCCGTGTGCGATTGGCAGAACTGACCCCGGATT
>NZ_WKJL01000003.1 GCF_009674565.1 Duganella aquatilis
TGGGCATCGAGCCGCGCGCGCGCATCGTGGCGGCCGCCGTCACCGGCAGCGATCCGACGCTGATGCTGGCCGCGCCGGCCGCCGCCATCCGCAAGGCGCTGAAGAAAGCCGCGCTGTCCATCAACGAGATCGACCTGTTTGAAGTCAACGAAGCCTTTGCCGCCGTCGTGCTGCACTGCCTGCGCGCGCTGCATATTCCGGAGGACAAGGCCAACGTCAACGGCGGCGCCATCGCGCTGGGCCATCCGCTGGGCGCCACCGGCTGCATGCTGCTCGGCGCGCTGCTGGACGAGCTGGAGGAACGTCGCCTGCGCCGCGGCGTGGTGGCGATGAGCGTCGGTGGTGGCATGGGCATCGCCACCGTGGTGGAACGGATGTGAACATGATCAGCACCCACCAGAACGGCGGCGCCCTCACCGCGCTGCTGGCGGCGCGCGCCATCAATCCGCTGAGTCGTTTATTCCAGCGCGAACTGGCGACGCTGCTGGAAAAGCTGGAAGTCCGCCGCAGCAAGCTCAGCGCCGTCATCATCAGCTTCGACGCCGAGCCGGGCGCTACCAGCCACGAACTGGAACACCTGATGGCGCTGACGTCTGCCCAGGCCGCCGACTGCATGCACATGCTGGACGCCTACAATGCGCTGCTGCGCCGGCTGGAAGGCCTGGGCATGCCGGTGATCGCCGCGCTGGCCGGCGAGGTCAGCGGCCATGCCTTCGGCCTGGCGCTGGCCTGCCATCACCGCATCGGCCTGAACGACGCGCGCTTCAGCCTGCCGCAGGTACAGCTGGGACTGGCGCCGGCCGCCGGCGAAATCGCCCGCACCGCGCGGCTGGCGGGTTTGCGGGCCGCCATGCCGCTGCTGCTGGAAGGCGCGGTCCTGAGCGCCGAGCAGGTGCGGCAGGCGGGCCTGCTGCACGCCGTTGCCGCCAGCGAGTCCGAGCTGGCGCGGCTGGTCGCGACTGCCCAGGACAACGGCGCCGTCATGCAGCCCTGGCAGGCAAAAAACTACCGCCTGCCGGGCGGTGAACTGGACAGCGCACCGCTGCGCGCCCTGCTGCAACAGGCACCGGCCCGTGTCCGCGAACGCGCCGGCGGCCCCCATCCGGCCGCCGAGGCCATCCTCTGCGCCATGGTCGAGGGCCTGCAGGTGGATTTCGATAATGCGCTGCTCATTGAGAGCCGATATTTTTGTCAAACCGCTATCAATCCGGTTCTGCGCAAGAGCGGCTTTCTTCTCTAACGCGCGGTTTTTCGACCGAACTCAAGCGTTTTCTGTAAAAGTCGCTGAGATGTTGTCTTTTTTCATGTAATTTCACTGGCATCAGTGATACATTGCGTTCTGGTTTTGCAAGATCCGAGCCACCAGATTGTTACGTGCATAAATTGAAAGAATAGATTTTCGCGATGCCAACCAGTGTTCTGCCCCAGCCGCGTCATGAATTGGATAACCTCATGGAAGAGGCTGGCGATGTTGTTTTCCGTTTGAATCCGCTCGGCCAACTGCTGTTTGCCAGCCAACGCGCCAACGCCCGTGTGGGCGGCGCCGCGCTGGCCGGCACTGCATTGGCCAACCTGCTGGCGGATGCCGACCATGCCCAGCTGGCGCCGGTACTGGCCGCCGTGCTGGAGACGCGCGCACCGCGCCTGCTCGAAGCGCGCCTGAAAACGCCCGACATCGAAATCTGGCACGAACTGCGCATCTCCTGCTACGCCAATGCCGACGACACGCCCGAGCTGCTGGTGGTCGGCCGCGACATGACGGTGCAGCACGCCACGGAAGAACGCCTGCGCCACATGGCCACGCACGACGCTTTGACGGAACTGCCAAACCGCCTGCTGCTGTCGGACCGCATGCGCATGGTGATCGCCAACGCGCGCCGTTCCGGCCAGGGCTTCTCGGTGGCCACCATCGGCCTGGACGGTTTCAAGAAAGTCAATGACGGCCTCGGCCATCCGATCGGCGACGCCCTGCTGCGCACCGCCGCCCAGCGCCTGCGCAAGACCCTGCGCGACAGCGACACCCTGGCCCGCGTCGGCGGCGACGAGTTCGTCGCCATCCTGCCCGGCACCGCGACCGAAGCGCAGATCAAGCTGGTGACCGGGCGCCTGATCGCCACGCTGCAATCGCCGTTTGAAATCGACTCGCACACCATTTATGTCGGCGCCTCGGTCGGCGTCTCGGTCTACCCGCAGCACGGCGAGGACGACATCCGCCTGCTGGCGCTGGCCGACGCCGCCATGTCGCGCGCCAAGGAAACCGGCAAGGCGCGCGCGCTGGTCTACAGCAGCGCGCTGGCCGGCCCGCCGCAGCACGACATCTCGCTGGAGGCGGCGATGTTCCAGGCCGTGCGCGAAGGCGAATTCCTGCTGTACTACCAGCCGATCGTCGACGCCCACACGCGCGAGATCCAGGGCTTCGAAACGCTGATGCGCTGGAAGCATCCGACGCTGGGCATGGTGCCGCCGGCGCGCTTTATCCCGATCGCCGAGACCAATGGCCTGATCAACCTGTTGGGCGCCTGGGCGCTGAAGGCGGCCTGCGTGCAGCTCAAGCAGTTCGAAGAGGTGGCCAAGCGCAGCCTGTACATCTCTGTTAATATCAGCCCCCGACAGTTCCGCAACGATAAATTCTTGGATGTGCTGGATGATGCGATCGCCTTTTCCGGCCTGCTTGGTGAGCAATTGGTACTAGAAATCACAGAAGGCACACTGATGATCGACCCGGTCCACGCCGAGTCCATCCTGTCCAAAATGGCCGAACGCAAGGCGCGCATCGCGATTGACGATTTCGGCACCGGCTATTCCTCCCTCGCTTACCTGAAGCGCTTCCCGATTTCGGTCCTGAAGATCGACCGCACCTTTATCCGCGACCTGCCCGGTTCGCAGAAGGATGGCGCCATCTGCAACGCCGTGCTGGACCTGGCCAAGCACCTGGACCTGTCCGTGGTGGCGGAAGGCGTGGAAACCGAGGAACAGATGCAGTATCTCGAAGAACGCGGCTGCCAGTACATCCAGGGCTACCTGACCGGCAAGCCGATGGCGGCCAACGTGGCGCTGGCGGCGCTGAAAGAAAGCATCCACGCCAAGATGGTGCCGGCGGACCTGCGACAGGTGAGCCAATGATCAACAGCTACAAGGCCGCCACCGCGCTGGGCAACAAGACGCTGACGGAACTGGGCGACTGCACGCGCCGGCGCGGCGACATGCCGGGCTTCGCCAAGGCCATCACCGCCATCCTCGGCGCCATGCGCGGCGAAGACGAGCAGGAATTCAACATGACGCGCACCGTGCTGTCCGATCCGGTGCTGACGCAGAAGGTGCTGCGGCTGGCCAACAGCGGCATGTACTCGGCCTTCGGCCAGCATGTGAACACGGTGTCGAAAGCGGTGCTGGTGCTGGGCACCGAGGCGATCGGCCATCTGGCGCTGGGCCTGAAGCTGATCGAGGAACTGGCCGCCACATCGAACGACACCACCATCGCCCACGTGGAAATGGAAAAGGCGGTGCTGGCCGGACTGGTGGCGCAGCAGATCGCCTACACCGCTGAAAGCCGCCACGGCGAGGAAGCCGTGGTGTGCTCGATGCTGCACACGCTGGGCCGCATGATGCTGACCTATTACATGCCGGAGCGCTGGCACGAGCTGCAGCGCCTGGCCGACCAGACCTCGCGCACGGTGGAGGAAGCGGCGCCGGAGCTGCTGGGTCTCAGCCTGGAAGAAGTCGGCCATGCCGCCGCCATGCACTGGGGCTTGCCGAAGGCGCTGCTGAACGGCATGCGCACGCTGGCGCCGGCCGAACCGGGCGCCGAGATTTCGGAGTCCGACTGGATCGCCGCACTGTCGACCATGGCGGCGCGCTGCGCGGAATCGCTGTGGCATGACGACGCCGAGGGCGCCGAAAAGGTCAAGCAGCTGACCGAGAGCTATTCCGCCATGCTGGGCGTGGAGCCGTCGAATCTGGCGCACGCCATCGAGCAGGCCAAGGTGATCGCCGCCAACGACCTGTCGATCGCGCCGTTGTCGCGCCCCGCCGAGCGCCGCGCCAAGGCGCTGGCCAAGACGCGCCAGCGCGCCGCCGGCAACAAGATCCTGCTCAGCGGCCTGTCCGACATGCGCGACGTGCTGGATACGGCCAGTCCCGGCCAGATGGTGCAGATCGCGCTGGAGACGGTGTACAAGGGCCTGGACTTTTCGCGCGCGGTGGCGTTTGTCCGCAACCGCAAGGACAACAAGTACGCGGCCAAGATCAGCTTCGGCGAAGGCACCAGGGAGCTGCTGCCATCGATGGCTTTCGACGACGCCTACGAACCGAATGTGTTCCACGCCGCCTTGAACAGCGACCGCGTGATCTTCATCGAGAACGCGCACGACGCCAAGTTCTCGGCCAAGCTGCCGCTGTGGTGGCGCAGTTCGCTGGCCGAAGCGCGCAGCTTTGTCATCCTGCCGCTGTCGGCCAACGGCCAGCCGGCTGGTTTCCTGTATGGCGACTGGGATGAGTCTTTCCCGCCGATCCAGCTGAGCCAGACCGAGTTTTCGCTGCTGAACGACATGCGGGCGATGGTGGTGCGCGCCGTCGAGCGCCGGCATGGGGTAACGCCGGAAGCGGTAGCGCGCTAAGCGCGCGCCTGCGGCGCAAAAACCTGCCTGAGCGATTGCGCCTCCGCCAGCGCATCGCTCCAGGCGCCGAGTTGCTCCACGCTGGCTTTCGCCAACCTCCTCCGCGTCGTTTGCGGCAGCGGCCCGAAACGCTGTAACAACAGGCGCTCCAGCAACAGCGCCGCCCCTTCCCGGCGGCCTTGCTCCAGACCTCTTTCCAAACCTTTTTCAATGCCTTTTTCCAGTCCTTGCGTCAGACCTTTCTTCAATCCTCGTTCCCATCCCTTGTCGATGAACGACTGCTCCAACGGGCTAATCCATTCCATTTTGCGCTCCTTTTCCAACTGGAGAACCGCCTGCCAATAGCGTTGCTGGTGTGATGCAGGCAAAACCATCATCCAGTTAATCACTTTGAACAAAACAATTATGCGCTGCTTGCGCCAACCATGTTGGTACAGTAGCTTGGTCAGTTGCCACTTGGCGGCATACAACTCATCCGCATCGCGTCGATCTGGCTGGCATAATCCAGCAGCTTGGCGGCAGCAAACGAAATCCCCATCACCGTGCCCAGCAAGCTGTTGTGAAAAGCTTGCGGGCGCCAAACAGGATCATCATCGGCCAACAACACCAGACTGGCAACCGGCTGTTTATACTCAGCAAAAATACGGTAGTTATAGTCGAGCACACGCCGCGCCAGCGAACCATCGCGCTGCGCCTGGACTTCGATGTGGATCAGCACCCATTGCACGCCGCCGTCGCGCAGCGACACTTCAACCAGCTTGTCCGCCACCAAACCGCCAGGAGAATCGCCAAAGCCGATTCCTGCCAGCTCCTTATCCCGAAAGCGCGGGCGTTTGGACCAATCGATCTGCGTCGCAATCTCGCCGAAGAAGAAGGTCATGAAGTCGCGAAATGCATGCGTCACTGCGCTTTTCCAGGGCGAATCATAACGGGCGGGCGGTGTGGGCGGCGGCATTCGCCCAGTCTACGGCGACGCCCTGCCCCGTCATATGAGGTACTGCAAATTTCTGATCAATGGCCGTCGTTGCGCTGCCAGCGGAACGACAAGGTCGCCGCCACGGCGGACAGGGATACCAGCGCCGCCGCCACAAAGTACACCGATTCCGCGCCCGCCCGCTCCCACCATTGCGCCAGGAACAGGCCGCCCAGCGAGCCGCCGATGCCATACGAAATGCTCATGTACAGCGCCTGCCCGCGCGCCTGCAACGGCCCGGAGAACCAGCGCTGCAACGACATCACCGACGACGAATGGTGCAGCGCAAAGGTCGCCGCATGCATCAGCTGCGCCACGATCAGCAGCCAAAGCTGATGCGAGCCGGCGCCTATCATCAGGAAGCGCACCACGGCCACGCCCAGCGCCAGATACATCATGCGCATCGCACCCCAGCGCCTGAACAGCGGCGCCTGAAAGTAGAACAGCATCACTTCGGCCAGCACACCCAACGACCACATGGCGCCGATCACGGTCTTGCTATAGCCGCTGCGTTCCAGGTACAGCGAATAGAAGGTATACAGCGAAGCATGCGCCGACACCATCAGCGCGGTCGAAGCAAAGAAGGCGATCACCTCGCGCCGGCGCAGCAGCGACAGCAAAGGCGGCGGCGGATCGCGGTGCGTGCGGCGAGGCACATCGTGCAGCCGGAACGCGGCCAGGATGGTCGCCACCAGCAGCCCGACCGCCACCCAGGGCAGCGTCACGATGCCGTAGCGCTCCAGCGCGATCGACGCCACCGACACCGACACAATGAAGCCGATCGAACCCCACATGCGAATCCGGCCATAATAGGTCAGATCGCCCTTCATCTCGGACAGCATCAGCGCTTCGCAGATCGGCGCTTGGCCGCTGGTGAACAGATTGAGAATCACCATGGCCAGCATGAAGTGGCCAAAGGTCGCACCAAAGAAAAAACCGGAGAAGCCCGCCAGCGCCGCAAAACCTGCCGCGCGCAGCACCAGCACGCGGCGGTCGTAATGATCCGCCACGTAGCCCCAGACATTCGGACCGACGATGCGCAACACCTGGATCATCGACATCAGCACGCCGATCTGCGCGACCGTCATGCCCTTATCGGCAAAGAACAGCGTCGCGTAAGTGCTCCAGGTGCCGGCGTGTGCGTAGTAGCAGAACAGGAATAAGGCGAAGCTGAAAGCCTGCGCCGGCACTTACAGTTCGATGTTGGGAGTGGATACCTTGACGTCGCCGCACTGCGCGCGGTGCATCAGCGCGTGGTCGATCAGCACCAGCGCCAGCATCGCCTCGGCGATCGGCGTGGCGCGGATGCCCACGCACGGATCGTGGCGGCCGAACGTCTCCACCATCACCGGATTGCCGTCCTTGTCGATCGAAGGACGCGGCGTGCGGATCGACGACGTCGGCTTGATGGCGATCGATACCGTGATGTCCTGGCCGGTCGAAATGCCGCCCAACACGCCGCCGGCGTTGTTGCCGACGAAGCCCTGCGGCGTCAGCGGATCGCCATGTTCGGTGCCCTTCTGCGCCACCGATTTGAACCCGGCGCCGATCTCGACGCCCTTAACGGCGTTAATGCCCATCATGGCGTAAGCGATATCGGCATCCAGCTTGTCGTAAATCGGCTGGCCCAGGCCCACCGGGATATTCTGCGCCACGACGTCGATGCGCGCGCCGATCGAATCGCCGGCCTTGCGCAGCTCGTCCATATACGCTTCCATGCGTTCGATGACGGCGGCATCGCCGGTGGCGGCGAAGAACGGATTGTCCGGCACGTGCGCCCAGTCCTGGAACGGCACCGCGATCTCGCCCAACTGGCTCATGCAGCCCTTGAATACCGTGCCGTACTGCTGATGCAGCCACTTCTTGGCGATGGCTGCCGCGCCGACCACCGGCGCCGTCAAACGGGCCGACGAACGGCCGCCGCCGCGCGGATCGCGGACGCCATATTTATGCCAATAGGTGTAATCTGCATGACCAGGACGGAAGCTTTCGGCGATGTTGCCGTAATCCTTGCTGCGCTGGTCCTCATTGCGAATCAGCAACGCGATCGGCGTGCCGGTGGTGACACCCTGGTACACGCCCGACAAGATCTCCACCGTATCCGACTCCTGGCGCTGCGTCACGTGACGCGAGGTGCCCGGCTTGCGGCGATCCAGTTCCGGCTGAATGTCGGCTTCGGACAACGGCAAACCTGGTGGGCAACCATCGATCACACAACCAATCGCGGGACCGTGCGACTCACCAAAAGTAGTTACTGAGAACAATTTGCCAAAAGTATTACCGGACATAGGAAAAGAATCTTCGGAAAAATGGGGAAAGTCCCTCATTCTACCAGCCGACGCCCCGTGACGGGCCGCCTCAATAATAATTTCCACAAGGCAAGTTTCGCTTGGTAAAATATCATTCTTTTGATACAAGTATGGTGCAACTTGCACATCAGCGCGCAAGCCACGCCTGAAAGCGCCGGAAAACCGCATTCTTTTTGACAATTCGCTATATACTTGAACGCAAGAACACCGAGTACTTGGAGAAGCTACACATGCCCCCACCGGTCACACCCCTTGAGCAATCCAAGGATGATCAAGACGATTTGGTATTCTTAGAAGAGCATCCGGCCGCGCCTGTTTCGACGGGCGCACGCAATGTCTGGCGGGTCATGATTATCGACGACGACGAAGACGTCCACTCGACCACCACCTTTGCGCTCGGTAACCTCGACATGCAGCATCGCCCGCTGGAGTTTGTGCACGCCTATTCGGCCGGGCAGGCGCGCGAATTGCTCAAGCACGAGCCGGAAATCGCCGTCATCCTGCTGGATGTGGTGATGGAACAGGACGATGCCGGCCTGCATCTGGTGCGCTACATCCGCGAAACGCTGAAGCTGCACGACGTGCGCATCATCCTGCGCACCGGCCAGCCCGGCTATGCGCCGGAAATCGACGCCATCCGCGATTTCGACATCAACGATTACAAAACCAAGTCGGAGCTGACCCGCATCAAGCTGTTCACCACGGTGACGGCGGCGATCCGCTCCTACGAGCAGATCCGCAAGATCAACGACAGCCGGCGCGGCCTGAACCAGATCGTCCACGCCAGCACCCAGCTGATGACCTTGCACGGCGTGCAGAACTTCGCCGCCGGCGTGCTGTCGCAGATCGGCGACCTGCTGGGCTGCGAAGCCAACGGCGTGCTGTGCGTGCAGGAATGCCCGGACGACGGCTGCCACGAGCTGATGGTGATGGCCACCGCCGGCACTTTCCGCCACTTGAGCAACATCACGCTGACGGTGCGCGAGGACCAGCGCATCCACGAGGCGCTGGAACTGGCGCTGGCGCAGCGTCGCAATGTCTACGGCCCGGATTTCATCACGCTGTACTTTGCCGGCAAGGCCAGCCGCGACTTCGTCGCTTTCCTGGAAGTCAAAAAAGCGCCGACCGAGATCGACGAGCGCCTGCTGGAAGTGTTCTGCAGCAATGTTGCTGTCGGCCTGGACAACGTCGAGCTGGTCACGCACCTGCATAACGCCGCCTTCTACGACCAGCTGTCCAAGCTGCCGAACCGCACGCGGCTGGTGGAAATCCTCGACGCCACCATCGCCGGTCCGGCGCGCGACGACGCCACCCTGTCGCTGGTCGACCTCGACCACTTTGCCGAAACCAATGACGCCCTCGGCCACCAGTTCGGCGACATGCTGCTGATCGCCGTCGCCGGCCGCCTGCAAACCGAGCTGGGCGACAGTGTCACGGTGGCCCGCATCGGCGGCGACATCTTCTGCGTGCTGGGCGATTCGATGCAGGTCAATCCCGGCAACATCCTGGCGTTGTTCCAGCGCGCCTTCAGCATCGACGGCCAGGACGTGCAGCTGTCCGCCACGCTGGGCCTGGTGCGCCTGAACGAACACGAAGGCAGCGGCGCCGATGCGCTGAAAGACGCCGACATCGCGCTGAAACGCGCCAAGTCGCAGCAGCGCGCCGGCCACTTCTACTTCTCGCGCTCGATGGGCGTGGAAATCCGCGAACGGGTGCGCATGATGCACGCGCTGCGCACGGCCTTCGGCCAGAACCAGCTGTTCGTGGTGTACCAGCCACAGATCGACCTGGCCACGCGGCGGCCGGTCGGCGCCGAGGCGCTGCTGCGCTGGCAGACGCCGGACGGCAAGTTCATCTCGCCGGACCGTTTCATCCCGATCGCCGAGTATTCCGGCCTGATTATCGACCTGGGCGAATGGGTGATGCGCACCGCCTGCCGCGAGCTGGTGGACCTGCGTAAGGCCGGCCACCATGACTTCATGATGTCGATTAATGTCTCGCAGGTGCAGTTCCGCCATCCGCTGTTCCTGGAAATGTTGAAGCGCGCGCTGGAAGACACCGGCGCGCCGCCGCAGAACATCGAGCTGGAAATCACCGAATCGATGGCGATGGAAGAGCCGGACCTGCTGATCAAGATGCTGGGCCAGATCAAGCAGACCGGCGTCAGCATCGCCATCGACGATTTCGGCACCGGTTTCTCGTCGCTGTCGTATTTGCAGCGCCTGCAGATCGACCGCCTGAAGATCGACCGCGCCTTCGTCACCGAAATTACCGGCTCGGCGCGCGGCAGCAGCATTGCGGAAATGGTGATCCAGCTGGGTCGCAACCTGGGCCTGGCGGTGATTGCGGAAGGTGTGGAAGACGAACGCCAGGCGCAGATCCTGCAATCGCTGGGCTGCCCGCTGGCGCAGGGCTTCCTGTTCGCCCGGCCGATGACGGCCACCGCCCTCAGCGGCTGGCTCAGCAACGACGCCCTGGAGGGCGCCGCTTAATAAAAACCGGGGTCAGTGCCGACATTCGGACACGGGCTCAACCGCTAACGGTTGAGCCCGTGTCCGAATGTCGGCACTGACCCCGGTTTGGGTTTAGTCAGCGGCTTCGGCTTCCGCAGGCCAGTCGCGGATATAGGCCTTCAGCATGCGGTTCTCGAAGCTTTGCGCTTCCAGCACCGCGCGCGCCACGTCATAGAAGGAAATCACGCCGAGGATGGTCTTGGCGTTCATCACCGGCAGGTAGCGCGCGTGCTTTTCCAGCATGATGCGGCGCACCTCATTGACTTCCGTGTCCGGCGTCACGGTGATCGGGGCGTCGTCCATGTGCTTGCGCACCGTGCCGGCGCCCACCGTGCCCTGGTTGTCGTGCAGCGCGCGCAGCACCTCGCGGAAAGTCAGCATGCCCACCAAGTCGCCAAATTCCATGACGACCAGCGAACCGATGTCTTTCTCGGCCATGGTGTTGGCGGCATCCGCCAGGGGTTGATCGGGGGAGATGGTGTAAAGGATGGAACCTTTAACTTGCAGAATTTCGGAGACTTTCATGGTGGCCGTCCTGTTCGCTGATATGCGCTCTGTGAATGGGAGTTCTAGTTTTTCTTAGCCTTGTCCGAATGTAGCCTATGCCCGGTAAAAAAGCCAGCGCTTCGGATAAGCAAAACATAACATTATTGTCTTACTGTAGGATAGCTGCAAAAAACAGGAGACAGACATGCCCAGGCCCACAGTGGTTTTCATCCACGGCGCGCTGAACGACCATTCGGTATGGTCGGCGCAGCGCCACCACCTTGCGCAGCGCGACTACCCGGTGCTCACGCTCGACCTGCCGGGACACGGCGCCACGCCGGGGCCGGCCCTCGCCAGCGTCGCCGCCATGGCCGACTGGCTGCTGGCGGCGCTGGACGCGGCCGGGATACCGCAGGCGGCGCTGGTCGGCCACAGCATGGGGTCACTGATCGCGCTGGAGGCGGCCGCCAAGGCGCCGCAGCGCGTCTCGCACCTGGCGCTGCTGGGCTGCGCGTTCCCGATGAAGGTGGCCGATGCGCTGCTGGACACCGCGCGCAACGACGAAATGCGCGCCATCGACATGGTCACCAAGTGGTCGCACACGCCTGGCTATGCGGACACCGAGACGCTGCGCCAGCTGATGCGGCGCATGGCGGGCGCGAATCTGCTGTACACCGACCTCGCCGCCTGCAACGCCTATGACCACGGCGACGCGGCAGCGCAAACGGTGCGCTGCCCCGCCCTGTTCATCTTCGGCGCGGCCGACGTCATGACGCCGCCGAAGGCCGCGCGCCTGCTCACCGCCGCCATGCCGCAAGCACAAAGCGTGATGCTGGAAGCCGGCCACGCGATGATGGCCGAGCAGCCGGACGCGGTCAGCGAGGCGCTGGCCGCGTTTATCGGCAGTCGATAGGGCCGAAGTGGTCGGCCAGGGTCTTGCCCAGGCCTGCTTCGACGGCGGTTTCCACTTCGCGCGCCAGCGAGGCGGCTTCGCGGGCAGCCTGCAGGTCGAGTTCATCGTCGCCGTCGGCCACCACGCCGGCGTTGACCGGCATGCCGGCAAACACGAACAGGCGGTAGACATCGGCCAGCGTCAATTTTTTCGGATTGGCGAGAATGACCCAGTTGTCGGCGCCATCGCTCACCCGCTTGCCCCACTGGACGCGCGGCGGCGCGGCCACCGGCACCCGTCCGACCCAGCCTTCCGCCACCATGCGTTCCAGCAGCGTGTCCATTTCATCGAAGCCCAGGCGCGTGCGCTCGCGGATCTGCACCGCGCTGACCAGCGCCGTGTCGCCGCACTTGGACGCCACGTGCAGCACCCGCAGGATCGCCATGGCGTCGACAAACTCGCCGCCCGGCTGCGCCTCGTGCCACCAGCGCTCGTACTTCACCACCGGCAGCGCGGCCGTCAGCAAGGCGCCGAACAGGGTGATCATCCACGATACATAAATCCATAACAGGAACAGCGGCAAGGCCGCCAGTGCGCCATAAATCTTGGAATACGTCGGAAACTGTGTAATGAACACCGCGAAACCACGCTTGGCCACCTCGAACGCCAGGCCGGCCACCAGGCCGCCCCAGGCCGCGTCGTGCCAGTCGACGTCGCGGTTCGGCACCACCACGTACAGCAGCGTGAAGGTGGCCATGCTCAGCGCCAGCGACACCGCCGTATAAATCAGCGCGCCGAGGATAGGCACTTGGCTCATCAGGTCAGTGGTCGCCATGAACACCTGCGACGACAACGTCAGCGACACGCCGATCAGCAGCGGCCCAAGCGTGATCAGCGCCCAGTAGACCAGGATACGCCGCGTCCACGCGCGCTGGCCGCGCACCTGCCAGATGCGGTTGAACACCCGCTCGATCAGGTTCATCATCGCGATCGAGGTGAAGATCAGCGCCACCGCGCCCACCGCCGACAGCCGCGTGGCCTTGGAGGCGAACATCGTCAGGTAATTGAGGATGGTGCTGGAAATCGTCTTCGGCATCACGCTTTGCACGAAGTACGCCTCCAGCGAACTGCGGAAGGTGTTGAACATCGGGAAGGTGGTGAAGATCGCCAGGGCGATCGTCAGCAGCGGCACCAGCGCAAACACGGTGGTGAAGGTCAGGCTGCCGGCCACCTGCGGCAAACTCTCCTCGCGCAGCCGGCGGCGCGCGAACAGAATCAGGTCGCGCACCTCGGGCCAGGACAGCGAACGCACGGTCTTGATGCCGCCACGGCAGGTGCGGAACAGGTACAGATAAAAAGGACGGAGATATTTTTGGTACATGGACGCTATCGTATTACAACGGTGACAATGATGCCATCCGCTAAAGCGCCCTATAATACCGCTGATGAACCATCCTAATCTGACTATTCTTGTACTGTTTTACTCCCGCCATGGCGCAACCCGCAAATTGGCGGAGCTGATCGCCCAGGGTATCGAGAGCGTGCCGGGCTGCGACGCGCGCCTGCGTACGGTGCCGGCGGTGTCCACCGTGGCCGAAGCCACCGAGCCGGACGTGCCGGCCGACGGCGCGCCCTACGTGGAACTGGACGACCTGACGGAGTGCGGCGGCATCGCGGTCGGCTCGCCGACCCGCTTCGGCAATATGGCCTCGGCCATGAAGTATTTCTGGGACGGCACGGCCAGCCAGTGGCTGTCCGGCGCGCTGGCGGGCAAGCCGGCCTGCGTGTTCACCTCGACCGGCAGCCTGCACGGCGGCCAGGAGTCGACGCTGCTGTCGATGATGATCCCGCTGTTCCATCACGGCCTGATGGTGCTCGGCCTGCCCTACACCAATCCGGAACTGATGACCACTTCCAGCGGCGGCACGCCCTACGGCGCCAGCCACTGGTCCGGCCTCGATGGCAAAAAGGTCATCACCGAGGATGAGAAACGCCTGGCCATCGCATTAGGCAAGCGCTTGGCCGAAACAGCAGTCAAACTTAACGGATAGACGCCATGGAAACCACAATGCAAAAGTATTTTCACTGGGGCGCGATCGGCAGCCTGGTGGCGTTGATAATCTTGTGTGTGTTGTGGGAGATGGTGCTGGCGCCGCTGAAACCGGGCGGTTCCTGGCTGGTGCTGAAGGCCGCGCCGCTGCTGCTGCCGCTATACGGCGTCTGGAAGCGCGATATCTACACGCTGCAGTGGACCTCGATGATGATCCTGCTGTACTTCACCGAAGGCGTGGTGCGCGGCTGGAGCGACACCGGCGGCCTGTCGTCGGCGCTGGCCTGGGGCGAGGCGCTGGTGGTCTGCATCTACTTTGTCTGCGCATTGCTGTATCTGCGTCCGTACAAGCGCGCGGCGCGCAAGCTGGCCAAGGAGCTGCTGGACAAGGTAAAGGTCAACACGGTCAAATGATGGAATTCCTCACGCAATGCCGCGGCATCCTCGGCGATGCCTATGTGCTCGATGCGCCGGCCGACATGGCACCCTTCCTCACCGACTGGCGCGGACGGTTTACCGGCAAGGCGCTGGCCGTGCTGCGTCCCGGCTCGGTGCAGCAAGTGGCGGCGCTGGTGCGCGCCTGCGCCGAACACCGCGTGGCGCTGGTGCCGCAAGGCGGCAATACGGGGCTGGTGCTCGGCAGCGTGCCGGATGCCAGCGGCGCGCAGGTGGTGCTGTCGCTGGCGCGGCTGAACAGCATCCGCCAGGTCGATCCGGTCAACCGCACCATGACGGTGGATGCGGGCTGCATTCTTCAGCAGATCCAGGAAGCGGCTGCGGCCGAGGGCTGTTTGTTCCCGCTGTCGCTGGCTGCGGAAGGCAGTTGCACCATCGGCGGCAACCTGTCCACCAACGCCGGCGGCACGGCGGTTCTGCGCTACGGGAATACCCGCGAACTGTGCCTCGGGCTGGAAGTGGTCACGCCGCAGGGCGAGATCTGGAGCGGCTTGCGCGGTCTGCGCAAGGACAACACCGGCTACGATCTGCGCGATCTGTTCATCGGCGCGGAGGGCACGCTGGGCGTCATCACCGGCGCGGTGCTCAAGCTGTATCCGCTGCCGAAGGCCAGCATCACCGCGCTGGCGGCGCTGCCCTCGCCCGCCGACGCGCTGCAATTGCTGGTGCTGATGCAGGATCATTGCGGTTCCAGCCTGACCGGCTTCGAGCTGATGTCGCGCTATTGTCTGGAACTGGTGGCGGAACAGTTCCCGCAACTGCCCAAGCCTTTCGCCGCGCCGCATCCGCAGTACGTGCTTCTGGAATTGAGCAGCAGCGAATCGGAGCAGCATGCGGTCGGGCTGCTGGAACATGCGATCGGCGCGGCGCTGGAGCGCGGCGTGATCAACGATGCGGTGGTGGCGACGTCGGTGGCGCAATCGGCCGGGCTGTGGCAGTTGCGCGAGCATATCCCGCTGGCGCAGGCCAAGGCCGGCAAGAACATCAAGCACGATATTTCGCTGCCGGTGTCGCGGATTGCGGATTTCATCGCCGTCACCGGGCCGCAGCTGGATGCGGCTTTCCCGGGCTGTCAGCTGGTGTGTTTCGGCCACCTGGGCGACGGCAACCTGCATTACAACGTGGCGCCGCCGGCGGGCATCTCGAACGAGGACTTCCTGGCCAATCAGGACAAGGTCAATCGCGTGGTGCATGACAGCGTGGTGTCGTTCGGCGGCTCGATTTCCGCTGAACACGGCATTGGCGCGTTGAAGCGCGGCGAGCTGGCGCACTACAAATCGGCGGTAGAGCTGAATATGATGCGAGCCATCAAAGCGGCATTGGATCCACTCGGTATCATGAATCCCGGGAAAATCCTTTGACCGAGGCTGAAATGAAACTGCTGATTGTTGTCGTGATGTGGGCGGCCACGCTGGCTGCCTACGCGCAAACCGTCTACAAATGTACCGTGGACGGCAAGGTCAGTTACAGCGATACGCCATGTCCCGCGGGCGCCAGCGCGGCGACGCTGCAGGCGCCGTCCGCGCCGTCGCGCGACCCTGCCGCTGCCGGTACGCTGCGACGCCAGCAAAAACAGGCGGACAACCTTGAGAAAGCGCGGCTCAAACGCGAGGACCGTGAAGAACGCGATGCCGCGCGCGCTTCGCAAGCCGCCGCCGTCCAGCGCAAGAAGTGCGACAAGCTCAAACTGAACAAGCGCTGGGCCGACGAAGACGCCCGCCGCGCCACCGGCCAGGCCACCGAAGCCGCACGCCTGCGCGCGCGCCGCGCCGGCGAGACCATGGCGCTGGAGTGTCCGCACTGATGTCCGATCACAACCAGCCTGCCGAAAACTCGCCCGCCAACGCCGCAACCCGCGCGGCTGGCGCCCATCCGGCAGCTGCGCCGGCCGCGTCGATGCGCCGGCTGTCACGCTGGCTGCTGCTCGGCGAATGGCGCGCGCATCCGGTGCGGGCATTGGTGGCGATTGCCGCCATCGCGGTCGGCATCTCGCTCGGCTTCGCCATCCACCTGATCAACGCCGCCGCCTTCAACGAATTCTCGGCCGCCGTCAAAGGCCTGTCCGGCGTCGCCGACATCCAGGTACGCGGCACCGAACCGTTCTTCGACGAAGCCATCTACCCGCAACTGGCCCAACGCGACGGCGTGGTGGTCGCCTCGCCCGTGCTGGAATTCGAGGCCTCCGTCCCCGGCCAGCGCACCGCCCTCAAGATCATCGGCACCGACGCCTTCCGCGCTGGCTACATCACGCCGGACCTGATCGGCGTTCCGGCCAACGACGACATCAACGCCACCCTGGCCGACGACACGCTGTTCCTCTCGCCCGCCGCCCAGCAATGGCTGCAACCGGCCGCCGGCCTGGTCACGCTGCAAGTCGGCACCGGCCAGTTGAAGCTGCGCGTGGCCGGCGCGTTGCCCAGCGCCCGTGCCGGCCAGCGCATCGCCGTGATGGACATCGGCGCCGCGCAATGGCGCTTTGAAAAACTCGGCCAACTGTCACGCATCGACCTCAAACTGCGCGACGGCGTGAACCGCGAAGTCTTCAAAGCCCGGCTGGAAAAAGACCTGCAAAGCCGGTATCCGGGCCGTTTCCGCATCAACCAGCCCAACGACGAAGAACAGAACAGCAGCAACGAAGGCATGAGCCGCGCCTACCGCGTCAACCTCACCGTGCTGGCGCTGGTGGCGCTGTTCACCGGCGCCTTCCTGGTGTTCTCCACGCAGGCGCTGTCGGTGATCCGCCGCCGCAGCCAGTTCGCGCTGCTGCGCGTGCTGGGCCTGGACCGCCACCGCCTGCTGCGCCAAATCCTGGTTGAGGGCCTGTGCCTCGGCATCGCCGGTTCCGCCATCGGCATCGCCGCCGGCTACGGACTGGCCGCCGCCGCGCTGCACTTCATGGGCGCGGACCTCGGCGCCGGATTCTTCTCCGGCGTGCGTCCACAAGTGCACTTCACGCCGGTGGCCGCCGCCATCTACTTCGCATTGGGCGTGGCGGTCGCACTGCTGGGCTGCGCCGCTCCGGCGCTGGACGCCGCCCGCGCCAAGCCGGCGGTCGCACTCAAATCCGGCACCGAGGAAGCGGCCATGTCGCGCCTGTCGCGCGCCTGGCCTTCGCTGGTGTGCATGGTGCTAGCCGCGCTGCTGTCGCAAGCCCCGCCGATATTCGAACTGCCGCTGTTCGGCTACCTGTCCATCGCCCTGCTGCTGATCGGCGCCATCGGTCTGATGCCGCGCCTGGCCGCCATCGTGTTCCGCTTCGCGTTCCGGCACTGGAGCGCCGCCACTGCCGACAAACCGGGCGCCTCCGCGGTCGTCACGCTGACGTTGTCCCGTCTCGCCAACGCATCGAGCCAGGCCGGCATCGCGCTCGGCGGCGTGCTGTCGAGCTTCAGCCTGATGGTCGCCATGGCCATCATGGTCACCAGCTTCCGCGTGTCGCTGGACGACTGGCTGCTGCACATACTGCCGGCCGATATCTACGTCAGCACCGCCAGCGGCGGCGCCACGGCCGGCCTGCAGCCTTCAGAACAGGCGACGCTGGCCGCATTGCCCGACGTCGCCACCGCCGATTTCCTGCGCACGCGTTCGATCTCGCTCGCATCCGGGCGGCCGGCCGTCACGCTGATGGCGCGCAACGTGGACGCGGCCAATCCGGCGCGCACGCTGGCCATCGTCGGCGAGACGCAAGCGCCAGCCGCCGGTTCATCGCCACCGGTATGGGTATCCGAAGCGATGGTCGACTTATACGGCATGCAGGTCGGCCAGCGCATCGAACTGCCGCTGGCCGGCGCCCTGCACGCCTTCCAGGTGGCCGGCGTGTGGCGCGACTATGCACGCCCTACCGGCACCATCCAGATGCGGCTGAGCGACTACCGCGCCATCACCGGCGAACAGCAGGCCAGCGCCGTGGCCCTTACGCTCAAGCCGGACGCCAAACCGGAAAACACGCTGGCCGCGTTGAAAAAACTGCCGTTCGCGGCGGCGCTGGACGCCAGCGAACCCTCGCAAATTCGCGCCATGAGCATGAAAGTGTTCGATCGCAGCTTTGCCATCACCTACCTGCTGGAAGCGATCGCCATCGTCATCGGCCTGTTCGGCGTGGCCGCCACCTTCTCCGCGCAGACGCTGGCGCGGGCCAAGGAATTCGGCATGCTGCGCCATGTCGGCGTGACCCGCCGCCAGGTGCTGTCGATACTGGCGATCGAAGGCGGCTCGCTGACGGCGCTCGGCATCGTCACCGGTTTTGTGCTGGGATGGGTGATCAGTTTGATATTGGTATTTGTCGTCAACCCGCAGTCCTTCCACTGGACCATGCAGCTGCACATGCCATGGCCGCTGCTCGCCAGCGTCGCCGGCCTGCTGTTGACCGCCGCCGCGCTCACCGCGCTGCTGGCCGGTCGCCAGTCGCTGTCCGGCGGACCGATACGCGCTGTCCGGGAGGACTGGTAATGCTTGTTCGGTTGTTCACATCCGTCGTATTGGCGCTGCTGCTGTCCGTGCCAGTCCGCGCCGCCGCACCGCAGTTCCCGGCCGTGGTGCCTGGCGCCACCCTGTCCTTCCCCAAGGACTACGGTGCCCATCCCGACTACAAGACCGAATGGTGGTACGTCACCGGCTGGCTCAATACGCCGGACGGCAAGCCGCTTGGCTTCCAGGTCACCTTCTTCCGCAGCGCCAGCACGCATGACCGCGCCAACCCCAGCCAGTTCGCCCCCAAGCAGCTGATCATCGGCCACGCCGCCCTCTCCGATCCGGCCAACGGCAAGCTGCTGCACGACCAGCGCAGCGCGCGCGAAGGCTTCGGCCTGTCCTACGCCAGAACCGGCGACACCAACGTCAAGCTGGAAGACTGGCACATGGTGCGCGGCGCCGACGGCAGCTACAGCGTCCACGTCGACAGCCCGGAATTCAAATACGATCTGAAACTGGCGCCCTCGCAGCCGGACCTGCTGCAAGGCGACCATGGCTACTCCCGCAAGGGGCCGCGCCCGGCGCAAAGCAGCTATTACTACAGCCAGCCGCACCTGCAGGTCAGCGGCAGCATTACCCGCGTTGGCAAGCAGACAAGCGTCGCCGGCGTCGCCTGGCTGGACCACGAGTGGTCCAGCGAAGCCCTCGACGCCGAGGCCACGGGCTGGGACTGGATCGGCGCCAACCTGGCCGACGGCGGTACATTGATGGCTTTCGAGGTCAGAAGCAAGACAGGTGCTAAACTATGGGCGCACGCGACATGGCGCGATGCATCCGGTAAGATCACGCAGTTCACGCCGGACCAGGTCAGCTTTGCTCCCCAACGGCGGTGGCGTTCGCCGCGCACCGATGCCGAGTATCCCATTGCGACCCGCCTCATCACCGGCAGCATGGTGTGGGACGTGGTGCCGCTGCAGGACGACCAGGAACTGGACTCGCGCCGGTCCACGGGCGCGGTGTACTGGGAAGGTGCGGTCACGCTGAACCGTGACGGCAAGCCGGTTGGCCGCGCCTATCTGGAAATGACCGGTTATGTCAGCGCCATGAAACTGTAGGCACAATATTTAAGCAGCACCAAACGTCACCACAAGTACATTTACGTAACCGCAGCCACACGATGACCAATAGCACCACCGCCAGCACGCCCTCCGCCGCTGCACCGAACGCATCCCGTGAACTCAAAAAAGGCAGCCTCGCCACCTTGCGAGGGCTGGTGCCTTTCCTGGCGCCGTACAAGCGCCAGTTCGCCATGGCCGGCGTGGCGCTGGTGGTGGCCGCCGCGTCCACGCTGGCGATTCCCGCCGCCTTCAAGCAGATGATCGACCTGGGCTTCGGCGGATCGGGCACGCGCAGCATCCAGCACGTGGACCTGGTGTTCCTGGCGCTGTTCGGACTCGCCACCATCCTGGCGCTGGCGACGGCGGCGCGCTTCTACACCGTGTCGTGGCTGGGCGAGCGCGTTACCGCCGACATCCGCAGCGCGGTTTACCAACACGTCGTCACGCAAAGCCCGGAATTCTTCGAGACCACGCAGACCGGCGAAGTCCTGTCGCGCATCACCACCGACACCACGCTGATCCAGTCGGTGGTCGGCACCAGCATCTCGATGGCGCTGCGTAACGTGCTGCTGTTTATCGGCGGCCTGGTGATGCTGTTCGTGACCAGTCCCAAACTATCGGCCATCATCATCGGCCTGCTGATCCTGACCGTGCTGCCGATCGTGATGTTCGGCCGCCGTGTGCGCACGCTGTCGCGCGATTCGCAGGACCGCGTGGCCGACGCTTCCGCCATGGCCGGCGAAATCCTCAACGCCATGCCGACCGTACAGGCCTTCACGCATGAAAAGATCGAGTCGCAGCGTTTCGGCGGCTCGGTCGAAGGCGCGTTCCAGACCGCGATGCGCCGCATCCGCGCGCGCGCCCTGTTGACCATGCTGGCGATTGTGCTGGTGTTCGGCGCCATCGTCTTCGTGCTGTGGCTCGGCGCGCATGCCGTGCTGTCGGGCGACATGACCGGCGGCGATCTCGGTCAGTTCATTCTGTATGCCTCCATCGTGGCCGGCGCGATTGGTGCGCTGTCCGAAGTGATGGGCGAAGCCCAACGCGCCGCCGGCGCCACCGAGCGCCTGCTGGAGCTGATGTCGGTGAAATCGAAGATCCAGTCGCCGGCCACGCCGCTGGCGCTGCCGCCGCGTGCCGCCAACGGCGCCGCCCTGTCGCTGAACGATGTGATCTTCTCCTATCCATCGCGTCCGGAAACCAACTCGCTGGATCACGTCTCGCTGGACATCAAGCCTGGTGAAACCGTCGCCGTAGTCGGTCCTTCGGGCGCTGGCAAGACCACACTGTTCCAGCTGTTCCTGCGTTTCTACGACCCGCAGCGCGGCAGCATCAAGCTCGATGGCGTCGACATCACGCAACTCGATCTGCACACGCTGCGCGACGCCATCGGTATCGTGCCGCAGGATACGGTGATCTTCTCGGCCAACGCGATGGAAAATATCCGCTACGGCCGCGCCGGCGCCAGCGACGAGGAAGTGATCGCCGCCGCCAAGCTGGCCGCCGCCCACGAATTCATCGAACGTCTGCCGCAAGGCTACCAGTCCTTCCTGGGCGAGCGCGGCGTGCGCCTGTCCGGCGGACAGCGTCAGCGCATCGCCATCGCGCGCGCGCTGCTGAAAAATCCGCCGCTGCTGCTGCTCGACGAAGCCACCAGCGCGCTGGACGCGGAATCGGAACGCCTGGTGCAAAAAGCGCTGGAAGCGGCAATGGTCGGCCGCACCACCGTCATCATCGCCCACCGCCTGGCGACCGTGCAGCGCGCCGACCGCATCATCGTCATGGAAGACGGCAAGATCGTCGAAACCGGCACGCACGCGTCGCTGGTGGCGCTGGGCGGCATCTACGCCAACCTGGCGGCGCTGCAGTTCCACAACGTCCACGTGGCACATTGATCATTTTACAAGCACAGGCAGTATCCACCGACTCTATGATGGCGTCTCCGATCCAAGGAGACGCCATGCTGGACCACCTGCTGCCCAGAATCCTGTTCAATCTGCAGCGCGCCGGCTTGTTGATCCTGTTGATCCTGTTGATCCTGTTGATCCTGTTGATCCTGTTGATCCTGCCCATCACCAGTTGGACGATCCCTGTCTTCTCGGTCATCATAACTTCAGCTGGTATTTCCTGTTCTGGGATCGCATGATGGATACCCTGTCGGCGGACTACGAGGCGCACTACCGCAAGGCCGGTTTCCGCGCCGGCCAAGAGTGAAGTGGTAACATTCTGCCTTTCAGGAGAAGGTTTTGACCGACGCAGAATTAAAACTCAGTTGCCGCACGCACTTGCCGGGCCATCGCGCCGCCTCGCCCGCCGAGCTGTTTACGGCCATGGGCGATTGGTGCGAAGCCCACAGCGTGACGCACGACGTCTACGGCAATGGCGCGCTGATACAGGATTTCGAGCAGAAAGTCGCGCGCCTGCTGGGCTTCGAGGCGGCGGTCTTCTGCATCACCGGCACCATGACGCAAGCGACGGCGCTGCGCATCGCCTGCGCGGAACGCGGCAGCAAGCTGGTGGCGCTGCATCCGACGTCGCACATCCTGAAGCATGAACGCGGCAACCATCAGCTGTTCGACCATTTCCAGGCGCTGCAGATCGGCGATCCGCAGCGCCCATGGACGCTGGAGGAACTGAAAGCCCTTCCCGACCGGCTTGGCGCGGCCACGCTGGAACTGCCGGCGCGCGAGATCGGCGGCCAGTGCCCGAACTGGGACGAACTGGCGGCCATCAAGGCCTACTGCCGCGAGCAAGGCATCCACCTGCACATGGACGGCGCGCGCCTGTGGGAAACGGCGGCGGCCTACGCGCGGCCGGTGAACGACATCGCGGCGGGTTTCGACAGCGTCTACGTCTCGCTGTACAAAGGCATCGGCGGCATGGCCGGCGCCATGCTGGCCGGTAGCGCGGCCTTCGTCGCCAAGGCGCAGGAGTGGTATCGTCGTCAGGGCGGCAACGTCTACCAGCGCACGCCGTATGTGGTGGCTGCGGCCATGCAGTTCGACACCCGGCTGGCGGCAATGCCGGCCTACTTCAAGCGCACGCAGTGGCTGTATGAAGTGCTGCGCGACTATCCGCTGCTGACGCCCAATCCCGCCGCGCCGCACGCCAATATGCTGCACATCCACCTGCCGGTGGGCCGCGAACGCGCGCTGGAGATCCGCAGCAGCATCGCCGAGGAACACGGCGTATGGCTGTTCAACGGCGCCAGCCACGCGGCGCTGCCGGACCGCAGTTCGGTGGAACTGTACATTGGCGACAACCTGCTCAACCTGCCGGACCAGCGCGTGCGCGACATCCTGACCTTGTGGTCGGAAGCGCTGGCCAACTAATTCCGCATGCGCCGGGCAAACCGGCTACACTGCGCCCCTTTGTCTGACTGAACACACCATGACCTTCCAATCACTCGGCTTGATCGATCCTCTTCTGCGCACGCTGGATGCGCTGGGCTACAAGCAGCCCACGCCGGTCCAGAAGCAAGCCATTCCCGCCGTGCTGGCGGGCCGCGACGTGATGGCCGCGGCGCAGACCGGCACCGGCAAGACCGCCGGCTTTGCGTTGCCGATCCTGCATCGCCTGACGATGGAAGGCGCGACCGCGCCGCAGTGCGTGCGCGCGCTGGTGATGGTGCCGACGCGCGAACTGGCCGAGCAGGTCTACGAAAGCTTCCGCAGCTACGGCAGCAACCTGCCGCTGCGCAGCGCCGTGGCCTACGGCGGCGTGGCGATCGAGCCGCAAATCGCCAAGCTGCGCAAGGGCCTGGACGTGCTGGTGGCGACGCCGGGCCGCTTGATTGACCTACACGACCAGGGCGTGATCAGCTTCGAGCTGCTGCGAACGCTGGTGCTGGACGAGGCGGACCGCATGCTGGACCTGGGCTTCGAGCGCGATCTGGATATCCTGCTGGAAGCCTTGCCCAAGCAGCGCCAGACCCTGATGTTCTCGGCCACGTTCTCGGACGAGGTGCGCAAGCTGGCCAAGGGCATGCTGAAAGATCCGGTATCGATCCAGGTGGCGGCGGCCAACACGGCGACCAAATCGGTCAAGCAGTGGCTGATCCCGACCGACAAGCGCCGCAAGCCGGAGCTGTTCCTGCATCTGCTGAACAAGCTCGGTTGGGTGCAGGCGCTGGTGTTCGTCAAAACGCGTAAAGGCGCGGAAGCGCTGGTCAAGACCTTGCACGAGCATGGCGTGACCGCAGACGCCATCCACGGCGACAAGACGCAGCCTGCCCGTCTGCGCGCGCTGGACCGTTTCAAACGCAAGGAAGTGCGCCTGCTGATCGCCACCGACGTGGCGGCGCGCGGCCTGGATATCGAAGCCCTGCCGCAGGTGGTGAACTTTGATTTGCCATCGGTGGCGGAGGATTACATCCATCGTATCGGCCGTACCGGCCGCGCGGGCATGGCCGGTGAAGCGGTGTCGCTGGTCTGCGCCGATGAAGTGGATATGCTGAAGGAGATCGAAACGCTGACGCGCCAGGTCATCCCTCGCTACGAGGAACCAGGCTTCGAGGCAGACCACCGCGTGCCGGAGACCGCGCCAAAGGGCGCCGCCCCGGCGCCTGCCCGCAAAGGCCCGGCGCCGAATGCGGCCAAGCGCCCTGCCGGCGCGCCGCCGCTGGCCAAGGCGCCGCCGCCATCCAGGATGGAAGCGCGTCCGGCCGGTGGCAGCGAATCGCTCGGCGTCTGGACGCCGCCGGAAAAAGGCGGCAAGCCGCCAGCCCGCGAACGCGTGCAGAATAAGGGCCCGGTCTCCCCGCGCGGCAACCAGGGCCGGAATCCCGCGAATGCGGCACCGAAAGGCGCCGTGGTCGTCACCGCAGGACGCGGCGCCAAGTCGCAAGCCCGCACCGAAGGCCGCGCCGCCGCCAAGCCGGCCGGTCGCAGGTCCAAGCCGGGCCCGCGCTGAACCCAGGTCCGAGCGCCCTGCTAAAATAACCGTCTTTGAGCGACATCCCCCGTTGGAGAACTGAATGCAGCAATACCAGGAATTGATCCAGACCGTCATCGACAGCGGCAGCTGGCAGGACAACCGCACCGGCATCCGCACGCTGAGCGTGCCGGGTGCGATGATGCGCTTCGACCTGACAAAAGGTTTTCCTGCTGTGACAACCAAGAAGCTGGCATTCAAATCGGTGGTGGGCGAGTTGTGCGCTTTCCTGCGGGCTTCGCGCAGCGCCGCCGATTTCCGCGCGCTGGGCTGCAAGGTGTGGGACCAGAACGCCAACGAAAACCAGCAATGGCTGGACAATCCGTACCGCCAGGGTACCGACGACCTGGGCCCGGTCTACGGCGTGCAGTGGCGCCAGTGGCCTGGCTACAAGGTGATCGACGCCGATCAGGAAGCCCAGCTGGCCGACGCGCAGAAGAACGGCTTCACCGTCGTCGCGCCGATTGAAGAAAACGGCGTCAAGAAGGTACTGCTGTACAAAGCCATCGACCAGCTGCGCGAATGCCTGGACACGATCATGAACAATCCAGGCAGCCGTCGCATCCTGTTCCACGGCTGGAATCCGGCCGTGCTGGACGCAGTCGCCCTGCCGGCCTGCCACCTGCTGTACCAGTTCATCCCGAATCCGACCACCAGGGAACTGTCGATGTGCCTCTACGTGCGCTCGAACGACCTGGGTCTGGGCACGCCGTTCAACCTGGCCGAAGGCGCGGCGCTGATGCACCTCGTCGGCCGCCTGACCGGCTACACGCCGCGCTGGTTCACCTACTTCATCGGCGATGCCCACATCTACGAGAACCACATGGACATGGTGCAGGAACAGCTGACCCGCAAACCGTTCCCGCTGCCGCAGCTGATCATCGCCGACCGCGTGCCGGCGTTCGCGCAGACCGGCAAGTACGAGCCGGAATGGCTGGAAAAAATCGAACCGTCCGACTTCGCGCTGGAAGGCTACCAGCACCACGCGCCGATCACCGCGCCGATGGCGGTATGACGACACGGCTGGACTTCGTCCCCGGCACGCTGTGCGATGAACGGATGTGGGGCCGCCTGCTGCCGCTGCTGGGAGACGGCTACACGTTCAACCACGTCCCGCTGTACAAGGCCGCCACGCGCGAGCAGATGCTGGAACTGATCGGTGCGCACAGTGCGCCGCAGGCCCACCTGGTCGGCTTTTCGCTGGGCGCCTATCTGGCGATGGAATATGCGCTGGCCCATCCCGAGCGCGTGGCGTCGCTGACCATCATCGGCAGCGCCGGCAAAAAGCTGCTGGACAAGGAAAAGGCCACGCGCCTGCGCATCATCCCGCAACTGGAAAAGAACCATTACACCGGCATGACCCAGATGCGCCTGCGCGAAATCGTCGCACCGGAGCATCTGGACGATCCCGCCATCGTCGGCGTGATCCAGCAAATGGCCGTGGACCTGGGCAAGGACGTGCTGCTGGCGCAGTTCCGCAGCACCATCGAACGCCCGGAGCTGATGGACCGCGTTCACACCCTGCGCTGCCCGGCCATGATCATCGGTGCCGAGCATGACAATCTGGCGCCGGCCGAAGACGTCCGCGCCCTGGCCGCCAGCTGGCCAGGCGCCCGGCTGCACATGCTGGCCGAAGGCACCGGCCACATGATGCCGCTGGAAGCGCCGCAGGCGCTGGCCAACCACCTGCGGGCGTTCTACCGCTAGGCCTTGACGATGATGGTCCCAGCCATCTCCTCATGACCGCTGCCGCAGAAGTTATCGCACAAGAAGCCGAACTTCCCGATCTTGTCCGCCTTGAGCGTGACCCGCACCGGCTTGCCCATGATGAGATCCTCGCGGATTTTAAAATCGGGCACGCTGAAGCCATGCGGGAAATCCAGCGCCGTCAATTCCAGCACCACGGTCTCGCCCAATTTCATCTCGATGACATTCGGCGCGAAGCGGAATTTGCGCGCTTCGATCTGAATCACGCGCTCCCTGGTGGCCGCGCGCAATGCGCCGAACGCCACCAGCGACAGCGGCGCCGCCAGCAACAATCTACGTTTCGCCTGCATGGCTTATCCCTTCACGACCGGCAGTTCGGTGATCTGGAAACCGGTCCTGGCCTGCGCCTCGACTTCGCGAAAGCCCAATCCCCTGGCTGGCGCGGCATCGTCCCAGGGCAGCGGCGTGCGCTTTTCCTGCGATCCCGGCGCCGGCAGCGGAAAGATCAGCGACTTGGCCGCATGGTGCGCGATATGCCCGCTCATGTGGTGGTTCTCCTGGTGGATATGGCCGTAAAACACGGTGACGTTCGCATACGGCATCAGCAGCGCAATGGCCTGCGCGCCGTCGCGCGTGGCCCAGTCCCATTGCGGCGCCAGGTCGAACAAGGGCCGGTGCGTGATCACCACGATGCGCGCGTCCTGGGCCTGCGTCGCCAGATCGGCCTTCAGCCATGCCAGCTGCACCTCGCCGATGCGGGCGCCGGGGTCCGAGACGTTGTCGATGGCGATGAAATGCACGCCCTTGTGATCGAAGCTGTAATGCGTGGGACCGAAAAACTCCTGATAGGCCGCGCCCTTGTCCAGCGATGCATCGTGCTCGCCCGGCAGGAAGTGGATTTCCTTCACCTTCAGTCCGCCGACGATTTCCTTGAACTCCGCCATGCGCCGGCGGCGCTCGGCCGGATCGTCCGTGGTGTGCGTCAGGTCGCCGGTGAACACGATGAACTCCGGCGGCACCGGCAGCGCATTCACGCGCTCCACCGCCTGCTTCAGGGTATTCTGCGCATCCGGATTGGCCGGCCCCTTGTAGCCCCAGTGCGAATCGGACAGCTGCACGAAATAGAAATCCTCGCCGCCGTCCGCAGCCAGCGCCGGCCCGTACAGGCCGGAGATAAATACAGCGCCGCCGCCCACCGCGCCCAGCCTTAAAAACTCCCTGCGATCCATCATGATGTGTCTCCCGTCGCCGATTGAAAAAGAAGGCTGCGCATCCGTGGCATAATCGACATCGAATACGCTAGCCGCACTCCCTCAAACCCGCATCGCCACGTGCTTATTCCCGCTGATTTTTTTATTTCTAAAGCGGGAATAAAAATGCCCGGCATCGAGTCTTCATAGTCTGGACCACTACGATGGACAAGCTTTTGGGCGATCCCGATAAAACCGCGCAGTTCGAAGCCCTGGCCATGCCGCACCTGGACGCGGCCTACAACCTGGCGCGCTGGCTGACCCGCAATGCACACGATGCAGACGATCTGGTGCAGAACGCCTATCTGCGCGCGTTCCGTTTCGCCGACGGCTTTCGCGGCGGCGACGCCCGCACCTGGCTGCTGACCATCGTCCGCCACACCTACTACACCACGCAGCGCGACAGCCGGCACCAGCGCGCCGACCTGGATCTGGACCAGATGCCGGAGGAACCGGCGCAGGAAGGCGTCAGCGATCCGGCCGCCATCGCCGCGGCGCGCGACGCCGGCCGCAGCGTGGATGCGGCCCTGAGCCGCCTGCCCTACGCGTTCCGCGAGGTACTGGTGCTGAAGGAGATGGATGATTTGTCGTACAAGGAAATCGCGCAGGTGGTGGACATCCCGATCGGCACGGTGATGTCGCGCCTGGCGCGGGCGCGCAAGCTGTTGCTCGCTTATTTGAAACAGGGAGGTCAGGATGGACTGTAAACTCAGCCGCGAGGAATTGTCGGCCTATCTGGACGCGGAACTCAACGGCGCCGAACTGCTGCAGGCGCAAGACCATCTGGACCAATGCGCCGCCTGCCGCGCCGCGCTGGCGGAGCTGGAAGCGCTGCAGGACCAGGTGCAGGTCGACGCCACCCAATACGCGGCGCCGGCCTACCTGCGCCACCGCATCCGCGCGGTGCTGCATGAAAACGCGCCGCCGCAGCCTGTGGCCGCCCGCCGCCGCTGGTCATGGGCCTGGATCAATCTCGGCCTGGCGGCAGGCGCCACCACCGCCTTCGCCGTCACGCTGTCGCTGTACCTGGCGCAGCCGTCGCCGGACGACCTGGCCGAGCGCGAACTGGTGGCCAGCCACTTCCGCGCCCTGATGCCGGAGCATCTGGCGGACGTCGCCTCCACCGACCGGCACACCGTCAAGCCCTGGTTTGCCGGCAAACTGGATTATTCGCCGCCGGTGCACGACCTGGCCACGCAGGGCTATCCGCTGATCGGCGGCCGGCTGGACTATCTTCAGCAACGGCCGGTGGCGGCGCTGGCCTACCGCCACCGCCTGCACATCATCAACCTGTACGTATGGCCGGACGGCGCGCAGCGCGACTCCGCGCCCCACGCGGGCAGCCGCCAGGGCTTCCACCTGCTGCGCTGGACGCAGGACGGCATGCAGTACGCCACGGTATCCGACATCGCGGCGCCGGATCTGCAGGACTTTTCGCGCCGGATTCAGGCGGCGCAGGCGCAATCGGCGCCGTAGCAAGTTCGCCCTGCCCTCGGCGGCGGTTTTGAACGATAATACCGGCTCATTACCGAATTGCCGAACCATGAGCTTATTGACCATTATCGTCGCCACCGATGCCCAGCGCGGCATCGGCATCAACAACACCCTGCCGTGGAAGCTGCCGGAAGACCTGGCGCACTTCAAGCGCCTGACCACCGGCCACCCGATCATCATGGGCCGCAAGACCTTCGATTCGATCGGCCGGCCGCTGCCGAACCGCCGCAACATCGTCATCACCCGCAATGCGGACTGGCGCCATGACGGCGTGGAAGTGGTCGGCTCCATCGAAGCGGCCATCGCCCTGCTGGACGGCGCCGAAGGCTTCGTCATCGGCGGCGCCGAGATCTACAAGCAGTCGCTGCAACTGGCCGACCAGTTGATTATTACGCAAATCGCCCATACTTTCGATTGCGATGCCTTCTTCCCCGAGATCGACGCCAACGCGTGGCAGGAAACCGCCCGTGAAGAACACGCATCGGAAGCATCCGGTTTGCGCTACGCTTTTGTCACCCTGCGCCGCAAGGCCTGAGTTTTACCAAGTTTGAAAGAGGATACCCATGTCTAGCGAAGGCTTCCACGTCCACGGCCCGCACGATCACGCAGTTGAACATGCTGCGCACGGCAGCGATGGCTTTTCCAACAACATTGCGGTGATGACCGCCATTCTGGCCACCGTCGGCGCAGCCTTCGGCTACCTGGGCGGCGCCACGCAGAACGACGCGGCCCTGTTCAAGAACAACGCCGCCATCGACAAGACCGAGGCGGCCAACCGCTGGAACTACTATCAGGCCAAGTCCGCCCGCCAGAACCTGGCCGAACTGGCCATGACCCTGCCCGGCGTCGATCCCAAGCGCTACGAGGCCGACGCCGCCCGTTACAAGCACGACAAGGAAGAGATCAAGAAGGAAGCCGAGAATTTCGAGGAATCGTCCAAGGAATGGAACGAGAAGTCGGACGAAGCCATGCACAAGCACCACCAGTGGGCGCTGGCTACCACCGCCGAGCAGATCGCCATCTCGCTGGCCGCCATCACCCTGCTGACCCGCAAGAAGTGGATGATGGGCCTGGCCTACGGCGTGGCCGGCGTCGGCCTGGTGCTGGGCGGCCTGGCCTGGCTGGTACATTGAACAATATTGCCTGAATAGAATTTCCGCCTGTCATCGCGGCGTCATGCTGCTCATGCATTCTGTTACGATAATTTTTTTCCCGTAGAGGCGGTATTTCTGCGAGAATCCCGTTCTTATTTTTTTGCGGCCAGTTCACCCGACTGGTCGCGCCCTGTCCGCCCCTTCACATCCTGTCAGGGGCGGCTTGCTTTTTTGGAGACATGCATGAAATTTCGTTTCCCCATCGTCATCATTGACGAGGATTTCCGTTCCGAGAACACGTCCGGCCTGGGCATTCGCGCCCTGGCGGACGCCATGGAAAAAGAAGGCATGGAAGTGGTGGGCGTGACCTCCTACGGCGACCTGGCCCAGTTCGCCCAGCAGCAATCGCGCGCGTCGGCCTTCGTGCTGTCGATCGACGACGAAGAATTCGGCACCGGCTCGGTGGAAGACACCGACACCGCGCTGAAGTCGCTGCGCGCCTTCGTCGAGGAAATCCGCTACAAGAACGCCGACATCCCGATCTACCTGTACGGCGAAACCCGCACCTCGCGCCACATCCCGAACGACATCCTGCGCGAACTGCACGGCTTCATCCACATGTTCGAGGACACGCCGGAATTCGTCGCGCGCCACATCATCCGCGAAGCCAAGTCCTACCTGGACGGCCTGGCGCCGCCGTTCTTCCGCGCGCTGGTGGAATACGCCAACGACGGCTCCTACTCGTGGCACTGCCCTGGCCACTCGGGCGGCGTGGCGTTCCTGAAATCGCCGATCGGCCAGATGTTCCACCAGTTCTTCGGTGAAAACATGCTGCGCGCCGACGTCTGCAACGCCGTCGAAGAGCTGGGCCAGCTGCTGGACCACACCGGCCCGGTCGCCAAGTCCGAGCGCAACGCCGCGCGCATCTTCAACGCCGACCATTGCTACTTCGTCACCAACGGCACCTCGACCTCGAACAAGATGGTCTGGCACTCGACCGTGGCGCCGGGCGACATCGTGGTGGTGGACCGCAACTGCCACAAATCGATCCTGCACTCGATCATCATGTGCGGCGCGATTCCGGTGTTCCTGATGCCGACCCGTAACAACCTCGGCATCATCGGCCCGATCCCGCTGGAAGAGTTCTCGATGGAGAGCATCATGCGCAAGATCGAAGCCAATCCGTTCGCGCGCGAAGCCGTGAACAAGAAGCCGCGCATCCTGACCATCACCCAGTCGACCTACGACGGCGTGGTGTACAACGTCGAGACCCTGCGCGAGCTGCTGGACGGCCAGATCGACACCCTGCACTTCGACGAAGCCTGGCTGCCGCACGCCACCTTCCACGACTTCTACAAGAACATGCACGCGATCGGCAAGGACCGTCCGCGCGCCAAGGAGTCGATGATCTTCTCGACCCAGTCGACCCACAAGCTGCTGGCCGGCCTGTCGCAGGCCTCGCAGGTGCTGGTGCGCGAATCGGAAACCGTCAAGCTGGACCAGGACGCCTTCAACGAGGCCTACCTGATGCACACCTCGACCTCGCCGCAATACTCGATCATCGCCTCGTGCGACGTGGCCGCAGCCATGATGGAAGCGCCGGGCGGCACCGCCCTGGTGGAAGAATCCATCCTGGAAGCGCTGGACTTCCGCCGTGCCATGAAGAAGATCGACGCCGAATGGGGCAAGGACTGGTGGTTCAAGGTGTGGGGCCCGAACGAGTTCGCCGAAGAAGGCATCGGCTCGCGCGAAGACTGGATCATCAAGGCGGAAGACGACTGGCACGGCTTCGGCAAGCTGGCGCCGGGCTTCAACATGCTGGACCCGATCAAGGCCACCATCGTCAACCCTGGCCTGTCGCTGGACGGCAAGTTCGACGAGACCGGCATTCCGGCCTCGATCGTCACCAAGTACCTGGCCGAGCACGGCGTCATTATTGAAAAGTGCGGCCTGTACTCGTTCTTCATCATGTTCACCATCGGCATCACCAAGGGCCGCTGGAACACGCTGCTGACCGCGCTGCAACAGTTCAAGGACGACTACGACAAGAACCAGCCGATGTGGCGCATCCTGCCGGAATTCGCGGCCGCCAACCCGACCTACGAAAAAATGGGCCTGCGCGACCTGTGCCAGCAGATCCACGATTTCTACAAGGCCTACGACGTGGCGCGCCTGACCACCGAGATGTACTTGTCGGACATGGTGCCGGCGATGAAGCCGTCGGAAGCCTTCGCCAAGATGGCGCACCGCGAAATCGAGCGCGTGGCGATCGACGAGCTGGAAGGCCGCATCACCTCGATCCTGCTGACGCCTTACCCACCAGGCATCCCGCTGCTGATTCCTGGCGAGCGCTTCAACAAGACCATCGTTGACTACCTGCGCTTTGCGCGCGACTTCAACGAACGCTTCCCTGGCTTCGAGACCGACGTCCACGGCCTGGTCAAGCGCGAGGTCGACGGCAAGCGCGGTTACTTCGTCGATTGCGTGAAGCAGTAAGAAAAAAGGCAGCCTAGGCTGCCTTTTTTTCATGCCGGTTGTCGGCCCCAGCCATTCGCTGAAGGTCTAGGCGGCGACAGCCACCACCAGCGTCGCCACATAGCCATCGGTGACGTTGCCGGTGATGGTGGCCATCTGCAGCGAGTAGCCGTCGCTGAAGACGTTGTCGGTGGCAAAGCTGATCGCGGCCAGGTTCTTCACGCTGGCGCTGTAGCCGGTGCTTGCATACACTTCGTTGCTGGTCGCCACCGGGAAGGTGAACTGCGAGGTCTTGATGCGGCTCGACGCCGTGGTTGCCTTGGCCAGCGACGGATACACCTCAAAGTGCACGTGCGGCACGCGTCCCGAATAGCAGCCGGGATAGATCGTGGTGAAGGTGATGTTGCCGCTGCTGTCGGTTTCCTGCACGCCGCGCAGATAATTCTGGTTGGTCACGCCGCTGGAATACAGCGAGTAATTGCCGTCGCGGTCGCAATGCCACAGGTAGACGGCGGCGCCGGACAGCGCCGCGCAGTTGTTGTTGGCGTTGACGAACTGCAGCTTGATGGTCAGCGGCACGCCGGCCGCCGTGCCGCTGGCGCTGCCGAAGCTGCTGCGGATGTCGCTGCGCACCACGCCCGATTGCGTCAGCACGTTGACCACGCCGGCGCTGGTGCTGTTGGTGCCGTCGGCGGGATACGGGCCGCCGGTTTCTTCGGGGATCACCGAGCACGAGCCGGCCGTTGGCGTGGTGGTCGTGGTTGTTGTCGTGGTGGTCGTGGTGCCGGTCGTGGTCGTGGTCGGCGTGGTTGCCGCCGAGGTGGTGCTTGCGGTATCGCTGGCGCTGCCGGAACCGCCGCCGCAACCCATCACCGGCAACGCCGAGGCGCCCGCCAGCAGCCAGCGCAGCGTCTGGCGCCGGTCGCTGTTCAGATTGAGCATGGCGGACAGATCATCCGCCAGGCTGTGTTCGTGCATATCGTCATGGATTTCCATACCTGCTCCTGCTTGGGTGAGAAAGCCGCCGCAACGCCGATTGCGCCGCGGCGGATACAACTTAAACCGTGGTGTTGACCAGGTTGCCGCTCGTGCCGTTATGGCCGACTTTGCTCGACAGCGCTTCCAGGAAGGCCGCCAGCTTGGTGGCGGCGTCGCTGGCGGTGGCGGACGTGCTGCTGTCCGTGCTGTCGCTGACGGTGGTGCTTGCCGTGCTGTCCGTGCTGCTGACGCCCAGTTTGTCCAGCAGGTTGGCGAAGGCGCTTTCCAGCTGGTCGACCGCATCGCTGCTGTCCGTGCTGTCGGTGCTGGAGGCGCTGGCCGTGGTGTCCGAACTCAGCTTGGAAATCAGGCTTTGCAGATCCGATTCCAGCTTGCCGGGACCGCCCTGGCCGCCGCTCTGCGCATCGCTGTACGGCGGCGGCGCTTCGTTGCCGCTGTTTTGCGCGTGCAGCGCACCCATCAGGCTTTGCAGGAAGCTGCCCAGCGCAGCCGCCACGTCGCTTGCATCGGTGGTGGTGCTGTCGGTGCTGCTCGACGCCGTCGACGAGGTCGAGGAGTCGGTGCTGCTGGTGCTCGACGTGGTGTCGGTGATGCCGATCGATTTCAGCGCCTCGGCGATGGCGTCGGCAAAGCCGTTGTCGTCCGGCGGCGGCGGTGGCGGACGCACGCTCTCGGTGCTGATGTTACTGCTGCTGGCACTATTGGTGCTGCTCAGGCGGCTCAGGAAACTGAGCGCGCTGGCAGCGCTGGAGGAGCTCAAGGCGCTGATGGACATACGGTTCTCCGCTTGATTAGTTGGAAGAAAGTTACGGGGGACTGCACTGCAAAAAGGTCAATCGCGCGGCGGATGGTGCGGCTTTTCTTCCGCCTGCTTCTTGCGCTGTTCCGGCGTCAGCACGGCCAGCAATTTCTGTTGCGTGCGCACGTGTTGCAGGGCGATATTGGCTTCGGCGGTGGCGGCTTCCTTGGCCAGTGCGGCGGCCTTGGCGTCGTCGTACTTGTCGGCGCTGGCCAGCGCGTGCAGCGCTTCGCGCGCCTTGGCGGCGGCCTTTCCCTGCTCGCGCAGATAGGGCGCCTCGGCGTGCAGGATGGCGAAGACCTTGTCCTGCTGCGCTTCGTTCAGATCGATGCCACGGAAGAATGGCGGATGGTCACCAAAGCCTGGGCCGGGACCGAAGCCGGGGCCGAAGCCGGGGCCAAAGCCCGGACCCCGATCGGGACCGCCATGTTCCGGGCCGCCGTCCGGGCCGCCACGGCCTGGTTCGCCGCGCGGGCCACCATGGTCGTCCGGACCGCCAGGGCCACGGTCATCGCCTTGCGGACCGCGCGGGCCCAGTTCGCCTTGCGCCATCGGCGGCGGCTGATCGGCATTCGTCTCATCGGCGCGGGCAGCGCCTCCCATCGCAAACAGCGGCATCGCCAGGATGGCGGCCAGCAGGAAGTTGCGACCATTTTGTTGTGATGTTTTCATGCCCATAATCCTTGATTGGTAGTGAGCCACCATTCTCTTGGCGGCGGCCGTTAAGTGGCGTTAGGGCAACGTAAATCTACGTAAAGATGCCGATCTGATATTTAGTTACCATTTGGAAACGCGTTGTAAATCGGAGTAAAACAACGCCGGCCGTCCCATGGGCACTGTTATGATGGGCGATCTGTATATAAAGAAACCGCGGCAAATGAAGAGCAAAGTACTGCTGATAGACGACGACATCGAACTGGTGGGCATGTTCCAGGAATACCTGGAGCAGGAAGGTTTCGATGTCAAAACCGTGCACGACGGCGAAGCCGGCACCGCCGAAGCCTTTACCGGCCTGTATTCCATCGCCATCCTCGATGTGATGATGCCGCGCATGAACGGCCTGGAAACCCTGCGCCGCATCCGCACCAACAGCCAGCTGCCGATCCTGATGCTGACCGGCCGCGGCGACGATACCGACCGCATTGTCGGCCTGGAACTGGGCGCCGACGACTATGTGGCCAAGCCCTGCACGCCGCGCGAGCTGACCGCCCGCATCCGCGCCATCCTGCGCCGCGCGCAAAGCGCCCCGGCCGACAACAGCCAGCAGGCCGCCATCACCGTCGGCCAGCTGGTGATGTGGCCGGAACAGCGGCGCGCCACCTGGGCCGGCAACAAGCTGGAACTGACCAGCACCGAATTCAACCTGCTGGAAGTGCTGGCGCGTAACGCCGGCCGCCCGGTCAGCAAGAACACGCTGTCCGAACAGGGCCTGGGCCGCCCGCTGGCGCGCTTCGACCGCAATATCGACGTTCACCTGAGTTCGCTGCGCCACAAACTCGGCACCATCGCCGACGGCCGCTCCTGCCTGCAAACCGTCTACCGCCTCGGCTACCAGCTGATCAAGGAGTAAGCCTTGGGCCGTTTGTTCTGGAAGTTTTTCCTGTGCATCTTGCTGGCGCAGTTCGCCGCCACGGTCGGCATCGGCGGCGCCATCTGGCTGAAGAACCGCAATCAGCAGACCAGCCCGCTGGTCAACCTGGACACCAGCCCGCCAGCCGAGATGGCCATCAACTCGGCCGCCGCCACGCTGGAGTTCGGCGGCGTCAAGGCGCTGCAGCGGATGCTGGAAAATATGGAGCGCCATCGCGTCTATGCGGTGGACGAGCAGGAACACGAGCTGCTGGGCCGCATCGTCAATCCCAAGACCTTGCAGGAATCGCGCGTGCGCCTGAAGGAGGACGGCAAGCGCCGCGTGGTGCGCCAGGTCACCGGCGACGACGGCAAGCGCTATCTGCTGTTCCTGCCGTCGGGCGAATCCCAGCGCGGCATCGATGGCGACAGCCGCCCGCTGCTGGCCAACCTCGGCGGCGGCGCGCAAATGGCGATGAAGGCGGCCTCGGTGCTGGAAGGCGACGACCGCCGCAACCGCAACGACCAGCGCGGCAACCGCCCACCGCCGGGCTTCGATCCATCCGCCGCCAGCGGCGCCATGCTGCCGCTCGACGGCGCCCAGGCCGGCGATGGCCGCGGCCAGGGTCCGCGTCCGATGCCCGGCAACGGCCCGAACGGCTTTGGCGGTCCCGGCGGTCCCGGCGGTCCCGGCCCCGGCATGCAGGGCGACATGGGCGGCGACCGCCAGTGGGGGCCGCGCTTCCAGCCGCTCGGCCCATGGGTGCCGATCGCCGCCGCCACGCTGGCCAGCCTGCTGTTCTCGGTGCTGCTGGCATGGTATTTCTCGCGGCCGATCCGTGCGCTGCGGCAGGCATTTGACGCCGCCGCCAACGGCGACCTGGCGCCGCGCTTCGCCACCGCCAGCGGCAAGAGCGGCACCGAACTCAACGACCTGGGCCGCGACTTCGACCGCATGACCGCGCGCCTGCGCAGCCTGATCGACGGCCAGACCCGCTTGCTGCACGACGTCTCGCACGAACTGCGCTCGCCGCTGGCGCGCCTGCAGGCCGCCATCGGCCTGGCGCACCAGCAGCCGGAAAAATGGAGCGCCTCGATGGAGCGCATCGAACGCGAAAGCGTGCGCATGGACAAACTGGTGGGCGAGCTGCTGACGCTGGCGCGCCTGGAAGCCGGCGCCATCAAGGCCAGCCAGGAAGAGATCAGCATGGCCGACCTGCTCGACCAGATCGCCGACGACGCCCGCTTCGAAGCGGCCAGCCAGCAGCGCACCGTGCGGCAGGAAGGCGAAGCGGACGTGACCGTGCTCGGCCAGCCGGACCTGCTGGGCCGCGCCATCGAAAACGTGGTGCGCAACGCCATCAAGCACAGCCCGGACAGCGGCGAAGTGCAGCTGCAGGTGCGCGTGCTGCCGGAAAGCCGCCAGCTGGTGATACGGGTGCTGGATCGCGGTCCCGGCGTATCGCCGGCGGACCTGGACACCATCTTCCAGCCCTTCTTCCGCTCCAGCAATGCGGGCGCCGAGGGCCACGGCCTCGGCCTGGCGATCGCCCAGCACGTGATCGAAGCGCACGGCGGCAGCATCCAGGCCAGCAACCGTGCCGGCGGCGGCCTGTGCGTCGAGATGATTTTGCCGGTGAAGAAATAAAAAACGCGGGCCGTGGCCCGCGTCGTCGTTTTATGCTTTTGGCAGGGTCACGCCATGCTGGCCCTGGTACTTGCCGTTGCGGTCCTTGTACGAGACGTCGCACAGCTCGTCGCTCTCGAAGAACAGCACCTGCGCGCAGCCTTCGCCGGCGTAGATCTTGGCCGGCAGCGGCGTGGTGTTGGAAAACTCCAGCGTCACATAGCCTTCCCACTCCGGCTCGAACGGCGTCACGTTGACGATGATGCCGCAACGGGCGTAGGTCGATTTGCCCAGGCACACGGTCAGCACGCTGCGCGGAATGCGGAAGTATTCCATGGTGCGGGCCAGCGCGAACGAGTTCGGCGGGATGATGCAGACGTCGCTTTTCACGTCCACGAACGAATTCGAGTCGAAGTTCTTCGGATCGACGATGGTGCTGTTGATGTTGGTGAACACCTTGAACTCATCGGCGCAGCGGATGTCATAGCCATACGAGGACGTACCGTAGGAGATGACCTTGCGGCCCTCTTCCTGGCGTACCTGGTCCGGGAAGAACGGCTCGATCATCCCATGCTCTTCCGCCATGCGGCGTATCCATTTATCGCTTTTAATCGTCATCGCAATGCATTCCTAAACACGAGGGAGGCGCGGCTGCGCCAAATGCACGAGATTTTACGCTAAAGCCTCATTTTTAAGAACTTTTTTACCAGCTTGCACGGCCAGCAGTTCGTCGATCATTTGCTTCGTGGCCTCGGCCGCCACGGCCGGGGATTCCATCGGGAACAGGTGGCCGCCGGGCACGATGCGGAAATGGCGGCCGACCAGCGCCTGGGTGTGCTGGTGGCCGGACTGGCTGGTCTCCCAGGAATTGTCGCCGCCGATGAAGCCGATCGGCACCGGGTAGCCGCCGCGCAGCAGCCGCGGCAGATGGTGCGGCAAGGTGGCGTAGACGGCGGTTTCGTTTTCGCGCGTGAAGCGCAGCTGCACGCCTTCCGGATGCGGCTTCAGGCCGCTGTCCATGTAATCGCCCAGCACGCCGGGCGCCCAGGCGGCAAACAAGTCCTTGGCGGCAAAGTGCTGGTAGGCGGCGTCGACGCTGGGCCAGACGTTGCGGCGGCGGATGGAGAACTTGGCCGGCGGCACCACGTAGGCGCGGCCCAGCAGCTTGATCATGCGCCAGGCGAAGGCGCGCCAGCCGCCGACCACCGGCGCATCCAGCATCACCACGCAGCGCACCAGGTCCGGACGCTGATGCGCCACCATCAGGCTCAGCATGCCGCCCAGCGAATGGCCGACCAGGATCACCGGCTCGTTGTAGCGGGTGGTCAGCTCGCGGATGTATTCGTCGACCAGGTGCGGCCAGCCGTCGGTGACCGGGTAGTCGGGATTGTGGGCGTGCATGTCGAGCGACTGGATGTCGAAATGCTCGCCCAGCAGCGCGAAGAATTGGCGGTACACGCCCGCCGGATAGCTGTTGGCGTGGGCGAAATGCAGCTTGGGCTTGCTCACAAGCGGTCTCCGTATGGTTGTTTTTTCCCCATTGTAATGTGCACAGCGGCGGGAGACTGGTGGAAACGCTCTAATTCCGCCGGAATCGCCGCCGCATCATCTGTACCAGTAGCGGCCGGCGTCGCGCCGGTAGGCCGAGACCTGTATCGTATCCGCGAATTGCAGCGTGACCGCCCCCTGCTCGTCGGTGCGCAGGCAGTCGATTCCAAGCTGGCGATAGCGCGCATACACCTCCGCCTTGGGATGGCGGTAGCGGTTGCGATAGCCCACCAAAAACAGCGCCAGCTGCGGCTTCACCGCCTGCAGGAACGGCAGCGTGGACGAGGTGCCGCTGCCGTGATGCGGCGCGACCAGCACATCGGCGCGCAGCTTGCCGGCGGCCCGTTCCACCAGTTGCGCCTCCTGCGCCGCCTCGATGTCGCCCGCCAGCAGCATGGACCTGCCGCCGGCCGTGATCTTCAGCGTGCAGCCGCGCGCGTTGGGCTTGAGCGCGGCGTCCGCGTAGCTGGCCGCCAGCGGATGCAGGATTTCGAACTGCACGCCGTCCCAGGTCCAGCGCTGGCTTGCCGCACATGACACATGCCGGCGCGCGGCCTGCACGATCAGGTGCTGCGGCGGCAGCGACGACAGTACCCAGCCGGTGGGCACGCCGTCCAGCACCGCCAGCGCGCCGCCGGAATGGTCGGTATCGCTGTGCGAGACGATCATGCCATCCAGGGCATGGATGCCGCGCGCGCGCAGGTACGGCAGCAGGACGCGGTTGCCGGCGTTGGATTCCGGGCTGTAGGCCGGCCCGGTGTCGTACAGCAGGCGGTGGCCGCTGGTCTCGATCAGCAGCGACATGCCCTGCCCGACGTCGAACGCGGTCACGGCCAGGCGGCCGGGCGGCGGGTGCGCTGCTTCGGCCGCCAGCAGCGGTATCCACGTCGCCAAGCCCAGCCAGCGCACCGGCCAGCCGCGCGGCGCCAGCAGCCAGAGGGTGCCGCCCATCGTCCAGCAGAACAGCCAGAACGACGGCTGCGGCGCGCTCCACACGGCGTAGCGCATGGCGCTGAACCATTGCAGGCACTGCGCCAGGCACTCGACCATCCAGTGCGCGAGTCCCAGCACCGGCGCGGACAGCACGGCCGGCAGCATGCTACCGATCAGGGCCAGCGGCGTGACGACAAGGCTGATCAAGGGAATCGCGACCGCATTCGCCAGCGGGCTGACAATCGACACCTGGCCGAACAGCAGCATCGTGATCGGCACCAATCCCAGGGTGACCGCGTATTGCGTATGCGCGCCGACGCGCAGCGTCAGCCAAAGCCGCTGGCGATACGATGGCGGCAGCGGCGCATGCGGCGCCGGAGCGGCCTCCCGCGCCGGCAACGGCGCCGTGCGTCCCAGCGTCGCATACAAAATCATGGCGACTGCGCTGAACGACAGCCAGAAGCCCGGCCACAACACCGCCCACGGATCGATCACCACCACCACGCCCAGCGCGGTGCACAGCACCTGCGAAATGCTGGTCAGCCGATTGAGCCAGAGCGCCGCCGCAACCACCATCAGCATGTACAAGGTCCGTTGCGCCGGCACGCCGAATCCCGCCAGCAGCACATACGACAAGGCCGCCGCCGCGCCAACCAGCGCCGCCACCTTCTGCGCCGGCAGCAGCAACGGCAGCTGCGCGCGCGTGAAGAACGATTTGCGCCACAAGGTGAGCGCCGCCAGCGCAAACAGTCCCGCCACCATCGTGATATGCAGCCCTGAGATGGAGATAATGTATCTATGAATACATTAAATCCTGCAAATATGCTCGTTAAAGGGGGATCTGCCCCAACCTCTCTAACTCAGACACCCCTGGCTCCATCAGCCAATCAAACACATCAGCGGCAGTCAACGCTCCAGAGCGCAGCAGTAGCATCGCCTCTACAAAGTCAGAGTGCTTGAGCAACGTAATTTCAACCGAGGCGCATGCCTTACTTTCTGAGAAAGTATCAAACGAAGGTTTGCCCAATGAAACTTTATGCACGTTCGCAATGTCGGCGGCCTTGTGCAGCACCGCAAATGCCTCTTCTTTATTAATCAGCGGTGGGCGTTTAGTTGTTGTCTTACATTCCAATACGAGTGAACGCTCTCCAAAGGTAAGCATAAAATCGGGAACTCCTTGTCGTACGCCATCGTCTATTTTTTGAACGTGCCACCCCGTCTCAAGGCGCAAAATTTGCTCGACTGGGTCCTCGTAATCATTGCCAAGCTTGGCATACAAATCGTCAACTAATTGCACAAGGCCCAATGGCTGAGCGAACTTACGATGCTTGCGCTCTGCCCGCTTGTAAGGATCGCTTTCGCTCCGCTCAATTGCCTGCAATAGCAATCTAGCACGATCAGAGTTCGCTAATATTCTCTCGATGTCATCGAATGCTGCGTCTAGTATTTTGCTTGGCTCACAAAGGCCCGCTCTCCGCAGTGCCAAGGCACGTTGCCTACCGAAGCCTGGTACTCTTGCCTTCTGGGCAATCGCAAGTAAATCAGTAAGCTCCATCGGAACACCTAACTCCACCCGCCGAGTCAAAATCTTCAGTTGGTTCATCACCTTTTGCGATACGCCGAGTGAGGGGACAGCAGCGATATGTCGAAGTCCATTCAACATCCACGCAACCTCAACGGCGAATCGATGAACTTGCCCGGATGGCACACCGCTGGATGCGCCAATCTTTCGCTCAATTTCTCCAGAAATGTACAAAAATAACGCATACACACAATGAGCACGATTCCGCTCTAGTCTCTTGTGATTAAGCGTATTCAGGCATTCCGTACCGTCGAGCAACTGATATGCTGCGTCGCTACTTGCGTCACGGGCGACGTTCGGCAAATACCTCTGCCCAATCTCCGTGTCGAACTCGTCTGAACAACAAACGGCTGCTAACAACGCCACCTCAAAATCTTCGAATCGCCCATCTAGTGCATCAGCGTTCTGACGCAAGAGTTCACTAAACAATACCGCAGACGTAGGTAGTAGCCCCGTTTGAGCAACGACTTTGCCGAATTTCGTCACTGATAATTTATCGGCCACGCTCTGAATCATATCCGCATTGATAAGCCACTCAATAGCCTCGTCAATTTTCGCAGTTAACTCTTGCAGCTTCACTGGATTGCGGTCCTGAACCTGATACCAGAATAAAGTATTTTCCAAAAACTCCTTGGTCGAAGCTGCATCCTTGGCGCTCTCACAGGCGATGAGTTGAAGCACTATCTTTCGTACACTCAGCGATGCCAACTTCGAATGCAACATTTCGTTTTGTGGACTTACCAGTCGATTCGCAAGACGCAGTTCTAAAGCATCTCTCGGTATGATGATTGAATATCCCTGCTCATGCATACCGAGTCGCCCTGCTCGCCCAGACATATTTCGATACGAACCTAGCGGCATATCCGCTGGCGGAATATATTGGCGGCGCACCCGATCAAAGAGCACCGAGCGGAACGGGAAGTTAACCCCAGCAGCGAGCGTAGGTGTTGCAAAACAGACGTCGAAATGATTATCCATTAGGCCCTGCTCGATTACTGAACGTTCGCTGGGTGTCAGGTCTGCGGTATGAAAAGCGACATTGGTCTCTGTGGAAGCTCGTAGCCTCGCAGAGAACTCGGTAGCCTCGGAAAACAAATCTAATTGCTCAGAAAATCTATACCCTTCAGGAGTTCGTCCACGACGAGCAGAGTAATCCGCAGCAAGTCTCATCGCATCGTTGCGTGTTTCAACAAAAACCAAAATTGGACCTCGCCCGCTCTCTCGAAGGTAGTCAACCGCATCAAGCGTGTTCGTTGGCAGTCCTGGCTTGGGCGTCGTTACTCCCTCTTCCTGTCCGAACTTAACGCTAAAAGTCTGATTCTGCCACCAGATTTCCTGATGCAGCTCTACATCACGATGAGAAGTATGTACAAGCCGACAGTTCAGCCAACCGGCCAAGTCCTCCCCATTCTCGACGGTCGCTGTTAAAGCGACGAATTGTTTCGGACTGCGTTGTCGCAATGCGGCACAAAGCACCTCAATCTCCGGGCCTCGCTTGTCTTCGCCGATAATTTGCAGTTCGTCCGCTATGATTGTTAGCTCAACCACTGGCAGCGCCCCGGTCATTACAAGAGAGATAGCCTTCTCATAAGTCGCAACAATAACGTTTGCATCGGTTTCCCCGTCGTCTCTATCGCCTGTCGCCAAGGCGACCTTTGCAATTGGGGTTTTGGCGCTAATTCCGTACCGACGTTCGAGATCGACGAATTTTTGATCCGCTAGTGCTTTATGTGACACGAGGTATAGCACAGTGCCGCCATGTCGGATTGCTGCCAACAGAGCCAATTCACCGACGAGAGTTTTCCCTGAAGAAGTTGGTGCGCATACGATCAAGCTGGCACGGTCGCAGACACCAGCCTCAACCGCTAACTGTTGAACTTTCGTGAACTGCTTTACATCTCCGTTTGCAAGTTGCGCTAGGAACCAATCGTCAAATCCCGGTCCAGTTTGGTTGGCAATTTCCATTTCCCATCTCCAAATTTCCTCGTAGACATAATGATCACATCTCCTCCCTTCGTCAATGCAATTGGATGGTCATTTTTTCAACAGTGAATTTGATAATGTTTACAAATTGCATTTCTAAAACATTGCTAATGGATTCAATCACTTAGGAACGATCAACGAACCAGTGTACACCCAATATGTTGCAATTTAAATTAGCAATACTTTTAACACATTGGAGATTCAATGACTTCCGAAAAGAAAGCCCCGGTCCTGTCGATGCAGGAGTTTCGCCAGGTCATCGCCGTCGTCCGTACCCACGACAACGCCAACAGAAACGTGACCTTGCTCTACTTCTCCGTCGCCCTCGGGCTACGTGCCAAGGAGATGAGTCAGCTAAAGCTGCAAGACGTGCTAGCCCCGAACGGCACCATTAAGGACGAAGTGCTGCTGACCCGCAGCACGACCAAGGGGCGGAAGCAGCGCCTCATCTATCTGACAAACAAAGACGTTCGCAAGGCTCTAACTGCTTATATCCAAGAACGCCGCAACGGTGATACCGTTTTATTGTCGCCTACCGCCCCGCTCTTCAAGTCTAGAAAGGGCAGCGGCTTCAGCCCCAACACTATGCAGATGCTGTTCAAGCGCATGTATATCTGGGCTGGTCTGGATCAACCATCGAGCCACACTGGCAGGCGTACCTTTGCAACCTCGTTGATTGAGCATGGTGCTGACATAAAGGCCGTGTCAACGCTGATGGGGCATGCATCAGTGGCAATGACCGCCCGTTACGTAGAAGACAATCCAGTCAGGTTACGCCGCATATGCGAAGGCGTCCAACTTGGCATTTAATCTGAGAAGATACAGATCTAAAAGATTTTGATTTGTTTTATCTAATTTTGCAGGATTTAATTTTGAAAAAATCACTATCCCAAGCATTTAGTGCCAATAATAGTAATTTCATTACTAAAGATTATCATTATGATCAAAAGATCGAGTTTTTGTTGAGCGATCTTTCTGGCACGATGCATCCATCCCGTTTGATTGATGAGAAAAGGAAGAATTCCTGATGGCCCCTGCTCGCCCTAACAAAAAATATGCACCGCTTCCCAATGGTAATCCTCAGGGAGCGGCGTTCTTCAAATTTCAACTTACCTTTGAACAACGAACTCCGCTAGACGGAACCGCCTTTGCTGTCTTTTTTAGTAATGATCTTGGTTTAAACGCAACGTCCACAGTGAGCGATGCAAGTTTGCACACGCTATTCAACGACGTCACGAACAATTGGATTCGCTTACTCACCACCTACACATATGCCGAAATTTATAGCAGGGCATGCTTGTTGGCTGGTGTAAAAGTAAATGAAAACGGTGTTCGTGCTTTTCTCGACTATGCGTCGAAAATTGTCCAATTTACAATTCACGGTAATAGAATATCTTTCACTGCTGCCCCAAGTGAATGGGCTATGTTGAGGGACTCCGTAAAAAAACCGGTTCAATCACAAACGTCTGAAAAGCAGATGGCACCTCGTCCAGCGGAACCTAATCCGGTTGTACTCACCGCAATTTTGCCCGATGAGATATCGCCTAATCCACCTTCACAGCACCGGGCGCTCCAACCTCAGGCTATGCCGGTTCGTGGCCGATGGATGCATGTAGAAGAACCAGGATTGAAACTGCAGCGGCTGAGATAGCGATAGTTCAAGGGCGGCACATGTGCCGCCTTTTCCAGCGCAAGAAGTGAACATCATTATGCTCTTTGCTTGCCGTGTCTACTCATCACTCATCATATCCATCATCAACCTGTAATCACCATTCTTACAGAGACACATGCACACCTTACCGGCCGACCACGACGACGACGAAGCACCAGCACGCCTCCCGCCTGATGATTACTGCGAGGACGCCACGGACCTCTTTGACCTTGACCACAAGATGGTCAGCAGCGGCGAGAGAGCCAGCAATTTGACGCAGCTTGCAAACCAGATCAACCGCTGGCATGAAACCCGTAGGCATATGGGCGGTCCTGCGCCTAAGTCGCTGGTGCTTGTCCAGCCTGAAGGCTATGGCAAAAGCCACCTCGTGATTGATCTGGTCAAGAAGGGCTTCAAGGTAGTGTTCTGCGCCAAGTCGCACAGCCAGTTGGACGAAAAGGAATTCGGCTTCCGGCATCTGCATGGGCTGGAGGTCCGCCGCTTCATTTCAAAGCGCCAGAACGTGCGCATGCAGCTTGAGGATTTGGGCATCCCGCTCAAGGAATTTAAATTCGTGGATTGCCCGGCGACGAACCCCTACGCTATGCCTGAGATCAATGCAACTGAAACCATTCAGGCGATAGCTAAACTGTTTGACGCCTACATGATCCAAGTAGACGCCGACGACTTTTTCACAGAACACTATACTAATTTCGAAGCCGACAAACAGGACGGTGAACCGTTCGATATCGTCCTAGTCACCTTTGCCGCCATGCAGGCGTTGACTACAGCTAACCGTGTTCGCTGGTGGGTGAGATTAGGTCTGGTCGCGAAGACGATACCTTTTGACGGCTATGATTTCGGCGGACTAGACAATGACGAAGAAGACGAGGACGTAGAAGACGAGGTCGATGCCGAAGATGATGAGCAGGAACGCAACCTAAAAATCCCATTCAAGAAGATCGCCATTGTGTATGACGATCCAGACAGATCTGATGTGGACTGGTTAAGAAGCATCTCGAAAGAGACTGTCGAAAAATTGGAAAAGCTCAATGCTCGCTATGCTATCCGTAAGGACAAAAAAGAATTGCCAGGATACTGGGCTAACAAGTATCCCAAGCACGCACAGCGTCTAGCGGACCTTCACAAAGAGCGCAATGATGTACGCCGTAGCAAACCTCGTCACGAAATCGTCGAGTACAAGGACGCCATATATCTCAAACGACCCGAAGATCTGCGCATTGGCATGGGCCTGAAGGACAAATTTGTATCTCCTGTGGCCATCGTCACGACGACTGAATGGCTCACGGGGTACTACGCTTTGCAGACATTAAAGCTAAGTGGCATGACTCCGCTTGATCACCTCGACCTGTTCCATTCAGTCGAGTGCAAAGTCACGGCCATATCCACCACCATAACACGCAGCAAGAACCAAGCTGTACTGCTGCCAATCATCGAAGTGCTCAAGGAGGAATTTCCCAGTGAAGACGTGACGCTGATTGCTAACGCCCTCGGTTGCGAACTCAACCTGTCTAACAATAAGGGGCGCAATGACCTGGCAGGCAAGACATCTATCATCAAGTTGTCGTGGCCGCACCCGAGCGTCAACGCAACTGTCGGCGCACACTTCGCAGATGTGGAAAATCCCGACTACGATTTGATGGTCGCTACCGAGTTGGCAGACCTCGGCAATCAAGCCCTGGGCCGCAATCAAGGGTTCCGCTTCAAAGGGCGTCAGGCCATCATGCTCGTTGATCCGAAATACTACGGCAAGATTGTCAGCAACAACCTGCTGCGCTACCAGTTGACGCCTTGGAGTTCCAAACTGCCCAAGTACAACAAGAAGACAACGAAGAAATCGGCCTTGGCTGCCCTCAGCTTCTCGGCAGAGCAGACGGCGCTGGAGCGCCGTCTGCTGGAACTCATCAGCAACTTTGAAAGTTTCGGGTTATCAGAGAACGCCCGGCGACTCGCCGGGCGTCTGCCGGAACGGCAAAAGGAGATCTTTGATGAATGGCTTGCCGAACACGGTAGCGTAGAGGCACGGGGCATCGTGGTTGCAAGGCAAGCCGCACGCAAGGCCAAGGTGGCTGCGAGCGTGCGCCGACATCGTGCAAAAAAATTACTTCAATGTGATTTCGAGTCACTCACCATTTGAATAATCATCTCTCATCAAAGCACCTTGTTTATTTTGATGAGTGCGCCTCAGCGATATCTATTTTTTTTGCCAGAATTTCCCTAAGATCTTTAGGAAGGGAGTGCGCCTGCCTTAAAGTTTCTCTGGCCTTAATGAAATTTTGACCTTGGATATTTGCCAAAATAGTTAACTTGTCCAATTCTCCAATGCTTCGACGGTCAGCATTACTTCCTGCACTCCGAATTTGCTTAGAAACTTTATCCAATGTCTTTTTGGCATCCGACACCTCACCAACATTTATTTGAATCTTTGCAAGTGTTAACTGAACAGGGAGATGATGAGGAGTAGTTTCAGTAGCTCTCTTAGCCCACTCTAATGCATTCTCTGTTTCCTTTAAACTCGAGAACAAATGTGCTCGGCGACTCTCGTAAAAACTTTTTTTCTCTTTACGGGCAGTTTCTTGTAATGAATTAAAAAGTTGAACAAGCTCAGAATTATCTCGGAGAAAAGCATAGTCATCCCGATGCCTCTCTATAATTATTTCCAATAAAGTATCAATTATGTATGGATTGCGATCCGCAATATCAAATGCAGTGCGAGCAAAATTTTCCGCCTCTGCATACTCCTCTTTTAGCTTTGAAATTTGAGCTAATTCTCTAAGTATATGAAAATTCCTATCACCACCCAGTGAATATGCAAGACGAAAATGCGTTTCAGCAACATCCAATTTCCCTTCATATCGAGCTTTAAATCCTCGAACAAACGCTGCTGTACGCTTCGCCAACCTTTCGCCAAATCTCTCCAGGTGACCAATAGCCTCGAATAAATTATCATCCTCGCCAAGACGAACGCATGATAGGCAGACAAGTCGAAGTGCCTCAATTTGGGCTTCAGTAGATAATTTACCTCTACCATCAAAAGCCTTATTTGCCAACTCTAGCGACTTAGAAAAATCTTTTCTATCATAAAACTCCCTAGCCACTCGTAATATATGAGACGGTAGCAGACATCTAGACAATAAAACATTTTCAACTTCTTTATTTTGCCGCAATATGGATAATATAACATTATCTATAGTTGAAATATCAACATAGTCTTGAGTTGAAAACTTTTCGACCCTATTTAATATTCTATCGCGGCATTTCAGAACAAAAGTCTTTGCATTTTCACTCCAATTAAACCTCGATAATGCATCGAGCAAATATGGCGCCAATCTAAGGTAAGGACCGTCTGCCTCTACTATCCCATGTTCATTTAAATAACTCATAGTAGTCGCCAGCGCAGTCTCGTCAACATCTCCTAAAGCAACCAATAAGTCCTCAGATGATAGATATTCGTATTCTCTGAATAACGCAAGTATTTGCTCTCGCTCAGAATTGATTGACAAACCGTCGAGTAACGCCTTTGCTTGTTGCCGAATGGCATCTAGAAAAACTATGCGCTCAGTTTTTAATCTGGCACTCCCAAACTCGGCTGCAAGAGTAGCTGCAAGCTGAATATTTTTAGGATGCCCACTTACAAATTCAACAATTTCATCACTTAATGACTGATCAACATCAGCTTGCAAATGTTTCAACCATATAGCTAGCAATTTTCTAGAATCTGATATATCTAAGCTATTTACCGGGAAGAATGCCATTCCTGGGTACTTAAAACGTTTAGCAGGAGAAACCACCCGCCTAGCTATAAGAACCAATTTTGGCCATGGCGAGTCTTTGAGTTTTGCAACGACTGCGCCTAGCCAATCTGATAAAAAACCATCATCTAAAACAATCGCATCCTTGCCTCGTAGAAAAATAATCTGTCGTTGGTCAGAAATTTTTTCAATGAGATTGACTATCTCTATTATTCTATCATCGAAATCCAAAACTTGATATTTTTCAATTTTTTCAATAGTTTGCAATATAGGAAGATTTTCTCCCTGAGCAAGCAAATATCTATAAAATTCAATATCTCCTTCTTTATCTCCCAACGTGATTTCCACCGGGAAATTTATAATTTGCGGATGTACATCTTTTAAAGCACGCTTCGCCAATGTTCTTCGACCAATACCTTCACTACCTCCAAAGAATAATGCTGATGGCGCATTTTGAGTTAAATCCGATAATTTATCTTTCACTACACCTATTTCTTTATCTCGCCCCATGAAAAGAGAAAGGGACGAATTGTTGGAGAGCGATATATCAAACAATGCAGAGCGTATAGATGTAACTATAACCCCCGGCATCGAAGTTTTATGATAAATAAAGGTCTTAAGCCATTCCGGAATTAAATCAACATCCACGTCATCCAATATAAAGACGAGAATTTTTTTTATTCTTCCATTGAAAAAATAGTGCTGACTCAGCGTCATTTCTGTCTGCACCCACCTTGACTCTACTGAATTCTCAGAAAGAAACAAAACAAAAACATCACTATTCTTTAAAGCCTCGAAAATTTCAGAAGCGCTCGTCTCACCTTTCTCAAATGTGGCTTCATCATAATGAACATGGGCAGCGGATAGTTGTTTATAAATTCCGTTTATGAGAAACTTATCCTTACTACTATGTGATAAAAATGCACGAACAGGATTTTTCATTGGCGTAAGTGGTTTTAGGTGTGGCAATGATTGAGATAGGAACATCATAGGATATTTCAACAAGGGAATTCTATCCAATTATCACAGCGCATAGATTTTACGGCGGGCATTGTCGCCCGCCTCCTTTCATTTACATCATTATGCCAGTTGCGTTTAAAGCTACCACTTAGCCCTAGAAAGCCAGATGCTCTTTGCTGATACTGATTTTATATCCAGTGGACGTCAGTACGTAGTGCTCAATTACATCAGGGCTCTCATTACGGCGGCTTATAAATCCGTCATGCATGAGGATGCCGGGAAACTGTTCTGTGCCGAACCATGTATGAATTGCGTCCATCACTTTACGCTCTAACCCAATGAAAATCGCCTGCCGGTACTTGGCCTTCTTGGCAGGCGGCTCTTTTATGTTCGCCCCCATCGCCCCCACAAATATCTGCTGCGTTCTTCGTTCGTGTAGATCGGCCAGGATCGCATATCGCCACATCATTTTCAGTTCTGCCACCAGTTGTCGGACGAACGCATCTTTTTTCAGACGCTCCAGCCGCACAACATCCTCGCCAAGCAGCCGATAGATTGAGCAACGTTGGTGAGGTGTCAGCGGCGCTAAGAACAGTAACATTTGACTTAGTTCCTTCGCTTGCTCCTGCGGTACTCCCGCCGTGGTGGCGAGGTGCTGGCGCACGGTGTTTTTTTCATTGATGTACCGAGCGACTGCGGGAAACGGTTCAACAACTTCTGGATAGCTCTTCCCGTAGTGCGCCTTCGCATACTGGTGGACGAGCGTGGCGGCACATGAGTCAATGTCGTAGTCCCACCAACCGTTGAAGAGAATTCGCTTATCATCCCGGCGAACATTTTGAATAGGGTGATAGCGACGACCACCTTTGTCCGTGTACACCGGCACCTCATCACCCTTGATGATGGGTGCGTACAGTTCTACCGCCACTTCCGCTGAGGTGGCGGTCTTCACGTTTACCAGTGAACACAGCTTATCGTATCCTACATCGTTCAAGATATAGGAATACGAGTGCTGAGCCGGCGTATAGCTGCCGGTCTGCACCAACAGGTTTGAGGAAAGCCAGCGCCCCAGCGGCTTGCTGACGTTTCCAAACACTTTGCGGATCTCACCGTTGTGGATCGAGCGTGGCCGCTTCTTCGACAGCAGCAGCGGGCCGCACCAGTCCAATACGGTCTTGATGCGCTTTTTTATACGTGGGTCATTGATGTTGGGCGTGTAAGGTGTGAGGCAAAGCGTGGTCGTCATAAAACCTTCCAAGATAAGGAATAAAAGAAACGGAGGGGTTTATGCCAACAAGGAAGGCGTGAGGTAACCAATGACCTCACAACGGTTAGCGTAGCCGTAGCATGCCACAAAATTTCGGAAAATAAAACTCGATGTGAGGGTGAAGCAGGAGCCACAGTGTCGGGCTCGCTCGGCAAGAAGTGAACATCATTATGCTCCCTGCTCGTTCGCTATCTCATCACTCACCATATCCCATCATCAACCTGTAATCACCATTCTTACAGAGGCCACAGGACAAGGCCACGAGATCAGCGACACACCTCCTCGTATTTCCCGTGAATACGTATAAATACATCATCTATTTACAAGGAGCCACCCATGACTGCTTACACCTTCGACCTTCCGCCATATGACCCGTTTTACGACCAGCCATCTCCTGCGCCAGAACTAAGCCCCGCGAATTTCGATCTGCCACAACCTGCATCCTGCGCCGACACAGCAACGACGCAAACGATCACCCTACGTATGCCAAAAGATTTGCTGAACAGGGTAGACAACTTGGCTCGCCAAGAAGACATCAGCCGCAGTCAGTGCATGCGTCGCATCACGTCATTTGTGGTTGATGCTATCCGCAGCGATCCAGAAACCATTGCGGAGTATGGCGCTGTGGCCGAACATCTTTACGAGCATGCAAAGCAGTTGATCAATCAGGAGCAGCATGTGTCGGTAAGCCTGCTTCAACGCCACTTGAAACTTGACTACCACATGGCCCTACTCTTGATGGATGAACTTGAGCGCACTGGTTTCGTGACACCGCCAGATCACGAAGGCAGAAGAACCACTATGCTCCAACATTTGATCAAGCTTGCCGCTGCCGATCGGGCGGCACCTGCTGGCCCCAATCAGAGTTGGTTAGACCGAAAACCGTAACCGCTGATCGTTACAATTTGACTGTGTACATCCCCGCCGGTCTGTATAAATTTGCCATATCGCTACTTCAGCAGCGAAACAGACAAGGAGAAATACATGACCGACGCCATTCAACAAATCGTAGACAACGCCCCTCAAACGCAGCAGCCTGAAAAAGCGAAGCCGACGCCAATTGGCCGTCTGGCCTTCGCCGAGGTGGACAAGGCCTTGAGCGAATGCGAGAAGACGATCAAGACTCACTCCGACACCGTCAAGAGCAAGTTGGCCGTCAACGCCGCAATTCCTGGCAACGTCCTGCGTGAGCTGTCCCGTGCCAACGCACAAAAGGCCAAACTCGTGATGCGCCGCATTGGGCTGCTGATGGAAAGCGGCGATCAGGCGGCGCTCGACATGATCGACAAGCTGGTGAAGCTGAAAATCGCTAAATAGACTACCTCCTACTCGGCATCTCAACCGAGAAAAAAAGGGCTGCGAACTTTGGTTCGCAGCCCTTTTTCATTTTCTAGCTCTGGCCGAACCGGTGAGGCCCAGAGACATTAATTGACTAAACTATATAAACCATATATCTCATTTCAACAATCACCTCTGGGCCTCACCTGGCATCTCATAATTATTGAGTTACGCTGAAGTGCTTAACTGTCGTCTTGCCCGCCCCCGAAATGATCTCGGTCCCCATCTCAATCGAGTTCATGTAATTGTTCGGCTTAAGCCAGCCCTTACTGATCAGGTAGTCGTTTATGGACTTCATCTTCATGCTGCCTCTCAGGTGGTCTTCTTTTACCAGCAGTTCCACGTTGTAACGTGGTATGCCCTTTTGCTCATCCATTTCAACCTGCATGTAAACGTAGTAGGTGATCCCATCTATAACGATGGTCTCAATGAACTTGTGAGGGTTGCCGCACTCGTCCATGCAAACCTTGGTCGGCATAAGCATCACCGTTACGGATGTCAACCAATCATTGGAGTCCTTGGTTGAGATGTAAGTGCCCTGCAAGAAAGTCTGCTGGAACGTCAATGGCAACCCATCAGTGTCGACATTCACATCGTAATTCGCCGTCAGGTTAACATCAGATACCAACATGGGCAACGTTGAGCCAGATGACGTAGCTCCCCATAGTTGGCGGCCATAGATAATTTCTGGGAAAGCTTTTACATACCCCTGGGTGTTAGTTGCGCTCTCGGGATATTGCCAGTCAGCTTGAGGCAAGGACCAATTCCACGAAGCGCTGATCGCATTGTCGGGAAGGCTTTTGCCAGTGGCGCACTCTGTGTATGCGAACGGAAGAGGCTTCAAGTTACCAGCACCGTCAACGATGTTCCACTCGTTGGTTGATACATTATAGCCAGCGAAGACCAGCGGCTTGTCTGCTGGGGTATGTTTGCAGATGCTTTGTGACGGCGATGGATCGAACGGCACGTAGTCGAATCCATTTGCTACGCTTGCCGCCAAATTATTTTTGTTTTCGGCGCTGTCACTGAAGCCATACAGTACGCCAGCTTGTGACGACCCGTTCTTTAGATTTGCAACCCACCAATCTACCCCTGCTTTTTCTCCATCACGATGAAGGATGTTGTTGTACAGTAGATTCACGAAGGCTGAGTTCGTTACGGCGGGTCCGTACATCTTCTGGAACTCGTCCGATCCGATGAAGTCAGCAGAGATATCCAACATCCCCAATCCGTTCTGGTTGTGCCATATCCAGAACCCTAAGCCTGGCAGATCGGGCTGCCGGTTGAACGCCGCTTGATACAGCCTGTAGATTTGCCCTGATGGGCCATCAACGTCGAACGACACATATGTATCGAAGAACTTGATTAGCTGGGTGCCCGCGTAGGTAGCTACTGCGCCAGTCTGCTTGTTCGTCACAGTTACCACACCATCGTCAGAGCGTCTCACTGCATAATCAGTCCTATATCCAGCGACCGAAACGACAGAGGTAGAGGCGTTGGTATCCCTTGCTACGCTGCCCATTGCCATCGTTTTTTTCTGTGGTGCGTCTTGCGTCGTACCACCGCATGCAGCAAGCGCCGCTAGTACGATCATGGTACAGGTCAGATTCGCAGTCATTATCCGTGTCATTTGTTTTTCCCCATGCGCATTGCAAGCGCAAAAATTATCGACCACATCAGGTACATGCAATACAACCAGAAAGCGAAGAATCCAAGGGTGAAGATGCTGCAACGAGTTGCCACCAGCCGCAGCGATACACGGAACAGGTCTGCAACAAAAATCACAGGCACGGCTCCAGCCTCCCACAGCTGAAAGCTTGGCCGCTCGGTGAATACGCTGGACCAAAATTCGCCGATCTCAAATGTGCGAATCCACTCCGGCCAGAACAGATACGTAAAGCCACCGCCGCAAACCATCTCCAAGATGAGCGTGAAGATGGTCAGTATGATGCCGATGTAGACCACTAATGTCCGGGCAAGGCCGAAGGTGTACATCAGCATGCCCGTTAAGATGAGCGTGAACATCCGCTCAGGATTCCGGTGGTGTATTTTTAGGCGACTTGTGCAGAACGATTGCTGCGATCATAGCCACGAATCCACCAACCGTCACACCAGCACCAAAGCCCAAGACGAACGCGCCGACAAGTCCCACTGCAAGACCGATCCAGCCAGCCTTTTTGAGCCAACGAATATCCACCGGCTCGGTCGGACTTGCTGTAACTGATTGATGTGCAGGTGGAACTTGCGCCGCATCGATTTCGTATTCCTCGGGATCTAAGCGATACAGCACACCAGCAATGTATTCCGATGGAACCTCAACGACGAAGGCAACGCTCGAATCAGGGCGAGATATTTGGATGCGCAACGGTTTGTCGAGGTAGTCGGCAAGCATCTTTGGCGGGACCGTGACCGCCATATGTTCCTCGTACCAAAAACTGGAACTACTAAACAGATTTTCCACCTGACGATAAGTGATGTACTCCAGCTTTTCCTCTTGCCCGCCAGGACGAGTAGCCGTGTTGTACCTGACGAGGCGCTGTTCAGGCCGATTCGATACTTGGATATAGAGTTGTGGAATACGGATTGTGTCTGTGTACGCCACCCGGATATGAGCTTGCCAGGATGACGGCACTCGCATGTCGGCCGAGAGCATCGATTCCTCGTGCTTCAAATACGGAAATCTCAGCGTTGCCATCGGATCAAATTCATCCTTAGCCTCTACCGCAGAAGCAGCGACTTGAGCCGCCCGCGGCGGCAGCTTAGGACGCTCATTGTTCTCTATGGTCATATGAAATACCTCCAGCAAATCAATTAAATGAATTTCCTGTTGGCAATCTTATCATAGATTTGTAGATTATATTCCGTGGATTGTCAGTCCACATACGGCCATGCTTACGGCATGACCTCCTCCTTAGACCCCACGCTGCAAACTATCGGAAAAAATCTCCGACGGATACGCGTGGCGTCTGGAAGATCTCAAGAGGGTCTTGCGCTTGATGCTGCAATTGACCGAACATACGTGTCACAGATCGAACGTGGCATCGCAAATCCATCGATACTAGTATTGAAGAAAATAGCGTCTTGCCTAGACGCCAATGTGTCTGATTTGGTTGTAGGCACGTGATCACTGCATCGGCGGCATCTTGACAGACGAGTCAAATACCCATGCCATCCCTGTCTCGACAACTGCTATTCGTTACCCAAATTTATACGAACTTCCGAGGGTACGTTGAAGTCTGGATAGACAATTCGTAGTCCGCCTTTTCTTGCTTTGATAACAAAAAACCTCCCAACATCTTCCCTTGATGCGTATCTGCCACGAACACCTCGTCCTGTGCGTAATGGCTCGGTCCGAAATGCTGTTGCGAGATATGACTCTACTCGATGCTCGTCAAAGCCCTCTGCAAGTAAACTGATACGCCGCCGCTCGATAAAATCGGGTGTCACCAAGGTCCCTGCGGGATGGATATCTACCGACTGGATGAGATGGCGAATGTGTTCGGCCAACATTGAACGGGTTGAAAATCGCTCGTCGTCACTCATGGAATTTAAACGCTGTATCGCATGCTGAACGGCCTCGGCTTGATAAGCCAAATGACGCCCTGTTACAGCTAGAGCTTTGAGTTCAGATTCCAGCAGCTCCCTACGCTCCAACAACAGATCTCGTTCTTGCTCAACCTTCTTTATCCTGTTCACTACTGCGGCAGATACCTCACCAGTCTCCAATGCAGCCAACAATCTCTCAAGCCGCTGATTGCAGCTAGCGATTGCAGTGTTTGTCGAGCCCAGAAGTTCTCCAACCGTTAGCTCACGCTTCTGCTCAAGCGCTAACCTATCCGAGCTTTCCAGCAGATTAATCAGGTCTAATGACTTGCAAAACGACAAGAAACTAGTCTCAAACGCTGCATAGTCCCACTGAACCGCATAACACCCTAGTCCCCGCCGTGCTCCGTCGCAAACCAGCACCTTCTTTGCCGGACGTCTAACTTCAGCACCGTCCTCAGACCGAACACGCTTGGCAGAACTTCCGGCAAGAATCATCGTACTTCCACAGTAGCCGCATTTCGCAACGCCGCTCAGAAGATTAGGAACCTCTGTCCCCTTCCTGGCTCTGGCCCCAGGCCAACTTCTCTCCGACCGAAGGTATTTCAAGAGATTAAACTCTTCCTTGGAAATCAGCGCTGGGTAGTAATCAGCGATTGGATCGCCGTGAGGCGCACTTGCGCCCTTGTTCCACAGGGCGGGCTGAAACTCGCCGTATAGGGCAGGACTATTGATGATTTTCTGGATGTATGAGGAATGCCAGCCGTTTCCGTGGTTGGAGAACGGCTGCTCGTTGCGCTCATTCAGGCGCTTTGCGATCAACGCTTGCCCCATCCCGGCCTTATGCCAAGCAAGAATCTCGATTACCAACGCCGCCCGCTCCGGCACGAACTCGAATTCTGTCCTGTCGTCGTTCAATCGTAGCCAGCGAGGACACTGCGCCGTTAGCTTCTTCTCACTAATCCGTGCTCGTTTTCCCTCCCAAGCGGCCAAGATGCGGCGGCTCTTCATCGCTGACTCTTCATGTGCACGAGCCATGATCGTGATCGAGATAATCAGGTTGCCAAAGTTGTTGCCGACCGACTCTGTGTTGTACACCATCCGATCCGCCAAAGTCACAATGGTGATGCCTTGCCGTAGAATTGAGATGAAGAGCTCAAGCGCAGCCAATACCTTGTCCCGGGATAACCTGTCCAGCGACTCAACGAGAAGATAGGAACCTGACGCAATGCGCCCTCTTTTGATGGCTTCCAAGAACCCGCCGAGCGCACCACGTTCGATGTTAGACCTATCGAACGCCGAAAGCCCAAGATCTTGTAGGTGGAGTGAGCTATCTAGAGTAAGGCCATGTTCTTCGGCGTACTGCTCCGATAGTTCGGACTGACGACGAAGGGAGTCCCCTTTCCTCTGCTCAGTTGTAGAAAAGCGAATATAGCTATAAGCAACCGGCACAGTATGATCCCTAAAGTTTCCCTACCTCAATTATATTATGTATTCATAGACACGTTATTGAAAACAACACCCTTCATTAAATAGATCAATTTTTCATAATACAGAATATCCGCCCTATCAAAGCAGTTGGAGCCTCTACTCTGTTGGCCAGAATAATAATTGCAAACAAGACATTTGTTTGGACATTGTGTACACTAAGTGGTCGTGCATTTTTTAACTGGAGTTCACAATGGCTAGGAAACAGCAAGAAGAAGGAATCGCTGCGGGCAAGGCGCCAAAAGCTGATGAAAAAAAAGTTCGCAGCTCACGAGTTAGTCAGACCGACGTACCATCTTACTCGCTCGAACAGGCTCTTCGTATTGCTCATACACTACACGAGAACTATGCCGGTAAGCCAACGCCGCCACTGAGAGTGGCGTCGGCCATGAATGTTCAACCTAGCTCAAGTGCTTTCCGGATGCTATGTGGGGCTGCAATTGCCTATGATCTGACTGACGGGGGGTGCAACGCTCCAGAAATTAAACTCACCACCTTAGGCAAGCGTATAACCCGCCCCACCACAGAAGGTGACGATCTCGCAGCCAAGCGTGAAGCTATACTGAAACCCCGCGTGGTACGGGAATTTCTCACTCGGTACGATGGGAGTCCCTTGCCGAAAGACACCATTGCTCAGAATGTGTTAAATGACATGGGTGTACCGCTTGATCGAGCTTCAGAGGTCTTGGCTTTAATCGTCGAAAGTGCCGAAGCGTTAGGGCTGATCACAGAAATTAAAGGCAAAAGATACGTCGATCTGAATGCTGTTCCAATCAGCAACATCGACGCCCAAATTGAAAGTGAGCAAGACGGAGCAGAAGATGACAAGCCTCTAGTAGAGCCGCAAAAGAATCTCGACATCACCACTTCAGCACCGCCTCCGATGCGGTCTGCTGACGTAACAATAGATAGCGCTAAGCAACGACGAGTATTCATTACCCATGGCAAAAACAAGGAATTTGTTGATCCGATTCGCCAGCTTCTTGCATTCGGTGAGATGGAAGCAATTGTGTCTGTCGAACGTCAGTCTGTCTCGCAACCCGTGCCAGAAAAAGTAATGAACGACATGCGCAGCTGCGGTGCCGCAATTATTCACGTTGAAGATGAGCTTAGATTGCTCGATGGAAATGCAACGGAACAGATTGTATTGAATCCGAACGTTCTCATAGAAATTGGTGCTGCAATGGCACTCTACAACAAGCGATTTATTCTTTTAGTGAAGGAAGGAGTAAAACTTCCATCGAACCTCCAAGGCTTGTTTGAAGTGCGATACTCAGGCACATCGCTTGATGGAAATGCAACAATTCGACTCCTTCAGGCCATCAATGATATGAAAAAAGCGGCAGCCTAGCTCTACACACTTGACGGCGATTATGTATTGATAGACCAGTTATCGAAATCAGGTGGCCGATGCCCGTGCGGTTGAACACCTGCCAGTCGGATTGGTTGGTGAACGACAATTAAGTTCTTCCCTAGGACAATTAGTTCTTCCCTGACCGGTTTACGACAAATAGTTCTTCCCTAGAGTTAAATGTTTGCAATCATCACGAACAAATAGTTCTTCCCTGAATTCGCTAAGTCATTGATTCGTCTAAGTGCCATCTGCTCGCCACCAAGCGCGGCGCTGCTGGCCGTTTTGACAGCTGAACCAAGGCTGCCCGAGCGGCAAAGCTTTACCCAAAAACGGCCACCTTAGACCGGCCCAAAAAAATCAATGAGTTAGGAGAAGTACGCACAAATAGTTCTTCCCTGGATCGAGAAACAGACAATTAAGTTCTTCCCTACTTACTTCTTCATCTCAGCTAACGCGTCGTCAAACCTGGGCATATCCAATATGTGGACGACGCCCATGGCACACATGCACTGAAGAAAGAACGAGAACGCGAACTTCCCTCGAGCTATCTTATTCCTCAGCTGATGCTCGCTCTCATCAACACCTATTTCCTTTAGTCGCATGGACAAAACTCTATAGGAAACCTTACAGCGTGCCATCTCTGCGCGCAGCATAGCCTTTGCTTCGTCTTCCCAGTAATTCCTCAATCAGCTCTCCGCACAAAAACAAGAAAAAGCATCGTAAACGATGCTTTTTCATCGAAATATGTGATTTTCACGTCGTTTATGATGAATTCATCGTAAACGATGAATCGTCTGAAACTTGTATACCACGGGAGCGAATAACTTAACACAGTGAGTGCGAAGAAAGGTAGGAACCAACGATGCGCCGGAAATGGACTGAAAAGCTGATAGCCGAATGGGAGGCTGAAGGGCGAGGTGCCGGGGAGCGAGCGAGCTATCGACCTTGGTTGGAGGTCAAAGACATCTCAAGTCAGGGCCGCTCACGTCGCGTCTACGGGGAGAAAATCCAGCGAGAACATCATTTCTTCTCGGACGTAGAATTCAACCTCTTCCTCTGCTTGGAGTGGGCACAGGATGTCGTCGACATCCGCGAACAGTACCCGCTTGACCGGGAGTTGACCCTCGCCGTGGCAGAGAGTCTTGGCATCCGCCATCCGCACTACCCTGGCACACACGTGCCTACCGTGATGACCATCGATTTCCTGGTGACTCGCCTTCGTGATGGGCAAGAAGTTGTCGAAGCCCTCAACGCAAAGGTAGCAGATGAGGCCGAGGACCACACGTCACGTCAAAAGCTTGAGATTCAACGTGAAGCGTGCGGATTGCTCGACATTAAACACGACATCATCTTCGACAAAGCGATACCTAAGCAAGTCGCCCTGAATATCAACTGGATTCGAGATGCCCTTCCCAAGCTGGACGAGCCAGACCTGCGACCAGGACAGCTCGAAGAACTGTGCACGCGCATGCACGGCGACCTTCTCTCGGCCTCGGGCGATCAAACACTTCAAGCCTATTGCGTGAACTTCGATAAGCGGTTCGGCCTTCCTCAAGGAATGGGCCTGCGCGCGGCACGCATTCTTCTCTACAAGCGCGTTCTGAAGGCGGACATGCACTGCGCTGACCTTCCCAAGGCTCGCCTGAGCACATTTGTCGTGACGGGCAGTCACTCGAAGCTTCTCGTCATAGGAGCGCGCTGATGCTGTTCAAGGACGACATCTACATCGACACGGATCAACAGCACTATCGCGTATTGGCGGGTGACGACGGCTTGGACCAAGCTTGGGTCATCGCTGTCGACGCTCCGCATGCCTGGCCGGAGTCGCGTCGTTGGTCACTCATCTTCACTAGGCCTTTGGTACCAAGAAATGACGATCAAGCGCAACTGATGGAAAACAAATCCACGGCGCAAGCTGCCCGCGCGGCGCGAGCACTTGAAGCAATTAAACCGCTGCTCGCCGCAGCGCCAAGCATCTACCTGCCAACACAACGAGCTCGCCTTGTCCGCGAACACGCGGCCCTTACAGGGATCACTGAGCGGACCTTACGTGAATACTTGCGGGAGTATTGGCAAGGCGGCCAAAAAGAGACCGCCCTCTACGGAAACTGGCATAAGAGTGGTCGCATTTCGGAGTCAGTGTCTGCTTGCCGCGGTGCTAAACCGCGTCATGGAGACTATTCAATTTTTGAGGTAAACGCATCCTGTACCTCGAAGTTTGAGGAAGCATGCAAATGGTATTTGGCTGATGATCGGCGGACTATCACCAAAAGCTACCGCTTCCTTCTGCGTAGCCATTTTGCCCGGCCGGACGGCAATGGTAACTTGTTCACCAACGCAAAAGGCGACAGGCCAACATTGAGACAGTTCGACTACTACCTGAGGAAGAACTACCCACTGGAAGTACGTCAGCGTGCTCGCAAAGGCGACAAGGAATTCGAACGAGAGCATCGCGCCAAGCTGGGCAGCGCTCGATTCGATTGCCTGGGCGTCGGTGACGTCTATGAAATTGACGCCACCATAGCGGACATCTTTCTTGTTTCTAAAGACGACCGCCGCCGGCTCGTAGGGAAGCCCACGGTCTACATCATCATCGACCGCCGCTCAGGACTCATCGTTGGCTTTTACGCCGGTCTCGAGAATGCGTCGTGGACCGCAGCCCGGCTTGCGATCCTTAGCATAGCTACAGACAAGGCTGAACTCTGCCGGCAATACGGCGTGGCCTACGATGCCAGTGATTGGCCAGCACACGGCATCATGCCTAGCCAGTTCTACGCAGACCGCGGCGAAATGATAAGTAACGCCAGCAGCCGAGTCGTATCCGGGCTGAATGTGACAGTAGCAAATCTCCCAGGTCTGCGTCCAGATTGGAAGCCGTTCGTGGAGTGCGGGTTCAAATTGATGCACCAGGCGATTGCTGAACATGCTCCGGGCTTCGACCCGGCCAGCAACTTCACAAAGCGTCGAGGCAAGCACTACGAGAAGGATGCCAGCCTGACCTTGGAGGAGTTCTCGCGGCTCATGCTGGAGCACGTCATTGCCCACAACCGTCGACCAAAGCAAGCGCTCGAGCTAAGCAGAGATGAGCTGATGGCTGAGGTCATCCCAGCACCAATCGATCTTTGGAACTTCAGCATCCAGACTCGCTCGGGATATCTCTCTCGGGTAGCGGAGCTGGATGTCCGCTACGCCTTACTACCAACGGCCGAAGCCGTTGTCACGGAAAAAGGAGTCCTTTTTCAGCATTGCCACTACACCTGTTCGGAAGCGGTCAAAAAAGGATGGTTTGTCCAAGCACGCAAGCGTCGTTTTACCGTTGATATCTCTTACGACCCTCGGCTTACCGATGCGATTTACATCCGAGGCAGCACGGACAAGAAATACCACCGTGCTGACCTAACCGAGCCGAGTAAGCGCCTGTATGGTGGCCTCACCTTTAGTGAAGTTCAGCTCTACAAGAAGCTCGAGAAGCAAACGCAGTTCGATGCGGAGCAGGTCAACCAGCAGGTGGACCTTGAATTCGTGCAGCGGATAACACCGACCATTGAGAACGCCAAGGCCAGCCTCAAACGGCTACCCAAGACGAGCCGCACTGCCAGGAAAGCCGATATCAAGGACGACCGCGTGCAAGCACTACAAACGGAGCGTGAGGTCACGGCTGCGCCATTGCCGTACTTGAGGGACGGACCACCACCAGAGAAAGCAGTGCTTTGCCAACCAGGACTTCATGAGGTTCCACCTCAGGAAGTGAATACCCCTCAGGGGCGACTGGCTGCCGCGCTAGCCAAACAACGCAACAGAATTGCTAAAGGATCAAGATAATGAAAAACCACCTCGCAGTGCAAGCCCGTTACACGCCTCAGCACTTGGAGAAGTACAAAGGCAACCCTCTTATCGAAGCGTTGCCTACGCTCGATAGCGTCTCCGCTTGCATCGACGCCATTGAGTATCTGCCACCGTTTAATCCCGAGGACCGCAAGCTCTCTTTGATAGAGCGACACCAGTTGCTTGGCAACTTGGTAAATCTCATGATCCCACTCGAGCGCCACGCAGAGCTTGCGATAGCCATCGACTCCATGCTTCGCAATGGCTACGTGGGTAGAGAACCTGAAACAGCGCAGCGAGCACGCCGCTTTCAGGATATGTATGACAAACAGAAGGCCGGCGTTCCGTTCCGGCAGTCAGCCACGACACGTACGCCGCAAATCTCGGCGTCGCTGATCGGGTTATCGGGAATGGGCAAGACGACGATGGTCCAGCGCTTCTTGGCGACCTACCCGCAGGTCATCTATCACGCAGAGACCAATATCGAGCAAGTGACGTATCTCCGTGTCGAAATGCCCAGCGACGGTAGTTCTGTAAAGGGCCTGGCTCATGGCATTTTGGCAGAACTTGATCGCTTGATTCCAGACGCATCGTATTACGAAATGTATACCGACCGCGGCAGAATTGGCGCCGAGACGCTGATGCGCAGCGTAGCCCGACTGATGCACCTCCACTGTGTAGGCTTGCTTGTTTGCGACGAGGTCCAGAACCTCGCCAACAGCCACAAGGGTGCCGATACGGTGATGACGGAGCTCACCTCCGCGTGCAACGATCTTGGTCTGCCAATCCTTTTCATCGGAACGAACAAAGCAGCTAAAGTCCTCACACGAGACTTCCGACAGGCCCGCCGTTCGGTAGCGAGCAATATCGCTACTTGGGACCGGCTTCTGCAGTTTGTTGAAAGCGAATCCGTCAACGAGTGGGAAGCGTTTATCGAGATACTTTGGATGTATCAATGGACCGAGCGGCCGGTACCTTTTGACGCAGCCTTTTCGCGAGCCATGTACTTCTACTCTCAAGGTGTCATCGACATCGCCATTAAGCTCTTCGCGGCAGCACAAGGGATGGCGATGAACGATGGAAGCGAACAAATATCGCTGGCCCACATTGACCAAGCTTTCTCCAAGCAAATGAGTCTCCTCGCGCCGATGATTGAGGCGTTGCGCGCGAACGACTTGACGGCCTTGGCGCGCTGCGAGGATATCGCCCCTATCACTATGGAGTCCATCGTTGACAGCGCAGTTCGGCGTGCGCGCGCTAGGACGAGTCCCCTTGTGAGGACTAAGTCCACTCATGCCGAATTCGTGCCGTCACTGGCGGCCGGCATGACCGCGATGGGCATGGAGCTAGACGAGGCGTTGTCCAGCGCACAAGCCATTGCAGCTGGCGACAAGGTCAAGACTCTCGCCGAAGGGATGTCGCAAGCGATGGCCGACACCAAGCGGCCTTTGCCCGTGGCCAGAAAGAAGACCGAGAAAGCTCAGACTGCCCAGATCATTGACTTCTCTGACCGCCCCAACGATTACCGACGCGCGGAGCAGGAGGCTCGTCTTCACGGGACCAACGTCTATGACCAGATGGTCAAGCTTGGGATGGCGCCGCGGTTGGAAGATTTGTATGACCTAAGCTGATGATCCCGCTACCAAGGCCCTATGCTGACGAAATTATCGGGAGTACGCTGCTTCGCGGCGCGCGTTGGCTGGGCATCCCTCCTAAACGGCTTGCGCCGCTCCTCCGCGGAGGAAGTACAGCCCCACCCTCGCCGATTCTACCGTCCTGCGTTGGGCACATCGCGGAAGCGGCTGGACTATCATCGCGCGAAATTCTTTACGGGCACACCGTCTTCCCCTATGTTACCGCGTTCATGGACAAGAGGAAGGTCATGGCACTTGAGCGGAAGCTCTTAGGTATCGATCCAATGGAGGAGTCATGCTTCGGAGCCTTACAAACAAAGGCGGTCGTGCCGTTTCTGAGGCTATGCCGGCAATGCGTTCGCGAGGACGTAGAGCGGCATGGGGAAAGCTACTGGCACAGGTCTCATCTACTACCTGGTGTGCACTTGTGTTTGAAGCATAGGGCCTCGCTGTTGGAGACCAACGTACCAGCGAAGGGCTTCTTCAAAATGATCTTGCCGCAGGAAGCTAAGAGCCGCAAGTACAGATCGTCACTACGACCGGCAACCACGATGCAAATCGCTCAGGCTAGTCTGGAGATACTCGATCCCCAACACACATGGCCAAGGACAGCAGACTTGCGGAAGCTCGCTCTAGAAAAAAACTACATCATCGGGGTGTACGAAATCCCGGCACTGAAGCTGGCCGCCGACGTGATGAAGTTCTATGGCTCCCCCTTCCTCGATGAGGTTCGCTGCAGCTACGAGGTCCACAAGAAATCGCCGTGGCCCACGCTAGTCTTGCGCGCAAGCTCTGTGGACCTCGCGCCTCTAAAGTACCTGCTGATGGGGGTCTACCTGCGTTCGTGCCGGAGCCTAGACTCCGCCCCAACGCGCGAGGCACTTGGCCATCAAAGGCCTGGCCCACGAACTGAACGAGCGGAGTATCAAGAACTCGAGCGCCAAGCCATGCGGGCCGTACAGGCTCACTTGAAGGCTCTCATCAAAGCGCAACAGAGAACCACCGTTCAGGCCCTGCTGCGTGCAGCTGGGATATGGGAGCGGTTTCGCCACAACCGCGATGAGTTCCCAATGCTCGCGGAGCTCGTGCTGCAGTTCCGAGCCTCAGATCAGTCGGAGCGACAACTTGGCAAACGTAGTCGGTGGCGGAAGTAATCCCCCGCCTATCTCGCCCCAGAGTGTCCCTACTGGAAAGAAGCGCCCGGCAGGCGGATATGCCCAATGAGTTTGCGAGTCATCAAAGCGGGCTGCTCCACCAAAGGTAACAATCTCCACAAGCGATCTGAAACGAGACTTCAGGAGGCAATGTGGACTACAGATACCGAGGTGACGTGAACAAGCTCCAAGGCCACGACCCAGTTGGAAGTGGCGAGTGTGTGGCACTGGTTCAGCAGTTCGCGAAGGCACCGCAGACCACTCGCTGGCGTCCTGGCTTACATGTGCTCGATGCGGAATACATCGCCCCAGGAACTGCCATAGCCACGTTTTCCAGCCCGATTGCCCCTTTCCGCTCAACGCACGGCAACCACGCGGCGCTGTTCATGTACGCAGGTCCTAAGGCCCCTGACACAAAACAGCCCAAGTACATCGTCGTGATGGACCAGTGGAAAGGACGAGAGGGCGGGATAAAGGCGCGTCGTATAAACTATTACAGTCCAGAGGCCGCGAAGGCCAAGCGTATTCTGGACTCCGACAATGCAGCTGCCTTTTACGTTATCCGATAACTCATGGTCGCTACAGTTCTACTGCTGGTCGGCGCAACCGCACTTACAGCGCAAGTACCGCAATGTCCGGCCGATCTGAGTGCCGGCTCGATAAAAGTACAGCCATCACCCGGATGGACGGGAGTGCCCTCAACCCGTCTGCTCTTGTCTGGTGCCGGCGTCGTGATTGGTCGGCCAGACGTTGAGCCGCGAGCTGAACTGAGAGGCGGCGCGCGGCAACTCAGCAAGCGCGTGACTGAAACCACGTATTCCGGGTTGAGTGAGCAAGAAAAGTGGCTTATCTGCACTTACGGCCGCGGGGGAGAGTTAGAACAAGCGCGCCCACTTCCACCGGAGGCCGACCAATGTGTCGTTCGAGTCACCCGCAGCCAATATAACGACGTTACCGTAGCGGTGGCCTGCACTAACTTGGCACCTTCGAAATAGGCTCCAAAAACGCTATACCTTCTTTTGGGAGAAGGTATGGAACTCGCTATCGGACTTTGCAGGAACAAAGTAGCTCAGCTCGTAACGGAACATGAAAAAATCGAAGAGGTGGCGGCGCACCAGCTGCTAAAGCGCGGACTGCCTACACAAGTATTGCCGCGCGCGCGTTTCGCCACGGACTTGCAAGGCTGGCGCCTACTCCCCACTGAGGAAGCAAATGCCTACCCAAGCGCTTTTGGCTTCTCGGCCGACATGTCCAATCATCAGGTGTTCGAGTTCTTCGTCGGTGAGCATCGTTATCTCGTTCCAGCACTTGTGCTCGTTCGGGCAGCCCTCAAGAACAAAAAATCACTGATAGCCGCAGCATTCCAACCGCAAGGCTTGGAACTCGCGATCACGCCAATTTTTGAGGATGACCTGCTGTCAGACTTCTGGATTCAAGAAGAATCGGGGCGCTCAGGATTAAACACCGAGTTTCTTCACTGGCTGTACGCCTATCCCTCAGCACGACGCATGTTCCACAGTGTGTTTAGACATGCCCTTGAGGGGCGTCTCGGAATATCACTGCCCCTAGGAATTATCGAAGCGACCGCCTGCTTTCGGTCCGACCAACGGAAGCGCAAAACTCACTTTGTAACTAACCTCAATATCTGTCGTGTGACGACCGCAGAGTTCCCATTAGACTATTGCCTACAAAGGGGCTCTATCATAACGTATCGACGTAGCAACCAAGCGACAGTCCAGCTTGCTAAAAGTCGAGCCTTGGAACTGGTGTCAACTCATGGCGCATGATTAGGCCGCTTTATCGCCGGCGAATGTAGTACACGGACAATCACTCGAAAAGAAACTCCGTTGGAGTCCAGGAAGGCAGCGGCTTTTCTGTTTCCAAGTTCGGCCGCCATCGCAATCCCTCGCGCGACGATTTCGGCTGTTACGTTGTCTTGTCTTGCATCGACACCACGCTGAGCTGCGCCCGAATGCACCATCTTGTCCTCCCTGACATATCGATTGAACTTATCAAGTTGTGGTCAGGGAGGTATTGAGCTCGGTCAAATTTCAACGCTCCTCGTCAAGAAAACCACCTCTTGTGGTGACGAAAACTAGGCCGACAGTCTAGCTGCCGCGTTCGTAAGACCGAAAAAGATTTGATCACTCAGTTGAGCCGGGAATGTCGGTGGCAGTTGGGCGCGCACTGCCGCAACTACTTCTGGCGTGCGGGCCACCAGGTCATCGATCAGGTTGTCAACCGAGCCACCGTCTGGTGCGAGAATGCTGTGACGTTGGGCGACAGCTATCCAGTGCCTGCGTTGGATTTCTCTCATGTGATAGTGCGTGTTCTTTGAGCGTAAAGCCATAGCCATCTTCACGCGGCTCGGGGACCATTTATTGGGGCCGTGTCCCAAGAGCGGGTAAGCAGAAAGCACGTCATAGATCGGAGCGAGATGAAAACGGCCTCCAGGGAGTAAATGGAAACTGAAGTTCTTGGCGTGACCGTCAGGAGCGCAAAGCATCCAGAATAGGACTTGGGCTTGGAAAAAGGTCCTCTTGTCGCGCTCGGGATCGAGAGCCCCATCTAAGAAGCTCAGGATGCGGTCAATACCTGGGCCGCCATCCGACTCATACTTGAGGGCTGGAGGAAAACCCATCGCCTGGCACACATCATCTTGAGGCAGTCGACTTAGCCAGCTACCGCTTGCGCCGTAGGACCAAGCTCTATCAAACCTCTCCACGACGAGGGCCCACTGGTCTTCAAACTGTAAGGGCTCGCAGCGGGCCACTGGTAGGCCATAGGCGCGCAATATCAAGGAGCACAACCACTCATTCTCGATGGAGTCGCGCAGGTCAATCTTCTGGTTCCCGACCAGGCCCATCGGCAGCTTGAGGATGTGTGTGCTCGGCATCGAGCCGCTGGGCAACCGCCACTGACCATCAAAGTACAGTAACGCTGTCTTCTCCTGTGCGCCGGCGATGGCCACACGAAGATCGTGACTTGGGCTGCGGCGATCCGCTGATGTCGCTGCGCGCAGCACGTCGGCCACCTCAGCGTTAGTCAGCTCTGGGGGCTCAATAGCAGCCGTAGCCGGAGCCGCTCCAACTGGAAGCAACTGGAGCGCCCCTACGCAATCGCGCCCCAGTTGGGCCAACATATCGAAGGCGCCGGTCGACCTGGCGCCATACCGCTGTGCCAGGCGCTCGCGTATCTCTACGCTGTCGGGCAAGAGGTTCTCGAAATAATTACGTACCGTGTGACCGCGGTGACCAAGGTTGGGAGGAACTAGCGGCAAAGAGAGCGAAAGTGGGACGGCCTGCTCATTGTTGAGCCAACTCTCAGCATACTCGAGGACATCGCCCTGTGTGGTCATGCGCCAAGTGCCGACGAACGCTCCATTCATCCACAAGCCCAGAGCATGGTCCGCATCGCGCTCCATTACAAAATCCTGCAAGCCCTCAGGAACTACTCCATCAACGAACCACGTTCCGACCGCAGGATCGAAGTACGCGCCATGCGCCACCGCCAGCGGCTGTTCTGCGGTATTGATTCCGAGTAGTGTCCGCAGCATCGCCATCCCCCGAAAATGAGCCCGTCCCAATCTCCCCTAACAGGACGGAGTCGGATATTCCCATGCGTTACTGATTGGGCTGAACTGCGGCTGGACTTGAACTTGCATCTTGCAGCCGTTCTCATACTTCACTGTGCAGTTTCCGTTCGTGCATGCGGAGGTGCACTGCAAATGAGGTGTGCGAGGGCGGCAGTCGGCCGCCGCCACAGGAGTCTTTTGAGGCAGCGCTTTCTGGGGGAACCCTTTGAAGTCATCCCAGTTGGTTATGTCACTGTCCTGACACTTCGTGAAACTTTTTATACAGCTCTGGTACGCAGCATCTACAGCCTCTTGGACTGTGTCGTACCCGGTCGCCCAGGTGCAGCCATCCTCACCACAGGTGACTGCACCGTACCCAGGACCGGCGGCCCGCGTGACCACCTTGCAGGTTTTAGCCAGATCGCCGATCCCATTCTGACGAGCGGTCACGCGACATCCTTCTAGCGCGTCGTTATCCGCCTCTTTTTGTGAAGCGTAGTTGGACGACCGGAACCATGATTTTTTTGTTTGCTTGTCAATGGTCGCTATGGATGTGTATGCCCCGACGTGGGAAGCCACTGCGGTTAGTAGAGCGAAGATGAGCAGTTGAAGTATTTTCATTTTTATAGGTCCTTAGGCATCGATGCCGAAAGCAATTGCAGCCGGCGCAAATATTTCCTCATCGAAATATATCTCAAATTCCTAAATATGTCACTTATAGTTGTCATATAGTCCCTTATAGTTAGTGGACTGCGCAAGCTCCTGCTGTGAAGCTTGTATTCATGAAAAAATCACGCGAACCGCTATCTGCAAGGGAAATTTTCGGAAGAAATTTGCGTCGAGCCCGGCGCCTAAAAGACGCAACGCAGGAGGAATTAGCGTTGCAGGCGGGCTTGAGCCGCATCTACGTTAGTGAGGTAGAACGCGGCATCAGAAACGTATCTATCGACAACATGCAGCTTCTGTCTGAGGCACTGGGAGTCCCATTGCAGGACCTTGTTGACCCCGACCTGTTTAGCACCCTACGCATATCTACTGAGTAGAACAAAGCTTCGCCATTTCCCCCTCTGATTGCCCCACCCCCAGCCCTCGCTGACCTACTAGGCACCACGATTGTGACAATTGGTTAGATTTCCAATGGTCAACATTTCATATAATTCTCTCCACGCGAAACGGCACGCAAAGATGCCATGAGAAAGAGGAAGTGGAATGGCCTTACAGGCATGCCATGAATGTGGCACACAGATCAGCAGCGAAGCAAAGACTTGCCCCAGCTGCGGGGTAATCCCAAAAAACAAATCAAACACCGTCTCTCAGGTCGTGGGGGTTGTGTGCATCATTGGTTTCGCCTGGTTCTATTTCGGCGGAGGGCTGGAGAAGCAAGCTGCGAAGGAGATGAGCAATATAGAAGCTCAAGTGGCAAGGGACGCCGTCAAGCAGTACAACATCGCCAAAGCCGCGGGCGCACCGATTGATATTTGCGTTCAGGCGGGCCTGGTCTCGGCGTCCTACCTACAAGCGAAAGACGACACGAACTACGCCAAATGGAAAGACATTGAGGCCGCTGATTGTTCCGCGGCTGGGGTTCCTCGGTAAGCATACCCCCGTTAGCCACAATGGCATTGCCCTCAACCATGAAGATGGCATCGGCCGAAGCGTTCTGCCAAGGACATTGTGGGACTTAGCAAAATCGAACCTATTCGATCCGTACCAAGCCCTGCTGTCCAAGGACTAATGCTTAACAATTATCTGGAATTTCAAAGGAACGCATGGAGCGCGCAATTTATTCAAAAACAGGACTGCCGATATCGGTGGCTCAATATGTGCGCCACGAGGGGGCAAAGCTAGATGGAAAAGGCCAGCGTAGAGTCAGGGCGGCCGTAACTTGTCCGGGGTGCAGCGAGCCGGTTCATACAATCTCGGAAAATCTATTTGGAAGGGCAAACACTTGGGGGCATGATCCAAATCCACTCGGCCCTTGGTGCCCGATAAAGGACTCAGGAGGAATCAAATATGCACTCTTAGCACCTACCTCACTCAACGCGATGACAGGTAAAGCGCTGCGTGCATCTTTTTTGACGCATTGGCAAATACATTGGGGCCATATTCAGCATATGGCAGCCTTCGCAGACATCGACACATTTATCGGTTTTATTCAACATGCTGATCGAACGAACTTTTGGGACCATATCGGGCTGCAGGAATGGCACCTGCCATATATTGCGCTTAGCTTTTGCGAGCATCCACCAAGAGCAGCCCGAACTGAATGGTTTAGGTTTATGTTTGATTCGAAAATTAGGGACTATGCCGATTTATGGATTCGAACCACGGGCACTTGGAAGTTCCTGAAAATGCGTTATCGAAATCCACGGACAGGGGTCCCAGGGCCGACTCATTACATAGACTGCGATCTCATAACCCCTGATCCGCTTTTCCTGACAAAGCCATTTCGCCCACCAAATTCGCATCAGTTACGGAAAATGAAATCGATCTACGGCGTCTAAAACGGTGCCTGGAATTGGGCCAAGACGAATGTACGGACAATCTGTGATTGGTTGGCGTATGAGCTCAGTTTGGCGTAACAATTCAAAGACCAACTGTAGTGAAGGCAATGCCAGTAATAATGGAGTTTCACTCCCCCATCCAGTCGGGCCCCGGACCACGTCAGTACCAAAACATTTGACAATAACGTCCTGCTTCGCGTACTGCCACAGAACAAAGGGCCCAACTTCATTGTCGATTATGGAAACAACTGGATCGCCCCCTCCGATAGCATCAGCCCACGTAGCAAGGAGTACGGCAAGATTGGAAATCTGCTCAGCTTGAAGTGAGGATGACTTGAAACCAAACTCATGTAGCTGAGACTTCGGCGCGTGATGTGCTTGTGCCAAGCCAGTATCCGCCGAAGTCCCGATTTCATGCTGGGGGCAATCAGCCGGGCGATGTTTGTGGGTCATGGGTACCACATCCTTTCTTCGTCAAATGGTTTACCAGAAGTATAGGAAGGCCTAGCCGTCATAACGTGCTCGAAATCGATATATTTGAAAATCACCCATTGATTTGAGCCCATTTTCTGTTAGCGAGCAAGCGCATAAGGAACGTCCGAATAGATGAAATTATTTGACCAGCTCCCGCGACCTTCTTGGCCAAGAAAAGAGACCTTTTTGAAGCTGAGTAGGTTCCTGAATTCCTGCATCATGCTGATGGCGACAGCCCTTGCCGCTTACGCATCGTGGTACAGCTACAAAGCCGCCGAAAAAGCCAATGCGACGGCATCGGACGCGTACCTCTTTACTGTCCGTGCGGCTAACGACGCGAGCACGCTACAGCAGCCCTCATTAAGCGTTATGGCTGGAAAGATTACTCAAGGGAAGACTGAAGGTGATGGATATTTCAAAGAGGTTTGGTATCGTGCTGAGTTACGAATCCGAAACTCCGGGGCGCGCGATGCGGCCCCTGCTTGGGTCTCTCTCAGTGATGGAGTGAGTGGAACGTGGTCTGCAATAGTTAAACTCGGAAACATCCCAAAAGACCAAGAAATTGTAGTCAGTTTCGATCTGAAAGGAGAGGAACGTTTAGCCCTCCTTAAAAAATTAGAGGTGCTCGCTGTCGGGCTCCGCTACCTCGATACAGCTCCAGAATACAAATATGAGCATCAAGGAGCGAACGCGGTCTCGTTCAAGCGCAGCTGTGGAACGCCAAGAATACAGTTGTTAACGCGGCATAGAACGCTAAGCGAGTCGGGAGAAAATGAGGTGGATTTGACTATGGGGCCTGCTTTCGCCCCAGAGCAATTGACAGACACTGCAGGATGGAATTCCGGATTGGGTGCCGCCCGTGAGGCTTATCAATCTCTCATAGCCTTGAGCTCAAAAGAGTGCCAGTCTGCCGAGGAAAAATAACTCATTCAACGGACAGCAGCAGTACGGTGACTCCGCGCTAAAGGATAGCACTTGTGCTCGCGTCGCTACGGGGTGCTGACAATGCTCGACGCCGCTGCAGTGGACCAAGCCGTGGTAGCAGCAGGTGCAGCTGTACATGGCTTGGCCACTGGTAGAGGCAACACAAGCGGCTGCGAACGCGGGTCCGGTAGTGCCTTCCACGCCCCAGCTTCCATTGATTGGGGGCTTGCCAAGTTCTGTATTGGGCTTTTGCGGGAGCAGGCACGGCCGGGCCGTCCCCCGCCCAACGCCGTCTGCAAATTGGGCAGTTGGGCCCGCAGGATACCGCTAACGAAAATGCCTGACGGGTACCCAAAAGCTCGATAAAAGCTTCATAAAATACACTTGCTTATTGGAATTTCGGCCCAATTTCGTAAGTTAGACTCATTTTTAACAAGCCAACGATGATCCCCCTAACCTCGCCAATGTCATTCCCAGAAAACAGCCAACTTTTAACAACCACGCCCGCAGCCATAACGACAGAAATAGTGGCCTTGTGCCAGGGAATTTCTCCGACGACCACGCCTGAATATGTAGAGGTACGAGTAGAGCCTGCTGCCGAAGTGAACGAATGCTTTGCGAATGTAGCTCGCAAAATTGATACGGATGGCGGTTCAATTCAACACGGCTGGAGCATTTGGCAATTCGGAAGCTGGATGGTAGAGGCCGAGTTCCACGCAGTGTGGCGGAATGCGGATGGCAAGCTGATTGACATCAGCCCCAAGCCAGATGGCGAGGCCCGAATTCTCTTTCTGCCCGATCCTCGACGTGTTTATCAAGGAGCGCCAAGGGATAACGTTAGAAGGCCGTTACATCAGAACAAGCTCATCGACGACTACATCAACTTGGCGAAGAAATTCTACGCCATGGTATTCGCGGACAAGGCTGGGCCAATCTCCGCTGATCCGCAAAAGTTGATGCTGATGTTGGAGTGCAAAGAACTGCTGAAAAATATGCTGCAGTGTGGGCTGAGTGGGGAGGATCGGTGTGGTTGCGAGAGTGGAAAACTCTATCGGAACTGCCACCGTAAGCTCGCTCAGACGCTCCGAATATAGGCAACATTGTTGAAATGTGAAATAGCCCTCGCAAGCTTTCGCCGATCCTCAAGAAGTCGTTTCTCCAAGGTCCAATGCTTGCTGGTTAGACTTTCATGGTAGAGGTACTGCACCATCTCCCAGAAGTCGGCTATGGAATCGACAAACCCTTCAAGCATTGCCGGCTCAATGTTCATATCAGCGAAGGGTGGCGCCACTGTTCGTTCGGTTCGCGTGCCATCTAGCGCGAGCAGGGACTCCCTGCAATATGCTGGCCACAGTTCCGGATGGCGCTGCCACAAACCGGTCACAGCTTTGCCGTCTCCGTGCCGGCAGGCATTCCCCAGCTCGGCGAGCAGATCGATCTGCGGGAAAGACAAGAACGCGCTCATGGGGACGCCACGAAGGTCACGAAACAGCTCCTGCAGGTCCGGACGTTTTTTCTCTGCCTTCTTATTCTTCCAATGGGCATGATGGATTTGACCTTGCATCTCAGCCTGACGATCATCCCGACATACGCAAGTGACCAAATACTGACGCAACTGCCTCTCCCAGATGGACTGTATGGAAAGGCACATCGCGGCAGCAGTGATGGCACGCTGGTCAAGTCGATCAGAATGAACAAAGCACGCCCCCCCCTCATCGCTACTTGCCCAGTGCTCGACCTCCGCTTCTGCGCTAATTAGCGCAGGCCTGGCCACCTTGCTCCAGTATTCTTTGATGACTAGGCCGAACCTTGTCGCAGTGACGTCACCAAAGCAATTCCGCCATTGGAATTGAACACGGCCGTCGGCCGCCTGGCCGTGGCCGAGGACCTCGCTGACACTCACCGGCTCATCTCCTCAATCGAGACCTTAGGCTGCCCCTCCCGCGTCAAGATGCCGGCCAAGCTCGACAGCTTGCGGTGCTTGATCCGCATGACAACGGTCCCATCGCTAAGCTGAGAGAACGCTACCCTCGCGCCTGCGGTCAAGCCGAGTGCGGCCCGGAGCTTTTTGGGGAGCGTGATGCCCCCGCGGGAATTCACGGTCATTATTGTTGTCATGGTTGCCCCCTTCAGAAAGCGAGACGGTCGCACCTTGCGCAGTCCATCGCCAATTCCGAGTAAGCCTAGCACGAGCGATCAGTAGTCAGATAGCAAATCGCAGCTGACTGTGCAGCTCTTAATAACAGAGGTACACAATCCCCTCGGGGATTGACTGCTACTGACGGAGAAATCCACCCCGGCGCTGCGACCAGCGCGTGACAATCGGTGATTTTTCTAATTCGCAAGAATGGTATTCTGCAACTTGCTGGATCAGCATAGCCGAATGGGACCTAATAACCAATGAAAATCGAAATAGAAATCCCCGACACCGATGAGCTTGATGGAATCTCCGACGAGGACATGGAGCGAATAATCGACGAGGCCATCCGTACTACTCACTGGCATGAATACGCCGGCGTCGATATCGACTTGACCGATGCGCGCGCGCGAGTCGTGGAGAGTGCCTGGAGCAAGAAGCCGCCGCGGTCATTCCTGACTTGGCTGAAGACTCAAACGAAGCGAGAAGATATCGTGGGCGATTTTGCGAGAGATGCAGCGAAGGACCCTCGCGCGCCGGGCGGCCGGGCCACGAAGGGGGAGTGGCGTGACTATCTGGGTGGAGCTCAGCATCTAGTGGAGGCCTTAAACAATTCTTGGAATGACTTCCTTATAGAACCCGCATGAGTGACTTATGGATAGTTTTCTTGACGGTCGCGACTCCCATTGCCGGAGTGGTTGGATTCGCCATACAGCTTCGTACAGTTCGCAAGGTTAAGTTGGAAAACGCCAAGCTTGAGCTGGAGATAGTTCGACTCAAAAAGGAACTAGATAAGGCCGACAGCAGAATCGTTCTCGCTGATCGAGACGATATAGAAAAATATGGCGGAGTGCGATATAGCGTTGGTGGCCCCTGCCCAGGTCCAGATGACGACATGCCACTAGCATCGACGGCATCCCCAATAATCTCCGCAATCATGACTTATGCCGTCTTGGTCGGAGTCATATTATTCGTTCTTTACCTAGGGTACGACCTCTACCGAATAGGTACCTGGATATGGTCACTGTTTTCACAATCGTAAGCAGTTAGTCCCCTAATGCTTGAAATACACTCGAGTACAGTACATGAGCATAAAACCGCCCTTGCCTCCCCAACAGTTTATAGAGCGAGTGCGTCGCTCGTTTCTCATATCGGACGACTTACCGGAGCACCTTCAGGAGGGAGCGCTAAATCTGCAGACGCAGCTGAACGAAGCACTGAGACTTCTTTCGGAAGACCTCTACTCAAAGAAGACGCACTTTGTGCTAGAGCTCATTCAGAACGCCGATGATAACAGCTACCAGCCAGGTAGTACGCCTGAACTGACCTTTAGCATCACGCCAAATCGGCTGACCTTGTCTAACAACGAGGTTGGATTCAGTGAGGAAAACATCAACGCGATTTGTAAAGTGGGAGCGAGCTCGAAGGCAAAGGACAAGCAGCATCATATCGGTGAGAAAGGTATCGGTTTCAAGTCGGTGTTTTCAGTGTCCAACGCACCTGAAATTCATTCGAACGGGTTCCACTTTCGGTTTGATCGAACCGCCTCGACTAACCTTCTCGGCTATGTAATTCCAACCTGGTGCGAAGCACCAGACGATGCACGCCCAGACTACACCACCATTGTCCTGCCTGCCATGGCAGGCTACATCTTCAATGATGCGACCGTCTCTGATTTGGATGCCCGCGTCCTGCTCTTCCTAAATAAGCTACGCCAACTGACCCTCGTTCAAGGTGAAGTCCACCGGCTGTATCAGCGGGCAGACCTCAACGGCATCTCTCAGCTCACTACATCGACGACGACCGCTGATGAGAAATCTATCGAAGTAGGTTTTCGGTACATGCGTGTAACCAAGACCTTTCCGATGGCCGATGAGTTCGCCGACGCGAAGCGACCTGATGTGCATGAATCCACCGTTACCCTGGCGTTCCCGCTGGACGACAACGGTGCAGCCCTACTTGAGCCAGCATCCTATGTGTTCGCGTATCTACCGATCCACCAAGTTGGATTCCGTTTTCCCCTGCACGCGGACTTCATTCTCAACTCCGGGCGGGAGGAAGTCCTGAAGGACAGGCCTTGGAATCAGCGGCTCCGCGACGGCATCGCAGAAACTTTCGTTTCAGCGTTAACTGAGTTCAAAAGGTCCTCTGAGCTTGCTCTTACCTATCTTCGTTATGTGCCGGAAAATACAGACATCGCAGATGACTTTTTCGGAAAAGTACGTCAAGAGATTGTCGACCGCCTAGCCAACGAGGAAAGCATGAAGTCCGCCTCTGGCACATGGCATCGCCCAAGCGCCCTAAGACTCGCTGAGAAAGGGTTTCGCAACCTATTCCCGTCAGCACAGGCATTGTCACTCTTTGGCTTCGACTACGTTGATCCACAAGTTCAAGGTGGACATGTCCTGCTTCGAGAACTTGGCGTCCGCGACGTGGGTCCTTCGGAGATACTGGAGGTATTCAGATCACACCAAGGCTGGTTGATGGAACAACCGCTGGAGTGGCGTGCCAACCTGTACGCCCTAATCGCGGAGGACCTAGCAACATTTGTTAAAGCAGGACTGCTTAAAGTACCCTGCTTGCCAACATCTAGCGGTACTTACGTAACCCCGGCGCAAACGACTGTTTTCTTCCCGTTGGGGCGTAGGAAGAATTATGGATTTGAGCACGAACTCGTCGTGCTGGACGGCGAGCTCTACGATGCGGCACTTGAGCGCTCACCCGAAGTAAGGGAGCTATTCGGCACACTGAAGGTCCGCACTGACGCTCCATACGAGTTGGTGGTTTCGCACATTCTTCCGAAACATGCCGGCGACGCCTGGAAGAAATCCAAGTTCCAAGCGCTGGTTGGACACCTACGGTACGTAAAAGATAAGTTGAGCGCCTTTCTGGAGGGAGCCATCTCCCGAGGGAAGACACACTCGCAAGCCTATCAGATGCTTCGTGAAGGAATGTGGATCGGCACAAAACTCGTCAACCCGAACGGCACATGGACATTCAACCGTATAAACAGTTTATACCTCGGCACGGAATACAAGCCGGATTTTTGTATTGAGACGCTTATTGCTGGAGAGCCTGGCATGGCAAGCTACGTCTCCGCGGCCTACCTTTCGCCGAGCAGTAAGGACATCGATTCCGAAGCGAAGTCTTGGCATGATTTCTTTGTAGCCTTGGGGGTGAGGACATCTCCCGCAGTTGACTCTTTTGGGGGTAACTGGAAGAGCAGCAAAGAACTGGACCTGCTGCTAAACGCTTCAAGTCCAACGATTCGAAGAGAGACGCTTGAGTGCCTCAGCCGGCACTGGTCAATCTATTCCGGCAAGCTCGCCCACAACCTCAGCGCCGGCCGGAACAGGTTCGTCTCAGCGGAGACCTCATTCGCTCGGCAGATTCGGGAGATGGCGGCACCACTGCGCGGGAAAAAGGCGACGATTCCGCTGTCCGAATCCTACTACATGACTGACGAATTACGAGCCACCCTTGGTGATGGGCTGCCTTACATCGATGCCGTAATGATTCCACAGATGCTCGACGACTGCCGAGTAACGCACCATGTGAACGCGGAATCCTTAATCAAGCGCCTCAAGCAATTGAAGCAGAACGATTCTGGCACGACAAAACAGGTTCAAGCAATTTACCGAGTCCTAGAGGGGCGACTCTGGGAGTCAGATGCGTCCTTTATCCGCCAGTCGTTCGGGAACGATGGGCTAATTCAATTAAAAGGGTCCCACAAGGGCTGGTTCAGTCCCAGCGAGGTTTCATGGCTAACTAATGGTCAATTCCTCGACTCCCTGTATCCTCCGATCCAGAGTCTTTACAAAGACTTCCAGGGCTTCTTTATTGAAAAACTTGGCGTGCCTAGATTGCTGCCGATTTCAAAACGAGTGAAAGCTCTGATGCGACTTGTGGAAATCGCCGACAAGGCTACTCGTGAAGCAGAAGCGCTGGCCATCTACAAACGTGCGGAGCAAGCGTTGAAGCCACAGTTTGGGAAAGAAATCGAAGTACCCGACTGGATAGAAACGTTTTCCGAGGAGGCCGTATTCGTCGATCACTGGGGAGAGGTAGTTGGCAACGGCGACCATCTATTCGCCAACGACTCACCTTCGTTAGCAGAGCTCTTCGCGAATGAGGAGGGTTTGTCGTTCCTTGCGGTGCCGTCAGTCGAAGTACCCCGGCTTAACCGACTGCTCAAAGCCGCAGCTGTTGCTAAGCTCTCCGAGTCTGTATCCGTTGAGGTTGAAGGGAGTGGATGCGGTAAGATCGACACTGACCTGACGTCTCGAGTGCGAAGGGCTGTGCCTTATATAGCTCGAGTTCTTTACTCCCGGCAGCCGGAAGCGTTTGAAAGAGCGCTGGAAACAGGAAGGCTGACTGCGTTGTGGAACGTAACTGTCGCAGAAGTCGAAACGATAAATCTACGGGTGAGATTGGGTGAATTCAGTCGCGCTACAACGGCCGACGCAGCTATGACAGATGTGCAGGTGCTCTATCGTACGAACGCGAAGTCGCTAAAGGACAGGGTCGCCGCTGAACTAAGTAGATACCTTGTCGAGACAGTCGATTTCACCGATACCTTCGCGCGGATTCTGCTCGAAAACGATACGGAGGGCATTGAAGAATTTTTGGGTGTTGTGGCCATCAGGCACCTACCGGTCGACCTTGAACGCGCCGTTCGGCAGCGCGAGCTTCCAACCAAAGCCGATATTGAGGCTGCTGGCGAAGATGCTGCAGCAGATGACAGCACCCCAGGCGCTCCCCATGAAGCTTTGTCAGGCTCCGCCTCGGTCACCGCACACAATGGCGCTACCGTCGAGTTGGCAAAAGACGGCGGTACAGGCACTACCACGGCCGAGGAGGAACACTCACTACGCTCGGCAAGTTCTGCCCAACTGCCCTCGCTCACGAAGTCGTCTAGCTCGACTTCACCGATTCCCTCAACACCTATACTGCCAGGACCATTAGTACCACCGCTGACCAATCGGCTCGCCGGTTCGCCAAACCAGCACATGTCAGCGAATGAAAGCAAGGCGCAGATCAAGCTTCCCTCGACTGGCGGCATGCCCCCTCCGTTGCACGATACAGGCTCAGTCGATTCGCAACCGCACATTTCTCCAACTCCCGGTGCTAGTCTAAACGGCGGGGCAACATCTCCTGTCGCCCCATCTTTCGCAAACCCGCCTAACAGCCAGGGGTTAAGCGTACCTTCGCGGGGTGCCCCTGTGCTATCAGGGAGCACAATGCGCCGGCAACCGGCGCAAACCAGGAGCGGTCGGCTCCTGAGCTACGTAGAGGGACCGGCAGCCCCTGACCGACAGGATTCACGAGAAGACCCAGCCAAGGCCGCAGCAAGGGATGCCGTCGGGCGCGCTGCTGTGGCCTATGTCCTGAAGACGCAATCCAAACGTTGGGCCTCCTTGACTGAGATGCCCCATAACAACCCTGGTTTCGACATCCTCGCGAGAGACGACTCTGGGAAGGATGAGTTTATCGAAGTCAAAGGTCAGAGTGGCGCCTGGACCCAAGAGGGTATTGCATTGACTCCTACCGAATTGCTGACCGCGCAAAAGATGAGGGACCGATACTGGCTTTGTGTGGTCGAGTTTGCTCAGGACGAAAAGAGGCGCCAACTTCATTTATTGAAGGACCCATTTGGTCAGGTAAGCCAGTTTAGATTCGACGTGGGATGGAAGGCTATAGCTGAGAACGTGGCCACCTCCCCGATGGTTCCGGAGAAAGGCCTCTATATCGACATCGATGGGGTAGGCCAAGGTCGGATTCTCAGCGTCCGTGGCAAAGGGGCTTTCTATAACGTGCACGTGCTACTAAAGGATGGGAAGCAAGTGAATTCGCTGTTCCACCCCGTCAAGATGAGCCTATCGAAGGAGCCGCTATGGCACGAATGATTCCTCTACTGGATGAAGAACGGCTTCGAGCTATGGTGTCGCGCGCGGAAGCTCGCTTCTATGCGGTATGCCGCGACCAGCTACCGAACGACTTCCTCGTCATATACAGCGCCAACTGGCTCTATCGCGACGGCCGGGGTCGAGTTAACGAAGGGGAAGCGGACTTCACGTTAGTCTCGCCGACTCTAGGCATTCTTGCCGTTGAGGTTAAAGGCGGTGGAGTCCATTTCGACCCTGCCGTCGGCGCATGGCATTCGATAGATCGAAACGGCAGATCGAACCCTATAAAGGACCCCTTCCGACAGGCTTCCAGTGAACGCCACGCGCTCTTGGATCAGATTGCTGGCCATGCAAACTGGCGGCAGTTCGGCGGCGAAAGATTCACTTTAGGGCATGCTGTGGTCTTTCCTGATATCCACGACGCAGTTCCACTGCTCGGGCCTGACCGACAGCGTGACATCGTCGGCGTGAACGCTGACCTTGGCGACGTGTCCGACTGGGTACGCCGTGTAATGCGGTTCTGGCATCAGCCTATCGATGCTCCGCTAGGCGTCCGTGGGGTCCGAGTCATAGAAGGTATTTTGTGCAATCCTATCGACGTGCGGCCCGTGTTGCGTGCTACGGTGGACCAGGCCGAAGCGCACCGGGTTCGCCTGACCGCCAACCAAGCGAAAGTGCTGCGCGTGATTGGTGGCCGTCGCCGGGCTGTCGTGTCCGGTGGAGCCGGCACCGGGAAGACGCTGCTCGCTGTTGAAAAGGCAAAGCAACTCGCTGACCAAGGTCTCAACGTGCTCTTGCTTTGCTACAACCGACCGCTGGCAAATTTCCTGGCTCAAGGACTGCGTGATACCCCGCGGATTCAGGCGCAAAGCTACCACCAACTATGTGATCAGAGAGCCCGCCTGGCTGCTCAGGCGGGTCGTGACGTCTTAGCAGAGGCCACGCAAGCGTACCCTGGTACGGGTGAAAAGCTGCTGTTCGACCTCCAATTACCTTTCGCGCTTGCACTCTCTGCCGAAGTTCTGCAGGAAGGCTTCGACGCTGTAGTGGTAGATGAGGCGCAGGATTTCAGCGACGAATACTGGCTCGGCGTCGAGATGCTGCTAAGCGATCAGGAGCGCGGTCACTTCTACATCTTCATTGATCAGAATCAGGCTCTGTACTCCCGAATCGCGGCGCTGCCCATCGAAGACGAGCCATTTCGCCTGACGATGAACTGTCGCAACACTGCGCCGATTCACGAAGCCGCCTACCGGTTCTACAGGGGCGACGCGATTGATTCACCGGAGCTGCAAGGCCCGCCGATCACGTGGATTAGCCACGATAAAGATGCGGACCAGGCAGACGCCGTCGCTCGACGGGTGCATCAGTGGATCAACGTTGAGGGCATTGAGGCGCAGGATGTCGCTGTCTTAGTGACGAAGCGTCCTAAAGCGTTCTACTACTCACTACTGCAGCAGCGCGCTGATGCCGGAAAGGTACGTTTGGCTATCGAGATGCACAACCAGCGCTCCTCTGTCCTGCTAGATACGGTCGCAAGATTCAAAGGTCTCGAGAGTCAAGCTGTCGTGCTGTGGCTCGGCGACGAAGTGCTAGACGAGGAGTTATGGGAGACCGTATATGTAGGCATCACTAGGGGAAAGACTCTGCTCACAGTAGTTGGCACTCAGAGGTCTCTTCAAACTGTCAAAGAATATGTGTGCGGTTAAATGTCGAGGTGCACTATGTAGAGCTACTCGAAAAATCAGAGGCCGTTACCTAAAACTGTGAACTGTTTAGAAATCAACGTCCAAGTCTACTTAAATATCTCAAATCAAGTCAGATAGTATATGTCAACAAAAACTAAAAAACAGCACTATGTTCCCCAGTTACTTTTACAGCATTTCGAAAATAACGAGCGAGTCTGCGTCTTTGACTCTACTCGAAATTTATTTCGCCAAAACATCGATGTTAAAAACGAATTTGCTCGAAATTATTTTTATGACAAAAGTGGAAAAATAGACCCGCTGCTTAATACTGGGATAGAAACACCTGCAGCACCCTTTATTAGTCGATACGTGGAACAACTAAAAACAAACGGAGTGAATCCTCCAGTTGAAATATTGCGATTTATAACAAATCAATTAATGAGGACACCATCAGCCCTTCGACAAGCATTGGGTGCTATAGAAGCCTATTCTAGTTCAGTAATCAAGCAAATAGGAGAACTGCATGGATTCCCAGAGGAAATCACCAAGAATATAAAACTTGAACCCAAAGACCCTAAGGCAATATTGGCGTATATTACGGCTACTAGCATTATTCAATGGCCACTTATAGAAGACCTTGGTCAACGGCTGTTGATTAACAACACGCAAATTCCATTTATTATTTCTGACCACCCTGTTGTTCAGTACAATAAATATCTTCAAAACTGCAAAAATCCGGCAAAAACGTCGTTACCAGCCCGTGGACTGATTATATTTTTACCAATTTCACCTAAGGTAACTTTATGTCTATTCGACCAGGAAGTCTACCGATTTAAAAATCGGACTCAGCCCACCACAGAAATTTCGACCAAGGAGGACGTTGATATTTTAAATAGCCTTCAGGCGATGAATAGGGAAGATTCCATTATATTTTCACACGAATCGGACGAGTCCTACGTAAGATGTCTGTGTCATAAATTCAAGCCCAATTCACTTCATACAATCCAGTCGAGAAAAGCACCAATTGTGCTTTTACGCAATGGTAAGAATGCGGCGGATCATTTTATTTGGAGAGTACAAACTAATATTCCGAAGTGGATTTCTATCGTAACGGTAAGAAAGAAGGCCAAAGAAAATCAAGACATATACTCTCACAGACTTCCCGAGGCAGTAGCTCGGCAAAAAATAATCATGGAAAATTTTGAAAAAAAATGGCAGGAAGAGGCGGAGAAAGAAGGACTTGTTCCAAAATAAACCACCCACTTGCTTTCCTCGCCTACATCGTCGCTAATGAGGCAAGGATGCCTGGATGACTCACGGATGGCCACCCAGGGCTTATGGCTAAACTGCCTAGGCCGGTACTAAAAAATCGTGTGTTCGGCGCGGTCGCAGGCGACGAACACGAATTGCATCCAAAGTCCCGGCCTCGGCCATCAGTAGGGCATAAAAATCTTCAGCACGAACTGCCTGAGTGTCGGCTGGCCTGATGCGAATTAATGGTAACCCTGCTAGCTTGAACAATAAGTTTTTCAGTTCATCCCGCTCGCGCGCTTCGTCGCTGTCGTGGTGCGCCGAGTCGAGTTCAAAACCCATGACAGGGTCTTCATCCGTCGTGCACAACAGTAAATCTACTTGGGCCAACAAGGCAAAATTGCGGGCGCGGAGCGGCAGCGTAGCTTCCAGTTTTTCGATGTCGATGAAGTTCTTCAGTGGGACATTGGGATATGCCTGCAGCGATGGAAAATACTGCCGCACCGCACGCAGGAATTCATATTCCTGTTGGCTCGCGCAGACGTTTTTACGAAAATCAAAAGCGTCCACTGCCGACCATGTTCCGACAGTAAACGAACTAGCGATAGCAACCCGCTTCAGTTCGGTGGGTTGGTTCTCGCCTGCACCGTCCAGCATATTTGAAGGGGGCCTGTGCCGCTGCTTGTAGTCATGCGACTTCAAGTCAGAAAACGTAGCAAGCGCTGGAACTGGCACGCTAGCACTTGGCTCGACCAATCGGACCGCATCATTAATGCGAAGGTTGATGGCCTCCAAAAGGTCATTGTCCACCAGCAGAAGCCAGTTATCGCGAACCAGGCGCCACAATAGAACAACGTCGGCGGCGGCCAGCTTATTCGCGTTGAACGCCGCCCGTAGCACCGACGGAAACACTCGCTGGGTTAAGCCCGTGACGATTGGGTCAACGCCGTTGTGCTGACGGTAGACCTGATAGTCGAGCAGAAACTTGCCGACGTCCCCCTTCTCCAGAAGGAAGCGCAGGTTCTCAATATCCGGGTTCATTGCGCACCTCCTACACGTTCAAAGCGCAGAAACAATGCATTACCGGATGCCCACGGCCAAGCTTTCACGCCCGGAATCTCCGGGATAATTCCTTTGGTCGAGTGCAAATACGGGATGGTCGCGGCACGAATTGCCAAGCCTAAAGCACCGACGCCTAGCCGGAATTCTTCAGCTTCCGTAGCCCAGACTAAATGGGGCAATTCGCGTTCACTTCGTAGGCCGCCAGCATCAGTGAACAGCTTCTGTGCATGAAGGCCACTCGCAAACTCATCCACGACCTCCCTCAGCGCAGTAGCATGCTGCTCATCCAGGCCTGCGGGCACCACATAGACGACCTTATCCACGCGCTGCATCAGTGCCCGCAGCAACCCGTCATCGCCAACGCGAACCATTTCAGAAACATTAGGCTTCGCGAAGACCATATTGGGTTTGTCGACCTGAAGATTCTCGAGAAACTGGAACACAAACCCGACCGGCAAAACGTTCGCCATTGGCACCGGTTCGAGCTCAAACTTCTCGATATAGCTATCCCATGTCAGCCCCGCCTTGTTCAGTTCATGCAAAACGAAGTGCAAGTCAATGCGATAGGCGTCGGGAAGCCCGTTAAGGTAATCAAGCCGCTTGGAATGTTCGCGATGCTTGAAACTCTTCCCGTGGATGCGCTTCGCAAGGTGGTAGCGGCCTTGCAATCGGTCACAGTCCGCGACACTGATTTGGCGTGTTACACGCCCTGGCACATAAGCATCTGGCTTCAAGGTTTCGACCGACCACACGTAGCGGATGCCGTTGACGTACCACGCCCCGACGCCATCCTTGGGTACAGTAATGTGCAAGGTGGGCATCTCATTTGATTCGTCATCGCGCATAGATAGTTCCAGCTGATACCAGCAAGACAGCTCGTCACCTCGCGCTATCTCGTAGCCACTGTGGGGGTCATCCTCATCGTCTTCCCGCATCAGAACAAGTTCCGAGTTAACAACGTCCTTCACCGTGACGGCCGTAGGGTGGCCTGGAATATCCTGAGAATTGGCACACAAGCGTAGCGCTTCATAGCCATCAAGGACTGCGTGGCCGTTTTCTTCAAGGTGGCGTCGTAGCTTTGCGAGCGCTGCCGGCGCACCATCAAGCCACTGCGGATCGTCTACACCTGATGTGATGACCGCTAGCGGCCAATCCTGAGGGCGCTGCTGGACTTCGCCCTTTGCAGACGGCACAGGGGTAGTGAAGCTGATTACTCCAACCGTGAAACCCAGTTTCAGGACCCCGAGCGGCAATTGTCCTCGGGCACGCAGCCGGTCGACCCATTTGCGCAAGTCGTCGGCCAGCTGATCCCATGAATCGAACTGCGAATCCTTTACCTGACCGGTATCAAACGCTGAGAACACGAGTCGACGAACGTCATCGTTCTGATAGGTATGCAAGCTGTCAAATCCGTACAGGCCCGCAGCAGCATGCAGCGCAGGGATGTGCTTCAGCTTGATGCGGTGTGTCTTCAAGACCACCATCAAGCGCTTGGCCACCGAGTTAAGGGCCTCGCCAGGCTGCAGGTTTAACTGCCGGATGACGTCACGTGCGCCGTTCATAGTGAAGTTCGGCGCCTTAGCTTTAACGAACGTCCACAATGACGCTGCTTGCGCTTCAAGGGTAGGCAGGATACGTGTTGGCCCGTAGGCCGAGGTAGAGGCTTTCATTGGATGAGCTCCGATTAAGGAAAGTCATGAACGGCACGCGTTGTTCGGCTTTCCAGAGTTCAACCAAAGCCGGTGAAGACAAGGAAGACTACATACTGGTTTTGCCAGGCCGGACAAGATATCCGGTGCGTGCACTGACGGGAGCAACTCACCCACGGTTCGGCTGAACCGTTTTTTTATACTACTGAAGTGTGAGGACGCTTGTCAAGGAGTTAGTGACTTGATTCTGGCGTCGACTACCAATCGCCCATAAATGCAACATTTACAACAACTAATGGTATCATGCAGAAATTGTTTTCTTGAAACTGTTAGCGACTATTCCGGCTCGGTGTCCGGCAGAGACACAGCAAGATTCCCTCGATAACGAAGCAGAAAACACAAAATAACCTAAGTGTGCAGGTCCAATCCAGGGAGAGCAGCAAGTGTGGTCAGATAATGAAACAACAACTGATTATTTAAATTTCGGGGTAGTAGCCGACGCTTGCACACAACTTCTGAAGCAGGCCAGCGGCGCTCCAATTTCAGTGGGCATCTCTGGGGGATGGGGCGCAGGCAAAACCTCCCTGGTTCGCATGATCGAAAGTCGCCTTATTCAGTCAGCGATCCCTGGTCAAAATACATACGTTGTTGTCACCTTCAATCCTTGGCTTTACCAAGACTTCGAGGGGGCTCGAAGCGCGCTGCTCCAGATCGTGGGCGACGAGGTGCTTAAGCTAGCAGCCTCCAATGAAAAACTGGCAGCGAAGGCCAAGCGCCTTCTCAAGCGGATCAACCTCCTTCGCCTCGCGCAACTTGGCGGAGAGGCCGCGATTACCCTATACACCGGTGTACCCGTAGGAGCCATCGGGAAGGCCATCTCCAAGGTCGGCGGCTTCCTGGGGCTGGGTGGTGATGATACCGAAGATGAAGCAGACGAGAAGGATAGTGACAAGGGAGATAAAGGTAAGGATAATGATCTCATCAAGCCTGCCGAACCCTTATCGCTCCCAAATGAAATACAGGCGTTTCGCAGTGCGTTAGAGGAGCTCTTGGAAGAGCTAAAAGTCACGCTGGTGGTTTTCGTTGACGATCTGGATCGCTGCCTACCCAAGACCGCAATATCGACCCTCGAATCAATTCGTCTTCTTCTGTTTCTCAAGCGAAGCGCCTTCGTCATTGCGGCAGACAACGAGTTTATCCGCGGCGCCGTGCGCGTACATTTCGAAGGTACGAACATAACGAGCGAGGTAGCGACCAACTACTTTGACAAGCTTATCCAAGTTCCCTTGCACGTGCCCCGTCTGGGGACCAATGAAACCAAAGCCTATCTTGCACTTCTCCTTATGGAGCGAGCGCATGCAGAAGGCCACTTCAGTCAAGAGGCATTCGATGCCGCACGCAAGGCGATTCCGGAGCGATTGCAGTCAAGTTGGCGGGGAGATGCCGTAACAACCGAATTCTTACAGGGCTTGGTTGGTGGCGACAACACCCGGATGGTCGAGTTGATGAAGTTGGCCGAAGGGCTAGCACCATTACTAACTCAATCCAGCGCTGTCAATGGCAACCCGCGGCTAATGAAGCGATTCCTAAACACGGTCTATCTTCGGGCGGCGCTCGCGACACCGCAAGGAATCGAGCTCGACATACCATCGTTGGCCAAATGGCACTTGGTAGAGCGCTGCAATGAAGACCTCGCAAATGCCCTTAGTGCTATGGTCACGTCCGCATCCGATGGCCGCATTGACGCATTGCGTGAAGCGGAAGCGACCGCAGCCGATCCAGTGGCCCCGCTGCCCAAACCATTCGGCGAGGATGCATTCGCACGAGAGTGGCTTCAACTGCAGCCAGCCCTCGGCGAGACCGACTTGCGCCCTCTGCTCCACCTCAGCAGAGATACCGCGACGAGGGACTTCGGCGCAGACAACATGAGTCCTGAGGGGCGTGCTCTGCGTGATGCACTCGTTGCCGCTACCAGTTCCAACGTCCAGCTAACCCAAGCCATTCAAGCCGCAGGTCCAATTCAGGCCGAGATGGCAATGGTTCGTGCTTGGCAGCTCAAAGCTGCAAAACGCACTTGGCGAGCTGGAGCAGACGTAGTTTTGCTTGTCGAGACCTGCAAAGTATTCCATCAGCTCGGGCCGAAAGCGGCATCGCTATTAAGCGAAGCCCGTGTAAACGAAGTGGGCCCCGGAATTATTCCTCAGCTCTATGCGCAGACATGGGCCAAGCCTATCGTTGAGAAGTGGGGGCAGTCGGCGTCCATCGGTGGGACCGCAAAGGCTGCGATTGAGCGCGCCCAGAAAGGAAACAAGTGATGGGTACCTCGACTTCAAGTTCCGGTGGTAAAGGCGGTTCCCCATTCGATCCCGAGTGGTTGGCACCCGACACATCGCCCGGTAACGGCGATCCGGGTGACGACGCGCCACCGGGAGATACAGACGGCGATGGCGATGGCGATGGTAACGACAGTGGTAGTGATGCCTCCCAAGGCGGCGCCGGCCAAGACGATGCCGCGTATGCGCCAAACCGCCGCTTTGCTAACGCGCGCAGCCAGATGTCAGCCTATCTGGCTGGAGGTGGCCGCGAATCGCTGCGCTCTGCAACGAAGAGCATGGTCAACAAAGGCATGGGGGGGGCCAAACGCGCCGCGTCCACTATGCGTGGCACAGCAAAAGGCGCCGGCGCTCTGGGCGAGTTCCTCGCGTCAGCAAGGGATCGATCTGACGCAAGGGTCGCAGATTGGGTTGATCGCGCACGCCAAGCTAACCTTTCAGCCGATGACCTCATCCTTGAATTGGTCAAAGAGGTTCTCCCTGACGCAGGAAGCACAGATGACGAGTCTTTGCGGAACGCAGCCGCAGAAGCGCTTGGTCAACTTTACGAACTCAACCCGGGGATCGACATCTTCTCGTTGACCGACACTCAAATTCATGACGTGATGGCCATTACGATTGCCAGTGATGTCTGCAACCGGATGGACCTCCAGCTGGGGCAGACATATGAACGCCTGAAGTACAGTCCGGAGCAGATTCAGCTCTATCGAAAAGATATTCGGGAATACGTGCAATCGGAGGTTCGAGTTGTCATGGAGCGCCGCGGTCCTGCGAGCCGTGACCCCAAGCAGCTCGCTTATGAAGTTTTACAGTCAACGCTGGAGGTATTCGCCTCATGAAATTTATATGTACATCCGTTGAAAAATTGCCAGCTGACTTGGCACCAGGCGAGCGCGCGTTCACTCTGTTCAAGAGTGCCAAGCGCCAAGGAGTGGGAACCATTGCAAAGGGATGGCGAGGCTCTCTCAAGCGTAAGGGCTTCGCACCATCCACCCCGGCTTGGGACTTTGTTCAATTTTGCTTGTCAGTCTGCGCTGCAGACCTCGCAGGTCTACGTCGCACAAGTTCAGACGGCTGGACCCGCACGATAGAGCTGACCGTTGGACTCCAAGAACCCTTGCTCTGGAGTCCGCTGAAGGCCCACGCTGAAGCGATGCTCAAAGTCCTGACCGGTGACTATTGGACGCTCCATTTCGTCGAGGGCGGAGTGGCCCCGCCAAACGGGCGTGGGCAACCTCTTGATCGGGATTGCATCTCACTGCTTTCTGGTGGCTTGGATAGCCTCATAGGTGGCATTGACTTGGTTAGCCAAGGACGTCGGCCGCTTCTGGTTTCGCAACTAGCCCACGAAGACTCCGAGCGGCAGCGGCGTTACGCCTCAACACTTGGTGGCGGGTCAACTCACATGCAGTGGAGCCACGGCATAAGCTTCACCGGACCTCGTGAACCATCAACTCGCGGCCGGTCCCTGGCCTTTTATGGCTTTGCGATCCTTGCAGCCTCCAGAATTGCTGGCAACCCCGTTGAAGTCGTCATCCCCGAGAACGGCCTCATCTGCATAAATCCACCACTTGTACCAGGCCGTGTTGCGAGCTTGAGTACCCGAACTACGCATCCACAGTTCATCGCAATGCTACAAGAACTGCTGGACCGATTGGGCGTCTCCGTACGGCTCGAACTACCCTATCGCTTTAAGACGAAAGGCGAAATGCTACGCGAGTGTCAAGACCAGGCATTGCTCAGCACCTTGGCAGCGGATTCCACCAGCTGCGGTCGATTCCGCACCTACAACCGAGTGCATTGCGGACGTTGCGTACCTTGCATGATCCGGAAGAGCGCATTCCTCGCATGGGGCCCCGGTCGTGATACCACCAACTATGTGCATTCATCACTCGCAGGCTCAAATAAGGCCAGCGGTCCAGATGACCCGATGGCGGCCGCATTGGCCGTCCTGACCGTGCGTGAACAAGGTATCGACCGATTCTTGGGCGCGACCTTAGCGTTTGCGCCGGCCACTGAAAGGGCCAGCTACAGACGCGTACTTCAATCCGGCATGACTGAGCTCGAGGCACTGCTGCAAGCGGACGGCATTTTATGATGGACTTCCACTGTCATCTCGACCTCTATCCCAAGGCCAGAGAAGTCTATGCAGAGGCCCTCCATCGCAACGAATTCACTTGGCTGGTCACGACCAGTCCCAAAGCGTTTGACGCCACCTCGCGAGTGTTGGGCAGTTCGCCAAAGGTACTCATTACACCAGGTCTACATCCTGAAATTGCCCACGAACGGGCCACAGAGCTGGAACTGCTGCTCAGTCAAATCCCAACTGCACTAGCTGTCGGTGAAGTGGGATTGGATGGGTCACCTCGATTCAAGAAGCACTACGAGGTTCAGTGCAAAATATTTGAAGCCGTCGTTCGACGGTGCGCCGAGTCAGGCGGCCGTGTTCTCAGCATTCATTCGCGCCGCGCCGTGAAGGATGTGCTGGCACTGCTGCAGAAATACCCTGGCTTCGGCACGGCCGTCATGCACTGGTTCTCAGGAACCCCGACCGAGCTTAAAGCTGCCGAAGCACAGGGATGTTGGTTTAGTGTTGGGCCGGCGATGTTCGAGACCGCTAACGGAAGGTCTCTCGCAGCCAAGATGCCTCGAAACCGCGTGGTGCCGGAGAGCGATGGTCCGTTTGCAACCGTCGAGGGCAAGATGGTGATGCCGTGGAGCGCGGACGACACGGCCAGGCACCTAAGCGCGCTATGGGGCATCTCGGTCGACGAAGCAAAGACGCAGCTCACGAATAACAGCGAGGCTCTACTAACGCTAATAGGACATCCCTAGCGAAAGCTAATGACGGAAGGCGCTTGGAACGCCCCGCAAGACTAGGGGCTGTGAAGCTCAACGTTAATCTCCATGACGACGTGCTCAGTAGGCACGCAGCGCTACCGCATCTTATCCTTTAGGATCATGAGCGACCAAATGCACGGGGCTCGCTTAGACAGCATCGCTTATACTTTAGCCCACTACCGCAGCTACAAGGATCATTCCGACCAAGCTTCATGTGCTTGACTGCTTGCGCATGCACGGGAAGAACATCGCGTACTTTCGCTCCAGGCTTCATGTCAGCTGTGAGCATTTCCATTTCTTTAGAAGCCTCCCAAGGGAAGTCCAGCGTCACGCCGAACTGAACCTGTCCGCTTGGGCTCACAGAAACTCCAAACCATTGTGCCGCCCGTTCTTTGTATTTGCGTTTAGTACAATGGGCCTCCAGCACGGCAATCGCTTCGGACGATGGCGTTGGATTGCAGTGGAAGCTAACTCCTCCGGGAGGTGCGCTCGACGCAAGCGTAACATCGTGTCGCTTGCCATCGAGCTTCGTTTGTCGCGTAATGGTCTCAAGTATGCGATGGACGTTCTTGCATGAATCCTCACTCATTGACAGTAAATGAAAACCGAGTTCGAGAGTTGCAGGATCAGCCCTAGCTTCAATCTCTTCGATGAGAGACTCATAGCGAGTTCCGCGCATCCGTGTGAGGATTCCTTCTGGCGTAGCATCGCCAGGCAGGTTCTCTCTGCGGACTAGCATCGCTGCGTCCAAGTCCTGAGCGACAGAATCTTCGAGTATGACCGTGTCGTACTTATCATCCAGCCAGAGGTTCTTTTTCAGGTGATAACCGAGAACCGTCAACTCGTGCCCGCTCATCAACTTATCCGAGACTGCCACGCGCAACTTCACATAACCGAGAAGTCTCAGTGGCGTCGCAAGCATCTCCGTCAGGGTGTCGAGAAGGAACACATCCATCACGAATGGAGCTCGAATAACATCGGTGGTCTGGGACTTCAGCGACTGGCTTGCCTGAAAAGCCAGCGCCGGATAGTGCTCCGATACAAGGCTGAACAAAAATACTTCCTTGATGCTGGCTGGAAGCTGGACCTCTTTATCTTTGTCATCCACGAGCCGACAGCCACCGGCAAGCATCTCGTTCGCACAAGTCCAACCTTGGTCATACGAGTCTTGGATAGCCGCTGCAAAGTCAGCCTTCAGTTGGTTATCGTTCCCTTTGCGCGCGGCGATAGTTAGCTTTTTCGCCTTCGCCTGCACGATGATGAGCCGGTCTCCATAGATAACCAAAACATCGGCCTCACCCACAATGTCTTTGCCACGATGTAGGTTCACATTCACATGAACGTGCCCAGCGCCGAATACCCTGGCCAGCCGGCGCGCAGCGAACTGCTCCGTGAAAATGCCGCGGTGTGTAGAAGCCGTTTGGCGATAGGACTTGTCGTCCCACATCCAAAAGAAGGGAGACTCGTACAGAGCCTCACATATGGCGTAGTGCGAAAACAGGAGTACAGTTCCGCGGTCGGTGGGCAGTAGCGGCCGAGCAGCGACCTCGTTGAAGTCCCCCACCTCCCTAAATCCGGGATTGTCCCCTACAAAAGCAAAAGCGCGGAAGAAGGCTTCGACTACGTCTTTCGATACACGACTACGAAACGCCACCTCATCCACCGAAAATTCAAATGCTGGCAGCCAAGTTTCGGGAGGGGTATTGGTCTCGCGCGCATCGGATAGAAGGCGCGTCCCCTTTTCGTCGATCAAGGAGCACATCGTCTTTGCGATGATTCGCGCTTGGCTTGAGGTGAAACCTTTTGACTTGAGCAGCCACGCGTCATCCTGTCCGAACTTCTCAGGCACAAAGTCCCTGTACTGGAAGGCATAGGCTGACTCGGTGCCATAGAAAATAGGCTCCCGCATCCCTGGTCCGTGCCAAGGGGTTTGTGGCTCTATACCGGCCTTCATTGCGTTGAACAGGGAGGCGAACATTGGATAAGACATCGCATCGTGCAGCTCTCGCATAAGAGAATCAGTCTGCTTGACGTAGCGCTCCACTACTTTCGGCTCCTGCGGCGACAGGTCCAATGGCTTCTTCGCCATCACGCCTAATATCGTCATTATCTCCGTTCGAATTAGCCTCTCGCCATTGAACAACCAGTTCATGTCCGATGGTTTTAGCTTCCCCTTAATGAGAATGACGTTGTCGCGATTACAGATGTGTGCGACAGCATGAGCATATCCAGGCGATGTAGCTAGCGAGGTAAGCTCTTCAAGAATTTGGGATTCCTCCCGCGGTTTCTTCATGCCCCCCACCTTTCAAATTCATAAGCCTAGGTCCACAGGCTATTCACTCCACACCCACTGAACACCATCAATCATGAAGGGCTGCTTCAGACCAAACGCCTTGGCAAAGCCGGGGTTTAAGTCGATGCCGGCGCCGTTCTTGATGTTGGCGAGATGCGGCATGGTGTCCCGCAGCTCACCAACGACGGTCTTTCCTGCATAGGTAACGGAGACCTTCTTGCCGCGGGCGGCACCTTTGGTGCCCCACTTCTCTCCCCAGACCTCCCGCGGCAAGGCGCACATCGGAGTCGTTTCACTCGTGGTGTCATCGCCCCAATAGCCAATGCCGTTATCTCCGAGCTTGAGCGCCTCCGCTTCGGACTTCCCTTCCGCTATAGCCTTTTTGTAGGCTGCGATATCGCCAGGGTCAGCGAACGATGATGCTTTCACGGTGGGCATGGGAACCTTTCGTCCTAACTGGATAGATCAACGGCTGGGGCAGCACCGGTTATTACAGGTGCCGCAAGCACTGGTTGACCGGCATCAGACGTCGGTTGGTTCTGTGCATTCTCAGTCCCAACAGCCACTGCCTGAGCTGGCTTAGGCCTAAAGACCGCTTTACGTTTCGACGCGTGCTCCAACCAACGATTTGTCCTAGCAGACGTGTACCAGCAAATCGCGAACGCATATAGCGTCATCGCTTCTGCCACGAAAACACCGATGTCCGTTGGCTTATCAGCCTCATCAGCAAACGAGTGCATGAGATAGGGGATGGCCGCCAGGGCTTGCAAGGCTCCGGCCGCCACGTACATGCCCATCCGACGTTTGATGTATGTGGCTTGCGCTGCCTGACCGGCGTCTTTGGCCACTTGAAGCTTTTCCTTTGCGCGTCGGTAAAAAACCACGCAAAAGTACAGCAGTACCCCCACCACAAGCGCGGTACCGATTGCGTGTGCATGAGGAATTGCGGACCGTGGAATGTTATCGAGGTACTGTCCATCACATTCACATCGGTTTGTAGCCAACACTACGGCTCCGAGGCAAGCAAGCTTGGACAATAACAAGTCGGTGTCGTCCCCGCCGTTGTAGGCCAAGAGTAATGCAGCAAGAGCGAACATTAATCCCACGAAAATGTCTCGCGTCCACTCCTGCTCGCTCAGCACGTAGCACTCCGAGATGGACGTTGGAAATTTGTGCAAGGCACCTATGCCCCAAGCCACTATCAGAATAGTCGGAAGAGCGAAGGCAATCGCGCCGATCATCCATTTAACGGTGCCAGTATCGACTTCCTGCTCAGAAGTCCGAAGTTGTTTAAACATAAATGTCACCTCGTATAAGATTCCCTAACAGCTTTTATTACATGCTCCGGTGAGCGAAGCCCCCCTAAGTTCCAGTGCTCGCCCGAGGGGATTCACCATTCAAGTTGGAACGCGGAACCCAAGCACCCGTTTTTTTTCATAGGCAGCTAAACAAACGGAATCGCCTTGATTCCCTCCGAGAAGCATTATGTAATTGGGGTTGCTATCATGCTCGCCCATGTACAACCCAACGTGGCCTTGCCATCCGCCTGGGCTCCCGCGCCAAAGTACCGTTATCGCTCCCAACTCGGGGGTAGAAATGGATTTCCCCCAGTGCAGCCACGATCTTGCTGCGGCATTACGCGTGCCTTCGATACCGACTTCTTTAAGACACCAGTTTATGAAAGCAGAGCACCACGGCGTCTCGTCATCAGTTGATCCATAACTCGTAGCGCTGTGGTAAGCGACGATCCTGGGATTATCGGCATCCCCTGGGAACTCCCTTACCCCGATTTCTTTTTCGGCTACAGCTATCCAAGGATGTACATTGGTTCCCATATTGCCTCCATGTTTTAAAAACTGCGAACTGCTTAAAGCCAAATGCCTTGGCGAACCCTAGCCGCCAGTTAGATGCAGGCGCCGTTCTTGACGTTAGCAACATGTGGGGTAGCGCCGCCCACCAATCGCGTTATCCCCATAGATAACCCAAATCACAGCCCAGCGGATGACGCACACTTCTGGAGCTCAGCTTCAAAGGTCAGTTTGTCTTCGATTGCCTGGGTGAGCTTTTGGATATCAGCACTGTCAAGCGCAGTAAGCCGCTTCATCGAACTAACCCCCATGAATTCGAGATTGTTTGCGTCTTGAGCTGCTGCTCCAGCTTTGCCCGTTTCTTCTTTGGCCTTAAGTGCATCGATCTGGGTTTTCAGTTCCGAGGCTACTGTCGCTGCATCCTTAACAGCTAACGTACTGCGCAACTTCTCAAAAACGGAGTGATCGATAGAACGAAGCGTGTCACTCAAGACTTGTTCGGGTCTGACGTTCGCGGCCTCGGCCGCCTTCACAGCAAGCGAGTTCATTGACGCCCTGAATTGCTCCATGTGTACCTCACATCTACCGATGCGGGCCCGCGCCTTCGCGATGTTTTCGCTAGATGCTGTTCCTTCTTTCTCTGCCTTATCGGTCCCATCTTTCAGCAACTGACATTGAGTTTTTGCACCGGACTGCAGAGAAGTTACCAGAGCGTTCGGAGTCGATTGAACGCTGAAATTTTCCGATAATGAGACGTTAAAAGTTGCGCTCTGTGCGCTTTTAAGCTTGGTCGCCTTATCCACGACACACATTAGCGCTATCTCACCTGCGCGGTAGACACCCATTTGCCCGTCTGCGTTGAAAGTGGAGTTTCCAACGGTGTGGGCACCCGTGCCGATGGTTAGGGTTTTCAGTACATCAACTGGGGCTCCGAAGGCCGCAGCCGATACAGATATCACTCCTAGCCCAATGTTTGTCTGAGCATTAGCATTACCCGAGCCTGCCAAACTTTTCTTTGTCTTGCTGTATTCGTCGAGCATAGCTTTGGCAGTGTTCAGCTGACTATCAAGGTCACCACTTGCAAACGTCCGAACATCTGGGTAGTAAATCTGAGCAGCGCACCCCGTCAGTAAGAACAATAAAAGGACCGAACAGCCACTTACTAGGCGCATGGTGAATCCTCCAATAGTTGTAGGAATAGGACTACATCACATGCAATTTTGATTGCAAATCAAATAACTTTCAACAATATCAATTCATTGCGAATTGATAGTTTTGCAAAAGGGAGACATCTGATAGTGGATTACTTCAAAGCCCAAACATCTCTGGCAGAGTAGCCCAGCGATAGCGGCTGTATTCATCCGGGCGCTCCTCGCGCATGATTAGCATGGGATACGAAAAATCAGCAGTCGGGATCAGATGCAGGGAACGTACGTCCGAATGGTCAGGCTGTAGTTGGATAGCTATAACGAACTGAGTCTCTTCCGGCCATCGGAGCGGGAAGTACCATCGAAACGGTTTGCTCTCATGCAGCCGGCGCGCGCGACTGACCTGAAGTCGCACAAGAATGTGCCCGTTCAATATGAAGGTATTTTTGTGTGCAGCTGGTGCGAAGGAGCCCCCTGCACAGGCAACACATTCGCAGACCTCGAGGAACTTCTCACGCCGCACTTTCTCGATCTTACGGAAGGTCTGAAGGAGTTTGGTCGCACGGGGAGTGGCCGGAACGCCAGCAAGCTCAAGGGCCTGAGTTAGCGTCCCAAATCGATTTATGAAGAGATTAATGGCCGGAACTCTACCGTCCTCCTGGATGAGCTTGGTAGATACCTTGCCGTGCTCTCGATATAACATGCGCAAAAAGTCTAGCAGCTCGTCCCTAGAGAATCGGATAGCTCGTTGGGCTCGCAGCTCCTGCGCACGACGGAAGGTCTCCGCATCAACCAGCGGAGCGAAAGCCCCCCGCTTGACTATCCACTTCCCTCGCGGATTGCGAGTCGGCGCCGCCTGCATTTTTTGCGTCGTTCGGTTGTACACGACCGTGCCAATGTACTTCTCATGGGTCAGGATGTTCGCAATGATGGGAGCTGTCCAGGGCCGTCCCCATTCGGATGGAATGCCCGCCTCATTGAGCGCACGAGCGATTTCAGTATCGCCCTTATCACCGTACACGTACCAGTCAAAGATACGCCGGATGACGGCGACTTCATGGTTCGGACCAGGTACAAAAACGACATGGTCGGTGAGAGCGCATTTCCTCTCTCCGGCCTTCAATTCACGTCGCAACTTTCCGCTCGGCTCGATGGACGCTCGACGCAAACCATATCCCGCTGGGCCGCCTTGCTTGAAGCCTCGCCGAACCAAGCGAGATTGTCCGGCGAATACCTTCTCCGATAGCACGCGACTATCTTCGGCCGCACGTGCCCTGCTTAAGGTCTTCAAGATCAGGTCAGCCAGAGAATCATCGTTGCCGAACTGCTCCGCTACGTAGATGATCTTGACACCAGCGTGCCTACAAATGAACTCATAGTGAGCGCTCTCGTCAGGGTCTTGAAACCGCCCCCACCGTGTGACGTCATAAACCAAGACAGCTTCAAAATCAACGCCCTCGCCGGATGTCACGTCATGAATCAATCCAAGCAAGCCCTTGCGCCGCTTCGCTGACACGCCACTTTTTCCTGGGTCGATGTACTCCTTGATGATGGACATCCTGTGGCGCCGAGCATAGGCCAATAAAGCCAACCGCTGGTTCGCTATGGACTCGGCCTGACCGTCGGTGGACATTCGCATGTAAAGCGCTACTCGCCTGCTTTGAGGGGCCGCACTCAACCGTTTTCCGCTCTGCGTCGCCATATGGCACGATGACATGCTGGTGGAGATATCTACAACATATCATGGGCTCCATCTCGCCGCACCCCGTTTGTACGCGAGCACAGACAACGCGACCTCAATTCCAATGCCGTTTTCAAAGAGAAAGACTGCGGCAAAGAAACGTCCATGAGTGGCCGAAAGCTCTCGAGCAGCAAGACAAAATCGATAGGTTCGTAATTCCATCACCACACAATACTCCTTAGCAGGAGAGGCGAATTGCGATATATCAAAGATGCAAATAGGAGGTGTGATGGATACAGCCGAATCGGCACCTGATGTTCTGCTCAAGTTGAAAGCTGCGGCCTACGTTCGCATGTCGAGAGCGACACAGGACCATTCAGTCCAGCACCAGTTGGATGCGATCATGCGCTACGCGGAAGTGAAGGGCTTGTCAATCATTCGGACTTTTGTTGACGCTGGACATAGTGGACTGAAGGTCGAAAATCGCCCTGGGTTGCTGTCGCTGCTGTCGGAGGTTACCAGCACAAGCTGTGGATTTTCAGTGGTCGTGGTTTTCGACGTGAGCCGCTGGGGGCGCTTTCAAGACGTCGACGAAAGCGCATTTTATGAACACTTATGTCGTCGAAGTGGAGTGGCTGTGCAGTATTGCGCGGAGTCGTTTATCGCGGACGGATCGCCAATGAGCGCGCTTCTAAAGGGTATCAAACGGATTATGGCAGCGGAATATAGTCGCGAGCTAGGAGTTAAGGTGCTAGCGGCCCAGTCTCGATTTTCTAGCATGGGCTATAAACAGGGAGGTAAGCCTGGTTACGGCTTGCGCCGAGTGTCGGTGGCCGCAGATGGGTCAAGACGCACGCCTCTGATGCCGGGAGAGCGTAAATCCACGGCGACTGACCGCGTGGCGTTAGTTCATGGACCTGCAAACGAGGTGGCAATTATTCGCCAAATATTTCACCTGTATGTTGAACAAGGCCTAAGTGACCGCAGAATTGCTACCCTGCTGCGCAAAAACGATTCATCGAGAGATTCAGGAAAACCTTGGAGCGCTACTGCAGTGCGCCGCATTCTGGTGAACAGGCGTTATTGCGGTGATCTAGTCTACAACCAGACCACACGTCGCATGGGCAGTTCTGTCACAAGGAACCAAGCCGCCCTATGGATATGCTGTAACGATGCATTGCCTCCAATTGTTGAACGCCCCATATTCGAGATAGCACAAAGTATTAGAGAACAACGCGCTGGAGGTTTTCAGCGCGAGGCCATCCTGAAGCAATTGCGTGCAATTTATGAGCGCCACGGTACGATCAGCATAGCACTTTGCCGTCGCGATCCCACCTTACCTGGCGGAAGCGTCATCAAAGCGTTATTCGGCGGATATTTGCGCGCCTACGCTGCGGCCGGCCTGCCGGCTCTGCGCACGGTGACTGGCACCTTGAATTATCGTAATAGCAGATTATTAGTTGCCGACCTGTTTGCAGCTGTTCGACGCTACGCGACAATTGCAGGCGGTAATGCAAGCGCAACCGAGTGGAATAACGTTCTCTTACTTAACGGTGCTGTGCACGTGAAAATAGCGGTTGCGGCCTGTCGCTCGGACGGTGCCGGCAGGTCACGCTGGAGGGTACCTTTACGCTTGGCTATGCCGGCTGACTTCGTACTGTGCGGCCTAATGGATCGCAGTAACATCCGGATAGAACATTATGTATTGCTAGCGCAAGAGCAATTTAGACATGACGCAATGTTCTTATCAGAGCAAAGTATGGAGCGCGTTGCCCACGCCTGTTATGACAGTTTAGCCCCCATTTTCGCTAACCCTAGCGAACATGACTCCTGATTGGGATGCTCGTTCTAGGCAACGTCCGCTTCGACCGAATGCTGTCTCAGCTTAGCTTAACGAGGCCCGCTGCCGTTCCCAACACAACCGCCCCCAAGCTAACTTCATGAAGGTCGGACAAATATTCGGAACTTTTTCCGTGCACGAACTCCTGTCCCTTACGCCCACGAACACCTGAGACGTATATCACTGGCACATCAAAGCCGCCATCAGCCGCCTCTACGAGAATGATTTGGTCGTCATCGTACTTCGCTAAGGCTTTCAGCAAGTCTCTTTTTTTCACGTCGTTCCTTTACTGGAGGACTGCCCCTCTTGGCTGAATACAGTCTACCGTGTTTAGGATAGGCAGTGCGGCGATTCGGCCGTTTGATACACAGCACCGCATGCCCAAGATAGACAGCCCCGGGGCGTCTGCCGTCGATTGGAGAGGCCTAAGAAGGCCTTCACTGCAAGTGCCCGCCCCAGGATTGTAGGCCAGCGGCGCATAAGTCATTACCTAGTTCGCAATCGCTTGTCCGGCACCAATTCTGCCGGCTAAGAATTCGGTGAAGGCGAATGCACACAAGATAGTGCCCGCGTCACTGTCGCCAATACAGCTTTTAAGCTGTATTCTGTATTTACAAACTATAAGCTGTATTCTGACCATGCCATTCAGTCGCTCTTCCACGGCCAAATCCCAGGGAAGAACTTTAATGTCGTAAACCAAAACGACGTGGTTGAGCCAGGGAAGAACTATTTGTCGTTCACATTTGAGCGAGGAAATGTGAACTCTTTTGGAATCAATGGGTTATATAGCGGAGCCAGGGAAGAACTTATTTGTAAGCCACCATGGTCGATGCCGCGCTGGTCGCCCACCACCAGTGCCACGATCACGCCCGCATACGGCTTGCCGGGCAGCGCCGCCAATATGCGCGCGCGCAGCACCGCGCGGCCATGTTCAACCAGGTTGCCGGCGCTGAAGACAAAACTGTCCAGCCGCTGATTGTCGCGTGCGACGCGCACATAGCCGGTTGCGCGCAGGCCCTGCTCCAGCAGCCACGCTTCATAATCGAAACCGTAGGGATTGGCGTTGCCGTGCGGCCGTTGCAAGCGCACGGTGAGCCGCCAGCGCTCGCCGGGCTGCACGTCGCCGACTTCGGCCAAGCGGGCCGGCTCGCCGCGCGAAGCGGAATACCACGACACCGCGATGCGCGGCGGCACCGCGCCCGGCGCGCCAAGCACCCGTTCGACCGCGAAGTTGAAGCGCACGCCCTGGGAGAAACGGTAAGGCAGATTGTCGATGGTGCCGATCACGGTGAAGTCGCGGCCCTCATCGGCCACCGCCAACTGCGGCGCCAGCGCGCGATGCGCCAGCCATGCGGCCCACAGAAAGCCGGCGGCCAGGCCGGTCAGCAGCGCCGCCCACGCACGCCAGGCCATCGGCATCCGCCTGATCAACACCAGCCAGGCCGGCAGCACGGCGGCGCCGATGGCGATCGCCGAGGCCATGGGCAGCGCCGCCTGCATCTGCAAGCAGGCCGCGCCTGCGGCAAAGCCGATTATCGCCATCCGCATAGCATCGCCTCCCTTCCGGCGATACTACGCAAACCACCACGGCGGCACGCCAGCGCGCCGCCGTTGTTTGATGCAGATCAGTTCAGCGCTAGTGGCGGAACGCCGGCTGCGATGCCTGCAATCTACAACTCGGCGGCGGTTTCGACCAACAATTGCCGGAACCACTGGTGCGCCGGGTCGTGGCGATAGCGGACGTGCCAGGCCATGTCCACCGGAAAAGTGCCCAGATCGACCGGCGCCGGCAGGATCTTCAAGCGCGTATCCTTGGCGATCTGGTCGCAAACCAGTCGCGGCAAGGTCGCACAGTAGTCGGTGGTCGCGATAATCTCCGGCACCGCCAGAAAGTGCGTGACTGAAATGGCAAGCTCGCGCTCCAATCCGCGCTGCTTCAGCGTCTGGAACAGCCCGACGCGCATGCGGCCCGGCGGCAGCACATTCACATGCCGCATCCGCTCGTACTGCTCTTTGGAGATGCTGTCAGCGATATCGGGATGGTCGGCCCGCACCACGCAGGCCAGGCCGTCGTCCATCAGATGCTGGACGATCAGGTTGTCCGGCGGATCGACCATGCGCCCGATCACCATGTCGGTGGTGCCCGAGATCACGCCGGTTTCCGCCAGGTCGGTGCCAAACGGCATCAGCGACACCTTGACCCCAGGCGCCCGCGCGCGCAGCTTGGCGAACACGCGCGGCATCAGAACGATCTCGACATAGCTGTTCGGCGCCACGTTGAACTGGCGGGTGGTGGTGGCCGGATCGAAGTGCTGCCGCCCCAGCAGCACCTCGTCCAGCCGGGACAGCGTCTCGGCGATCAGCGGCGCGATCTCCTCGGCGAACTGGGTCGGTTTGATGCCGTAGCGTTCGCGTATGAAGAGCGGATCGCGCAGGGTGTCGCGCAGCCGGTTCAGCGCGTTCGACAGCGCCGGCTGGGTGATGCCGAGCCGGGTCGCGGCGCGCGTCACGCTGCGCTCTTCCATCAGCGCAATGAAAATCGGCAGGAGATTGAGGTCGTATCGCATGCAGTCATAATGCCATATGAATATCTAGCATCAAACAAATAAATTTCTCGAATATGTGGCGCTGGCGCATAGTGATCTCATCCGTTCGCACCCGCGTTCCCCACTATTTCGAAAGCACGCCATGACTACCCAAACCCTGCTGAGCGGCGACGCCGCCGTCAATATACCCAAGCCCGTCCCTGTCACATCCAGCCGCGCCGGCTCGCTGGCACTGTTCGCGCTGGCGCTCGGCAGTTTCTGCATCGGCACCTCCGAATTCGCCAGCATGGGGATTATCCAGCTGTTTTCCGCCAGCTTCGGCATCGAGATTCCCCAGGCGACCAATGCCGTGACCGCCTATGCCCTGGGCGTGGTGATCGGCGCGCCGGCCGTCACGCTGGCCGCCGCGCGGCTGAACCGTCGCACGCTGCTGCTGGCGCTGATGGCGCTGTTCGTCGCCGGCAACCTGCTGTCGGCGGTTGCGACCAGCCTGCCGCTGCTGATGGCCGCCCGCTTCATCAGCGGCCTGCCGCAAGGCGCCTACTTCGGCGCCGGCGCGATGGTCGCCTCCTACATCATGGGGCCGGGACAGTCGGGCCGGGCGTTCGCCATCGTGCTGGCCGGCCTGACGATCGCGACCATCGTCGGCTCGCCGCTGGCGACCTTCCTCGGCCAGCACCTGGGATGGCGTGAAACCTACCTGGCTGTGGCCGCGCTGTCCGGACTGGCGCTGCTGGCGATCCGCCAATGGCTGCCGCGCACCGAAGCGCTGAACGGCGCGCCCATCGCCCAGGAATTATCGGCGCTGCGCAAGGGGCAACTGTGGGCGGTGATGGCGGTCGCCACCACCGGCATCGCCAGCCTGTTCGCGATCTACACCTTCGTCGGCCCGATCGTGACCGACGCCGCACAGTTGGCGCCGGCCGTCATTCCGGTGGCGCTGGCGATCTTCGGCGCCGGTATGACGGTGGGCAATATGGTGGGTGGTCGCCTGGCCGACCTGTACCCGATGCGCGGCATCGTGCTGGGTTTTGGCGTGTCGCTGGCCGTGCTGGCGGCGCTGGGCGTGGCCGGGCAACAGCCGTGGGTACTGTTCCCTGCCCTGTTTATCCTGGGCGGCGGCCTGATGGCCTCGATCCCGACCATGCAAGTGCGGCTCACCACGCTGGCGCCGGAAGCACCGTCGCTGATGGGCGCGATGACCCTGGCCGCGTGTAACCTGGGTAACGCCATCGGCGCCTGGGCCGGCGGCGTCACCATCGACGCCGGCTTCGGCCTGCTGTCGCCGGCCTGGGCCGGCTTCGCGCTGACCCTGACCGGCCTGGTGATTTTCGGTCTGACCGTGCTCGGCACGCGCCGCAAGGCCTGACAGCGTCCGGCCCGGCAAGGCCGGCGCTACAGCCGGGGCAAGGCTGCCCTGGCGTTGGCCGTGGTGGCGGCCGCCACCTGCTCCAGCGTGATGCCGCGCAGTTCGGCCAACACGGCGCCGATGCGGGGAATCTGGTCCGGGCTGTTGCGGCCGGGATGGATCCAGGCCGGCGAAATGTCCGGCGCGTCGGTTTCCAGCACGATGGCATCGAGCGGCAGCTCGGCCGCCATGCGGCGTATTTGCAGCGCCCGCGTGAAGGTCATGGCGCCGCCGAAGCCCAGCTTGAAGCCGAGGTCGATATAGGTTTTGGCCTGCTGGTCGCTGCCGTTGAAGGCGTGGGCGATGCCGCCGGCCGGCGGAATCTGCCGCACGTGCTTGAGGATCACGTCCTGCGAGCGGCGCACGTGCATCAGCACCGGCAGGCCGAATTCGCGGGCGATCTTCAGCTGTTCGCGGAAAAAGAACACCTGCTTCTCGCGCATGGCCGGCTCGGTCAGCATGGGAATGAAAAAATCCAGGCCGATCTCGCCCAGCGCCACGAAGCGCGGGTCGGCCATGGCGGCGGCAACCTGCTCGCGCAGCACGCGCAGGTCGTCTTCGCTGGCGTTCGGCACGTAGATCGGATGGATGCCCAGCGCGTAGCAGCCGTTGTCGATGCTGGCCGCCAGCTGGCTGACGATGGAGAAGTTGGCCCTCTCCACCGCCGGAATCACAATCATGCCGACACCCTGCGCCCCGGCCAGCGCGGCCTGCGCCACGGATTCGTTGCCGAATTCGTGGGCGTCCAGGTGGCAGTGGGTGTCGATCCACATGATGTCAGCCTTCGTCCGCCTGCAATCCCTGTTCGGTCATGCGCAGCACGCGGTCGCAGCGGCGCGCCAGTTCGATATCGTGGGTGACGATGACAAAGGCGGTGCCCAGGGTGCGCGACAGTTCCAGCATCAAATCGAAGATCTGCTGCGCGGTGGCGTGATCCAGGTTGCCGGTCGGTTCGTCGGCCAGCACGCAGGCCGGCTGCGTGACCAGGGCGCGCGCCAGCGCCACGCGCTGGCGTTCGCCGCCCGACAGCTCGCCCGGCACGTGCGACACGCGCTTGCCCAGGTTGACGCGCTGCAGGATCTGCTGTGCGGCCGAAGTCGCTTCGTCGCGCTTGACGCGGCGTATCATCAGCGGCATGGCGACGTTGTCCAGCGCGCTGAATTCCGGCAGCAGGTGGTGGAACTGGTAGACGAAGCCCAGCGATTTGTTGCGCAGATCGCCGCGCGCGGTTTCGCTCAGGCTGGCGAAGTCCTTGCCCTGCAAGGTCACGCTGCCCTTGGTCGGCGTATCGAGGCCGCCCAGCAGGTGCAGCAAGGTGGACTTGCCGGAGCCGGAGGCGCCGACGATGGCCACGCGCTCGCCGCGGCGGATGTCGATGTCGATCCCGGCCAGCACCTGCACCGAATACGAACCCTGGGTGAAGGTCTTGCCCAGGTTGCGGCAGGACAGGACGACAGGTTCTTGGTTACTCATAGCGCAGTGCCTCCGCAGGTTTGACGCGGGCGGCCCACCAGCTCGGGTACAGCGTCGCGACAAACGCCAGCACCACGGCGACGCCGCCAATCTTGAATACATCCGGCCAGCGCAGGTCCGACGGCACGGTGCTGATGTAGTAAATATCCTTGGACAAGAACTGCACTCCCAATAAATGTTCGATAAACGGTACGATCACGTCGATGTTCAGCGCCACCAGCACGCCCAGGCCGACGCCGATGGCGGTGCCGAGGATGCCGACCAGCGCGCCCTGGATCATGAAGATCTTCATGATCGACGGCGGCGAGGCGCCCAGCGTGCGCAGGATGGCAATATCGGCCTGCTTGTCGGTCACCGTCATCACCAGCGTCGACACCAGGTTGAAGGCGGCCACCGCGATGATCAGGGTCAGAATGATGAACATCATGCGCTTCTCGGTCTGCACGGCGGCGAACCAGTTGGCGTTCAGCTTGGACCAGTCGCGCACGAACAGGTCGCCCGGCATCGAGGCCTTCAGGTCCTGCGCCACCTGCGGCGCGCGGTGCATGTCCTGCAGGCGCAGGCGCAGGCCGGCCGGCGCGTCGATGCGCAGCAGTTTTTCAGCGTCGGTCAGGTGGACGAAGGCCAGCGCCGAATCGAATTCGTTGTGGCCCGCCTCGAAGATGCCGACCACGGTGAACGAGCGCAGACGCGGCAGCACGCCGGCCGGCGTCGGCTGGCCCTGGGCCAGCGCCAGCGTCACCTTCTCGCCCAGGTTGACGCGCAGCGCGCGCGCCAGCTCGATGCCCAGCACGATGTTGTAGGCGCCCGGTTGCAGCGCATTGAAGCTGCCGCGTTTGGTCTGTTTGGCGACGTCCGAGACTTTCGGTTCTTCTTCCGGCAGCACGCCGCGGATGATGGCCGGACGCAGCACGTCGTCGCGCACCAGCATGCCCTGGGTTTCGGCGAACGGCGCGGTGCCGACCACTTCCGGATTCTTGCGCGCGGCGGCGGCTTCTTCCTGCCAGTTCGGCATCGATCCGCGGCCGTCGAAGATTTCCACGTGCGCCAGCACCGACAGCATGCGGTCCGTCACCTCTTTCTGGAAACCGTTCATCACCGACAGCACCACGATCAGCGCGGCGACGCCGAGGCCGATGCCGGCCATGGAGATGAGCGAGATAAACGAGATAAAACTATTGCGTCCGCTGCGCTTGCCCGCCCGCGTGTAGCGCAGACCGACCAGCCACTCGAACGGCAGATTCTTCATAATACTCATGGGCTCCGGGAGGGATCAAACTGAATTAGCCCGAAGTTTGCCATACAAACGCACTTTCATGGGTGAAACACCGAACTTTCCAGCCATAAAAAAACCGCGCCGGGCAGCATGGCTGCGGGCGCGGCGGAGGATCTTAAGAACGTCTTAAGCGGCGAATTGTTCGTTCTTTTTCGATTTGCGGCGGGTCATGAAGCCAACCAGGCCCAGGCCGGCGCCCAGCATCGCCCAGGTATCGGCTTCCGGTACGGCGGCGAGGGTGGCGGCGATCAGCGTCTGCGAATTATCGGCGGTGAACACCGTGTACTGGTACATGCCGCTCGGCGCGCTGATTTTGGCCGCTTCGCTCAGCATGTGGTCGGCATCGCGGACGCGGGCGTCGACAAACAAACCGTCCGGCGTCACGCTGAAGTATTGTTTGCCGGTGGTGGTTTGTGCCAGATTGCCGTCGTCGGCCACCAGTTCCCACAACGCCAGCTGGAACGAGAACTGCTGGTTGGCGTTGCCGATGGTGTCCTTGTACGAGCTTTCATACAGCGCGCGCACCTTGTCGCTGACCACCGTATTGGTCACGTTGTAGTGTGCCGTGTAGTCATAGGCATCCTTGGCCACGCTCGGCTGGAAGCAGAAGGCCAGAAAGCTCTGGTGCAGGTCCGTCTCATTGACCATGTCATAGACGTTCACCTGGATATTGGCGGATGCCGACGGCTTGTCGTTGATCGACTTGCCGCCCGCGTCCGTCAGAAAACCGACGAAGTTGGAGTCGCTGCTGTAGAGGACAGGTTCGGTCCCGGCGTGGGCGGCGCCGGCGAACGCCAGGGTGATTGCCAGTCCTGCGGTGTTCAGTGCATGCTTGATTTTCATGGTCTTCTTCTCTCTGTCAATAATTGGTTTAAAAGTTATGCGTGAACTACCGGAGCCTGGCCCACCAGTTCGGCCACCGGCGCCGTGCTTTGCAGCAGGTCGGCGATGCTCGGTGCCTTGACGCCGGCCGCTGCCGCATCGGCGGCCGCGACGTTGAAATAGACGTCGGTCATGTCGGCGGTCTTGCCGTTGCTCAGCGTGACGCTGCTGCGCTCCAGGTGCAGGTTGTTGTTGGCGTCCAGGAATGGCAGCTCGGTGTAGCCGACCTTCAGGCTGACCACGCCGGCCTGCGCCAGGGTGATCAGTTCGCCCGCGTCGGTCTTGCCGTTGCTGTTGGCGTCCTGCCAGATCATCAGGCTGGAGAACTGCGCATCCTTGGCATCGACCACGCCGTCACCGTTGCTGTCGTAGGTCGCCAGCTTGGCGAAGCCCGAACCCTTGCTGGCGCCGCCGAACAGTTCGCTGATGTCGTCGATCTGACCGTTGCCGTTCTTGTCGATCGCCAGGAAGCCGTCGTCCTTGGACAGCCAGCCGGTGGTGATCGCCTTGCCGCTGCCCAGCAGGTCGAAGCTGCCGGTGTTGGCTTCACGCGAGATGGTGTGGATGCCGTCACCGTTCAGGTCGATCGCGATCGGCGTGATGCTGGCATCCCAGCTCATGTCGTTCTTGCCCGAGGTCAGCGTGATGGTGTCGGTCTTGGTGGTGTTGACCAGGCTCTTGCCGTCGCCCGCCACGTCCGAATCGAGGCCGTCGTTGCTGCCGACGTTCTTCACGCCCCACTTCCAGTCGCTCATGTTGTAGGTGGCCTTGTCCGAGGAGAAGTACACCTTCACATTGGTCTTGTCGAAGGCCAGGTAGTAGTCGCCCGGATTCAGGTCGCTGAACTTGTAGTTGCCGCTGGCATCGGTCTTGATGGTGCTGCCGATCTGCTTGCCGGTCACGGCGTCGAACAGCGAAACGCTGATGCCGCCGATACCCTCTTCACCGGTGTCCTGGATGCCGTTGTGGTTGGCGTCGCGCCACACCTTGTCGCCGATGCTGGCCTTGCGATAGATGCCGGCGTCCTCGGTGGTGAGGTTCTGGCCGGTCGCCAGCGTGATGGTGTCGGTCTTGCCGCTGCTGCCCGATACCGTGGTGATGTCGGAATCCTTGGTGTCGCCGCCGACGCCGGACTTGGTGAAGTACCAGCCGCTGCCGTTGACCACTTCCACCTTGTAGCCGCCAGCCTGCAGATCGTCGAACAGGTACTGGCCGCCGTCGTGGGTGACGGTGGTGGCCTTCAGTGCGCCGGTGGTGGCGTCGTACAGCTTGACGGTGACGCCGTCGACGCCCTTCTCGCCGCTGTCCTGCACGCCGTTGTAATTGCTGTCTTCCCACACGCGGTCGCCGATGCTGGCGGACTTGACCAGGCCGGCATCGAAGCTCTTGTCGGTCTGGCCGGAGCTGACCGTGATCTGCGAGATCAGGCCGCTGCTGTCGGCGTCGGAATCGACGGCGTCGTTGCTGCCCTGGCCCTGCTTGGTGAACACATAGCCGTCCGGCGCGGTGAACTTGACCGAATACTTGCCCGGCGTCAGATCGGTGAACGAATACAGGCCGTTGGCGTCGGTGGTGGCGGTGGCGATGGCCGCGCCCTTGTCATTCAGCAGCGTAACCTTGACGCCCTTGGCGCCGCTTTCGCCGCTCTGCTGCAGGCCGTCGCCGTTGGTGTCGTACCAGACCTTGTCGCCGATGGCGCCTTTCTGATACAGGCCGGCGTCCAGGTTGGTGACGTTCTGGCCGGCGCTCACGGTGACCGAACCGAGGTTGCCGCTGGCGTCGGCGTCGCTGTCGAGATTGCCGTTGCTGCCCTGGTCCTGGGCGGTGATCAGGAAGCCGGACGGCGCCTTGATGCCGACCGAATAGGTGCCCGCTTCCACCGAGAACTTGTAGTTGCCGTTGCTGTCGGTGGTGGTGGTCTTGATCACCTTGCCGCTGGTGTCGCGCAGCTCGACGGTGACGCCGGACTTGCCGGCTTCGCCGTCATCCTGGATGCCGTTGGCGTTCTTGTCGATCCACACGCGGTCGCCGATGGTGGCGGCAGCCAGCACGCCGGCGTCGACGGTCTTGTCGACCTGGCCCGAGGTCAGCTTGACCACGTGCGACACGCCGGCGGCGCTGACGTCGGAATCGATGGCGTCGTTGTTGCCGACATTGGCGGTGGTGAAGCTCATGCCTTCCGGCAGCGACGCCTTGTCGAAGACGACGGTGTAGTTGCCCGGCTTCAGGTTGCCGAAGCTGTAGTTGCCGTCGGCGTCGGTGGTGACGCTGGCGCCAACCTGCTTGCCGTCCGCATCGAACAGCGTGACCTTGACGCCGCAGACGCCGCATTCATCCTTGTCCTGCAGGCCGTTCTTGTTGCTGTCCAGCCAGACGCGGTCGCCGATGCTGCCCAGCTTGTACAGGCCGGCATCCACGGTGGTGTTGACGTCGCCCGCCTTGAGCACGATGCTGCCGCTCTGGCCGGTGCTGCTGAAGTCGCTGTCGACGGTGTCGTCAGTCCCCACGTCCTTGCCGTTGAAGTAGTAATCCTTGGGCGCGGTCACGGAGACGGTGTAGGTGCCCGGATCGGCGGTGAAGCTGTACTTGCCGTCAGCGCCGGTGGTGGTGGTCTGCACCACTTTGCCGGTGCTGTCCTTCAGCTGCACGCTGACGCCGCCGATGCCGGCTTCGCCCGCGTCCTGCACGCCGTTGCCGTTCTTGTCTTCGAACACCAGGTCGCCCAGCTTGGCCGGGACGGCGACGATGCCGGCGTCCAGGTCGCTATACACCTGGCCCGAGGTCAGCGTCACCTGCGCGGTCTTGCCGGTGCTGACATTGGCGTCCGAATCCTTGGCGTCGTTGCCGCCCAGGTCGGCGCCGGTGAACACGTAGTTGGCCGGCAGGCTGGCCTTGTCGAACTGCACGCTATAAGTGCCCGGCTTCAGATTGGTGAAGCTGTAGTTGCCGGTGGCGTCGGTGGTGGCGGTGACGCCGGTCGGATTACCGGCGGCATCCAGCAGGATCACCTTGACGCCGGCCACGCCGGTTTCGCCGGCATCCTGCACGCCGTTCTTGTTGGCGTCCAGCCAGACGCGGTCGCCCAGCGTCGCACCCTTGTAGAAACCGGCGTCGACGTTGTTGTTGGTCTGACCGGCGGTCAGGGTGATGAGGTCGCTCTGGCCGCTGGCATTGATGTCGCTGTCGACGCCGTCCGCCCCCTTGTGCTGGTCGGTGGCGGTCATGCCGGTCGGCGCGGTCACGGACACCGTGTACTTGCCCGGATCGACGGTGAAGCTGTACTTGCCGTCGGCGCCGGTGGTGGTGGTCTTGACGATGTTGCCGCTTTCGTCCTTGAGGTCGACCTTGACGCCGACAATGCCGGCTTCGCCGCTGTCCTGGATGCCGTTGCCGTTGGCGTCGAGCCAGACGCGGTCGCCCAGCGTGGCTTGCTGGATCACCAGGCCGGCGCGCAGCGTCAGGTCCTGGCCGGAAGCCAGCGTTACCTGCGCGGTCTTGCCGGTGCCGGTGTCGGCGTCCGAACCGGCGCCGCCCGGACCGCCCTGGGCGGCCGAGGTGAAGTCGTAGCCGGCCGGCAGGCTGCTCTTGTCGAACTGCACGCTGTACTTGCCCGGAGCCAGGTTGGTGAACTGGTAGTGGCCGCTGGCATCGGTGGTGGCGACGGCGCCCGGCACCGCAACGCCGTTGGCGTCCAGCAGGATGACCTTGACGCCGGCGGCGCCCACTTCACCGTTGTCCAGACGGCCGTCGCGGTCGGCATCGAACCAGACCACCTGGCTCAGCGAGGCCGGACGGTAGACGCCGGCGTCGATATCGTTGTTGACGTCGCCTGGAGCCAGTGTCACCTTGGCGTCGCCGGTGGTGTTGACGTCGCTGTCCAGCGCGCCGTTGCCGCCCTTGCCGGCGCCGGTGAACACATAGCCCGATGGCGGCGCCACCGACACGGTGTAGGTACCCGGATCGACGGTGAAGCTGTACTGGCCGCCGTCATGGGTGACCACGGTGCCGACCACGTTGCCGCCGGCGTCCTTCAGCGACACGGTGGCGCCATCGACGCCCAGTTCGCCCGCATCCTGCACGCCGTTGCCATTGGTGTCTTCCCACACGCGGTTGCCCACGGTGGCTTGCTTGATGACGATGCCGGCGTCGACGTCATGGTTGTTTTCGCCAGCGCCCAGCGTTACCTGGCCGGTCTTGCCGGTGCTGACATCGGCGTCCGAACCGGTATCGGCGGCGCCCTGGCCGGCGGTGGTGAAGACGTAGCCGGCCGGCAGGCTGCCCTTGTCGAACTGCACGCTGTAAGTGCCAGGCTTCAGGTTGCTGAAGTTGTAGTTGCCGTTGGCGTCCGTGGTGGCGGTGGCGCCGGTCGGGTTGCCCGAGGCGTCCAGCAGGATGACCTTGATGCCGGCCACGCCGGTTTCGCCAGCGTCCTGCACGCCATTGCGGTTGGCGTCCAGCCAGACCTTGTCGCCCAGCGAGGCTGGCGCGGCGGCAATGCCGGCGTCCAGGTCGTTATACACCTGGCCCGAGGTCAGCGTCACCTGCGCAGTCTTGCCGGTGCTGACATTGGCGTCCGAATCCTTGGCGTCGTTGCCGCCCAGGTCGGCGCCGGTGAACACGTAGTTGGCCGGCAGGCTGGCCTTGTCGAACTGCACGCTGTAGGTGCCTGGCTTCAGGTTGGTGAAGCTGTAGTTGCCGTTGGCGTCGGTGGTGGCGGTGACGCCGGTCGGGTTGCCGGCGGCATCCAGCAGGATCACATTGACGCCGGCCACGCCGGCTTCGCCGGCATCCTGCACGCCGTTCTGGTTGGCATCCAGCCAGACTTTGTCGCCCAGCGTCGCGCCCTTGTAGAAGCCGGCGTCGACGTTGTTGTTGGTCTGACCGGCGGTCAGCGTGATGACGTCGCTCTGGCCGCTGGCGTTGATGTCGCTGTCGACGCCGTCCGCAGCCTTGTGCTGGTCGGTGGCGCTCATGCCGGTCGGGGCCGTGACGGACACCGTGTACTTGCCCGGATCGACGGTGAAGCTGTACTTGCCGTCAGCGCCGGTGGTGGTGGTCTTGACGATGTTGCCGTTCTCGTCCTTCAGGTCGACCTTGACGCCGACGATGCCGGCTTCGCCGCTGTCCTGCACGCCGTTGCCGTTGGTGTCTTCCCACACGCGGTCGCCCAGCGTGGCTTGCTGCACCACCAGGCCGGCGCGCAGCGTCAGGTCCTGGCCCGAGGCCAGCGTTACCTGCGCGGTCTTGCCGGTGCCGGTGTCGGCGTCCGAACCGACGCCGCCTGGACCGCCCTGAGCGGCCGAGGTGAAGTCGTAGCCGGCAGGCAGGCTGCTCTTGTCGAACTGCACGCTATACGTGCCTGGCTTGAGGTTGGTGAACTGGTAGTGGCCGTCCGCATCGGTGGTGGCGACGGCACCGGGCACCGCAACGCCATTGGCGTCCAGCAGGATGACCTTGACGCCGGCGGCGCCCACTTCACCGTTGTCCAGACGGCCGTCGCGGTCGGCATCGAACCAGACTACCTGGCTCAGCGAGGCCGGGCGGTACACGCCGGCGTCGACATCGTTGTTGACATCGCCCGAGGCCACGGTGACTTTGGCGTCGCCGCTGGCATTGACGTCGCTGTCCAGCGCGCCGTTGCCGCCCTGGCCGGCGCCGGTGAACACATAGCCCGATGGCGGCGCCACGGACACGGTGTAGGTGCCCGGATCGACGGTAAAGCTGTACTGGCCGCCGTCATGGGTGACGACCGTGCTGACCACGTTGCCGCCGGCGTCCTTCAGCGACACGGTGGCGCCATCGACGCCCTGCTCGCCCGCATCCTGCACGCCGTTGCCGTTGCTGTCTTCCCACACGCGGTTGCCCACGGTGGCCTGCACGACGACGATGCCGGCGTCCAGGTCATGGTTGTTGTCGCCCGAATTCAGCGTGACCTGAGCGGTCTTGCCGGTGCTGACGTTGGCGTCGGAATCGCTGTCGGCGCTGCCCTGGCCCGGGTTGGTGAACACGTAGTTGGCCGGCAGCGAGGCCTTGTCGAACTGCACGCTGTAAGTGCCCGGCTTGAGGCCGTTGAAGCTGTAGTTGCCGTTGGCGTCGGTGGTGGCGGTGATGCCGGTCGGATTGCCGGCGGCATCCAGCAGCATGACCTTGACGCCGGCCACGCCGGCTTCGCCGGCATCCTGCACGCCGTTGCGGTTGGCGTCCAGCCAGACCTTGTCGCCCAGCGACGCCGGACGGTAGAAGCCGGCGTCAACGTCGGTCTTGATCTGGCCCGGCGTCAGCGTGATGGCGGTGGTGTTGCCGCTGGCGTCGATGTCGCTGTCGGCAGTGGCGTCGCCGCCCTTTCCGGCGGCAGTGGCGACGTAGCCGTTCGGCGCGCTCACCGACACCGAGTAGGTGCCCGGATCGACGGTGAAGCTGTACTGGCCGCCGTCATGGGTGGTGACGGTGCTGACTACTTTGCCGCTGCCGTCCTTCAGCGCGACCTGCACGCCGTCGATGCCCTGCTCGCCCGCGTCCTGCACGCCGTTGCCGTTGCTGTCTTCCCACACGCGGTCGCCAATGGTGGCCTGCTTGATGACGATGCCGGCGTCCAGGTGCTGGTTGCTGTCGCCCGAGTTCAGCGTCACCTGCGCGGTCTTGCCGGTGCCGACGTCGGCGTCGGAATCCTTGGTGGCGTCGCCGCCCTGGCCCTGCGCGGTGAACAGGTAGTTGGTCGGCAGCGTGGTCTGGTCGAACTGGACGCTGTAGGCGCCCGGCTTCAGGTTGGTGAACTGGTAATGACCGTTGGCGTCGGTGGTGGCGGTGGCGCCGGCCACCGGATTGCCGCTGGCGTCCAGCAGCGTGACCTTGACGCCGGCCACGCCGGCTTCGCCGCTGTCCTGCACGCCGTTGCGGTTGCTGTCGTACCAGACGGTGTCGCCCAGCGATACTGGACGGTACAGGCCGGCATCGGCCTTGTTGTTGGTTTCGCCCGGCGCCAGCGCGATCGGCGCGGTGCTGCCGGCGGCGTTGATGTCGCTGTCGACGGCGTTGTTGCCGCCCTGGCCCTGCTGGGTGGCGACAAAGCCGGACGGCGGCTGCACGGTCACCGAATAGGTGCCGGCGTCAACGTCGAAGTGGTAGGCGCCTGCAGCGTCGGTCTTGGTGGTGGCGACCACCTGGCCGTTGGCGTCCTTCAGTTGCACGGTCACGCCGGCCAGGCCGGCTTCGCCGCTGTCCTGCACGCCGTTGCCGTTGCTGTCTTCCCAGACGAAGTCGCCCAGGTGCGCCTGCGGCACCTTGAAGGTCAGGTAGTTCGGCGTGGCGCTGGTGTCGGCCGCGCCGCAGCCGACCAGGCCGCCCGCATCGCGCACCTTGAAGCCGACGTCGAAGCTGCCGGAAGTGCTCTGGCTCGGCTCGAAGGCCAGTTTGCCTGCGGCGATGTCGGCGGCGGAGATTTCCGCGCCCACGGTCACCGCCACGCCGTTCAGCGTCAGCTTGCCGGCGCTCGGCAGCGTGGTAATGATCACCGACTGGAAGGCGTCGTGCTCGACCTTGTCGACGAAGCCGAAGTCGTTCTGCGCCAGCACCACCGCGTGGCCGTCGCTCAGGTTGAAGGTCTTGTCGGCGCCGGTCGGCGCGTCGTTAACCGGGTCCACCACCACCGTCAGCGTGAGGGTAATGTTGTTCGAGACGCCTTTGCCCTGGTCCAGCACAAATTCGAAGGTGGAAAAAGTGCCATTGTAGTTCTCTGCCCACTGGCCCGGACGCACGTAGATGGTGTCGGCGTCCACTTTGCCGATCAGCGGCGTGTCGGTGTTGACAACGGTGTGGTCGGGCATGGTCACCGACATAGCGTTGATTTTCAACGTCGTACTTGCCGTATAGCCGGCGCTGGCCAACAGATCGCGGATCTCGAAAGTACCATTGGTATCTTCGCAAATGTGAATAGTGGTTGCAAGACTAAGCGAGCTCATACAATGCCTTCAAAAATAGTTTTTGGAGTTATAAATCGGGCAGACACGGCGGCTACGCTGATTGGGTAGGCAGTGACATGTAAAACAGGAGTTTGGTAATCACGGGGTTTAAGTGATACCTTGTGTACATCTAAGTTGTCGCAATTATAGCGAACATTTACTTACAATAATTAAGTTTTTTCTCATTCCTGTGGTTTTTCTGAAATTATTATTTCCCTAAAGAATTAATTCATCCAGCCGCGCTTTGCCCTACAATCTCGGGATGACCGAAATTACCCTCGCCTTACCCTTTGCCCTGCCGCCGCCGGAGCTGGCCAAAGACCTGCTGCGCGCACTCAAGACCCCGGCGCTGGCAATGTTGCTATCCCGTCACAGCACGTTGGAATATAGTTTGTTCGACAACGCTGCCCGCGTGCTGCCGCACGAAGCCTGGCTGACCCAGGCGCTCGGCCTGGCCAGCGGCGCCGGCGCGCCGCTGGCCACCGCCTGCATGCGCGGCTGCGGCCTGCACAAGGAAGCCGAACAAGGCCACTGGTTCATGCTGCAGCCGGCTTACGTGCAGATCTCGCGCACCCATTTCCTGCTGACCGACCTGCGCAACCTGCAGCTGAGCGAGGCCGACTCGCGCGGCCTGTACGACATCGCCCGGCCGTATTTCGACGACATCGGCAAGCCGCTGCTGCACGGCGCGCCGGGCCTGTGGTTCATGCGCGCCGACGACTGGGCGTCGCTGGACACCGCCTCGCCCGACGCCGCCACCACCCAGAGCATGGGCGACTGGCTGCCGGAAGGCGAGCACGCGCGCGCCTTCCGCAAGCTGCAAAACGAAGTCCAGATGCTGTGGCATGAACACCCGATCAATGAAGCGCGCCAGGCGCGCGGCCTGCAGGCGGTCAATTCCTGCTGGCTGTGGGGCGGCGCCGGACCAGGTGCGCCGGCCGGCCAGGTCGCCATCGGCGGCGGCACCGAATGGATGGCGGCGCTGGCCGTGCCGGAACTGCGCGCGCCAACGGCGCAGCAGCTGATCGCCAAACCAGGCGCCGCCATGCTGGCCGACCTGATCGCGCCGGCGCAGGTGGGCGACTGGGCCGACTGGCTGGCGCGCATGCAGCGCATCGAGCAGGAATGGTTTGCGCCGCTGCTGGCGGCGCTGAAGGGCGGCCGCATCGGCAGCGTCAAGCTGGTGCTGAGCCACCGCTTCGGCGCCACCACCGTCGCCAGCAGCAAACTGGCGCAACGCAAGTTCTGGCGCCAGCCCTCCCTGAATTCCCTGTTGAAGCAACCATGACCCGCATCGCCACCCGCCCTTTCCCGTTCCGCGAATCCGAAATGCTGCGCCAGAACGGCATCCACCCGGTGCTGGCGCGCCTGTACGCGGCGCGCGGCCTGACCGATGTCAAAGACCTGTCCAGCGAGCTGGCGGCGATGATTCCGCCATCCGGCCTGCTGCACATCGGCGCCGCCGCCGTGTTCCTGGCCGACTCCATCGCCGCGCGCAAGCGCATGGTGATCGTGGCCGACTACGACTGCGACGGCGCCACCGCCTGCGCCGTGGCGCTGCGCGGCCTGCGCGCCATGGGTGCGAACATCGACTTCATCGTGCCGAACCGCTTCGAGTACGGTTACGGCCTGACGCCGGAGATCGTCGAGCTGACCGCGCGCGAAAAGCAGCCGGACATCATCATCACCGTCGACAACGGCATCGCCAGCATCGACGGCGTGGCGGAAGCCAACCGCCGTGGCATCGAAGTGGTGGTGACCGACCACCACCTGCCGGCCGACACCCTGCCGGCCGCGCGCGTCATCGTCAATCCGAACCAGCCGGAATGCGGCTTTCCGAGCAAGCATATCGCCGGCGTCGGCGTGATGTTCTACGTGCTGCTGGCGCTGCGCGCGGAGCTGCGCCAGCGCGGTGTGTTCGACGCCCAGACGCAGCCCAAGCTGGACAACCTGCTGGACCTGGTGGCGCTCGGCACCGTGGCCGACGTGGTACGGCTGGACGCCAACAACCGCATCCTGGTGGCGCAAGGCCTGAAGCGCATGCGCGCCGGCCGCATGCACGCCGGCGTGGCGGCGCTGTTCCGCGTGGCGGGACGCGAAGCGCGCAACGCCAATCCCTTCGACCTGGGCTTCGCGCTGGGCCCGCGCCTGAACGCCGCCGGCCGGCTGGAAGACATGTCGCTGGGGATCGAATGCCTGATCACCGACGACGAAGGCCGCGCATGGGAACTGGCGCAGCAGCTCAACGACATCAACCTGAAACGCCGCGAGATCGAAGCCGACATGCAGGACGCCGCCCTGCTGCACCTGGACGCCTTTGAGCCGGCCGAACGCAGCACCATCTGCGTGTTCGACGACACCTGGCACCAGGGCGTGATCGGCATCGTCGCCTCGCGCCTGAAGGAGAAGTTCTACCGCCCGACCATCACCTTCGCGCCCGGCGCGGATGGCTGGATCAAGGGTTCCGGCCGCTCGATTCCCGGCTTCCACCTGCGCGATGCGCTGGATCTGGTGTACAAAAAAGCGCCGTCGCTGATCGACAAGTTCGGTGGCCACGCCATGGCGGCCGGCCTGACGCTGCGCGCCGACGCCTTCGACGCCTTCGCCGAGGCCTTCGAGGAAGTGGGCCGCGCGTGGCTCAGCAAACAGCAGCTGGAACGCGTGATCGAAACCGACGGCCCGCTGGAGGATGCCTACTACACCACCGGCTTCATCGAACTGATGGCCGGCCAGGTGTGGGGCCAGGGCTTCGCGCCGCCGGTGTTCTGCGACGAGTTCCGCGTGGTGAGCCAGCGCATCCTCAAAGAGCGCCACCTCAAGCTGCTGCTGGAGAAAAATGGTTCACGCTACGACGCTATCTGGTTCGGCCATGTCGATTCGCTGGGCGACCGCGCCAAGGTGGCGTTCCGCCTCGACGCCAACGAATACAACGGCGTCACCAAGGTGCAGCTGCTGGTGGAGCACGCCGAGCCGCTTTGACCAGCGCGGCCATGGATTTAATATTTGTATAGATTGTGACGCTACTAACAGTAGCAATCCTGCGATCGTCACAAAGCCCCCATGGCCACCATTTCCTCCGTCAGCAGCAGCCTTATCCCGGCGTCACCCGTACGCAAGGTGCAGGAGCAATCCAGCGCTCCTGCCGCTACCGATCCTTCCGTCCAGGCGGCGGCTGTCGCGTCCGGCGGCAGCCTGCAAAGCATGCAGCCGCCCGTGATCAGCCCATTGGTCTGGACAAGCAGGTCCAGCGATCCGATCACCTCGCTGATGACGATTAATTATGGATCGCCCTCCATTTTTTCCCGCTTCGATGGTCTGGGCGCGGCCGCACTGCAACGCCTGGGTAACGATCCGGGCAACTTCTCGCAATCGGTCTCGCGATCAGGCCCCGATGCCCAGACTGCGTATCAAATCACCCTGAACATTACGCTGGCCGATAGCGTCACCGTCAACGTGAGCCTGGACAGCACCGGCGACCGCCTGGCATTGCAGATCAAGAGCAGCGGCAAACTCAGTGTGGCGGAACGCAACGCCCTGTCCAGACTTGCCGACGGCTTCCAGAATGCGATCGACAGCATGACGGACTCGTCGAAACTGGACTTCGGCGGCCTGCTGCAATATGACCACAGCCTGCTGTCGTCGATCGACCTGCAAGCGACAGTCCAGCGCGGAAGCGTGGCGGTGCAAACGCAGCGTTTCCATGCCGATGACAAGACGCGCTCGTTCAGCAGTGATGGGCCGGATGGCAAGGTCAACGTCGCTGTCAACCTGCGCCAGCTGGCGGTCCTCGGCAACGCCCAGCAACGCAAGGCCAGCATGGAGGCCTATCTCAAGCAGTTTGACGATGCCGGTGTTCATGGACATGCCAATGCCGGCACATTGGACACGTTCAAAGCCGCCTTCAAGCAGATGATCGGCGCCGCGACGACGGCCACGGCGCTGTCCGCCCGTCCGGTCGACCTGTCGGAAACCGATCACGCCATGTTGACGGGACTGCCCGATTTCAGCGCGTCCATGACCGACACGCCAGTGGCGTCCAATCCGATGCGGCAGAGCGAGGTCGACACGTTTGCCTATCAGGTTTCGCAGGACACGGCCATCAACGATTACGGTCACGGCAGCCGTTCGATCTCGCAGAAACAGCACGCGCACCTGGAAGCCAGCTTCCACGAGCCGTTGTCGGCCGATGCGTCGCTTGCGCTGGATAACAGCAGGCAGTCGCAAAACTATTACTTCAAGCGCATCAGCGAAGACAGCGTCAGCGACACGGAAATCAGCTACAACAACGGCAAGCTGGCGCATGCATCCACCGGGCAAAGCACCACCGGCACCACGCAGGTAATGAAGTATGTGATGGGCATGCTGACCGAGGAAACACGCACACCATTTGCAAATAATACGAAAAAGGAGTATAAATAATCCATTACCGGAGGATTTATGCTCAACTATGCCTACCCCCGCAGCCGCTTCGAACCGACCGTACTGGTGGATCTGAACGCCAAGGCCGAGCGCGAGCGGCTGTCCAAATCCGCCCTGAAGGGCTTTTTCAAGCTGGTTGCAACCTGGAAGGTGCGCGATGAAGACGCGCGCCAGCTGCTGGGCGGCCTGTCCAACAGCGCCTACTACGACTGGAAAAAGAATCCCGAACGCACGCTGGAAGTGGACTGCATCACCCGCATCTCCTACCTGTTGGGCATCTACAAGGCGCTGCACATCATCTACGGCGACAAGCTGGCCGACGAATGGATCGCCCTGCCCAACAACAACCAGATTTTCGAAGGCCGCACGCCGCTGGCCTACATGCTGGGCGGCGGCCTGATCGCCATGCAAACCGTGCGCCAGCTGCTGGACGCCCGCCGTGGAGGCCTGTAAGTGCCGGTCAGCCTCGTTCCGCCCTTAACCACGCTGCGCCAGTTCGACACCTGCCGTCTGCTGCCCTCCCGCTTTGCCGATGTGGAGGATTCCGTGCTGGCGCCGCTGGCCGACAGCGACGCCCACCTGCACGACCTGTTCGAACTGGATAACGCCACCAATGCCCGCCTGCGCACGCAGAACGGCGGCGCGGCCGGCATCAGCGTCGATGAACTGGTGTTCGGCGTGCCGAACTTCCGCATCGTCAACGCCGCCTTCACTTACGCCCATCCGCAGGGCAGCCGCTTCAACGACGGCCGCCGCGGCGCCTGGTACTGCGCCTTCGACGCCGAGACGGCGCTGGCGGAAGTGAGCTTCCACAAGGCGGTGGAATACGCGGAGATCAACCGCTTCGACGACAGCGTGCAGTACCAGTGCATGCTGGCCGACTTCACCGCCACCTTCCACGACCTGCGCGGCCAGGCGCGCTACGAGGCCTGCCTGGCGCCGGACAGCTATATCGAATCGCAAACGCTGGCGGAGCGGCTGCTGGACGGCGGCTCGCTGGGCGTCATCTACCCGAGCGTGCGGCGCGACGGCGGCACCAACCTGGCCTGCTTCCGTCCCGCGCTGGTAGGCAATGTTCGCAAAGGCGCGGTCTATCGGTTAACATGGCAGGGTAGCCCGGAACCGAAGATAGAAATTATTTAATCATGCAAACCAAGCCAGAAAAAGACCTCGAACTCCGAGACAAAGTTAACCGCGAAACGGCGCGCCTGCCGTGGACAGAGCTGCTCAAGCACTTCGCACAAGGGAACGTGGTGTGGGTTGCCAGCTCGCTCGACCTGGTCGACGTGGCCGTACGTATCTCGCACGACGACAAGGCCAACATCAGCCAGTGGATGAACGCCGGCCTGCTGGCCAAGGTCAATGACCAGCAGGCCGCAGCCTGGCTGGAGTCCGACGCCCAGCTGTGGGCCAGCGTGGTCAGCCCCTTCATCCTGGTGCAGGAACAGAAGGCTTTAAACTAGCTGCATCGCCAGCGCGTTGTGGCGCTCGATGATCACCGGCAGGTCGATCGTGCAGAGCTGCCCCTCGCGCACCACCACCTTGCCGTTGATGATGCTGTAGGCGACATTCGGCGGCGTGCAGAACACCAGCGCCGCCACCGGATCGTGCAGCGCGCCGGCCATGCCGATGCCATCCAGCCGGAACATGACGATATCCGCCGACATGCCAGGCTTGATGGCGCCGATGTCGTCGCGGTTCAGCACTTTGGCGCCGCCCAGCGTGGCCACTTCCAGCGCCTGGCGCGCGGTCATCGCATCCGGACCGAATCCCACCCGCTGCAACAGCATCGCCTGGCGCACTTCGCCCATCATATGGCCGGCGTCGTTCGACGCGCTGCCGTCGACGCCCAGTCCCACCGGCACGCCCCGGTCCAGCATCTTGCGGATCGGCGCGATGCCGGAGGCCAAGCGCATATTGGAGCATGGACAGTGCGCCACGCCGGTGCCGGTGCGCGCGAACAGGTGGATGCCGTCGTCGTCCAGCTGCACGCAGTGGGCATGCCATACGTCCGGACCTACCCAGCCACAATCCTCGGCATATTCGGCCGGCGTCATGTTGAACTTTTCGCGGCTGTAGGCGATGTCGTTGACGTTTTCCGCCAGGTGCGTGTGCATGGAGACGCCGTAGCTGCGCGCCATTCGGGCCGATTCCTTCATCAGATCCTGCGACACCGAGAACGGCGAGCATGGCGCCACCACCACGCGCTGCATGGCGTGGCGGCTGGCGTCATGGTACGTCTCGATCAGGCGCTGGGTGTCCTTGAGGATGGCGCCCTCCTCTTCCACCACGCGGTCCGGCGGCAGGCCGCCTTTCGACTGGCCGACGCTCATGGCGCCGCGCGCGGCATGGAAGCGCATGCCGATCTTCTGCGCGGCCGCGATGCTGTCATCGAGCTTGCAGTCATTCGGGTAGATGTAGAGATGGTCGCTGCTGGTGGTGCAGCCGGACAGGATCAGTTCCGCCATCGCGGTCAGCGTCGAGACGTGGATCATTTCCGCCGTCAGGCCGGCCCACAGCGGATAGAGATTGGTCAGCCAGTTGAATAGCTCGCCGTTCTGCGCGGCGGGAATGGCGCGCGTCAGGCTTTGGTACATATGGTGGTGGGTGTTGACCAGGCCCGGCATGACCACGTGGCCGCTGGCGTCGATGATCTCGTCGGCGTCCTGCGGCAATTCGGCGCTGCTGCCCACCTGCTCGATGACGTTGTCGCGGATGTAGACCGCGCCGTCGGCGATCTCGCGCCGCGCATCATCCATGGTGACCAGCACGCGGGCGTTTTTAATCAGTAGTGTTTTGCTCATTGGGCGTAAAGGTAGTTGCAGCTTTGATCGGCGCTGTCGCGGGCCAGGATGCGGTCGTACAGGCCGACGTTTTCCTTCAGCGTGCGTTCCACGTCTTCCGCCAGCAGCAGGCCGGCGGCGACCTGGCGCTCTGCGGCGGTGCGCACGGCGGCCACGTAAGCGTCGCGCGTTGCGTAGCGTTCTTCCAGGCTGGGACGCGGATCGCCGGCCGCCACGCGTTCCGCCTCGGTGCGCGCGAACGGCACAAAGCTGCCGTCGAAACGCGACGTGGCCCAGGCAAAGCCGGTATCCGGCGCACGCAGGTTCCAGCCGGTGTGGGTGCCGAGCGGCGCTTGCAGTTCGACCAGGCGCACGCCGCCTTTGTCGTTGCCGTCGGCGTCCGGCGTCGGCACGCGGGTTTCGTAGTCGTCACCGTGTTTGGATGGTACGCCGCCCAGACGCGGTTCGCGCAGATTCTGCGCCGGCGGCGTCAGGCCGAAACCTTTGGGGAAGATGGCGCGGTAGTCGGCCACCGTGGTCAGCGTGCCGTCCGCCAGTTGCGGGTAAGCGCTGGCGGGCGGCTGCTTGCCGTTGACAGTCCAATCATCCAGCGCCACGATCAACGCGCGCATCGGCAGGTAATGGTCGCTGGTCGAGACGCAAGCGGTGAACGGCGCGCGCTTGCTGGAGCGGCCGACATAATGCTGCGCGCCCATGAAGCCGTAAATGCGCACATTGTCGGCCGGCGCCACATCACGCTCGCCGTCCGGCGTGGTGGCGATCAGCGAGGCGCCACGGTTCCAGAATTCGGTGGAAGTGTTCGCGACAATCAGCTTGGGCAGCTTGCCCTGTTTGTCGCGCGCCTTGTCGAGCGTGGACGCGGTAACGCCGGTGACGGGATCGCGCGATGGCGCACTGGTGAACGGAAACGCGTCGGCGGGATAGTCATGCTCCTCCATCATCGACGGATGGCGCGTCGGCTGCGCGAAGCGGCTGTTGAAGCCTGCGGAACCGCCTGCGCCGGGCACTTGCAGATAGGCGCCGCTGAATGCCAGCCTGCCGCCTTCATCCACGTTCAGGCCATCGTGCAGCATGCGGCCGATGACGCGGCCGGACTGGCTGATGCCGAACATCAGCACATTGCGCGGCGCGGGAGCATTTTCAAAAGGATGATCGCGGAACCAGGACAGCAGGTCGCGGATGCCCGCCAGGCCGGCGCCGGTGACGTAAGGGTCTTTCGCCACATAGGTCAGTTCATAGATCGTGTCGGGCTGAAAGCCGCCCTCCAGCTGCACGCGGCCCGGACCGCCCTTCAGTTCCGGCTCGACGAAACGCCAGGCGCTGCGCGGGATGGGACGGCGCTTGTCGTCCGGACGCGCACGCGCCGTCAGCTGCGCATGCGGATCGTTGGACGTGGCCGGTTCATAGGTCAGGCCGCGCATGCCAGCGTAGGTGGCGACATCCGTCGGCGCATTGACGGTGAATTCGTTCTGCACCTTGCCCTTGACGCCCTTGGCCACCGGCGGCACGAACACCAGCGGCCGCGGCGCCGGCGTGCCGGCTGCGGGCGGCGCGGATGGCGCCACGTCCCAGGTCCACGCGGAGAACAGCAGCGAAAAGCCGTGACGCATCAGGAAGCCGTCGCCCGCATCGGCGGCGGTGGTGGGATCATTGTATGCGGGACTGCGGCCGTTGACCTGGCCGAGGATGGCGATGTTGCCGCGATTGTTCACATCATAGAGCAAGGTAGTGGGCTGCGCGCCGCTGGGCCGCAGCAGCACAAACTCGCTGGAGAACAGCACGCGGCCTTTCTTGTCGCGCGGTGCGCGCTTCAAGTCGACAATGAACGCATTGGCGGCGGCACGGGGATCGAGCGCGTAGTAAGCGATGCCGCGTATCTTTTCATACGCGCCGTATTCGCCAAAGGTGACGCCGGGTGCGAACGGCACGCGCTCAACCACTTCGATGCGCTCCACAGCCCCTTGCGCGGCCGAGACCAGCGCCATTGCCGCCAGCGCGGTCAGCGTGCGCCTCATGCGACGCTCCCGCACACGTCGACCCACTGACCAGCAGTGACGGAGGCCAGCAAGGCCGGCGTGATGCGGATGGCGCTGTTGACCGAACCCGCTGCAGGCAGCACTTCGTCAAAGTCGTTGAGCGTATGGTCGAGATAAATCGGCAGCGGCTGCGGCAGGCCGAACGGGCATACGCCGCCCACCGGATGGCTGGTCAGCGCCACCACTTCGTCGGCACCCAGCATTTTGCCCTTGCCGAAAGTCTCTTTGAACTTGCGGTTATCGACGCGCGCGACACCGCTCGCCACGACGAGTATCACCCTGCCGTCCGCGACACGAAACGCCAGCGTCTTGGCGATGCGGCCCGGCTCCACGCCATGCGCTTCCGCCGCCAGCGCCACCGTGGCGGTACTGGCTTCGGTTTCAATGATGGGAAGATGGATCTCGCGGGAGAGGAAGAACTCTCGTACCGATTGCAGGCTCATAAAAAATATGCTGGGCAGTTAGGACTGTCCAGCATATTAGCAGAGCGGATTAGTTCGAGAGCAGCAGACTGGCGATGATGCCGGTGGTGATCGCGACCAGCACATAATCGCCGCCGGTCTGTACCCAATGGTAGCCGCGCGGCGGCGCGCTCAGATGGTGGCCGCGCCAGTCGTCCACCACGTACTGGCGGTTGCGGTATTCCGGCGGCAGGCGGCCGCCCTTGCGGATGTCGTGACGCGGACCGGCGCCGCGGTCGCGGCCACGGTCGTCGTCGTGATGATAATCCTGGCGGTCGTTGCGGCGATCCTGGGCATAGCGATTGTCGTCGTGACGATCCTGCTGGCTATGACGGTCGTCATTGCGATGGTCGTCCCGACGATCATCGTGCCGGTCCTGCGCCGAAGCTGCGCCGGTGACGCCGACAAATGCTGCCAGCACGGCAGCGGTAATCATTTTGCGGTTCATGTCGAACTCCTTGTTAAGTGCTTCGATAGGAACAGCCTACCTGTAAATCCGCTAGCCGTCCGTTCGCTACCGAACATTACTCAGGTGGGCGTATCGACATCATCCCACTCGCGGTCCTCGAAGCGCACCAGCCAATTCAGGGCATAGTGACGCTCCTGCAGCACGCCGTCGTTCAGGCCCGCCGGCACCGGCGTTTTCTTCAGGATGGCCTGGCGGCTGGCCCAGTGCAGGCGATAGTGCAGGTCGAGCGCATCCAGGATCTCGCCGGTCGCGCGCGCGACCGGCTGCTTGCGCAAGCCCTCGGTGCCGCGATCGATGACGGTGCTGGAGATCGACGCCACGTCGCAGATCGCATCCGTGAACGGCAGCGCCTCCTGCAAACCCAGGGCCCATTGCAGCACCAGGATGGCTTCATAGCGCCACAGGAATTGCGTGATCTCCTGTTCGGACGGCGCTTCCTGCGCGAGGAAGGCGCGTTCGGCGTCGGTCAGGCCGGCGAAGGCCGGCGGGAAGCGCTGCTGAAGATCGTCGACAGCGATCGGCGTCTTGCTGTTCAGCGATTCGGCGCGGATGGCGACCACGAACAGGGCCAGCATCCGGCGCAGCACATCCTCCGGCGCGCGCAGACGCAATTCCGGTTCCGACACCAGCGGCGGCAGGTCGGCCGGCACATTGATCTGGCGCGCCGCCAGTTGTTCGTCGCTGCGCGCCTTGCGCTGCCAGGCTTGCGGCGGATACGGCATCACGGCCTGGGCGTCGCCATCTTCGCCCGACGCGGCCAGCAGGATGCGGCCCTGCGGATCGCGCACCGTGCCGTCCTGCATGAACACCAGCGCATTGGCCGCTTCCGCCCAGGCGTGGAATGGCGCCATGTCGGCCGGATCGATGGCAAAGCTCAGGTGGTGCTGCGTGCGTTGCAGATGGCGGATCACGTGGTAGCGCGTGCGCGTCATCTTGCCGCCGTTTTGCTCGGCCAGGTAGTGCATGAAACCATTGAGGTGCGGCGCCAGTTCGGCGTCCTTGCTGTCGCGGCGGCCGTTCAGCACGTGCGGGAAGGCCGGCTTGGGCGCGTCGCCCACGGTGGCGTAGGCGTTAAGCAGAATGTGGTTGCTGATGTCTTTGGGGGAGAACAGCTGCTTCAGTCGATTGAGCATAGTTATTTATCGTTTAACGCATGTCCAGCGCGCGGCGACGTCGCGGCGGCGGAAATGCCTGGTCCAATGCGGCCAGATCATCGGCGGAAAGGCGGATATCGGCCGCGGCGCGGTTGGCGCGCAAGTGTACAGGATCGACGGCCTTGGGGATAGCGATCACGCCATCCTGATGCAGCACCCAGGCCAGCGCGATCTGCGCCGGAGTGACGCCGTGCGCATCGGCGACCGCCTTCAGGCCCGGATTGCACAGCAGCGCGGCCTGTTCGCGGCCGTGGGTTTCCAGCGGCGAGTAGGCCATGACGGGCAGCTGGCGTTCGCGCGCCCAGGGCAGCAGGTCGAACTCGATGCCGCGCTTCATCAGGTTGTACAGCACCTGGTTGGTGGCGGGCGCGCCGTAGCCGAGGGCTTCCTCCATGTTTTCCAGGTCGAAGTTGCTGACGCCCCAGGCCTTGATCTTGCCGGCCTGCTTCAGCGCCTCGAAGCCGTCGAAGGTTTCGGCCAGCGGGTGGTGGCCCTGCCAGTGCAGCAGATACAGGTCGATGGCTTCGGTTTTCAGGCGACGCAGGCTGCGCTCGCACGCGGCCTGCACGCCGTCGAAGCTGGCGTTGTGCGGATAGACTTTGCTGACGATGAAGGCTTCATCGCGGCGGCCGGCGATGGCCTCGCCCACGACTTCCTCCGCCCCGCCCTCGCCGTACATCTCGGCGGTATCGATCAGCGTCAGGCCAAGATCGAGGCCCAGTTGCAGGGCGCGCACCTCGTCCCGTTTGCGCGCGGCCTGCTCCCCCATATTCCACGTGCCCTGCCCCAGCGCCGGCACCGCGTGCCCGGCCATCTTCAGCGTTTTCATGCAAGCCTCCACGGCTATCGAAAAGCCGAGTATAAGGCGAAGACCGGGGTCAGTGCCGACATTCGGACACAAGCTCGTCCTTGCCATGCCGGGATTGTTTGCGCTGCCTCACGGGTCTCGCCATCCGCCTGCCTAGAATGACTGGATGAGCCGCCCAATCCGACTACAGTTTCCCGGTGCACTGTACCATGTGACCTCTCGCGGCGACCGAAAGAGTCTGGTGTTTCACGACCAGAACGACCGCCTCATGTGGCTGTCCATCCTGGCTGACGTATGCGCTCTTTATAATTTTGTTATTCATGGCTACTGCCAAATGTCCAACCATTACCACTTCGTCGTGGAGACTGTGGATGGTAATCTGGCGCAAGGCATGCAACAGCTAAACGGCATATATTCGCAATACTTCAACCGCCGGCACGACTTGGTGGGACACGTATTCCAAGGCCGCTACAAGGCAATCCTCATACAGCGCGAAGCTTATTTGATGGAGGTGGCACGCTACGTGGTACTCAATCCGGTGCGCGCTGGCCTGGTTCAGGCACCCGAGGACTGGCCGTGGAGCAGCTATCCCTATCTGCTCGGCACGTATTCCGCACCGCCCTGGCTGGATGTCGCCACCACCTTGCAGGCGTTCTCCAGCGAAACCGCGCCGGCCATCGCGGCTTACCGAAGATTCGTGACGGCAGGAATCGGCGCGCCCAATCCGCTCTTGAACACCAAACACCAGTTGATCCTCGGCGACGATACCTTTGTCGCTGCAACCCGACAACCGCCAGCCGCAGACACGCTTCGCGCGGTGCCCAAACTGCAGCGCCGCGCCTTGGCGCTATCACTGGCCGACTACCAGCAGCAGGCAGCCAGCCGCGATGAAGCGATGAATAACGCCTTCCGCTCCACCGCGTACACGATGGAACAGATCGCCGCGTTCTTTGGCGTCTCATCCAAAACCGTCAGCCGGGCGATCAAAAAGCATCGCGCGCGATGAAATGTCCGAATGTCGGCACTGACCCCGGTTTGGGGGTTAGTGGGCGCCGCCAAGGTAGGCGGCGATGACTTTGGGATCGGTTTTCAGGCTGTCGGCGGGGCCGTGGACGGAGATGTGGCCGTTTTCCAGTACGTAGCCATAGTCGGCCACGTTCAGCGCGGCGGCGGCGAATTGTTCCACCAGCAGCATCGTCACGCCTTCCGACTTCAGGCGCTGGATGATGCGGAATACTTCTTCCACCAGGATAGGCGCCAGGCCCATCGACGGTTCGTCCAGCAACACCACGTCGGGATTGAGCATCACCGCGCGCGCCATCGCCAGCATCTGCTGCTCGCCGCCGGACAGGGTGCCGGCCAGCTGGTGCTGGCGCTCTTTCAGGCGCGGGAACAATTCCAGCGCTTTTTCCAGGTCGCGCTTGATGTCGCCTTTCGGCCGCGCGCGGGTGAAGCGCGGGAAGGCGCCCAGCAGCAGGTTGTCGGTCACGCTCATGGAGGCGAACACGCGCCGCCCTTCCGGCGAATGCGCCAGACCGGCGCGGGCGATGCGGTGCGAGTCGTGGCCGGTGATGTCCTTGCCGTCCAGCGTGACCTTGCCGCCCTTGGGCTTGATCATGCCGGAGATGGCGCGCATGGTGGTGGTCTTGCCGGCGCCGTTGGAGCCGATCAGCGTCACCAGCTTCCCTTTCGGGACGTCCAGCGAGATGCCGTGCAGGACTTCGACTTTGCCGTAGGCGGCTTGCAGGTTGGAGATCGATAGCATGGCGTGTCCTTGTCAGTGCGCCGCCGGCGCGTGGCTGGCGTCATCGCTGCCGCCCAGGTAGGCTTCGATCACTTTCGGATCGCTTTGCACGGCGGCCGGCTTGCCTTCGGCGATCTTCTGGCCGAAGTCCAGCACCGTGACGGTGTCGGACAAGGCCATCACCACGTCCATGTGGTGCTCGATCAGGATGATGGTGATGCCGTGGTCGCGGATCTTGCGGATGATGGCCATCAAGTCCTTGATGTCGGGCGCGGTCAGGCCGGCCGCCGGTTCGTCCAGCAGCAGCAGGCGCGGACTGAGGCCCAGCGCGCGGCCGATCTCCAGCAGGCGTTGTTTGCCATACGGCAGATTGCGCGCCTCCTCGCCGGCCAGGTCGGACAGGCCGACAAACTCCAGGATGCTGGCGGCCCGCTCGCGCGCGGCCTGTTCCTCGCGCTTGTAGCGCGGCGTTTGCAGCATCACGTCCAGTACATTGGATTGGAAGGTCTTGTGCAGGCCGACCAGCACGTTCTCGGTGGCGGTCATTTCGCCGAACAGCTGGACGTTCTGGAAGGTGCGGGCGACGCCGCCCAGCGCGATTTCGGACGGCGTACGGCCGGAGATCACGGCGCCGGCAAAGGCCACCTTGCCGGCGGTCGGCCGGTAGATCCCGGTCAGCACGTTCATCATGGTGCTCTTGCCGGAGCCGTTGGGGCCGATCAGGCCGTGCACCGATCCCTGGGCCACGTTGAGGTTGACCTGGTTGAGCGCCTTCAGGCCGCCGAACTGCATCAGGATCTGTTCGACGTTGAGCAGCGTGTCGCCAACCTTGCCGCCCTGCGCGCGCGGGAACGGCTCGGCGCCGGCGCCGGTCGCCAGCGGCTGCGCATGCGCACGCGCCTTGCCCACCAGCCCTTGCAGGAAGCCGACGATGCCGTCCTGCAGGTAGTAGACCACGAACAGCGTCATCAGGCCGAAGATGGTCAGGCGCCAGTCGACGATGTTTTCCAGCTTGAAGGAGAACGCCGCCATGCCGATGGTGGCGATCAAGGGCACGGCCACGCCGCGCGGCGTCGAGCGCTTGCGGGCGATCGCCAGCGCCGAGCCGATCACGCCCAGCACGGCGGCGGCCACGGCGATCTTGCGGAACAGTTCGATGTCGGCCAGCAGGCTGGGCAGCATGACCACGATCAGCGCGCCGATCAAGGCGCCGGAACGCGTCTTGCGGCCGCCCATGATCACCGCCAGCAGGAACAGGATGGTCAGCTCGAAGGTGTAGGTGCTGGGGTTGATGTACTCCTCCGAGTACGCGTACAGGCTGCCCGCCAGACCGGCGAAGCCGGCGCTGATGATGAAGGCGTACACCTTGTAGCGGTAGACCGAGACGCCCATGCAGTCGGAGGCGATCGGGCTGTCGCGCAGCGCTTCGAAGGCGCGGCCGAGGTTGGACTTCAGCACGCGGTGCACCACGATCAGCGAGATCACCATCAGCACGGCCACCATGTAGTAGTACTGCACTTCGCTCAGCTTGGCGCCGAATAGCATGGGCTTGGCGATCTTGATGCCCATCGGGCCTTCGGTGAGGAAGGTCATTTCGTTGATGAGGATCTGGATGATGGTGCCGAAGGCCAGCGTGACCATGGCCAGGTACGGCCCGGTGACGCGCAGCGCCGGCAGCGCCAGGATGGCGCCGAACACCGCCGCGCCGAGCACGCTGGCCGGAATCGCGATCCAGAACGGCGCACCGAGCTTGAACACCAGCACGCCGGTGGCGTAGGCGCCGATGCCGAACAGGCCGGCGTGACCCAGCGACACCTGGCCGGTGTAGCCGACCACGATGTCCAGGCCGAACAACAGGATGGCGTAGATCAGGATCGTTTCAAATAGATGGATGTAGTACGGATTGGGTATCAGCACCGGATACAGCACCAGCACCGCCAGTCCCACCACGCTTGCCGCGACGATCGTCTTGTTCATGGGTCAGACCTTTTTGATGGCGGCTTTGCCGAACAGGCCGGACGGCTTGATCGCCAGCACCAGCAGCAGGAGCAGCAATCCCGGCACTTCCTTGTAGCCGGTGGAGATGTAGTAGCCGGTGGTGGTTTCGGCGATGCCCAGTATCAGGCCGCCGACGATGGCGCCCATGCCGGAGGTCAGGCCGCCGATGATGGCCACCGCGAACGCCTTCAGTCCCAGCGAGGCGCCCATGGTGGCGCCGGTCAGCGTCAGCGGCGCCACGAGCACGCCGGCAAAGGCGGCGACGGCGGACGACAGCGCATACGAGAAGGTGATCACCATGCCGGTGTTGATGCCCATCAGCCCGGCCGCGTCGCGGTCGTTGGCGGTGGCGACCACCGCCTTGCCGTAGATGGATTTGCGGTTGAAGAGTTCCACCGCCGCCATGATGGCCAGCGCGCCGAGCACCACCGCGATCTGCATCGGCTGCACGTTGGCGCCGAGGATGTCGATCGGCGCCGAGTCCAGCGGCGACGGGAAGGTCAGGTCGTCCTTGCCCCAGATGTTTTCGGCGACGTTCTTGAAGATGATGGCCAGCGCGATGGTGGACATGATCCAGCCGAATTCGGATTTGATCTTGATCGCCGGCCGCACGCCTATCCATTCGACGAACATGCCTTGCAGCGCGCCGAACACGATCACCACCGGGATCATCAGCAGGTAGCTCATGTAGGGGCCGCCGTGGATGGTGCCGACCAGGCTAAGCCCGACCAGCGCGCCGAGCATCAGCGATTCGCCCTGACCGAAATTCAGCGTGCCGGAGGTGGCGAAGGTGAGCTGGTAGCCGAAGGCGATCACCGCATAGATCATGCCCAGCGCAATGCCGCTGAACACCAGTTGCAACAGGATTTCCATGATAGGTCCTTTGCTACAGACAACAAGAAAATGGCCAGGCTTGCATCAACAAGTCTGGCCACTGTGGCGCTCGGCCGCCTTACTTGGCCAGGACGACTTTGCCGTCTTTGACTTCGCCGAACACGGTGGTTTCGGCGTTGATGGCTTCGTGGTTGTCCTTGCTATACGGCTTGTTGTAGCTGGTGACGACGCCATCCACCTTCTCGCTCAGGTTCTCCAGCGCGGCCTTGATTTTCGGGCCGTCGGTGCTGCCGGCCTGCTTGATGGCAGCGGCCAGCAGGTAGATCGAATCGTAGCCCTGCGCGGCCGACACCGGCGACGGCATGCGGCCCTGCGGCGGGTTGTAGGCTTTCACGTAGGCGTCGATGAAGGCCTTGCGTTTCGGCGTGTTCGGGTCCTGGATGAAGGTCTGAGGCATGCGGGTGCCGTTGCCGTTCTTGCCTGCGTTGTCGATGAAGTTGGCCATCGACAGGGTCCAGCTGCCGATCAGCGGCACTTTCCAGTTCAGTTTTTCCATGCCGTTGGCGATCTGCGCCAGCTCGGGGCCGATGCCGTAGGTGAGCACGACGTCGGCGCCGGCCTGCTTGGCCTTCAGCAGCTGGGCCGTCATGTCGACGTCCTTGATGTTGTACTTCTCGACCGCGACCGCCTTCATGTTGCGGCCGGCCAGCACCTTCTCCAGGTCTTCGCGGCCCAGCTGGCCGTAGTTGGTGGAGTCGGCCAGGATGGCGACCTTCTTGAACTTGCGATTGTCGACCGCTTCCTTGATGATCATCTGCGACTGGATCTGGTCGTTGGCGGAGTTGCGGAAGATGTAGTTTTCCGGCTGGTCTGCGAACTGCTTGGTGATGATGGAGCCGGTGGCGACGTTGTTCATGACCGGGATCTTGGCGTCCTGGTAGAAGCGCTGCGAGGCCAGCGCCACGCCGGTGTTGATGTAGCCGACGGTGGCGACGACTTTTTCTTTATTGATGAGTTCCTGGGCGATCTGCACGCCGCGTTCCGGCTTGGCTTCGTCGTCGCGTTCGACCAGCACGATCTGCCGACCCAGCACGCCGCCCTTGGCGTTGATATCGGCGACGGCCAGCTTGACGCCGTCGCGCATCGACACGCCCATTGGCGCCGAACCGCCGGTGAACGGACCGGCGACGCCGATCTTGATGGGATCGGCCGCCTGGGAGGATGCCGAGAAAGCTAACGCCAGACCTGCAACAAGCATGTTCAACTTGAAGTTCATGTGTCATCTCCTGTTTATACAACGTTTTTTATAGTAGTCGTACGCTGGAAAATCGCCCCATCGAAAACCATTGTAGGTTAGTAGAAGTTCATCAGCAACAGATAGATGTGCGGCATCGCAGCAAGGGCGGCACGCGCTTGCGCTGTAAGCATGGCGTAAGGATTTACAGGCCGGGGACGGCCAGCTTGAGGGCGCGGTTGGCGAAGCGCATCTGGGTTTCGGCCAGCGCTTCGTTGCGTTCGAAGCCCATGGAGCCGTCGCGCAGGCCGATGGCCATGGCCATCACGGCCTCCGGATATTCGAGGTCGGCGGCTTTTTCGATCCAGCGGCGGGCGGCCAGGTCGTCGCGCTTGACGCCGTCGCCGGCGAGATAGAGCTTGGCCAGGGCGTACATGGCGGCCGGGTTCTGGTGGTCGGCGGAGAATTGCAGCCAGTGGGCGGCGGCCTTCATGTTGCGCGCCACCGCCATGCCGTTCTGGTACATCAGGCCGAGATAGTAGGCGGCTTGCGGATCGCCCTTTTGCGCGGCGCCGCTGAACAGCTGGAAGGCGCGCGGCAGATCGACCTGCACGCGCTCGGAACCGCGCAGGCACAAACGCCCTTCTTCCACCGGTCCGGCCGAGGCAGCGCCGCCCAGCACGAGGCTGGCGGCAAGAATCGCGAGAGCGCGGCGCCGGATCTTCATTTGCTCAAGTCGATGGCGTAGAGGGCGAAGCCTTTGCCGGCGCCGTCGTCGGCCTTGAGCTGGCTGACGGCGCTCAGGCCGGCGTCGCGCGCCAGGTTCAGCATGCCGGGGGCGGAATGGAACACCACCGCACCCCTGGTGGCGACCGGCGCGAAACGCCAGCTGCGGTCGGCGCCGTTGCGGGCGCGCGTGAGCTGCCTGGCTTTCTGGATGTAGGCGATCAGCACGTCGCGGCTGGAGTCCGGCGCGGCAAGGATGGTCTTGCTGCCGTCCAGGCCGGGGAAGCCACCGCCACCGCTGGCGCGGTAGTTATTGGTGGCGACCAGGAATTCCTGCGTCGGCGACAGCGGCGCACCTTTGTAGTGCAAGGCGACGATGCGCTGGCCAAGCGGCTGCGTGACGTCGATCTGGTAGCTGACGTCTTGATTGGTCAGCATGTCGAAGTTGAAGCCGGCGAAACCGGTGTTGACCAGTTCCTGCTGCGCGCTGCTGGCCGGGTCGATGCGGTTGAAGCGTTCGGCCGACTTTTCCAGCCAGGCTTTCAGCTGCGCGCCGTTCAGTTTCACCGCGTGCAGCGCGTTCGGGTACAGATACAGGTCGGCGGCGTTGTTCAGCGCCACGGCGCCCGGCTTGACGTCGGTGTAGTCGGCCACGCCGGCGGCGCCGGTCTTGAACGGCGACGCCATCGACAGCACCGGCAGCGCCGCGTACTGCGGCAGGTTGGCCTTGACGTAGTCCTGCACGTAGGCGGTCTGCGCCTGGTTCACCAGTTCGATCGCGCTGATGTCGCCGACGTCGGCGAAGTAACTGGTCATGCGGAAGTCGCTGGTGCCGACCGGGGTTTTCACGTACTGAATGGTGGCCGCGTGTTCGTCCGCCACCAGCGGTGCGATGGCCGGATCGGCGGCGACAAAGCTGCGGTCCGGATTCTGGATGCTGCGCGCTTCCACCGTGGTGCGGGTTTTGTCGATAACCCAATGCTGGCCGTCATACTTCAGGTGCAGGCCGATCACGCCCAGGTGCTTGCCCCACAGGTTGGCCATCACGGCCGGCACGCCGTACACCGTGCCCCGGGTCTTGTCGACGCCCGGCAGGTTGAACGCCGGCAGCGTGCTGGCGGGATTAGGGAACGGCAGGTGCGCGTGGCCGATCAGCATGGCGTCCACGCCCGGCACCTGCGCCAGGTAGTAGTTGGCGTTTTCCATTTGTGGCGTGTACGGATCGCCGTCGATGCCGCCGTGCGACACGGCCACCACCAGGTCGGCGCCCTCGGCGCGCATCCGCGGGATGTATTTCTGCGCTGTTTCGCGTACGCCCTCGGCGTAGACCTTCCCTTCCAGCCAGTGCTTGTCCCACGACAGCACGCCCGGCGGCGTGAAGCCGATCACGCCGACCTTGATGGTGGCGGTCAGCGGCTTGCCATCCGGGCCGGTGGCCTGGATCTGGCGCGTCAGGATGCGGTATGGGGCGAACAGCGGCTGTTTCGTCTTCACACTGTAGATGTTGGCCAGCACGATGGGGAAGTTCGGGCCGGCGCAGCGCGGGGCGTCGGCCGGCACGCCGTCGACGTCGAAGTGGCTGGCGGTGACCTGGTTCAGGTACGGCAGGCCGTAGTTGAATTCATGGTTGCCGATGCCCGCCGCGTCCACGCCCAGCTGGTTCATGGCCTTGTAAATCGCCAGCGTGTCGCCGCAGGCCACCGGCTTGACCAGCGCCTGGTAGTCGGCCAGTGCCGTGCCTTGCAGGGCGTCGCCGTTATCGAGCAGCAGGTTGTTCGGGTAGTCGGCGCGCGCCTGCTTGATCAGCGTGGCGGTGCGTTCCAGGCCGATGGCGGGATCGGCTTGCAGCTTGTAATAGTCGTAGCTGAGGACGTTGGCGTGCAGGTCGGTGGTCTCCAGCAGGCCCAGCGTGGCCTCGGCGCCGGCCGGCGGCGCGCTGCCGGCGCCATCGTGCGGCAGGCTGGAACAGGCGATCAGCAGGGACGGCAAAGCGAGATAGGCAAGGCGCATGGATGGCATGTCGAAGTTACAGGCTGCGACATTCTATCCGGTTTTGCGCCGGTTTTGTGGCTAAAATGTCAGCATTTCACGCCGAAGGTGCGGCTGGCCGGGCTGGCGCCGATTCGCGCTGGGAGAGCGTGGCCGCTTACGGTATAATCCAAGGTTTGATTTCAGCCTGAGAAAAGAAGAATACCATGGAAGCCGAACGCATCAACGCCCTCACCTCCCTGCTCGCCGACCTGACCACGCGCGAAGCCGAACTTCGGAGGTATCTTTGACTTCGATCGCAAGTCGGAGAAACTGGAACAGGTAAACGGCGAGCTGGAAGATCCAGCCGTCTGGAACGACCCGAAAAAAGCCCAGGACCTGGGCAAAGAGAAAAAATCGCTGGAAGCCATCGTCTTCTCGCTGACCAAGGCTGACGCCGACCTGAAAGACATGGCCGACCTGATCGCCATGGCCAAGGAAGAAGGCGACGACGAGACGCTGGAAGCGCTGATCGTCGATGCGGAAGAAGTCCGCAAGGTCATCGAAGGCATGGAATTCCGCCGGATGTTCAACAATCCGATGGACCCGAACAACTGCTTCGTCGACATCCAGTCCGGCGCCGGCGGCACCGAAGCCCAGGACTGGGCCTCGATGCTGCTGCGCCAGTACCTGCGCTATTGCGAACGCAAGGGCTTCAAGGTCGAGATCATGGAGCAGTCCGACGGCGAGGTGGCCGGCATCAAGACCGCCACGCTGAAGGTGGAAGGCGAATACGCCTACGGCTTCCTGCGCACCGAGACCGGCGTGCACCGCCTGGTGCGCAAGTCGCCGTTCGACTCGGCCGGCGGCCGCCACACCTCGTTCGTGTCGCTGTTCGTGTACCCGGAGGTGGATGACTCGATCGACATCGAGATCAATCCGGCCGACCTGCGTATCGACACCTACCGCGCGTCCGGCGCCGGTGGTCAGCACATTAACAAAACCGACTCCGCGGTGCGTCTGACCCACGGCCCGTCCGGCATCGTCGTGCAGTGCCAGAACGACCGTTCGCAGCACCGCAACAAGGCCGAGGCCATGGAAATGCTGAAGGCCAAGCTGTACGAACTGGAACTGCGCAAGCGCATGAGCGAGCAGCAGAAGCTGGAAGACTCCAAGACCGACGTCGGCTGGGGCCACCAGATCCGCTCGTATGTGCTGGACCAGTCGCGCATCAAGGACTTGCGGACCAACTTCGAGACCGGCAACACCAAGGGCGTGCTGGACGGCGACCTGGACGACTTCATTTCGGCTTCGCTCAAACAAGGCGTGTAATGACCCAACGTGCATTCATCTTCGACATGGACGGCACCATTGTCGACAACATGTCCTTCCACGTGAAATCGTGGCTGGAGTTCTTCCAGCGCCGCGGCCACACGGTCGATGCGGACGAATTCTTCCGCAACACGGCCGGCCGCCAGGGCCATGAGATCATGAGCACCTACTTCGGCAAAACGCTGACCAAGGAAGAAAGCGCGGCGCTCGATTTCGAGAAGGAAGCGCTGTACCGCGAGATGTACGCGCCGCACCTGGCGCCGACCACCGGCTTCGTCGACTTCATCGAACGCGCCAAGGCGGCCGGCGTCAAGCTGGCTGTGGCCACCGCCGCGCCGAACGAGAACATCGACTTCACGCTCGACGGCCTCGATCTGCGCAAGGAGTTCCACGCCATCGCCGGCGCCGCCGACGTGGCGCGCGGCAAGCCGAATCCGGACGTGTTCCTGCTGGCGGCCGAACGCGCGGGCGCGCTGCCGGCCGACAGCATCGTGTTCGAAGACGCGCCGCTGGGCGTGGAAGCGGCGCGCCGCGCCGGTATGCGCGCGGTGGTGCTGACCACCACCCTGCCGGTCGAAGCGTTTGCGGAATTCGACAATGTGATCGCTGTCGTCAGCGATTTCAGCGCGCTGGATGTGGACGAGCTGTTCGCCTCCGCCACCAACTAATCATCACTTCAAACAGAAATACACCATGACTACGGATCTTCAAGACCAAGCAGCAGCGCCGGACGAGAACAAAATCATTGCGGAACGCCGCGCCAAGCTGGCCGCCATCCGCGAACAGGGCGTCGCCTTCCCGAACGACTTCAAGCCGGAACACAAGGCCGCCGACCTGCACGCTCAATACGGCGAGAAGTCGCGCGAAGAGCTGGAAGCCGCGCCGGTGACGGTCAAGCTGGCCGGCCGCATGATGCTGAAGCGCGAAGCCGGCAAGAAGGCCGCTTTCGCCACGCTGCAGGATGCCTCCGGTCCGAAGGCCGATGGTCGCATCCAGATCTACGCCACGCTGGACCTGACCGGCGAAGCCGCCATGGCCGCGCTGCACCACTATGACCTGGGCGATATCCTGGGCGTGGTCGGCACGCTGTTCAAGACCAAGACCGACGAGCTGACCATCAAAGTCACCGAGCTGCGCCTGATCACCAAGTCGCTGCGCCCGCTGCCGGACAAGTTCCACGGCCTGGCCGACCAGGAGACCAAGTACCGCCAGCGCTACGTGGACCTGATCATGAACGAAGAGACGCGCCGCACCTTCAAGGCGCGTACCGCCGCGATTTCGTCGATCCGCCGCTTCATGGAAAAGAACGAGTTCATGGAAGTGGAAACGCCGATGCTGCACACCATTCCAGGTGGCGCTGCGGCCAAGCCGTTCATCACCCACCACAATGCGCTGGACATGCAGATGTTCCTGCGTATCGCGCCGGAGCTGTACCTGAAGCGCCTGGTGGTCGGCGGCTTCGACCGCGTGTTCGAGATCAACCGCAACTTCCGTAACGAAGGCGTGTCGATCCGTCACAACCCGGAATTCACGATGATGGAATTCTATGCGGCCTACACCGACTACAAATGGCTGATGGACTTCACCGAAGCCGTCATCCGCCAGGCCGCGATCGACGCGCACGGCACCGCCAAGCTGACCTACGGCGGCCGCGAGCTGGATCTGTCGAAGCCATTCCACCGTCTGACCATTGTTGAAGCGATCAACAAGTACGCGCCGTCGTACACCGCCGAGCAGCTGGGCGATGCGGAGTTCATCAAGAAGGAACTGCTGAAGTTCGGCGTCAAGCCGTTCGCCACCGCCGGCCTGGGCGCGCTGCAACTGGCGCTGTTCGAGGAAACCGCCGAGGCGCAGTTGTGGGAACCGACCTACATCATCGACTACCCGGTGGAAGTATCGCCGCTGGCCCGTGCTTCGGACTCGCGCGAAGGCATCACCGAGCGCTTCGAGCTGTTCATGGTGGGCCGCGAGATCGCCAACGGCTTCTCGGAGCTGAACGATGCGGAAGACCAGTCGGCACGCTTCCTGGCGCAAGTAGCCGCCAAGGACGCCGGCGATGAGGAGGCGATGTTCTACGACGCCGACTACATCCGCGCGCTGGAATACGGCATGCCGCCGGCCGGCGGTTGCGGCATCGGCATCGACCGTCTGATGATGATCATCACCGACTCGCCGAACATCCGCGACGTGCTGCTGTTCCCGCACCTGCGCCGCGAAGAGTAATCACCACGAAAGCCGCTCACTGAGCGGCTTTTTTTATTCAAAGGCGACGTCTTCAAGGCGGTAGCGGTATTTGCGGCGCTCCGGCAAAGTCCAGCCTTCACCCGGCGTGGTGTCGCGCGGTGCTGCTGGCGTTGGCGCTGATGGCGGCGGAGGCAGCGCCTGCGCCTGCGGCGCGGCCGCGCATTGCGCCCTGGCTTTGCGGGCTTCCTCCTGCTCGCGCTGGACTTCCTTGCGCAGTATGCAGGCTTGCTTGAATTGTTTGTCGCCGGGGCGGCGTATATTCAGGTCGAACCATGCGTTGCGGTTGCTCCGGGCGAAGGCGCGCGCAAACTGGTTTGGGCGAGACTTCCTTGCCGCGATGAATGATGTGATCACCTTCAACGCAAGCATAGTTGTGTTCGCCGTAGCTCCATGAGCGCAGCACGGTGCCTTCGGGCAGGAAGAGGGATTTCCATTGGTAGCCGTGGATGCCGTTCGGATCGGCGGTCTTGGGGAATTGCTTTTGGTCGGCAAGCCAGAATTCCACGGCAGTCGTGATGGCTTCCGATATATCCTGCGAGCCAGCGCTCCGCTGTAGCTGGGCAATTAGTTGGAGTAGGGTATGGGTAGGTAACTGCACACTCATTGTGGTAAACATTCTTTTTTTCTCCTCTCTTTTCTTCAAAAACGAGGAAAAAAGAAGAAAAAAGAAGTCGAAAAAGAAGGTTTACCACAGGGGCCGGAGAAGGATTCCCCTCCCCTGTGTTCTGCCGGAAATTAGGCTTACTGAATGACGCGGTAGCAAGGCGTGTATGGCTTGCCGGCCAGCTTCATGCGCGACTGGGCGACGAAGGAGGCCAGCAGCGCGTCCATCGGTCCCATGATGTCCTTGTCGCCGTGGATTTCGAAGTGACCGTATTTCTCGATCGCGCGGATGCCCTCTTCCTTCACATTGCCGGCCACGACGCCCGAGAAGGCGCGGCGCAGGTTGGCGGCCAGCAGGTGCACCGGCTGGTTCTTGTGCAGGCTCAGGTTGCGCATGTTCTCGTGCGTCGGCGGGAACGGACGCTGGAACTCGCTGTCGATCTTCAGACCCCAATTGTAGTAATAGGCATCGCTGCGCGATTTGCGGAACTCGCGCACGGCCTTGATCCCGGCCTGCATCTCGCGCGCCACCAGTTCCGGATCGTCGATGATGATCTTGTAGCGCTGCTGCGCCTCCGGTCCCAGCGTGTCGTGGATGAACTGGTTGATCTGCACGAAGTAGTCGCGCGAGGTTTCCGGGCCCGTGAACACCAGCGGGAACGGAATCTCGGCGTTATCCGGATGCAGCAGGATGCCCAGGATGTACAGGATCTCTTCGGCGGTGCCGGCGCCGCCAGGGAACACCACGATGCCGTGACCGGTGCGCACAAACGCTTCCAGGCGCTTCTCGATGTCCGGCATGATGACCAGCTCATTGACGATCGGGTTCGGCGATTCGGCGGCGATGATGCCCGGCTCGGTGATGCCGAGATAGCGGCCGCGGTGCAAGCGCTGCTTGGCATGGCCGATGGTGGCGCCCTTCATCGGGCCCTTCATCGCGCCCGGGCCGCAGCCGGTGCAGATGTCGAGATCGCGCAAGCCCATGGCGTAGCCGACTTCCTTCGAGTAGTTGTATTCGGCGCGGTTGATCGAATGGCCGCCCCAGCACACCACCAGGTTGGGGTTCAGCATCGGCTTCAGCACGCCGGCGTTGCGCAGGATGTGGAACACGGCGTCGGTGATGCCTTCGGTCTTGTCCAGCGCGAACTTGGGATTGCCGGTGATTTCGTCGCTGACGAAGACGATATCACGCAGCACCGAGAACAGGTGCTCGTGGATACCCTTGATCATTTTGCCGTCGACGAAAGCGATCGCCGGCGCGCCCTTGATGTCGAGCTTGATGCCGCGCTCGCGCTGCACGATGCTGATGTCGAACGAGGCGTAGCGTTCCAGCAGCTCCTTGCCGTCGTCGATGGTGCTGCCGCTGTTGAGCACAGCCAGGGCGCACTTGCGGAATACGTTGTACAAGCCACCCTGGCTGGTGTCGAGCAGTTTGGTTACTTCAGCTTTGGAAAGAATCTCCAGCTGGCCTTCGGGGGAAATCTGGGTATCGACAACGTCATGTTCCATGATGCGTAAATCCTATTCAGTTTCTATGGGTGTTGCGCCATCAATATACGACAACTCGGCCATTCATGGGTTGGCAAATGAAACTGGTAAATTATTAACACAAATGACACAAGTTTGCAGGCGCAGCATCAAAAAGTGCATCGGCTGCCGCTTTGTAGATTAAAATGGCGCCCAATTTGGCTGCCCCACAAGGGAAGTCAGTCCTTTTTGACCATAATTATTAGGAGGAGCCGCATGAGCGGTGCTACCACCAGCAACACGGAAGCTGTTATTCCCGAATTCAAGCAGATCATGGGTCACCCTGCTCCGCTGTGGATGTTGTTCATGACCGAATTCTGGGAGCGCTTCGCGTTCTACGGCATACGCTGGGCCCTGGTGCTCTACGTGGTCGCCCAGTTCTACAACGGCGACGCCGCTGGCGAATCCTCCGCCAACCTGGTGTACGGCTCCTACCTGGCGCTGGTGTACGCGGCCGCGCTGTTCGGCGGCTATGTGGCCGACCGCGTGCTGGGCTACCAGCGCTCGATCCTGGTCGGCGCCGCCTTCATGGCGGCCGGCCTGTTCATGATCGCCTTCCCCAACGAGACGGTGTTCCAGTTCGGCCTGGCGACCATCATCGTCGGCAACGGCATGTTCAAGCCGAATATTTCGACCATGGTCGGCAAGCTGTACAGCACCGCCGACACCCGCCGCGATTCCGGCTTTACCATTTTTTACATGGGCATCAACTCCGGCGCGCTGGTCGCCCCGGTGCTGACCGAGTGGCTGGCCGCGACCGTGTTCGGCAGCGGCGGCATGCCGGCCTATAAGGTGGTGTTCATGTCGGCCGGCGTCGGCATGCTGATCAGCCTGGTATGGTTCTACATCGGCCGCGCCAAGCTGAAAGGCATCGGCGCGCCGGATGCGCAGAACGCCGATCCGAAACGCCTGCTGTACGTGGTGATAGGCTCGCTGTGCGTGATTCCGGTGGTGTACTCGCTGCTGGCCGCTGGCGCCAAGAACCTGCAGCTCGTGCTGTCGGTGCTGTTCATCCTGCTGTCGGTGATGCTGCTGGTCGAGGGCATCAAGAACGGCAAAGTGGCGCGCGACAAGGTCATCGCCATGCTGGTGATCTTCTTCTTCAACATCATGTTCTGGTGCTTCTTCGAGCAGGCCGGCAGCTCGTTCACCTTCCTGGCCGAGAAAATCGTCGACCGCGAAATGTTCAACTGGACCTTCCCGGTGGCCTGGTTCCAGACCGTGAACTCGCTGGCGATCATCGCCTTCGCGCCGGTGGTGGCCTTCGTCTGGGTGGCCATGGGCCGCGCCAATCCATCGATTCCGCGCAAGTTCGGCCTGGGCCTGATCTTCAACGGTACCGCCTTCGCGCTGCTGATGTTCGCGCTGTCGAGCCTGGTGGACATGAACAACAAGATCCCGTTCTGGACCCTGTTCATGGTCTACGTGCTGCAATCGATCGGCGAGCTGTGCCTGTCGCCGATCGGCCTGTCGATGGTGACCAAGCTGGCGCCAACGCGCCTGGTGGGCCTGGGCATGGGCGGCTGGTTCCTGTCGACCGGCATCGGCAACAACCTGTCGGGCATCTTCGCCTCGGCGGTGTCGGGCGAAGGCGGCATGTCGGTACCCTCGGCGCTGCACGGCTACACCTTCGGCTTCTGGTCGCTGATGGCCGGCGGCGTGCTGCTGTTCCTGATCGCCCCGCTGATCCAGAAGCTCATGCACGGTGTGAAGTAAAACCAACGGTGCCCGAGGGCGCCGTTTTTATTTATCTGGCAGGACAAAACCAATAGCTCTTTTTCGCAATGGGGCAGGTTGCTCCGTCAAACCTTTGAGTGTTCCAAAGATCTGCTGAAGCTGTTGTAGTGTACTGTTTTCAAACTCGCCCTGGCGCGCAGCCAACGCCGAAAGTTGAGCTTCCATCTCTACCAGCCGAGCAGCCAAGAGTTTGTCCGTCATAAAAGCTTCCCTCAAGCGCACGAATGAGCGCACCACATAAACTCCTGTCTGGGTTGCTTGCGGCGAACCAAGAATATTTGCACAAACGGCAAGGTCTTGGCGTATTTCAGTTTCGCGAGGTGGTCGCAATTTGCGACCACCTCGGCTTTCTCCTCTGCGGTCAAAACAAACATAAAGTCTGAAGGAAAACGATCCAAATTACGCTTGACCTGCTCGTTCAGGCGTTTGGTAGGCACACCGTAAAGCAATGCAAGATCGGCATCGACAATGACTTTTTGCGATCGGATGAGCATTATTCGCTTCTCGATTGCCAGCAAGGACGTAGCAATTGGAGCAGATGGGGACGTAGCAGGCTTCATCGCGGACTCCGGCAGGCAGGCTCCGTGACATTAGCCCGCCACCACGGCAGTCGGCATGACGAAAATCAAACTATCTGGTCAGCGGATGATCGTTCAGCCAGGCTTGCAAGCGGTCGGCGGTGTCGGGCGGCAGGTGCAGGCCGAGCTTGGTGCGGCGCCAGAGAATGTCCTGGGCGTTGCGCGCCCATTCGTAGCGGCGCTGGTACTCCACTTCGGCTTCGTACAGGCCCGGCGCGATTTCCTCGCCCATGGCGGCCAGGTCGGCGCGCTCGCTCAGCAGCGTGTGCAGGCGGGTGCCGTAGGTGCGGCAGTAGCGCGCCACCAGCAGCGGCGGCAGCCAGCTGTAGCGCGCCTGCTGCGCGCGCGACCAGCTGTCGAAGTCCAGCACCGAACGGTTGCACGGCTCGGCGCCGAACAGGTCGCCGCCCGGCAGGCAGGCGTTGTGGGTCCAACCGCCCTGGCGCTTGTCCAGCGCCTTGGCGATGTGGTCCACCGCCTCCTCCGCCAGCTTGCGGAAAGTCGTGATCTTGCCGCCGAAGACGCTCAGGATCGGCGGCCCGTGGCTGTCGATCTCCAGCCGGTAATCGCGCGTGACGGCCTTGGCGTCGGCGCCATCTTCCACCAGCGGCCGCACGCCCGAGTAGGTCCACACCACGTCGGCCGGCACGATGGGCTGGGCGAAGTACTGGCTGGCCAGCTGGCACAGGTACGCGATCTCGTCCTCGCCGATGGCGACCTGGTTGGCGTCGCCGTGATAATCCAGGTCGGTGGTGCCGATCAGCGTGAACTCGCCCTCGTACGGAATGGCAAACACGATACGGCCATCCTTGTGCTGGAAGATGTAGGCGTTGTCATGCTCGAAGATGCGCTTGACGATGATGTGGCTGCCCTTGATCAGCCGCAGGTGCCCGCCGCCCTCCTTCGGCAGCGTGGCGTGCAGCAGGTCGGCGGTCCACGGCCCGGCCGCGTTGACCACGTAGCGCGCGTTGACGCGGATCTGGCCGCAGCTGGGCTTGAACAGCGTGGCCTCCCAGTCGGCCGCCTTGCGTTCCAGTTTGGTGCAGACCGCCTGGGTCAGGATGGTGGCGCCCTTTTCGCTGGCGTCGATGGCGTTCAGCACCACCAACCGCGCATCGTCGACCCAGCCGTCGGAATAAATGAAGCCGCGTTCGAATTCCGGCTTCAGCGGCTTGCCGGCCGCATGGCGGCGCAGATTGATGCCGGCCGACGCCTGCAGCAGCTCGCGCCGCGCCAGCTGGTCGTACAAAAACAGCCCGGCGCGTATCATCCACGCCGGCCGCTGGCCCGGCGCATGCGGCATCACGAAGCGCAACGGCCACATGATGTGCGGCGCGGCGCGCAGCAGCACCTCGCGCTCGATCAGCGCCTTGCGCACCAGGCTGAACTCGTAATACTCCAGGTAGCGCAGGCCGCCGTGGATCAACTTGGTGGACGCCGACGACGTATGCGCCGCCAGATCGTCCTTCTCGCACAAGACGACCGACAGCCCGCGTCCCGCCGCATCACGGGCAATCCCGGCGCCGTTGATGCCCCCGCCAATCACCAGGACGTCGCAATCGAGTATGTGCTGGGGTTCCGCCATATGGTCCCTTTGGATGTATATACCTGTACGTTACGTCAAGTGACGCCAAGTAACAATAGGCTTGATCTATAATCGCCCATACTTCTGCATTCAACGGATAATGTTTTGACAACGACTAGCACCCTGTCCCAGTGGCTGACCCGCCGTAACCTGATCCGCGCCGCCATCGCCGCCGGCCTGGCCGCCCTGGTGGGCGGCGGCCTGCTGCTGGCCTACCTGCTGCTGTACGTGGCGCCCAACCTGCCCTCGCTCGACACCATCACCGACTACCGGCCGAAGATCCCGCTGCGCGTCTACACCGCCGACAACGCCCTGATCGGCGAATTCGGCGAAGAGCACCGCGACTTCATCCCGATCAAGGACATGCCGGAGCTGATGAAGAAATCGCTGCTGGCGATCGAGGACAAGCGCTTCTACGAACACCACGGCATCGACTGGGTGCGCGCCATGGGCGCGGCCAAGGCCAACCTGGGCGGCGCGCTGCGCCAGGGCGGCTCCACCATCACCATGCAGGTGGCGCGTAACTTCTTCCTGACGCGCGACAAATTCTTCAGCCGCAAGCTGACCGAAGTGATGCTGGCGATGAAAATCGAGGCGGCGCTGAACAAGGACCAGATCCTGGAGCTGTACATGAACCAGATCTACCTGGGCCAGCGCTCGTTCGGCTTCGGCAGCGCCGCCCAGACCTATTTCGGCAAGCCGCTGAAAGACCTGGACGTGGCGGAAACCGCGATGCTGGCCGGCCTGCCGCAAAATCCCGCGCGCCACAACCCGGCCGTCAATCCGAAACGCGCCAAGCAACGCCAGCAAGTCGTGCTGAAAGCCATGCGCGACCTCGATTACATCACCGAAGCGCAGTACCAGAAGGCGATGCACGAAACGCTGCACATCAGCCGCAAGGGCCAGGACTTCGACGTCCACGCCGAATACGTGGCCGAACTGGCGCGCCAGACCGTCTACGCCCAGTTCAAGGAAGAGTCGTACACCAGGGGCATCAGCGTCTACACCACGATCCTGAAGGCCGACCAGAAGGCCGCCTACGAATCGATGCGCCGCAATGTGCTGAACTACGACCAGCGCCACGGCTACCGCGGTCCGGAAGCGGTGATCACGCTGCCAGCCAACGAGGACGAGCGCGACGACGCCATCGAAGAAGCGCTGCAGAAGCGCCCGAGCAGCGACGGCCTGATTCCGGCCGTGGTGCTGGACGCCGGCCCGAAAGCGGTCAAGGTGCAGAATCCGTCGGGCGAGGAAATCACCATCAGCGGCGACGGCCTGCGCCTGGTCGCCGGCGCGCTGAGCGACAAGGCCAAGGACACGGTGCGCCTGCGCGCCGGCGCCGTGGTGCGCATCATGCAGGGCGACAAAGGCGGCTGGTCCATCAGCCAGGTGCCGCAGGTGTCGGCGGCCTTCGTCTCGATCGATTCGGTCACCGGCGGCTATCACGCGATGGTGGGCGGCTTCGACTTCAACCTGCAGAAGTTCAACCACGTGACGCAGGCCTGGCGCCAGCCCGGTTCCTCGATCAAGCCGTTCGTGTATTCGGCGGCGCTGGAGCGCGGCTTCTCGCCGGCCACCATCATCAACGACGCGCCGCTCAACCTGACCGGCGCCGAAACCGGCAACGAAGCCTGGTCGCCGAAGAACGACGACGGCAAGTTCGATGGCCCGATCAGCATGCGCACGGCGCTGTCGGAATCGAAGAACGTGGTGTCGGTGCGCATCCTGCGCGCCATCACCGTGCCGTATGCGCACAGCTACCTGGGCAAGTTCGGCTTCGACCTGGCCAAGCATCCGAAGAACCTGACCATGGCGCTGGGCACCGGCTCGGTGACGCCGGCGCAGCTGGCCGGCGCCTACTCGGTGTTCGCCAACGGCGGCTACTCGGTCGAACCGTATCTGATCGCCAAGATCGTCGACGGCGACGGCAAGGTCATCTCGGAAGCCAAGCCGCGCGAAACGCTGCCGGACGACGCCCGCGTGATCGACCCGCGCAACGCCTACGTCACCGACTCGATGCTGCGCCAGGTGACCCGCACCGGCACCGGCGGCGCCGTGGCGCGCCTGGGACGCCCTGACCTGGCCGGCAAGACCGGCACCTCGAGCGACGCAGTCGACGGCTGGTTCGCCGGCTACGGCGGCGGCATCGTGGCCGTGTCGTGGATGGGCTTTGACGACTCGCGCTCGCTGGGCGGCAAGGAATTCGGCGCCACCGCGGCGCTGCCGATCTGGATCGACTACATGAAGGTGGCGATGCAGAGCCGTCCACCGCAGGAACGTCCGCTGCCGGCCGGTCTGACGCAGGTGGATGGCGAGTGGCTGTACGACGAGTTCACCGGCGATGCCGCGCGTCATACGCTGGATATGGATGATGTGCCGCCGGGCGCCGAGAACGTCACGCCGGGCGAGCCGCTGGTTCCGGCGGCTCCCGCAGCGCCGGCGCCGCCTGCGACGCCGAACGCCGAGAACATCCAGCCGGTGCCGACCGGTCCGAAACGCTAAGACGGCACCCCAAGGTCAACAGCGGGTCAAGGTGTTGGTTTTCTGCGGCGTGTGCGGGAATCGCTAAACCCGCACACCGCAGGCAGGGGTCTGACCCCGTACGGGGTCAGACCCCATTCTCTGGGGTTGACACCGCCAGGTAGCCGCGCATCATGCGCACGGCGCTGTCGGCGAAGCGGTCGGGGTCGACGTCGGCGGCGCGGTACTTCCAGCGCTTGACGTACCAGTCCTGGAACATGGCCAGGATGTGCGCCGCCACCAGGTCCGGACTGCCGCGCGGCGTCGCGATCTGGGCGACGGCGCCGGCAAACAGCGACTGCACATACAGCTCCGATTCCTTCGCCGTGCCGCGCTGCTCCGCCTGCAGCACGCGCGAATCCATGAAGACGAAGTAAAACCACGGCTGCAGGATCTCCGACACATAAATCGACGCCCGCATCAGCGCCTCGATGCGGTCGAGTGGATCGGCGATGTCGGCAAACATCTTCGGCACCTCGTGCGTGGCGTGGCGCACCACGTCCTCGATCATCTCCGCCAGCTGGTCCTTGCTGCTGATGTAGCCATACAGACCGCCCATCGACAGCCCGGTCTCGCCGCACAGGTCGCGCAAATTCATTGCGCGGAAGCCGACCTCGTTGGCCAGCTTGAAGGTAGCGTTGAAGATTTTCTCCAGGTTCTCCAGCGCCGGCTTGCGGCGCTTGACCGTGATGCGGTCGGCATAGCGGTCGAGCAGATAGGCCCAGATATTGACGCCGTCAAGCGGCGTCATGGCCTGGAATTGTTGGAAGTTGAAGTGGGCCGGCAAGGTTGTCTCTATGGTTTATTTTTGATTATGATTATAGCGCAGGCATTTGCGCATGCTCACGGGGCCAGCAAATTGGCTCCCGGGGCCGTGCGTGCGGACTGCAAGGCCTGATCGCCGGTGCTACATTTTGTAACCGGGCCGCGCCCGGACACGACAACAATACCACCACCGGAGACCACCATGAGACAACGCACCATGCAGTGCCTGGCCCTGTTCCTGATCCTGTTCACCGCCCTGCCGGCGCCGTCGTCGGCGGCCGGCTACACGCAGACCAAATACCCGATCGTGCTGGTGCACGGCCTGTTCGGCTTCGACAGCGTCGGCCCGGTGGACTATTTCTACGGCATCGCCCCGGCGCTGCGCAGCGGCGGCGCCGATGTCTACGTGACCTCGGTATCGGCCGCCAACAGCACCGAGGTGCGCGGCGAGCAGCTGCTGTTGCAGGTCAAGCAGATCCTGGCCGCCACCGGCGCCAGCAAGGTCAACCTGATCGGCCATAGCCACGGCGCGCCGACCGCGCGCTATGTGGCGTCGGTGCGGCCGGACCTGGTGGCGTCGGTCACCAGCGTGGGCGGCGTCAACAAAGGCTCGCGCGTGGCCGATGTGCTGATCGGCGCGGTGCCGGACGTGACCTACAGCGTCGCCAACGCGGTCTCGGGGCTGATCAGCTTCCTGTCCGGCAGCCCGACCCTGCCGCAGAATGCGCGCGCGGCAGCGACCTCGCTCAGTACCGCCGGCACCGCCGCGTTCAACGCGCGCCATCCGGCCGGCGTGCCGACATCGGCTTGCGGCGAAGGCGAGTACCAGGTGCGCGGCGTCTACTACTTCTCGTGGAGCGGCGCGCAGCCGTACACCAATGTGCTGGACGCCAGCGATCCGGTGCTGGCGCTGACCGCGCTGGCCTTCAACGGCGCCAGGAACGATGGTCTGGTCAGCAGCTGCTCCAGCCACCTGGGTCGGGTGATCCGCGACGACTATGCGCTGAACCATCTGGACGAGGTCAATCAGCTGATCGGCATCACCAATCTGTTCGAGACCAATCCGGTGACGCTGTATCGCCAGCAGGCCAACCGCCTGCAGGGACTGGGGCTCTGATGCGGGCCATGCTGCGCGTTGCCGCGCTGGTCGCGGTCGCGGCCGGCGGCGGCTGGCTGCTGGCCGCACGCCACGAGGCGCCGGCGGCGCCGGTTGCCGCCGCCGATGCGGACTACTTCGCCTTTGTGCGCTCGGCCGCCGGCACGCAGCCGGACGGCGCGGTGCGCGCCAGCGCGGACGACAGGCTGGACGTCAACGCGGAGCTGGCCTATCTGTTCGATTACTACCTGGCCGGCCTCGGCGAGCGGCCGCTGGACGAGATCCGCAGCGAGATCATCCGCGAGCTGGATCGTCGCCTGCGTCCCGTGCCGGCGGCCGAAGCACGCCGCCTGCTGGACGCCTACCTGGCATACAAGCGCGCGCTGGTGGACGTCGAGCACGGACTGCCGGCGCAAGCCGATCCCGCGCAACGCGCCCGCGCGCGGCTGACGGCGATGCAGCAACTGCGCGCGAACTACTTCAGCAACGCGGAAATCGCCGGCCTGTTCGGCGCCAGCGACGCCTACGACCTGGACGCCATCGCGCGGCTGGAAATCAACCGCGATGCAGGGTTGAGCGAAGCGCAGCGCATGCAGCAACTGGCCGTGCTCGACGCGCGCCTGCCGCAAAAAGCCCGGGAAGAAAAGGAGGCGCCGACGCGCGTGATCCGGCTGGAGGAAGCCGTCAGCCAGGCCCGCGCGAAAGGCGCCGACGACAACGAAATCTACCGCATGCGCGCCGCCGCCCTGTCGCCCGCCGCCGCCGCGCGCCTGGCCGACGTCGACCGCGAAGAAGCCGACTGGCAGCGCCGCATCGCCGTCTACCAGGCCCAGCGCCGAACCACCACCGACGAAGCCGCACGCCAACAACTCCGCGACGCCGCCTTCAGCGCCGACGAACAGAAACGCCTGCCCGCCTATGAATGATCAGTGCACGTAGCGGGCGATGTAATAGATGCCGCCGACCACCAGCGAGGCGAAGCCGTAGAGTTTCCACATATGGCTCATCATTGTCTTCTGCATATCCAGTTGCCCGGCGAGGATGTCAACGCGAAGCTGCGCCAGCGCGGCATCGATATACTCCCGCTGCTTGGCTAGTGCGACGTTAAATTCGTCGCGCTGCTTCGCTAACGCAGCATTAAATTCTTCTTTCTGCTTGGCTAACGCGGCATTAAACTCTTTATTCTGCTTGGCCAAAGCGGCATTAAACTCTTCTTTCTGCTTGGCCAAAGCCGCATTGAACTCTTCCCGCTGTTTCACCAGCGCGGCACGCCATTCCTCTCGGTGTCTGGCGAAGGCCGCGTGAAAATCTTCCCGCAGCGCTCCCTCTGCTGCCTTGAACTCCAGTTTTTGATCGTACAGCAGCGTCAGAATGCGCTGCACATCCTCTTTGGTGGCAAAGCTGGTTCGTATGACGGCCACGTCTGTCTCCACTGCCGCGATGCGCTTTTCGATCACTGCATCATAGGCGCTGCGGGCGGCATTTTCAACGCGCTCGTTTTCATTGGTGTTTGGCATGGAAGCTCCTGAAGGACGCTATCGATGAGCTTCCAAACTACCACCCGCGGCAGCCACCCGATTGAGCTGCGTCAAACGAAAAAAAGCAGCCGCGAGGGCTGCTTCAGGGTGCTGCTGTGCCAGATAGTGGCTTGCTTTATTGTTGGTTAGAACTCTTCCCAATCGTCGGCCGAGGCCGTCGCCATTTGCTTGGCGGGCGGCTTGGCGGCGGCCTTGGCCGCTGTCGATTTCAAGGCCGGCCGTGGCGCCGATGCCGATGCCGATGCCGCGCGCGGCGCGCTGGCGGCGACCGGCGTGCGGCGCACCGCCATCACCGGCTTGCGCAGCGCCTGCGACTCCTCCATGCGGAACACGCTGACCACCTCCGCCAATCCCGCCGCCTGCTCCTGCAGCGAGGCCGCCGCAGCAGCAGCTTGCTCCACCAGCGCCGCGTTCTGCTGCGTCACCGTGTCCATCTGGCCCACCGCCATATTGATCTGGTCGATGCCGGTGCTCTGCTCCTGCGTGGCCATGCTGATCTCGCCCATGATGTCGGTGACGCGCTGCACGCTGGTGACGATCTCGCCCATCGTCGCGCCAGCCTCTTCCACCAGCTTGCTGCCGGCGCCGACCTTCTCCACCGAATCGCCGATCAGCTCCTTGATCTCCTTGGCCGCCGCCGCCGAACGGTGCGCCAACGTGCGCACCTCGCCCGCCACCACCGCAAAGCCGCGTCCCTGCTCGCCGGCGCGCGCCGCTTCCACCGCCGCATTCAGCGCCAGGATGTTGGTCTGGAACGCGATGCCGTCGATCACCGCGATAATGTCGACAATCTTGGACGACGAGGCATTGATCGAATCCATGGTCTCGACCACGCGCGCCACCACATCGCCGCCGCGCTGCGCCACGCCGGAGGCCGACGCCGCCAGCGTATTGGCCTGGCGCGCATTGTCCGCATTCTGCCGCACGGTCGAGGTCAGTTCCTCCATCGACGACGCGGTCTCCTCCAGCGAACTGGCCTGCTCCTCGGTGCGCGACGACAGATCCAGATTGCCGCTGGCGATCTCGGCCGACGCCGTCGCAATCGTGTCCGTGCCGCTGCGCACCTGGCCGACGATGCGGATCAGGCTATCGTTCATCTCCTTCAGCGCGCCCAGCAGCTGGCCGGTTTCCTCCCTGGTCGCCACCTCGATGCGGCTGGTCAGGTCGCCCGACGCCACCGTCTGCGCCACGCGCACCGCCTCGTTGATCGGATTGGTGATGGCGCCGGCGATATACACCGCGCAGCCGATCGCCACCGCCGCCGCAATCAGCGCCGCAATCAGCATCGCCCACTCGGCGCTGCTGACCGCCGCCATGCCGTCCTGCACGCTGGCGTCGGACACGCCTTCATTCAGGCGCTCGATTTTCATCAGCGTAGCCTCGGCCTTGCGGAACAGCGGGCGCGACGGATTGAACACCTGGTAGAACTCGCCGAACAAGGCATTCTGCGTCTGCTCGTCCTTGTTGGCCGCCAGCTTGGCGATGATGGCGCCGAGCTTGTCGTCGGCCGCCTTCCACTCCGCCCACTCGCCGGTGAACTGCTTCCACAGCACCGACTCCTCGGCGGTCTGCGGCAAGGGCTCGTAGCGCTTCCAGCCGCGGTCGATATTCGCCCAGGCCTTCTTGCGCATCTCGATCGCCTCGGCGAACTTGTCCTGCGCCTGATACTCGTGCGACCAGGTGCCCACGTACAGCGTGGCGGCCGACACCGCGGTCTGGCCTTCGCTCATCACCAGCAGCCCCTGGATCGACGGCAACCGCACCACACCGATTTCATTCACCGCTCCGCCCACCTTGACGATGCCGCGATACCCGGCCGCGCCCACCACCAGCAGCGCCACCATCATGATCGCCACCAGCGTCGCCAACTTCCACTTGATGAGTAAATTCCTGAACATCCCCGCACTCCCGCCAGTGGCCGTTAGTTAGAATTGGTGAATATTGATTCTGTCCAACTAATATGCGGCCCCGACAATGTGTGCGTCAATCACATTCGTCGCGGGTGTGGCGCGCCACGCACAATCTCAGACGGCGATGACCTTGTTGCGGCCGGCGCGCTTGGCGTCGTACATGGCGGCGTCGCCGGCGGAAATCAGGCGGATCAGGTCGTAGCTGTGGTCGTCCGAGCACACCACGCCCATGCTGGCGGTGTAGCGAACCGACAAGTTATCCAATTCGACAACCTCCGATTCGATGCGCGCGCGCAGGCGCTCGGCCACCTTCAGCGCCGCCTCGCGGTTGACGCCGTCGAGCACCAGCACGAATTCCTCGCCGCCGAAGCGCGCCAGCAAATCGTGCGGCCGCAGTTCCACCTTGACCAGCCGGGCCAGATGGCGCAGCACCTCGTCGCCCACCGGATGGCCGTGGGTGTCGTTGATGACCTTGAAGTTGTCGACGTCGATCATGATCACCGCCAGGCTGCGCGCCGCGCGCAGGGCGCGCAGGCCGACGCGCTTGCCCTGAATCTCCAGGCCGGCGCGGTTCAGCGCCCCGGTCAGCGCATCGAGCGTCGACAGCCGCCGCAAGCGCTCGGCGTAGCGCCACATCACCATCTGGATCAGGCCGAAGGCGATGCAGATCTGCGCCAGCGGTATCGCCAGCGTGCTCAGTCCCATCACCAGCGAGCTGGTGGTGTCGGCCGGGTCGCCATGCAGCAGCATGTGCACGCCGCGCAGGAACAGCGCCAGGCCCAGCAGGCTGAAGCCCGCCAGGCTGATGCCGCTGACGCGCCACACGCCGTGCCGCGCCACCACCGCCGCGCACATCCAGTTCAATAGCGCAAAGTAAAAACCGCTGAAGCACAGCCGCGCGCGCAGGCTAGGCGCCACCAGCGTGAAGTAGGCGGGGATCAGCAGCGCGATGCCGACCAGGGCGGCGATGAAGGTCCATGACAGGCTCGCCGAACAGTGCACGCGCAAGCCGCGCAGCACCAGGCCCAGGCCCAGCGCGATAACGCCGTAGCCCAGCACGCCGTGGACCAGCACCGGCAGCGTCGCCGTGCTGCTCAGCGCCAGGCCGATGCAGGTCACCACATTGCCGCCGGCCCACCAGCGTTGTTCGGGCGGACTTTCGGTATAACAGGCGGCGGCCACCAGCAAGGCGGTGGTCAGCACCGTCACGCAGACTTGGACCAGCAAAAGAGTATCGAGATTCAGCACAACAGCATCCGTGGTAATGAAGTGTCAATGTAGCGCAGTGACCGTCTGGAGGCAATGATTAAATTGCAGAAAAGAAATCAAAACAGGGCGCGGGCCGAATCGGTTACAGTAGCGGTCATCATCCACTGACCGCAGTCCCATGCCCTATCCTATCGAGCACAAGCTGGTGATCGGCATCGCCTCCAGCGCCTTGTTTGACCTGACCGCCTCGCACCAGGTGTACCTGGAGCACGGTCCGGAAGCCTACCGCAAGTATCAGGAAGAACAGCTCGCCACCGTGCTCGACAAGGGCGTGGCCTTCCCCTTCATCCGCCGCTTCCTCAGCATCAACCAGCACCATCCGCAGACGGCGCCGGTGGAAGTGGTGCTGTTTTCGCGCAATTCGCCGGAGACCGGCCTGCGCGTGATGAATTCGATCGCCCACTACGGCCTGGACATCTCGCGCGCCTGCTTCCTGACCGGCCAGTCGCCCTACACCTACCTGCCCGCCTTCAACACCTCGCTGTTCCTCAGCGCCAACGAGGAAGACGTGCGCAACGCGCTGGCCGCGCACTACCCCGCCGGCCTGGTGCTGCCGTCGCGCACCGAGGACGACGAGGCCGACGGCGAACTGCGTATCGCCTTCGACTTCGACGGCGTGATCGCCGACGACGAATCTGAAACTATATTCAAGCGCAACAACGACGTCGGCGAATTCCACGCCCACGAAAGCGCGCGCGTCGCCATCCCGCACCAGCCGGGACCGCTGGCCGACCTGTTCCGCAAGCTGTCGGCCATGCAGCAGCTGGAGGAAGACGCGCAACGCGACGATCCGTCGTACAAGAAAATCCTGCGCATCGCCATCATCACCGCCCGCAGCGCGCCGTCGCACGAGCGGGTGGTGACGACGCTGAAAAGCTGGGGCGTGTCGGCCAACGAAACCTTCTTCCTGGGCGGCATGGAAAAAGCGCGCGTGCTGAGCATCTTCAAGCCGCATATGTTCTTCGACGACCAGTTGAGCCACCTGCAATCCCCGGCCGGCAACATCCCGATGGTGCATATCCCGTTCGGCGTCGCCAACCGCTAAACCGGGGGCAGTTCGTCTATAATGTCGGCAGCGGCATTGCCACCCGGCGATGCCGGGATAACCGTTGAATGTGTGTTGTGTCGTCAGCCTTAACTAAATCCATTCCCAAACCCGGCAACCGTTTTGCCCTGCCCGCGCTGCACGGCTCGGCGGATGCTTACGCCCTCGCGCAAATCGCGCTCGAACTCAAATCCCGTGGCCAGATGCTGGCGGTGGTCGTGGCCAACGCCAGCGACGCCCAGCGCCTGCTCGACGAAATCCCGTGGTTCGGCGGCGCGCAGCTGCGCTGCCACCTGCTGCCGGACTGGGAAACGCTGCCCTACGACGCCTTCTCGCCGCACCAGGACCTGGTGTCCGAGCGCCTGGCGACGCTGCACGAAATCTCCAGCGGCCAGTGCGACGTCATGCTGGTGCCGGCCACCACCGCGCTGGTGCGCATGGCGCCGCCGTCGTTCCTGGCCGCCTACACCTTCTTCTTCCAGCAGGGCGAATCGCTGGACGAGGCGCGCCTGAAATCGCAGCTGTCGCTGGCCGGCTACACCCACGTGACGCAGGTGATGTCGCCCGGCGAATACTCGGTGCGCGGCGGCCTGATCGACCTGTTCCCGATGGGCTCCGCGCTGCCCTACCGCCTCGACCTGTTCGGCGACACCATCGAAACCATCCGCACCTTCGACGCCGACACCCAGCGCTCGCTGTACCCGGTCAAGCAGGTGCGCCTGCTGCCGGGCCGCGAGTTCCCCATGGACGAAGCCTCGCGCACCGCCTTCCGCAGCCGCTGGCGCGAACACTTCGAAGGCGATCCGTCGCGCGCCGTGATCTACAAGGACATCAGCAGCGGCATCGCCTCCGCCGGTATCGAGTACTACCTGCCGCTGTTCTTCGACCAAACCGCCACGCTGTTCGAATACCTGCCGCAAGGCGCCGTGGTCGCCACCGTCGGCGACATCGAAGCGGCCATCAAGCGCTTCTGGACCGACACCAATTCGCGCTACCGCTTCCTGAAGGCCGACCGCGAACGTCCGCTGATGGCGCCGGAAGAGCTGTTCCTGTCCGACGAACAGTTCTTCGTGCTGGCCAAGCCGTACCCGCAGATCGCCATCCGCAACAACCCGGACGCCGGCGCTTCCGAGCTGTCGGCGCCGGTGCCCAACATCGCCGTCAACCGCCATCTGGAAGACCCGCTGACCAATCTGCGCGCCTACCTGATGCAGTCCGGCAGCCGCGTGATGATCTGCGCCGAATCCAACGGCCGCCGCGAAACGCTGCAGCAGTACTTCAACGAATACAACCTGGAACTGGCGCCGGTCGAAGGCTTCGACGGCTTTATCGCCTCGGACGCCAAGCTGGCGCTGGGCGTGGCGCCGCTGCACGCCGGCTTCGAGCTGTCGCTGCCGAAGGCGAATCTGATCTTCATCACGGAGACCGAGCTGTATGCCGGCTCCGGCCGCCGCGTCGGCAAGAAAAAGCAGGAAGCCGTCACGCAGGTCGAATCGATGGTGCGCGACCTGTCGGAGCTGAAGATCGGCGATCCGGTGGTGCACATCAACCACGGCATCGGCCGCTACATGGGCCTGACCACCATGGACCTGGGCGAAGGCGATGCCGAATTCCTGCACCTGGAATACGCCAAGGAGACCAAGCTGTACGTGCCGGTCTCGCAGCTGCACGTGATCTCGCGCTACTCCGGCGCCTCGCCGGACGACGCGCCGCTGCATACGCTGGGTTCCGGCCAGTGGGAAAAAGCCAAGCGCAAGGCCGCCGAACAGGTGCGCGACACCGCCGCCGAACTGCTGAACCTCTACGCCCGCCGCGCGCTGCGCCAGGGCCATTCGTTCGAATACTCGGCGCACGACTACGAGCGCTTCGCCGACAGCTTCGGCTTCGACGAAACGCCGGACCAGCAGGAAGCCATCAACAACGTCATCAAGGATATGACCTCGGGCAAACCGATGGACCGCCTGGTGTGCGGCGACGTCGGCTTCGGCAAGACCGAGGTGGCGCTGCGCGCCGCCTTCATCGCCGTCATGGGCGGCAAGCAGGTCGCCATCCTGGCGCCGACCACGCTGCTGGCCGAACAGCATGCGCAAACCTTCGCCGACCGCTTCGCCGACTGGCCGGTGCGCATCGCCGAAATGTCGCGCTTCCGCACCGGCAAGGAGATCGCGCAGGCGATCAAGGGCATGGCCGACGGCACGCTGGACATCATCATCGGCACCCACAAGCTGCTGTCGGACGACGTCAAGTTCACGCGTCTCGGCCTGGTCATCATCGACGAGGAGCACCGTTTCGGCGTGCGCCAGAAGGAAGCCTTGAAATCGCTGCGCGCCGAAGTCGACGTGCTGACGCTGACCGCCACGCCGATCCCGCGCACGCTGGGCATGGCGCTGGAAGGCCTGCGCGACTTCTCGGTAATCGCCACCGCGCCGCAAAAGCGGCTGGCGATCAAGACCTTCGTGCGCAGCGAAGGCGAATCGATCATCCGCGAGGCCTGCCTGCGTGAACTGAAGCGCGGCGGCCAGGTCTACTTCCTGCACAACGAGGTCGAGACCATCCAGAACCGCATGGCGATGCTGACCGAGCTGCTGCCGGAAGCGCGCATCGCCGTGGCCCACGGCCAGATGCACGAGCGCGACCTGGAAAAAGTGATGCGCGATTTCGTCGCCCAGCGCTACAACATCCTGCTGTGCACGACGATTATCGAAACCGGTATCGACGTGCCGACCGCGAACACCATCATCATGCACCGCGCCGACAAGTTCGGCCTGGCGCAGCTGCACCAGCTGCGCGGCCGCGTCGGCCGTTCGCACCACCAGGCCTATGCCTACCTGCTGGTGCACGACGTGCAGTCGCTGACCAAGCAGGCGCAGCGCCGCCTGGACGCCATCCAGCAGATGGAGGAACTGGGCAGCGGCTTCTACCTGGCCATGCACGACCTGGAAATCCGCGGCGCCGGCGAAGTCCTCGGCGACAACCAGTCCGGCGAGATGACCGAGATCGGATTCCAGCTATACTCGGACATGCTGAACGAAGCGGTGCGCTCGCTCAAGGCCGGCAAGGAGCCGGACCTGGCGGCGCCGCTGGCCACCACCACCGAAATCAATCTGCACGTGCCGGCGCTGCTGCCGGCCGATTTCTGCGGCGATGTCCACGAACGGCTATCGATTTACAAGCGCATGGCGAATTGCGCATCGCAAGGCAAGATCGACGACTTGCAGGAAGAGCTGATCGACCGCTTCGGCAAGCTGCCGGAGCCGGTGAAGGCGCTGATCGAAACGCACCGCCTGCGCATCGCCGCCAAGACGGTGGGCATCATCAAGATCGACGCGCATACCGAGGCCGCCAACCTGCAGTTCATGGCCAAGCCGCCGATCGACCCGATGCGCATCATCGAGCTGATACAGAAGAATCGCCAGATCAAGCTGAATGGACAGGATAAACTGAAGATCACCGCCGCCATGCCGGACCTGGCGGCGCGGGTGACGCAGATCAAGGCCGCCATCAAGCAGCTGACTCCTTAAACATACTATCAAGCATACTCACTATCATCGACGCACATGACTAACGCAAAAACCGCCATGAACCTCGTGCTGCAAGGCTTGGGCGATTGCAAGGCTCGGCTGGAGCGCATCAGCGCCCTCACCGCGCCCACCAGCCTGACCTGGCTGAGCGACCAGGCCTTGCGCTGCGAAGGCATCACCTTCTCGCCGGCGCTGCGCCAGACCATCGAGGTGGCGGCGCAGGCCGCGCAGCTGGACACCACCTACTCGATCGGCTTCCACAAGATGAGCGAGTTCAAGCTGGTGGCCATGGACATGGATTCGACGCTGATCACCATTGAATGCATCGACGAAATCGCCGACATGCAGGGCCTGAAGCAGGAAGTCTCGGAGATCACCGAGGCGGCGATGCGCGGCGAGCTGGATTTCGCCGCCAGCCTGACGCGCCGCGTGGCGCTGCTCGAAGGCCTGGACGCCTCGGCGCTGGAGCGCGTGTACGACGAACGCCTGCAGCTGTCACCAGGCGCCGAGAGCATGCTGAAGGCGGTGCAGAAGGCTGGCCTGAAAACGCTGCTGGTGTCGGGCGGCTTCACCTACTTCACCGAACGCCTGAAAGCGCGCCTGGGCCTGGACTACACCCACGCCAACCAGCTGGAAATCGTCGACGGCAAACTGACCGGCAAGGTGATCGGCGGCATCGTCGACGCCGAAGAGAAGAAGCGCACGGTGGAACGCGTGTGCAAGGAGCTGGGCATCTCGCCATCGCAAGCCATCGTCATGGGCGACGGCGCCAATGATCTGAAGATGATGAGCATTTCGGGCATGTCGGTGGCGTTCCGCGCCAAGCCGGTGGTGCGCGAGCAGGCCAATGTGGCGCTCAACTTCGTCGGTCTCGACGGCATCCTGCCGCTGCTGACTTAATGACTTAATGCCGGCGCTTGGCCGCCTTGATCGCGTACATGTGCGCGTCGCCGGCGGCCAGCAACGCCGCCACATCGCGCGGATCGGTCGGCAGGAACTCTTCCACGCCGTATGAAAAATCCAGCGCATAACCACGGTCGGCGCGCACGTTGTAGTCGTGCAGCTGGCCGCAGAACTTCCTGATCACCGTTTCCGCCTCGGCCTTGGTAGCGCCGGTTAGCAGCACCACGAACTCATCGCCGCCCAGCCGCGCGCACAGATCGGTGCTGCGGAAACTGCCGCGCATCACGTCCGCAAACGCCGCCAGCGCACGGTCGCCTTCCGCATGGCCGTACTGGTCGTTGATCGGCTTGAAGCGGTCCAGATCGATGAACGCCAGCGCCGCCGGCTGGTGGTGCCGCACGCAGAAATTCAGGCCGTAGCGCGCCAGTTGCAGGAAGCCGCGCCGGTTGGACAAACGCGTCAGTTCATCGGTGGTGGAGGTGTGGAAGGCGGACAGCTCGTCTTCCACCATCGAGGCCAGGTCGCGCAGCGCCAGCGCATCTTCCTCGCTGAAGTCGCGCGGCTGGCTGTCGAGGATGCACAGGGTGCCCATCTTCAGGCCGTCGTTGGCGCGCAGCGGGCAACCGGCGTAGAAGCGGATGTTCGGTGCCCCGGTCACCAGCGGATTGTCTGCAAAGCGTTGGTCGGTGCGGGCGTCGCGGATCAGGAAAATGTCGTCGCCCAGGATGGCGTGGCCGCAAAAGGAGATATTGCGCGGCGTCTCGGTGGCGTCCAGCCCATCGCGCGACTTGAACCACTGGCGGTCCTCGTCGACGATGCTGACCAGGGCGGTCTGCACGCCGAACAGTCGCCGCGCCATGCGCGTGAGCCGGTCGAAACGCTCCTCGGGCGGCGTATCGAGCACATTGAGCGACTTGAGGGCTGCAAGCCGGATGGATTCGTTATGGGGAATGCCGGGCTGTTCCAAGTGATCTCCTATGCTTGCGACGGCGTGGATGACCCTATCATACTACCGTGGCCCGGCAGTAGCAAAATGAAAAGTGCGCGGCTATTCTCGGCGCGCCACCAACTGCACGCCGCTGACCACGCCGTTGTCGTACTGCTGGAATGTGATGCGCAGGCCGCCGTTTGCCGACTGCCACACGGCGCCCCCGGCCGGCTGCAGCGCCACTTCCGGCCCGGCGTCGATCTGCGCGTACAGCGTGCGCTGGTGGTAGCTGACGTACAGCACGCGGCCGTCGGCCAGCGTGTAACTTCCCTTCATTGCCGGCAGATCGTCGCTGTCGGCCGCGGTGGCGGCGCCCGCCACGCAACAGCCCAGTAGCCAGGCCAGAATAAACTTCCGCATGATATGTCCCCGTTTCAGTGGTATCGCCATCTCTCACAATGGATGGCAATTCACCAACTGTAGACAGAAACATCATGCATCGCACGCGCCATCCGACCAATCGCGGGCAGGTGGGCACGAATGCGCGTTTCGCGGGGGCGAATGGCGCTTATTTCACTTTCAGGTGAGCCAGCAGGCCGTCGGCGGCGTCTTCCAGGTAATCCAGCACGACGTCGAAGCCGCGGCCGCCGCCGTAATACGGATCGGGCACCGCATCGGCGCCGCTGCGGGTGGCGTGCGACATCATCAGGCCCAGCTTGTGGCGGTGCTGCGGCGGACACGCGGCCTGCAGCAGCTTGAGGTTGTCGTGGTCCATCGCCAGCAGGTAGTCGAAATCTTCGAAGTCCTGCGCCGCGACCTTGCGCGAACGCTGCGCCGACAGGTCATAGCCGCGCTTCAGCGCGTACTCCATCGAACGCGCATCAGGCGCCTCGCCGACGTGGTAGCCGTGCGTGCCGGCCGAGTCGATGACGAAACGGTGCGCCAGCCCCGCCGCTGCCACGCGCTGGCGGAACACGCCCTCCGCTGTCGGCGAACGGCAGATATTGCCCATGCAGACAAACAGCACCGATACCGGTTTAGCCATGCCAGCCCCTCAAGCGATGTACAGCAGCACGCCGTCGCCGCGTTCCGCCGCGCCGCGGTAGAAGGTCGCCATGTGCAGGTAATTTTCGATGACGTAGTCCAGGTCGGTGTCATCGTTACGGTCCCACATGCTTGGATAGATGTCGGCTTCGGTCAGTTGTTCGGGCACATAGCGGGCGCGCAGTTGGGCCGCATCGATGCCGGCCAGCGTCCCCGCCAGCGCCTGAACCTCGGCCGGCTGGAGCACGCGCGCCGGGCCGTAGTCCAGCTCCTCGCCGATCGGCTCGCCGCCGAAGATCGCCGGTGCGGGATCGGTTTCCTCCGGCATGGCGGAACCGTTGAGCAGGAAGTGAATCGCATGCCAGGCCTTGTCGGCGTCGATCCGGCCTTCCGGTTCCTGGTCCAGGTCGTCCGGAAAGAGGAAGGCTATCAGCTCATCCGGCTCTTCCGTGAAGAGCGCGATCTGTTCGCCGGTCACCGGCACAAAATATGCACACATACCCATCTCAGCCAGCTCCTTATATAATCGCCACTATTGCATTTTATGCGAAAAAGGGAGAGGTATGAATCTCAGCTGCGGCTGCCGCTTGAGCAATGTGCACGACGCCGTGCAGGACGCGACGATTCCGCTGGCCGTGCTGTACCCGGCGCATGGCGAGGAACACGCCGAGCATTTCGGCCCCTATTCGCTGGACGTGGCGAAGGACGCCGCACCGGCCGACGGCGTCTATCCGCTGGTGGTCATCTCGCACGGCCACTCCGGCACGCCGTGGGCGTATCGCCAGCTGGCCAAGCACCTGGCGCTGGCCGGCTTCGTGGTCGCCCTGCCCGCCCACACCGGCAACACGCGCACCGACAACTCGCTGGCCGGCACCGCCGCCAACCTGGCCAACCGTCCGCGCCATATCACACTGAGCATCGACGCGGTGCTCGCCGACGCCGTGCTGGCGCCGCACGTGGCGCGCCATGGCGTCGCCGTCATCGGCCATTCGATCGGCGGCTACACCGCGCTGGCGGCGGCCGGCGGCATCGCCTGGAGCGGGCCGTATGAACGCAAGAGCGAACACGCCGGACCGGAGCCGGTGCCGGTGACGCCCGATCCGCGCATTCGCGCGCTGGTACTGTTGAATCCCGCGACGTTCTGGTTCATCGCCGGCTCGCTGCGGCCGGTCAACCTGCCGATCCTGATGCGCACCGGCGAAAAGGATGAGATCACGCCGATCGAGCACGCCCACAAGATCATCGAAGGCGTCGGCGATCCGTCGCTGATCGAGCACAAGGACATCCCCGGCGCCGGCCACTTCGCCTTCATGAGCAAGTTCCCGCCCGAGATGACGCGGCCCAACTTCAAGCCCTCGCAAGATCCGGAAGGCTTCGACCGCGAAACCATCCAGCCCGAGTTCTTCGCCGACGTCACCGCCTTCCTCAAACGGACGCTTTGATCGCGTCTTTGGCTGTTATGTTCACTCTCGTACGGAGGTCGGAAAACGGTGTGGCTATACTCTGACTAATCGCTGCTCATAAAGGAACCGTCATGTCCCAAGAATTGATATTAGACAATCGCCTGGAGTCGGCCAAGACCACGGCGTGGTGGCTGTACGTTATCCACGGGGTCAGCTTTGTGTTCTCGCTGGGTGCGTTTTCGATTATTCCGCTGATCCTCAACTACCTGCAACGGCCAGGAACCGAGGGCACTTTCGTCCACAGCCATCACACGTGGATGATCCGTTCGTTCTGGTGGTACGTGGTGTGGATCGTGGTTGGCGCGGTGTTCTTCATGACCTTCATCGGCATTCCGGTAGCGTGGCTGATCTGGGTCTGCGCCTGGCTGTGGAAGGCGTACCGCCTGATCGTCGGCATCACGCGCATCAACCGCAACGAGGCGGCGCCGGTTTAATCGCCCAACAGCCGCAAGGCTGCGCGCAGGCCGGCGACAATCACTTCGTAGGCCTGCCGCCGGCTGTCCTCATCGCGCGCACGCAGCACAAACGATGGGTGATAGACCGCCACCACCCAGCGGCCTTGGTGCTGGAACGGCGCATCCATCACCGCGCCCATGGTCGTGCCGCTGTCCTGCAGCACCGACTTCAGCGCCGTGGCGCCCAGCGCTACCACCACCTCCGGCCTGACCTTCGCCAGTTCCTGCTCCAGCCAGACGTGGCAAGCCGATACCTCGCGCTGCGCCGGCGTCTTGTGCAGGCGGCGCTTGCCGCGCAGCTCCCACTTGAAGTGCTTGACGGCGTTGGTCAGATACACCGCCCCGCGCTCCACGCCAGCTTCCGCCAGCGCCCGGTCCAGCACCGCGCCGGCCGGGCCGACAAACGGCAACCCCTGCAAATCCTCCTGATCACCCGGCTGCTCGCCGACCAGCATGATGCGCGCCTTCGTCGGCCCGATGCCGGGCACGGCCTGCGTGGCATCGCGCCACAACTCGCAGCGGCGGCACTGGTCCAGCGAATCGGGCTGCGCGCGCTGCGGCTGCGCGCGTTCCGGCGTGATGTCGATGGTGGTCGCACCACGGCGCTGGCCAACCGTCATGGTCTGGCCGGTGCGGCGTTCGCCATTGGCGGCGGCGCTGACCATGGCCGGCACGATGGCGCCTTCCGGCAGATTTTTCCAGAATCGCGAAGGAATATGGCTGCGCAGCAGATCCGCATTCAGCCGCGCCGGATTGAAGATGCTGCGGTAATAGGTGAGCCACAGCGCCTCGCCGGCGTCGTCGATATCGGCCGCGCTGCGCATCAGCGCCGGCGCGTCGTGCAGACGTTCGCCGTCCCACAGCACGGCGGCGGCAGGCGTGGCGATCATCCAGGTGGCGCCGCCCATGCGCCGGGCGAAATGCCGCGCCACCTGCGGCAGCACCTCGTGCGTCGGCTCGAACCAGGCGACGAAGCGCGGCGCCCCATCCTCTTCCTTGCGTTCGCGAAAACGTACATAAGCATGCATGTCATGCTCCTCGCGGTGGACGGCCTTGACCATGGCATACAGGCGCGCGCCGTCCGGGTCCGCCGCCGACATCACATCGCGCTCGCCCAGATGCCAGCGCCAGACCACCTTGTACAGAAAGGCCCAGCGGTCCACAGCGCTGAAGCAGGCCGCGCTGGCCAGCATCTCCATCAGCTCGCGCGGCAGGCGCAGCGCCGGTCCGGCCGATGCGACAGCCGGCAGTTCGGCCGGCGCTGCGCCGCCAGCCGCCGAGAACAGATCGCCATCGGTCTCATTCGACGCCCATTCCACGGATTCCGGCGAAACGTGGCGCGCGATCAGCTCCCGCGCCGCCGCCCGCCACGCATCGAACGATTGCACCACCTGCCGCATCATGCCGCCTGCAACTCCGGCCACAAATTCATCTGCTGCGGCGCATCGGCCATCGCGCGGCGCAGATGTTCGGACGGACTGGCGTCGCGCGCCGGAAAATAATCCGCGGTGATGATGAACGGCGAAATCTTCTTCATGCTGCAACGCAGGCGCGACAAATCGGCATACCGCACCTGCCGCAAGCGCCGCAGCTCGACGATGCGCTGCGCATTGCGCAAGCCGATGCCCGGCACGCGCGCGATCATGTGCGGTTCGGCGCGATTCAGGTCCAGCGGAAAATGCTCGCGATGCTCCAGCGCCCACGCCAGCTTGGGATCGATATCCAGCGCCAGGTTGCCGCCGCTGGCCGGCAGCAGTTCATTCGCCTGGAAGCCGTAGCTGCGCAGCAGGAAGTCGGCCTGGTACAAACGGTGTTCGCGCAGCATCGGCGGCGGCGCCAGCGGCACGCTCTTGGGACTTTGCGGGATCGGACTGAAGGCCGAGTAGTACACGCGCTTGAGCTTATAGCTGCCGTACAGCGTCTCCGCCGTCGACAGGATCTGCTGGTCGTCGCTGGCGTCGGCGCCGACGATCATCTGCGTGCTCTGCCCGGCCGGCGCGAAGCGCGGCGACTTCGGTTCTTCCGCCTTTTCATCCAGCTTGCGGCGGATGGAACCCATCGCCAGCTTGATCGTGTGGACGCTCTTCTCCGGCGCCAGCTTCTGCACGCTGTCCTGCGTCGGCAGTTCGATGTTCACGCTCAGGCGGTCCGCATACCTGCCCGCCGCCGCGATCAGCGCGGGATCGGCATCCGGTATCGTCTTCAGGTGAATGTAGCCGCGGAACTGATGCACCTCGCGCAGCTCGCGCGCCACCTGCACCAGCTGCTCCATCGTGTAGTCGGCCGACTGGATGATGCCGGAACTGAGGAACAGGCCGTCGATGTAATTGCGGAGATAGAAATCGGTGGTCAGCTTGACCACTTCGGCCACTGAAAAGCGCGCACGCGGCACATTCGAGGTGCGCCGGTTCACGCAATACTGGCAATCGTACAGACAGTAATTGGTCAGCAGGACCTTGAGCAGCGAGACGCAGCGCCCGTCCGGCGTGTAGCTGTGGCAGATGCCCATGCCGGTGGTGGCGCCGAAACCGTCCTTGCCGATGGAGTTGCGCTTCGGCGCGCCGCTGCTGGCGCAGGATGCGTCATATTTCGCCGCATCCGCCAGGATCTCCAGCTTGTCATTTAACTCCATCACGCGCCCCGATATACTGTGTTTTCATACAGTATATCAGAATTTGTTCAGGACAGAATGCCTTTCAGTGCGTCGACCAGCTTGGCACACTCCTCGTCCGTGCCGATGGTAATGCGCAGGAATTGGTCGATGCGCGCCGCCTTGAAGTGGCGGACCAGGATGGCGCGCTCGCGCAGCGCCGCCGCCAGCTGTGCGCCATCATGCCGCGGATGGCGGGTGAAGATGAAGTTGGCCTGCGACGGCAGCACCTCGAAGCCCAGCGCCTGCATCTGCGCCGTCAGCCACGCGCGGCTGGCGATGATGGCTTGCGAGGTCTGCGCCATGTAGGCCACATCGTCCAGCGCCGCCACCGCGCCGGCCTGCTGCACCTGGCCCAGCGGATAGCAATTGAAGCTGTTCTTGACGCGCTCCAGGCCCGCGATCAGGTCCGGGTGGCCCAGCGCAAAGCCGACGCGCAGGCCGGCCAGCGAGCGCGATTTGGACAGCGTCTGGATCACCAGCAGATTGTCGTAGCGGCCCAGCAGCGCGGCGGCGCTTTGTGCGCCGAAGTCCACATAGGCTTCGTCAATCACCACCACCTGATCCGGATGCGCCGCCAGCAGCGCCTCGATCTGCGCCAGCGGCAAGGCGATGCCGGTCGGCGCGTTCGGATTGGCGAGGATGATGGCGCCGCATGGCTGCGCATAATCCGCGACGTCGATCTCGAAGCGTTCGTTCAGCGGCACATGGACCGCCTCGATGCCATACAGGCTGCAATAGGTCGGATAGAAGCTGTAGCTGATGTCCGGCGTCAGCAGCGGCAGATCGTGCCGCAGCAGCGCGTGAAAGGTATGCGCCAGCACCTCGTCCGAGCTGTTGCCGACGAAGACCTGCTCGCGCGCCAGGCCGAAACGACGCGCCACCGCGTCCTTCAACACCGCGTTGGACGGATCGGAATACTTGCGCAAGCCGTCGCCGGCCGCTTCCTGCATCGCCGCGATGGCCTTCGGCGACGGGCCGTAGGGATTTTCGTTGGTATTCAGCTTGACCAGGCCGGGCATCTGCACCTGCTCGCCCGGCGTGTAGGGCGTCAGGCCGTGTACCACCTTGCTCCAGAACTTACTCATTCATTTCCCCCAATGCGCGCTCGATGTCGCCGATCAGATCCTGTACGTCCTCCAGACCGACGTTGAAGCGCACCAGCGTGCCCTTGTCCGGCCAGTTCTGACGCATGTGCTGGATGCGGTATGGCATGACCAGGCTGTTGGCGCCGCCCCAGCTATAGCCGATCTTGAACAGTTTGAGCGAGTCGACAAAACGGTCGGTCTGCGCTTCGGTATAGCGCTCGTCGAAGATCACCGAGAACAGGCCGCCGGCGCCGCTGAAGTCGCGCTTCCAGACTTCGTGGCCGGGACATTCCGGGAACGCCGGATGCAGCACGCGCGTGATTTCAGGCCGCGATTGCAGCCACGCCGCCAGCTTGCGCGCCGCCGCATCGTGCGCGTCGAAGCGCAGACGCATGGTCGGCAGGCCGCGCGACACCAGGTAGGCGTCGTCCGCGCCCACGCCCATGCCGAGCCGCATATGCGCCTGGCTGACGCGGTCGTGCAGTGCGCGGTCGCGCGTGATCACGGCGCCCATCAGCACATCCGAACCGCCGGACTGGTACTTGGTCAGCGCCTGCATGATGATGTCCACGCCCAGGTCGAAGCCGCGCAGCGCCAGGCCGGCGGCCCAGGTATTGTCCAGCGCCACCAGCACGCCGCGCTCGTGCGCCGCCTTGCAGATGGCCGGCAGGTCCGGCACTTCCATCGACACAGATCCTGGCGCCTCGGTCCAGATCAGCTTTGTATTCGGCTGGATCAGCGCCGCGATGCCTTCGCCGATCAGCGGATCGTAATAGCGTGCGGTGATGCCGAAATCGGCCGACAGCCAGCGTCCCAGCTCGCGGTTCGGGTTGTAGACGTTATCCGGCAACAGCACATCGTCGCCCGCCTTCAGGATCGCGAAATCCACCATGGCGATGGCGGCCAGGCCGCTCGGCGCCAGCAGGCAGTAGTTGCCGCCCTCGATCTCGGCCAGCCGCGCCTCCAGCGTGAAGGTGGTCGGCGTGCCGTGCAGGCCGTAGGTGTAGGCGTTCTTCTCTTTCCAGTCTCCCGAGCGCATGGCCGCCACGTTCTTGAACAGCACCGTGGAGGCATGATGGATACCGACCGGGAAAGCCTCGAAGCCTTCCGGCGCCTTGTAGTCCGTGTGGATCAGCGCCGTCTGCGGAGATTTTTTCATCGTCATGATCAGCGCATATTGCCGGTGTGGCCCAGCGAGTAGCGGCCCGGTTGCGGCCACACGGTCAGGCCGTGCGGCTCCTGGCCGACCTTGACCTGCTTGACGTCGCCGTTGGCGGTGTCGATGCGGTACACCACATCGTCAAAGCGGCCGGACAGCCACAGGTACTTGCCGTCGGCGCTGACGTTGCCCATGTCCGGGCTGCCGCCGCCAGGAATCGGCCATTGCGACACCACTTTTTCGGTGGCGAAGTCGATCACCGTCACGCGGCCCTTGCCTTTGCGCTTGCCGTGGATGTTGTGCGTGCCGCGGTTGGCCACATACAGCTTGGTGCCATCGCGGCTTGGATACAGGCCGTGCGCGCCGACGCCGGTCGGAATGAAGCCGACCTTGGTGAAGGTGGCCGCATCGACGATGTGGACGCCGTCGGCATCCATGTCGGCGATGTAGTAACGCTTGCCATCTGGCGAAACGCGGATATCCTGCGGCATGCCCTTCTTCTTGCTGCACACTTCATTCGCCAGCAACTGGTCGATCGGATCCTTCTCCGAGAAGCGCGTGGTCGGCATCGACAGCTTCAGATAGCCATCCACCTTGCGCGCGGCCAGGTCGATGCGCGCCACGGCGCCGTCGAATTCGCAGGTGAACATGGCGTAACGGCCGTCCGGCGAGAAGTCGGCGTGGTTGATGCCGCCGCATTGCGGCACGTCGATGGCGTACTGCATGGCCATGGTCTTCGGATCGCGGAAGTCCAGGCGGTGCAAGGCTTCGGCCACCACGATGGCGGATTTGCCGTCCGGCGAGAAGTACATATTGTAGGGATCATCCACCGCCACCTGCGCGCCCGGCTTGCCGGTGCGCGGATCGATCGGCGTCAGGCTGCCCTTGTTGGTGCGTTCGGCGTTATTCGCCACCCACAGCGTTTGCAGGTCGTAGGCCGGCACCACGTGCTGCGGGCCGACGCCGACCTTGAACTTGTCGACCACCTTCATGCTTTCCGGGTCGATCACGTAGACGTCGTTGGAACGCAGATTCGGCACATACACGCGCGGCAGATGGTCGCGCAGCGAAGGATTCATGTTCGCAGGGCCGATGCCCGCATAAACATTGACCGGCGCGGCGGCGGCAGCTGCCGAAGCGGCAGGCGGCACGGCCTGCGCGGCCTCGGTATTGGTAACAGCCAGCAAACCGCCGGCACCGATCAAACCAGCGGCGGCCAGCGCCGCAAAAATGAGTCGATTAGTTTTCATTTGGATGCTTTACTAGAAGTGGACGGCGCGCCATGCGCCGCAAAATCGGAAATGGCCGCCACCGAGGCGTCGACGATGCGCTGCACGCCAAGCTTGCCCAATTCGGCGGTAGCGCGGCGCGCGTCGCCGCGCACGCCCTGCGCCACGGTCGGCGAAGGACCATGCGCCAGCGCCTCGGTGCGCACCAGGGATTTGTCGGTCGCCAGCATCAGCGCGGCGTCGGCCAGGCCGGCGTGCAGGCCGATTTCGGCCTTGCTGTAGCCGCGCTTTTCAAGGTCGGCGATAAACGGCTCCTGCGTGACGTCGTAATAGGCCAGCAGGGCCAGCGCGGCGGCGCCGCCGTTCTTGGCCCAGGCCTTGTTCAGCTTCTGCGCCACGCGCGTTTCGCTTTTTTGATAGCCGCCATGGTCGCCGATGAAGACGATGTGGCGGAAACCGTGCTGGCGCAGGCTTTGCGCCGTCGCGAACAGCAGGTCTTCAAAAGTGGATTCGGGTATCGACAGGGTGCCGGCAAACTTCATGTGGCCGGCCGGCGGCGTGATACTGCCTTCCGGGACGTAAGCGACCACCGGCGCAACCACGGCGTTGCCGAGCTTTTGCGCGATCATCCGCGCCAGCACGGCGGCGCGCACATTGTGCTTGCCGAGCGCGATATAGGGGCCGCTTTGTTCGGTGCCGCCGATCGGAATGATGGCGGTGGTGGCGCCGGCGTCGATGCGGGTACGCAGCTCGGTGCTGGTCATCTCTTCCAGCATGACAGGTGTGTCGGCAGCCATCACAGGCCGCGCCAGCAGGCCGACCAGCAGGCAGGCGGCAAGCGCCGCCGGGAGTTTCAAGTCACGCATAAGGCTCACTAACAAAAAAAGGCGGACCGCGATAACGCCGGTCCGCCTTTATTATAGTGGATGTGCCACGAAAAACGCCTTAAAGCGCCTCACCCCACAAATCGTGCGCGTCGGACGTGGTGATTTTCACATCGACGAACTGGCCTACCACCAGTTTCTTGTGCGGTTCATACGGCGGCTTGACGTAGACCACGCCGTCGATTTCCGGCGCGTCGGCAGCCGAGCGGCCCACGCCGCCGGTGCGGTTGACTTCATCGATCAGCACGCGCACGGTCTTGCCGACCTTGGCTTTCAGGCGCGCTTTCGAGATCTCTTCCTGCAGCAGCATGACGCGGCCGCGGCGCTCTTCGCGCACTTCTTCCGGCACCGGATTGGCCAGTTCGTTGGCAGTGGCGCCTTCGACCGGCGAGTAGGCAAAGCAGCCCAGGCGGTCGATCTGCGCTTCCTTCAGGAAGTCCAGCAGGTATTCGAATTCCGCTTCGGTCTCGCCAGGGAAGCCGGCAATGAAGGTCGAACGGATGGTCAGGTCCGGATTCATCTTGCGCCAGGCCAGGATGCGGTCCAGGTTTTTCTCGCCGCTGGCCGGACGCTTCATGCGCTTCAGTACATCCGGATGCGCGTGCTGCATCGGGATGTCCAGGTACGGCAGCACGTGCTCGCCCATCAGCGGAATCACCTGGTCGACGTGCGGATACGGGTAGACGTAGTGCATGCGCACCCAGGCGCCGTAGGACTTGGCCAGTTCGCCCAGCGCTTCCATCAGCTGCGTCATGTGGGTCTTGATCGGACGGCCGTTCCAGAAGCCGGTGCGGAACTTGACGTCCACGCCGTAGGCCGAGGTGTCCTGCGAAATCACCAGCAGTTCCTTGACGCCCGACTTGAACAGGTTCTCCGCTTCCAGCAGCAGTTCGCCGATAGGACGCGACACCAGGTCGCCGCGCATCGACGGGATGATGCAGAACGAGCAGCGGTGGTTGCAGCCTTCCGAGATTTTCAGGTAGGCGTAGTGCTTCGGCGTCAGCTTGATGCCTTGCGGCGGAATCAGGTCGATGAACGGCTCATGCGGTTTCGGCAGGTGCAGGTGGACCGAGTCCATCACCTCGCCCAGCGCGTGCGGGCCGGTCACGGCCAGCACTTTCGGGTGGATCTTGGTGATCAGGTCCGAACCGTCGGTGTCCTTCTTGGCGCCGAGGCAGCCGGTCACAATCACTTTGCCGTTTTCGGCCAGCGCTTCGCCGATGGCGTCCAGCGATTCCTGCACGGCGGCGTCGATGAAGCCGCAGGTGTTGACGATCACCAGATCCGCGCCGTCGTAGGACTTGGCGGTCTCGTAACCTTCAGCGCGCAGCTGGGTCAGGATCTGTTCGGAGTCGACCAGCGCTTTAGGGCAGCCGAGCGAGACGAAGCCGACTTTCGGTGCTGGCGCGCCGGCGGCTGGCTTGGGAAGACGGGAGAGTGGTTGCGATTGCATATGGTTGCTTAAAGCTTCACAATAATTACGAGCAATCGACGATTATACCATGTTACGATAGTGGCTTAACGCCCATCGCTAGAGGAGATTGTGTGGCAACACTGAAAGACGTCGCATTGCTTGCCGGTGTGGGCATGTCGACAGCATCGCGCGCCATTTCAGGCGCCGGCCCCGTGTCGGCCGAGGCGATGAAAAAAGTACAAGCCGCCATCGAACAACTCAACTTCCGCCCTTCCTCCATCGGCCGCTCGCTGTCGGCGCAGTCGCTGGGCATGATCGGCATTTTCGCCCCCTCCTTCTTCGGCGCCTACTACGGCACCATCCTCAAGCAAACCGACATCGAACTGCGCGCCATGCGCCGCCACGTGGTGGTGGCCACCGGCTGCGGCGACGGCACGCCGCGCGAGGAAGCCATCGAGGCGGTCAAATTCCTGATCGGCCGCGATTGCGACGGCATCGTGGTGCTGGGTCATGACCTGCTGGATGAGGACATGCGGATGCTGCACAAGATGCATCCGAAGATGGCCTTCCTTAATCGTCGCAGCCCGGAGCTGGAATCGTCGTCGTTCTGCCCCGATCATTATCATGGTGGCGAGCTGGCGGCGCGTACCTTGCTCGATGCCGGACATCGGCAGCTGGCGGTGATTTCCGGCCCGGCCGGGACGTCGGACAATGAGGAGCGCTTGCACGGCTTCTTCGATGAGCTGGCGCGGCAAGGCATCGCCCGCGATGAGGTGCGCTCGATCGCATCGGACTTCTCGCGCGAAGGCGGCTTTGGGGCGACGCAGCAGTTGATCAATGAAGGCGGCAAGTTCACCGGCCTGTTTTGTGCGAATGACGAGATGGCCGTGGGTGCGATATCGTGCTTCCACCGCGCTGGCATACGCGTGCCGGATGATGTGTCCATCGTTGGGTATGACGATGACTATTCGGCCGAGTTTTCGTCGCCGGGGCTGACGTCGGTGCATATTCCGATGCAGCAGCTGACGCAGAATGCGGTGCGGTGGCTGCTCAATCTTTGCTATGGCACGCAGCATGAGATTTCGCGGGAGTTTCCTGTCACGGTGACGGTGCGCGGCTCAGTAGCTGTTCGCGCGAACCCCGCAGGGCCACGCGGGGTCTGACCCCGTACGGGGTCAGACCCCTGCCTATGCGCACCGGTGTGGGGTGCAAGCATAAAAAAAAGGATGGCGGGGGAGTCGCCATCCTTAAAGACTACTACCCCTACTACTACATCAGAACTTCATCGAGACGCGCGCGCCGAAGGTGCGTGGGTTGTTGTAGTACGCCGCCCAGATCTGCTGCGTCGGCTGGCATGGCGCACCAACCTGCGTGCAGACTTCAATGGCGTCATACTTCACTTCCTTGTCGGTCGCATTGTTGACGAACAGCTCGGCCGTGTATGCCTTGTTGCGTGGTTCGAAGCGCAGGCTCAGGTCCAGCGTGGTGTACGAATCCTGCATCTTCACACCTGGATGGCCCGGCACGTCGTTGGCAAACGCACCCGAACCGACAAACGACTTGGTCTCGTAGTGCGCCGAGATGCGCGGCGTGATACGGCCCTTGCTGACGTCGAAGTCGCGCTCATACATCAGGGTGGAGGCAAACGTCGGCGCGTGTTTCAGCACGGTGCCGCCGACGTTGACGGTCGGCGCGGTGGTGCCGCACACCTGGCCATTGGCGCGCGCAGCATCCACGTCGCAGGACAGGAAGTCGTCATAGCGCGCCTTCAGCCACGTCGCATTGCCGCTGAAGCGGTCGACGCTGGTCGGACGCCACATCCATTCCGCTTCCACGCCCTTGACCGAGGCGCCGGCCGCGTTGAAGTTCTGCAGCGTGTTGTTGACCACCTGCGATTCCAGCTTGTCCTTGTACTTCATCCAGAACGCGTCGATGTTCAGCGACAGCTGCTTGTTCAGCAGGTCCGACTTGAAGCCGAGTTCATAGCTGGTCAGTTTTTCAGGCTTGGTGGTGGCTCCTCCGTCGCCGATGGCCGGCGAGTGGAAGCCGGTGGTTACCGAAGCGAAGGTCAGGATGTCCGGCGACACCTTGTACTCCACGCGGCCCAGCCAGGTCGCCTGGCCATATGCCAGGTCGGCGGTGTTGTCGCCGTAGGTATTGCCGCAAGTCGATTGGTTGACCACGCCGCCCGGCCCGATGTTGTGGGTGTTGATGGTGCCCACGCCCGGCGTGACCAGCTGCGCGATCTGGTTAGGCGTCAGCGTGGCGCCGCGCGGCGCGTTGTCCGGCCAGTTCGGGCAGGCCCAGTTCTGGCCGCCGATGTCGAACTTGTGGTCCTTGGTGTAGCGCGCGCCGGCGGTCAGCTTCCAGACCGGATCGAGGTCGTAGCTGGCCTGCGCAAAGGCGGCCTTGGAATGCAGCTCACGGTCGCCCTGGATGAAGGACATGGCCGATGCATACTGGCCCACGGTCGGCTGCACGAAGATCACGCTGCCGTTGGCGATGTCCTGCGCCAGCATGGCTTCCGAAATCTGGCTGCGGTCGATGTCGAAGCGCACCTTGTTCTTTTCGCGGAAGAAGAACAGTCCGCCCACCCACTGCAGCGGCGACTCATATTCCGAACGCACCTGCACCTCGTTGGAGACGCTGTCGAACTGCGACCATTCGGTGCGGTTCTCGGCCTTGAAGCCCGGGTAGAAGCCGGCGTCCGCATCGCTGGCGTTGGTCCGTTTCAGGCGACTCCACGCGCCCAGGTACTGGGTAGCGATGCCGTCGACCGGACGCCATTCGACCTTGGTCTTGGCGGTGATGATCGACTGGTCCAGATTACCCGGCGTATCGATCAGCGCGGAGCGCAGGTTCTGGCCCGGCTTCGGCTCGGCCGACAGGTAGATGTTGCCGGCGCCTGTGTCGCTGTAGTAATCGGCGATGAAGGTGGCCTTCAGGTCCGGCGTAAACTTCCACAGCAGCGAGGCGCGCGCGCCGGTCTGGTTGCCTGCGCCGTATTTCTGCGCGCCCGGCATGACGTTGGAGCCCTTCAGGAAGTCGACGTAGCCGTCATGCTGGTCCTTGATGGCGGCGATGCGCAGCGCGATGTCTTCGCTGAGCGGGATGTTGATCATGGCCTGCGTCTGCACGTGGTGGTAGTCGCCGATGGTGACGCTGGCCGAGCCGAACACCTTGCTGGTGCTTGGGGCGCCAGACACCAGGTTGACTGCGCCGGCGGTGGAGTTACGGCCGTTCAGCGTACCTTGCGGACCGCGCGCCACCTCGACGTGGTTCAGGTCATACATCAGCGCCGTGGCGCCCTGCGGACGCGGCACGTAGATGCCGTCCACGTAGAACGCCACCGCCGGGTCGCCCAGCTCCGTGTGGTTGGCCGAGCCGACACCGCGCATGTACACGTGCACGCCGCCCGAGTCGCTATGCGGCTCCACCACCAGGCTGGGCACCATCGCCGTCATGGTCGCCAGATCCTTGACCTGGTTGTTGGCCAGCGTGTCCTGCGTGTAGGCGGTGATCGCCAGCGGCGTGTCCTGCACCAGCGTGTCGCGGCGCGTGGCCGTGACGATGATCTTCTCCATATTGTCGTTGGACGCCGCCGGGGCATCGCTTGCCTGCTGGGCGTAGGCCACGCCGCCGGTCAATGCTATCTGTGCGATGCTCAAAGCTAAAATCGTTTTTTTCATTTGATGTCTCCTCGCTTCTTCCATGTGGAACCGGTTCCACCACAAGACGCACGGGTGCGTCGGGCCATACCATGGCAGACCCGGTGATTTAGCAACTACGATTCTTTAGAGCCGCTGTTCGCTGGCTCCGTCAAACAGGGAAATACGATCACTACGAATCGAGAAGCTGATGCCCTTCTCGGTTTCAATCTGCTGCTGGTCCTGCACGATGCCCGCGACCTGCGTGCCGTGGAAGTCCAGCCACACTACGCGGTGCGCTCCCATGGCCTCGACCAGCGAGACCGATGCGCGCACTGCCTGACCGACGCCGTCACTGTGCCCGACGCCGATGTCCTCCGGCCGCACACCGAGCACGCAATCGTGCTTGCCGGTGAGCGGCTGCTTGAATGGATAGCCGGTCACGTCGACCGACAGGTGTTCGTTGCTGAAGATGGTTTTCCCGCCCTGCTGCTCCAGCGCGCCCTTGAACAGGTTCATGCCCGGAGAACCGAGGAAGGTGGCGACGAACAGGTTGGCCGGCGTGTTGTAGATGACGTCCGGCGTGTCGAACTGCTGCACCACGCCGCCCTTCATCACCGCCATGCGCTGCGCCAGCGTCATCGCCTCGACCTGGTCGTGGGTGACGTAGATCATGGTGGCGCCCAGCTGCTTGTGCAGCTGTTTCAGTTCGCGGCGCAGCTCCGTGCGCAGCTTGGCGTCCAGGTTGGACAGCGGCTCGTCGAACAGCATCACGTCCGCTTCGCGCACGATGGCGCGGCCGATCGCCACGCGCTGGCGCTGGCCGCCCGACAGATTGGCCGGCTTGCGCTTCAACAGCGGGCCCAGTTGCAGCATGTCCGACGCGCGGTTGACGCGGCGGGCGATTTCCGCTTTCGGCGTGCCGTTGATGCGCAGGCCGAAGGACATATTCGCTTCCACGTTCATGGTCGGATACAGCGCATAGGACTGGAACACCAGCGCGATGCCGCGGTCTTTCGGATCGGCCCAGGTCATGTCCTTGCCGCCGATTTCGATCTGGCCGGAGCTGGTGTCGATCAGGCCCGCGATACTGTGCAGCAGCGTCGACTTGCCGCAGCCCGATGGGCCGAGCAGCACCACGAACTCCCCTGCTTTCACATCCAGGTTGAGCGACTCGATGACCTTGTTGCCGCCAAGCTGAATCTGCAAATTACGAATAGCTACATTAGACATTGTATTTACCCTTTAACCGCGCCAGAAGCGATACCGCGCACGAACCAGCGGCCAGAAATAAAGTAGAGCGCCAGCGGCACGACCGAAGTCAGAATGGTCGCCGCCATGTTCACGTTGTACAGGCGCTCGCCGGTGGTGGTGTTGATGATGTTGTTCAGCTGGACCGTCATCGGCAGGTGTTCGGAACCGGCAAACACCAGGCCAAGCAGGAAGTCGTTCCAGATGCCCGTCACCTGCATGATGACGGCGACCACGATCACCGGCGTCGACATCGGCAGCATCAGCTGCAGGAAGATGCGCCAGAAACCGCCGCCGTCGATGCGCGCCGCCTTGAACAGCTCCACCGGCAGCGCCGCGTAGTAGTTACGGAACAGCAGCGTCATCACCGGCATGCCGAAGATGGTGTGGATGATGATGATGCCCGGCAGAGAGCTGAACAGATTCACCGACGCCAGCACACGCACCAGCGGATAGATCATCACCTGCACCGGAATGAAGGCGCCCATCATCAGGATGGCGAACAGCACGCCGGCGCCGCGCGGACGCCAGAACGACAGCGCATAGCCGTTCACCGCGCCGATGGCGATCGACAGGATGGTGCTCGGCACGACAATCGCCACCGAGTTCCAGAAGCCGCTGCGGATGCCGCCGCATTCCAGGCCGGTACAGGCCGTGGACCAGGCCTGCACCCATGGCTCCAGCGTCATGTGCTGCGGCAGCGCGAACAGCGTGCCGAGGCGGATCTCCTCCATCGGCTTGACCGACGTCACCAACATCACGTACAGCGGCAGCAGGAAGAACAGCGCCGCCACGATCAGGAAGCCGTACACGCCGAGGCGCGCCGGCGTCCATGCCGGGCTGCGGCGCGGACGCGGAGTCGGGATGCTGGCGTCATTCGCCGCGGTCAAAGGTTGCGGCGTGGTGGCCGGCAGGCCCGTGGTTTTATCGAGTTTCACAACTTGTCCCATCATGCCCCCAATGCAGCGCGGCGGTTGCGCACAAAGTACAGCGGCGCGACGATGGCCAGCACTGTCAGCAGCAGCACGTTCGAAGCAGCGGAAGCCAGGCCGATATTGGCGCGGCCGAACAGGTAATCCATGATGAACTTGGCCGGCACTTCGCTGGCCGTGCCCGGACCGCCCTGGGTCATCGCGACCACGGCGTCGAACACCTTCACCACCATCACGAACAGCAGCACGAAGGCGGTCGATACCGACGATCCCAGCATCGGCAGCACGATGCTGCTGTAGACGCGCCAGCGCGGGATGCCGTCGATGCGCGCGGCCTTCCAGATTTCCTCATCCACGCCGCGCAGGCCGGACAGCATCAGCGCCATCACCAGGCCGGACGCCTGCCACACGGTGGCGATGACGATGGTGTAGATCGCCATGTCCTGATCGACGATCCAGTCGAACTTGGCGTCGGTCCATCCCAGCTTGTGCAGCACTTCCTGGATGCCCAGTTCCGGGTTCAGGATCCACTGCCAGATCAGGCCCGTGGCGACAAACGACATCGCATACGGATACAGGAACACGGTGCGCAGCGCGCCTTCCGCCATCACCTTCTGGTCGATGAACACCGCCAGCAGAAAGCCGATGACCAGGCAGGCGGCGATGAACAGCACGCCGTACACCGCCACGTTCTGCAGCGACAGCAGCCAGCGCTCATTGTTGAACAGGCGGATGTACTGCGAGGCGCCGACAAAGTCGCTGGCCGGGAAAGTGCGCGAGCTGCTGACCGATACGCGGGCCGTCCACAGCATGGTGCCGAGGTAGGCCAGCAGCACCGTCAGCGCCATCGGGAGGATGGCGACGTAGGCCGCGAATGAAACGTTCTGGCGTTTCTTGACCATGGCTATTCGCCTTTAATGGCGCGGGCGAACGCTTTTTGCGCATCATCCGGCGACTGGTTCTTGTTCCAGTAGCTGGTCAGCACATCCTGCAGCGCGCCGGTGGTGTCGGGACTGGCCAGCATCTCGGTATTCGGCAGCTGGCGCGATTTGTCCTTCATGATGGCCAGGCCCTGGCGCGCGCAGATATCCAATTGCGATTCATCGACGTCGCCGCGAATCGGGATCGCCCCCTTGCGCGAGGCGAAGGCCACCTGCGCGGCTGGAGACGTTACCACATTGGCCAAAAGTTTTTGCGCCTTGACGGCATTGGCGTCATTCGTTTTCGGGAACACGAAAGCGTCGCCGGCGACGATGTACGGCGACTTCGGACCGAAGCCCGGATAGCAGCCGAAGTCCTTGCCCGCTACCTGCTTGGCGGCGGCGAACTCGCCCTTGGCCCAGTCTCCCATGATCTGCACGCCGGCCTTGCCCTGCACGACCATGGCGGTGGCGTCGTTCCAGTTGCGACCCGGCGAGCCGGCGTCCACAAAGCCTTTCAGCTTCTTGAATTCGACCAGCACCTGCTTGAAGGCCGGCGACATCACGGCCTTCTGGTCGCGGTCGCGGTATACCTTCAGGTACAGGTCCGAGCCGCCCACCATGGCAAAGATGGCGTCGAAGGTGATCTTCTCCTGCCACACCTGGCCGCCGAAGGCCAGCGGCACCACGCCGGCGGCTTTCAGCTTGCCCAGCTGCGCCAGGAATTCTTCCCAGCTCTGCGGCTCGTTGGTGATGCCGGCTTTTTTATACGCGGCCTTCGAGTAGAAGAACCATGCGGGCATGTGGATGTCCACCGGCGCGGCGTAGAAGTGGCCGTTGATCTTGATCGCCTGCAGGATCGACGGCGGCATGATCTGGTCCCACTTGCCGGCGATGGCCACGTCGTCCACGTTGTTCAGCAAGCCTTGCTCGACGAAGTCGCGGAACTGCTTGGAAGTGTTGAACTGCGCGGCGGTCGGCGCATTGCCGCCGACGATGCGGTTGATGGTGGTGGCGCGCGACTGGTCGGCGCCGGCGATGGCCTGGTCGATCCACTGGCCGCCGGCCTTGTTGTACGCTTCCGCAAACTGCTTGACGGCGGCGGACTCGCCGCCCGATGTCCACCAGTGAATCACGGTTGCCTTCAACGGCGCTTGCGCCTGCGCGCCGCTGACTGCCAGAGCTAGCGCGATGGCGCTGCCCACTTGTGTGGCCTTAAACATTCTGTCTCCCATTGGGCGTCGAGCGCCCATTTTATTCGGATAGCTTACTGGTGTCTTACTGCGCGGCCCTCTGCGCTAAAAATTCCGTCACCAGTTTGGCGCTGCGTTTCAGCGTACGTTTTTGCGTAGCGTAATCGACATGAATGATACCGAAACGGCGCTCATAACCAAAGGCCCATTCGAAATTGTCCATCAGCGACCAGATAAAATAACCGCGCACGTCGACGCCGGCCTTGACCGCCGCATCCACCGCCGCCAGGTGGCGGTTCAGGAAGGAGATGCGCTGCTGGTCGTTCACTTCGCCGTCCACCACCGCATCGTCGGTGGCCATGCCGTTTTCCGTGATGTAGATCGGCGGCAGGTTCGGATAGTCGCGGTGGAAGCCGACCAGCAGGTGGCGCAGGCCCTCCGGATACACTTCCCAGCCCATCTGCGTGCGCTCCACGCCTTCCAGGTCGACTTCGGTGTAGCCATGCTTGCCGTCGCTGACCACGTTGGTGCGGAAGTAGTAATTGATGCCCAAGAAGTCCAGCGGCGTGCCGATGATGTCCATGTCGCCGGCCAGGATGGTCGGCTCGGCGCCAGGCCACAGCTCCCACAGCGCCGATGGATAGGACTTCTTCAGCAGCGGATCGAGGATCCAGTTATTGTGCTGCAGCTCGAACAGCCAGGCGGCGCGCTGGCCGGCGCTGTTGCTGTCGGTGCTGGTGCCGCGGCCGACGTTGGCGACGATGCCCACCTGCGCCTGCGGATCGTTGGCGCGCAGGTGCCGCACCGCCAGGCCGTGGCCCAGCAGCAGATGGTGCATGGCCTGCGTGGCGAACACCACATCCTGCTTGCCCGGCGCGTGGTGGCCGGTGCCGTAGCCGTGCATGGCCGAGCACCATGGCTCGTTCAGCGTGGCCCAGGCGTCGACCAGGCCGGCCAGCTTCTTGCTGATCATGTCGGCGTATTCGGCGAAGCGGTAGGCTGTGTCGCGGTTGACCCAGCCGCCCTTGTCTTCCAGGTGCTGCGGCAGATCCCAGTGGTACAGCGTGACGTAGGTCTTCAAGCCCTTGGCGCGCAGCGCCGTCAGCAGCTTGCGGTAGAAGGCGATGCCCTGCTCGTTCGGCTGGCCGTCGATGGTCATCACGCGCGGCCAGGAGATCGACAGGCGGTAGGCGCCGACCTTCAGGCTGGCCAGCAGCTCCACATCCTCCGGCCAGCGGTGGTAGTGGTCGCAGGCGAATTCGCCGGTGTCGCCGGCCAGGGTCTTGCCCGGCGTGGCCGAGAAGGTGTCCCAGATCGACGGCAGGCGACCATCCTCATGGATCGCGCCTTCGATCTGATAGGCTGCGGTGGCCGCGCCGATCAGGAAATCCTTGTTCCACAGGACCGAGTCGGCCGGCGGGGTAAACTTCTCATCATTTGCAACTGACACCACAAAAACTCCTTCGCTGAAACATTGAGTGGAAGCGCTTCCACAAGATGTTGTCAATAGTAATACTGAAGAAATTGAGGTGTCAACGGAATTATCGGAATTTTGTAATCAAGTTACAAAAACGGCACAGCCACCGTGGTGTGCTGTGCCGCTGGGCCACTACCGAGCTGCGTAGCGAAATTACTTTTTGTCGGTCGGCGGAACCGGGACAAAGGGGAAGGTGCCGAACAGGTTCTTGCTCTGGTTCTGCATCTGCTCCTGCATCTGCACGAACAGGCTCTTGCTCTGGTCGATGTAGTTGTTCATCATGCCCTGCATCATCGGGCCCTGGACATTCATGAACTGGGTCCACATTTCCGGGCTGAACGGCTGGCCGCCCACGGCGGTGCCGGTGGTGAACTTGCGCTGGATGTCGGTGAAGGCCTGGACGTTCTTTTCCAGGTAGGAGCCCATCATGCCCTGCATGGCGTGGCCGTAGAAGCGGATGATCTGGGCCAGCACATCGCTGGAGAACATCGGCGCGCCGCTGGCCTCCTCTTCCAGGATGATTTGCAGCAGGATGCTGCGGCTCAGGTCTTCATTGGTCTTGGCATCGACAACGGTGAACTCTTCGTTATCCAGCACCAGCTGCTTCACGTCGGTCAACGTGATGTAGGAACTGGTCTGCGTGTCGTACAGACGACGATTCGGATATTTCTTGATCAAGCGGTCAGCATTTTTTTTCGCACTACTCATCACAGGTCCGTTTTATTGCGCCGCAGCGCATGTCTCTCAATATCGGATAGAAAGCGGACTATTGGTCCCCTTCCCGCGTGCCTACTTTTACTTATTATAGAGGCGAACAGATAATTCTTGCACAATCTGATATAAGTTTTGGATTTTATTGCAACGCAGCTAAGTTTTGGCCTCAATCCGCTTTCACTTTGACGTAGCGGCCGGGCGCGGCTTCGATCGGCTGGTACTTGGCGTTGCCGGGCTTGGCTTTCGGCTTTACTTTTTTACCCCCGTTGTCGCTCAGGAACTTGGCCCATTCGGGCCACCAGCTGCCGGCGACTTCGGTGGCGCCTTTAAACCAATTTTCGGCGATCTTGGCCTTGCCGCTGTCGTTGGTCCAGTAGTTGCGCTTGTTCTTGGCCGGCGAATTGATCACGCCGGCGATGTGGCCGGAGGCGCCCAGCACGAAGCGCGTCTTGCCGGACAGGATGTTGAGCGAATCGAAGGCCGACGGCCACGGCACGATGTGGTCCTCGCGCGAGCCGTAGACAAACGCCGGCGCGTCAATGCTGCGCAGGTCGACCTTCTCGCCCGCCACCACCAGTTCGCCGGTCTTGAGCTTGTTTTCCAGGTAGGTGTTGCGCAGATACCAGCAGAACATCGGCCCCGGCAGATTGGTGCTGTCCGAGTTCCAGTACAGCAGGTCGAAGGCGGCCGGCTCGTTGCCCTTCAGGTAGTTGGACTGCACGTAATTCCACACCAGGTCGTTGGGACGCAGGCTGGAGAAGGTGCTGGCCAGGTCGCGGCCCGGCATCAGGCCGCCGTCCTTGAGCTGCTGTTCGCGCATCGACACCTGGGTTTCATCGACAAACACATCCAGCACGCCGGTATCGCTGAAATCGAGGAAGGTGGTCAGCAGCGTCAGGCTGTTGGCGGCCTGCTCGCCGCGCGCCGCCAGCACCGCCAGCGCGGTGGAGACGATGGTGCCGCCGACGCAGAAGCCGAACATGTTCAGCTTTTGCACGCCGCTGATGTCCTGCACCACGCGGATCGCTTCGATCACGCCCTTTTCCACGTAATCGTCCCAGGTGGTGCGGGCCAGCGACTTGTCCGGATTGGCCCACGACACCAGGAACACGGTGTTGCCCTGCTCCACCGCGTAACGCACCAGCGAATTTTCCGGCTGCAGATCGAGGATGTAGAACTTGTTGATGCACGGCGGCACCATCAGCAGCGGCGTCTGGCTGACGGTCGCGGTTTTCGGCGTGTACTGGATCAGCTGGAACAGCGGATTTTCGTACACCACCGTGCCTTCGGTAATCGCCAGGTTGCGGCCGACCTCGAACGCCGATTCGTCCGACAGCGAGATGTGGCCCTTGCCCATATCGCCCAGCATATTGGCCAGCCCGCGCGTCAGGCTCTCGCCCTTGGTTTCGATCAGCTTCTGCTGCGCTTCCGGATTGGTGGCGAGGAAATTGGCGGGCGACATGGCGTCAATAATCTGCTGCACGCCAAAGCGGATCTTCTGCTTCTGCTGCGGCGTGGCTTCCACCGTTTCCACCATGGCGTTGAGGAATTTCGCGTTCAGCAGGTAGGCGGCAGCGTTGAAGGCCGTCATCGGATTGCCCTGCCAGGCGGCCGAGCTGAAGCGGCGGTCGCTCACCGACGGCGTTTTACCGGTCAACAAATCCTGCCACAGCTCGCCGAAATCCTTCAAGTAGGCGTTCTTCAGCTCCTCCATCGCCTCCGGCTTGATGTGGGCGCCGACATCCTGCATCATGGCGGCCATCGGATTGGACTGCATCCAGGCGTTGAAAGCTTGTGGATCGGGCAAATTCATGTGCGGTTCCCTAAAGTGAGTTAAACACAATGCTGATTGTTGCTATTGCTTGGATTTACGTCGTCGGCCTCATGGCGCTGACGGAAACTTCCGTCGTTGCGGGAATTGTAACGTTTTTGTTCTATTGCGTGCTGCCGCTGGGAACCTTGATATACATCGCCGGCACCGGCAAACGCAAGGCGCGCCGCCGCGCCGCAGAGCAGGCGGCGCGGGACGCCGCCCAGAAAGACCCGGCCATCCCGCGCTAAGTTCATTTGATCCAGATTAAAGTCGCCTGGCGGCCGGTGACGCCGTCGCGGCGGTAGGAGTAGAACCGGCCGGAATTGGAGACGGTGCAAAACTCGCCGCCGTGCACTTCCTTGACGCCGGTGCGGTGCAGCAGGTAGCGCGCCAGGCCGTAGATGTCGCACAGATACTTGCCGGGCTTGCCTTCGATCAGGCTGAAAGCAGCTTCGACGTGACGCACGCCGGACTCGTCGACCGCGCCGTTCAGGAAAGCCTGCTTGACGTCGTGACCGACCTCGAACTGGTAGGCGCCGATTGCCGGCCCCATCCACGCCATCAGCTCGCCGGCGCCGGCTTCGCGCATGGCGGCCACGGTGTTTTCCAGCACGCCGGAGGCCAGCCCGCGCCAGCCCGCGTGGGCGGCGGCCACGGTCTTGCCTTCCTTGTCGCAGAACAGCACCGGCAGGCAGTCGGCCGTCATGATCACGCAGACTTTACCGGGAATGGTGGAGACCGAGGCGTCGGCGTCCGGCACCTGCTGCGGCCCGATGTCGGCCAGGTTGGCCACCGCCGTGCCGTGCACCTGCGACAGCCAGGCCGGGTCGTCCGGCAGCATCTCGCGCAGGATGGCGCGGTTGCGCGCCACATTGTGCGGCTGGTCGCCGACGTGGGTGCCCAGATTCAGGCCGCCGCTGCCCATGCCATCGTCATACGGCGCCGGACTGACGCCGCCGCGCCGCGTGGTCGACAGCACGCCGACCGTGCCTGGCAGGCCCGGCCAGTTCGGGAACAACCACTGCTGCTGTGTAGACATCAAATCTGTTCCGGTTCCTCGATGCCGGCGCGTGCCAGCAATTCTGCAAAATCGTTGGCCAGCGGCACGATCCACTCGCACTGCTCGCCGGTGGCCGGGTGCACCAGCCCCAGGCGGCGCGCCTGCAGCGCCTGGCGCGGGAAATAATCGGCCAGGTGCTGCTTGCCGTACACCGTGTCGCCGACCAGCGGGAAGCCGATCGACTGCATGTGCACGCGGATCTGGTGGGTGCGGCCCGTTTCCAGGCGGCACTGCACCAGGCTGACCGGACGGCCCTCGCCCAGCTTGCCGCTGGCAATCAGCTGGTAGTGGGTGATCGCAGGCTTCGAGCCCATGCCGGTCGAGACCGCCATCTTGACGCGGTCGCGCGGGTGACGGCCCATCGCCGCATCGATAGTACCGCTAATCCGCGGCGTGCCCCACACGACTGCGAAATACTCGCGCTTGACGGTGCGGGCGGCCAGCTGGCGCACCAGGTCGGTCTGCGCGGCCAGCGTCTTGCCGACCACCATCAGGCCGCTGGTGTCCTTGTCCAGGCGGTGCACGATGCCGGCGCGCGGCACGCCGCTCAGTTGCGGATAGTGGTGCAGCAGGCCGTTGAGCAAGGTGCCGGACCAGTTGCCATTGCCCGGATGAACCACCAGGCCGGCCGGTTTATTCACGACAATCAGGTGCTCATCTTCAAAAACAATGTTAAGTTCCATCGGTTCCGGCTTAAAAGCCTCGTCTTCCGGCTCCGGTTGGGGCAGAATGACGATCTTCTCGTCGCCGTAGACGGTGTCCTTGGTGCTTTTGGCGGTTTTGCCGTCGACCGTCACGAAGCCATCGGTGATCCAGGTCTGCAGGCGGCCACGGGAAAATTGCGGTACCAGGCCCGAGATGACTTTGTCCAGGCGCTGGCCGCAGTGCTCAGCAGCCAGTTGGAGTTCGATGGGAGCCAGGCCGTCGTCGTCCTCGCCAAAATCGCTGTCGGCGACCATCAGGTCGGCGTCGGCATCGTGGGCGGAGGAAGATTCGGCCAAATTTGGCTTTGCGTTTAATATCACGGTAATCCTATCGGCTATAATTAGCCTCGTAAAACTTTGGTTAAACAGTTTCTTGCAAAAGATATGCAAAAAAAATTAGCGGTAGTCGCAGCAACGGTAGTTCTGCTTGGTTTGTCGGGTTGCGGCCTTTTCTCCGAAAAGATCGACGAAACAAAAGGTTGGAGCGCATCGAAATTATACTCGGAGGCGAGCGACGAACTGAATGGTCAGCACTATGAACGTGCAATTCAGTTGTTTGAGAAGCTGGAATCGAGCTATCCATTCGGCACCTACGCCCAACAGGCGCAGATGAACATCGCCTATGCCTATTACAAATCGCAGGACCAGGCCCAGGCGCTGGCGGCCGTCGAACGCTTCATCAAGCTGCACCCGAATCACGCCAACGTGGATTATATGTACTATCTGCGCGGCCTGATCAATTTCAACGACCAGGTCAGCTTCCTGAACTTCATCTACGAGCAGGACGCCACCGAACGCGACCCGAAAGCCACGCGCGAAGCCTACGCGGCCTTCAAGGAACTCGTCACCAAGTTCCCAAACAGCAAGTATACGCCGGATTCGCTGGACCGGATGCGTTATCTGCTGAATGCGATGGCGTCGTATGAGATCCACGTGGCGCGCTACTACTACCGCCGTGGCGCCTACCTGGCCGCAGCCAACCGCGCGATGGGCATCATGAGCGACTTCCGCGACACGCCGGCGATTGAAGAAGCGCTGTTCATCATGATCCGCAGCTACGACAAGCTGGGCATGACCGAGCTGAAAAACGACACCGAGCGCGTGTTCAAGCTGAATTATCCGAACTCGAAGTTCCTCGACCAGGGCAAAAAAGCCGAGCGCCACTGGTGGAAATTCTGGAGTTCCAACGCCAGCATGTAACCCTTAAAACCGGGGTCAGTGCCGACATTCGGACACGAGCCCTGCCGTAGCGGTCGCTACGGCAGGGCTCGTGTCCGAATGTCGGCACTGACCCCGGTTTTGTTTATTCGGCCAGCTTGCGGCGGAACAGCCAGGTTTTGTCGTTGGAGCTGTCCGGCACGTAGCGGTAGCCGTCGACATCGAATTTCTTCAGCTTTTGCGGATCGGTGATGCCTTTGACGGCGGCGTAGCGCGCCATCAGGCCGCGGGCCCGCTTGGCGTAGAACGAAATAATCTTGTATTTGCCGTTTTTCCAGTCCTCGAACTGCGGCGTGATCACCGGCACGTCCAGCAACTTGGGCTTGACCGACTTGAAGTACTCTTCCGACGCCAGGTTGACCAGCGTGTCGGCGCCCTGCTCGCTTGCCTGGCGGTTCAGCGCTGCCGTAATGGTCTCGCCCCAGAATTCGTACAGGCTCTTGCCGCGCGCCGTGCTCAGGCGGGTGCCCATTTCCAGCCGGTGCGGATGGATCAGGTCCAGCGGCCGCAACATGCCGTACAGGCCGGACAGGATGCGGATGCGCGATTGCGCATAATCCAGCTGCTGCGGCTTCAGCGTGCGGGCGTCCAGGCCGTCGTAGACGTCGCCGTTGAAGGTCATCACCGCCTGGCGCGCTTCGCTGGTATCGCGGGTCCACGAGGCGTAGCGCGCCACGTTCAGCGCGGATAAATTATCGGACAGGTCCATCAACTCGCCCAGTTCGGTCGGCGACAGCTCGCGCAGGCGGTTGATCAGCTGTTCTGAATGGTCGAGAAACGATGGTTCGGTGTGCAGCTTGGTGGTGGGCGGCGTCTCCAGATCGAGACTTTTTGCAGGCGAAAGCACTATCAGCATAAGATTCCAAAAAACATTTTTACATAACTAGCCCACATGATACCTGTTCCAAAGAAACGCATCGTCATCGACACCAATGTTTGCCTCGACCTGTTCGTGTTCAACGATCCGCGCTGGGCGGAGTTGCTGGGCGCCATCGAGAGCGGCGCGGTCGAGGCGGTCACCCGCTCCGACTGCCGCGACGAGTACAACATCGTGCTGCACTACAAGCACCTGCCGCTCGACGAAGACAGCCGCCCACTGGCCGCCGCCCGCTTCGATGCACTGATCAAGGTGGTGGCGCCGCCCCAATCCGGCGTGCGCCTGCCGGTCTGCACCGACAAGGACGACCAGAAATTCCTCGAAATCGCCCGCGACGCCCAGGCCGAGGTGCTGATCACCAAGGACAAGGCGCTGCTGAAACTGGCCCGCCGCCTGGCCCGCGAAGGGATGTTCAAGGTGATGTTGCCTGAGAAGTGGACTTTGGAGGCATAGCCACACGCAAGCCGGCACGCTGAGCTAGAATAGGCGATCTGCCAACTATCCAGTCGCCATGAACAGCCGCACCAATCTGCCGATGACGCCTGTCCTGACCACCCGCCTGCCGGCGGTCGGGACCACTGTATTTACCCGCATGTCGATGCTGGCCGCGCAAGCCGGGGCGGTCAACCTGGGCCAGGGCTTCCCTGACTTCGGCTGCGAGCGCAGCCTGCTGGCCGCCGTCAACGACGCCATGCAGGCCGATTTCAACCAGTATCCGATGATGAGCGGCGCGCCGGTGCTGCGCCAGGCCATCGTCGCCAAGATCGCCGCGCTCTACGGCCACCAGTACCACGTCGACAGCGAGATCACCGTCACCGCCGGCGCCACCCAGGCGCTGACCACCGCCATTTTCTGCTGCGTGCATCCGGGCGACGAGGTGATCGTCATCGAACCGGTGTACGACAGCTACGTGCCGGCGATTACGCTGGCCGGCGGCGTGCCGGTCGCGGTGGAGATGGAAGTCGGCCCGGCCGGCTACACCGTGCCGTGGGCCAAGGTGGCCGCCGCCGTCAACGGCAAGACGCGCCTGATCATCATCAACACGCCGCACAATCCAACCAGCACCGTGCTGCGCGCCGCCGACATGCAGGCGCTGGCCGACATCGTGCGCGGCACCGACGTGCTGATCCTGTCGGACGAGGTCTACGAACACATGGTCTACGACGGCCACCAGCATGAGTCGGTCTCGCGCCACCCCGAGCTGGCGGCGCGCGCGTTTGTCGTCTCCAGCTTCGGCAAGACCTACCACGTCACCGGCTGGAAGATCGGCTACGTGGCGGCGCCGGCCGCCTTGATGGCCGAGTTCCGCAAGGTCCACCAGTACAATGTGTTCAGCGTCAACACGCCCATGCAGCACGGCATCGCCAGCTATATGGCCGATCCCAAGCCTTACCTGGAACTGCCGGCGTTCTACCAGCGCAAGCGCGACCTGTTCCGCGACGGCCTGAACAACACGCGCTTCGAGTTGCTGCCGGCCGACGGCACCTATTTCCAGTGCGTGCGCTACGATAAAATTTCGACACAGACGGAAGCCGAATTCGCCGAATGGCTGACCACCGAGATCAAGGTGGCGGCCATTCCCGTATCGGCGTTTTACCAGCAGGGCAAGGAGTCGGGCATCGTGCGCTTCTGCTTCGCCAAAAAAGATGAGACCCTGGCACTCGCGTTGGAGCGCCTGGGCAAAGTTTAAGATCGGGATTAAAAATGTCCGAGAGCACTCAATTAGAGCCGCCGGTGTTTGCGCAGGCCACGCCGTCGGTGCTGCACCAGCTCAACCTGTGCAACCGCCGGCTGGAACGCCTGCTGCACAACCTGCGCAACGAGCATAACGCCGAGGGCGAAATCCGCGACATCGCGGGCGACGTGATCCGCGCGGTGGAGATCAATCCGGACGTGGCGCTGGCCTGCATCTTCCTCAGCCAGATCAACGGCACCTATGCCGTGCGGCACTGTATCGAGACGGCCGTGGTGACGGTGGTGATCGCCCGCAGCATGGGCATGAATCCGGCCAGCACGCTGACCGTGACGGCCGCCGCGCTGACCATGAACGTCGGCATGCTGCGCCATCACGAAAGCTTCCAGAACAAGAACACGCCGCTCGACAGCGAGGAAATGGCCATCGTGCGCCGCCACCCGGCGGAAAGCGCCGACATGCTGCGCGACGTCGGCATCGATGACGACGACTGGATTTCCTGCGTGCTGATGCATCACGAGAACGATGAAGGCAGCGGCTACCCGGCCGGCATCGCCAGCCCGGAGGTGACGCTCAACGCCAAGCTGCTGAGTTTTGCCGACCGCTACTGCGCGCAGGTGTCGGCGCGCAACTACCGCAAATCCATCCTGCCCAGCCTGGCGCTGCGCAATCTGGTCGAGGACAAGACGGCGCCGGTCGATCCGCAACTGGCCGACTGTTTCCGCCGCGAGCTGGGCGATTTCCCGCCCGGCTGCCTGGTGCGGCTGGGGGGCGGCGAAATCGGCGTCATCAGCCGCCGCCAGGGTTGCAGCAGCGGCCTGCAGGTGCACACGCTGCGCGACGCCGCCGGCGCCATGCTGTCGCCGGCGCAGCCGCGCTGCCTCGATGACGGCCCGCTGACCATCACCGAAGGTCTGACCGAAGACCAGGCCTCGACCCGCTTCAGCATGAAGCAGATCTGGGGCGCCCAGGCCAGCCTTTAAGCGGCGCAGTCGCGCCGGGGCCTAGCGCGACAGCTGTTCGATTTTTTTATCGACGAAGCTTTTCAGTTCCGGCGTGAGGCCGGCGCTGGCGCGCGCCTGCTTGTAGGCTTCGCGCGCTTCCGGCAGATGCTGGTCGGCTTGCAGCGAGATGCCCAATCCCATCCACCAGACGGCGTTGCCGGGCGCCAGGCCCAGGGCTTCGCGGTAGTGCTCGGCGGCTTCGGCATGGCGCTGGTCGCGTTGCAGCACGCCGGCCAGGAAGGCCTGGTAGTCGGCGTTATTGGTCGCATATGGCAGGGTCTTCAGCAGCGTGTCCAGTGCCGGGCCGCCTTTTTCCAGTTGCAGACGGGCCAGCACCATCGCCAGACCGGGCTGGCGCGCGTCGACGCCGAGTGCCAGCCGCAGTTGGCGGATGGCGTCGTCGGTGCGGCGATTTTCCAGCAGCAGGCTGACGTAAGTCTGGCGTGCGGCGTCGTTGCGCGGATCGATTTCGACGGCCTTGTCCAGGTCGGCCATGGCGGCGCTGACGCGGCCTTCCTGCAAGGCTGCCAGTGCACGGCGGTAGCTGTTTTCCGACATCTGCTTGGGCGTCAGTTCGCGCAGCACGATGCCGTCGGCCGGGGCGGCTGGCGCGCGTGCGGGCTTGCGGGCAGGCGCTGCGGCAGCGCTGGTTTCGCCGCCCTCGCCTTCCGCAACATGCGCTGCGCGCTTGGGCTTGGCAGGAGCGCGGCTTGCGACCGGCGCGGTGTCGGCATCCTCGGCCGGTGCAGTGGCGTGCAATGGCATGGCTGGGGCCGCGACGCCCGGCGAAACGGCGGTCTCGGCGGCAACTGGCGCGTTGGCGTGCGATGGCGCGGCGATCGGCTTGATGGCAGTCGGCGGCTCCTGGAAGCGTGGCCGGTCCGGAATACGGTTATCGACCACCTTCGGCACCGGACCTGGCGGCGTGCTGTGCGACGTCCAGTACTGCCAGCCGAACCATCCGCCGGCCGCCAGCAGCACCACGCCAAGCGCCGCGCCGCCGATCACCAGCGGACGACGATCGCGCTCCACGGCCGGCACCGCCTTCACCTCCGGCTGTTCCCCGGCCGCCGCCGCACCGCCGCGCGCATCCAGATCCTGCAACATTTTATTAATCAGGCTCATTTGGTCAGCGCCCAGGTCAGGCCGCAAGCGGCGATCAGCAAGCTTACACCTGCGGCCATCCACGGCCAGCGCAAGCGGCGCGACGGCGTCACCGTGTCGTTGGCCGCCAGGTTCACATGACGTCGCGTCACCTGCTGCTTGCCTTCGCCGAAGCACAGCATCAGCGATTTATTGGCCATGATGTTCACCAGGCGCGGAATCCCGCCGCTGGCCTTGTACAGCCGCGAAATCGCTGCCCGATGGAACAGCCGTCCGCCGGTGTAGCCCGCCACGCGCAGGCGGTGCGCGACGTAATACTCGATGTCATCCCGCGTCAGCGGCCCCAGGTGATAGTGGAAAGTGATGCGCTGCGCCAGCTGGCGGATCGCCGTCGCCTGCAGATGCTGGTTCAGCTCAGGCTGACCGAACAGCACGATCTGCAACAGCTTGCGCTTTTCCGTCTCCAGATTGGTCAGCAGCCGCAGCGCCTCCAGACTCTCGGTCGGAATCGCCTGCGCCTCGTCCAGCAACAGCAGCACCTGCTTGCCCTCGCGCGCCAGATCCATCAGACGCTGCGTAATCGACTTCAGCAACTGATGCTGATCGACATCCTTCTCCAGCGTCACCTCCAGCTCGTCGGCCAGGGCCAGCATCAGCGTGCGCGGCTCCAGATACGGATTCGGAATATACGCCGTCACAAACTCCGGCCCGATCGTCGCGATGAACTTGCGGCACAACAGCGTCTTACCGGTGCCGACCTCGCCGGTGATCTTGATGAATCCTTCACCGCTCTTGGCCGCCACCAGCAGGGTATTCAACGCCTCCTGCGAATGCGGGCTGGTGAAGAAGTAGCTGGTGTCCGGCGTGATGCTGAACGGCGCCTCGCGCAGGCCGAAGTGTTTGCTGTACATGATTAGCGTCCCTTGTTGCGGCCGGGGTCCAGTTCCTTCAGACGGCGGCCGCTGTCGAGCAGATCCTGGTTCCAGTCCGACGAGGTCTCGACGATGGTCGGCTTGATCAGCACCACCAGCTCGCGCTTTTGCAGCACTTCGCTCTTGCTGCCGAACAGCGCGCCCAGCACCGGCAGCTTGTTGGCGCCCGGCACGCCGGAATTATCGGTGGTCGTGGCCTGGCGCATCAGGCCGCCGATGGCCACCACCTGCCCGTTCTGGCCGCGCACCATGCTGTCCATTTCCGACGTCGACGACGCCGCCAGCGGCAGCGTGAAGTTGCCCAGCGAGCCCAGGTTCAAGCCCTTGTTCACGGTCGACACCTGGCTCACCGACGGATGCACGTGCAGGATGATATTGCCGTCTTCATCGATCTGCGGCGTCACGTCCAGCACCACGCCGGAGAAGAACGGCTGCAGCGTCACGGTCGGCGTGGTCACGCCGGTGCCGGTGCCGCTGGTGGTCGTGGTGGTGCTGACGCCGGTCACGAAGAATTCATCGGTGCCGATTTTCAGCAGCGCCTTCTGGTTGTTCAGCGTGGCGATACGCGGGCTGGACAGCACATGCACCGTGCCCTGCCCTTCGAGGAAGGAAATCAGCGCGGCGAAATTACTGGTCTGGAAGGCCATGCCGAACAGCGAACCGACCGCGTCGGCCGACGCGCCCAGCGTGCTGCCCGGCGAGGCGTTGATGCCGGCGGGACCGCCACTGCTCAAAGCGGTGCCCAGCGGCGCCAGCGTGGTGCCCGGCTGCAGCGTGCCGGCCGAGAAGCGGTTGTTGCCGCCGCTGGCGAACTTGCCGAAGGCGGACCAGTTCACGCCGCTCTGGTAATTATTGTTCAGTTCCACTTCCAGGATCTTGGCTTCCAAAATCACCTGGCGGTCGACCGACAGCTGCGTGGCTTTCAGGTACATGTCCACATTGCGCAACTCGTCCGGCATGGCGCGGATCACGATCACGCCCGACTGCGGGCTGATGGTCACGCTGCGGTTGTCCTTGCCGACTTCCACCAGCGCTTCCAGCGCCGACTTCAGCTCCAGCCAGAAATCGCTTTCCGACGTGGTAGAGACGTTGGCCGAATCGCGCTGGGTCTGGCCGCCGTTCGGATTGTTCGGATCGTTGTTATTGTTGTTATTGTTGTTGTTCGAGTTGTTGCCGTTGTTGTTCTGGCCGCCGCTATTGCTGGTGCCCGCGTTCGCCACCGAGGTCGACGACACGCGCAGGCTGGATACGCCCTTGCGCTTGGCCGTCAGGTAGTTGACCTTGAAAATCTTGGTCTGCATGGTCAGCGGACGGATATAGATGCGCGTGCCTTCCACCTTGTAGTCGTAGCCATACAGCTCGCGCACGGCGTCCAGCGCCTCGAACAGGGTCACGTCCTTCAGGTTGGCGGTGATGTTGCCGGTCACCTCGGGATTGATCAGCATGTTGTAGCGCGTGCCGGCCACGATCGAATTATAGAACTGCTGCACCGGCACATTGTTGAACGACACATTGAAGCGTTCCTCCAGCACCGCGCGCGCCTTCGGCAACTGATCGGCCAGCTGCGACACCGGCGGCAGCAAGGCGCTCGACACGGCGTCGCTCTGGGTCACCACGGCCGGCTTGGCGGCCGCCGCGTTCACTTCGCTGCTGATCTTGTCGTAGGTATCGCGCGTCGACGGCGTGCCGCAGCCGCCGAGCAGCAGCGTGGTCACGAGGGCGATGGTCAGGATTTTTTGCATATACATTCTTCGCGTTTAATGAGCGGCCTTCTTGGCTTCTTCAGGGAAGAGAGTCAGGACCTGCCTGCTCCGGCCGTTTTGCAGCACTACAGAATTCTTGTTGACCTGGACCAGCGTGGCGCCGTGGAACTTCTCGCCCTTGCGGACGGTCTGGCCGTCGATCACCGCCACCTCGCGTCCGCGCGAGCCGATCAGCACGGACTGCAGGCGCGGCCCCTGGTACACCGGCACGTCGGTCTGCGTCGCCGGCAGCAGGCGCGACTCGGGCGGCGGCTGGGTCGGATCGGCCAGCGTTTGCGCGGCGGCGGCGCCCGACAGCAACAGGCCGGCGCACAGCATCGGCAGGCGGTTCATAGTTTCATCCATTTCTGATCCAGGCTCAGCGTGTACAAGGTCAGCGTCAGGCGCGAATTCGGATACTGTTCGGCGTCCAGACGGGCTTTGCCCCAGAACAGCTGCACCGGCAGGGTTTCCAGCGCCTGCATGTAGTTGACCATATCCAGGTAGCTGCCTTGCAGCACGATCTCGACGCCGTGGCGGTACAGCAGTTCGCGTGGCTTGGACGCTGCACCCTTGTCGGCCGGCGCGGCGGCGGCGGGTGCGGCAGGTTGCACCGATTCATTCAGGCCGGCCACCGGCAATGTCTTCATCGACAGCAGCTTCAGCCGGCCATTGCCTTGCAGCAGATGCTCCAGCAGCGGCGCTATCTTGTCCGGCGCGACCAACCCTTTTTGCACCGCCATCAGGCTGCTGCTGGTGGCGTCGATGTGATTGCGCACGGCGCGCAATTGCGCGCGGGTGGCGGCATCGGGATCGGCGTTGAAGCCTTGCGCCTTGCCGACGATTTCCAGGTCGATGCCGGTGATCTGGTTCTGCTGCTGCTTGATCTGCGTGCGCAGCGCGTCCTGTTTTTTCAGCAGCGGTTCGGCCGAAACGGTGTAGATCAGGAACAGGACCGCCGCCACCACCGCAGCGAAGACCATGGCGCGCTCGCGCAGCGTCATCGCATCCAGCTTGGTGCTCAGCTTGATCCATTGTTGTTGCAGGGTCTGCTTCATTTGGCGGCCTCCTGCGCAGCGGTCGATTGCAGGCTGAATTCCACGAACGGCGCCGTGGCGGCTGCGGCCGGTGCCGGGCCTTGCGGCGCCGCCTGCGCCGGCTGGGCGGCTTCCGGCCGGCCGATGTCCAGGCTGGCGAAGCTCTTGCCGTGCATGACGCGTTCGCCGGTCAGGCGCGCGATGTAGTTCGGAATCAGCGTCGCCTGCATGGCCCTGCCCTGCACGCCGATATCATTGCCAGCGCCGCTGATGGTCACCCCGGTCAGCCACAAGCCGCTGACGTTCTGGCGCGAAAACGCGCGGAAGTACTCGGCATAGCCGGCCGTATTGCCCAGCGCGCCGCCTTGCAGCACCGACGACACATCGTGCAGCGCCTTCAGTTCCGCCTGCGCTTCGGCCAGCTCGGCTTCCAGCCTGGCGTCCTTGGCGCGCGGCGCGAATTGCGCATTGGCTTTCACCAGGCGCTGCTCGCGCACCGCCAGCATGGCCTTGCCTTCATCGGCCTCGCGCTGCAAATCGGCCACGCGCTGCGCCGCGTACCAGTCCAGCAGCAAGGCGCCGGCGACGATCACGCCCAGCGCCTCGGCCATCGGCAAGGCGGTGAAAATCTTCTTCTGCTTGAGGAAGATCGGATTGAACAGATTGATCTGCTGGCTCACAGGCGCACCTCCTCATGCCGCAGGGCCGCGCCCAGCGTCAGGAAGAAACGCCGCTGCTGCGCGACGTCCTGCAACTCCGGCACCTTGCCGAGGTCGAATACATCGCCCAGTTCCATCGCCTCCACCGGCATGTAGAGATTGCCGGTCAGGTGCTCGTGCAAGCCCTCGGCGCCGGTGGGCGCCAGCAGCAGCTTGAGCACGTTGACGAACGAGAACTGGCGGTCGAAGTGATCCAGCGAGCGTTGCAGCTCCAGCGTGATCTTGTCGAAATGGATTTGCTGGCGCATCGAATCGCGCTCCAGCAACTGCTCCAGCGTCACATCGATGCGGCGCGACAGGTACAGCTCGGCCTTGTAGGTAATGGTCAGCAGGCCGCCATCGGCGTCGAAGGACAGCATGGCCAGGCCGCGGCCGTCGGTTTCCAGCAGCGCCGAAATATTCCGCTGCGCCATTTCGGGAATGTCGATCACGGTCAGGTCCAGCTTGGCTTCGCCGAACAGCGTCTGGCGCGACTGGATCACCGTGTTGCGCGCGGCGATGGCAAACATCGAATGACCGCGCGAAGCGACGGCGTTATCGACCGGGATATCCAGCACGTCGATGGTGGCGTCGTCGATATGGAAGTCGAGCATATCCTTCAAGCGCCAGCGCACGGCGGTCTTGAGTTCGTCCTGCGGCACGTTGGGCGCATCGACCATCAGCAGCTGATACTCGCCGCCGCCGAGCATGGTGCCGCAGTAGTAGCCGGCGGCTTTCAGCTCCTTGCTCAGGCGCTCCAGCGCCTCGGGCGAAAAGCTGCTGTCGGCCGGATAAAAGGCCGCCACCTCGACGATGGCCTTGGCGTCGCGCACGCGCTGAACGCGGCCCGCACAGATCCCGTCCCTCAAGAAAGTGACAGTCAGCCAGCCATCGGTTTTTTTCGCTCTTTTAAAGAAACCCATATCTCACTACACGAGGTTAACGCGCTAGATGCTTGATTATATTCAACTTACCCATCGATTCATGTTCAAAACAACAACCATTCTGCAAAAATAGCCACATTCCGCCACACCCTGCTTACAGCTGTGCCGTCACCCTGCGTTGGACGTAGTCTGGTCCCGAGGAATTCAGATTCGGACACTCGCCATTCGCCCCTGGTTGATTGCAGGCGTAGGAGGTAATCAAAACGTGATAAGCAGTCGGATCATTCTGGCCGCCGCCAGCAATGCCACCAACGCGCACGTTATCGCAGGTGATCAGCACTGTCACAGTAAAGGAGGACAGCGTGGTGCCGGTCGGCAGAGCCACGTTACTGTGCGAGTCACACACCAGAGATGTCGACGGCTGCGGCGGTGGCGGAGGTTGCTGTGCTGAGACCGGCGTTTGCAAGCCGATGTACAAGGCCCATTCGATACCGGCCCGCGCAGCCTGATAAGCGCGCTGCCCCTGCAAATCCTTGGCCGATGCATCCTGCTGGGTGGTTGTCAGCGAGACGATAGCGACCGCCAGGCCTGCCACCACTACCAGCAGGAAGATCGCGGTCACGATGGCAACGCCGGCATTTTTGCGGCGCATGAATACGGATGGCTTCATGGTGTGTTATCCACGTGAATCTGCTGGGCCAGCGTCAACGTCTCCAGATCATTCGCCGCCGCGCCAGGCTTCACGCGTACCAGCGCAATCGCCAGCCCCACCAGCGCCGTTTGGCGGTTAGCCAATGGCGTCGCGGTAAAGTTACAGCCCGACACATTGCTGGCCATTAGCGTCATTTTCACCTGACGTGGAGAAGGCAGGACAACCGTGGCAGGATCGACTTGATTGGCCTGGAAATCATATTCCGAATAACGCACCAATCGCTGCCTGCCGGTGGTGGCATCACTCACGCACGCGAAAGTAACGGGCGAACCCGCAACAATGAAGCGCTTGCCCGGCAACGGGTTGACATGTCCGGCGAACGGGTTGGCGGCCAAAGTAATGAACTTGCCATTAAGGGCTGTTACAACGGCGCGATTATTGGCGTTCTGCGCATAAGCATCCGCATCGGCAAAGCCGGTGCCAAAGTTGTTAAGGATAATGATGTCGTTGACGGCAATCGCGTAAGGCGCTGGCGGCATCGGGCCCACCACCTCGAATTGACGCGCAGTCGGATCAGTGAAACTCAGCGGCGGATGCGGATCCTGCGCCGTAGAAATAGCACCATCGTCCTCCGCCAGGTAGCGCGCACCGGCCTTGCTGGGGATGAACTCCAGGAAAGTCGCACCACCGACAATGGTCAGCCGTATGCTGTTCGGCACAGCCCCATGGATCTCGCGCGCCATGCGGCGTAAGGCGACTTCAGCCACATCAGTCAATTCGGCGCGGTTTGCGGCATCCGCGTAGCTTTGCACGGGCTTGCGGATGAATACCACCATCATGCCCGCCAGGACGGCCGTCAGCACCATCACGACAATCGCTTCCACCAGCGTGAATCCGCGCGCGCGGCTGGCGACAGAGAATTTCATCGGACCTCCGGCGCATAGCGGGTGCGATAGCCGTCCAACGTGACAGACTGGCCCGGACCGTAAGTGGTGGTGATGGTAATCTGCATCACGGTCATGTTGTTGAGGGTGGAGCTGACACCGCCCAACGAAATAACCGGATTAAGTGCCAGAGTAGTGGTGATGCCGCTCAAATTGCCGCCCACCGTGCCGGCGCCCAAGGGGTTGCCGGAAACATCTGCATCGACCAGATTGCCGGACGAATCGGTCACGGCAAACGCGCGCACAGCATTTCCTGGCACATAATTTTGCGGAACGTAATCATTGATGTTGTCGAATGGCCGGACATTACCCGGCTCCGGGCCAAAGCGCTCCCTGACAGCGCATTGATTGGGATCGGTAATGGTCGCGGCATTGGCATCGGATGGATCACAGGCAGTGAACTGCGCTTGCTGGACTTCTTCCATGTACGCTTCCGCAATGAGCAGCGCCTGCTTGCGGCGCGCAGGATCGGTACTGCTTTTGTTCGCCAAATTCATCACCTGCATGAGCACGGCCGCGGCAATGCCGACGATGACGATGAAGATCACCAGTTCGACGATGGTTAAGCCCCGCTGAAGGGCGATTTTATTGCGCAACACTTTGCACATATCCAGTATCCGGCCAGATGGCAAGGCGAGCGGTATTGCCGCCACTGGTAAAGGTCAGCGTCATGGCAGGTACGTTCACCACCGATGCGTTCGGGAGCGTCGCCGTCATCGCCGTACCGTCCCGATTATAGGGACGCCCCATCGCATCGAAGGAGAAGAAACCTCCAGCGGCCAATTCAGGACGTGTGCTTCCGGCACTGACAACCACACTGGAAGGGCGGCCGACGCACATCCACTGCGCGGCGTAGACATTGCCCTGCAAGCAGTTGAGCTTGGTGGCGGCGCTGCCGTTGTTATTGCCGCCGGGTGCGGCGATGATGCCATTGGCGCTACAGGCCGCATCGGAACAGACGGCAAAGCTGTTGCCGTCCGAGCGGACAAAAATCATGCGGTTCTGCGCAACGGCCAACTTCTGCGCGTAGCGTATCAGGCTGCGGGCCTGGTCGGCGTAAGCCTGATTCTCGAATACAGTGTTATCGAAAAACCGGGACATGCCGATGGCGCCCAATATGCCGATCACCGCAATCACCGTCACCAGCTCAACAATCGTGAAGCCGTCCGCCCGCTGGCGGCTGGCCACGCCGCCGGCTAACATTAGTTGCAGTTGTTGGTAGTAACCACGTTCACCGTAGGCGGCGTCGTCGTATTAGCCGCCTGTGTGTACATCAGATAGCAGGTCAGGCCTTGCGGATTGTTGGCGACCGAAATAGGCTGCACCAGCAGGCTGCCAACGTTGACAGCCGGACGATTGTTGGTCGCGCTATTGTTCGCGGCACTTCCCACCGTCACCAGATAATCAGCGTTGTTGGCGAGATTGCCAATACCAGACGCGAGAGTGGTGTTCTGATCGGCGCCAGGATAACCATTGACGTTGGTGATCGTGATGCCCTCATTGGTGAACGGACCAGCGGCGTTCATCAGGAACTGGCCGTGCATCATGGATGACGTTGTATTGAGTGCGCCGCGCGCCGCGTTCAGCGCGGCGATGCGGGCGTCGCCGCCCAGGTTGGCAAACTTCGGCAACGCGGTCGCCGCCAGGATGCCGAGGATCACGATCACTACGATCAGCTCGATCAGCGTGAAACCGCCTTGGGCGCGTTGACGGGATGCGATGCTGGCTTGCTTGTTCATTACTCTCTCCAAATCGTCGAAAAATTTGCGCGGATTGCGCTAGTCCTTCACTTGCTCAAAGGCCACACCTACTAACTCAGGTGCGCCTGACGGCTTGGCGGGGCTATGGGGCAAGCGAAACAATTTTACCTTGAATTTCAAACGTTTCGTTTCAGCATCTCGAAAAGAATTTCCGAAATTTAACAAATAAATCAGACTTTTATTAGTACGGTCGAAGCACCAATTGCCCGCGCCGATGTCCTTGTCGGAGGGGCTGAACAAGGCGCCGGCGTAATTGACCGGCTTAACATTTAGCAAATCCAGCGGATTTTCTTCGGCCAAAAACGTTAAATCCTCGCTGCGCCCGGGCAATTTTGCTTGCGCCACCTTAATTTCTAAGGCGGTCCGCACATTTGCCACCGTCATCTGCACCGCCGCCTGTTCGGCTTCGCCCTGGTAATACCAGACCCGTTGCAGCAGAAAACCCAGCAAAATGCCTACCACAATTACGGAAACGGCGAACTCCAGCAAGCTCGCGCCCCGTTGTTTGGCAGTCACAAATATTGCCGATAAGATCACGATTTCACACTCAATGATGCAAGGCGGCCTTGCCCAGATCCCAGATCGGCAGGAAGATGCCCAGCGCCAGCACCAATACCATGATGCCCAGGAACACAATCAGGATCGGTTCGATCTGCGCCGACAGGGTTTTCAGCTCGTAATCGACTTCGCGCTCGTACATCTGGGCGATTTCGTCCATCAGCTCGTCGATGGAACCGCTCTCCTCGCCCACCGCGATCATTTGCAGCACGATGGGCGTGAACACGCTGGCGGCGGTGGCCGTGCGCAGGATGCTTTCGCCGCGCTCGACGCCGTCGCGCATCTGCTCCACGCGCGCGGTCAGGTAGGCGTTGTCGACTGTCTGCGCCACCACCGACAGCGCCTGCACGATCGGCACGCCGCTGCGGCTGGACAGCGAGAAGCTGCGCGCAAACCGCGCCAGCGTCGCTTTCAGGATGATTTTTCCGGCCACCGGGATTTTCAGCTTGAACTTGTCCCACTGGTACAGGCCCTTGGGCGTCGCCACCCAGGCGCGGAAGCCCCACACCGCGGCCACCAGCCCCACCGCAAACACCGGCCAGTAGCGCACCGAGAAGTTGGAGGTGCCTATTAATATCCGCGTCATCAGCGGCAGCTCGGCGTTAAACTTGGAGAACACGCCGACAAAGGCCGGGATCACGAAGATGTTGACCACCACCATGGCGGCGATCATGGCAAACACCACGAAGCTCGGATAGCGCAGCGCGGTCTTGACCCGCTCGCGCATGTCGCGGTCGAACTCCAGGTGGTCGAACAATCGCAGGAACACTTCCTCCAGCCGCCCGGTCATCTCGCCCACGCGCACCATCGACAGGTAAAACGGCGTGAACACGTCCGGATGGCGGCGCATGGCGGCCGACAGCTCGCGGCCCGCATCCAGCGACTCGCGCAGATCCTTGATGACCTTGCCGAACGATTTGCTGACCGCCGATTCCTGCAAGCCCGCCAGCCCGCGCATGATCGGCACGCCGGACTTGAGCAGCGTATACATCTGGCGGCTGAACAGCTGCACGTCCATCGACGTGACCTTTTTTTCCAGCAGCTTGGCCCACCAGTTGTCGCCGCCGGCCACCTTCTTGTTGGTGACAACGATCTCGATCGGCGTCACGCCGGTATTGAACAGCTGGTCGGCAACGGCGCCGCTGTCGATCGCCTCCAGCACGCCTTGCATCAGCTCGCCGCGCGCGTTGCGGCCTTTGTATGCGAAGAAAGGCACGGTCTTAGTCCTCGACCTGGTTGCTGATGCGCATCGCTTCCGACACCGTGGTGCGGCCCTGCACCACCAGCTGCACCGCGTGCCGGCGCAGCGTTTCGCCGGCCATCTGCTGCTGCGCCACCTTCAGGAAGTGGGACGGATCGGGATCGTTGGCCGCGTCCACCACCGCGCGCGTCATTTCCAGCAATTCGTAGACGCCGGTGCGGCCGCGATAGCCCATGCCGTTGCAGTGCGAGCAGCCCTTGCCGTGGAAGTAGCGCGCCTTGTCGACCTTGTCGTTCAGTTCCAGACTCAGCCATTCGCGCTCGGTCGGCGTCGGCTCGTACGGCGTGGTGCAGCTTTCGCAGATCACCCTCACCAGGCGCTGCGCCAGCACCGCCTGCAGCGAGCTGCCGACCATGTAGCGCGGCACGCCCATGTCCATCAGCCGCAGCGGCGTGCTGACGGCGTCGTTGGTGTGCAGCGTCGACAGCACCAGGTGACCGGTCATGGCGGCGCGCAGGCCGATGGCGGCGGTTTCCTGGTCGCGCATCTCGCCGACCAGCACGATGTCCGGGTCTTGCCGCAGCGCCGAGCGCAGCACGCGGGCGAAGTTGAGGTCGATCTTGTCGTTGACCTGCACCTGGTTGATGCCGGCCAGCCGGTACTCGACCGGATCTTCCACGGTAATCAGCTTTTTCTCGACCGAGTTCAGCTCGGACAGCGCGCAATACAGCGTGGTGGTCTTGCCGGAGCCGGTCGGCCCGGTCACCAGCACCAGCCCGTTCGGCCGCTGGACGATGGCGCGGAACTTCTCCAGCAGGCCGCGCGGCATACCGATCGCGTCCAGCTTCAGCTGCGTGCCGCTCTGGTTCAGTAGACGCATCACCACCGATTCGCCGTACTGGGTCGGCATGGTCGAGATACGGACGTCGATGCGCTGGTTCTTCACGCGGACGGCAAAGCGGCCGTCCTGCGGCAAGCGCTTTTCCGAGATATCCAGGTCCGACATCAGCTTCAGGCGCAAGGCCAGCGACGGCGCGATCTTGATATCGGACTCGGTTTGCAGGTGCAGCACGCCGTCGATGCGGAAGCGGATCTGCAGCCGGCCTTCCTGCGGCTCGATGTGGATGTCGGAAGCGCGCACCTGCGCCGCGTCGTCAAACACCGATTGCAGCAGCTTGACCACCGGCGCTTCCTCAAGGTTGGGATTGGCCGCCGCCAGCGCGCCGAAGTCGACCGACACGTCGCCCAGATCCTGCTCCAGCTCGCGCGCCAGGTCGGAAATATCCTCGGTGCGGCGGTAGATGCGGTCGATCGCCGCCACCACCTCGGTCTCGTTGACCACCGCCAGCTCGATGTCCTGGCGCACGATGCGGGCGATCTCGTCGTAGGCAAACAGGTCGGTCGGGTCGGACATGCCGACCAGCAGCGAGCCGCGCCGGTCTTCCAGCACCAGCGCGCGGAAGCGGCGCGCCTGGGTTTCCGGCAGCAGCCGCACGATCTCGGGATTGATGTTGAAGAACTTCAGGTTCAGATACGGGATGTTCAGCTGGCGCGCCAGCGCGCCGGCAATCTGTTCCTCGGTAACATAGCCATTTTCGACAAAGACGCGCCCCAGCTTGCGTCCGCTGCGCTTCTGATCGGCCAGCGCCAGGCCCAGTTGCTCCTCGGAGAGCAGCTTTTGCTGCACCAGAATTTCACCCAACCGCACTTTTTCTGGTCTGGACATAGCGCTCCTTGTCAATTGTCACCAAAACTTGCGGCCATTCTATGACAGATGGCCGTGCGGAGCGAGCTAAGGTGTCGCTTTCTGCAGACGGAAGCGCGATAGTGTTGCGCCCGTCGTTCAACGCCCGCCGCCTTCCACCGAGATTAAAAGCACATCCGTACTTTTTTGATCTAGAATGGCTGTCACGCATATAAAAAGTTGGAGACAGCAGCATGTTCGAAGAATTCATCGGCACCAAGGCGGTATCGTCGCGCCACCAGTTCGACACCGCCGCCCTCAACGCCTGGCTGCGCCAGCATGTGGCAGGCTACCCGGACGGCGAACTGACGGCCGAGCAATTCAAGGGCGGCCAGTCCAATCCCACTTTCAAGCTGAGCGTCGGCGGCCAGCACTATGTGTTGCGCACCAAGCCGGCGCCGGCCGACAAGCTGCTGCCGTCGGCGCACGCCATCGAGCGCGAATACCGCGTCATGGATGCGCTGCAACAGCACGGCTTCCCCGCCGCCCGCCAATACGCGCTGTGCACCGACGAAGCCGTGATCGGCCGCGCCTTCTACGTGATGGAGTTCGTCGAAGGCCGCGTGCTGTGGGACCAGTCGCTGCCCGGCATGACGCCGGAGCAACGCGCCGCCATCTACGATGAACTGAACCGCGTCATCGCCCAGCTGCACACGGTGGACTACGCTGCCATCGGCCTGGCCGACTACGGCAAGCCGGGCAACTACTTCGCGCGCCAGATCGAACGCTGGACCAGGCAATACCTGGCCTCGCAAACCGAAACCATCGAGGCCATGGACCAGCTGATCGCCTGGCTGCCGGCCCACATCCCGCCGGGCGACGACACGGCCATCGTGCATGGCGACTTCCGCCTCGATAACATGCTGTTCCACCCGACCGAGCCGCGCATCCTGGCGGTGCTGGACTGGGAACTGTCGACGCTGGGCCACCCGTTCGCCGACTTCTCCTACCACTGCATGAGCTGGCACATCCCGCCCGGCCAGTTCCGCGGCATCGCCGGCCTGGACCTGCAGGCGCTGGGCATCCCGACCCAGCAGGAATACATCGCCCGCTACGCCGAGCGCACCGGCAAGACCATCCAGCTGGCCGACTTCAATTTCTACCTGGCGTTCAATATGTTCCGCCTGGCGAGCATCATGCAAGGCATCATGAAGCGCTACGTCGACGGCACCGCCGCCAGCGCCCAGGCGCTGGAATCGGGCAGGATGGCGCGGCCGATGGCCGAACTGGGCTGGGCCTACGCCTGCGGCAAACCGATCTGACGGTGTGGCGTTAAGGTTCGCCCTGGACAAAAGCACTTTCTGAAAACTCCGGCCTCGGCTACTATCGTGCTGCCAGCACCATGACCGAGGCCAAGCGCGTGCCAGAAACAAAACGCAAATCCCTGCCATCCATCCGCTCGCAGATCGCGCTGCTGGTGCTGGCTTGCGCGCTGCCCACGGTGGTCGGCTTCGGCGCCCTGGTCGGCCAGTTCTACACGCGCGAGCGCGACAACCTCAAGGAAGACACCCAGCAGGCCGCGCGCGCGGTGGCCGCCGCCATCGACCGCGACCTGGTGCAGAGCGAAGGCGCCGCCACCGCGCTGGCCTCCTCGCCCAGCCTGCGCAGCGGCGACCTGGCGGCGCTGCGCCTGCAGGCCGGCGCCATGCTCAGTCCGCAATTCCCGGCGTCGCAATTCATCCTGAGCGACCTCACCGGCAAGGCCGCGCTGAACGTCGGCGCGGCGCTGCCCGACACGCTCAATCCGGTCAACAACGCGCGCCGCCTGGCGCCGCTGTTCGGCCACGGCCGGCCGCAGATGTCGGTGGTGGTGGTGGAAGGCAGCGCCCTGCTGGCGCTCGACGTGCCGGTGTTCATCGACAGCCACGTGGCCTACGCCATGACCGCGCTGCTGAAGCCGGACCGCCTGGCGCGCATCATCGCCGATGAGCACATCAGCGCCGACCAGGCCCTGACCGTGTACGACGGCGACGACAACGTGGTGGCCCAGTACGGCGGCCCGCGCCTGCTGCTGGGCCATGCGGCGACGCCGGCGCTGCGCGCCTACCTGCACAAGCCGCAGGAAAACCTGCTCGACACCGAAGACGCCAACGGCACGCCGGTCTACCTCGGCCTGAGCCGGGCGCCGGTCAGCGGCGCGGTGGTGGGCGTGGCCACGCCGCAGTCCAAGGCCTACGAAGAGTTGATGAACGCGGTGGCGCTGATCGCCGCCACAATGATCGCGGTGCTGGCGGCCGGTTTCTCGCTGGCGTGGGCGGTCGGCGGCCGCATCGCCCGCTCGGTGCGCGAGCTGGTGGCGCCGGCCCAGGCGCTGGCCAGCGGCCGGCCGTTCGCCATGCCGGCCGCCGCCTTCCGCGAGGCCGACATGGTGGCGCGCGCGCTGGGCGCGGTGGAAGGCGACCTGCGCCGCCATAGCCAGGAGCTGGAAAGCCTGGTCGCCGAGCGCACCAGCCAGCTGGAAAAGAACCGCACCCAGCTCGAAACGCTGTACGCCACCGCGCCGGTCGGCCTCAGCTACGTCGACGCCGAACTGCGGGTGCTGCGCATCAACGATTACCTGGCCGCGCTCAACCAGCAGAAAGTGGTGGCGCACCTGGGCCGCCACATCGGCGACATGATCCCCGACCACGCCGTGCGCCGCAGCGTGCTGGAAGACTACCGCATCGTGCTCAGCAGCGGCAAGCCGCTGACCGGCATCGAACGCAGCGGCCACCCGGCCTCGTCGCCGGACCAGCTGCGCCACTGGGTGCTGAGCTATTACCCGCAATTTGGCACCGACGGCAAGATCATCGGCATCACCGCCCTGGTGCTCGACGTCACCGAGCAAAAATACGTGGAGGCGGAACTGCAACGCTCGCGCCGGCTTCTGAGTTCGGTGGTGGAAAACATCCCGGCGATGATTTTCCTGAAGCGCGCCGACGACCTGCGCTACGACATGTTCAACCGCCATGGCGCGCAGATGCTGGGCGTCGGCGGCGAGCAAATCATCGGCAAGAACGACTACGATTTCGTGCCCCCCGAGCAGGCGGAAGTCTTCATTGCCGACGACCGCCGCGTGCTGGCCAGCGCGCCCGGCGTGGTGACCGAGATCGCCGAGGAACCGCTGACCACGCCCGACGGCACCCGCTACCTGACCACCCGCAAGGTGGCGCTGCGCGACGAGCACGGCATCGCCACCCACGTGCTCGGCTTCTCGCTCGACATCACCGACCGCAAGCAGGCCAAGGAAGTGCTGCGCGCCACCGCCGAGCGGCTGGCCGCCAGCGAACACTTCGTGCGCACCGTCACCGACAACCTGCCCGGCATGGTGGCCTACTGGGACGCCGCGCTGCGCTGCCGCTTCGCCAACCGCTACTTCCTCGAATGGCACGGCCTGAGCCACGAGGCCATCATCGGCGCCCACATGCCGGACGTGGCCGGCGCCGAGGAATACGCCGAGGGCGCCGCCTACGTGCAGGCGGCGCTGGCCGGCGAGCCGCAGGGCTTTGCCGGCAAATTGCGCTGGCCGTCGGGCGACATCAGCCATACCTGGGTCAATTACATCCCGGATGTCGACGATACGGGAGCAGTAGTCGGTTTCTTTGTGCTAGTCTCCGATGTCACCGAATTAAAGGAAACCGAATTGCACCTGCAGGTCGTCAACGAAGAACTGATCCTGGCGCGCGACCGCGCCGAGGCGGCCAGCCGCGCCAAGAGCGAGTTCCTGGCCAATATGAGCCACGAGATCCGCACGCCGATGAACGCCATCATCGGCCTGGCGCGGCTGCTGGAGGAAGCGCCGCTGGCGCCGCGCGAACGCGGCTATCTGCACAAGATCCAGTTCGCCACGCAATCGCTGCTCAGCCTGGTCAACGACGTGCTCGACTTTTCGCGGGTGGAGGCCGGCCAGCTGGTGCTGGAACACGCCAATTTCCACCTGCAGCACATCCTCGACAGCATCAGCGTCATGCTCAGCGGCAGCGCCTGCGACAAGGGCGTCGAGCTGGTGTTCGACATCGATCCGGCCATGCCGACCGAGCTGGCGGGCGACCCGATGCGGCTGCAGCAGGTGCTGCTCAACCTGGTCAGCAACGCCATCAAGTTCACCGCCCACGGCGAAGTGGTGCTGACGGTGCGCCCCGCGCCCGGCTCGGCCCGGCCAGGCGACCAGGCGCTGCTGGTGGAATTCTCGGTGCGCGACACCGGCATCGGCATCGCCCCCGACAAGCAGGCCGGCATCTTCGACGCCTTCTCGCAGGCCGACAGCAGCACCAGCCGCCAGTTCGGCGGCGCCGGCCTGGGGTTGGCCATCTGCCGCCAGCTGGCCGACATGATGGGCGGCGCCATCAGCGTCAGCAGCGAACCGGGGCACGGCGCCGAATTCCTGTTCGCCTGCCCGCTGGAATGCAGCGCGCCGCTGGCCGCCGCGCCGGCGCCGTCGGCCACCACCACGCTGTCGGTGCTGATCGTCGACGACAACGCCAGCGTGCGCAAGGCACTGTATGAAGCCGGCCGTAGCTTCGGCTGGCACACCGCTTGCGCCACCGGCGCCGACCAGGCCCGCACGCTGCTGCTGGAACGCGCCCGCGCCGCCCGCCCCTACGACCTGCTGCTGCTGGACCAGGACATGCCGGGCGTCGACGGCCCCGCCCTGCTGCAACAGCTGCCGCCCGACCTGGCCCTGCCGCCGGTGCTGATGATGACCTCGGAGCACCGCGCCGCCGCGCTGGTGCAGCAGGCGGCCACGCTGGGGCTGGCTGGCGTGCTGGCCAAGCCGGTCAGCCCGGCGCGGCTGCTGGAACGCGTCAGCAGCCTGCTGGCCGGCGACCAGGCGGCCGACGGTCTGCTGGCGCAGCTGGAACACACGCCGCTGCACGGCCGCCTGGCCGGCATGCGCATCCTGCTGGTGGAAGACAACGAAATCAACCAGGAAGTGGCGGAATACATGCTGCTGCACGCCGGCGCCACGGTGGAGGTGGCGTCCAACGGCCAGCTGGCGGTGGAACTGCTGGCCGCCGCGCCCGAACGCTACGACGTGGTGCTGATGGACGTGCAGATGCCGGTGATGAACGGCTACGACGCCACCCGCGAAATCCGCCGCCAGGGCCGGCTGACCTTGCCGATCATCGCCATGACCGCCAACGTGCTGGAAGACGACCGCCGCCGCGCCGCCGAAGCCGGCATGAACGCCCACGTGGCCAAGCCGATCGACGTCGAGGAGCTGATCTCGGTGCTGACGCGGCTGGTGACCATCCGCGACGCCACCCGCGAGATGGTGGCGCCGGTGCCGGCCAAGGCGCCGCCGCCGACGCCGGCGGCCGCGCTGATGCCGCCGATCTCGCCCTTGCCCGGCATCGACGTCGAAGCCGCACTGAGCCGGCTGGGCGGCAACTACGACGCCCTCAGCGCCCTGCTCAAGCGCTTCGAGCAATCACAGGGCGGCGCCGTCGGCGAAGTGCGCACCCTGCTCGGCGCCGGCCAGCGCCCACAGGCGGCCCAGGTGCTGCACCGCCTGCGCGGCGTGGCCGCCAACCTGGGCGCGGCCGACGTCGCCCGGCTCGCCGGCGCGGCCGAGGCCGTGCTGCACGACGCCAGCGCCGACACGCTGGCCATGCCGGCCGCGCTGAACCGGCTGGACGAGGCGCTGAATCTGATCGCCCGCACCGTCCGCAACCTGGCCGCGCCCCGGCCGGATATTCCTACAAGCAACACTCCCCCTTCTGACTTGGCGCAAAAACTGGCGGAGTTACAAGGTTTGCTTCAGAATAACAATCTGAAAGCACTGGAACATTTCAAGGCCCTGCGGCCTGCTCTGGCGTCGACCGGGCAAGCGCAGGCCCTGGGAGAAGCCGTGGAAACCCTCAACTTCAAGGCCGCACGCCAGATGGTGGAAGAAATGTTGCAGCGAAAGGAAAGTGCATGACTTGGACCGACCTGGCCAGGAACGGACGGATACTCGTGGTCGACGACACCATGGAAAACATCCAGATCCTGCACCATGCGCTGCGCGAAGAACACGAAGTGCTGTTCGCGCTGGACGGCGAGCAAGCCTTGCAGATCGCCCACGACCAGCAGCCGGACCTGATCCTGCTGGACGCCGTCATGCCCGGCATGGACGGCTACGCGGTGGTGGCGGCGTTGCGCAGCTCGCCGCGGCTGCAGGACATCCCGGTCATCTTCGTCACCGCGCTGAGCCAGCCGGAAGACGAAACGCGGGCGCTGGAAGCCGGCGCGGTCGACTTCATCAGCAAACCATTCAACGTGGCGGTGGTGCGGGCGCGCGTGCGCAGCCAGCTGACCATCAAGCGTCAGGGCGACGCCATGCGCGAACTCAGCATGACGGACGGCCTGACCGGCGTCGCCAACCGCCGCAACTTCAACGACACCGTCGAGGCCGAATGGCGGCGCTGCGCGCGCGCCGGCCTGCCGCTGTCGGTGATCATGATCGACATCGACCACTTCAAGCTGTACAACGACCACTACGGCCACCAGGCCGGCGACGCCTGCCTGCAGCAAGTGAGCGCCGCCATGAAGCGCTGCGCCACGCGGCCGCAGGACATGCTGGCGCGCTACGGCGGCGAGGAATTCATCCTGCTGCTGCCGCAGGAAGGCGCCGACGGCACCGAAGTGGTGGCCAACCGCATCCTGGAGGAAGTGCGCAAGCTCGACATTCCGCACGCCGCCTCGCTGACGGCGCCGCACGTCAGCGTCAGCATGGGCCTGGCCACCGCACTGCCGCCGCTCGAAGGCTACGATCCCAGCCCGCTGATTCGCATCGCCGACAACAACCTCTACCGCGCCAAGCAGACCGGCCGCAACCGCTATTGCATCAGTCTGGAGAGCGCGGAGCGTTGACCAAAAAGGCGTGGATTTGCGCCACCACCGCGGCCCCCTCGCCGACGGCCGCCGCCACCCGCTTGGTCGACCCGGCCCGCACATCGCCGATGGCAAAGACGCCGGGCACACTGGTCATCAGCGTCGACTGCGCCTGGACGCTGCGAACGTAATCCTGCTCGACATCGCTGGTCTCGCACAGCGGAGCTTGCTCGACGTCAGTGCCGGTAAGAATGAACCCGTGGCGGTCCACGGCGATGCCGCAGCCATCGAGCCAGCCGGTGTTCGGATCGGCGCCGATGAACAAAAACAGGCGCCGCGTCTGGCGCGTGACTTCCTCGTTGCTGCGGGCGTCGCGGATCCGCACCTGTTTCAAGCCATCGTCGTCGCCCGCGATGCCGACAATCTCGGAATGGGTGTGCAATGCGATATTCGGATGTGCCGCGATGCGCTCGATCAGATAGCTGGACATGGTCGATGACAGGCTGCCCTTGCGGATCAGCATGTGCACTTTCGCCGCATGCGCCGCCAGATACACCGCCGCTTGGCCCGCCGAATTGCCGCCGCCGACCAGCACGATTTCCTCCATCTTGCACAGCTGCGCCTCGACCGACGAGGCCCAGAAATACACGCCGCGTCCCTCGAACTGCTTGAGCCCGTCCAGCGCGGGCCGGCGGTAGCGCGCGCCACACGACAACACCACACTGCGCGCCTTCAGCATCGTCAGGCTGCCGCACATCTCCACTTGCAAGGGCCAGCTGGCACAGAGCAGGCGTCCCGCCGGCGCCGGGATGGCGATCTCGACGCCAAATTTTTCCGCCTGTACGTAGGCGCGGCCAGTCAGGCCGGCGCCTGAAATGCCGGTCGGGAAACCCAGGTAATTTTCGATGCGCGCGCTGGCGCCGGCCTGACCGCCGTAGGCGCGCGTTTCCAGCACCAGCGCCGACAGCCCCTCGGACGCCGCGTACACGGCAGCAGCCAAGCCGGCCGGTCCGCCGCCGACAATAATCACGTCCCATACAGTGTCTTCGCTCAAGTGCCTCAGCATGCCGACGCAACGACCCAGCTCAGGAATGGACGGATTTTTTTTCAGGCCGACGCCCGGACAGATCACCAGCGGCCAATCGTCTGCGGCCGGCTGCTCGGCGGCGACCAGTGCCGCGGCGCGCTGGTCGGTGTGCGGATCGAGCACCGTGTAGGGATGGGAGTTGGCGGTCAGGAAGCTTTGCAGCGCATGGATGCGCGCATGCCCCGGCGGCCCGATGAAGACCGGGCCACCCGAATTTTTCTCCAGCAGCGCAACGCTGCGCAAGATGAGCGAGCGTATCATCAGTTCGCCCAGGTCGGCATGGGCCACCAGCAAGGCGCGCAGCGCTTCCGCCGACAGCACGATGGCAGTCACGCGGTCGATGGCGACGCCGTCGGCCATCGACGGGCGATCCGATAGTTGGCCGATCTCCCCGGTGAACTGGCGCGCCTGCAAGGTAGCCATCAGGCTGTCTGTGCTGAAGCCGTCGTTGCGGTAGACCGCAATACGGCCTTCAAGAATGAAGAGCGTGCCCGGCGTTTGCTGCCCGGCACGATAAATCCTCTCACCGGCCTCGAAATGGCGCTCAGGGCCAAAGCGACGGACGTGGCGGATATCAGCTTTGCTGAGAACGGGATAAATCTGCGCCCGGCGTTTTTCCAATGCCTCGGTGGGAAGTGGAGGATGCTCTGCGTGGCTCTTCATAACGGGCACACCTTTTTATAACGGCGGATGTTCTGCGAGATTTTCAGACGATAAGGAATTCGACCACACTTAGCAAGGCATGTTGGAAATCATATCATTGTGGCTCCCACTCCGGGCAAGTCGCCGCCAGCTCTTACCGTGAGATTCCGCGTATTTTTTCAGTTTGACAAAATGTTATTCTTTACGGGCGCCGGCCAAGTTCGGCCAGGAACGGATACTCAAGTGTGCCAAGTTAGACCCAAAAACTATGATGAAAATTGAGAATCCCACGGTCATTGCGACACATGACTTCATCTGGCATAAAAAAGATGGTACGACAGCTCCCGTACAAGTGATGATTGGTGCGCCATATAGGAAAAATATTGATTGGGCTTGTCCTTGTGCGATATTTGGATTTGAGGGGCGTTATTCTGATATCGTCGGGATTAGTTCACTCCAGGCGATGTCTTTGGCGCTAAACTTAGTCAGCAAGCGACTTAAATGGCTAATTGAAAATGGAGAGATATTGGACCTTTCAGAAGATGGAAAGCATCTTGACCTTGAATTAATTACATCACTTTTTGGAGGCCGCTGACGGCCGATTGCGGATATTGAGAAAGGTAGTACATGTTGCAGCACTTTACGAAGCTCAAATCCGTTATGCTTGGGATGATGTTTTTTTGCGGCTTAGCTTATGGTGTAGAACTTCAAGAGTTTTCTCCAAACGATGAATGGACTTTTCTTCAGTTACGAACCGAGCCAGGTAAGCCCGACGTCTCAAATGAAATACGCTTAAGTATGCTTTTCAAGAAAAAGAGCGGCGACATGATGCTTGGATGGGCAAAAGCGATCACGGCCTCAGGTCAAGTCATTTGGCAGCCCATTGAGTCGTTACCTGCGACAAATTGTCTTCGTGATTTCGTGGGCCGAACCAATCTTGACCTAGTTAACTCCTGCAAAGAAGGTCTAAAGGTAGGTTCGGAATGGAAAAGTGAAATCAAGGCTGGCGACGTGCTTGAACAGATAGATTTCATCGTAGTAGGAGAGGAAGTAATTAATTCTAAAGCAGGAACCTTTCAGGCTATAAAAATCCAAGGAAAAGGAAAACGCACGTACCAAGGAATTAACTTAGAAAAATTTTCCGTAACGTATTGGTTCGCACCTAAGGCAAAGGCAATGGTGCAGTCTGTTCGCGAGTATCGTACTCTAGACGGAGCTCCAATTATAAAAATCTCGAACGAATTAATTTCAGTGAACGTCAACTAACCGAAATCGGCCAGCAGCAGTCGTTCCCAAATTCTGCCTTCAGCTAAATGAAAAAATACATTCTAATACCTGTCTTTCTTGGACTTGCGGCAAAAACCTTTGCGGAATCTGAGGTGGTTCCTATCAAGAAAGGGATGAGCTATCAAATGGCTGATACATCGCTTCGCCGCAGCGGCTGGCGTCAGCGAGTAGTTCATACTAGAGACGGGTATGAATACATCGGCAGTGAAAAAACCATTAAAGAGCATGGAGTTGAAGGATTAGAAAGCTGCGCGATGGACAAGCCCGTATGCATAGTTCACTATGCTAAGAAGAATAAGTGCCTTCGCATAATTACTTGGGGTGAGCAATTCAAAGACCTCAAAATTGACAGCTGGGACCAAGACTGCCCGGCTCAGGATTCGTTGTAAAAAGGCTGCTCCCCCAAACCCGTAAACGGCCAAAGCGGTCGGGAATGAGCAGTCAGCCGTTTAGTCCAACAGCGCCACCAAGGAGCTTCATGAATATATCTCGCTTTTTTCCTATACTTACCAGCCTAATTTTCCTTACTGCCTGCACGACCACGAGCACAATCAAGCTCTATGATGGAGCCGACAGAGAACCAAGCCAAATTGCTACGTTATTTATTGATCCGCATGTCGTTGTAACCCGTGTGGACAGTATTACCGAGCATCCTAATGATGAGTCTCGGGACTTAGCCCATTCTGCCGGAAAGCGGCGCGAAGCGATTGCCCTTGCACCAGGTCGGCACGAACTGAATTCGCGATTTTTTGTGCTCTGTTTACAATCGGTCGGTGACTTCCCGCTTCAGTTCACAGCTGAAGCAGGCAAGAAGTACCGCCTGAAGTCAGTCGTTGATGTTGAGCATAAGCGTTGGAAGCCGGAGATCGTGGAATACGATGGAGGGGAAATCGAAGATACTTTCCCTTGGACTCAGGCCATGTGCAAAGTGCAGGTGAACATTATTCGGCTCGGGCGATAGTTATCGGCTAAGCTACGGCATTCGGCCAATACCGGACTGTTCTTGTACCAAAATCTGAAATAGACTTTAATACCATGATGCATTCAGTCACGAAGGACGATGAATGAAACTCTCGATGTTAGTGACGATGTGCGTGCTAAGTGTTGTTTCTATTGCTGTTTCTATTACTGGCTCTGCTGCTGAATTTAAGAAGTTGGATGGAACTTACGCGATCACCGGGCGCTCGCTCATAGACCCTCCCTCTGGTGAAAAAGAGGATCGGGTAGTGTTTATTGTCGAAGGCCGTGCGGCCAAAGATATCTACAATGGAATTCAAGCATTGCCTCAGAAATCCGCCTGCGACTCTAAGGTATATTTGAAGACAGCCCAGAGCTTGGCCTGCACGAAGGATGGGAAGCTTTACCGATGAACCGTGGCCGTCCTTCTAAAGTCAGGAGAAACGACGTCGTCATCGGTTTGTTGACGCGAGACTCGTTATGCAGCCTTCGGCCAAGAGCGGACGGACGCGCCAAGACCTGTTTAGAGCCGATGGCTGACAAGGGCATAAGCATGACACTCCACTTTTTTGAGTTATTTCGACAATGCTTGACCTCATTTTTGGTATAAGAATTATTAGAAGTATTCAGTATTTCGGCCATCGCATAAAACTGCGGAAGATATTTTTTCACGAGCGGTCGTTTTTGCTCGATAGAGAGAAAATTCCCTGGGAAGAAGCTCAACGACTGGAAAAGATCATGGAGATCATACCTTTCGGGCCGCATTTCAAATCGAAGGATGAAATTCTCAGCGCTATGATTGAGCTCAGATTTCCTACGTATGGTTCTTTTTACGCCAATCAGATGCACGGCGCACCGGACCAGCGACTTGAGCTGATGTCGATCGAGATACCACGTGTGGGCAAGGAGCGCTACTTTTTCGTAGAAAAGAAGAGTGATGATGAGTTCGTAGTGATAAGTGATTTTGTCGCCTCGCTCCCCGGTGTCATTAAAGTTTTTGGGCGTGGCGATGAGCTGCAGTTTGTTTCTCGGCATGGAAATATTGTCCGTACCATGAAACGCAATGTCTCGGATTGCTAACTAACTCATCCATATCAGCATAAGCGACGCTTTGATTAAAAAATACGATGGAATTCAAATTATTTACGACCCTGCGTGTGTAAAGTGAATGTCCGAGTTGGGGCGGATGCAGCCGATACGCTCACTACATTGTGTTTGCAGAAGGCAGTCGGCTTGATAGGGAGAATTCAGTCTCCCCTCCCCACCGTAGGAATAGATAGCTGATAAAGCGCTGTGACGAATGTGTTGTGGTGGAGCTTTTCTAACAACTCACCAGCGAAATGCGGACTTTCATGATAACTTGCTGCTGTGCGGTCTGTGAAATCCAAGGAATCAATTTTGAATATGCATCAGCAAACTGACGACCATTTCTACAATCATGCTGATGCGCACATTCATCTGGCGAACGAGCAATTAAGCGATGCGACTAGCGGAATAGTCAGCGCCTCGTTCATGTACGCGGCATCCCGATTCAATGACGAAGTGCCTGTGGATTTCAGAAAAAGGAAGATATGCAAGCAGCGCGTGCGGAGACCATTGCCTACTTTGTGACCCAGTACGAAAGATGTTTGACGGAGAATCTGGACGACTATATCGAGAACTTTGAGCAGTACATGAAACCGCCGATCAAGACAGCGACTGATGACCAATAGCGTCCAAAACTGAACAAGGCTCATATGGCTAGGCACTTGTATGCCCCACCCGTTGTGATATCGCTTTTGGTATGTACAGCATTGCACCCTGCCCACGCCAAGGGCGACTTCGACATTGAGGACGAAAGCCTGCGCAGAGTGCCGCCGGCGGTCGCATCTGCTTTGCGTGCGCATGTCAGGCAAACAAACTACAAGGACTGTGCACAAGGCGAGTTTGTCGGAAGTGCCGTCGACTTGAACGGGAACGGCCGCAAACTGGACTGGATTGCAAAGACCGCCGATGGATGTGCTTGGGGTGCAGCGACTGCAAAAATCTGGATATTGAAAAATGAAAAAAACCACTACCGCATCGTGCTGGACAACGGCGGTCAAGCAGTAGTTTTATCGAATTCAAAGACCAATGGACTGCGAGACCTCAGTATGCCCAGCGGTACAGCTGGGCATTACTCAGATTCACTGCTTAAATTTGATGGTTCCCGATACAAAGTATTCAAATCGTGTGCCATTGACTTACAGGATGCTGAAGAAGTCAAAAGACATCCAGACCGTCAATGCCACATAAAATAAGTGCTGAGACCCTCACAGCCAGATGATCAACCCCGCCAAACCGATAATCAGACCCGCCTTGGTGACCCGGTAGGCGGTTTTATTCCACGCCTTGTAGCGCCTCCGGTACTGCCCCATGACATAGGAAATCGTGAACAGTTTGCTGATCAGGCCGACCTGGTCGCCTGTTTCGTTGGGCGAACTGGCGGCGGTCATCAGCGTGCGCCCCAGCCAGCGGTTGAGCGCCTGGGCCCAGCGAAAGCGCATCGGACGCTCAATATCGCAGAACAGGATCACGCGGTTGGTCTCGCTGCCGTTGACGGCCCAGTGGATATAGGTTTCGTCGAAGATCACGCTCTGGCCATCGCGCCAGCTATGGCGCTGGCCATCGACTTCGATGAAGCAGCGGTCGTCGTTCGGCGTCGCCAGACCGAGGTGATAACGCAGCGAACCGGCATACGGGTCGCGATGCGGGTTGAGCTTGGCGCCGGGCGGCAGTTCGGCAAACATCGCCGCCTTCACCGATGGAATGCGGCGCAACAGCGCCACCGTCTGCGGGCACAGGCGTTCAGCGGACGGATGGCCGGCCGCGTACCACTTCAGGTAAAAGCGCTTCCAACCGGTTTTAAAGAAGGAATTGAAGCCGGCGTCGTTGTTTCGCTCGGCCGCCTTGATTTTTTCCAGCGCCAGCAGGTTCACCGCCTCGCTCCGAATGGCTTGCCAGTTCTGCTGCAGCGGCGCCAGTTCCTCCCATGGCTCGGTGTCCAGAAACGGCTGCGCAGGCACCCGTGAGAACAACTGCATGAACAGGTTGATCGGCGCCATGAACGACGAATGGTCGAACAACTGACGCATGAAAGGCAGGCGCACCTTGCCGCGAAAATGAACGTGCAAAATGCAGAGAAACAGAAAACCCACGACAACATACTTCATATCACATCCCCTAAAACCGCCCTCGCATACGTTGACGAATAGTCATTGTACTGTTGTTCGCGCAAGGCTGCAGGGCAGCCACTTATTTTTTCGCGCACTGGTCGAATTGGCGTGCCATCATTCGTCGTCAGGATGAAACAGCGCTTATTCAATCCACTTTCGAATGGGGACATCATGCACAAGCAAATCATCTTCAATCTGCCGGTCAAGGACCTGGACAAGTCCAAGGCCTTCTTTGCCGCGCTTGGCTTTACTTTCAATCAGCAATTCAGCAACGAGCAGGCGGCGTTCATGATCATTGTGGAAGACAGCATCCAGGCCATGCTGATGACGGAGGATTTCTTCAAATCCTTCACCAACAAGGCCGTCGCGCAGGCGAAAGAAGCCAATGAAGTGATCATCTGCCTGAGCTGCGAAAGTCCGCAGGAAATCGACAGCCTGATCGCCAAGGCCGCCGCCGCCGGCGCCCGCATCCCCCATCCGCCAGAGGACCATGGCTTCATGTACGACCAGGGCTTCGAGGATATCGACGGCCACCTGTGGAACTTGGTCTGGATGGCGCCATAGGCGTAACGCTACGAGTGCTGCTGGAAGCCGCGCTGCGCGGCGAAGCGTTCCAGATGGTGATCGACATCGCCCAAGGTCTGCTCGATCATGGTCAAGCGCTTGAAGTGATGGGCGGCCGGCAATTCGTCGGTCACGCCCATGCCGCCGTGCAGCTGCACCGCCTGCTGGCCGATGAACTTGGACGCCTGGCCGATGCGCACCTTGGCCGCCGACGCCACCCGGCGTCGCTCCTCCGCATCGCACGACATGCGCGCCGCCACCAGCATCGCCATCGAGCGCGCCTGCTCCAGGTGGATGTACATGTCGGCCATGCGGTGCTGCAAGGCCTGGAAGCTGCCGATCGCGATGCCGAACTGCTTGCGCGTCTTCAGATATTCCAGCGTGGCGTTGAACAGCGCGTCCATCGCCCCCACCGCCTCCGCGCACAGCAGGCTGACGCCGTAGTCGGCGGCCTCTTCCAGCATGTCCCAGCCGCCGCCCATCTTGCCCAGCAGCGCGGAAGCCGGCACGGCCACGTGGTTGAACTGCACCGTGGCCGCGCGCTGGCCGTCGATGGTGCGGTAGTCGCGGATCACCACGCCCGGCGTGTCGGTCGGCACCACGAACAGGCTGATGCCGTTGGTGTCGCGTTGCGTGCCGGCGCTGCGGGCGGAGACGATCAGCGCCCCGGCCTGACCGCCGTGGATCACCACGGTCTTGGTGCCGTCGATGCGGTAGCCTTCGCCGTTGATGCTGGCGATGGTCTTGATGTCGGCCAGGTCGTAGCGCGAGTGCTTTTCGCCCAGCGCGCACGCCAGCTTGAGCTCGCCCTTGGCCACGTCCTCCAGCCGGTGATACTGGTTGTTCGCCAGTTGCAGGAACTTGGCGCCCCACACGGTGGCGAAATACGGCTCGACCACCAGGCCACGGCCCAGCTCCTGCATCACCACCAGCATGTCGACCGCGTTGCCGCTGAAACCGCCCTGCGCTTCCGGCACCGGCAAGGCCGTCATGCCCAGCTCGACCAGCGTGTTCCACGCCACGTCCGAGACGCCGCTTTGCGAGTGGATGATGCGGTGACGTACGTCGAAGCCGTAATCCTTGTCGACCCAGCGGCGCAGCGCGTCGGCAAACTGCTGTTGTTCTTCCTTGAAATTGAAATCCATCGCCGCTCCCTTACAGGCCCAGAATCATCTGGGTGATGATATTTTTCTGTATCTCGTTCGAGCCACCGTAGATCGAGGTCTTGCGGTAGTTGAAGTAGTAGCCGCTCAACGGCGCCGCGGCGTCGTCGCCGGTGACGGCATGGTCGGTCTTGCCTTCGAGGTAGTCGGTGTCGAACGGCATCGCATCCGGCCCCAGCGCCTCGACCATCAGTTCGGTCAGTTGCTGCTGGATTTCGGAACCACGCACTTTCAGCATCGACGCTTCCGGCCCCGGCGCGTGCGATTCGCGCGTCAGCACGCGCAACACGGTGGTTTCCAGCGCCATCAGGTCAATCTCCAGGCTGGCGACCTTGGCGGCGAACAGCGGATCCTGCATCAGCGGCTTGCCATGCTTGAAGTGCTCGGAGGCGATCTTTTTCAGGAACAGCAGCTCGCGCTTGGAGCGGCCGACAGCGGTGATGCCGGTGCGCTCGTGGCCCAGCAGATACTTGGCGTAGGTCCAGCCCTTGTTTTCCTGGCCGATCAGGTTCTGCACCGGCACCTTGACGTTGTCGAAGAAGACTTCGTTCACCTCGTGGTCTTCATCCAGCATGATGATCGGGCGCACCGTGATGCCCGGCGTTTTCATGTCGATCAGCAGGAAGGAGATGCCCTCCTGCTTGCGCACGGTGGTGTCGGTGCGAACCAGGCAGAAGATCATGTCGGCATGCTGCGCCAGCGTGGTCCAGGTCTTCTGGCCGTTGACGATGTAATGGTCGCCGGCGCGCTCGGCGGTGGTTTTCAGCGAGGCCAGGTCGGAGCCGGAGCCTGGTTCGGAATAGCCCTGGCACCACCAGTCGTCGCAATTCAGGATGCGCGGCAGGTAGTGGGCTTTTTGCGCCTCGTTACCGAAAGCCATGATGACCGGCGCCACCATGTTGACGCCGAACGGCAGGATAGGCGGCGTGCCGGCGCGCGCGCACTCCTCGTCCCAGATGTGACGCTGGGTGGCGCTCCAGCCGGTGCCGCCGTATTCCACCGGCCAGGCCGGCGCCGACCAGCCCTGGCGGGCGACAATCTGGTGCCAGCGCACGTAGTCCTGGCGGCTCAGGCGCAGGTGGTTGCGGACTTTCTTTTGCAGGTCGCTTGGCAGGTTGGCGTCGAGGAATGCGCGCGCCATGTCGCGAAACGCCAGATCCGCAGCCGTGTAAGTCAAATCCATGCTGTCTCCTTATTTTTTACGGCGCATAAAAAAAGCACGACCGTTCCAAATGATTGTACTCCCATGTTATTTAAATGGGCGACCGTTTGGCGGCATTTGTTCACTTCTCAACCAGTTTTTTCACCACAGCGTGGGACGGCTTGAGGATTTTGCCGTCGTGGTCACGCGGCTGCATGGCGGCGACACGCTTGCCGCTGGCGGTTTCTATCAATTCGGAATGCGCTTCGCCGGGCGCGAACAGGTGGCGTTCGCCCCACTGACGCAGCGCGACGATGGCCGGAAACAGGCTTTCGCCCTTCGGCGTGAGGATGTATTCCTGGTAGGCGCTGCCGTCGGAGGCAGGCTGGATGGCGAGCAGGCCGTCGTCCACCAGCGCACTCAACCGGTCAGACAGGATGTTGCGCGCCACGCCCAGGTTGCGCTGGAAGTCGCCGAAGCGGCGGATGCCGTCAAGCGCGTCGCGCACGATCAGCATCGACCAGCGGTCGCCGACCAGATCGACCGCGCGGGCGACCGGGCAGTCATCGTGTTGCAGGGATTTTCGTTTGGCCATGGTTGCATTTTAAAACTGGCTTACGGTAGGCTGCAAGCAGTTTTAATTTAAAACCAGATTGGAGATCCCCGTGCCACGTTCCCTCGTTTTATTATTTGCCTGCGCCAGCGGGCTGAGTGTCGCCAATGTGTATTACGCGCAGCCTTTGCTCGATGCGCTGGCGGCTGATTTCGGCATCAGCCATGCGGTGGTCGGCGGCGTCATCACCGCGACGCAGCTGGGCAGCGTGCTGGCCTTGCTGCTGCTGGTGCCGCTGGGCGACTTGCTGCCACGGCGGCACTTGATGCTGGCGCAGTTGATGGCGCTGGCTGCGGCGCTGGTCGCTGTCTGCCTGACGTCCAGTACGTTCGCAATGATGGCCGGAATGCTGGCGGTCGGCATGCTGGGTACGGCGATGACGCAGGGCTTGATCGCCTACGCGGCCAGCGCCGCGGCCGAGGCCGAGCGCGGACGTGTGGTCGGTGCGGCGCAGAGCGGCGTGCTGGCCGGGTTGCTGCTGGCGCGCGTATTTGCCGGGCTGGTTGCGGATCTGGCCGGATGGCGCGGCGTCTACGGTGCATCGGCGGCGATCATGCTGGTGCTGGCCGCGCTGTTGTGGCGCTGCCTGCCGCTGCTGCCCACGCAGGCCGGCGGCCAGGCGCCGCGCTTCGCCTACCCGCGCCTGATCGCCTCCATGGTCACGCTGCTGCGGCGCAACCGCGTGCTGCAAGTGCGCGGCGTGATCGCGCTGCTGATGTTTGCCGTGTTCGGCACGTTCTGGAGCGCGCTGGTGTTCCTGCTTGGCGCCCCGCCCTATGCATATTCACATGGGACCACAGGCGCTTTTGGGCTGGTGGGCGTGGCCGGCGCATTGGCTGCCGCCCGCGCCGGACACTGGGCAGACCGCGGCTACGCGCAGGCCACCAGCGCCGCCGCGCTGCTGTTGATGCCGCTGTCCTGGCTGCTTCTGGCGCTGGCGCCGCACTCGCTGTCAGCGCTCATCGCCGGCATCGTCGCGCTGGACCTGGCCGTGCAGGCGCTGCATGTCACCAACCAGAGCATGATTTTGCGCAGCGGCGACGAGCACAGCCGGCTGATCGGCGGCTACATGCTGTTCTACGCCGTCGGCAGCGGCGCCGGCGCGTTGGCCGCCACCACCATCCATGCACAGGCGGGCTGGAGCGGGGTCTGCCTGCTGGGCGGCGGATTGAGCCTGATCGCGCTGATGTTCTGGGCCGCCACAAAGTGGCCTGTCCGGATTGCAAAAGTGGCCGGACCAATCTAGAATGGTCTGACCAAATAAACGTTTTACTATAAAAGAGACGAAAACCCGTGACCTCCCGAACCGCCCTGATTGCGGCTGTCGCCGCATCCCTGTTCGCCCTTTCCGCCCACGCCGAAGGCCCTTACCGCAACCCGGACAACAAGAGCGTCTACGACGCCGGCGAAGGCACCTACCCGGTGCTGTACAAGAAGCCGACCGTCGCCGAAATCACCGCGTCGCTGGACCGTATCCGCAGCTACATGGAGGCGACCACGCCGACCAGAGTCGTCCACAAGGGCAGCGGCCTCCAGATCACCGACTTCAGCACGCCGGTGGCCGACGCCATTGTCGAGCCGAGCAGCGCCGACTGGGGCATCCAGGTCTACGAAATGGGCGTGGTGCACGCCGGCCTGATGAAAGCGGCCGCCGTCACAGGCGACAGCAAATACACCGCCATGACCGCGCGCCACTTCCAGTTCATGAGCGACAAGCTGCCCTACTTCAAGGCGCAGGAACAGCAATTTCACCTGGAGCGCGCCAACAGCTTCGCGCGCGTGCTCGATCCGCGCTCGCTGGATGACGCCGGCTCCATGTGCGCCGCCATGATCCGCGCCAAGTTCGCCAAGGTCGGGCCGGACATGGGCCACTTCATCGACGTCTGCGGCAACTGGGTCGCCAAGAAACAGTTCCGCCTGAAAGATGGCACGCTGGCGCGCCAGCGTCCGCAAGCCATCTCGCTGTGGGCCGACGACATGTACATGGGCGTGCCGGCGCTGGCCGAGATGGGCCACCTGACCGGCAAGCGCGAATACTACGACGACGCCGTCAGGAACGTGCTGCAAATGACCCAGTACCTGTACAACCCGCAACTGGGCCTGTACACCCACGGCTGGAACGCCAACAATCCCGACGCGCCGCGCTTCTACTGGGGCCGCGCCAACGGCTGGGCGGTGCTGACCATGAGCGACCTGCTGGACGTGCTGCCGAAGGACCATCCCGGCTATCCGAAAGTGCTGGCGCAACTGCGCGCCTCGCTGCGCGGCATCGCCGAACTGCAATCGGGTGTGGGCCTGTGGCACCAGATGCTGGACCGTAACGACTCCTACCTGGAAACCTCGGCCAGCGCCATCTTCACCTACGTGATCGCGCACGCCGTCAACGAAGGCTGGGTCAGCCCGGCGACCTATGGCTCGATCGCGCAGGCCGGCTGGGTGGGCCTGTCGAGCCGCATCAACGCGCGCGGCCAGGTGGAAGGCACCTGCGTCGGCACCACCTTCGCCAGCGACCAGATCTATTACTACAACCGTCCCGCCAGCGTCGACGCACTGCACGGCTACGGCCCAGCGCTGCTGGCCGGCGCCGAGATGATCCGCCTGATCAACAATCCGAAAATCGATATCCAGGTCAAGCTGCGCACCTACCATTACGTGCCGAAGGATTCCGGCGCCACCAACTACAGCCATGAATAAGGAGACGACCCGCATGCGTACTTACCTTCTGCCCATCGTCGCGTTGCTGGCCGGCGCCGCCGCCCAGGCCGCCGAGCTGGCCAAGATCACCGTCACCAACGACCTGGACCTGGCGCGGCCGTCGGAAACCATCGCCATACCGTGGAGCGAGATCAACCGCGCGCTGCCGGGCGCGCTGATCCAGAAGATCGCCATCAAGGACAGCAAGGGCAACGTGCTGCCCTACCAGGTGAGCAATGTGGCGCCGCAGGCCAAGGATCCGAAAGGCATCGGCGTCGCGTATGGCGAGCTGTACTTCCAGCACAGCTTTGCGGCCGGCGAGAAGCAGGCCACCTTCACGGTCGAGAAAACCGAAACCGTCACGCAACCGTTCGCGGCCAAGACCTTTGCGCGCTACGTGCCCGAGCGTCTGGATGACTTCGCGTGGGAAAACGATCATGTCGGCCACCGCACCTACGGCCCGGCGCTGGCCGCGCCGGATACGGCAGGCGTCGGCAAGGAAGTGCTGGTGACGAGCGGCTTGGACATCTGGTTCAAGCGCGTCGACTACCCGATCGTCGACCGCTGGTACAACAAGGGCCACGACCACTATCACCATGACGAAGGTGAAGGCATGGACATGTACAACGTCGGCAAATCGCGCGGCGCCGGCGGCACTGGCGTGTGGGACGGCAAGCAGCTGTATGTCGGCCGCAACTACGCGTCGTGGAAAGTGCTGGCCAACGGCCCGATCCGCACCATCTTCGAGCTGAACTATGAAGGCTGGGATGCGGCCGGCACCAAGGTCAGCGAAGTGAAGCGCTTCACGGTCGATGCGGGCCAGGACTTCGACACCATGGACAGCACCTTCACCTTCAGCGGTCCGCAGACATTGAATGTGGCGGTCGGCCTGAACAAAAAGCCGTCCGACAAGAACCAGGATGAAAAGATCGCCGTCGGCCGGGATGGCGTGGCGCTGACGCAATGGGTCACGCAAGCCACCAAGGGCGCGTTCGGCACCGCCGTCGTACTGCCGACGGCAAGCGCCATCGCCGAAGACCAGTTCAACGAGCTGATCGTGGCGCCGGTCGCATCCGGCAAACCGCTGCGCTACTACATCGGCGCCGCCTGGGACCGCGCCGGCCACGCCAAAACCGCGGCCGAGTGGCAGGAGAAAGTCAAACTCATGACCGCCCGTGCCACCCACCCGCTAACAGCCACCGTCACCCCATAACCTCCGGAAACTCCGGGTTCAGTTCTGCCATTGGTACATGAGCTCGTGTGCGATTGGCAGAACTGACCCCGGATGGTTATTGCATGGTGTAGGTTTGCTGGGCGGTGTCGATGGCGTAGTTGTTGACGCTGTCCCAGTAGGTGAAGCTGTACCGCACGACGTCGCCGGCTTTCAGGCCGCTGGCGGTGTAGGTGTTGGCGCCGCTGCTTTGCGTCATCCGGACGTTCAACTGGCCGCCAGTGTTGACGGTGTAGTGCACGTCTGCCCAGCTGGAGCTGGCTAGCGAGAACTTCAGCATCGTTGCGCTGGTTTGGGCCGCGGCTGGCGTGGGAGTTGGCGTAGGCGTAGGCGTCGGGGTTGGCGTAGGAGTCGGAGTGGGAGTGGGAGTGGGAGTGGGAGTGGGAGTGGGAGTGGGCGTTGGCGTTGGCGTCGGCGTCGGCACGCCGCTGTCCCAGATGATGTCGTCCACCGACATCTGGAACGCCGCCTGCGGCAAGGCCGCGCCGTCGCTGGCGATCTGGAACAGGTCCAGCATCGATTGCAGCGCGACTTTCGGGCCGGCCAGGTCGGCAATCGGGATCGTCGCCGTGCCCCAGTCGCCGTTCCGCACCAGCCCGTAAGCGGTGGCGTTGGCCGGGAATTTCACCGCATTCTGGTTGGTGTAGGTGTCCTGGATGCCCACCGTGAACGCCACGTTCGCCGGGATCTTGATCTTCAGTTTCATATTGCCGTTGCGGAAGCCGCTCATGTCGCGCGCCTGATGCGATTCCACACTGCCGCCAAACCACGAACCGGGCTGGTTGAAACTCCACGACAGCGCATTCGCGCCTTCGTACGGCGGAATCGTGCCGGCCGTGGTCGAGGCGGTATTCCAGACGAAGACATCCGACGTATTCCCCGCCTCCAGCTTGTTGTTGACCACGGTGTTGTCGGTGAACACGCCAAACTTGCCCACTTCGGCCGGCGTCTGGTTGCCCAGCTTGACCGAACCCTTGCCGTCCAGCTGGTACACCCGCACGTAATCGACGTACATGGTGCCCGGCAATGGCGCCGTCACCTGCGCCGGCGTGGCGGCGTCGGTGAAGTTGCCACCTACCGCCAGGTTGAACAGCAGGTAGAACGGCGCCTGCAGCGCGCTCGAATTGACCGGCAACGGGCTGTTGTACATATCGTATTCGAGGCCATTGTCCACCACCGTGAAGCGCATCTGCGATTCGGTCCAGTAGAAACGGTAGATGACGAAGCGGTTGGCCAGCGATTGCGCCGGCGCGTACCAGTTCTTGGTCTGCCACGCGGTCGAGGCGGCGCAGCTTTCGTTGCCGGTGACGCAAGCCGCCTGCTGCCAGGTGATGACGTTGGCGCCGGTAAAATTGTCGATGGCCGGCGCCGGTGTCCCGGCCGCCGCCCGGCTGCTGGCCTTGTGACCCATTTCGACGATGTCGATCTCGCCCTTGCGTGGCCACGCCTGCGGGCTGGTGCCCAGCATCCACGCCGCCGGCCACAGGCCGGTGCCCAGCGCCGGCGTCGCCATGCGGATCTCGACCATGCCGTACTGCACCTGCACCTTGTTGAACGAATCGATTTTGCCGGAGGTGAAGACATTGCTGCCCACCGTCTGGCTGCGCGCCTGGATCGCCAGCGCGCGCGTGTTCGGCTCGAACGGCACGTTGACAATCGACAGGTTGTTCGGGCTGTAGTATTCCAGCTCCTGGTTGCCGTAGCCGCACAGGTTGATCTGGCAGCCGTTGCCGTCGTAAGTGGTCCACAAGCTGGTGTTGAGCGCGGCGCCGTTGAACTCCTCGGACCACAGCAAGGCGCCGATGACGGGACTGGTGACGCTGGCCATCGCGGGGGCCGCGTACGCCAGCGCGAGGCTGGCGGCGATGGCGGACAAAACGAATTTCTGGTCGTTCATTATGTCTCCTTTTTTATCGCTCCCACAAATTGGAAACGATTCCAATTTCTGCGTCAAATATATTCCGATAAATATTTCTTGTCAACGCGGTTGCGCAAACTTTACGTCACTGTATAAATAGACAATGGCCGCACAATTTTGTATCCTAGAGTCGTCATCCCCCCTTGCTATCGAGCATGGGAAATCCAACCCGAGTACTTGTGCGCTACCCTTTTTCCCTCTTTGCCGCAGCTGGTGGGGCAATCCTGACGCTGATGGTAGCGCTAGCGCCGCCTTTGGCCGTTGCCGCGCCCACGCCCTGGCAAAAGCTGGCGCCGACCATGTTCGAGCACCTGGCGCCGGCCGAGCGCGGCTTCCCGGCGCCGGTGGTGATGGCCATCGCCCAGGACGGCGACGGCTACATCTGGATGGCCACCCAGGGCGGCCTCGGCCGCTGGGACGGCTACCAGATGCGCAACTTCTTCCACCAGGCCGACGATCCCACCTCACTGCCGGCCGACTTCGTGCAGACGCTGCATGTGGACCACCAGGGCCGGCTGTGGCTGGGCACGCCCACCGACGGCGTCGCCATGTACGACAAGCAGACCGAGCGCTTCATCCGCTATCCGGCCGGGCCCAAGGGCCTGAGCAGTCCGGCGGTCGCGGCACTGGCCAGCGATGCGCACGGCGGCCTGTGGGTCGGCGGCGCCGCCGGCCTCGACTACATTGACGCGGCCGGCGTGGTCAGCCACCACCCGCTGCCCGGCGGCCCGCTGGCCAACCAGGTGCGCGCGCTCCTGGCCGACCACAACGGCGCGCTGTGGATCGGCGCCAACGCCGGCCTGGCGCACCGCGACGCCGCCGGCCAGGTCACGCCGATGCCGTTTGCCAACGGCGGCGCCGACGCCGTGCTGTCCCTGGCCAGCAACCGCGCCGGCGAAGTGGTGTTCGGCACGCTGAAAAGCGGCGTCGGCACGGCCCAGGCCGGCGACAGCGCGCGCCTGCTGGTGCTGGACCAGGTGCCGGACGCCGGCCGCGCCATGGTGCTGTCGCTGGCCGAAACCGTGCCCGGCATCTGGTGGGCCGCCACCTACGGCGGCGGCCTGATCGAATTCGACACCAGCGGCCACAGCCGCCGCATCCTGCACCGCCCGGCCCTGGCGATCAGCCTCGGCCACGACCGCACGGCCGCCGTCTGGCGCGACCGCAGCGGCCTGGTATGGGTGGCCAACGAACGCGGCGTCGACATTCACAATCCCGCCAACCGCGGCGTCGACACCATCCTCGACGGCGCCGGCCTGGCGGAAATTTCCGCCTTCGCCTTCATGACCGACAGCGGCGGCCGGCTGTGGGTGGGCCTGGGCGACCAGGGCATCGACCTGGTCGACGCCGACGGCAGCCGCCACGCCGGCCTGCGCCCGAATCCCGCCCTGCCGGACAGCGCCCTGCCAAACCGCCTGGTGCTGGGCATGGTGGAAGCCGAGCCGGGCGAGGCCTGGATCGGCACCGGGCTCGGCCTGTATCACACCAGTGCCGGCGGCAGCCGGGTGCAGCGCGTGCCGCTGCCGCTCGGCGACCCGTATCCGCGCATCGGCAGCATGGTGCGCGTCGGCCAGACCTTGTGGCTGGGCTTGCCGTCGGGCCTGATGCGCTACGACCTGCGCCAGCGCAGCGCCCAGCTGTACACCGAAGGCGCGCCCGGCAGCGGCGCCCTCAGCGACAACCGCGTGCACGCCATGCTGCCCGATCCCGACGGCACGCTGTGGGTCGGCACGCGCAAGGGCCTGAACCGCTTCGATCCCGCCAGCGGCCGCGCCGAGCAGATCCTCGCCACCAGCAGCCTGGGCGCCGCGCTACCGGCCAGCCCGATCGGCGCGCTGGCCCTGGACCGCCAGGGGCGCTTGTGGATCGGCACCATCAGCGACGGCATCGCCATCCTCGACGGCCGCCATCCGAACGGCACGCGCCGCTTCCGCCGCCTGTCGACCGCCGACGGCCTGCCCTCCAACAAGATCGCCGCCATGCGCGCCGACAGCGCCGGCCGCATGTGGGTCTCCACCTCGGACGGCATCGCCGCGGTCGACACCGCTACCCTGCTGTCGCAGCGGCTCGACCGCGCCGCCGGCCTGGTATTCCAGCCCTACATCGTCAACGCCTCCGGGCAGACCGCGGCCGGCGACCTGGTGTTCGGCACCTCGGGCGGCTACGTGGTGGTGCAGCCGGCGCCGCCGCAGGCGTGGCGCTTCCAGCCGCCGCTGGTGGTCAGCTCGGTGCGGCTCGACAACCGCAGCGTGCCGCCGGCGCCGCTGATGGCGGCCGACGGCGCCTCGCTGGACATCCCGCCCGGCACCCGCAAGGTCGAGATTGAAATCGCCGCGCTCGACTATTCCGCCAGCCAGCGCAACCGCTACGCCTTCAAGCTCGACGGCTACGACCGCGACTGGGTCGAGGCCGACGCCAACCACCGCGCCGCCAACTACGCCAACGTGCCGCCCGGCCGCTACCGGCTGCACATGCGCGGCAGCAACCGCGACGGCGCCTGGAGTCCGCACGAACTGAGCATGGAGCTGCATTTCCTGCCGGCCTGGTACCAGACCTGGTGGGCGCGCATCGGCGCGGTGCTGGCGGTGCTGGCCTCCGGCTGGGCACTGTACCGCTGGCGCGTGCGCAACCTGCAGCAGCAGGTGTACTCGCGCACGCTGCACCTGGAACGGGTGCACGCCATCGTCAAGTCGATCAACGACGAACTCGATTTCGACGCCCTGCTGCACACCATCCTGCGCGAATCGTCGGCCATCGGCGAAGTCGGCGCGGCCTACGCGCTGATCTCGCAGACCCCGGGCGGTCCGATGGCGCTGCGCGCCAGCTGGGGCAGCGTGGCCCTGCCGCCGGCCGCGGCCGGCATGGCGCCGAGCGCGGCGCAGGCGCAGTTCGTCAACGGCGCCAGCGTCATCGGGCCCGACATCTTCCTCAAGCAGCGCACCCTGCTGGCGGTGCGCATCCGCGTCGACCAGCAGATCCAGGGCTACCTGGTGTTCCAGCAAAACACGCCGTTTGCGCGCACGGACCTGGACATGTTCAAGGCGCTGAAGGAGCCGTTTGTTTCGGCCTTCCAGAAAGCCAGCGCCATCAGCGCCATCCAGCAGGCGCGCGCCGACGCCGAAGCCTCGACCCGCGCCAAGAGCGAATTCCTGGCCAACATCAGCCACGAGATCCGCACGCCGATGAACGCGATTCTCGGCTTTGCCGGCCTCGGCATCCACCTCGACCTGCCGGCCAAGCCGCGCGACTACTTCACCAAGATCGGCCGCGCCGGCCAGAATCTGCTCAGCATCATCGACGACGTGCTGGACTTCGCCAAGATCGAGTCCGGCAAGCTGCAGCTGGAAACCGTGCCGTTCGACCTGGCCGACACGCTGGCGCAGATCGCCGACCTGTTCTCCTGGCGCGCGGCGGAAAAAGGCCTGGAACTGCTGGCCTGGGCCACGCCGGAAGTGCCGCTGCGGCTGATCGGCGATCCGCTGCGGCTGAACCAGGTGCTGGTCAACCTGGTCGGCAATGCGCTGAAATTCACCGCCGCCGGCCATATCGGCCTGCGCGTCGAACTGGCCGAGGCCGGCCACGCGGCGGCGGCGGACGCGCCGGTGCGGCTGCGCTTCATCGTCGAGGACAGCGGCGTCGGCATCAGCGACGAACAGCAGGCGCGCCTGTTCCGCGCCTTCTCGCAGGCCGACACCAGCACCACCCGCCTGTACGGCGGCACCGGCCTGGGCCTGGCGATTTCGCAGCAGCTGGTGCAGGCCATGGGCGGCGTGATCGCCATCGACAGCACGCCCGGCGACGGCAGCCGCTTCTATTTCGAGCTGCAACTGCAGCGCCAGCCCGGCGCGCAACCGGCCCCGCCGGCGCTGCCGGCCGGCGCCGGCGGCAAGCGCGTGCTGGTGGTGGACGGCAGCGCCATGCTACGCGACATGCTGGAGCGCCAGCTCGGCAGCGCAGGTTTCAGCGTGCAGGCGCTGCCGACCGGCGCTGCGGCGCTCGACTGGCTGGCCACGCAGCCGGCCGACCTGGTGTTGCTGGACTGGGCCCTGCCCGGCCTCAACGGCGGCGAGATCGCGCGCCGCATCCACGCCCAGCCGCCCCACGCGCAGCTGCCGGTGGTGCTGATGATGACCGAGTTCGCGCGCGAGCCGGCGGCGCAGGCCTCATCCAGCCAGGCCGGCATCGCGGCGATCCTGGTCAAGCCGGTCAACCCGGCGCAGTTGCTGGACGCGGTGCTGGTCGGCCTGGGACTGGCGGCGCCGGCGCGGCCGCAGGCGCCGGCGGCGTCGGCACTGTCGGAAGTGGCGCAGCGCATCGCCGGCGCACGCGTGCTGGTGGTCGACGACAACGTCATCAACCAGCAGGTGGCGCGCGAAGTGCTGCTGCGCGCCGGCGTCCACGTCGACCTGGCCGGCAGCGGCACCGAGGCCCTGCAGATGGTCGAGCTGTCGCAGTACGACGCGGTGCTGATGGATATCCAGATGCCGGGTATGGACGGCTACGAAACCACCGCCCGCATCCGCGCCCGGCCGCAGCACGCCCAACTGCCGCTGATCGCCATGACGGCGCACGCCGTGGCCGGCTTCCGCGAAAGCAGCCTGGGCATGGGCATGAACGATTACGTCACCAAGCCGATCGATCCCGAGCGGCTGTTCACGGTGCTGGCCGGCCAGATGCGGCGCGCGCCCGACCGCGCGCCGCCGCCGGTGGCGGACGTGGCCGACGCAGCCGACGCCATCCCCGCCCTGCCCGGCATCGACATGGCGGCGGCGCTGGCGCGCCTGGGCGGCAACAGCCGGCTGCTGGGGGTGCTGCTGGAACGTTTTGTCAGCGACTTCGCGGACACGCCGGCGCAGCTGCTGGCCGCCATGGAACAAGGCGATTCCGACCAGGCAGCGCTGCTGGTGCACAAGGTGCGCGGCGCGGCCGGCAACCTGTCGATGCCGGAACTGCACCGCGCGGCGGGGGAACTGGAGCAGTTGCTGCGGACCACGCAGCGGCGCCAGATGGAGGATGCGCTGGCAGCCTTCGGCGCCGCCCTGGAGCGCGTGCTGGACGGCGTGCAGGCGCGGCACGCCGGCGGCGGTCAGGCGGCGCCGGTCTCGCCGTAGCGCAATTCCAGCGTCGCGGCCGGGCCGTCGGCGGCCGGACCGCAGCCGCACATCGCCACCACCGCGTGGCGCAAATGATCCAGGCCCAGCGTCTGCTCGATGTCGGCGTCGTTGATGGCGGCGGTGATGAAGGCCGGCAAACCGGCTTCCGTCGCCAGCAGGTAAAAGGTCTGCGACAAATGGCCGGCGTCCAGCGCGATGGCGCGGAAGGCTTTCTGGTGATTGCGGTATTTCCAGAAGATGCGGTCCAGCCGCGCCACCAGCACCACCTGCAACGGCGCCTCCGACAGCCAGTGCTGGTCGGCCAGCATGTAGCGCGCCAGCTTGGCGGCCGCCTCGTGGTCCATGGTTTGCAGCGGCCGCAGTTCGTGCCGGATCGGATGGTAGTGATACAGTCCCGGCGCCACGCCGTCGACGCGCTGCGCCAGCACGAAAGCTTCCACCGGATGCAGGCCGCCGCCGGACGGACTGGTTTTCTTCAGCACGTTGGCATGCGGGCCGACCTGGCGCACTTCCTGCGCGCCGAAAGTGCGTTGCAGCAGCCGCGCCGCCACGTCCAGCGGCACGCTGGCCTTGCTATCGTAGTTGCGGCCGGTGTAGCGCTGCAGCAGTTGCTCGTCCATGCGGCCGGCGGCGGCGCCCGGCAGCTTGAGCGCCTGTTCAGGATTGATGTCGAGCGTCGGCGGCGGCGGTTCGCCGTAGCGTTCCAGCAGCGATTCGAAGCTGGGCGCCTCCATGCCGGTTTCCTCGGTGACGCCGCGCCAGCGACCGAAAGTATGCGCCAGCGCCGACAACGGCCGCCAGTAGGTATCGCGCAGGGTGTCGTCGCGGGCGCGCTGGGCGGCGTATTGCGGCGTGTCGCCGATCAGCAGACCGCGCTCCAGCAGCTGGGCGATACAGACTTCGCCAAACGCCTGTTCGGCCGTGCTGCGCTCGCGCCAGACCGTGTGGCTGATGTCGCCGAGCGCGGCCAGTTCGGCGGCGTCGATCGGCAATTCCTGGTCCAGGTGTGGCGCCAGAGCAACCCAATGGCTGGTTGCGGCCAGGGCGCTGCCGCCGGACAGCACGGTGCGCCAGTCGATCGAAAGTTGTTCGCGGGATTCGAGGTACAGCACTGCGCAGCGGCGTATCTTCATGATTGATAGTCTCCCAGGCAACGATACTATCAGTCTAACGCACGGTTATCCTTCTGGCAATTAAAGTCTTGGCAAGCACGGCGGTTTGTCGTAGCATGAACTGGAAGTCACATTCGTGGCTTCTCCATTCCTTTTATATAAGGGCTCATCATGCATACCTCGAACGAACTCAGCTCCATCCTCGACAAACTGGCCAGCGATGACAAGTTCCGCGCGCAACTGCAAGCCAATCCGGTGGCCGCCCTGGCCCAACTCGGCATCAAGTTGAGCGCCGACCAGGTGCCGGAAGAGATCAACCTGCCATCCAAGGCAGAGCTCGCAACGGCGCAACATGATCTGCAACGTGAACTGGAAGGCACCGGCTTCATGTTCCCATTCCTGCTGTCGGGCGCCCTGGTTCCCGCCTGAGCCCCGCGTGAGCAGCGCGCGCTAGTCGACCGTGACCGCCAGTTCGCGGTTGCGGTTGGCGGCGTTCCCGGCATAATCTTCGGCGCTGATGCGCAGCAGATAATTGCCGGGCCCCAGTTCCCCCACCTTCCAGCCGCCCGGCGTCAGCTTGCCGTTGATCAGCCTGTTGTTGATGGCGTAGGCAAAGCGCGTTTCGCTGGCGCCATGCACCGTGATGCCGCTGTTGGCGGCGTAAGCCAGCTTGACCGCTTCGCGGTTGCGCGGCAAGCGGTCGTACTGCTGCGTGATGACCGGCTCGGTCATGCCCGGAATCAGTTCGCCATCCTGGTTCAGCAGCTGATAGCCCAGCTTGTACAAGCCGAGGCGCCGCCGCGCCTGGTTGCCGTTGACCTGGTCGCTGGCCTCGACCACGATCTGCACCTGGCCCAGGCTGCGCGGGATCAGCAGCCGGCCGTCGCGTTTTTCGGTCAGCGCCTTGCCGCTGGCGTCCAGCAGGCTGATGCTGTGGATCTGCGGCGCCACAGTGTCCTCCAGATCGATGAACGGCAGTTGCAGCGGATTCAGCGCGCCGCCGTTGGGCTTGTAATCGAGGTGGACATGGGCCATGCGGTTGACCGTGCCCAGCGTTTCGCCGGCCACGAAGCGGGTGCCGCGCTTGACCCGCACCTGCTGCGCCACGCCCTTGTCGTTCTTCGACAGCAGGAAGCGCGGATCGTTGAACAGCTTGTCCTTGGCGTCGCGCCCCACTCGCAGGTGGATGTATTGCAGGCCGCCAAACGCCAGCCCTTCCGACAGCTCGCCGTAGCCCCAGCTGGCGCGCGGATCGCTGACCTTGCCCGGCGTGATGGTCAGCACCGGCGTGCCGATCGCCGCCTGCACGTCCATGCCGGCATGGAAGTGGTCGCGGCGCTCGCCGTCGAAGTCGCCGCGCACCTCGCCCATCAGTCCCACCACCTCGTGCGCCTTGTTCTGCGGCGCCACCGGCCACAGCATGGTGGCGCTGTGCGACGGAGCACCCGGCTGCGGCTCGTCGGCCACCGGCTCGGTGTCGGCCGCCACCATGGCGATGTGATGCAGGCGGAAGGTGGCGCCGTCGGTGACGAACAGCGCGCCGTCCTTGTAAACGGCGATGCCGCGCGGCGAATACAGGCGCACGCCGCCGTCCGCGCCATAACCCGGCTGGGCCGGATGATCGACGTCCTGCAGGGCCGCCACCGTGCCCTGCGGGCTGATCTGCGCCACGCGGCCGTGGGTGCTGCTGGCGATGTAGAGGAAACCATCTTTGGTCAGGGCGATGCCCACCGGCGAGCGCAGCAGCGAGTCGCGGTCATCTTCCCTGGCGGCGGCGATGGTGCTGACGACGCCGTCCTTGCCCAGCTTGCGCACCGCGTGGTTGCCGGTGTCGGCGATGAACAGTTCGCCGGCGGCGTTGACCGCGATGCCGGCGGGCGTATCGAACAGCGCCTGGGCGGCGGCGCCGTCAGCCAGCCCTGCCCGCTTGCCGCCGGCGAGGGTGGTGACGGTGCCGTCCGGCGCGATACGGCGGATGCGGTCGTTATAGGTGTCGGCCACGTAGACCACGCCGGCGGCGTCCACCGCCACGCCGACCGGGCCGTTGAACTGGGCGCCGGCGCCTTTGCCGTCGCGCTCCCCCGCCAGGCCGTCGCCGGCCAGCGTCGAGACCGTGCCGTCCGGCTTGACCTTGCGGATTGCGTTGTTGCCGGTGTCGGCCACGTAGAGGTTGCCGGCGGCGTCGATCGCCAGGCCGGACGGGGTGTTGAAGGCGGCCACGCCGGCCGCGCCTTCCGCATAGCCCTCGGTGCCGCCGGCAAAGGTGGTGCTGACGCCGTTCAGGTCGATCTTGCGGATGCTGTTGTTGTCGCCGCCGTCGGCCACGTACAGATTGCCCTGCTGGTCGAGCACCACGCCGAACGGATCGGCAAAGCGCGTGCGCCGGGCGCTGCCGTTGGCGCCGCCCGGCAGGCCATCGCCGGCCATGGTGGTCACGCGCGCATGCCAGCCGGCCGGTGTGCCTTGCGCGCTGGAGCCCGCTGCGTCGGCGCTGTCGGCGTGCTTGGCCGGTTTCACCAGCACATAGGCGACGCCACCGCCGACTGAGGCGCCCAGCAGCGTCAGTCCCGCCAGAAAGAGTTTGAATTGAGTAGGAGACACTTGCCCGAACCTAAACGTTGATTTAAAGAAATCTTAACCCATCTGGCGCGTTGCGGCAAAAAAAAAGCCCGCTCAGAGAGCGGGCTGAAGTCTATTTCCTTGGAGGAGAATAGAGGAGACAGGTGAATGATGCTGCATCGCGACATATAAATCCAATTTATCTTGGCAATAGCGAGCATTCACAATGTCGATAACTTGCGCAGACGCCGCAATTCGCGCACGCCGCCGCCGAATACGATGAGCACAATCGCGCTCATCCCATAGTCCAGCGGATCAAGGCCGATGATGAAGGCGGCGGCAGTTTCGGGCGCGCGCGGCTTGTAGCTGATCGTCATCAGCGCACCGGGCTGCAGACGTTGCAGGCGGCGCTCGGTGACGGCCTGTTCACGGTGGCAGCCGGCGTCGCCGATGCGGGAGACGCCCATGGCGCTGCTTTGGTAGACCTGGCCGCCAACCTGATACTGGTAGGACAATTTCAGGCACCAGTCGCGCGCCCGGCCGGTACGCTGGTACATGGAACTGCTCAACACCTCGGCCTGCACCGCCGGCCAGTGCGGCGACGCCAGCTTGTCCCAGGCGCGCGCGAAGGTGAAATAGCCGGCCACCAGCGCCGTCAGCACGAAGAACCAGGCGAACGCCTTCTCCAGCGCCGGGTCCGACGGCGGCTTCACAACGCCCTGCGTTTGGCTCATGCGATCGACCTTTTCCTTGGGGGCCTTTATCTTAATCTTTTTCCAAAAAAAAAGCCCGCTCAAGGAGCGGGCTGAAGTCTATTTCCTTGGAGGAGAATAGAGGAGACAGATGAATGATGCTGCATCGCGCCATATAAATCAAATTTATCTTTGCAATAGCAGAAATTCACCAGTCGCATAACATCACAACATCATGCCGCCGGAGGCTTCGATGCGCTGGCCATTGATCCAGCCGCTCTCCTCCGACAGCAGCGTCGCCACCGCGCCGCCGATGTCGTCCGCCTCGCCGACCCGGCCCAGCGCCGTGTTGCCCGCCACCATGGCGTTGACCTGCGGATTGTCGCGCACCACGCCGCCGCTGAAGTCGGTGGCGATGGCGCCCGGCGCCAGCGTGTTGACGCGGATGCCGCGCGAGCCCAGTTCCTTGGCCAGGTAGCGCGTCAGCACCTCGACGCCGCCCTTCATCACCGCGTAAGCCGACTTGCCCGGCAGCGAGAAGCGCGCCAGGCCGCTGGAGACGTTCAGGATGCGTCCGCCATCGGCCAGTAGCGGCAGCAGCGACTGTGTCAGGAAAAATACACCTTTCAGATGCACGTTCATCAGCGCGTCGAACTGCTGCTCGCTGGTCTGCGCGAACGGCACGTCGGCGCTGTTGCCGGCGTTGTTGACCAGCGCATCGAAGCTGTGGCGGCCGAAATCGCGCTCCAGCACCGCCGCGAAGGCGGACGTGAAATCGGCGAAACCGGCGACCACGCCGGCGTCCAGCTGCAGCGCCGTCGCCTTGCGGCCCAGCGCCCTCACCTGCGCCACGGTGGCTTCGGCCGCGTCGGCGCGGGCCTGATAAGTGATCACCACGTCCCAGCCGGCGCGCGCCAGATGCACGGCGGCGGATTTGCCCAGGCCCCGGCTGCCGCCGGTAATCAATGCAATACGGTTACTCATGATTGGTTTCCTCAATGAATACGGTCACCCTTGGACCGCCTTGAATAGAGTGTAGTTCCGTCCAATCATCGGATAAACTGTCTGAATACGACATCACTAATCCAAAAATGAAGACAATCCTTTCAACCGAAGACATGCGCATCTTTCTCTGGGTGGCACGGCTGTCCAGCTTTACCCGCGCCGCCGAGCAGTTGCAGGTGCCGCGCACCTCGATCTCGAACGCCATCCAGCGCCTGGAGGAACGCCTCGGCGCCCGCCTGCTCCAGCGCACCACGCGCCGCGTGCAGGTCACGCGCGAGGGCGAGGAATTGCTGGAGCGCTGCGAACGCCTGCTCGACGACTTGGACGAGATCGGCGCCCTGTTCCAGCAAGGCAGCCAGTTGAGCGGCCGCATCCGGGCCGACATGCCGCTGGGGATGGCCGACGTGGTGCTGCCGCGCCTGCTGGAATTCCTGCAGGCGCACCCGGCGCTGCAAATCGACATCTTCAGCACCGACCGCCGCGTCGACCTGCTGGGCGAAGGCTTCGACGTGGTGGTGCGCGCCGGCCCGGTGGTGGATGAATCGCTGGTGTCGCGCACGCTGTTCGAGCTGCACCTGCTCAACGTCGCCAGCCCTGGCTACGTGGCGGCGCACGGCATGCCGGCCCTGGACCAGCTGTCGCGGCACTGGCTGATCAATTACCAGCCCAATCCGGCCAGCCAGCCGGCGGTGTTCGAGTACCAGCAAGCCGGCGCCACGGTGCAGGCGCCGATGCCTTACAAGGTCACCGTCAACAACAGCATGGCCTACACCGCCGCCTGCTGCGCCGGCCTCGGCATCGCGCAGATTCCCCGCTCCCGCGCCCTGGCCGAGATCACCGCCGGCAGGATGGTGGAAGTACTGCCGCAGCACCTGGCCGCGCCGATGACGGTGCGGCTGCTGTTCCCGCACCGCCGCAACATCCCGCAGCGCGTGCGCGTGTTTGCCGACTGGCTGCGCGACATGGTGGCGGCGGCGGCATAAAAAAAGCCGAGGCCTGCGCGATGCAGGACTCGGCCCCTGGTCCGGATGACCGGGATTACTTGCTGTCGGCGGCAGCGTAAGGCAGCACGCGCGACGCCATGCGGGTGTCGGTCTTCAGCAGGCCCACTTCGTCGGCCAGGATGTGCACCGCTTCGTTCAGCAGCACGTCCTTGGCAGCCTTGGCCTGCTTCTCCGCTTCCAGCTCGGCGGCCAGCGAACGCTCGGAACCTTGCAGGCCGTCGTCGCTGCGCAGCGCGCCTTTCACGCCCGCCACTTTCGGCGCCGGCGCCGCCTTGCCGCTGGCCGGCTTGGCCGAAATCGCCTTGTTCAGCGCGTCTTTCGGGTCCGGCACCAGGATCGGATCATCGGCGCCCGGCGTCGGCGACAGCAGGCGCGCTTCGCGCAGCTTGGAGCGCGCTTCCTGCTGGTCGCGTTCCTTGCGGCGCACCACTTCGTTCAGCGAGATCGAGTTTTCCTTGCGCTGTTTTTTCACCAGGGCGATGTCTTCGGCCAGGTACTGGAAGTCCTTGTCCTTGTCCACGCGCGCCACGTGCTTTTTATCCAGCAGCGGCACGATTTCCTTGATGTCGCCGGCCGGAATGTATATGGCAGGCTTGATCTGGGTCCACGGCAGCGCGTTGTCGTAGCTCGACTCGCCGAAGGTGTCGGAATCGCCCATGGTCGGCAGCTTGATGTCCGGCGTCACGCCGCGCAGCTGGGTGGTGCCGCCGTTGATGCGGAAGAACTGGGCGATGGTGAACTTCAGCTCGCCGTAGTGCACCTTGTCGTTCTGCGCAAAGCGGTCCAGGCCGAACAGGGTCTGCACCGTGCCTTTGCCGAAGCTTGGCTCGCCGATGATGACGCCGCGGCCGTAGTCCTGGATCGCCGCCGCGAAAATCTCCGACGCCGACGCCGAACCACGGTTGATCAGCACGCCCAGCGGGCCGTCCCAGGCCATGCCCGGATCGGTGTCGCTTTCGACTTCAACCTTGTTGTCGCTGTTGCGCTGCATGACCACCGGGCCCTTGTCGATGAACAGGCCGGTCAGTTCCACCGCCTCGGTCAGCGAGCCGCCGCCGTTGTTGCGCAGGTCAATCAGCACGTTGTCGACCTTGTCCTTCTTCAGCTCGCCCAGCAGGCGCTTGACGTCGCGGGTGGCGCTCTTGAAGTCCTTGTCGCCCTTGCGGCGCGCCTCGAAGTCCATGTAGAAGGTTGGCAGCGAGATCACGCCGACGCGGCGCTTGGTGTTGCCGTCCTTGACTTCATACACGGCTTTCTTGGCCGCCTGCTCTTCCATGCTGATCTTCTGGCGCACCAGCGTGACGATGGTGTGCTTGGCGTCCGGGCCGGCGTCGGCGGGAATGATTTCCAGCTTGACGGTCGAATCCTTCGGACCGCGAATCATCGCCACCACGTCGTCCAGGCGCATGCCCAGCACTTCGGTCATCGGCGTTTTATCGTCCTTGGCCACGCCGACGATCTTGTCGCCGACCTTGATCTTGCCGGACAGGCCGGCCGGGCTGCCGGTGACCACTTCGCGCACCACGGTGTAGTCGTCGCGGCTTTGCAGCACGCAGCCGATGCCTTCCAGCGACAGGCGCATGGCGATGTCGAACGACTCGGCCGCGCGCGGGCCCAGGTAGTTGGTGTGCGGCTCGATCGACATTGCGTAGGCGTTCATGAAGATCTGGAACACATCTTCATTGGTCAGCTTGCGCGACGGCGACAGATAGCCTTCATAGCGCTTGTCCAGCGTTTCGCGGATCGACTTGTCGTCCTTGCCGGCCAGCTTCAGGCGCAGCCATTCGTTCTTGACGCGCTTGCGCCACAGGTCCTTGATCTCGGCGTCGCTCTTGGCCCAGTCGGCCTTCTCGCGGTCGTACTGGTAGGTTTCGTCGGACGTGAAGTCGAACTTGCCCTTGACCAGCTCGCGGGCATAGGCGATGCGCTCGTTGAAGCGCTGCTGGTACTGGTTGAAGATGCCGAACGGGACGCTGAGGTTTTCGCCGGTGATGGCGTCGTCCAGGCGGGTGCGCACGATGGCGTACTGGTCGATGTCGGCCTGGGTGAAGAACATTTTCTCCGCGTCCAGCGACTTGAAGTAGCGGTCGAAGATTTTTTCCGACATGGCGTCATCGAGCGGCGCCGGTTTGTAATGCAGTTTGGTGAGGACCCGCGAAGCCCACAGGGCTGCCTGGGCCTGACCAGGCTGGGGTTTGAGAGGGGTATCCGCCGTTTTCTCTGGCACGGCGGCGCCGGCCTGCACTGACAGGGCCGCCATCACGGCCACCAACAGCATTTGCTTCTTCATCGGCTTACTCCGGAACGTATTGATCAATTTTTGATAGGCGCTGCGCGCCCCCATTCTACAGGATAGCGGAACCCACACGGGGCTGGTATTTCAGAGTTTCTCTGGTTAAGCTTAAGGGCGGCTGAAATGAAACAGGCCTGATCTTTTTTTACTAAGTATATTCACTTACTTTTAGACAAGTTATTACTCAAGTCATTGTTTTATAAATAGAAATCTTTCGAGACATTCTTCGGTTTCATTGCTTTATAGCAAAAATCTGCTATCATTGTAGTCCTGGTTTCATATTTGACGGCCACGCCCGTTTGCCGCCCGCAGACCGCTCCCGCACCCCCGGAGCATGCTCGATTCCGAGCGACCTCAAACCGCAGCACCTTTTTTCTCTGAAGAGAACAATGAAAACAATAATGATGAATCCCCGTAACTGGGGTGTCGGTACGAAGATTACCGTTTTTACGTTTGGCCTGATCAGTGTTATTTTGGCAATCCTGCTCACCTTGATCAATATGAGCACCTCCGCCATGCTGAAGGAGCGCGCCAAAGCCAATGTCGCGTACAACCTCAGCGGCATCAGCAACACCGTTGAAGTGTTCAACTCCGCCATGATGAACGAGGCGTCCAGCTTCGCGCGCCTGTTCGCCTCGGACTTCAACGACGCCCCGTTCACGCTGGACACCGCCACCAGCGTGGAGATCGCCGGCAAGCCGACGCCGTCGCTCAAGCACGGCGGCAAGACGCTCAACCTGGACTTCAGCATCCCGGACAAATTCACCAGCGACACCGGCGTCATCGCCACCATCTTTGCCGCCAAGGGCGAGGAATTCGTCCGCGTGACCACCTCGCTGAAGAAGGAAAACGGCGAACGCGCCGTCGGCACCGAACTGGACCACGCCCACCCGAGCTATCCGCTGCTGCGCGCCGGTAACAGCTACATCGGCCTGGCCACGCTGTTCGGTAAGCAGTTCATTACCCAGTACGACCCGATCAAGGACGCCAGCGGCAAGGTCATCGGCGTGCTGTTCATCGGCCTCGACATCTCCAAAAACATGGCGATGCTGAAGGAGAAGATCAAGGCCATCAAGATCGGCGAAACCGGCTACATCTACGTGATCAACGCCGCCCCCGGCAAGGCCCAGGGCGCCGCGCTGGTGCACCCGGCCAAGGAAGGCGAGAACCTGCTGGACATCAAGAGCAGCGACGGCCGCTCGTTCTTGAAGGAAATGCTGGACGCCAAGGAAGGCAGCATGACCTATGACTGGGTGGAAAAAGACGGCGCCGCGCCGCGCGAGAAAATGGTCGAGTTCCACACCTTCAAGCCGTGGAACTGGCTAATCGTCGGCGGCACTTATACCGAGGAAATCACCCGCGAAGCGGCGCAGCTGCGCAACCGCTACGCCGTGCTGGGCCTGATCGCGCTGGTGCTGTTTGCCGTGCTGCTGTTCCTGCTGGTGCGTTCGGTGGTGTCGCGTCCGCTTGCGCGCGCCGAGGAAGCGGCCGAACGTATCGCCGAAGGCGACCTGGACGTGCATCTGGAGATCGACAACAAGGACGAGATCGGCCTGGTGCTGCGTTCGCTGAACAATATCAGCCACAGCCTGTCCGGCGTGGTCGGCCAGGTGCGCCGCGGCGCCGAGCAGATCACCACCGCGTCGAGCGAAATCGCCCACGGCAACCTGGACCTGTCGCAGCGCACCGAAGAACAAGCTTCCAGCCTGGAAGAGACTGCCGCCTCGATGGAAGAACTGAGCAGCGCCGTCACGCAGAACGCAGAGAACGCCTCGCAGGCCAACCAGATGGCGCTGGCCGCGTCGGGCGTGGCCGCCAAGGGTGGCGAAGTGGTGGCGCAGGTGGTGGCGACCATGGGGTCGATCAACGATTCGTCGCGCAAGATTGTCGACATCATTTCGGTCATCGACGGTATCGCCTTCCAGACCAACATCCTGGCGCTGAACGCTGCGGTGGAAGCGGCGCGCGCCGGCGAGCAGGGCCGCGGCTTCGCGGTGGTGGCGTCCGAAGTGCGCAGCCTGGCGCAGCGCTCGGCCACCGCCGCCAAGGAAATCAAGGTGCTGATCGACGATTCCGTCAGCAAGGTGGAAACCGGCAGCAAGCAGGTGGAACAGGCCGGCGCCACCATGAAGGAAGTGGTGGACAGCGTGCGCCGCGTGACCGACATCATGGCCGAGATCAGCCACGCCAGCGAAGAGCAGCGCGCCGGCATCAGCCAGGTGCACGAAGCGGTAACCCAGATGGACCAGGTGACGCAGCAGAACGCCGCGCTGGTGGAAGAAGCCGCCGCCGCCGCGCAAGCGCTGCAGGACCAGGCACACGAGCTGGAAGACGTGGTCAAAATCTTCAAGCTGGCAAAATAGCCCCAAACGAAGGGGTCTGACCCCATGCGGGGTCAGACCCCGGCCGCAGCGCTGTGCGGGTTGCACAGGCGCTGCGCACATCACATCACAGGCCGCCCCGCCGCCCCTTGAAACAGCGGCGGCTTTTTTCTTTTATAATTGCCGGATGCGTATTCTTTTCCAGCAGCGGCGTTTGACCAGCCTGATCGTCTCCCTGGCGATCCTGCTGAACCTGTGCGCGCCGGCCATCAGCCATGCGATGACCGCGCTGTCGGCCAATCCGCTGGCCCTGGAAATCTGCAGCGCCACGCCTGCCGCCGGCGTGACGGCCGGCAAGCGCGCGCCTTCCGGCCTGCCCGCGCACGGCATCAAGCACTGCATGCTGTGCGCCGTCCACGCCACCGGCGACGCGCCGCCGCCGGCTGAAGCCGGCCTGTTGGCCGTGCTGGAAGGCCACGACGCCTATCCCGCGCTGCGCCCCGCCGCATCGCCTCCGCATCTCATCTGGTCCGACGCGCAACCGCGCGGGCCGCCTGCCGCAGCCTGATCCCGTCCGCCGCACCGCCGCGCCCTGCCCGGCGCGCCGTGCCCCGCAACATCCGCTCTACAGGATTATCTATGCAACGCCGTCAATTCATTTCGTCGTTGGCCATGCTGCCGCTTGCCGCCGGCAGCGCCCACGCCGCTTCCGGCTTCACCGCCCTCGACATCACCGGCAGCGCCATCGGCCCGGACTACCAGCTGTTCTATGGCGACGGCAAGCCGGCCTCGCTGCGCGACTTCAAGGGCAAGGTGGTGATGCTGTTCTTCGGCTTCACCCAATGCCCGGACGTCTGCCCGACCGCGCTGGCGCGCTCGGTGGAAATCAAGCGCCTGCTCGGTCCGGATGGCGACAAGCTGCAGGTCGTCTTCGTCACCGTCGATCCGGAACGCGACACCGCGCCGCTGCTGGCCGACTACATGCGCGCCTTCGATCCGACCTTCGTCGCCGTACGCGGCAACCTGGAGCAGACCGCCAAGGCCGCCAAGGACTTCAAGATTTTTTACCGCAAGGTGCCGAGCGGCAGTTCCTACACCATGGACCACACCGCCCTCACCTACGTGTTCGACGCCAGCGGCAAGATCCGCCTGGCGATGAAGCACGCCGAAACCGCCCAGCAATGCGCCGACGACCTGCGCCTGCTGATGCATCCCAAGAAAGAAACTGGCTTCCTGAAAGGACTTTTCCAATGAAAAAACTACTCTCCCTGCTGTTGATGGCCGCCCTGCCGGCGCTGGCCCAGGTGACGGTTGGCGAACCATGGGTGCGCGCCACTGTGGCCGCGCAAAAAGCCACCGGCGCCTTCATGACGCTGACCTCAACCCAGGCCACCAAGCTGGTGGGCGTCAGCTCGCCGGTGGCCGGCACGGTCGAAGTGCACGAAATGAAAATGGTGGACGACATGATGAAAATGCGCCAGCTGCCATCGCTGGACCTGCCGGCCGGCCAGGCGGTCAAGCTGGCGCCGGGCGGCTACCACCTGATGCTGCTGAACCTGAAGCAGCCGCTGAAGGAAGGCGACAAAGTGCCGCTGACGCTGGAAATCGAAGACGCGCAGAAAGTACGCAGCAAAGTCGTCGTCGAAGCGCCGGTCAAGCCGCTCAACGCAGCACACTGAAATCCGGGGTCAGTTCTGCCAATCGCACACGAGCTCATGTACCAATGGCAGAACTGACCCCGGTTTTGGCGCCCCAGGCCAGGCCGGCAATCAGAAGGTAAGGCCACGACCGCAGCGAGATTTTCCAGTCCGTGGTCGAGGGCCAGCATGCGAGGAATTGTGGCGCCACGGCGAATGCCAGCGCCACGTCCAGCCACTGGAAATGCAGGCCGCTGCGGGTGCGCCACCAGGCCACCATGAACGGCAGCACCACCACCGCGAACGGCGCCAGTGCCGACGGCGCCGCGTTGTACCAGCGCACCCGCGTCAGGCGCACCGATCCCAATTCCCAGCCCTGCCCGATGCGCCGCGGTATCACCGTGAAGGCGGCCGGCCGCGCGCCCGTCACCAGGCCGGCAACGAAATGCGCCAGCTCATGGCAGATGGTGCCTGCCAGCGTGAACAAAAAAAAGAAAGGGTGCCGCGCCGACAAGGCGCGGATCAGCAGCGCCAGCAACAGGGACGGCGCCAGATAAATCAGGATGTCGCGATGGTCGCAGAACCACGAGGGCGCCAGCACGCTGCATTCAAACAGGCTGCTCATGCGGCATCCTCGCACGGCGCCGGGACGGCGTCAATTCTGCCCCCAATGAGGGAGATATCGCCTGCCGGTTCAAGGGATTCCGCCTGGCCGCGGTGTGCCTACAATCTGCAATCCTCCCCTCATTGCGAGAACACATCATGCAAGACTTACTGACTCCCCAAAACGCCGCCCTGGTGCTGCTCGACCAGCAGGCCGGCCTGCAATTCGCCGTGCAATCGATGGAGCGCCAGACGCTGCTGAATAATTCGGTCGCGCTGCTGGAATCGGCGCTGGCGTTTGCGCTGCCGATGGTCGTCAGCACCTCGGCCAGCAAGGTGTATAGCGGCCCGCTGCTGCCGGATCTGCACGCGCTGATTCCCGACCATCCGGTGCTGGAGCGGCGCAATATGAATGCCTGGGAAGACCCGGCGGTGAAGGCGGCGATCGAAGCGACCGGCCGCAAGAAACTGATTTTCTCCGGCATGCTGACGGAAGCGTGCATCAGCTTCGCGGTGCTCAGCGCACTGGAAGAAGGCTATGAATGCTATGTGGCGGGAGATGCCTGCGGCGGCCTGACGCTAGTGGGCCATGACCTGGCCTTGCAACGCATGGCGGGCAAGGGAGCGCAGCTAACCAGTTGGGTGCAGGTGCTATTGGAGTTGCAACGCGACTGGACCCGTCATGACACCTATGACGCGGCGCGCGCGGTGATTGAGAAAAACGGCGGGGGCTATGGGGTAGGACTGCGCTACGCCAAGCAGATGCTTCCGCCGCTCTCTTAATAAGCCCCCCAAACGAAAGGGTCTGACCCCATGCGGGGTCAGACCCTGGCCGCAGCGAAGTGCGGGTTTTACGGGTGCCGCGTACTTTTAACCCTTATACCGCATCCAGCGCAGCATTGAAGGTCGCGCTTGGACGCATCACCGCATCGGTCTTGACCGGATCCGGCTGGTAGTAGCCGCCGATGTCCATGGCCTTGCCCTGCACGCTGTTCAGCTCTTCCACGATCTTGGTCTCGTTTTCCGACAGCGTTTTAGCCAGCGGCGCGAACTTGGCGGCCAGCTCTGCATCTTCGGTCTGCGAAGCCAGCGCCTGCGCCCAGTACAGCGACAGGTAGAAGTGGCTGCCACGGTTGTCCAGCTCGCCGGTACGGCTCGATGGCGATTTGCTGTTGTCCAGCAGCTTGCCGGTCGCTTCGTCCAGGGTCTTGGCCAGCAGCTTGGCTTTGTTGTTGCCGAACTTGATGCCCAGCTCTTCCAGCGACACCGCCAGCGCCAGGAACTCGCCCAGCGAATCCCAACGCAGGTGGTTCTCTTCCACCAGCTGCTTGACGTGCTTGGGAGCCGAACCGCCGGCACCGGTTTCGTACATGCCGCCGCCCGCCATCAGCGGAACGATCGACAGCATCTTGGCCGAGGTGCCCAGTTCCAGGATCGGGAACAGGTCGGTCAGGTAGTCGCGCAGGATGTTGCCGGTCACCGAGATGGTGTCCAGGCCGCGCGAGACGCGCTCCAGGGTGTAACGCATGGCGCGCACTTGCGACATGATCTGGATGTCCAGGCCCTTGGTGTCGTGCTCTTTCAGGTAAACCTGTACTTTCTTGATGACTTCGTTTTCGTGCGGACGGTACGGGTCCAGCCAGAACACGGCAGGCATGCCGGAGTTGCGGGCACGGGTCACGGCCAGTTTCACCCAGTCGCGGATCGGTGCGTCCTTGACCTGGCACATGCGCCAGATGTCGCCGGCTTCCACGGTCTGGGTCAGCAGCACTTCGCCGGTGGCCAGGTCGGTGATGTTGGCGATGCCGCCTTCGGCGACTTCAAAGGTCTTGTCGTGCGAGCCGTATTCCTCGGCTTGCTGCGCCATCAGGCCGACGTTCGGCACGGTGCCCATGGTGGTCGGGTCGAAGTTGCCGTGCCATTTGCAGAAGTTGATCATCTCCTGGTAGATACGGGCGAAGGTCGACTCCGGCATCACGGCCTTGACGTCGGCGGTGCGGCCATCGGCGCCCCACATTTTGCCGCCGATACGGATCATCGCAGGCATCGAGGCGTCGACGATCACGTCGTTCGGCGAGTGGAAGTTGGTGATGCCCTTGGCCGAATCGACCATGGCCAGCTTCGGACGGTGTTCCAGGCAGGCGTGCAGGTCTTTCAGGATCTCGTCCTTCTGCGACGCTGGCAGCTTTTCGATTTTCTCGTACAGGTTGGCCATGCCGTTGTTGACGTTCACGCCCAGCTCGTCGAACAGCTTGGCGTGTTTTTCAAACGCGTCCTTGTAGAAGATGCGTACGCAGTGACCGAACACGATCGGGTGCGACACCTTCATCATGGTGGCCTTGACGTGCAGCGAGAACATCACGCCGGTTTTGTAGGCGTCGTCGATTTCTTTCTCGTAGAAGTCCAGCAGCGCTTTCTTGCTCATGAACATGCTGTCGATGATCTCGCCGGCTTGCAGCGAGACCTTCGGTTTCAGCACGATGGTTTTGCCGGAGGCGGTGATCAGTTCCATCTTGACGTCACGGGCCTTGTCCAGGGTCATGGACTTTTCGCCGTGGTAGAAGTCGCCATTGTGCATGTGCGACACGTGGGTGCGCGATGCCTGGCTCCACTCGCCCATCGAGTGCGGGTGCTTGCGGGCGTATTCTTTCACCGCTTTAGGCGCGCGGCGATCGGAGTTGCCTTCGCGAAGTACAGGGTTCACGGCCGAGCCGGTGCACTTGCCGTAGCGGGCTTTCAGGGCTTTTTCTTCGTCGGTCTTCGCATCGTCCGGATAGTCCGGCAGCTTGTAGCCCTTGCCTTGCAGTTCGCGGATGGCCGCTTGCAGCTGGGCCACCGAGGCGCTAATGTTAGGCAGCTTGATGATGTTGGCTTCCGGATTCTGGGTCAGTGCGCCCAGCTCGGCCAGCGTATTCGGTACTTTTTGCTCGTCGGTCAGGAACTCAGGGAACTCAGCCAACACGCGCGCCGCGACGGAGATGTCGCTTGGCACGACGTCGATGCTCGCCGGCGCAGTGAACTTCTTAATAATAGGCAGCAGGGAATAGGTTGCCAGCAGTGGCGCTTCGTCAGTCAGCGTGTAGATGATTTTTGAATTTTGTGTTGCCATTTTCATTCCCTCGTAATCAATCGGTGCTTGGAGTTACTTCCGCCCGTTATTTTAAACCCTCGTCAGCCTATTTGTGCAAACCTTGCCACAGTATTCATCAGTGCTCTTGTCATCATACAACCAAGGGGCGCACCGCCGTGGTGCATGTGTATAGAAATCAACAAGTTAAACGTTTACTAGCAAGGCAGTAGCAGATATGCAGTTGTATGATGTCCGATATCTGAGCTATGATCGTCGCACCAAAAGTAAGGAGACCGCATGACCACGCAACAACCCCAGGCCACCCGCGTACGGTGGATGATCCTCGCCATTCTGTTTGCCATCACCACGATTAACTATGCCGACCGCGCCACCATCGCGATCGCCGGCCCCGAGCTCAAAAAGCTGCTGGGCCTCTCCCCTGTACAGATGGGCTTCGTGTTTTCCGCGTTTGCCTGGTCCTACGTGCTGGCGCAATTGCCGGGCGGCTGGCTGCTGGACCGCTTCGGTTCCAAGATCACCTATTTCTTCAGCATCTTCCTGTGGTCGGTCTTCACCATGCTGATGGGCACGGTCGGTTTCCTGTCCGGCGCGGCGGCGGTCACCACGCTGTTCATCCTGCGCCTGCTGATCGGCGCGGCGGAAGCGCCATCCTTCCCGGGCAACTCGCGCATCGCCTCGGCCTGGTTCCCGACCAACGAGCGCGGCACCGCGGCCGCCATCTTCAATTCGGCCCAGTATTTCGCCACCGTGCTGTTCGCACCGATCATGGGCTGGCTGGTGCATACCTTCGGCTGGGAAAGCGTGTTCTTCGTCATGGGCGGCCTGGGCGTCATCATGGCCTTCGTCTGGCTGAAAACCATCTACGGCCCGAAAGACCACCCGAAAGCCAATGCCGCCGAGATCGCCTATATTGAAGCGGGCGGCGCGCTGGTGGACCTGGAAAGCAAGGACAAGGTCGCCGCCACCACCAAGCTCGACACCTGGGCCTGCATCCGCCAGCTGCTGGGCAACCGCATGCTGCTGGGCGTCTACATCGGCCAGTATTGCATCAACACCCTGACCTATTTCTTCCTGACCTGGTTCCCGGTGTACCTGGTGACCGAGCGCCACATGACCATCCTGAAGGCCGGCTTCGTGGCCGCGCTGCCGGCGGTGGCCGGTTTCCTCGGCGGCGTGCTGGGCGGCGTGATCTCCGACCGCCTGATCAAGTCGGGCAAAACCCTGTCGGTGGCGCGCAAGACGCCTATCGTCTGCGGCATGCTGCTGTCGATGTCCATGATCATCTGCAACTACGTTGAAGCGGACTGGGTGGTCATCATGGTGATGTCGCTGGCCTTCTTCGGCAAGGGCATCGGCGCGCTGGGCTGGGCGGTAGTGGCGGATACCTCGCCGAAAGAAGCGGGCGGCATGAGCGGCGCGCTGTTCAACACCTTCGGCAACACCGCCGGCATCACCACCCCGATCGTTATCGGCTACATCCTGGAAGCCACCGGTTCGTTCGCCGGCGCGCTGGTGTTCGTCGGCGCCAATGCGCTGGTGACGGTGCTGTGCTACCTGTTCATGGTCGGCGAGATCAAGCGTTTTGAATTCAAGACGCCCGTGATGCGCGCCATCTGATTGCCCTTGCCACTTCGGCGATGTTCCCACGGGGACATCGCCGATGCCGTGTTAGCCGCCGAATACGGCGCGCACGCTGATTTCATGTGAAAAGCCATGCTGCTGGAGAATATCCACCAGCTCCGCCGGCGCGCCGCCAAGGCGCAGGTTTTCCGCGATCCAGCCTTGCCACTCCGGCGTCATCTCCACCGATTCTTCTTCCAGCGCGATGCCGGCGATGATTTTCGCCAGCAAGGCGTTGATGCGCTTGGTGTCGATCAGGTGCTGCACCACCGGATGGCCGGAATACGGAAACGGATACAGCGTGCAGCTGCCCAGCGCCGCCAGCCGGTGCGCGTGCATGGCGTCGAGGTTGACGGCTTCGGTGCTGTCGGGCTGGTCCGGCCGGGTGCCGAACAGGATATGCATGTCCGGCAGCGCGCCGGCCCTGCTGCGGCCCAGCGCCTGCAGATCGTCGTAGCCGGACGGCGGCGGATTGGTCGCCAGGTCGCGCATCACCGACAGCCAGCGCCGCTCGTGGTACAGCAGGGCCTGCGCCGGATCGAGGAAAGACAGCGGCCCGAAGGCGACCACCTGCTGCACGCCGAGCAGCATGCCGTACATCAGCGCCGCATACGCCCCCATCGACTGGCCGATGGTGACCACCCTGCTGGGCCGGATCTCGCGGATCAGCGCGCGCAGGCCGTCGGCCGTTTCGTCGGGATGCGCGCCGAGGCCGTCGATCTTGCGGTGATACCAGCTGTTGCCGGAATCGCGCACCAGGATCTTGTTGATGTGCCGTCCGCTATTCTGCTCCAGCTTTTTCAGCCGGCCGTAGAAATCGAAATCCGGCCGCTTGTCCCAGGCCACGAAGCCGAACGCGATCACCAGCAGCTCGCCGGGCGCCACGCGGTCGACCAGCACATCCTCGGTGCTGGTCCTGACGTGGCGGTTGTCGAGTGCGGGGAGATCGTTAAGCATGGAGGGAAGCGTACCCTACCATGCTGTCAGCGTCCAGTATCGGCGCCGGTCGGTCGAACAAATAGCCCTGGAAGGCGGTGCAGCCGATCGCCTCCAGCGCGCTCCACTGCTCCCGCGTTTCCACGCCTTCCGCCACCACCGCCAGGTCCAGGCTGTAGGCCAGGTTGACGATGGCGCGCACGATGCTGGCGGCGTGGCGCGAATGCAGCATGTCCTGCACGAAGGAACGGTCGATCTTCAGCTGGTCGATCGGCAGCAGCTTCAGGTAACGCAGCGAGGAGTAGCCGGTGCCAAAATCGTCCAGCGCGAAGCCGACGCCGTGCCCCCGCAGCGCGGCCATTTTGCCGATGACATCGTCCATATCGGTCAGCAGCATGCTCTCGGTCAGTTCCAGCTTCAGCAGGCGCGGGTCGGCGCCGGTGCGCTGCAACACCATCAGCACCTGGTCGATGAAGCCGGGCTGCCGGAACTGCCGGGCGCTGACATTCACCGCCATCGTCAGGTGCGCGGTTTGCGCCGAAGCGGCCCAGTGCACCAGCTGCAAGCAGGCCGCTTCCAGCACCCATTCGCCCAGTTCCAGGATCAGCTCGGACTTCTCGGCCTGCGGAATGAACTCGGTCGGACCGATTTCTCCGCGCTGCGGATGCGCCCAGCGCAACAGCGCCTCCACCCCGGTCACCCGCGCCGCGCGGTCGACCACCGGCTGGTAGCTCAGGTAGAGCTGCTGGCGGATCAGGGCCAGCCGCAAATCGGCTTCCAGCGCCGCCGACGCGTCCAGCGCCTGCTGCATGCGCGGATCGAAGAAGCGCCAGGTGGCGCGGCCGTCGGCCTTGGCTTCGTACATGGCCATGTCGGCATGCCGCAACAGGTCGCCGATGGCGTGCGGGCCGGCGCCGAACAGCACCACGCCGATGCTGGGCGTGGTCCGCACGTCATGGCCGTCCAGCACGTAGGCGCTGCTGAGCGCCTCCAGCACCTTGGACGCCACCGACGCCGCGCCCGCCGTGGCGGCGCCCTCGTCCTCGCCCAGGTCTTCCAGCAGGATGACAAATTCGTCGCCGCCCAGGCGCGCCACGGTATCGCTCGACCGCGTGACCTGCTGCAGCCGTTGCGCCACCATTTGCAGCAGGTAGTCGCCCATGTCGTGCCCCATGGTGTCGTTCAGCGCCTTGAAGTTGTCGAGGTCGATGAACAGCACCGCGCCGTGGTTGGCCGTGCGCGCCGACTTGGCGATGGCGTGGTTCAGGCGGTCCATCAGCAGGCGGCGGTTCGGCAGCTGGGTCAGACCGTCGTAGAACGCCAGATGCGCGATCCTGGCTTCCGCTTCCTTGCGGTTGCTGATGTCCATGCGCGTGCCGAGCATGCGCAGCGGCGCGCCGTCGGCGCCGCGTTCGACGATCTTGCCGCGGCTTTGCAGCCAGACCCAGTGGCCGCCACGATGACGGATGCGATACTCGATATCGTAGCGCTGGCTGTTGCCAGCCAGGTGTTCCGCCAGGGCGATGTCCAGTCCCGGCAAATCCTCGGGATGGATCTGCTGGCGCCAGTCGTTCAGCGCCTCCTTGTCGTCGCTGGTATAGCCCAGCATTTCGGCGCCGCGCACGTCCACGCTGCGGAAGTCGGCGCCCATGTCCCATTCCCACAGGCCGAGGCTGGCGCCGTCCAGCGCCGCCTCGACTTTTTGCGCGGACGCGCTTTGCGCATCGGCCCAGGCGCGCGCCGCATCCTCGTGGACGCGGCGACGGCGCTGCAACACGGCCATGCTGACGCCGGCGGTCGCGGCAAACAGCAGCCAGGCCAGGCCGCAGGTCCACGCCTGCCGGTGCCAGCCGGCGTCGATCACCGCCTGGCTGCGGCCCAGGCTCACCACCAGCGCGCGGTCCAGCCGCAGCCCCGCCAGCCGCATCGAGCGCTGCACCACCAGCCGCCGCTCGCCGGCGCCGGTGGTGCCGGCCAGCACGCTCTCGGCCAGCCGGCTGCCGAGATGACGGCGCACGAAGGTGTCGGCAATGGCGGCCTCGCGCCGCATCGCCACCGGATCGGCCGGCACGTACAGCATGCGGCGGCCGCTGTTTTCGGTGATGGCGCTGTTCATGTCGGGCGCGTACAGCGCCGAGCGCATGACGGCGTCCAGGTAGGCCGGATTCAGAACCGCGCTCACGGCGCCGCCGCCGGGCGCCGCCATGGTCAGCTTGAGATTGAACACGCCGGGCGCGACTTCATACGGCAGCGACATGTACAGCATATCCGGATCGCTGACGGCCGGCTCCGCCGTCGTCAACACTTCCAGCGCGCGCACGCCGGGCACGGCGCGCTCCAGCGATTGCAGCAGGATGCGCCGGCAATCGTTGCCGCAGGCGCTATCGGCCGCCAGCGTACGGCGCGCGCTGTTGAGCGCGCTGCGCACGCCTTCCAGCTGGTGCGTCAGGTTTTCATCGATGATCAGGGCCTGCAGGCGCATGCGTTCGACGTTGGAAGCGATCAGCAGCTGGCGCTCGTTCCAGACGAAGTAGCCCATCATCACCCCGGTCAGCACCAGCAGCGCGCCGAACATCGTCCATTCGGCCTTGGCCGTGCGAAACACCTGGTGCTTGCGGTCTTGACGTTCAAACATGGTCGCTCCTCTGTGCTTGTATGTTCATGATGCGGTTGCCCGCTTCGATGCCGCGCTGCACCAGCCCTTGCCCGGCCGGCAGCTGCGACTGTTCCCAACGCGCCAGCGCCGCGTCGATGCCTTCATCGCGCAACAGCTCGGCCAGCACGCGCGCGTTGGCGGCGGCCTTGGCGGCGCCGCCGGCCGTGTGCGGCCGTGCGATGAAGGCGGCGTCGCCCAGCAGGATCGCGCGGCCGAACACCATGCGCGGCACTGCCAGATCGATGATGGTCTGGATGAAGGGCTTGTCCGTGGCCGCGATCAGTTGCTGGAACACCGGCGCCAGCAGCATTTGCGCATCCTCGCGCAGCGCCGCGGCATCGCGCGGCTTGACGGCGCCCGGCGCCACCGAGAAACGCCGCAGCGTGCCGCCGGCGTCCGTCATCAAGCGGCACAGCTGCGCGCCGGCGGCAACCTTGCGATACCAGACCCAGTTCCAGCGCCGCTTGCCCGGCTGCATGGATTCGTCGCGGCCGGGCACCATGTATTCCAGCAGCATGTGGCCATCGCCGTGCTGGAAGGCGAACACGCCCTGCAGCAGATCGCGCACCGACGCCGCCACCTGCGCCTCCGGCACCAGGCCGCGCCACGCCACGTAGCCGGCATACGTCGGCGCCAGCCCCGGCAGCAGCTGCGCGCGCACGGCGGACGACGGCCCATCGGCGCCAATCAGCAGGTCGCCGCTGGCCTGGCGTCCGCTGGCGAAATGCGCCGTGACGCGGCCATCCTGCTGCGCGAAGCGCACCAGCTGTTCATTGCCGTGCACCAGCCCGGCGGGAAGCCCGCGCTTCAGGATGCCGTACAGCAGATTCCACGACGACTGCGCCTGCGGCGAGTGGCTGCGCTGCACCACCTCGCCGGCCTTATTCAAAAATATGCGGTCGCCGGACGGCACGCCGATGGCGCCGCCGGCATTCAGGCCGGCAAATTCGATGGCCGCCAGCACATCCGGCTGCAACACCAGGCCGCCGCCGCGTCCGCTCAACTCGCTTGCCGAGCGCTCGAACACCTCCACCTCCCAGCCGATGGCGCGCAAGGCGGTGGCGGCGAACAGGCCGCTCAGCGAGCCGCCGATAATGAGCGCGCGTGGCGACTCCCGGTTGCCCATGGCTGCTCTCCCGTCAGAATTTATGGCGCATGCCGAGCGCGCAGGTATGCGCCCGGTTGGCCGTGCTGAGGCGGTCCGTCTGCAGCACCGCGTACAGCTCGGTGCGCGGCGACGCGGTGTAGTTGTAGCCCACGGCGCCGGTGTTGCGCCGCGTGTCGGCCAGACCGTCGCCGGTGTTGCGCGTCTGCGCCCAGGACGCCATGAGGTTGCCGCTGCCGGCCGGCACGGACACGCCGAGCTGGCCGGTGCGGGCGGCGACCTGCGGCACGGCGCCCAGCGCGACGTTGTACGAGGCGTAGGCGCTCCAGCCGTCGAAACGGTAGCTGCCGCCGGCGAAATAGCTGGCCTGCTGCGACTGGCCGGGCGTCGCCACCGCCTGCCCCACCCGCACATTCTGGGCCGACAGGAAGGCCGTCAGCGCGCCGTCCGCATAACTGAGCATGGCGCCCAGGTTGCCGGTCCCCGTGCCATACCGCGTTTCGCCAAGCGCGCCATACACTGCCGCCTTGAAGTTGCCGAGCGCCGGGCTGGTGTAGACAATCGCGTTGTCCCAGCTGGTGTCGCCGTACACCGTGCGCCCGGTCGCCGGCCCCCACAGCTGCGCCAGCAGGGGCGCCAGCCGGATCGAGCCGCCAAAGGGATTCGATTGCGCCGTCGCCAGGAACGCCGGATCGAGTACGCGTCCCAGCTTGACTTCGCCGTAGCGCGTCCGCAGGCCGACATAGGCATTGCGGGCGAACATGGCGTCGTTGGGCGCGCGGCCCGCCGTGCCGCTGTCGACCTGGATATACGATTCCAGCGCATAGATCACCTTCACGCCCTGCCCCACATCCTCGGCGCCGGCGATGCCCCAGAACGACGTCTGCATGCCGCCGCTGTTGACCGACAGCGTGGACGGCCCGGCGCCGCTGATCTGCGACGGACCGGCCCACACATCCAGCACGCCGTAGAAGCTGGTGGAGGACTGCGCATGGGCGTTGGCGGCAAGCAGTGCGGCCGGCATCGCCGTCAACATGCCCGCTTGCTTGAAACGTCGTTTCATGACGAACCTTTCTTTAATTGATCGAATGATTACTTGCTTGGCAAAAAAAAAGCGTCACCGCGCCGCCAGCTGGCGGGCGAAGCGCAGCGCCTCGCCCTGGATGCGCTCCACGCTGGCCACGGAACGCTGCGCGACCTCGATGTTTCGCTGTGCGATTTGCCGCATGCCGTGCATGGCCTGCACCAGCGTGCCCAGTTCCCGCTGGTCGCTGAATGGCAGGCGTGCAAGCCGTTCGACCTCCACCGTCACCACCAGGATGCGCGCCGCCAGGTCGTCCAGGTTGGTCACATGCGCAACCGGCACCCCGATGCCGCGTCGCCAGGCCGGTTCGCGGCCGTCCACCAGCGTGCCGATATCCAGCGCAGCCCGGGTTGCCCGGCGGGCGATGCGCCGGACTGCGTCCAGCGACGCCTGTTTGTCGTGGCGCGACTGCAACTGCATGGTTTGATGATTCGATTCCACGGTCCGCTGCGAGATCTCCGCAATGCGCCGGAGCAGCAGGTTGCTTTCGGTGAGCAGTTCGGCGCCGCGCACGGAAAGTTCGATGGCGCGCGACAGGCGGCGCTGGCGAGGTGCGCAGGCGGTCATGGCGCCACGCCCAGCGGCAGGCGCGGCAGCACCTCGGTGCCCAGTTCGTCCAGCACATCCAGCACCGGCCGGCCATTGCGCACCAGGTGCACGAGAAGATGCCCGACGCCGGATTCGGCCAGCCGCTCAAGCTCGGCGGACAGCGCGATGCGGCCGCCGCGAAAGCCCTGCCCGGACTGCTGCGCCGGCGCGCCGGCGCGTTCATCGAGTTCCAGGTACAGCTGGCGCACCACCGGCTGCAGATCCGCCCGGCCGTCGATATGCAGCACCGGCACCCGCTCCGCGCCCTGTTCCGCCAGCATGGCTTCCAGGTGCAGGCGCGCCGGTTCGGAGTCGTCCGCCAGGGCGGCGCCCAGCACGCAACGGCCGCCGCTCATGCGCTGCAGCGAGCGGACCGCGCCCAGCCATGGCGGCATGCCGTGACGCGGCAGGTCCAGCCGGGCGGCCAGCGCGACGCCCGGCGCCGCGGCGCCGATAGCCGCCAGCCATACAAAGGGATCGTCAAGGATTGCATCACCGGCATCCGGCGACGACTGGCTGGCCCACAAGGCGGCAAAGCCGTAGCGGTCGGCGCGCCTGGCCACCGCCAGTTCGATCGCCACGTCGGCAGGCTGGCCCGGCTTGCGCGCCGCCGGCGTCATCAGTCCCATCGTCATGCAGCCGCTCTGGAACAGCTTGGGGTAGACAGGGTTGGTCATGGCGCACATCCTTGGGGTTAGGGATGTGGCAAGTCTAGGGGAAGGTCAGGCCAGGGAGAATCCCACCGCGGCCGAAATCACCTTTGCGCGGATCGCAAAGCCAGCCCTCCCGGAAGGGAGGCGGCTACTTGCGGATATTCTTCAGCACCGAGGGCGCGCTGGTCAGGAAGGCCTGGAGTTTCTGGTCGATCAGGCGCTCGATATCCTGCGGGACCGGCAATCCGTACACCGATTTGCGCATGCCGACATAGAAAATCGCCGCATGCAGTCCCCATACGAACTCGATTTCGTCCTCGTATTGCTGCTCGGTGGGTTCGGCGACCTTGAATTCACGGCGCAATTCGGCCAGCACCACATTGAAGATGCGTTCGCGCAGACGGGTCAGGTAGCGGCTGTTGATGCCCTCGCGCGACAGGCCGGCGTGGATGAAGATGCGGATCCAGTCGCGCTGCAGGATCACCTTGCTGTACTGCTGGTAGAACTGGTGCAGCCGGTCCGCCAGCGGGCGCTTGCGATCGGCCAGGATTTCTTCCCACTCGGGATTCCAGCGCGACAGATAGACTTCCTCGAACACGCGGTCGGCCAGCGCCTGCTTGTTCGGGAAATAACGGTAGAGCAAAGGCTGGGAGACGCCGATTTCCTTGGCCAGGTCGCGGGTGCTGGCGCCAAAGCCATACTCGGCAAAATAGCGGATGGCTTTCTGGACGATCAGTTGCTCGCGTTCTTCCGGAGCCAGACGCGGCGTCGGCGCCGTGGGCGCCATCGAGGGAGTGCGGGGAGAAGCTTTTTTTGTCGCGGGCGATCCCATGTCTGGCTCTCAGTAAAAGAGCGCCAAGTATAGCCAGCCATGGATCATTTGACAAATCCGGCGGCAACCGCGCCGAAGGGCGTCAATTCATGGCCAGTTGCGGCGGCGCCTTGACCGCGTATTGGAGGTGCATGGCGGTGCGCGACAGCGGCTCGGCCGCCGCCCTGGCCGCCGCCGGCTGCGCTTCCAGCTGGAAGCTGCCGACCATCTCCGACAGCGACGCCGCCTGGTCGCGCAGGCTGGAGGCAGCGGCAGCCGCCTCCTCCACCAGCGCCGCATTCTGCTGCGTCACGCTGTCCATCTCGGTGATCGCGGTGTTCACGTGGCCTATGCCGGTGCGCTGCTCGCTGGAGGCTTCGCTGATCGCCGAAATCACGGCGGTGACGCGGTCCACGCTGCTGACCACCTCGCCCATGGTGGCGCCGGCCCGCTCCACCATCAACGTGCCGTCGCCGATATTGCGCACGGCGTCGTCGATCAGCACTTTGATTTCCTTGGCGGCCTCGGCGCTGCGTTGCGCCAGGCCACGGACTTCCGTCGCCACCACCGCGAAACCGCGTCCCTGTTCACCGGCGCGCGCCGCCTCCACCGCCGCGTTCAGCGCCAGGATATTGGTCTGGAAGGCAATGCCGTCGATGGTGCCGATGATGGCTTCGATGCGCGTGGCGCTGGCGTTGATGGCGGCCATGGTGCTGACCACCTCGGTGACCGCCTGGCCGCCGCGCTGCGCCACGCCGGCCGCGGCCTTGGCCAGCGTGTTGGCCTGCTCCGAATGTTCGGCATTCTGCGCCACCGCCTGGGTCAGCTGCTCCATCGAAGCAGCGGTTTCCTCCAGCGAGCCGGCCTGCATTTCGGTGCGGCTGGACAGGTCCAGGTTGCCGGTGGCGATCTGCGACGACGCCGCCGCGATGGTTTCCGCGCTGCCGCGTATGTCGCCAATCATGCCGGCCAGGTTTTCCTGCATGCGGCGCATGGCAAACAGCAGGCTGTGCTGGTCCTTGCTGTCGGTGATGACGGCAACGCTCAAGTCCTTGTCGGCGATGCGCAAGGCCATTTCGGCCGCGTATTCCGGGCTGCCGCCGATGGTCCGGTGCAGGCTGCGGTTGACCGCGATCACGATGGCCGACAGCAGCAGGCACACCGCCGCCACCATCACGCCCACCTTTTGCAGGGAGGCGTAGAAGGCCTTGTTGATGTCGTCCACATACAGGCCCGACACCAGGGCCCAGCCCCATGGCTTGAAGCTGACCACGCGGCTGAGTTTTTCGGAAGGCTCGGTGCTGCCGGGACGCAGCCAGAAGTACGACAGATAGCCCTCGCCGGCGGCCGAGGCGGCCATGCTGGAAATTTCACGGAACACGTGGAAGCCGCGCGGGTCGGTGAAATCGCTGAGATCCTTGCCGTCGTTTTCCGGCCGCGCCGGATTCTGGATCGGCCGCGCGTCCATGCTGATGATCACCAGATAACCATCCTCGCCGTAGCGTATGCTTTTCAGGACTTCCTTGGCGCGGGTTCGGGCTTCGGCTTCGCTGATCTTGCCGGCGGCGGCGTCGGCCGACAGGCCCTGGACAATGGTCAGGGCCGCCTTGGCGACGTCCGCCAGGTCGGCCTTGCGTTCGGCATACCGCAGGTCGCGCGCTTCCATGACGTGGAAGACCGAAATCGCACATAGGCATGCCAGGCTGGCAATCAGCGGCAACCAGAGCTTTTGCTTGAACGTGATCTTTTTCATACCATTCCCTTTTCTAGACATCGGCCCGCCACCGGCGGCGGCATATGATCACCTTAATTGATCATGTGATCATTATCAAGCTATCGGCGTCGACTGGATGTCTACATGGCGTAGCCCAGGGGGACGATACAGCGTCAGCGCAGCCGCAGCCGTTGCGGAACCGCCAGCGAGGGCGCGGCGGCCGGCGCCAGACGGAAGCTGTTGACCAGACCGGTCAGGCCGGCGGCCTGCTCGCTCAGGCTGCCGGCGGCCGCCGCAGCCTGCTCCACCAGCGCCGCGTTCTGCTGGGTCGCGGTGTCGATTTCGGTGATGGCGGTGTTGACGTGGCCGATGCCGGTGCGCTGCTCGTGCGACGCGGCGGAAATGTCGGCCACGATCGCGGTCACGCGGGTGACGCTGCCCACCACTTTTTCCATCGTCTCGCCGGCTTTTTCGGCCAGCGCCGCGCCGGCGCCGATGCGCTGCACGGAGTCGTCGATCAGGGTCTTGATTTCCTTGGCCGCGCTGGCGCTGCGCTGGGCCAGGTTGCGCACCTCGCTGGCGACCACGGCAAAGCCGCGTCCCTGCTCGCCGGCACGCGCCGCCTCGACCGCCGCATTCAGCGCCAGGATGTTGGTCTGGAAGGCGATGCCGTCGATCACGCCGGTGATGTCCTCGATCTTCGCCGCGCTGGTGTGGATGGCGGCCATGGTGCTGGTGACTTCCGCCACCACGCCGCCGCCGTACTTCGCCACATCCGAGGCGCTGACGGCCAGCTCGCTGGCGATGCGGGCGTTTTCCGCGTTGTGCGTGACGGCCTGGGTGAATTCCTCCATCGACGCGGCGGTCTCCTCCAGCGTGCTGGCCTGCATTTCGGTGCGCGAGGACAGGTCCAGATTGCCGGCCGCGATTTCCGCCGACGAGGTGGCGATGGCGTCCGCGCTGTCGTGGATCGCGGCGATCATCTCGGCCAGGTTGGCCTGCATGGTTTTCATGGCGTACAGCAGGCTGCTGGTGTCGTCGCGCGCGGTGTGGATGTCGGCACTCAGATCCTTGCCGGCGATCTGCTTGGCCACCTCGATCGCATATTCCGGACTGCCGCCCAGCGCGCGCTGCAGGCTGCGGTTAATCGCCAGCACAATCAGCGTCAGGATGGTGGCCGCCACCAGCAGCATCAGCGCCACCGTCGTCAGCGAGGCATAGAAATCCTTGTCGATGTCGTCGATATACATGCCGGCCACCAGCATCCAGCCCCAGCGCTTGTAGGCGACCACCCGGCTCAGCTTGGTCGAGGCGGCATGCTCGCCGGGCCGCAGCCACAGATAGGTCAGGAAGCCCTCGCCGGAGGCGGAATTGCCGATGTTGGCCAGTTCGCGGTAGACGTAGAAGCCGTTCGCATCCTTGAAGCCGCTCATGTCCTTGCCGTTGTATTCGGGCACCATCGGATTCTGAATCGCACGCGCATCCAGGCCGATGATGGCGATGTAGCCGTCGGCGCCAAAGCGGATCGCCTTCATCGCCAGCAGCGCGCGCTCTTTGGCGTCCGCTTCGGTGATGCGGCCCTCCTGTGCATCGTTCGCGTAGCGCTCGATCTGCTTCAGCGCCGCCTGGTCGATATTGGCCAGCGCGAGCTTGCGTTCTTCATAGCGCATATGGCGCGCGTTCAATACCAGCAAGGTGGCGATGGCCACCAGGCACAGCAGGCTGGCCGCGAGGGGGAACCACAGCTTCTGCCGGAAAGTGAGTCGAATATTCATGCTAGTTAATAACCTTGCGTACAAACCGAAAAGCTTAAATTATCAGTTGATAATTTGCAAGATCATTTTCTGTGCGGCATGTTTTCAAACCCTGGAATTACCTCATGTCAACCGGCAGTCTACGCAACGTCCACCACGCGGACCGGCGCGGACGGCAGGTCGCGCTCCCACGGCGGCACGTCGCCCCAGGCGGCGATCAACGCATCGATGAACAGCCTGACCTTGGGGGAAAGGTGCTGCCGCGTCGGGTACAACACGCGGATCGGGATGCGCGGACGCTTGTGGTCCGGCAGCAGCGCCAGCAGGCGGCCCGCCCGCAGGTCGTCTTCAATCAGGTAGGACGGCAGGTTGCCGATGCCGGCGCCGTCGAGCGTGCTCAAGCGCAGCGCCTCGGTGCTGTTCATCGCCAGCCGGCTGGCGGCGGTGAATTCGAGTTCCAGTTCGTCGTCGTAAAACACCCACGGCTGCGGCTTGCCGCCGCTGACGTAGAACAGGCACTGGTGTGCCTTCAGATCGGCGATCGCGGCCGGCGCCGCGTGGCGCGCCAGGTAGACCGGCGCGGCGCACAGCACCATGCGCTGCTGGGCGACGGTGCGGCCGATCAGGTCGGAGTCCTGCAGCTGGGCGCCGATGCGCAGCGCCACATCGACGCCCTCCTCGATCAGGTCGACGCACTGGTCGCTGAAGCCCACCTCGACCGACACGTTCGGCCATTGCGCCAGGAAGCTGTCGATCACCGGCAGCACGTGCGCATGGCCCAGCGCCAGCGGCAGGCTAAGTTTGAGCCGGCCGTGCGGCGCGCCGCTGCGCTCGGCCATCGCCAGCTCGGCGTCTTCCAGGTCGTCCATCAGCTGCACGCAGCGCTTGTAGAAGGCGGCGCCGTCGTCGGTCAGGCTCAGGCTGCGCGGAGTACGGTTAATCAGGCGAACATTCAGGCGCTCTTCCAGCCGGGCGATGCTCTTGCCGACGCCGGAGCGCGTGACGCCCAACTGCTGGGCCGCGACGCTGAAGCTGCCGGCGTTCACGGCGGCGATGAAGGTCGCAATTTCGCCAAAGTTGTTCAGTCCCACGTGTCCTCCGTATCCGGTATGTTCCCATGTTACAAGAAAAAACCAGCATGGAGCGCCGCCAGCCCGCCGATGTAGACTTTTGGTCGCCTTTAATTAATCCATTGATCAACTATATTGAGGGAAGACCTGCAAAACGCGAGAGACGAGATGACCACGACCGATACAGTGCAAACGCGAAGAAGGGAACTGTCGTTCGGACTGGCGGCGGCTCTGCTGGGCCTGCCGCTGGCGGCGCGCGGCGCGCCGCAACCGCCGCTGACGCTGGCCCTGATCGAACTGATGCCGTGGGCCGCCACCACCGCCGACGGCACGCAAGCCGGCATCCTGGTCGACACCGCCGATGCGCTGTCGCTGCTGAGCGGGGTCGACCTGCAACTGCGGCTGCTGCCCTTCCCGCGCGGCGCCGCGATGCTGCGGCAGCGCCAGGTGGACTTGATGGTCGCGCTCCAGGCCGAGCAGCTGGACCGCGTCGCCACCCGCCTGGGACCGCTGTCGATGGAAGACATCATCGTGGTCGGCCGCGCCGGCACGGTGCTGCGCGCCATGTCGGACCTGAAGGGGAAAATCGTCGGCCGCCTGCGCAATGCGGAATACGCGGCGGAATTCGCCGCCTCCACCGACATCATCAAATACGACACCAGCAGCTACCGCCAAAGCCTGGAAATGCTGCGCGCCGGGCGGCTCGACGCGGTGATTTTCATCCGCTCGGCGCTGTTGTTCACCCTGAAGTCGATGCAACTGCCGCTGGCGGCGGTCGGCCAGCCGCTGCTGATCGGCCGCACGCCGCTGACCATGTACGCCACCGCCGCCTGCGCGGCCACGGCGGCAGGCCAGGCCATCCGCGAGGCCTGCAAAACCCTCTACAAGCGCCAGACCGTGAGAGCGCTGGCCGAACTGCTGAACACCGAGGCCAGCGAACTGCCAGCCGCCCTGTCCTGGCGCGGCTGACGGCGCCGCTCAGTACTTCAGCCGCATGCCGATGGCGTAGGTCTTGCCGAGGTTGGCGGTGCTCAGTTTGTCGGTCTGGAGGATGGCGTACAACTCGGTGCGTTTGGACAGAAAGTAGTCGTAGCCCAGCGCGCCGGTGTCGCGCCGCGTATCGGCCAGGCCCGCCGCAGTGTTCCTGGTCTGCGCCCACGACAGCAGGATGTTGCCCGGTCCCGACGGCACCGAAACGCCGGCCTGCCCGGTCTTGCCCTTGCCGTCCGGCGCGGTGTTGTTGGCCGTATCCCAGGAAGCGAACAATTTGGCGACACCGAAGTTGTAGCTGGCGCCGGCAAAATAAGTCTTCTGCTCGGACTGGCCGATGGTCGCCAGCCCCGGTCCCACGCGGACGCGCTGCACCGTCAGCGTCGCCATCAGCGGTCCCTGCTCGTAACTGGCGGTGGAACCGACGTTGTTGGTGCGCGTGCCAAACTTCGTCTCGCCCAGACCGATATAGGTGGCAAGCTTGAAACCGCCGGTCACCGGCGTGGTGTACGAGATGGCGTTGTCCCAGCTGGTGTCGCCATACACGGTGCGCGACATCGGTATCGACCACACCTGCGCCAGCAGCGGCGCCAGGCGGATCGAGCCGCCAAAGGGATTGGACTGCGCGGTCGCCACGAACAGCGGATTAAGCACCCGCCCGATCTTGATTTCGCCGGCCGAACCCTGCAGGCCGACATAGGCGTTGCGGGCAAACAGCGCGTCGGTCGGCGTGCGGCCGCCGGCGCCGGTATCGAGCTGGAGATAGCCCTCCACCGCGAAGATCGCCTTCAGCCCTGCTCCCAGGTCTTCGGTGCCGCCAAACCCCCAGTACGAAGTTTGCAGGCCGCCGCTGTTGACCACGCTCGACGCCGGTCCGCCGGCGCTGGTCTCGGAGCGGCCGGCCCACATGTCCAGCACGCCGTAGACCTGCACCGACGATTGCGCCGACGCCGCGCCGGCCGCACTTGCCAACAGCAGCGCCATGGCCGCCGGGTTGCCAATTTTTTTCATGTCTCCTCCGTTTTTTATGGAGTTTAATTATCGTTCGATAATTTGAATTGGCAAACACAATCCTGAACGCTGACAATCTTTGTCTCGTTTACGCAGCAAAATACAAAAACCGGCAGCACAATTCAATTGATCGATCTATCATTAAAGAATTCTTACAACAACCAAGGAAGCAGAATGACAAGCAGGAGACAATTCATCAAACACGGCGCCCTCAGCGTTGGCGGCATCGTCATGGTCGGCTGCGGCGCGCACGGGCCGCTGCGCGCGCCCGAGGCCGGCGCCGCGCCTGGCGCCCCACTGGTCCTGAACGGCGCGCCGGTCAAGACCATCGACGTCCACGCCCACTGCATGATTCCGGAGGCGCTGGCCCTGCTGGGCATGGACGTGTTTTCGCTGTATCCCAAGACCATGCACGGCGGCCAGGAAAACGTCCTGGTGATCGCCGAGCGCCTGGCCGCCATGGATGCGCAAGGCGTGGACATGGAAGTGCTCAGCATCAATCCGTTCTGGTATGAACAGCCGCGCGAGCTTTCGGCAAAAGTCGTCCGCCTGCAGAACGACAAGCTGGCAGAGCTGTGCGCCGCCAGGCCGGACCGCTTCGCCGCCTTCGCCTCGCTGTCGCTGCAACATCCCGACCTGGCGGTACAGGAACTGGAACACGCGATGACCAAACTCGGCCTGCGCGGCGCGGCGATCGGCGGCAACGTGGCCGGCGCCGACTTTGCCGATCCACGCTTCCATCCGGTCTGGGCCAAGGCCGAGGAGCTTGGCGCCACGCTGTTCATCCACCCGGTCGGCACGCCGGAACTGGCCAAGCGCCTTGCCGGCAACGGCTGGATGCCGAACGTCATCGGCTACCCGCTGGAAACCACGATCGCCCTGCAGCACTTCATTTTTGAAGGTGTGCTGGACAAGTTCCCCAAGCTGAAAATCTGCGCCGCGCACGGCGGCGGCTATCTACCCACCTCGGCCGCGCGCATGGACCACGGCTGCTTCGTCAATCCGGGCGCCTGCGCGCACGGCCCGGCGCTGAAAAAGAAACCGAGCGACTACGTCAACCAGCTGTTCTTCGACAGCCTGGTGTTCACGCCGGAGGCGCTGACCAACCTGGTGCGTCAGGTCGGCGCGTCGCAGGTGATGCTGGGATCGGACCACCCATTCCCGTGGGCCGGCAAGCCGGTCAGGCATGTGCTGGATACGCCGGCGCTGTCGGATGCCGACAAGGCGGCCATCCTGGGCGGCAACGCGCGCCGCGTGCTGGGACTGTAGCGCGCTAAGGCTGCCGCAGCTGCCGCAACACCAGCGGCGCGCTGGCCATGAAGTCCTCGACCTGGCGCTCAACCAGCCGGTCGAGCTCTTCCGGCACGCCGAGCCGGTACACCCACTTGCGCACGCCGATGTAGAAGATGGCGGCGTGCAGCCCCCAGATGAATTCGATCTCGTCCTCGTGCTGCTGCGGCGTCGGCGCCGCCACCGCGAATTCGCGGTGCAGCTCGGTCAGCACCACATCGAACACCCGCTCGCGCAGGCGCGCCAGGTAGCGCAGGTTGATGCCCTCGTAGCTCAATCCGGCCTGGATGAAAATCCGTATCCAGTCGCTGTTCAGGATGACGCCGGCGTACTGCCGGTAGAAGCGGTGCAGGCGCTCGGTCAGCGCCAGACTGCGGTCGGCCAGCAGCTGGTCCCACTCCGGATTCCAGCGCGACAGATACACTTCCTTGAACACGCGTTCGGCCAGCGCCTCCTTGCTGGGGAAGTAGCGGTACAGCAGTGGCTGCGAGATGCCCAGCTCTTTGGCCAGCTCGCGCGTGCTGGCAGCGAAGCCATGGGTAGCGAAGTACCGGATGGCCTGCTGCACGATCAGCTGCTCGCGCTCCGCCGAGCCGAGCCGCCGCCGTCCTTCACGCGTCGGCAAGATGCGCGCCAGGTGGCACTGCGGTTTCGCGCATCACCGCTTCCGGCGTACGGTAGCGTTCCGCCATCCGCATTTCCTGCTCGGTGCGCAGCTGCGCCTGCATGTAGGCGCCCAGGTGGCGGGCGTGGGCGACGATCTGGCTGCCGTAGGCCACGCGTTCGGCCGAGTAACCGGCCAGCGCTTCAGGCACCGGCAGCTTGCTCAGCCATTCGGTCAGCGCCAGCGCGTCGCCGGCCGCCTTGGTCACGCCCATGCCGCAGTGCGGCCGCGCGACAAACGCCGAATCGCCCAGCAGGGCGACGCGGCCATACGCCAGGCTCGGCGATTCCAGGTCGTAGATCGGCTGGAAGAACGGCTGCACGGTGCGCGCCACCACCTCGGCGAACTGCGGCGACAGCGACTGCTCGGCCGCGGCTCGCATCTCGCTGATCACGCCGGCCGAAATCAGCGGCGGCGGAATGCCTTTTTCGTAGACATGGCCGGCGGCATCGGTCGACAGGCGCAGCACTTCCGCCTCGTCGGCCGGACGATACCAGACGAAATTGTAGCGGCGCTGGCCCGCCTCCATCGCATTGAAGGCGCCGGCCACCGGGTAGCCCAGCATCTGCTCGCGCGGCGGCAGGCAAAAGCCGAAGTGGCCGAACAGCTGCCGGTGCGTCTCGGCGCTCAGGGTGTGTTCCTCGACCAGGCCGCGCCAGGCGATGTAGCCGGCATAGGCCGGTGCGATCTCCGGCGCCAGCACCTGGCGCACCGACGAGCGGATACCGTCGGCGGCGATCAGCAGTTCCGCCTGCGCCGTGCCGCCGTCGGCGAAATGCGCCTCGACATGCTCCGCGGTCTGCGTGACATCCACCAGATGCCTGCCGCAGTGGTAGCGTTCCTCCGGCAAGGCCGCGCGCAGCAACGCATACAAGCGGCCCCAGGCCGTCAGGATCTGCGGATGCGGATGCTCGCCGATGACGGCGCCGCCGTGATCCAGCGTGATACGCGACGGCACCTCGACGCCGATCTTGTCGTCGGTGATGCCGATGCGGGCCAGGATCTCGAACAGTTCCGGATGGGTCACCACGCCGGCGCCGCGCTCCGCCAACTGTTCGTTGACCCGTTCGTACACTTGCACATCCCAACCGGCGCGGTGCAGCAGGTTGGCTGCAAACAGGCCGCCGAGCGAGCCTCCGATTATCGCTACTCGTTTCATGGTCTCCTCCTTGTTGTCTCAGGCCAGGCCGAGGGCGTGCGCCTCGGCGTGCGGATAATTCATCTCGATGGTCACGCCGCTGGGATCGGCGATGAACACCTGGTACAGCCCCAGCGACGGCACCGTGCGCTCGGTGAAATCCATGGCGCGCAGCAGCAGCCGGGCGCGCATCGCCTCCAGGCCGGTGGCCAGGAAGGCCACGTGATCGACCGCGCCGGTGCCGAACAGGCTGGCCTCGTCCTTATCGCCCAGGTAGTCCTTCAGGCCCTGCGGATCGTTGGCGTCGATGCCGATGATGTGCACCACGCCGAAATCGCTTTCATCGTTGCTGTCGTACAACCAGATGCCGGGAAATTTGAACGGCGGGCGAAATCCTTCGCGCAGGCCGAGCATCTCGGTGTAGAACCGCCGCGACGCCTCCAGGTCGCCGGTGCGGATCGAGTAATGCCCCAGTTTTCTGATACCCATGTGCTCCTCCATTGTTGATGATGTTTGACTCAATATAAGTTATCGATCGATAACTAGCAAGAAGAAAAATTGAAGATTTTCTTGACATCGCGGTCTGTACATTCGATTATTTATCAACCGCTCACTAAAAACAAAGGAGACATTCATGCAACCACTACGCCCGCTCGCTGGCGCGGCCTGCCTCGCCCTGGCCGCCCTGGCCGCTTCCGCCCATGCTCAATCGCAAGCTCAAGCCGCGCCGATCCGGATCGGCCTGCCGGTGCCATTGACCGGCCCCTACGGCGCCGAAGCCAAGGACCAGGTCCGGAACGCCGAGCTGGCCATCAAGGAGTTCAACGACGCCGGCGGACTCAACGGCCGTAAGGCCGAGCTGCTGGTGCGCGACGACAAGCTCAATCCGGGCGAAGCCGCCACCCGCGCGCTGGAGCTGATCGAGAAGGATCACGTCAACTTCATCGTCGGCAGCCTGTCGGCCGCCACCCAGTTGGCGGTCAACAACGTCACCCGCCAGCGCAAGGTGCTGTACATTTCGATCAGCCAGTCTGACGCCATCAACGAAGCGGCCGACTTCTCGCGCTACACCTTCCACGAATCGCTCAATCCGCACATGACCACCCAGGCGGTGGGCAAATACGCCTTCACCAAGGGCGCGCGCATCGCCTTCCTGACCGCCGACTACGCCTACGGCCAGGAAATGACGCGCGGCTTCACGCGGGTCGCCAATGAAGTCGGCGCCACCGTGGTCGGGGAGATCAAGCATCCGCTGGGCGCCACCGATTACTCGACCTTCCTGCCGCGCCTGATGGCGCTGAAGCCGGACATCCTGGTCTTCAACAATTTCGGCCGCGACAACCAGATCTCCATCAAGCAGGCCGGCGATTTCGGCCTGAAGAAATCGATCCGCTTCGTCACGCCCATCCTGACCTATACCTCGCGCATCGCCGCCGGTCCGGGCGTGTACCAGGGCGTGGTGGGCGGCAGCTCCTACTACTGGCAGATCCAGGACAGCACCCCGTCGGCCAAGGCGCTCAACGAGCGCTACAAGCAGGCCAACAACGGCGCGCTGCCGTCCGACTACGGCTCGATGGCCTATTCCGCCGTCAAGTCGCTGCTGACCGCGGTGAAGCAAGCCAACACCAGCGACACCGAAAAAGTGGTCGACCAGCTGGCCAAGCTGCAATACGACACCTACAAGGGGCCGCAGTTCTACCGCGCCTGCGACCACCAGTCGGTGCAATCGGTGCTGGTGATCGCTTCCAAGCCCGCGCCCAAGGATGCCAACGACCTGTTCACCGTGCTGCGCGTGGCGCCGGCGTCGGCCGACGCCCTGCGCAGCTGCGCCGAGCTTGGCCACAAGTAGTCCATCACCCGATCCGCAGGAGGCATCATGGAAGGCATCACCCTTGAGCTGGTGGGACTACAGCTGTTTACCGGACTGGCGCTTGGCGCGGTCTACGTTTTGCTGGCGGTGGGACTGTCGCTGATTTTCGGCATGCTCACCATCGTCAACTTCGCGCACGGCGCGTTCTTCATGGTCGGCGCCTACGCCGGCTACGCGCTGTACCAGGTGGAGCCGAATTTCTGGCTGTGCCTGGTGCTGGTGCCGCTGGTGGTCGGCGCGCTCGGCATGGCGGTCGAGCGCGTGCTGGTGCGGCCGCTGTACGGGCGCGGCATCGACTATCCGCTGCTGCTGACCTTCGGCCTGGCCTATGTGATGGTGGAACTGGTGCGCATCGCCTTCGGCAAGCAGGGCCTGCCGGTGGATACGCCGGAACTGCTGCAGGGCTCGGCCGACATCCTGATCGGCCAGTTCCCGCTGTACCGCCTGTTCGTCATCGGCGTCACGGCGGCCGTGCTGTTCGGGCTGTGGCTGTTCATCGAGAAAACTTCGTTCGGCCTGATCGTCCGGGCCGGCGCGCGCGATCCGCAGATCGTCCGCATCCTCGGCGTCGATATCGCCAAGGTGTGGCTGATCGTGTTCGGCCTGGGCACCGGCATTGCCGGCCTGGCCGGCTTCCTGTCGGCGCCGATGCAGGGCATCAGCCCGGAAATGGGCGGCCCGGTGCTGACGGTGGCCTTCGTGGTGACCGTGGTCGGCGGCATGGGCTCGCTGGTGGGCGCCATCGTCGCCGGCGTGCTGGTCGGCGTGGTCGAGAGCCTGGCCGTGCTGCTGTTTCCCGAAGCGGCCAAGGTGTCGATGTTCGTCATCATGGCCGTGGTGCTGCTGGTGCGTCCGCAGGGCCTGTTCGGCCGTCCCGGTCTGATGAGTTAAAGGTAGAAAAATCATGCATGCAAAATCCGATTTCCTGGCGCCGGCGACCGTTGCCGCCCGTCCGCTGGACCTGGTGCGCCACCATCGCGCGCTGGCGTCCGTCGTCGCCCTGCTGGCCCTGCCGTGGCTGCTGCCCAACCATTCGGTGGCGGTCAACATCCTGATCTACGGCCTGTACGGCGTGGGCTTCAACCTGCTGTTCGGCTACATGGGCATGCTGTCGTTCGGCCACGCCGCCTTCCTCGGCCTGGGTTCATACACGGCCGGCATCCTGATCGCCCACGCCGGCCTGTCGTGGTGGGCGGCGATACCGCTGGCCATCCTGGCTTCCGCCGTGCTGGCGCTGGTGATGGGCCTGCTGGCGATACGCACCCGCGGCATTTACTTCGCCATGGTGACGCTGGCGCTGTCGCAGTGCGTCTACTTCCTGGTCTACCAGTTTCCGCTGTCCGGCGGCGAGAACGGCCTGCGCGGCGTCAACCTGCCGGCGCTCGACTTCGGCGGCCTGACGCTGGACCTGCTGAATCCCACCAACAAATACTATGCCTTCCTGGCGCTGGTGGCGCTGACCCTGTTCGCCCTGTCGCGCGTGCTGGCCTCGCCGTTCGGCGGCGTGGTGGAAGCGGTCCGCGAGAACGAGGCGCGCACCCGCGCCTGCGGCTTCAACGTCGAGCACACCAAGCTGATCGCCTTCATCCTGTCCGGCGCCATCTGCGGCCTGGCCGGCGCGCTCAACGCGATTCACCTGTCCAGCGTGGCCATCGAGAGCCTGCACTATGAGACCTCGGGCCTGGTGGTGATGATCTGCCTGCTGGGCGGCATGGGCACCTTTTTCGGCCCGTTCATCGGCGCCGCGCTGTTCCTGCTGATCCAGGATCTGTTCTCGCAATGGACCGAACACTGGCAGTTGTATGTCGGCGCCATCTTTATATTCTTTGTGCTCTTCTTCCCCAAAGGCGTGTGGGGCACCCTGCTGGAGAAACTCGATGACCGCTGACCTGATCCTGCGTACCGAAAACCTGACGCGCCGCTTTGCCGGTTTCACCGCGCTCAACGACGTCTCGGTCGGCTTCGAGCGCGGCAAGCTGACCGCCATCATCGGCCCCAACGGCGCCGGCAAAAGCACGTTTTTCAATCTGCTGTCCGGCACCTTTCCGCCGTCCGAAGGGCGGGTGGTGTTCGAGCAGCGCGACCTGTCCGGCTTGAAGCAGCACGAATTCGCCCATGTCGGCGTGTCCAAGTCATTCCAGATCACCAACATCTTCCCGGCGTTCAGCGTGCTGGAAAACGTCCGCATCGCCTTGCAGGCGCGTGTCGGCCGGCTGAATTTCTGGAGCCGGCGCGCGGCGCTGGCCCTGGACGACCGCGCCAGGGAACTCCTGGCGCTGGTCGGCCTGGGCGCCCACACGCGCCGCACCGCGCGCGAGCTGGCGCACGGCCAGCAGCGCGCGCTGGAAATCGCCATCGCGCTGGCGGCCGATCCCAAGCTGCTGCTGATGGATGAGCCGACCGCCGGCATGAGTCCCGAGGAAACCCGCTCGATGATGGACTTGATCGTGCAACTGGCCGCCGAACGCACGGTGGTGCTGGTGGAACACAAGATGAAGATGGTGATGGGCATCAGCGACCGCATCGTGGTGCTGCACCACGGCGAACTGCTGGCGACCGGCAAGCCGGACGACATCCGCGCCAACGACGAAGTCAAGCGCGTCTATCTGGGCCAACACTGAGGAACTACCATGCTGACCATTAAAAACCTGAACGCCTGGTATGGCACCAGCCATATCCTGCAAAACGTCAGCCTCGAAGTGCAGCGCGGCGAGGTGGTGTCGCTGCTGGGCCGCAACGGCGCCGGCAAGACCACCACCATCAAGAGCGTGATGGGGCTGCTCAAGAAAACCAGCGGCGAGGTGTCGTTCAAGGGCGTCAACCTGCTGGGTCTGGCGGCGCACCAGCGCTTCGGACTGGGCCTGGCCTACGTGCCCGAAGAGCGGCGCATCGTGCCAGGCATGACGGTGCTGGAAAACCTGCGGCTGGGCATCGTCGCCTCGGGCAAGATGGCGCAGGAAAAGGACATCATCGACCGCATCGCCGAGACCTTCCCGCGCCTCAAGGAGCGGCTGGGGCAGACGGCGGTGACCATGTCGGGCGGCGAGCAGCAGATGCTGGCCATCGCCCGCGCCACGGCGGCCGATCCGGACATGATCCTGCTGGACGAACCGTCCGAAGGCATCATGCCGGTGCTGGTCGATGAAATGTTTGAACTGTTTCAGCAGCTCAAGCGGCAAGGCAAGACCATCCTGCTGGTCGAGCAGAGCGTCGAGGCGGCGCTGGGCATTTCCGACCGCGCCTATGTGCTGGACCAGGGCGGCATCGTCTACACCGAACGGGCCGACGCCATGCTGGCCGACCCGGAAATCCAGGAGCGCTACTGCGCGGTGTGAAAGCAGGCGGCGCCAGCCGCCTGCGCCTAGTGCATTTCGCTGTAGAAACAGCGGCCGCAGGCCTGGCGGTAGCTCTCGTTGCCGCCAATGCTGATCTGCTCGCCGTCCTTGATGCGCTTGCCGTTTTCGTCGACGCGGATATTCATCGTGGCCTTCTTGCCGCAGGAGCAGATGTTCTTGATTTCCTCGATATCGTCCGCCAGCGCCAGCAGGTAGGCCGAACCGGGGAACGGCTCGCCGCGGAAGTCCGAGCGCAGGCCATAGGTAATCACCGGGATGCCGCGCACCTGCGCCAGCTGGTGCAACTGCTTGACCTGCTCCTTGCTCAGGAATTGCGCCTCGTCGACCAGCAGGCAGGCGATTTTCTTGTCTATCGTTAGCAGAAAATCGGTGTTGGCATCGAACACCTCGGTCTCGCGCTGCGGCCCCAGCCGCGACGTCACCTTGCCCACGCCATAGCGGTTGTCAATGGCGGCCGTGAACAGGCGCACCTGCTGACCTTGTTCTTCGTAGTTATGCGCCACCTGCAGCATGGCGGTGGACTTGCCTGCGTTCATCGCAGAGTATCGGAAATAGAGTTTTGCCATGGGCGAATTATAAACCGCGAAAATAAAAAATAGAGCATACTTGGCCGAAATGCCCCTAGGAGAACTCATGCACAAACCTGCGCTGTTCAACCTGATCGGCAAGACGCCCATGGCCGAGATTACCCGTCTCGATACCGGCCCTTGCCAGTTATTCCTCAAACTGGAATCGCAAAACCCCGGCGGCTCGATCAAGGACCGCATCGGCCTGGCCATGATCGAAGCGGCCGAAGCCCAGGGCCTGCTCAAGCCCGGCGGCACCATCATCGAAGCGACCGCCGGCAATACCGGCCTGGGCCTGGCGCTGGTCGGCCGGCTCAAGGGCTACCGTGTGCTGCTGGTCGTGCCCGACAAAATGTCCACCGAAAAAGTGCTGCACCTGAAGGCGCTGGGCGCCGAAGTGCGCACCACCCGCTCCGATGTCGGCAAGGGCCATCCCGAGTACTACCAGGACTACGCCGCGCGGCTGGCGGCCGAGATGCCGGGCGCCTGGTTCTCGGACCAGTTCAACAATCCCGCCAATCCGCTGGCGCATGAAACCACCACCGGCCCGGAGATCTGGGAGCAGATGGCCCACAATGTGGACGCCATCGTGGTCGGCGTCGGCTCGTCCGGCACGCTGACCGGGCTGACGCGCTACTTCCGCAAGGTCGCCCCGCACGTGGAATTCATCCTGGCCGATCCGGCCGGTTCCATCCTGGCCGAGTACATCGCCACCGGCCATGTGTCGGAAACCAGCGGCTCGTGGGCGGTGGAAGGCATCGGCGAAGACTTCATCCCCGCCATCGCCGACATGAGCGGCGTGACCAAGGCCTACACCATCAGCGACGTCGACAGCTTCGCCACCGCGCGTTCGCTGCTAAAGGAGGAAGGCATCCCGGGCGGCTCGTCCACCGGCACGCTGCTGGCCGCCGCGCTGCGCTACTGCCGCGAACAGACCACGCCCAAGCGCGTGGTCAGCTTTGTCTGCGACACCGGCACCCGCTACCTGTCCAAGGTCTACAACGACGGCTGGATGCGCGACCAGGGCCTGCTGGAACGCCAGCGCTACAACGACCTGCGCGACCTGATCGGCCGCCGCTTCGACGCCGAAGAAGTCATCAGCGTCACGCCGCAAGACACGCTGATGATCGCCTTCAACCGCATGCGCGCCGCCGACGTGGCGCAGCTGCCGGTGCTGGAAAAAGGCCAGCTGGCCGGCATCATCGACGAATCCGATGTGCTGCTGACGGTGGGCGCGGAGCCGGAGCGCTTCAACAACGCGGTCGGCGGCACCATGACCAGGCGCCTGGAAATCCTCAAGCCGTCCGCCGACCTGCAGGCGCTGCGCGACACGCTGGACCGCGGCCTGACCGCCGTGGTGGCCGACGGCGACACCTTCTACGGCCTGATTACCCGCTACGACCTGCTTAACCATCTGCGAAGGACATTATCTTGAGCGACCATTCGAGCCACCGCAAATCCGCCCTGGCCACGCGCGTCATCCATGCCGGCCAATCGCCCGATCCATCGACCGGCGCCATCATGCCGCCGATTTACGCCACCTCCACCTTTGTGCAGGAAAGTCCCGGCGTGCACAAGGGCCTGGACTACGGCCGCTCGCACAATCCCACGCGCTGGGCGCTGGAGCGCTGCGTGGCCGACCTGGAAAGCGGCGCGCAAGGTTTCGCCTTCGCCTCCGGCCTGGCGGCGATATCGACGGTGCTGGAACTGGCCGACGCCGGCTCGCACATCATCGCCGGCGACGATATGTACGGCGGCACCTACCGCCTGTTCGAACGCGTGCGCCGCCGCAGCGCCGGCCACCACTTCAGCTACGTCGACCTGACCAATCCTGAAAACCTGCTGGCCGCCATCAAGCCGGAGACGAAAATGGTGTGGGTCGAAACGCCGACCAACCCGATGCTCAAGCTGGCCGATTTGCAGGCCATCGCCACCATATGCCGCGAGCGCGGCATCATCGCCATCGCCGACAACACCTTCGCCAGCCCGATCGTCCAGCGCCCGCTGGAACACGGCTTCGACATCGTGGTGCACTCGGCCACCAAGTACTTGAACGGCCACTCTGACATCATCGGCGGCATTGCCGTGGTGGGCGGCGAGGAGCGCCAGAAGGAATGGCGCGAGCAGCTGGCCTTCCTGCAAAACTCGGTGGGCGCGATCGCCGGTCCGTTCGACAGCTTCCTGGCGCTGCGCGGCGTGAAAACGCTGGCCATCCGCATGGAGCGCCACTGCGCCAGCGCGCTGGAACTGGCGCGCTGGCTGGAACAACAGCCGGAAGTGCGCAAGGTGTTCTACCCCGGCCTGGAATCGCACCCGCAGCACGCACTGGCCAAGCGCCAGATGCAGGGCTTCGGCGGCATCATCTCGATCGACCTGAATGCCGACCTGCCGGGTGCGCGCCGCTTCCTGGAAAGCTGCCAGGTATTCGCGCTGGCCGAGAGCCTGGGCGGCGTCGAAAGCCTGATCGAGCACCCTGCCCTGATGACCCACGCGTCCATCCCGGCGGCACAGCGCGCGGCCCTGGGCATCGGCGACGGCCTGATACGGCTGTCGGTTGGAATTGAAGATATAGAGGATTTAAGGGCCGATATTCGCCGTTCGCTGGACGCTATTTAACTGCTAAGATTCGGCGCATGATCTATATATTCATCATCATCGCCGTTCTTGGCCTGGGCTTTGCCTACTCGATCCTGGTGGCCGCGGCCAAGCCGGTGGTCGGCAGCGACTATTACAAGGTGTCGAAGGACGGCCGCGTGCTGATGGCGGCCGGCCCCAAGGTCACCGCCGTCAAACCGACGCTGTATCCGGAAGGCCTGAAGGTCAAGCTGCGCGGCGGCACGCGCACCGGCGAGTTCTATGTGCACGACCTGGTGGCCGAGGTGTTCCTGCCGAATCCGAACCGGCTGCCGGCCATCCGCCACCGCGACGGCAATGTCCGTAACAACAAGGTGGACAACCTGCAGTGGGTACGGCTCGAAGAGGTTGAACATCCCGAGCCGGTGGTCTATCCCCGGCCCTGATTATTCGCCCGGATGGTAGCGGCGTTCGAGGTTCTTTTCCACGTCGGCTTTATAGAACAGCACATCCTTGAACTCACCGCGCGCATACATCGCGGCCTGGTCGTAGAAATGCGGCGAGGCCGGATTGCCGCTCTGTCCACCCGCCAGAATGCTGCGCGCCTTGATGCGCGGCCCGAACTCCACCGCCGCCACGAAGCTGTTGCCCCGCTCGCCGTAGATCCTCTTTGTCTTCTGCTTGGACGTGGTGCCATAGGCCGCCAGCGATCCCCAGTTGGCCGACGCGAACGGCACCGGCAGGCTGGGCTTGCTGTCGTCAAACGGCTGCACGATGTCGCCGGTCAGACGCTGGAAGCGGTTGATCTCGCCCCACGGCGTTTGCCAGCTGCCGAAATCCGCCGTCAGCTTGGCGATGGCGCGTTCCAGCGCTTCCAGCCGCTGCTGCGGCGTGATGGCTGCGTGGATGTAATCCAGCGCCTGCACTTCCCTGGCCTTGGCTGCTGGCTGATAAGTGGTCCACAGATCCTGCGCCCAGTAGACAGCCAGCGAGGTGGTGGTCGACTCCAGCGAGTAGCGCATGTCCCACGCCCGCAGCGCCTTGATCTGCGGCGCCAGCGCGGCCTTGCGCGCGTCGTCGGCCGGCAGCTCGTCGTAGGCGGCGAACAGCTGCGGTAGCAGCGGCTCGAACGCCGGCAGCTGGTTGTCGTAGGCGGCGGCGATCAGGCTGTCGATGGTGAAGTCTTTTTTGTTTTGCAGCACGCGCACGGCGTGGATGCCGCGCGGGTTCTCCGGATTCATCGACATATAGGCCGGATAGTCCTTGACCTTCGGGCTGTAGGCGCCGGCCGCCGTGTACGGCCAGTTGTTGGTGTTCTGGATCCAGCCGTTCTTCGGATTGAACAGCGTGATGGTCTCCTTGACCTCGTGCAGCCCTTGCCACTCAGTGGCCGGATTGCTGCCGTCCACCGGATGCTTCCAGTCGAACTGCGGATCGCGGCGCGGGATGAAGTTGCCGTGGAAGTAAGCGATATTGCCGTCCGCATCCGCATACACGGTGTTGTTGGACGAATTGGTGCGCAGCTCCATCGACTTGTAGAACGCCTTGTAGTTACGCGCCTTGGTGCGGCTGAAGGACTGCGTCAGCGCCTTCAGCGGCTCGTTCATCAGGCGCACCGCCACCCACCTGCCATCCTTGGCGCGGACGATCGGGCCGTGGTGGCTGTAATAAACACGCACCGTCTTGCTGGCCATGCCGTCCCTGGTCTTGTAGGGCAGCGCGATGTCGACCGCCTTCAGCGGACGCTGTTCGCTGCCATACTGGTAGAAGAACTGGCCGTCCTTTTCGCTGATGGTTTCCAGGTACTCGTCGATGACGTCGCCGCCGCCGGAGGTGTGCATCCAGCCGACACGGTCGTTGAAGCCCTGGTAGATGAAGAACTGGCCCCAGGTCACGGCGCCATAGGCGTTCAGGCCTTCCTCGCTGTGCATCGCCACTTCGGGACGGAAGTAGAACGAGGTGTGCGGATTGATCATCAGCAGCGCATGCTTGTTCCTGGTCAGCGCCGGCGCGATGGCGAAGCCGTTGGAGCCGCCCGGCTCCTTGTCCAGGTCGACGCCGTCGCTGGACGACATCAGCACCGGCGGCATCAGGGGCAGCTTGGCGCCATCGGCGTACAGCGATTGCAGCTGCTTGATGTCGATGGTCTCGATGTCGCCGCCGATGCTGCCTTCGCTGAAGCTCAGCGCCATCCATGGCTCGAAGTGCGTCAGCAACGCCGGCTTCACGTCGGGATGCGTTTGCAGGTAGTAGTTCAGGCCATCGGCCCAGGCGTTCATCAGCTTCTTCAGCCAGGCCGGCGCCTGCGCGTATTGGCGCTTGAGTTCATCGGGATTGATGAACAGCTTCATGCGCAGGTCTTTATACAGCTCGGCCTCGCCCTCCACTTCCGCCAGGCGGCCCATGGCGTTGATGAAGTTCAGCTCCACGCGCGGAAAATCGTCCTCCGCCTGCGCGTAGACCATGCCGAACACCGCATCGGCGTCGGTCTTGCCGTAGACGTGAGGGATGCCCCATTTGTCGCGCAGGATGCTGACGCGCTGCGCGGCCGCCTTCAGGCGCGCGGGTTCGGCTACCGCCGCTACTGCGGGCGCTGCAACCGCCGCGCTCATCGAAATCAAACAAGTCAAAGCTAACGGGGCTTGCAGTCGCTGCATAAGTAACACTCCAATAATCAGGCGCTGGCCAACTCGGAAATACGGCGTTGCAGAACGGTGATCTCTTCCAGCAGCGCGGCGTTCTTTTCACGCAGCGCCATGTTTTCGGCGCGCAGTTCGCGCACGTCGGTCGGCATGTCGCTGTAATCGACTTCCGGCGCGGCCTTGCTTTCCTTCGGCTCCTTGGCCGGACGCGAGGCGGCACGCAGTTCGCGCACTTCCTTGGCGGCCTTTTGCAGCTCCTTCTTGCCGCCGGCAACCGCCGCCAGCTGCACTTCTTCCGGCAGCGAAGCCACGGTGGCCGCCGCGTTGATCGAGATGGTGCCGGCGCGGACCGCTTCCACCAGTTCCGGCGTCGCCGTCTTCTGGATCTTTTCGATCTGGCCGATGGTCGCGCTGCTCAGGCGCGCGGCGCGGGCGATGTCCTCGCGCGACGCCAGCGGCATGGCGGCCGGCTTTTTCGGCGCGTCGCCCTCTTCCGGCGCGATGCGCGCATCTTCGGCGGCGGCTTCGGCGGCCAGTTCCAGCGCGCGGGCGGTCATGATTTCCTTCTTGCGCAGCGCCAGCACGCCGCGCTGGTAGTCCGAGATGCTGCGGCGGCCGAGATTGTTATCGATCATCCACAACTTCACGTCTTCCATGCTGCGGAAGCTGGTGTTTTCCGTCACCTTGAACGGAATGCCGTGCTGTTGGCAGATCTGGTAGCGGTTGTGGCCGTCCACCAGCACGTCTTCCCACAGCACCAGCGCATCGCGGCAGCCTTCGGTCAGAATGCTGCGCTCCAGCGCTTGATACTCACTCTCAGTCAGCGGCTCGATGTAAGCGCGCAGCACGTCATTAATTTTGATTTGCATAGCTATCCTTGAAATACCGACCAGCATGCTACACCATCCGGCGGTCCGCCAAAAGCGGCACGTGGCATGATGGTTACTAAGGCAATTTTAAGAAACCCATATTAAGATCTCACTCAGTCAAACGTGCTTTCTCCGCCAATTGACCAAAAGCCCCGACAGGTTCACTGCCTGATCGGGGCTTTGCTTTTGCAATTTCACAACACTCATTACACTCTGACAACGACATTAACTTACTTCCATGTTATCTTGAATGCACTGGAGTAAATATTAATTCTTTGGAGAAATAACATGATTGCAAAAACTCACATCAAACTGGCCGCGTTCGTTGTCGCCGCCGCATTCAGCAACATTGCTGGCGCCGTGACCGTACTCACCAACCAGTACACGCTGCAATCATCGGTCAGTCCCGTGGCCGGCCAGAGCAATGAATATGTCTTCAATTATTCGATCACCAACTTAAACCAGGGCTATGTCGGCTCGCAGACGGGCCTGGACGGCTTTACCGTCTACATCCCGACCAACGCCACCGTCATCAGCGCCACCGTGCCGACCTCCTACGCCGGCAACCCGGGCTACTGGACCAGCGGCGCCTCGCCTACCCTGGACCTGCGCGGCGACGGCAGCCAGAATATGGTTGCACCGACGGGCTATGTCGCCTACACGTTCTGGGGCCAGAACACCCAGTCGGTCTATCAGCAAAACGGCACCGCCACCTTCAGCCTGACGCTGAGCAATGTATCGGTAGGCACGAACACCGTGGGCATCTCCAGCTACTACGGTGGCAGCACGCCGCCGGTGGGCCAGGCCTACGCCACCAATGAGTATGGCAACTACTCCACCTTCACCACCCATGCAATCTCCGCCGTTGCCGTGCCGGAACCGGAAACCTACGCCATGCTGCTGGCCGGCCTGGGTGCGGTCGGCATGGTCGCCCGCCGGCGCCGCCGCCAGGGCTAAGCCCCGGCCCACAGAGAAAAACGCGCTACGGCGCGTTTTTTTATGCCATCATGCGGAATCGACAACAAGGATTTAGCATGGTCAACTACATCATCCGCGTTTCCTACACCGCCCCCAACGCCGACACCCATGCGCGCGTGAAAGCGGAACTGGCCAAATACAATATCGCCGACGCCATCAAGGCCGACGACGGCCAGGGCTACTATCTGCCGGAAGGCGAATTCTGCTATAGCGGCATCGAGACCATCAACGAAGTGCGCGATGCGGTGCACCGCCTGGCCGGCACCATCCAGCCTGAGCCGGCGGTGCTGGTGATGGAAATCACTACCCTGTCGTGGGCCGGCTTCAAGCTGGTCGAAGGCTGATTAGCGGGTGCTCTGCGCCTTGGCAGCGGCCTTGATGTCCGCACAGGACATCGGCTTGCCATTCTTCGCCGCCTCGGCCTCCAGCTGCTGGCAGCCGGTGTAGTTATGCCAGAACACCACCACGTAGCCGGCCACGCCCAGCACCACCGCGACCATCGCCGCCGCCAATCCCATCTTCACCACTTTTTCAGACGCCATTTCTTAACTCGATAAGCAAAGAAACGATGGTAGCACGTCAGCTTTACTTTGCTAGTTAGAAACTTGCTTGTGGCTGTCTTGCATGAGATAGGTAGACGCGTTGACAAACTACGTCACAGTCATGGCGAACCCAGGCCGAGCTGGCCAAATGCGCCGGCATTCTACTTCGATAAGGTGAGAAGACGAGACGTCAACCACGGACCGTCAAACCTAATTTTTGCGGTATGCGAGTCTAAGAAAAGTTGGCGTGTGCCAACTAGGAAGGGCGGAAATTTGGGCTGGTGCTCCGAGCCGGAATCGAACCGGCACGCCTTGCGGCGGCAGATTTTAAGTCTGCAGTGTCTACCAATTTCACCATCGGAGCCCACACAAGCCCAATATTATGCCATGAACCAGCCGTAACTGCCAGACAACTATTGAATCCGTCAACATGGTATTCCTAACAACATCAGGACACCGGAGGCTTGCGGTCGCTGACAGTCGGCGGCAACCGATACTTGTGCAGGCCGACGCGCTGCGAGCGATAAATACCGCAATGGCCGGAGAACAGATACGCCACCACGCAAACCAGCGCCGCATACGGCCCGATCTGCGGCCCGAATAACTCGATGGCCATGATGGTCGACGCCAGCGGCGTATTGGCGGCGCCCGCGAACACCGCTACAAAGCCCAGCCCCGCCAGCAGCGCAAACGGCAGGTGCAGCAGCGGCGCCAGCGCATTGCCCAAGGTGGCGCCGATATAGAACAGCGGCGTCACCTCCCCGCCTTTGAAGCCGCTGCCCAGCGAGCCGACCGTGAAGACGAATTTGCCGATGAAGTCCCACGGCGCCACCGGTTCCTGAAACGCCTCCACGATGACCGGGATGCCCAGGCCGATGTAGCGCGTGCCCAGCCACCACACGGCCAGCGCCACCACCGCGCCGCCGAGCAGGGGCCGCAACGGCGCATAGGCGATATGCCGCTTCATGAATCCCGATGCGGCATGCGTGGATTTGGCAAAGGCCATGCCCACCAGTCCAAACACGATGCCCGCCGCCAGCACGGCGGCCACGCTCCAGAAGGTGACCGGCACCATCGCGGTCATCGCGTAATGGGTGTGATGCACGCCCCAGGCCATGCCCACCTGGTCGGCGGCGATGGCGGCCACCATGCAGGGGAAGATGGCGTCGTAGCGCAGGCGGCCGATCGCCAGCACTTCCAGGCCGAAGATGGCGCCGGCCAGCGGCGTGCCGAACACGGAGGCGAAGCCGGCGCTGATACCGGCCATCAGCAGGATGCGGCGCTCGCTGTGGCGCAGGCGGAAGATGGGCGTCAACTGGTCGGCCAATGTGCCGCCCATCTGCACCGCCGTGCCTTCACGCCCGACCGAGGCGCCGAACAGGTGCGACACCACGGTGCCGATCAGCACCAGTGGCGCCATCCGCAGCGGGACGACTTTTTGGGGATCGTGGATTTCGTCGATCAGCAGGTTGTTGCCGGCTTCGACGCTGCTGCCCACTTTCAGATAGATCCAGCCAACCGCGAAGCCGGCAAGCGGCAGCAGCCAGATAATCCACGGATGCGTTTCGCGCCAGCCGGTGACAAACTCCAGCGCAAACAGGAAGAAGGCGGAGGCGGTGCCGCTCAGCGCCGCGATCAGGCCAGCGAGCAGAGTCCACTTGCCAATGTACGGCAGCAGCAGGATTTGTTCCGGGTAGCGGGATGGCTTCATAGAGCTGAGCATACTAGCAAATCCGCTGAGGTGGATCAAATCTGCTGTGGATAGGTCTAACACCTTATCAGCCCGCCATTGACCCACTCGCTCGACAGGAGGACGATTTCATGATGGAAGAGCGCATAACAATTCTGGAAGCGGCATCCGACAGCAACGCCTCAGCGCTTGCTGCGCTGGGGAACGAGATGAACGACCGATTCAACCGTATCGAAACCGAACTCGGCGAGCTGCGCCGGACCAAAGCCGAAAATGAGTCGACCCTGTATCGCCTGGAGAATCTGCAAGACGAGATGAACCGGCGCTTTGCCGAGGTCAAGGAAGACATCCAGCGCCGCTCCGTCGAATTACGCGAGCATATCGACCGTACTGCCGACGTCGCGCAACGCGAGGCAGAACACCACCGGCAGGACTTCCGCGCAGACATCGAGCAACGCCTCGCAAGCATGCGAAGCGAGATTGAACTGCGCTTCGACATGTTACGCAGTGCCGAAGAGCGAGATTTCAAAAAAGCCAGTGAAGAATTGGCGAGCAGCACGAGCCTCATCCGCGAGGATATGCTGCGCCGCTTCAGCGAAATGCGAGAAGACATAACCCGGCAATTCGCCGATATACGAGAAGAGTTGAACCGCCGACTGGCCGAACCGCGAGATGAGATCAATCGTCGGTTTGACCAGGTAAACGAGCGCTTTAAGCAAGTTGATCAACGCTTTGAACAAGTTGATCAACGTTTCGAACAAGTTGATCAGCGTTTCGAACAAGTCGACAGGCGCTTCGAAAGCGTGGAGTCTTCGATAGAACAGCTGCGCAAAGAGCTCCACACTTTCATCCGCTGGGGCCTCGGCATCCAGATCACCGTGCTGCTTTCGCTGGCAACGCTGGTGGCCAAGGCCTTCCTGGGTTAGTGGTGGTGATGCATATCGCCATCCCGCTTCACGTCCATCGCCTCTGACGGTTTGGCGGGCGGCGCGCCTGGTGCACGTGGTGCAGGAGGCAGTTCGCCGGTATATTCATGCGCCACGGTGCCTTTCGGATGCTTGTACCAGCCAGGATCCTTGTAGTCGTTCCGCGCCAGCCCTTCCCTCACCTTCAGCACCGTGAACATGCCACCCATGTCGATGCCGCCGAACGGACCTTCGCCCGTCATCATCGGCAACGTGTTCTCCGGCAGCGGCATCTGCATGCCGTCCATCGAACCACCCTTGTCGCCCATGACCATATAACCCGGCACCAGGTTGTTGATCTTCTCCGCCACGCCGCTGTGATCCACACCGATCATGGTCGGCACCGCATGCCCCATCGCGTTCATGGTGTGATGCGATTTGTGGCAGTGGAAGGACCAATCCCCCGGCTCGTCGGCGATGAACTCAATGGCCCGCATCTGGCCGACCGCGATATCGGTCGTCACCTCCGGCCAGCGCGCCGCCGGACGCACCCAGCCGCCATCGGTGCCGGTCACCTCGAACGTATGCCCGTGCAAATGCACCGGATGATTGGTCATGGTCAGGTTGCCGACGCGGATACGCACACGGTCATCCTTGCGCACCACCATCGGATCGATGCCCGGGAAGGCGCGGCTATTGAACGTCCACAGATTAAAGTCCGTCATCGTATTGATCTTGGGCGTATAGCTGCCCGGATCGATATCGTAGGCGTTCAGCAGAAAGACGAAATCGCGGTCCACCGCATGCTGCTTCGGATCGCGCGGATGCGTCACCCAGAAGCCCATCATCCCCATCGCCATCTGCGCCATCTCGTCCGCATGCGGGTGATACATGAAGGTGCCCGCATTCCTGGCGATGAACTCATACACAAACGTCTTCCCCGGCGCGATGCCAGGCTGCGTCAGCCCGGTTACGCCGTCCATGCCGTTCGGCAGACGCTGGCCGTGCCAGTGCACGCTGGTGTGCTCCGGCAGCTTGTTGGTGACGAAGATGCGCACCCGGTCGCCCTCCACCACCTCGATGGTCGGGCCGGGACTTTGGCCGTTGTAGCCCCACAGATTGGCCGTCATACCGGGCGCGATCTCGCGCACCACCGGCTCCGCCACCAGGTGGAACTCCTTGACGCCGTCCTTCATCCGCCACGGTAGTGTCCAGCCGTTCAGCGTCACCACCGGGTTATACGGGCGGCCGTTCGGCGGCGTCAATGGTCCCTGCGTGGCGGCCGACGACTGCACCGGCGCCTCGGGCAGCGACGCCACGGCGGCCTTGCTCACCATGCCGGCGCCGATCAGGGCCGCGCCAGTCAAAAAGGATCTGCGGTCGGTCATGGTTGGTCTCCTTTATTCTTGGTCAGATTGCCGCCCAGCGCGGCATCGAGGTTGGCTTGTGCGGTCCAGTAGTGCTTCAGCGCGCCGATATAGCCACTGACGGCGGCGGACTGCTCGCGCGCGTCGGCCAGCAGCTCAAAGACACTCATCAGCATGCCGTTGTAGCGCAACAGGGTCTGTTCCGAAATCTGCTTTCGCAGCGGCAGCACCTGATCGCGGTAGTGGCGCGCCAGATCGTAGGAAGCGCGATAGTCGGCGTAGCTCTCGCGCGCCTCGCTGCGCGCGTTCACCGCCGCTTGCGCCAGTTGGTTCACCGACTGCATATACGTCGCTTCCGCGCGTGCGACGCGGGCCGAACCCCAGTCGAACAGCGGAATCTCCAGCGTCAGCTCATAGCCGCGCGTGGCCGTCGGACCATCGGTATTGCGCACCGCGCCGAGGTCCAGCACATTGATGAAACGCGTGGTGCGCGTCAGGCCGAGCGTGGATGCGGTCTGCTCGGTATCCAGCCTGGCCGCCTGGATGTCCAGCCGCTCGTTGACGGCGATCTGCTCGACATCCGCCAGCTCGCGCGGCGCCGCCGGCAGGTCGGGCAGATGATCAGGCAGACGATAGGACGCCGCCTGTTCGCCGCTCAGCCCCAGCAAACGCGTCAGCTTTTCGCGCGCCGCCACGGCGGCTTTCTGCGCATGGGTGACATCGGCCACCGTCTGCGCGTGATAGGCCTGCTCGCGCGCCATGTCGAGCGAACTCCAGTTGCCCGCCTTGCGCATGCGTTCCGCCAGTTCGGCGCTGGCTTGCGCCGACGCCTGCACCTGTTTCGCATAGTCGGCGACCTGGCTTGCCGCCACCGCCTCCACCCACGCGCGGCGCGTATCGGCTGCGACCTTCAGCGCCTCATTCGACACCAGCAATTTGGTTTGTTCAAAGCGGCGGCCTTCGATGCGACTGGCCATCGGCGCCGTGATCAGGCCCACCAGATTGAAGGTCAGCGTGCGTTCGACGCCCACTTCGCCGCCGCCATGCGTACGCTTGAAGTCCAGCACCGGGTTCTGCAGGCGGCCCGCCTGCACCAGGTCCGCCTCGGCCACGCCCAGCGACCAGTATGTCGCCTGCAGCCCGCGGTTATTCAGCAGTGCGACCTGCACCGCATCGTCGGCAGCCAGCGGCTGCTCCAGTTTTTTGCCAATGACGGCGGCCAGCGCGCGCGCGTCGTCCTCATTGCGCGGCAAGCGCCCAGCCACGCTGGCGCTGGCGCCGGTGCGCTGTTCGCTGACGCCGGCAACGGCGCCAAAGCCGCCATCGCCGGACAGCGATGCACAGCCGCTCAGCAGCACCAGCAAACTGGCGCCACCGGCGAGTTTATACAGAGAAGTCATGTCCTCAACCTCAAAAAACGTTATGAAAACCCAGCTCGCGGACGGAGCTGTCGTGTGATCAGGCGAAGGAGCCTTGAGGGGGACGTTCAGGGTGGGCCAGGTCGACCGCAGGGAGGAAATCGGAATAGAAAGGAATCACGCGCGATGCCGTCGGCAGCGCCGGTGCAGCCAGTTCCAGCGCCAGCAATGGCGCGGCAGTCGCGCAGCATGCGGAGCCGCTGCACTTCATGGTGGTATGAGAGGACGAACCGTGTTCCTGCTTTGCCTGCGCCGCCATCATGGCTGCATGATCGTGTGGTCCGGATGGCATGGCCATGGCGGCATGTGCAGTCGCGGGCGCGACGCACAGCAGCATCTGCGCCGACGCATATCCCTGGTACGGGAGCGCCAGCAGCATCAGCCAAACGATGAAGGATCTGAGCAGGAGAGTCATGCGGCTATGTTATCACAAGCCGTTACTGCCTGCGCTTAGCGTCAGGTCATGCGCACCAGCGGATTGGCGATGATGTTGTCGATCTGGACGATCGCCTCGTCGCAGGCGGCGGTGATGGCATCTTCCTGACTGTCGCGCACAAACTGCATGGTGGCGCCTTCGAACACTTCCTCGCCGTCCGCGTTCACGCGTGCGAGGTCGCAGCTGGCCGTCCATTTGTGGTCGCTGGTCGGCAGCGCGGTCGGGATGATGTCCCATCCTTTGTAATGAAGCCTGTCCATGATTGCCTCCTTGTTAAGCACAAGGCTACCATGGGCAGGCAAAGCCCGGCGCACGCATGCACCGGGTGCCAGGCGCTTACTCCGGCTTGGCGACGCGACCGATGTTCTCATCCATATTGGCGAGGAACCAGCTCAGCGACGTCATCACCGCCACGTGGCGTTTCAGCTCCAGCGTGCTGACCTTGTCCAGCGTATCGGCCGGCGTATGGTGGTAGCTGAAGTAGAAGCTGGCGTCCACCAGCGGCTGGAACGACGGCACGCCGCCGCGCTCCAGCGGACCGATGTCGGCGCCGGCGGCGGCATCGTGGCGCTCGAACACGCCGGCGCCGATCGGCTCCAGCGCAGCCTTCAGCGGCGCGAAGTACTTCACCATCGATGGCGTCACGCTGCCGATGAAGCCGAACGGACGCCCGCCGCCTTCGTCGGATTCAATCGCGGCGAAATGTTTATCCAGCTTGTCCTTGTTGGCCTCGAAGTAGGCGCGGCCGCCACGGGTGCCGTTTTCCTCGTTCATCCAGGCGATGACGCGAATGGTGCGGCGTGGATGCAGGTCCAGTTTCTTCAGCGTGTCGATCACGCCCATGGCGCCGGCCACGCCGGTGCCGTCGTCGTGTGCGCCGGTGGCCAGGTCCCACGAATCCAGGTGGCCGGAGACGATTACCACTTCGTCGGCCTTGTCGGTGCCCGGCCAGTCGGCGATGACGTTGAAGCTGTCGGCGTCCGGCAAGGTTTGCGGCGTCAGGGTCAGGTGCATTTTCAGCGGACCGCGCGCCGACAAACGGCTCATCAGCATGGCGTCTTCCGCCGTCACCGCGGCGGCGGGAATGCGCGCGCCATCGACCAGGCCAGTGGCGCCGGTGTGGGCGATGCGGTAATTGGCGCCGCCGACCGAACGCACCAGGGCTGCCGCAGCGCCCAGTTCAGCCGCCAGCTTAGGACCCTGGGTGCGGATGCGCGAACCCTGGCCATAGGCTGGACCAGCCAGGCCGCGATCCGCCATCTCCTGGTCGAAGGCCACGTCGAACAGCACAATGCTGCCCTTGACCTGCGCGCCCTTGGCTTTCAGTTCATCGAAGCTGTGCACCACGATCACCGGCGCGGTCAGGCCGGCGGCTGGCGTCGCGCCGGAGCCGCCCAGGGCGGTCAGCACCACTTTTTGCGATACGCCGTTCGGACGGCCGGTGTAGTCGACCAGTTCCGCCTTCTCTTCGCCACGCACCCAGTGCGGCACCTTCACCGGCTGCAGCGTGACCTTGGCGCCCAGCTTGCGCATGGCCTCCGCCACCTGCTCCACCGCTGCGGCGGCGCCGGCGGAACCGGACAGGCGAGGGCCGACCAGGTCGGTCAGATCGGCCAGGCGCTCGTAGGCCCAGTCGCTTTTCATCGCACTGTCGCGGATCTGCGCCAGCGTGGCGGGATCGTTGGCGGGTGCGGCGCTGGCGCCGAGGCTCAACAGGCTGCTGGCCAGGACGGTCAGCGACAGGGAGTGTTTGAAGACGGATTTCATGCGGTTCCTGTATCAATAGAGGTTGGGTAGCAAGATCGTCTCAAACGATAACCCATCGTGACGATCTTGTCATCCATGTTGATTTGCTATCGCGCTTGCTCTACCATGTATATTCAACTGCTTGAAGAAAGCGTCTATGCTCAAGGGTCAAAGCTGCACCGTACGCCATCTGGTCACCGCAGATCTGAACACCTTCATCGCGCTGGTCAACGACCTGCCGTCGCGCGGCGATTATTTTTCCACGCACTTCAAGTCGCCGGAAACCATGCGCCGGGAGTTCATGCAGAACAGTTTCGTCACCGAGGACAGCGAACTGTTTGTTATCGAAGACGCGGCCCACCACATCATCGGCGTCATCACCCACTTCAAAAGCCGCACGCCGACCACGCGCGAAATCGGCTACCGCCTGTTCGACGAAAAACTGGTCGGACGCGGATATGTAACCGAGGCGTGCCGCCTGGTGATCGATTATCTGTTCAACGTCTACCAGTATCACCGGCTGGAATTGCTGACGGCGCCGGAGAACGTCGCGTCGGTGCGGATCGCGCAAAAATGCGGCTTCCAGGCCGAAGGCACGCTGCGCCAGTCCTTCTTTATCAACGGCCGTTACCAGGATGTGACGGTGTTTAGCTTGTTGCGCCCGGAGTGGGAAACACGGCGTCTATAAACGTATGACCAAATGTAACAAGCCATTACCAGCAAGGCCCCTTTGTAAGCATGTGTATAAGACGTGGTAATAATTCTCCCCTGATTTAAAGTGGAGTCACTGGCTAACGAATCATTTCGATCCGAGCCGCAGCAAGGGGAAATACCATGTTGAGCAAAAAAATGATGGGTGTAGCGTTACTGGCCACCGCAGCAATTTCGTCGTCGGCCTTCGCAAGCGACCGTGATTTCAACACGGTGGCCGGTGCTGTGGTCGGCGCCGCAATCGGTAACAGCGCCGGTGGCCGCGATGGCGCCATCGTCGGCGGCCTGGTTGGCGCGGCAGTGGGTAACAGTGTCCGCACCTCGGATGACCGCTACTATCGCGGCGGCCGTCGTGACTACGTCGAAACCCGCGTCTACACGCAGCCGGCGCCGGTCTACTACGAGCGTCCAGCCCCGGTGTACTATGCGCCGCCACCACGCTACTACGAACCGCCACCACGCGTGGTCTACGTTGAACCGGCCCGCCCGTACTACCGCGAATATCGCGGTGACCGCTGGGACCACCACCACGATCGCTGGGGACGTTAAGCCCTGACCTGAAAAGCCCCGATTCGTCGGGGCTTTTTTCCTTCCCCCCGCTAGCGTTCTGCAACGGGGGAATCATGACGACAGCAGACGCAATCATCGCTTTGGAACTGGGCCACTACCGGCTGCGCGAGCAGATCGGTGGATCGGCGTATGGGATCATCTGGCGCGCCAGCGGGCCGCAGGCCACGCGCGACGTCGCCATCAAGCTGATTAACCAGGAACAGATGGCGCGCGCCCTGCCCGCCCTGCGCGAGCGCTGGACCACCAGCGCCACCAACGAAATCGCCTTCCTGCAGTCGCTGGAGCCCTGGGATGAACGGCATATCGTGCGCCTGCTGGACAGCGGCTGGCACGAAGGTCTGCCGGTGCTGGCGCTGGAGCTGATGGGTTCCGACCTGGGCAAGCACATGGTCGCGCTCAAGGGACGCGGCGAGACCGTGCCGCTGGCGCAAACGCTGGGCTGGATCGCGCAGATCAACCAGGCGCTGGCCAAGGTGCACCAATACGGCTGGCGTTACCTGGACCTGAAACCGGCCAATGTGCTGCTCGATCCGCATCTGCATACCGTCAAACTGGCCGATTTCGGCACCAACCGCGAGTTGGGCCGCCTGCAGGCGCACTCCTATGCCGGCACCGCCAACTGGCAGGCGCCAGAACAATTCTTCCCCGCAGACGGCGGCGGTTACGCCACCGGCGCGCGCAGCGATTACTTCTCGCTCGGCGCGCTGCTGTACTTCCTGGTTACCGGCGGCACGCCGCTGCGCTTTTGCAGCGATTGCGGACAGGCGTACCGCGAACACCACGTCGCCGGCGCCGATCTCATTCGCGGACGAAACGGCGGCGACATTCCCGCCGCACTGCATGCGGCGGAAGAAGAACGCTTCGCTGCCGCCATCCCAACCACGCAGCGCGACGCGGCGCTCGATCTGCTGCGCACCCTGCTGCATATCGATCCGGCCAGGCGGCCGCGCCACGCCATCCAGATCAGCCGCATGCTGAATGCGATTCAAGGTGTGAAGCTGGCGCGCGGCGCCTTCGACGCCGTCGATCCGGTGTTGGGCATGCGCCGTCCGTCAGCCGCCAACGGCTGGCAAACCACGCGGGGGACATGGTGATGGCCGCCTCGACCCGCGCGGCGCCGCGTAACACGCCCCATCGCCTGGTGCTGCGCGCCACGCTCGGCCAACACGTGGCCGGCCTGCTGACCAGCGGCCTACAAGCACTTGCCCGCGCCGCCGCCCGCAACATCGGCATGGCGCTCACGCTGGCGCTGCTGGCGGGCCTGTGCGGCTTGCAGGCGCTGGCTTTGCTGCGCGCGCCGGCGGCCTGGCTGCCAGCCGCCATCACCGTCAATCTCGCGGCGGGCGACAGCATCACGCTCGGCCAGCGCGAACTGGCCGCGCCGCAGTCCGACCGCAACCACCTGTCGCTGCGCCATGACGCCAACGGCTGGGCGTTGCGTAATCTCAGCGCCGGCAAGCAGGTCGTCCTGCTGCGCGATGGCAGCGAGCAGCGCCTGGGCAGCATGGCCATGCAAGGCTTGCAGCGCTTTCAGATCGATGGCGCAGTGTTCAACGTCGGTGCGGCCGATGCGCACGAAGTGAGCTTCACCCGCGACGGCCACGCATGGCGCTACGACGGCGCCGTGCTGTATCGCGATGGCAGCCAGCAGGCCAACTGCCCGGAATCGCGGCTGGCCTCCAAGGCGCTGTCCGCGTGGAACCGCATCATGCCGCTGGCGCTGACGATTGCCCGCCCATTGAGCTTCGGCGGCAACCTGTATTGCGACAACCGCCTCGGACTGGCGCAGGTGACGCCCGGCGCCGCGCAAATCGCCCGTGTCAATGGCCGTTTGCAGCTTTCGGCCGGCAATCCGGATGGCGACCGCGCCGCCGTGCTGGTGACGGATCGCAGTGGCCAGGCCGACCTGCGCAAGCAGGAAGCCGCGCTGACTGGCGTGAACGCCATCATGGTCGGCCACACGCGCTTTCAATTGACCACTCAGGACGATCAACTGACCTTGCAGCCCAGCCGCCACGTCAAGCTGTTCAGCGATCCTGAACTGAAGCTGCCGGAGCAGGTCAGCTGGCAATGGCAGCAACGCACGCTGTGGAGCGGCGGCCATGCGGACGCCATCTGGATTGGCATGGCGCTGTGCCTTGCCTGCGTCGCCGTCAGCGCTGGCGCGCGCGGCCTGGCCCGTTCGCCATGGACGGCGCGGGTGGCCGACGGCGGCGGATTACTGGCGGCGGCCGGCATGCTGGCGGTCGGTCTGATCGCATTGATCGCGCAGCGGGCCGGCTATGCGCCAAGCGCCGCATGTTCGCTGCTGCTGGGCGCCAGCGCACTGCTGGTATGGCTTGCGCTGCCGGGCCGCCTGACGCTGGCGACCGCCGCCGGCGCCGTCCTGCTGGCGGCCGGGCTGCTGGCGCAGCTGGAACTCGGCCTCGGCGCGCCGGAATCGTCGTGGCTGCGCTACTACCAGAAGAGCGCCGCCATGCTGGCCATCGGCGCCGGTCTTGGCGGCTTGCTGCGCCTGTGGGCACAACACCAGGCCGCGCGTGGCGCGCATCTTCAACAACGCACCATCGAATGGCTGCTTGCACTATTTGCCGCCGTGGCGCTGGCCGCATTGGCCGCGCAAGTGCTGTGGGGCGATGAAACCGGCGTCTTCGACCTGCAACCGGTGGAACTGGCCAAGCTGGCGCTGACCGCCCTCACCGCTCACTGCCTGGCGCTGCGCTTCAACTGGCACAGCGGCCCGCAGCGGCTGGCCGACCACGGCGCGCGCTGGCTGCAACTGATCGCGCCCGCGCTGCTGTTCCTCGCCCTGCTCAGCCTCGCACTGGTGCAGGTGGACGATTTCTCGCCGCTGATTCTGCTGCTGGTCTGGAGCACCGGCATGGGCCTGGCCTACGCCGTCGCCGCCGGCAACCGCGTATTGGCGGCGCTGCTGCTGGCCGGTGCGCTGATGGCCGTCGCCGGCGTGGTTTACCTGCGCGTCTTCGGCACCGATGATTTGATCCGCTGGGGCTTCTACGCTGACCGCTTCCTGGTCTGGCTCAATCCCGCCGAGCACCCGCACACCGGCCAGCAACTGCTGCTGGGCGCCCGCGCCATCGGCGACGGCGGCTGGCTGGGCGCCGACCACTGGCTAGGCCTGCGCGCGCTGGGCCAGTCCGCCGGCGGCGTGGTGCAGATCCCCGCCGTGCAGGACGATTTTGCCGCCTCGTTCTTCCTCAACCGCCATGGACTGGTCGGCGGCCTGCTGCTGTGGGCCGTGCAGGCCGCGTTCCTGATCGGCATCGTGCTGACGGCGGTGCGCGCCTACCGCAGCGGCACGGCAGCCCGCAACTTCCGCCACGCCTGGGTGGGACGCTTCCGCTACTTCGCACTGTGCGGCGGCGGCGCCTTCGTGCTGGCGCACTTCCTGCTGTCGTGGGGGACCAATCTGGCGATCTTCCCCATCATGGGCCAGCCGATGAGTTTTCTGTCGGCCGGCGGCAGCCATCTGCTGTTTTTCCTTTGCCCCCTGCTTACGTTCTGTGCGATCAGCGCGCCATCTACAGAAGGAGTTTGAACCATGCCGACCTATGTCCAACACGCCGTCCTGGGACGCATTCCGGACGTATTCAACGCCGAGGCCATCTGGCAGACGCCGGGCCTGGCGCTGTTCTCGCGCCGCCCGCTGCTGCGCGACCTGCTGGAGCGCAGCCCGCGCGAACACAAGGGCCGCGCCGCCACCCGTTGCTTCTCGCACGTGACGCTGGTGCTGCCGCAGGAGGACGTCGATGACGACTATCACTTGACGCGCGGCGCGCGGGCACGCGATCTGGCCGAGACATTGACCGCGCTGCATCAGAAGGATTTCGGCGATCTGCTCGGCAGCGACCAGGTGCGCTACGACGTGGTCGGCGCCACTTCGCTGGCGCCCGGCGAGATCGAGGTCAAGTTCGGGCATGCCGTGTACCTGCCGGCGCCGGACGAAAAGATTCTGTACAACATCAGCGTGTCGCGCGACAGCGCGATCTGGCATCCGGTCTGCCCGCTGTATCCGAACCAGCGCCTGGCGCTGATCGGCGGCGAAGGCGCGGAAGCCAGCGCGGTCGCCCAGGGCTGGCCGTTCGGTCCCGATGCCGCGCTGCTGATCCTCAACGACGGCCCGGATGCGCCGCCGGTAGTGCAGATGCGTCCCAAGGATGCTTTCGATTGCCGCTACGATCCGCGCAGCGGCTACTACACCATCAAGTCGCTGCGCGAGCCGCAAGGCGGCCGGCTCTTGCTGAAAATCGCGCGCACGTCGGCGTTTCCCGTTCGTCCGCGCACCTTCACCGATCCCGCAGCCAGCGCTACGCCGGTCGCCGCCAGCAATCCGGCGGTATGGCAGAGCCGCTCAGGGCAAGCCAGCGTGGACCCGCGCGGCACGCCGAACTCGGTCGAAGCGGCGCGAGCACATGCCGGCCCAGCCGGGCTGCCGCGTCAGGCCGGCGCCGGGCCGATCGACCTGACCGCCGTGCCGGCCGCCGCCAGCCACAAGCCGGCCAACCGCGCCGGTGAAAGCGACGCCACCTACGCGCCGGTGTCGCAACAGCGCGTCAGCCTGGTGGCGCTGGCCTTGCCGCGCCTGAGCCGCTACCGCGACACCGGCGCGCAGGCGCTGGAACTTCCATTCGACCGCGCGCTGGCCTTGTCCACCGACGCGCAACCAGCCATCAGCCTGATGGTCGATGCCGCCGACGATTTGTACGCCTGCACCGCAGAGGGCCGCCAGCGCATCGAAGCCCCGGCCACCTTCGCACCGGTCGATGCACGCGCACTGCGCCTGCTGCCCGCCGCGCCCGAGATGGCGGACCGCTACCGCGCCATGGTCTGCCTCGCGCAGCCGGTGAGCGCCGGCGTCGCCAGCGGCGTGCGCTTCACCTTCGGCCGCAACTCGCCGATGCTGGCGTCGCTGCGTTTGCTCGACTCGCCGCGCTTCCTCAAGCGCGCCGACGGCGCAGGCACGGCCAGCGCCGACCGCATCGGCCTGTCGCGCACCGCGTTCAGCTTTGAAGCGGCCGCCAAGGGCTACACCATCGGCCGCCAGAGCGCCACGCAGGCGCTATACCACCTGGACGACAAGCTGCAATTCGTCGCCAGCATCGGCGACGCGCCCTACCTGCTGCCGCGCGGCCACCACCTGGTCGCCGGCCATTACGTGCTGCGCTTCGACGCTTGATCCATCATGGACGCCGCCAAACTCTATGCCGTCGCAGCCTTCGCCGCTGGCCTGATCATCACGCTGTTCCTGGCCGCCTACCTGACGCCGCGCACCTGGTGGCGCCGGCCGAACGCACGCGCGCTGTTCATCATGGTGGCCGGCGCCTGGGGCTTCGGCAGCCTGATTCTGTATGCCACGCACGGCCCGGTGACCGCCAGCGCCAGCGCGCTCGCCAACAGCATCGCGCCGGCAGCAGCCGCAGAAATAGCGCAGCCCACCGCATCCGGCCCGGCTGCCGGCCAGCCCTTCCACGTCCACCGCGACCTGAATCTGCGCGCCGCGCCTGGCGTACACGCCGCCCGCGTCGCCATCGTGCCAGCGGGCGCCGACGTCACCCCTACCGGCGCCCGCGATGGCGACTGGTGGCAGATCAAGGCCAGCGTCAATGGCCGCGACAACACCGGCTGGGTCAGCAGCCTGTGGCTGCGCCGGAGCGGCGAATGACGCACACGCCACCCACCGCCGCCGGCGTTTTTTCGGCTAAGCTGTGGCCTTTCGCATCCCGCGCCGCGGCGCCCGCACCGATGACACGCATCACCGACCAACTCAACTTCGGCCCCGGCCTGGACGTCGCCGCCCGCAGCAGCGCCAGCATCAGCAAACTGCAAACGCCGGAAAACCAGGACAACCTGCTGCTCATCGACGCCAACGGCCGCGCCGTGCTGCTGCGCGACCAGACGCCGCAAACCACGCAGCTACCCGACTGGCCGCAAGGCCACGTGCGCCTCGCGGTCCTGGACGGCATGGGCGGCCATGGTCACGGACGCCAGGCCGCCGAAGCCGTCGCCACCGGCCTGCTGCGCATTCCCGCCTGCGCCAGCCTGGAAGAACTGAGCACGCGCCTCGACCAGCTGCATCGCGACCTGCAAGCCCGCTTCGCCCGCCCGGACGACCATGACACCTTCCGCCGTCCCGGCACCACGCTCACGCTGCTGGAAATCCCGCCCGGCCGGGAGCCGATGCTGTACCACGCCGGCGATTCGCGCCTGTACGAAATCACGCCGCAAACCGTCAAGCCGCTGACGGCGGACCACGTCCCCGCCACCGCCTTCGCCATGCACGGCCTGCTGGACGAGCAGGAATGGTGGCAGCAAGTGCACGGCGAGCACCGCGCGCAGATCTCGCAGGCCTACATCCTCGGCAACGCCTTCGCCAATCCGCAAGTGCTGGACGACGGCCTGCTGCCGCTGGACGCGACCAACCTGCCGCCCTTCCTGCACCACCTGGCCGACCGCCGCGCCGTGACCGTGCGCGCTGACGCCACCTACCTGCTGGCCACCGACGGTTTCTGGTCCTGCGCCCATCCGCAGCCGTGGATCGAGCGCTGGCCGGCCCTGCTGGCGCAATCGGACGCCGGCCACGCGCTCGACGCCCTGTTCAGCGATTACGCCCACAATCCGCCGCCGCAACTCCACATCGACAACCTGAGCGCCATCGTGATCCGCTTTACCCCCCCCAAAACGACCGGCAATGTTGACGAAACAGCACTACCAACAGCACCAATTCCGTCGCATTTTTGATACCCGCACAGCCTGTATCAAAAATCGGTTCCAAAGTTTGCCAAACAGAGCGAAAACCGCATAAACTTGCGGGTATCCCATCGGTCGGTTTGTCATGAAAAAATGCAGTAATGCCCAGCACCCGCATTGCACCTTCTGGGTCATGCCTGGATCGCAAACTTGTGAAGGCGGCCACGCCCAAGTTGAAGCGTCCAGCTACGACCTGCTGACTGCCTTGCGCACCAACCGTGCCGCCTCGCCGGCCACGGTGCTGGATGCCGTCCCTGCATCCGCCGAAACGCACGAACCTCCAGCCAATTACGCCCGCCCCCATCAACGCGCCCAGGCGCTGCGTCCGCAACTGCACATCAGCGGCTTCGACCCGCGCGCTGCCGGCGGCCGCCAGACGCTGAAGATGGAACTGCGCGGCATGCCGGAAACCTGCGCGCCGCAACTGACGCTGCAATTGCAATCGGACCTGATTCCCAACGGCGCCTCGCGCCAGCAGTTCGTGCGCTCGGTCAGCGGCGAATGGCGACCGGTGTTCGCCGAGTTCTCCTCGCGCGGCAAGGAGCACGGCCAGTACCAGATCAGCATCGAACTGCTTAGCCAGCACACCGGCATGGCGGCGCGCAAATGGGTGTGCACCTTCGTCATCCTGGTGCCGCGCCTGGACGCGACGCTCACCGAAATCCACCGCATCTTCCTCAGCACCCACAAGAACGTGCGCGTGATGGCGGACGACGCCTCCATCGCCCGCGTCAGCGCGCAAGGCGGCGACAGCCTGGATATCGACGTCACCGCCCGCAACGCCGGCATCGCGCACCTGGACCTGAACGCGCCGGCCGGCAAGGTGGACCTGGGTTTCACCACCATCGCGTGGGACGAAGACCTGATCGAAATCGACATGCCGCAGGCGGCGGCCGTGCATCCGCACACCACGCGTTCGGCGTCGCTGGTCAACGCTGCGCCGGAAGCCGGCTCGCAGCGCCAGATCCGCCTGTTCGCGATGGAAGAATGCGTCATCGGCCGCTTCGAGCTGGTCGATCCGGAAGCGGACGTCATGCTGACCCACTACTCTGCGGACGGCCAGGACACCAACGGCCTGACGCGCCGCCTGTCGGGCCGCCACGCCATCATCCGCCGTTCCGGCCTGGGATTTGAAATTGAAGATGTCTCGCGCTACGGCATCCTGCTCGATGGCGTCTGGCCGGGCAAGCACAAGCCGACCGCGCTGCGACTCGGCATGCGCATTGAATTCAGCGCCAGCATCAAGGGCATCGTCACGCTGTCGGTATCGGCCATCATGCCGCATGGCGTGATCCTGCACCGCGTCGACCAGGGCGCCAACGCCGAATGCTTCTACCTGCTGGCGCCGGACACGCATCCCGGCTATCCGGTCAAGTCCTATCCCGCCGCGCCGCACGCGGCCGCGCTGCCGCTGCTGGTGCACCGCGACGGCGGCTTCTGGCACCTGGACCAGCTGACCGGCAAGGAAACCGCGCTGGCGCCGGCCGTCTCGCTGGATAAGCTGAGCCGCGTGCCGCGCCATACCCGCTTCGCCAGCGATCCGTATCCGGAACACTGGATCATCCGCACCGGCGCCGAGGATATGTACAGCACTGTGGCGGCGAACGCGCTGTCCACCGCCTGAGCCTTCGTCAGGCCGCCGGCTTCTTCGCCGGCAGGGGAATCCAGTCCGTCTCACCTGGCACCGGCGCGAAGCGCTGGGCTTCCCAGTCCTCCGCCGCCTGCGAGATGCGCTCCTTGCGCGACGAGACAAAATTCCAGTACATGAAGCGATGGCCGTCCAGCGGCTCGCCGCCGATCACCACAAAGCGCGCGGCCGAAGCGGCTTTCACGCGTTGCGGACCGGCGGTGTTCAGCAGCGCCATGGTGTGCAATTCCAGCGGCACGCCGTCGATGTGCAGTTCGCCGCTGATCGGATAGATGGCCGCTTCGGCCGGCAGGCTGTCCAGCACCAGTTCCTGCTCCGCCTGCAGTTCCACGTCCAGGTACAGCGTCTGGCTGTAGGTCACCACCGGCGAGGTCTGGCCGAAGGCCGAGCCGACCAGCACGCGCACCTTGGCGCCGTCCACGCTCAGTTCCGGAATCGCGTCGGACGGCGTATGGCAGAAGCCCGGCGCTTCCTCTTCATGCGCCACCGGCAGCGCGGCCCACAGCTGCAGGCCATGCGTGCGGTGCGGCTTGCCCACCAAATCCTTGGGCGTGCGCTCGGAGTGGACGATGCCGCTGCCGGCCGTCATCCAGTTGATGGCGCCCGGCTCGATGCGCTGCACGGTGCCCAGGCTGTCGCGGTGGTCCATCGCGCCTTCGAACAGGTAGGTCACGGTGGCCAGGCCGATATGCGGGTGCGGACGCACGTCGTGGTCGGCGTCCAGCGGCACGTCGAGCGGACCGAAATGGTCGAAGAAAATGAAGGGGCCGACCGCCTGCTTGACGGCCGATGGCAGGAAGCGGCGCACCAGCAGGCCGCCGCCCAGGTCTTTTTCGTGACCTTTCAGCAGATTCGTAACGCTCATGATGTCATCCCAGAACGGTGGTGATTTCCGTGGTCACGGAAGTCATCAGCTTGTGGATCGGGCATTTCTCCGCGACCGCCAGCAGTTCGGTGCGCTGCGCGTCGGTCAGCTCGCCGGTCAGGTGCAGCGTGGCGGTCAGCCGGTAGACGCCATGGCGTTCCTCGCTGTCGTCGCGCTCCATGGTCACCTCCACGTTTTCCAGCGGGATGTTCTTGCGCTTGGCGTACCACACCACGGTCAGGCCCTTGCAGGCACTCAGCGCAGCGTCGTACAGGTCATGCGGCGATGGTCCGGCGTCGCTGCCGCCTTCTTCCGCCGAGATGTCGGCGGAGATGATGTGGTTGCGCACATGGACGATATGGCGCATCGGCAGGGATTGGTCGCGCAGGGCTTTGATAGTCATTCGGCGTTCCTTGAAGGCGTTAAATCAGAACCGACAATGTACACCGAATGACGGAGTTGTGCTTCTACTAAAAGACCATCACGCCCCGACCAGCACCATCGAGAAATCGGCGCCGGACTGGCGCAATTTTTTGAGCCGCGCGTGGTCCGGATCGTCGTACCACGCGTGCGCCTGTTCGGCCGACGGGAACTCGATGACAACCATCGTCTGCGGCAGCGCCGGCGCGCTTTCCATCGCCTGCGGCGCCGATTTCGCCACCAGCTTGCCGCCGTGCTTGGCCACGAGCGCCGGCATGTGGGCACCATATTCCTGCTGCCACTCGGTGCTGCGCAAGGTAATGGATCCGATTGCATATGCTGCCATGGTGTTCTCCAGTGAGTAAGTGAACAGTCATTATGATCACAAGCTGATGGGCGATAAATGCGCTAGAATTTCAGTCACTCCTAATTAAAAGTTCCGAATATGAGCGACAAGCTGCGCAGCATGGAAGTATTCGCGGCCGCCGCCACAGCAGGCAGCTTTGCCGGCGCCGCGCAGGCGTTGGGCATGTCGGCGGTCATGGTCGGCAAGCACGTGCAGGCGTTGGAGCAGCAGCTTGGCGCGCGGCTGATCGAACGCAGCACGCGCCGCCAGACGCTGACTGAAATCGGCACGGCCTACCTGGAACGCTGCCGCGACGTGCTGGCCAGCGTGGCCGCGGCGGACCACGTGGCGGAGAACCTGCGCGCCGAACCGCAAGGCAGCTTGCGCATCTCCGCCCCCGCCACCTATGGCGAACATCGGCTGACGCCCATCATCGCCGAATACGCGGCGCGCTACCCGCGCGTGCGCATCGATCTGGTGTTGAGCAACCGCGTGGTGGACATGGCGGAGGAAAGCATCGACGTCGCCATTCGTTCCGGCGCGCTGACGGACACGGAGCTGATCGCGCGGCCTTTGCGTCCGGGCCGCATGCTGGTCGCCGCCAGTCCGGCCTATCTGGCGCGGCATGGCACGCCGCAGCATCCGCACGATCTGGCGGAGCACAACTGCCTGGTGTTCGCCGGCAGCCGGCCTTCGTGGCGCTTCCAGCGCGGCGACGAGCAAATCGACATGCCGCTGCGCGGCGCGCTGGTCAGCAATACCGGCGCATCGCTGGTGGTGGCCGCCGTCGCCGGCATGGGCATCGCCATGCAGGCCGATTTGCTGATGGAACCGGCGCTGGAAAGCGGCAAGCTGGTACGCCTGCTGGCCGATTGGGAGCTACCGACGCGCCCCATGCACATCCTGCGCCGCCCGGAAGCGCGGCCCAGCGCCAAGGTCCGCAGCTTTGTCGACTTTGCGCTGGAGCGCTTGGGCTAAACGCTGTCGCGCGTCACCAGCACGCGGTCGATGATGCCGTATTCGGCCGCCTCGCGGGACGACATGAAATTGTCGCGGTCCGAATCCTTTTCAAGGCGCTCCAGCGTTTGCCCCGTACGCTCGGCCATGATGGTGTTGAGGCGGTGGCGCTGGTACAGCACCTCGCGCGCCTGGATCTCGATGTCGGACGCCACGCCCTGCGAGCCGCCGTGCGGCTGGTGGATCATGATGCGGGCGTTGGGCAAGGCGTAGCGCTTGCCCCTGGCCCCCGCCGCCAGCAGGAAAGAACCCATGCTGGCGGCGAAACCCGTGCACAGCGTGGACACATCCGGCTGGATGAACTGCATCGTATCGTAGACCGCCATGCCGGCATACACCGAACCGCCCGGCGAGTTAATGTAGAGCGAGATATCCTTGTCCGGATTGTCCGACTCCAGGAACAGCAACTGCGCCACGATCAGGTTGGCCGACTGCTCGGTCACCTCGCCCACCAGGAAAATCACGCGTTCCTTCAGCAGGCGCGAGTAAATGTCGAAGGCGCGCTCGCCGCGCCCCGTTTGTTCGATAACGGTCGGCACCAGGCCCAGCGCCATGGGAGAATGTGAAGTCATGATCGTCCTTTTGCGGTAGAGTGGAATTACTGTCCGCTTGACGCGTGGAGACCGGCGCCGTGTGACGGCGAAAAAATATATCGTTGGCGTGTCACATCCGGACCGCGCCCAGCGTCAAGAGACAACCGCCCTACAACAGGAGATTTCCGATGCCCTGCCCTACCGACACCGATGGCGCCCTGTTTGAACGCCTGCGACCGCGCCTGAAAGCGATCAGCTGCCGCATTGTCGGCAGCGAGGCGGAAGCCGAAGACATCGTGCAGGATTGCTTTCTGAAATGGCGCGTCGCCGACCAGGCGGCGCTGACAACGCCGGCGGCATGGCTGACCACCGTCGTGCAGCACCAGTCGATCGACCGCCTGCGCAAGCGCGCGCGGGATGCCACGGCGGCGCACGCCGCCACGGAACTGACGCCGGAAACGCCGCCCACGCCGCCGGAAGACAAGCTGCTGCGCCGCGCGGAACTGGCCGACGCGCTGGCGCGCCTGTTCACCTGCCTGTCGCCGGCCGAGCGCCTGGCGCTGGTGCTGCATGAAGTGTTTGAATGCGAACACGCCGACATCGCGGCGGCGCTGGGCACCAAGCCCGCCAACGCGCGCCAGCACCTGGCCCGCGCGCGCCGCCGGCTGCGCGAACAGCAGTCCGAAGCGCCGGCCAGCGAAAAACTCAACCGCGAGCTGATACGCCGCTTTCAGGCCGCCATCAACGGCATCGACGTGCCGGCGATGGTGACGCTGCTCGGCGAAGAGCAGCCGATGTCGGTGCACACATCGCTGCGCACCGGCGCCTGCGCCAACGACGCGGTGTACGCCCTGGCCGCCTAGCATGAACAACGTCGATCCCGATTTGCTTGCAAGCTGGCTGACCGCCAGGTCGATTGCGCGCGGCCTGCCCGCGCCGGTGCCGGACCATGGCGGGCTGCGCGTGGACACCGGACTGCCCGACGAGTTATGCCGTCACGTGTTTGCCGGGCCGGACGCCGGCATCACCGAACTGGCGCGCAAAATCACCGACCCGCGCATCGTCATCAAAATGTGCGGGACGCGCGAACAGCTGCTGGTGCGCGTGACGCCGAGGTGGCACATGCAGGCGCCCGGCTACCTGATGACCAAGGAGCCGGGCCGCAATCCGGTGCCGTCGCTGCCGCCCGGCTACTGGATGCAGGTGGCGACCGAAGGCGCCGTCACCACCGCCCGCATCTACGCGGAAGACGACACGCTGGCCGCCAGCGGCTACGCGGTGGAATGTGAAGGCGTATTCGTGTTCGACCGCATCGCCACCGATGCGATGCACCAGCGCCAGGGCTTGGGCGCCGCGCTGATGGCGGCGCTGGGAACGGCGCAGCGCTCGCAGGCCGCGCAGCGCGTGCTGGTGGCCACCGAACAGGGTCGCTCGCTGTATGCCACGCTGGGCTGGCGCGTACTCTCGCCCTATTCGACGGTGGCGCTGACGCCAGCGAACGACTGAGGTCTCCGCCTAAAGTCGCAAGCGGCGCTGCCGAATCCCAGCTATGCCGCATGGCTCAATCCTATGCCAGTGGCTGGCCCCTATTGCGCATGATGTAATCGCCTCACTCGCGACTAACAGAGAAAGGCGCATCATGACCAATTCGGTACTTCGTTCGACACTGGCCACCCTCGTACTGGGATCACTCACCTTCGCCGCGCAAGGCGCCGCACCGCTGTCGAAGATCACAACGCCGGGCTATGCACGCATCATGGTGGGAGACGTCGAGGTCACGCCACTGAGCGACGGCACCGCCGATCTGCCGATGGTCGACCTGCTGAAGAACGACAAAGCCAAAACCAAGGCCGCGCTGGACAAGGCGCACCTGACCACGCCCACCACCACCTCGACCAATGCCTTCCTGGTCAACACCGGCAGCAAGCTGATACTAGTCGATACCGGCAGCGGCGCGCTGTTCGGCCCAACCCTGGGCAAACTGGCCGACAACCTGAAGGCGTCCGGCTACCAGCCGGAGCAAGTCGACGACATCCTGATCACGCACTTCCATCCGGACCACGTCGGCGGCTTGATGGTGAACGGGAAGATCGCCTTCCCCAACGCCACCGTCCACGCCGACAAGCGCGACGCCGACTATTGGCTCAGCCAGGAAAACATGGCGCATGCGCCCAAGGATTTCGCCGGCTTTTTCCAGGGCGCGATGACGTCGCTCACGCCCTATGTCAAGGCCGGCAAGTTCAAGCCCTTCGAGCATAACGGCGAAGTGGTGCCCGGCATCAGCTCCCTGTCCAGCTACGGCCACACGGCCGGCCACACTTCCTACGTGGTCGAAAGCAAGGGCAAGAAGTTGGTCATCCTCGGCGACCTGATACACGTCGGCGCGGTGCAGTTTGACGCGCCGTCGGTCACCATCGGCTTCGACAGCGATCCGAAACAGGCCTACGCCGCGCGCACCACCGCGTTCTCGATGATCGCCAAGGAAGACGACCTGGTGGCGGCCGCGCACCTGCAATTCCCAGGCCTGGGCTACATCCGCGCCAACGGCAAAAGCTGGACCTGGACGCCGGCCAATTACACCGTGCGCCCCTGAGCATCGCTGAGATAGGCCAGGCGGGCCGGAATCGAGATCCGCACCATCGTCTCGCCCGGCCGCGAAGTCACACTGTACTTGCCGCCGACCTGCTCGGCGCGACGGCGCATGGCGTCCATCCCGAGATGTCCGGGACGACCACCGGCCGCCAGGATATCGGCGGGAATACCGTCACCGTCGTCGCGCACCTCCAGCACCAGCTCCTTCGCCGCATAGGCCAGCGTCAGCGTCACCTGGGTGGCGTTCGCATGGCGGATTGCGTTGCGCAACGCCTCGCGGCCCACCACATACAGCTCGTCCTTCACCACCAGATGCAGGGCGCGTGAGACGCTTTGCTGTTCGACGCGTACAGGCACCGCCGCGCCTTCGCGTTCGACCAGCGCGTCGAACAGGTCGATCAGCTCGTCGTCGCTGCCATGGCGCAGGCTTTGCACCCGCTCGCGTCCCTCGATGATGGCGTTGTTGGCGTGCTCGATCACGCGCACCAGCTTGTCCCGCGTCTCGGCCTGGCCCTCGATCCTCTCCACGGCATTTTCCGCATGCAGAATCACGCCGTGCATGGACTGCAGCACCGTGTCATGCAGTTCGATGGCGATGCGTTCGCGCTCGGCCACACGCACCTGCAGACGTTCGGCCATGCGCCACGACAGCTGGCGGATGCGGTAGTGGTACAGCGCAAACACCAGCAAGACCAGCGCCAGCACGCAGCTGATGCGGAACCAGAGACTCTGCTCCATGGTCGGCTCCACCGTCACCCGCAGGCTGGTTTCGTTTTCGCTGGGCGTGCCGTCTTCGTTGAACACGCGCAGGCGGAATAGGTAGTCGCCGGCGCCAACGTTGGTGTAGGACGTCGAGCGGCGGCTGCCGGCGTCCTGCCAGTTCGCATCGACGCCATCGAGGCGGTATTCGAAGCGTACGCTCTCCGGCGCGCGCAGCAGCGGCGCGGTAAAGTCGACGCGGAAGTGGCCACTGCCAGGCGGCAGCCGCAACGCCCGGTCGGCCGGATACTCATTCCGGTCGGTCACCACGCGCTGGATGGCCGGCTGCGCCACCGCGCGATTGCGCGGCAGCTCGGCGGTATCCACGTACACCACGCCGCCAGTGGCCAGCAACCACAGATGACGGCCGTCCGGACTCATGGCGCTTGGCCAGCGCGTTTCGATCACCGCCCGGCCAGGATAGCCGTCCAGCGCGCCGAACAACTCGTAGCGCAGCGGCTGCGCCGGATCGGCGATGCTGCGCGCCCAGTCGGCGGCGCGCACGTGTACCAGGCCGGCGGCGCCGTTGAGCCAACGGTCGCCGTCGCGCGTCACCACCAGGCCGGAGACGTTGCGCAGCACTTCGGGATCGGCGGCGCGCCACATCGTCAGCTTGCCGTCCTTGAACACGCCGGTGCCGTCGGCGCCGCTGACTATCGGTTCACCACTGAGGAACACGCTGGTGACCATACCCAATTGGTGAATGTCGGTGGTGGTCAGCTTGCCGTCGTCGTAGAACACCAGCGTGCCGTCGCCGGTGGCCAGCCACAGTTGCCCGACGCCGGCGGGGCCGGACTGAAAGATCTTGGCCGGCAGCGTGAACGCCGTCGCCGGCAGCCATTTGCCGTCGCGCCAGCCGATCAAACCGGTCTCCATGGTGGCGGTCCACAGCACCTTGCCGTCGTCCAGAATACCGATCATGTGGTGATCGCGCGGCTTGCCGTCCGGGCCGGGCGGCAGCGGAATGACCTCCCTGCGGCCTTGCGTAATGCGTTCGATGGTGCGCTTGTTGCCGATCAGCACAGCGCCCTGGCGGCCGTTCGCCACCAGCGTCACCGGCGTACGCGCCACTGCCTCTGGTGGACGATCGGCCTTCAGCCGCCACAAGGTGTTGCTGTCCATATCGGCGGCCCACATATTGCCAGCGCCGTCGGTGGACAGGCTGTATCGAATCCCGGTGCCAACCAGGCCGCTGCTCAGCAAGCGGTTGCGCCGGAAACGATCAATACCGTTTTCGGTCGAGACCCAGATATTGCCTTCGCGGTCTTGCAGGATGCCGCGCGCTTCCTGGCCGGACAGCTGACGCACTTCACCCACGGTGGCAAGCGCCGCCTCCGTGCCAGCCGGCTGTGGACCTGGCGGCAGCGCCGACGGCTGCATGCGGCACACCAGCGCGGCGCAATCCATGGTCTGCCAGACCGCGCCATCGCTATCGAAGATGGCGCCCCAGCGATTTCCCGCATGCGCGTAGGCGTCCGGCCAGCGGGCGCCCGGCTGCGCCAGCAGCCGTAAGGCGCCGCCATCCCGCTTCTGCCACAAACGCCCATCCGGGGAGAACAGCAGCGGACCACCGCCATCCATCAACTTGATGAAGTGGCCGGCCTGGCGATCCAGCCGCCACACGCCATGGTCATTGCCGGCCCACAGATCGCCGCCCTGATCCATCACCATGCTGAATCCGATCGGACTGGCCCATTCGGGGCCCTCCTCGACCACGGTCCAATGGCCGTCCTTGAAGTGCTGGATATTACCGGCGAAGATCCACAGGCTGTTGTCGCCATCGACGATGACGGCGCCGATGCCATTGCGTGCGGCCGGCGCCGGCGGCAGCGCTTCGAGCCGGCCGTCCGGATGCAGCACCGAAAAGCCTTCGGCGTAATAGGTGATGTACAAGTCGCCGTTCGGCGCCGCGCGCAGCATGTTGATGCGGTCGCGGTTCAACCCCAGGCGCGGCGGCAGGCGGTAGCGGCTGAACTGCAGGCCGTCAAAGCGGTACAGGCCATCGGCGGTGCCGAACCACAGCCAGCCGTCCGCCGTCTGCGCCATGCCGACGACGCCCGGCGGCGCGCCTTCGGCGGCGGTCCACTGCGTGCGGTTGTAATCGGCCAGGTCTGGTCCCTTGGCCGCAGCCGCGCTTGCGGAGGCGGCCCAGCATGCCGTCAACACGGCCAGAACAAAAGCGCGTGCGCTTAGTATCATGCGGATATCCTCAGCAGGTGGACTGCCGATTATGACAGCGAACGCAGGATATCGGGAAGATTGTTGACTTCAAATGTCGGAATCGCTTCCGACGCGTTGTTCAGGCGCTGCGGGTTGAACCAGCAGCTGTCGATGCCATAGCGGTTGGCGCCGAGGATGTCGGCGTCCAGGCGGTCGCCGATGATGACCGCGTCTTGCTTCTCGAACGGCCGCGCCATGCGCGCCGCGTATTCAAAGAAGCGCACATCCGGCTTGGCGTAGCCGCAGGCCTCGGAGGTCGCCACGAACGAGATGTGATCGCGCAGCCCGGACTTGGCGATGCGCTGGTTCTGGATCGCTTCCACGCCGTTGGTGATGATGCCCACCTCGCCCATGCCGGCCAGCGTTTCGCACAGCTGCAGCGCGCCGTCGATCAGCACCACGGTATCCGACAGCGATTCCAGGTACAGGCGGCTGGCCGCCTCCGGGTCCAGTTCCAGGCCGTTCTCGGCGAAGGTCTTGCGGAAGCGCTCCACCTTGAGGAAGTCCTTGGACACGGTGCCGGTTTCAAACGCACGCCACAGCGCCAGATTGATGGCCTGGTAGCCAAGGAAAAGCTCGGCCAGGTCGCCATCCATGCCCAGCGCCTGCAAGGTGCGCGCGAACGACAACTCTTCGGACGCCTTGAAGTCGAGCAGCGTGTCGTCCAGGTCGAACAGGAAAAGCTTGTACGTCATACCTTGCGCACGAATTCAGTTTTCAGGCTCATGGCGCCGAAGCCGTCGATCTTGCAATCGATATCATGGTCGGAGTCGACCAGGCGGATGTTCTTGACCTTGGTGCCTACCTTGACGGTGCCGCCGCCGCCCTTCAGCTTCAGATCCTTGATGACGGTGACGGTATCGCCGTCCTGCAGCACATTGCCGACCGAGTCGCGGTACACGCGCGGACCATCGTCAGCATCGGCCGCCGCGCCGGCGGTCCATTCGTGCGCGCACTCGGGGCAAACCAGGTTGGCGCCGTCTTCGTAGGTGTATTCGGAACTGCATTTGGGGCATGCTGGCAAAGCGCTCATGGATAATCCTGACTTCTCAAAGCCAGGCAGTATACCTTATGCGAGCTTGCGGGCGACCCTGAAGCCGACGATGTCGTTGGCCAGCACCGCCGAAAAACCGTTGCGCACCGCAGAACGCAGGTAGCGCGGGTTGTACAGCCACGAGCCGCCGCGCAGCACACGCCGCACCGGATCGCCGCCCTCCTCCCACGCGCTGCCGTCGGCCGGCGCGCCGGCGTAGTTATCGTGTACCACGTCCTGCGTCCATTCCCACACGTTGCCGTGCATGTCGAACAGGCCCCATGGATTGGGCTGGAACGCGCCCACCTTGCTGGTGCCCTGGATGTAGGCGCCGCGCGGGCCGCCGTTGTAGGTGTAGTGACCGTCGTAGTTGGCCTGCTCGGTGCTGATGGTGTCGCCGAAGCTGAACGCGGTCTTGGTGCCGGCGCGGCAGGCGTATTCCCACTCCGCCTCGGTCGGCAGGCGGTACACATGGCCGGTTTTCTCCGACAGCCAGTGCAGGTACAGCTGTGCGTCCGCCCAGCTGACGCCGACCACAGGGTGCTCGTCGTTCTGCGCGAAGCCGGGCGCGCGCCAGTCGGTGTCGGACTGCGACTCCCAGCCGGTATCCTTGACGAAGCGGCGCCACTGTCCCACCGTGACAGGGAAGCGCGCCATGGCGAACGAATACTCGATGCCGACCCAGTGCTGCGGCAGTTCGCGGTCCAGCCAGTTCTTCTGCGCGCCGGCCTTGACGGCCAGCGCCTGCTCATGTTCGTGAGACCCCATCTGGAAGCGGCCGGTCGGTATCAGCACCAGGTCAGGCCCGGCGCCGGTGCCGTCGATGAAGCGGTCGCGCAGCACGCCGTTGGCGTCGGCCACCGGTGCATTGGCGGTCAGCGCCGCCAGTTCCGCCGCATGGCGCTCGGCCTGCTGCTTGCGATGACGCTCCTGTTCCTGGCGATAGGCGACTTCCGCCTTCAGCTGCGCGACCTTGCGCTGCTGTTCCTCCTGCGCGTCGCGCGCGGCCTTGGCGTCGGCTTCGCGGCGCGCCTGCAACTGCTCGCGCAGTACCTGCTTGCGCGCCTGCGCGGCGGCTTCCGCTTCGGCGCGCTGCCTGGCTTCCAGCGCGCGGCGTTGCTGGTCCTGGCGCTGCTTGTCGACTGCCGCCGCCTGCATCTCGGCCTGGCGGCGCGCGGCCAGTTCGGCCACCATCGCCTTGCGCTTTTCTTCCGCCAGGCGCGCCTGTTCGGCCTGCGCCGCCTGTTCTTTCTGGCGCTGCTGCTCGCGTGCCGCCTGTTCGCGCGCGGCCTGCTCGGCCTGCGCCGCCAGTTCAGCATCCGTCGGGCCGGCCGCGTGGCGCAGCTCCGCCAGCAGCTCGTTCACCGACGCCGGACGGCGCTCCTGCAGGTACGCAAAGCCTTGCTGCAGCACCTTCCACTGACGCTCGTTCAAGCCGCGCGGCGACGACGGATGGAAATCCGCCGGCCGCATGTCGTCGAACGGCATGCGGCCTTCCAGCAGCTGGTAGATCATCACCGCCACCGCATACACATCCAGCCTGGGCGCGGGCTGACGCTGGTGCGTTCCCGCTTCCGGCGCGCGGTAGCCGGCGGTGCCGGCGTTCGGCGTCTGCAAACCGAGGCTGCTGCCGGCGCTGCGCGCACGCGAGGCGATGCCGAAGTCCAGCAGCTTGACTTCGCCGCGCTGGGTCAGGAACACGTTGCCCGGCTTGATGTCGCGGTGGACCAGCTTGTGCTTGTCCCACGCATATTGCAGCGCATCGCCCACCGGCTCCAGCAACTTGTAGACCGATTCCAGCGGCAGCGGACCCTGTTCGGCCAGATACGCATCCAGATCCTGGCCTTCCAGGTATTCCATGATGATGAAATAGCTGGACGTGGCCGGGTCTTGCGCCCACTCGTAGACGCGGACGATATTTTCGTGCGCCAGCTTGCGCGCCTGCGTCGACTCTTCGATCAGCAGCTTGGCGTGGGTGGCGCTTTGGGTCAGCTGCGGCGGCAGGATCTTCAGGGCCACCTGCGCGCTGTGGCCCAGCTCCGCGTGCGTGGCCAGGTCGGTCGCCAGCCACACCTGGCCCATGCCGCCCATGCCGATCAGGCGTTCCAGCCGGTAGCGGCGGTTCTGCGGACCGATCTCCTGCCCCGTCATCAATCCCAGTTCCGTGCCCTGGCGCGCCGGCATCGGCACAGACGCAGCACTGCCTCCCGGCGGCGCGTACTCCGCGTCCAGGATGGCGTTCTTGCGACGGTCGAATTCTTGGAGACTCAACAAACCGTCATCATGTAAGGCCCGCAATTCGCGGATCTTGTCTCTTGCTGTCTGCATCATTACTCGAACTATACCGTTCCCTACGAAACTACGGGCGCGCCGCACTCGGCGCAAAATTTGTCATGCTCGCGGCCCGGCGGCACCACGTGGCCGTTGGCGCAGCGATGCACCGCCGCCGGCGCATGGTGGTGATGCACAGGCGCGCCGGCCTGCGCCACGCCGACGCCCAGCTGGCTCTGCGTGGTCAAGGCACTGGCGCTGGCGGTGTTCTGGATGTTCAGCAGATCGACCTGGTGGCGGCGGTCCTTGTCCAGCTCCGCATCGCGGTGCGCGCGTTCCTCCACCACGCGCTCATAAGCCAGTTTCGCCGCTTCGGCCGGCGTGACGCCCTGTTCGGCCGCGACCACCTGCGACAACGCCTGGATCTGCTCCGCCGTCATGCCGCCCTGGATCTGCAGCTTCATGATCTGCGCCACCGCTTCCACATTGGACGGCGCGGCCACGGCGGCCAGCGCCATGTCGCTCAGGCGACCCATGGTTTCCATGCGGCGGATTTCATGGTCCTGCTGCGATTGCTGCGTGCTGAAGGCGGCCGCGCGTTCCTGCTCGAATTTCCTCAGTTCGCGCTGCCATGCGGCTTCCTGCTCCTGCTGCTTGAGCATCTGGCGCTGCTCGTCCACCGCCAGCTGATCCAGCATGGCCTGCTTGGCGTTGGCCTGGTTCTGACGCGCGTGGATGCCGTCCGCCTCGATGGTGCGCAGCAGCTTTTCGTACTGGGCGACCGAATCCGCCTGCGCGCCGGAGCGCTTGAGGTCTTCGATCTTCTGGTTGATCTCCGCCACTTCGACGGCATTGCCGGCATCTTTCACCGCGTCGCCGCGCAGCAGGTCGCGCTGGCGGGCCAGCGCCAGCTGGTCTTCCCATTCCTGCACGCGCTGGGCCTCGCGCTGGCGCGCGGCGTTCGCCAGCGTCATGCCGAGGATGCGGGCGGCATGGGCTTCCGCTTCGATTTGCAGTTCGCGCGCTTTTTCGTCCTTTTCGCGCTGGCGCAACGCCGCCAGTTCGCTGCGCTTGTGCGATTCATCTTCGATCAGCAAGGCTTGTGCGATCTGGTTTTCAATCGCCTGCTGCTTCAGCTGGTGCGACAGGCGCTGCTGCGCCAACTGGCGCTGTTCGGCGGCGGTCTGCTGATGCACTTCCAGCTCGGTGCGCATGCGGATCTGCGCCAGATGGCGCACGTGGTCCCAGTCGGCCTGCTCGCCTACGCGGTGAGCTTTGTTCCTCGCCAGTTCGTGCTCCAGGTCCGCCAGCACGGTGCCAGCGCCTTTGTCGATGGCGACCTTGCGCGTCTTGGAGTCCATCACGCGGCTGTACAGTTCCACTTCGCGCGCGCGCAGGGCTTGTACGCGCTCGGCTTCTTTCAGCGTCAGTTCGGCCTTGTTGACGCTGGCGTCCTGGCGCAGTTCGGCGCGGCGGAAATCCGAGTGCATCTTCTGTTCTTCGCGCCAGATGGTCTGCCATTCCTCTTCGTTGTAGATCTGGTCCAGCTGCTTGACGTGTTCCAGCTGGACGTGGCGCTCATCGGCCACCAGCCACAGGGTGCCGATGCGTTCGCGGTTATGGTCGAATTTATCGTGGCGCAGCGCGGCGGTTTCCACGCCGTCCACTGCCAGGCCGTAGGTGGCCAGGCGCTGTTTGAGCGCGGCTTGCAGGCGTTCGTTCAGTTGCAGGCGCAGGTCGGCGTTGCCGGCCATTTCGCGCATCGAGCGGCTGCCGACGAATTCCGACGCCAGCTGGCGCACCGACGGTTCCAGCAGCTCCTGCAGATTGACGGTGCTGACCACGCCCGGCACGGTCATGAAGTGCTGTGCGAAAGCCGGCACGTTTTCAATCCGGATGGCGACGGTGAAGCGCGCCGAGATCTTCAGGTGCTCGGCGGTGTGCAGGTCGCTGAACGCGAACTCCACCGGCAGCGGCAGGGTGCGGGTGATCAGGATTTCGGCATGCTGGTTGCGCAGCAGGTGGTTCAGGCGGGTGAAGAAGCCTTCGATTTCGTATTCGCCCTGCGGCACCTCGGTGGCCTTGTCGGCCTGCAGGATGTAGGCGCGCGTGGTGGCCGGCACGCGCAGCGTCTTGGTGAAGATGCCGGACAGCGTGCTGACGCCGAAATACACGGCCAGTTCATTGTCGCCGGGGACCCAGCGGTTGTCGCGCAGGACCGGCTCATTGCGCGACGCGCCCAAGGTCAGGCCGCAATGCTTGCAGTAGCCCGACTGGTCGTCGTTTTTGTGCTCGCAACGCGGGCATTTCACGCCGCCAAAACCAAACATTTGGAACATGCCAGACTCCTTCTACGATTCATCTTCCGGGCTCCCCTGCGATGTGCAGATTTTAGCAGGGCGAGCGCGATTTGCTTCTTGCGCACGGTTTAAATCATGCCAATCTTGTCGATGCAAGCCAGCGTGGCGCCTTTTTGGCGCAGTCCGGCCGCAAATCCGGGCGGCAGCTGGTCTTGCCAGTCCTTCGGCAGCAGCACGCGGTCGCCGTGATTTACTTGATTGAATATTAATTCCAGCTTGGGTTCGCGGCCGTCCACGGTCTCCACGCGGCCGGCATGCCAGGCGCTGGAGCAGCCGGTGGCGATGATGCGTCCGCGCGGTACGAACTCCCTGCCGCGCGCCAGGCGGTCGGCCATCACCAGCGCCAGCTGGTAGGAGCCGCCCTGGAAACGCGGCTGGCCGAAGCGCACCACGCTGCGCCAGCGGTTCAGGCCTTTGCCGTCGAAATGGCGGGCTGCGGCCAGCGTTTGCTTGACTTCCTGCTGGGCGGTCAGATCCAGGCCTGGTGCGGCGATGCTGTCTTCTTCGCTTGCGGCAGGAGCTTCCAGCGGGAAGACGCTGATTTCGAGCCAGCCCAGGGTGTCGTTGATGCCGCCGCTGTGCAGCGGGAACCAGGTGCGCACGGTGGACACTGCGGCCGACGGATCGGCGTGGCCGCTCAGGGCGCCCAGGTGGGTGATGTGCAGCGTTTCGCCGTTGGCGGTGCGCACGGTGCCCGTGACGCGACCAAGGTGCCAGGCGTCGGAGCTGCCTTGGGCGGTGGTCGTTGTTCCTGGCTTGGCGGCGTGCAGGCCGCGCACCATGCGGTCGGCCAGCACGGCGGCCAGTTCCCACTCGCGCTCGGTGGCGGATGGCGCGATGTCCATGCTGAGGACAACCTGGTCGCGGCTGTCCAGGCGCGCTTCGGTGTGGCGCGCGAGGCGCACGACCTGCTGCATGTGTTCCGCGATCGCCGGGGCGTTTGGCGCCGAGCATTTGACGTCGGCGCGGTTGGCGCGCGGGCGGCGGCTGGCGGTGATGGTCAGTGTGCGGCCGTCGGCAAGCATGGTGCGGCATTCGGCGTTGGTGGGCACGGCGCTGATCGAGATAGTGCTCATAGCGAGGGTTCCGTGCGTTCGATGTGGGGCGCGCGGCGCAGGGACAGGCCGGTTTCCAGGTTGGCGCAGATGCGGTCTGCTTCGTCCAGCAACTGCGGCCATTGCTGGCTGTCGGCCAGCTGAAGGCGGGCCAGCAGGGACCAGGCTTCGTCCAGCGCTGTTTGGGCAGTCATCGTCTGTGCGCTGCGGCGGGCCTGGTCTGCGGCGGGCAGCGGCTGGTCTGGCGCGGCCCAGGCCAGCGACGGCATGGTGTTGACGTTCAGCGCGGCCATGCCGAGGCGCAGCAGCAGGGATTGGTGCTTCTCGAAGATCGGCAGGCCGTCGGGCAGCGTGAGCAGACGCAGTTCGACGCTCAACACCGGCAGTTCAATGAACAGGCGACGCAGCGCGCGCGCATCCTGCTCCGCCGCCGTGGCGCCATGCGGCATCTGGCCGCCCGCCACGCCGGTGCTGACAGCGGTCGGCGCCGCATGGCCGCTGGCGCTGGCGGCGCGAACGACGGTGGTGGTGGTGGTGGCGGTACGAGTGGCTGAGGCGTGAGCGGCAGGGGCAATAGCCGTGTCGGCGACGTCTGGCGCGGTTGCAATGGTCGCGGCGCCTGGTGCGGCGGTGCCGATGTGCGGCTCCACGGGAGCGGTCGGGCCCGCGCTGACGGCGGCATTGGCAACAGCTTTCTGCTCGGCGGCGCGGCGGTCGGCTTCGGCGGCTTGTTGGGCGCGGGACTGGAGGATGGTGGCGAAATCGACTTGTTCGCCCAGGTCGACCGGCAGGCAGTCGTCTACCGTCACGCCGTAACGCGTGTACATCAGCTGATTCAGCCCGGCGCGGAAGGCATGCCACTCGTCCAGCGACGTGCACGGCGGCAGATCCAGCGCTCCCTGCGCCAACTCGGCCTGCAAGGCCATGCCGGCGGCAGCGGCGAAGTCGGCCAACTCCAGACGCCCCGCCGTCTCGCTGAACAAATACAAATCAAACCGCTGCTGCGACACACGCGGATTCGGCGCATCGACCACAAACCGCAGCCGCAAGCCCCACTCCGGCGCCGACGCAAACGGCACCAGGTCCACCGTGTAAGGCCCCGGATGAAAACAGAACGCCATCTCGCCCTGCTCGCAAGCCACCTTCCCCGCAACCACGCGGCGCCCATGGCCCGCCGCGTTGAACACCACGACCACGCTCTGCGCAGGCGCGACATCGCCCGCCTCAAGCCGAAGCGCGATCAAGGTGGCGCCCAGGCCGCCCGTGTCGGCGGCCGGCTTGCGGCGGCGGCTGAATATTCCCATCATCTACGGCGCTACCGGTTGAACGGCAAAGCCGGCTCCATACAGTTGAAAATGCGACGCCGGCGCAGTGTCGAAAGGCCACGCGCGCTCACATTCGCCATCCGCATCCAGACGGCCCTGCAACACAATCGAGCCACCGCCGTCGATCACCCGCAACTGCGGTTGCTCCTGCAGCAAACGCGCGGCAAACGGCGCTTCCGCAGACAGACTCAGAATCACCTGCCAGCCGCCATCCTGCGGCAGGAAGTGCAAGGTCCAATAGCCATCATCGGTCACCAGCGCTTCCAGCGCCTCGGCGGTCGACGCCGCGCGCAGCATGCCGCTGCTGCCGGTCCACACCGGATCATTGGCGGCCTGCGGCGGCGCGGCCACCGCATGGCGCTCCAGCGACAACTGGCGGAAGCGGCGCAAGGTCAGCGGCGACGACGACAACGCCCGGCGCTCGTTCGGCGTCAACGGACGCACGCCGTCCAGCGCCGCCAGCAGCGTGGCGTCTGCCAGCATCAGGCGGTCGCCCGGCGCCGCGCGCGCCAGCAGCAGGCGTTCGCGCAGGCGTGCATCCAGGTCATCTTGTGCTGAGTTCAAATCGTTCTCCTTCATCGCGCGCCCGCTGCTTGCAGCCTGGCGATTGCTTCATTACGACGCTTGCGCAGCGTCGGCATCGAAATCTGGTCCAGCGCCGCCAACTGCTGCAAGGTGGGCAGCTCGCCGGTGGCCGGGTCCAGCCAGGCGTCGGGATAGGTATCGTCCGCCACGCCCAGCAGCTTGTGGTACACGGCCAGCCGGATCGGCAGCGATTCGTCGTGCAGCATGCGCACCGTCCAGCTGCCGGCTTCCTGTGCGGCCCGCGCCATTTCAAGATAGCGGAGGGGCAGGGAAAGCTCTTCGGCGCGGGACTGTTCGGCGGCCAGTTGCGCCTCGTCGGGCGCCGGCGTGTCGTCGAAGACGTCACCTGTGTCGGCGGGCGCTTCATCGTCCACGTCGTCCTCCGGCGCGGCCAGGATGCGGTCCTCGTCCTGCGGCAGCCCGCTGGCCTCCGCCTGCTCGGACTCGCCCAGCACGCGCCAGTAGTCTTCCATCCACAGCGCCGCTTCGCCGGCCTCGCCCTGCCATTCCTCGGCGCTGTCCATATTCGCGGACAGCTCCTCATAATCGCCGATTTCCGCCAGCAGCGCCGCAATCTTGTCGACGCTGTTTTTCAGGCTGGCGAAGCGCTTGGACCTGGTGTGCAAAGGCCCCGGCGAGCCGCCGAACTGCTCCAGCGTCTCGCTCCAGCGGATGATCCACTCGGCCTTGCAGCCGCCGATGGACTTCATCTGCCGCACCTCGATCGGCGTGCCGGCCGGCGGACGCCCGAGGATCGCGCCGACCTGCGCCGCATGCTGTTCCCAGGCCGCGAACAGGCCGGAAATCTCGCGGTAAGCGGTATCCAGCATGCGATAGGTGTAGATCTTGTTGGGCGAGCAGTCGCGCCCCGTGGCGACGATGTAGTTGTCCGCATCGACCTTGTCGCGCAAGGTGGCGTACATATCGTTGACTTTCTTGCGCAGCACGCCCTCGGCGGCGGCATCGCGCCAAAAGGCGCCGCTGCGCGCATGTTCGCTGGCCATGGCGGCCGCAAACGCCGACCAGTACGCCGGCTGCGCCTGCAATTCGTACAACAGGCCGAGCGACAGTTCATAGACGCTCTCGCCGTAGCTGTTGCCCTCCGCCTCGCCGCGCGCGGTGCGGGCGTTGGCGCGCAGCGAGGCGGCTACCGCATCGGTATAGGCGTCGAGCAGCGTCGCGTGCTGCCCGGGGTCGAGCACCTGGTGCATCTCAATCTGCCGGAAGGCCTGCAATGAGCAAAGTCCCAGCAGCTTGCGCACTTGTTCCCAGCCGTGCTCCTGATACCGGGTTCCTGGCAAGCGCATAAAGTCCTGTGTATGAAGGTGAATCAAAAAGGCTTCTCAAGAATGCCATAAAACCGCCCTTTCCATTATCCCGTTTACAAGGCTATTTCCCCTTCTGTTCACCATTCTGCGCCGCCAGCGTGGACAGAATGGCGGCAATCACCGGCGCGGCGTGCTCGCCGCCGGTGGCATCCGAATGGCTGACGAAGGCCGCCATCGCCAGGCGGTGGGTCTGGCCGGGCAGGCTGCCCGCTTCCAGCCAGCCGGTGAACCAGACGGTGGCCGTGTCCTCGCCGCTGGGCGCGGTGCCGGTTTTGCCGTACAGGCCAGGACGCACATGGGCCAGCAGCGCGCCACGGAAGGCGCCGGCGCCGGTGCCGACATCGACCACACCCTTCATGCCGGCCTTGATGCGGTCCAGGCGAATGCCCAGCGGCGGCGTGGACGGCGTTGCACCATCCCGGCCGTCCAGCGACAGCAGCATGCGCGGCGTGACCACCCTGCCCTGTCCGACCGCCGCCGACGCCAGCGCCATTTGCAGCGGCGTGACCTGCATGCGCAGGCCGATCGACATCTGGCGCAGTTCGTGGCGGGTGTGGATAGGGTCCATGTGGGCCGGCGTGGATTGCAGCGCATCCCAGGCGCGCCAGTTGAAATCGGCCGGCAGCAGGCCGCCGTCGAGCCGCTGCGACTGCTCGAAGCCCAGCCGGTGCGCGGCGGCGACGATGGGACGCACCGAATCCAGCGCGTCGGCATCCAATGCCTGCAGGTCGGGCGCGCCGCCCTCCGGACGGCCGAACAGGCTGCGGTCGCTCATCTCGCCGGACCAGGCGAACCAGGTATTCAGGCTGTAGGTCAGCGCCTGCGCCAGGCCAAGCCGGCCTTCCTGCGCGCGGCGGTCCAGGCTTTGCTCGCGGTAGTTGGTGATGTGCGCCAGGCGCGGATTGAGCGGATAGGTGGCGGCGTCGGTCTGGAAGCCGTAGCCGCGCTGCGCCGCCACGCGGTTGATCACGGGCAGCGGCATGCCGCCCAACAGCGCATCCATCTGCGGATCGTTTTGCGCGGCCAGCTCCAGTCCCAAGGCGCTGACGACTTTGAACGTGGAGCCGGGGCTCTGGTGCGCGCCGCCGTCGTGCTGCAAGGCCGGCAGTCGCAAAGGACTGCGCGCGGGGCTGGTGCGGTCGAAATCGCGTACTTCTGCCCAGTTGGCGGCGCTGACTTCGCCCGCGCCCGCACCGGCGGCGGCCAGGATGTCGCCGGTTTCGGTGTCGAGGATGACCAGGCCGGCGTGGCGGTCATCGGGCGCGGCCTGGCCGCCGGTACAGCGGCCCGAATCCCAGCGTCCGCGATGCATGGCGACGCATTCGAGCACGCGCTGGCTCAGCGCCTGCAACGGCAGATCGAGCGTCAGCGAGGCGTTGACGACGCCCTTGGCGGCCGGCAGGCGCGCCAGCATGCCGGCGATGCTGTTAGCGTGTTCCGTGCTGACGCCCAGCAGCGGCGCGAGTCCCGCCTCCGCCGCCGCTTCGCTGGGCGCGCCGTCGGTCCACAGCACGGTGCCGTTGCGGTCCTGTAGCTGAACCGGCGATGGCGCGGCGCTGCGGGCGGCGGTGTTGTCGCTCTGCGCCAGCGCCTGCCAGATCAGGCGGCCGTTGGCCACGCGCAGGTGGCGGTATTTCTGGTCTTCCGGCGCGCTGAAGTCCAACGGCTGCACGTCCAGCTGGATGCTGCGGGCGCCGGCTTGCAGTGTCAGGGCGATCTGCTGGACGTCGTTGATGTTGGCACAGGCGCGGCCGGTACAGGCTGGCGCAAAGTCGGCGCTGGCGCCGCTGATGCCGCTGCCAGCGCGGCCGGCGACCAGCAGGTGCACCACTTCGCCGCCGCTGGCCGCATGCGGCAGGTTCAACGTCAGGTGCACCACCGGACGGCCATCACTGCCCTCGCCGGCCTGGGGCCAGCGAGCGACTCGGGTCCATGGCTGCCAGCCTTGCGGCAGCGACGCAAACAGGCGCGATGCGGCAACCGGCATCTGGCTGGTGGTGGCGATCATCACCGGCGCGTTGCCGTTGGCGGCGCTGGCGGCGGTGCTGGCGGTCCAGTCCAGCGCCAGCTTGTCCGGGGCCTTGATGCGCCAGGCCAGCAGGCGGCGTTCGCTGTTGTAGATGTCGATCTGCTGGCGGACGTAGGCGCCATCGGCCTGGTAGTACAGCCGTTTGAACAGCTTGTGCGTGGCGGCGCCAGGCTGGATCTGCTTCCAGTCGACGAGTTCCGCCGCGCGTTCGGCGCCGCCGGCGGCCTGCCATTGCGGCAGGTCGCGCGGGGCCAGTTCGATGGCGCCATTGGCGGTGAGGCGGATCAGCCCCTTGGCTTGCAGGTCTTCGAACAGCGACTGGTCTTCCAGTTCGCCGGCGGCGGCTTGCGGCACCTGATACTGGCCGGGCGCGAAATAGGCGCTGACGGCGCGACCACGCGCGGGGAAAGCGGTGACCAGCGCCGGGCCGGCAATGGCGGCCGGCCCGGCCGGGCGATACATCTGCACCAGCAGCTCGCCGGCCTGCGGACACATGGCGTTGGCGCGGCGCTCGATGCGCAGCGCCGAGCTGGCGCCCCACAGCAGCCAGCCTTGCTGGCGCAGCGCGACCTGGCCGCTGGCGCCCTGCTCGATCTGTCCCAGGCTGGCGTCGCTGAGCCAGCGGGCGTCGCCCTGCCTGGTGTGCCAGCTGAGTTGCAACGGTTCGCTCAGCGGGTCGCTGAAGTCGGCGCGGGCGCTGCCTTCGATGTCGATTTCGGGCATGGCGTCGGCGCCACTGGTGCGATCGGCCACCAGCAGCACGTTACGCAGGGAGATCTGGACATTGGCTTCCTGGTTGCGCGTCACCCAGCGTTTGACATCGTCGAAGCGGTAGCCCAGCCGCAGCGGCAGCAGACGGGCGTCGGTCGGACTGCGCATCTGGCTGCACAGGTCGACTCGCACCGGCGGCGCGGCTTGCAGATTGGAGGCGATCAGCAGCGCGCCGCCGGCATGCAGGCTGGCGCTGATGCCCGGCTGTTCAGGCACGGTGAAGGCGACGCCCGGCAGCACCGACTGGTAAGCGTTGGCGGCACGGATATTGGCGGCCGCCTGCGGCGTGTTGGCGGTGGCAGCGGCCAGATGGCGCGCATGCCCGGCGATCAGCGCGCCGCCGCCCAGCACCACGACCGCGCCGGCCAGCGCCAGCCAGACGGCGCGCGCGGGGATCGCGCGACGCCCCTGATCAGGCGGCAGCGATGGCTTGCGGGCGGGCGACACCAGCGCCACGGCCGGGCCGGAACGCCGTCCGGCGCGCAGATTGGCACTGCGGCGACGGGCGCGGCGGCGCTCGGTCCAGGCTTGCAGAATGGTGCTGATGAATCGCGGCATATGCCCCTCGCGCTAGGTGAACGGTATCTGCCGCTACTTAGCAGAGGGGCAAGGAAAAACCGGCCTCCCATCGCGCCAGAATGCATTTCGCGCCGCCGAAATAGCGGCTCGTCGCAATCCGGGTGCGGCTTGCGGGGGCTTGGCATACAGTGACTACATCGAAGCTCACTCACCCACCGCAAGGAGATTAAAATGAACGTCCTGAAAAACTTTGAAGCCCTGTTCGTCGTGACCGCCGCCCTGGCTTGCGCCGCCACCTACGCACTGGAAACCACGCCGGTCAACGCCGTCGACACCAACATGCAAGTGGTCGTGGTCAGCGCCAAGCGCCTGACGCCTGAACAAAAACTGCAGTCGGTCCTGGAAGAACGCGCCACCACCATGGCCGCCGACACCAGCGCCAAAGAGAGCAAAATTTGAACGCCCGCTTCCCCTTCGCCTGTACGCCGGCCGCGTAACAGGCGAAGCGCTCTCCGGCGGCTTTCTGTTCGCCATCGCACAATAGCTTTGCACAGCTTTGTGTCATATGTAAAAAGTTGCATCATTCAGCACCACAGGTTTTTCCGCTTGATATAGTTCGTCCCATGCGCAGTAAGCAGCGCGATTACAAAAACGGAGGACTTCATCATGATCAAGCCAATTTTCGCCACTGCCCTGCTTGCGCTGAGCGCCGCAGCGTTTGTGCCATCCATCGCCTCCGCACAAGTCGGCGTCAGCGTCGTCATCGGCAACGCCCCGCCTGCACCGCGTTTTGAAAGCGTGCCTGCGCCGCGCCGCGGCTACGTCTGGGCGCCGGGCTACTGGAACTGGGACGGCCACCGCCACGTATGGCTGGGCGGCCACTGGGAACGTGAGCGCATCGGCAGCAGCTGGCGTCCTGCGGCCTGGGTGCAGGATGGCCGCGGCTGGCGTTTCGATCCGGGTGGCTGGTACGTCGTCAGCGGCCCGTCCCGCGTCGACTACATCACCGTCGCACCGCCGCCACCACGGTATGAAGTCATCCCTGCGCCGCGTCCCGGCTACATCTGGGCGCCGGGCTATTGGGAATGGCGCGGCAACCGCCACGAATGGATAGGCGGCAGCTGGATCGCCTCGCGTCCAGGCTACGTCTACAACCAGCCGCGCTGGACGCAACGCGACGGCCACTGGTATCGCGAAGAAGCGCGCTGGGATCGCGGCCCGAACGGCGACCGCGATCACGACGGCATCCCCAACCGCTACGACCGTCACGACAACCGCGGCGACAATCGCGGCCGCGGCGACAGGGACCATGACGGCATCCCGAACCGCTATGACCGCGACCGCGATGGCGACGGCGTGCCTAACCGCTACGACCAGCATCCCGACAACCGTCGTCGCGATTGATGAGCAATCCGGAGTTTGAAACGCTGGCCACGGCCGCCTTCAAGGGCGAGCGCGTGGCCGCGCGTCGTCTGGCGGCGCGCATGCAGTGGAGCGAGGCGCAGGCGCTGTTGCAGGTGCTGACCTTGGCCGCTGGCGCGCCGGGACTGGCGCACCTGCTGGCCGAGCGCGAGGCGCTGCGTCGGCGTGACGAGGAACGCCGGCAGGCAAGGCTGGCGGCAAGCGCGCACAAAGCGGCGGCGCGCAAGGCGGCCATGCAGCCGTCTGCCGTGGGCTGGCGCGGATGGTTCGACGGCTCGGCGCATCCGAATCCCGGCCAGATCGGCATCGGTGCCCTGCTCTGCGGGCCGGATGGGCAGCGGCTGGAAATCAGCCGCCGCGCAGGACACGGCAACAGCAGCGAGGCGGAGTATCTGGCCTTGACGGCCCTGCTGGAAGCGGCCCGCGACAACGGCGCGACAGCGCTGGCGGTGCACGGCGACAGCCAGGTCGTGATCAATGATGTGAATCTCGGCGCGGCGCGCGGCGCCAAAGGGCTGGAAGAACATCGTCAGCGTGTGACGGAATTGATGGCAATACTGGGCGAGGTGACGCTACGCTGGGTGCCGCGCCACCGCAACGGCGATGCGGACCGCCTGTCGCAGCAGGCCGTCCACGCTCACAACTAGCTGCTACGCCAGAACGAGGCTATTTTCGCAATCGCCCAGCGGGTCGCGGCGGTGGTGGCGTAGATGCCGATGCCGCTGATGAGCATGAAGCCGCCGAAGGTCTGGTTGCCGGTCATGGCCGTCATGATGCCGACCAGGGCGAAGAAATCGCCCAGGACCATGCCAGCGCTGCGTTTTGTATGAATGATAATCGACATTATCGTCTCCCGTACCACCTGCACCCACTCTACCTCAATCCCGCGCAAGCTGCATTAATTCCGTGCGAGATTGCTCAATTGGGCGATGCGCTGGCTGGTCAGCAGGATCTTGACTGCGGCGGCGTCGGGCGCCGATGGCAGCTTGGCGGCAAACGCGGTAAAGGCGTCACGGTAGGCCAGCCAGCGGCGCTCCGTGTCGCGCACCGCCGCGTGGCTGATGGTCGAGTCGCCGATCCGGTCCGGCCATCCCTCCTGCGTGGACGAAATTGCCATGACGGCTTTATACGCTTCGTTCAACCTGGCGTCCCGTTCCGCATAGGCGGCCGCCGACGCGGCGGGCAGCTTGCCGCCGGCAGTGTCCAATACCGCCTGCATGAACTGCTCGCGCAGCTTGCCCATATGCTGCAAGACGAAGGCATGAGCAGCCGTGCCGTGCATGTCGACCTCACCGGCTGCGGCATCCATATAGTGTTCCGCCGCAGCGCGCAGTTTGGCGAAGGCTTGCTGGCCGGCTGGTGTCAGTTTTTTCGTCACGCGCTCCAGGCGCGCATCGCGCACCTGCTTGTTCAGGTCTTCGCGGATTGACGCGCAAATGCCGCCCATGTAGCCGCTGGTGATGTCGTCGCACTGGTCGAACGGCGCCTTGCCGGTCCTGCCCGAGGTGAGATGCTCGACACGCGCCTCCATCTCGGCCTTGGCGATGAAATCAAGCTGGCAGGCGTAGTGCAGCGCGATGTCGGCATTGCGCTGCACGCCGAAACCATTCGCATACAACATCATCAGCACTGCGTTGTCCGAGCTGGCGACGGCGCATGCGCGCACCTGGTCCCACTCGCCCTGCGAGGTCACCGCCTGGCTGCGCTTGGCGTAATACAGCTCGCCGGCGTGGCAATCGCCAGCGGCCCTGGGCGGCGTTTCGCCCAGGTCGGCCACGCGCATGCATTGCTGATACCACGGTTCGTCCTTGGAAAACGGCACGCCGAAGGTGGACGTGTTCGGATACTGCTGCGCGGCCAGGCCGGCGCTGGCGATCAGCAGGCCGATGGCGGCGCAGGCTACGTGATACGCTTTCATTTCAACGCTTTCAGGCGCGCCAGCGCGTGGCCGTTCGTCGGATTGAGCTCCAGCGAGCGCTGGTAGCTGGCGATGGCCAGCGGCTGGTTGCATACCGCTTCGTAGCCTTCGGCCAGGCTGTCGTGCAGATTGCCGTCATTCGGATACAGCGATACGCCCAGCTTGAAGATTTCCACGCCTGCCTCCTTGTTGGCGCCCAACAGCTCATAACCCCAGCTGTTGATGTCGGACTCGGACAAGACGAATGCGCTGTCGCGGCCATGCAGCGTGGCGTAGAGTTCCACCGCGTGATCGAAGCCGCGCTTTGCCAGTTCGGCGGCGAAGCCGGCGCGCGTGGCCACCGGACCGCTATCGGCGGCGCGCGGTTCGTACAAGGCCATATGGCGCGGGGCGCCGTTCTGCGCCGGCGAGCGCTGCACGAAGGCCAGGCCGGCCGCGTCGTTCTTCAGGTAGGCATCGGCAAACGCCAGCATGTAGCGCGCGCTCCAGTAGTAGGCCTGTTCCACTTCCTCGCGGGTGTAATCGCCAAAGTGCGACGGCGGCTGGAAGCGCAGCACGTCCGACGAAAAATCGACATGCACCATCGGCTGCATCACCACCTGGTACAGCTGCATGTGGCGCGCCGCGTTCAGCAGGCTGAATGAGGTATCGATGCCGGCCTGGTTCAGCCCCGAAATGGTGGCCAGCTTGCGCGAGATGTACAGCCACGGCATCGTCAGGCGCGACACCGGCAAAGTCCTGGTCAGCTCCGGCTCGCGCGTGCCGTCCAGGCTGATGACGGCGGCGATGCGGTTGTCGGCGGCGGCCGCGAACAAACTTGCCATGCCGCCCCAGCTCCAGCCAGCCGCCGCGATGTGCGCGGTATCGGCAAACGGCAGCGTATGCGCGTACGAGACCAGGAAGCCGATGTCGCGCGCCTGCGTTTCGGCGCCTTCAAGATCGGTATTCATCACGAAGCTGCGCGTGCCCAGGCTGCGGCTGGCGATCACCACGTAGCCATGGCTGGCCAGGTACTCGGCGATGTCGGCCACCTCGTGCGCGGCGCCGCCGCGGCCGGGCGCATACACCACCACCGGATATTTGCCCGCCAGCGGCGCGGCGTCACGCACCGCCCACATACGTTGGGAAAATTTGGCCTTGGCCTGCGCTTCGCCGATGGCCGCGCCGGCGGATTGGAGGCGTCCCGCGACAAAGGCGTCCAGCTCGGATGTGGCGCGGCCGAAGCGGACGTCGGTCGCCTCGGTGCGGAGATAGTCGGAATAAGGGAGGCGCGTGCCGGCGTTGGATGCGGCGGGATACCAGATCAGCGTCTGCACCGGCCGGCTACGGTCGCCGGTGAACGGCTGGCCGTTGACGACATCGTTTTTCTCGCGGTAGCTGCGCGAATAATCGTATTGCTGGACCAGGCGGAAGCCGACGCTGTGCGGCCCCCGTTCGAGATTGGCAAATCCGGTTTCAGCCCGGACCAGCGGCGCCAGGGCCGCCAGCAGCAACAAAAGAAATCGCATCACACTCCCACGCACATAGCCAAAAAGGCAATGTTACGTGAAAAGCTCAGACGCTGCGAGCGATTTGTAGCGGCTTGCGCGCCTGCGACAGGCGCGGCACGCCATCGACCTTGAACACGCTGACCGCCTGCGCCAGCGCGGCGGCCTGCTGCTGCATGGATTCCGCCGCCGCTGCGGCCTGCTCGACCAGCGCCGCGTTCTGCTGGGTCACCGCATCCATCGAGCCAATGGCCTGATTGACTTCGTTGATGCCGGCGCTTTGCTCGCTGCTGGCGGCGGTGATTTCCGAGATCATGTCGCTGACCTTGTGCACGCTGGCGACGATTTCCTCCATCGTCACGCCGGCGTCGGCCACCAGTTTGCTGCCCTGGTTGACCTTCTCGACCGAGTCGCCGATCAGCGCCTTGATTTCCTTGGCGGCCGAGGCGGAGCGCTGCGCCAGATTGCGCACTTCCGACGCCACCACCGCAAAGCCGCGGCCCTGCTCACCGGCGCGCGCCGCTTCCACGGCGGCGTTCAGCGCCAGGATATTGGTCTGGAAGGCGATACCGTCGATCACCGCGATGATGTCGACGATCTTGCTGGACGACTGGTTGATCGAATCCATGGTGCCCACCACCTGCGCCACCACGGCGCCGCCTTTCACGGCCACCTGCGCGGCCGATGCCGCCAGCTGGTTGGCCTGGCGCGCGTTGTCGGCGTTGTGCTTGACGGTGGAGGTCAGCTCCTCCATCGACGATGCGGTTTCCTCCAGCGCGCCGGCCTGCTGCTCGGTGCGGCGCGACAGATCCTGGTTGCCCTGGGCGATTTCGCTCGACGAGGTGGTGATATGGTCGGTGCCGGTGCGGACTTCGGTAACGATGCCCAGCAGGCTGGTGTTCATTTCCTTCAGCGCCGACAGCAGCTGGCCGGTTTCGTCCTTGGCGCTGTCGTCGATCTGGCCGGTCAGGTCGCCGCTGGCGACGCGGCGCGCCGCCTCCACCGCTTCCTGCAGCGGACGGACGATGCCGGTGGTGAGCAGCCAGGCGGCGGTAGCGCCGAAGGCCAGCACAAGCGCGGCCAGGATGAACAGCAAACGGCGGCTGCTGTTGGCGATGTCTTCAATGTGCTGGGCGGCGGCGTCGATCTTCGCGCGCTGCATTTTCAGCAGTTCGCCGATCAGCTCCTGGTACTTGGCGGTGCCGGGGCGGAAAACATTTTCAAAAATCTTGGTTGCTTCGTCCAGTTCGCCGGCGGTTTTCAGCTTGTTGATCTGGTCGCGCGACGACAGGTAGACCTTGCGCTGCTCGCCGATACGGACGAACAGTTCCTTCTCATCGGCGTCGGTGATCAGGGTTTCGATTTTTTTCTGGAGTTCGCCGGAAGCGGCGGACGAGGCCTTGGACTCTTCAGCGAAGTAGGTGCCCAGCGTCTGGTCGCTGCTGCGGGCGATGGCGGTGGTGCGGCGGATGCCGCTGTCGATCTTGCCGGACCAGTCGGAGATCATGCGCTCCTTGGCCAGCGGGTTCTGCATCATTTCGCTGGTGGCCGAGGCCACGCCTTGCAGACGCCACACGCTGATGCCGGTAATCAGCACCGCAAACGCCAAAATGACGGTAAAACCCAGCGCCAGGCGTTTGCCGATACTGATATTCGCCAACATATTCATTCTTGCACCTACCTCTCGGAGTAAATCAAAAACAAAAAACGGGATCAGCATCGGGTCCTGCCCGGCGCGGTGGACGCTGGCGCTTACGCCGCCAGGGCCGTGCTTTCGATCAGGCCCATATCGGCGCTGGACATCAGCTTGTCGATATCGACCAGGATCAGCATACGCTCTTCGATGGTGCCCAGGCCAACAATGTGGTCGGTATTCAGGGCCGAACCGATTTCCGGTGCTGGTTTGATCTGTTCGGGCAACAGCGTGGTGACGTCCGACACGCGGTCCACCACCATGCCGACCACGCGGTGGCCGATGTTGAGGATGATGACCACGGTGAACTGGTCGTAGGTCGGGGTGCCGAGGTTGAACTTGATGCGCATATCGACGATCGGCACGATGATGCCGCGCAGATTGACCACGCCCTTGACGAATTCCGGGGCGTTGGCGATGCGGGTTGGGGTTTCGTAGCTGCGGATTTCGCTGACTTTTTGAATGTCGATGCCGTACTCTTCCTGGCCCAGGGTAAAGGCCAGGTATTCGCCGGCAGGAGACGTCGCGTGCAGTTCGCTTACGTTAGACATGGGTTTTCCTTCAATGCGTGGTGACTATGCATAATGTTACCGCAAGTCAAGATCAATAGCATCAAAAAAATGCAGTCAAGCAACAAATAGACTTATGGCAATTTCTAGATTGCCAGTTCTGCCATGGTTTTTCCTCTGCACAAGCTTCGCCAAGCATGTATGATTTGCACTAAATCGTCGTATATTTTCAGGGAAATAGATGAATAGCTTGCTCAATAGCTGGCATCCGCGCCTGGTCGCCCTGGCCACCGCGGCGCAGGGGATGGATGGCGCCCACGATACCAACCATTTGCACCGCGTCTGGCGTAACGCCAGCCTGCTGCTCGACGATTATCCCGAGGCCGACGCCCTGGTCGTATTGGCCGGCTGCTACCTGCACGACCTGGTCAACCTGCCGAAGAACGATCCCGAGCGCCACCTGGCCTCGCGCAAGGCGGCGCTGCTGGCCAGCCGCCAGTTGGCCGAACTGGATTTCCCGCCGAACAAGCTGTCGGCCGTTGCCCATGCCATCGAAAGCCATAGTTTTTCCGCCGGCATCCGCCCGGAAACCATCGAGGCCAAGATCGTGCAGGACGCCGACCGGCTCGATGCGCTGGGCGCGGTCGGCCTGGCGCGGCTGTTCTACACGGCCGGCCGCATGGGCACCGCGCTGGCGCATGCCGACGATCCGATGGCGCTGCACCGCGACCTCGACGAGAAAGCCTACGCCCTCGACCACATCGACACCAAGCTGGCCACCCTGCCCGGCAAGATGCAGACCGCCGCCGGCCGCCGCCTGGCCGAGAACCGGCTCAACGAACTGATCGCCTTCCGCGACAACTTCATCGCCGAGTGGGCCGCCAGCCCGGCCGCGCCGTAACACGTCGATCGAGTCCACATGAACACACCTGCTGCACCTGCGGCGCCGACTGCCGCCGGCAATCTGAATTTTGTCCTGATCTGCGTTTTCATCGATATGCTGGGCATCGGCCTGATCGTGCCGGTGCTGCCGGCGCTGGTCGGCGAGTTTGCCGGCACCCGTGAAAACCAGGCTTACTGGTACGGCATGATGAGCGCCGTCTTCGGGCTGATGCAATTCATCTTCATGCCGATGCTGGGCGCCATCAGCGACCGCGTCGGCCGCCGCCCGGTGCTGCTGTATTCGATGGCCGGCATGAGCGTCAACTTCCTGACCACGGCCTGGGCGCCCAACCTGGCCTGTTTGTTCATCGGCCGCGTGATCGGCGGCATGTCGTCGGCCAGCATGTCGGTGGCCTCGGCCTACGCGTCGGACGTGTCGACGCCGGAGAACCGCGCCAAGAGCTTCGGCAAGATCGGCGCCGCCTTCGGCCTGGGCTTTATCTGCGGGCCGATGCTGGGCGGGCTGCTGGGCACGGTGGACCTGCATCTGCCGTTCTATGTGGCGGGCGGGCTGTCGGCCGCCAACCTGGTGTACGGCTATTTCGCGGTGCCGGAATCGCTGCCGGCCGGACGCCGCGCGCCGTTCAGGCTGTCGAAGATCAATCCGCTGGCGGCGCTGGTCAAGCTGGCGCGCCGTACCGACATCCGCGGCCTGATCGTCACCTACACGCTGGTGACGCTGGCGGCCATGATGCTGCAAACCACCTGGGTGCTGTACACCACCTTCCGCTTCAACTGGACGCCGGGCGAGAACGGCGCGGCGCTGTTCTGCGTCGGCCTGACGGCGGCGGTGGTGCAGGCCGGCCTGCTCGGGCTGCTGATCAAGCGCTTCGGCGAGGTGCGGCTGGCGCAGTTGGGCATGATCTCGGGCTGCGTGACGTATCTGCTGTACGGCCTGGCCACGCATGGCTGGATGATGTACGTGCTCATCCTGTGCAATGTGCTGTCGTTTGCCATCGGCCCTGCCCTGCAAAGCATCATTTCCAAGGACACGGCGGCCGACCAGCAGGGCGAGCTGATGGGATCGCTGCAATCGATCAGCAGCGTGGGCGTGATTTTCATGCCGCTGCTGGGCTCCGCGATTTTGGGCGAGGTCAGCCATCTGGCGTCCAGCGACTGGCGCGTCGGCAGCACCTTTTATTTATGCGCGGCCATGCAGGCGGTGGCCGTGCTGGTGGCCCAGCGTTATTTCAACCAACACGAGGTGGCGGCATGAAGCTGCGCGTCATGATCGCGGCCTGCGCCGCCAGTTTTGCAGCCCACAGCGCCGGCGCCACCGGCTGCTCGCGCGAGATCGCCATGCCGGTGTCGGCCAACGGCGCCAGCGTGATTATCGATGGCACGCATGTGAAAGGGATTTATCCGGACCTGTTGCGCAGCATGGGGCCGAAGATCGGCTGCCAGTTCACCTTCGTGGTGGTGCCGCGCGCGCGCCAGGTGGCGATGTTCAAGAGCGGCAGCGCCGACCTGCTGGCGCCGGCGACGCGCACGGCGGACCGCGACCAGATCGGCACCTTCATTCCGATGATTAACCACCGGGCGATGCTGATTTCGGTGAAATCCAGCCGGGCGCCGATCGCCAATGCGCAGGAACTGCTGGCGCGGCGCGAGCTGCGCGTGGCCGTGGTGCGCGGTTTCGACTACGGCGAGCAGTATTCGGCGCTGATCGAGGAGTTGCAGAAACAGGGCCGGCTGTTTGTCGAGGTGGACGTGATCGGCGTGGCGCGGCTGCTGAACATGGGATCGGCCGACCTCACCATCATGGGACCGAGCCTGATGGCCGGCGCGATCCGCCGCGACCACCGGGTGCAGGGCTTGCAGGAAAAGCTGCGCACCGAGGCGATACCGGAACTGCCATGGCGCCAGAGCGGCGCCTACCTGTCGAACGCGCTCAAGCCGGAAGACTTCGCCATCCTGCGCGACGCGCTGGAGAAAGCCGGCAAGTCCAACCACGTGATGGAAGGCTACCTGCACTACTTCCGCCCGGAAGTGCTGACCGACAGCGTGCGGCCGCGCCAATAGCTAATGCAACAGCTTGAACAGCACTGCTGTCATTCCGGTCTGGACGATGACGACGCCGCACATCCATTGAATCAATTCGGATTTCATCGTCGCCATTTCCAGTTTGAAGTCGATACGGAATTCGGCCAGCCGGGCGTCGAGATAATCTTTGGTGACCAGATGGCTGTCAATTAAATGGTACAGGGCCGTGGCGAGCGACTTCGCCTGCCGCTCCGTGAATCCGCCTTCCACCAGTGAGTCCATGAACGCCACCATGTTGAAATTGTTAGCCATCTTATTCTCCTTTTCAGCTTAGACCGCCTCCCGCACAAATTGGTTCCTGACCTTGACAGACCGCCACCAAACTGCAACCATACGGCCATGATTTTTTACGCCCTCCTTCACACCCGCACGTATTGGCGCCGCTCCTAGCGCGAGCGGCCACTGTCTACCCATAGTGATGTGATACTTTTATCAACGCCGCCCTCGTCTGGTGGCGTTTTTACATCCAAGCGCCGGACCTGGGCAACGCAAAGGAACCCTGATGAGTCTGCCTGAACAGCCACAAACCGCCGCCGTAGCCACCGCACCCAAAGGCCCGCAAATCATCCTGACCGGCGACCGTCCGACCGGTCCGCTGCACCTGGGCCACTTCGTCGGCAGCCTGCGCAACCGCGTCGAATACCAGCACCAATTCAAGCAATTCATCATGCTGGCCGACTCCCAGGCCCTGACCGACAACATGGACGACACCAACAAGGTGCACCGCAACGTGGTCGAAGTGGCGCTGGACTACCTGGCGGTCGGCATCGATCCGGCCAAGTCGACCATCCTGATCCAGTCGCAGATCCCGGAACTGGCCGAGCTGACCTTCTATTACCTGAACATGGTCACCGTGGCGCGCCTGGAGCGCAACCCGACCGTCAAGACCGAAATCGCCCTGCGCGGCTTCGAGCGCGACATTCCGGCCGGCTTCCTGACCTACCCTGCCTCGCAGGCCGCCGACATCTCGGCCTTCAAAGCCACGCTGGTGCCGGTCGGCGAAGACCAGATCCCGATGATCGAACAGACCAACGAAATCGTGCGCCGCTTCAACCGCATCGCCGACAAGGAAATTTTGGTCGAGTGCAAGGCGCTGGTGCCGGACCTGGGCCGCCTGCCGGGCATCGACGGCAAGGCCAAGATGAGCAAATCGCTGGGCAACACCATCAACCTGGGCGCCAGCGCCGCCGACATCACCGCCGCCGTCAAGAAGGTCTACACCGACCCGCTGCACCTGCGCGTGGAAGATCCCGGCCACCTGGAAGGCAACGTCGCCTTCATCTACCTGGACGCCTTCGACCCTGAAAAGGACAAGCTGGAAGAAATGAAGGCCCACTACGTGCGCGGCGGCCTGGGCGATTCCATCGTCAAGAAACGCCTGGAACTGGTGCTGCAGGAAATGCTGGCGCCGATCCGCGCCCGCCGCGAAGAGCTGGAAAAAGACAAGGGCTACATCATGCAGCTGCTGAAGGAAGGCACCATGCAAGCGCGCGAAGTGGCGGCGCAGACCGCCGACGAAGTCAAGGCCGCCCTCGGCCTGCGCTACTTCTGATCGCGCTCAACCTGCTGTGGCTGGCGTCGTTCTACGGCGTCGCCAGCGTGGCCTGCTTCATCGCCTACGCGCTCGACAAGTCGGCCGCCGTCGACCGCCGCCAGCGCATTTCCGAACGCACGCTGCTGTTGCTCGGACTGTTCTGCGGCTGGCCCGGCGGCCTGCTGGCGCAGCAGCTGCTGCGCCACAAATCCAGCAAGATCAGCTTCCAGATCAAGTTCGGCCTGACCGTGCTGCTCAACGTGGCGCTGGTGCTGGCCGCTACAATCCAGATGGATATGTCTCCGGAAACTCATCCAGCACCCAGTGCGGTGACGACTCCAGCGGCCTGACCGCGCTGCTGTGGTCGACGTGGATGACGGCGTCGAACTGGCGCGCCACGTCCGCCTCGAAATAATGGCTGAGCCGCTCGGTCTCCGGCCGGTAGATGACGCCGATGGCGCGCTCCAGCAAGGACTTCGGCAACGCCGCCGCCACTTCCGGCCGTTCGCGCAGCGGCAGCATGAAGCGCGCCAGGCGCTGCGGCTCCGCCGCGCTCAACTGATGCAGCAACGCTTCCACACTGCCTGGCAACGACGGCCGTACCCGCTTCAACTCGGCGGCGCCATCCCAGCGGCTGGCCGCCGTCACCGTGCCGTCGTGCGTGCTGAAGCCCAGCAGGTAGACGGCGTCGGCGCCGCAGCGCTGGCGCATCAGCTGGCCGAGATTGAGCTGACCGCGCCGGCCCATCTCGGTGGCGCGGGCGTCGCCCAGGTGCGAATTGTGCGCCCACACCACCAGCCGCGCCGGCCCGCCCTTGCGCACGCTCAGATGCATGCGCAGGGCTTCCAGCGTGTCGGCCATGTGCGTGTCTCGGATATTCCAGGATTCGTCGCGGCCGCCGAACATGGTGCGGTAGTAGCGCTCGGCATTCTGCGCCACGCGCGCGTTCTGCTGGGCGTAGAACAGTTCGTCCGGCACCACGCCGCCGGCGCTGCTCAGGTGCTGGACGGCCTGGGCGTTCAGGTCCGCCAGCTGGCGCACCACTTCCGCCTCGCAATCGGTGCGCAGGCCCAGCGCCGCGGCCTGGCCGTAGAACTGCGGATCGGCCGCCATGTGGTCGATGCAGCTGTAGCGCTCGCGGGCGCGGTTGGCCGCTTGCGGGTCGACGCGGTCCAGGTAGCGCACCACCTCGTGCATCGATTTTTGCAGGCTGTACAGGTCCATGCCGTAAAAGCCGATGCGGTGGTTGGGCGCATGCACATGCTCGTTGTGCAGACGCATCCAGTACAGCAGCCTGACGATGTCGACGTTGCGCCACATCCATTGCGGAAAACGCTCGAAGCCGGCCATGGCCTGGTCGGCGGTCTGGTCGCCGCCGCTGAGCTGGACGAAGCGGCTGACCTGCAAGGCATCCGGCCAGTCGGCCTCGGCCACGATGGCGTCGAAGCCGCGTTCGACGATCAGGCGCTTGCTGAGGGCCGCGCGCAGCTGGTAGAACTCGCTGGTGCCGTGGCTGGCCTCGCCCATCAGCACCAGCGGCGCATCACCGATATGATCGACCACCGCGTCGAGGTCGTCGTCAGTGCGAAGAGGCAGCGCATGCGTGCGCAACACCTCCATGGTCGTTTGGTCGGACATGATAAATCCTCCAAAATGTACGCAGATATGCGACACTCTATGGTTATTTTGAAACTTGTGCTTTGGAAAGAGTGTGCGATGTGGCATGGCGTGTTGTGCGGTTTATTGGCCGGAGCCCTGTGGGGCATGGTGTTTGTGTCGCCGGTGTTCCTGAACGCCTTCACGCCGCTGGAAATGGCTTGCGGCCGCTACCTCTGCTATGGCCTGATCGCCGCCGTCATGATGTCCTCGCGCCTGCCGGCGCTGCTGCGGCGGCTGGACCGGGCCGACATCGTCGCCATGGTCAAGCATGCGCTGGCCGGCAACATCGTCTATTACATGCTGCTTGCGCTGGGCGTGAAGTTCGCCGGCGTGGCGGCCACCTCGCTGATCATCGGCGTGCTGCCGATCTCGGTCACGCTGATCGGCCACAAGGACCACGGCTCGGTGCCGCTGCGGCAATTGCTGCTGCCCCTGCTGCTGGTCGCGGCCGGCATCGCCTGCATCAATATCGATGTCTTCACCCATGACGCCGGCAACGGCCTGCCGCTGGCCAGCAAGCTGCTGGGCGTGGCGTGCGCGGCCGGCGCGCTGGCCTGCTGGACCTGGTACTCGGTCGACAACGCGCGCTACCTGAAGCGCAATCCGCATTTCAGCAGCGGCGAGTGGTCGGCCCTGTATGGCGTTTCCAGCGGCCTGATCGCGCTGGTGATCACGCTGGTGGCTTTCGCCCTGTTCCACGGCGAAGTAACGGGCGCCGCCGGCGCGGCCAGCGGACGCGACTGGGGCCTGTTCTGGCTCGTCAACGGCGTGATCGCGCTGGGCGCTTCGGCCATCGGCAACCATCTGTGGAATGTGGCCAGCCGCAAGGTGCCGCTGACCCTGTCGGGCCAGCTGATTTTATTCGAGACGCTATTCGCGCTGCTGTACGGCTTCATCTACAAGCAGCAACTGCCGCGCGGGCTGGAGATCGCCGCTATGGTGCTGCTGGTGGCAGGCGTGATGTGGTCGGTACGGATACATGCACTGGAAGACGCCAGCAAGGCGCACGCAGGTTAATCCAGCAGGCCGTTTTCGCTGAGCACGTCCTGCACCAGTTCCAGGCGCAGCACGGGATTTTCCTGCAGCAGCAGGCGCTGCTTTTCTTCCAGGTCCAGCCGCAGCAGTTCGCACCAGCGGTTGGCGACCCAGCCGGCTTCGTCCAGCCGGTACGGCGGCGCCAGCGACATATTGGCGGTGGAAATCTGTTTCTTCTGGAGCGAACGGATCAGCGCGCCGAGCGCGTTGGCCACGTCCTGTTGTTCGCTGGGAATCGGCACCACCATGTCTTCGGCCACCTCGTCCACTTCGGCCATCCACAAGCCGTGCTTGAGCTGCTCTGCGGACTTGACCTGGAAGCGCGTGGTGCCGATGCAGGAAATTTGCAGCAGCCCCGGCAGCGGCGCGGTCCAGTCGATGATGCGCGCCATGGTGCCGGCGGCGGACAGCGTTTCATGCTGGTCCGGCACGCGCACTTCGCTGCCGTCCAACAAGGACACCACGCCGAACTCTTCCCCCTTGGCGATGCAGCGCTTCACCAGGTCCAGGTAACGCACTTCAAACACCTGCAACGGCAGATGCCCGTCAGGGAACAGGATCGTTTTCAACGGGAAAAGTGGGATGGATGGCATTTCGCTATCATCGCACGAAATGGCTGGCCCCGGTTCAAGGGCGACGGAAAATGGTTCCGTTTTTCATCACAAATTGCACGTTGCGCAGTGCGGCGATATCTTGCGTGGGATCGCCCCGCACCGCCACCACGTCGGCCAGATAGCCTTCGCGGATCTGGCCCAGTGTAGCGGACTGGTCCAGCACCGCCGCGTTGACCACGGTGGCCGCGCGCAAGGCCTCCACCGGTGTCATGCCGAGGCGCACCAGCCACTCCAGCTCGCGCGCGTTGTCGCCGTGGGCAAACACGCCGACATCGCTGCCGTTGCCGATGGTGACGCCGAGCTTGCGCGCCAGCTGGAAGGCGCGCGCGGCGGCCTGCATGGCCGGCGTGGGCGCGGTTTGCCAGTTGCTGCGCTGGTATTTCTGGAAGTATTCGCTGGTGGCTTCCGGCGCCGTCAGCGTCGGGAAATAGGCCACATGGCGCTCGGCCATCAATTTGAACGTGGCTTCGCTGCCGCCGTAGCCGTGCTCGATGGTGTCGACGCCGGCCAGCGTGGCGCGGCGCATGCCTTCGTCGGTGCTGGCGTGGGCCGACACCTTGCGGCCCGATTCATGCGCGGTCTGCACCAGCGCGTTCAGTTCGGCCTGGGTGAAGGTGGCGCGCGAACTGCCGTCGACGCCGGTGCGGTAGTCGGCATAGACCTTGATCCAGTCCGCGCCACGCGCGCCCTGCTCGCGCACCGCCTTGACGACTTCGTCAACGCCGCTGGCCTCCTGCGCGCCCTTGGGCAGGTCGACATCGTCGCGGTAGCTGCGCGGCGACGGCCCATAACTGCCGCTGGCGACAATCGCGCGGGTGGCGATAAACAGGCGCGGGCCGGGAATTACGCCGTCGTTAATCGCTTTTTTAATCGCGACATCCGCATACAGCGCGCCTTCCGTGCCCAGATCGCGCAAGGTGGTAAAACCGGCTTGTAAAGTCGCGGCCGCGTGGCGGCTGGCCAGCAAGGTCCGGTATTCCACCGATTCCTTTAAGACCTGGTCATCCCACGAGGTTTCGTTATATGGATGGAGCAGCACGTGCGAGTGCAAATCCATTAAACCGGGGATCAGCGTCGCATCCGGCAGGCTGATACGCTCGGCGCCGGCCGGGATATTCATTTTATCGCCGGGACCGACTGCGGCAATCTTGCCGCCGCTGATAAGCACCGACCAATTGGCGTGCGCCGCACCTTCTCCGGTCCACACCCGCGCCGGACTTAACAGGGTATCGGCCGCCTGCGCCTGCGGCGAGAATACGCCGATTAAGATCGAGAATAAGACTGCAAAGCCGCTACGCTGCATGGAGTGCGCCCCAAAAAGAAAAAAGCTGGTACCGGGTTTATCGATATAAACCCCGGCTACCAGCTTTTGCTGAAGAATTACTTAATCAGATAATCATCTTTGTTCTTGCCTTCCAACCATTTTGGCGCGCGGCCACGGCCGGTCCAGGTCTGGCCGGTGGCGTCGTCACGGTACTTGGTTGGCACCGGCGCGCGCGGCTTGGACGTCTTGACCTTGGCTACAGCGCCCAGATCGGCGATGGTCAGGCCATAATCGCGCATGATGGTGGCGATTTTCTCTTTCGCCTGCGCAATTTCGTCCTTGCGGGCGGTTTCAGCCAGATTTTCCAGTTCAGCGATCTTCGCTTTGTATTCCTGGTAAGTCGTCATCTTATTTCCTTCTTATCGGTGGGTTGGATTTAAAAAACCACAAGTGACAATGTGTGAGATTTGATAGGCGCAATTTACCATAAGTTTGCAGAGATATTCCACATATATCCGAACAAATACCAATATAGCTATAAAAACGGATATTTTCCACAACTGTTTAGGGAATATAAATGCCGGTTCATTCGCACAACGGGCGCAACTGTATCCCATCTGCCACCACTTTGCGAATTAAATTAGCTAAACGGCATGTGCCCGGTCCGGCTAATTCAGGATTCGCCACCACCAGCGATAAAGACAATTTACGTCGTTGACCGACGCGCAAGGGTAAAGGCTTGAGCAAGCCTTGTTCCAGCTGGTTTTTAATCTTGTGTTCGGCCAGCCAGCCAAAACCGATTCCATTACAAATCATTTCCAGCCGCGTGTGCGGACTGGTGACGCTCCAGCGCTGATTGCTGTTTAACCAGCCGTGGTCGCGCGGATTCAGGGTGCCGGAATCGCGCACCACGATTTGCAGGTTGCGGCCGAGGTCATCGAGTTCCAGTTCGCGCCCGAGGGCATGCAGCGGATGGCAGGGATGGGCGACGGCGACGAATTCGATATCCATCAGCGCATCGCCGAGAAAGCCCGACGGAATGCGGCTGACGATGGCGATGTCGACGCGCTTTTCGATCAGCGCGTCTTCCGAGCCGGAGAGGACGGTTTCTTCCAGATTGACGCGGGTATGGCGCGCCCAGGGTTCGAAATCGCGCAGCACCTGCACCAGCAGTTCGACCGGGAACAGGCTGTCGACCGCGATGCTGACTTGCGGCTCCCATCCTTCAGCCAGGCTACCGGCCAGTTGTTCCAGTTGGAAGGCGTCGCCCAGCAGTTCGCGGGCCTTGTTGAGCAGCGCTTCGCCGTTGCGGGTCAGGCGCGCGCGGCGGCCGTCGATTTCCAGCAGTTCGACGCCTAGTTGCTCTTGTAACTTGGCCACCATATAGCTGACCGAGGATTGGCTGCGGTGCAAGGCTTCCGCCGCCTGCGCATAGCCGCCGCACTCGACGATGGCCTGCAGGACTTGCCACTGCTCAAGCGTACTCTTAGGTATCTTCAAGGGCATTCCACGGCGAAAGAATTCACCGGGAAATCATACCACCGTCAGAAGCGGGTCTCTACGGTCACGCGGAATTGGGTTTCGCCGTTGGCCACGGTGGTGCGGTTCAGCGTGCCGTTGCTGTCGCTGTACAGGCTTTCGGTGGTGTAGTCCTGCGCCAGCAGATTGGAGACGGCGACGCGCAGATTGTTCTGCTGGTCCAGCTTCCACAGCGCGTAGACGTCCAGATCGCGGCGCACCGAGGTGTAGCCGCCCTGCGTGCCGCTCAGGCGCGCCAGGCCGCCGTTGCGGAAGCTGAAGTTGCTGCCGGTGCTCAACTGGCCATCCGGCGTCTTGTAGTCGATGCCGACCGTGGCGCTGAGCGGCACCTGCTGATCCAGGCGGTTGTCCGGCCCCGGCACGCTGTCCACGCGCGACCAGTTGCGGCTGACGCTGGCGCGCAGGTCCAGCTTGGGCGCGTTATCCATCAGCACGCTGGCCGGGAACTTGGCTTCCAGCTCGATGCCGCGCGTTTCGGCGCGGCCGTCGTTGATGGCGGTCGAAACCCAGCGCTGGTCCTGGAAGAACAGGCCCTGGTGGGTATAGTTCTCGATGCGGCGCACCGAGGCGCTGGCGCTCAGCAGGCCGCCCTCGCCCCAGTAATGCTCGAACGACGCATCCAGGCCCAGCGCCAGTTCCGGCTTCAGGTTGGGATTGCCGCGACGGTCAGGCTCGGTCGGGCTGTTGTTGGTCGAGGTGAACTTGCGCGGAATCAGCGCGGCGGTGGTGGGCGGTTTGTAGGTGCGGGTCAACGCCACGCGTACCTGGTCTTTCTTGTTCGGCAGCTTGATCAGCGTCTGCATCAGCGGACTCAGCACGCTGGAACGGTTCTGCACGGGATCGATGCTGCCGCCGTCGGCGCGGGTGTCCAGGCCTTCCCAGCGCACGCCGGTGTAGACCGACCACAGCGGCGTGATATTCCACTCGTCCTGGCCGTACAGCGCCAGCCGCGTGACCTTGGCGTTGAAGCCTTCGTCGCTGTTGATCGGCGAGCTGCCCGGCAAATCGGCATCGCGCTGGACGCGGCTGTCGTCGCGCTGCGTGACGCCGGCGTCCCAGCCCAGCGACAGCGCATGCTCGGTGGCCTCCGTGCCGGCGGGCGGCGTGCCGAAGGTGAGCGGCGTCGAATACTTGCCCTGCGTGCTGAAGCCCTGCTCCGCGCTTTCGGAATGCACGGTGCGCACCAGCGTTGCCGGCGCCCCGTTGTTGCCGCCGACCTGCAGCGAATCGGACGTGTTGCGGTTGTCGCTGACCGCCGCTTTCACGTCCAGCTTGGCGCCCTCTTCCAGCTTGTGCACCCAGTTCAGGTCGGTGCGGCCGAAACCGTTGTGGTTGCTGTAGGTGCCGTCGATGCGGTCGTAGTCCGGGCCGGCGCCGAAGGCGGTCTCGGTGCGGCTGTGGGTGGTGCTGGCGAAGCGGTTGTAGTTGAGGAAGGATTGCGAGGTCAGCGTATCGCCGCCGGCCAGGTTCCAGTTGATGCGCGGCGACAGGTTGAAGCCGTCGCCATGGCCGATGTCCTGCCAGGTGATGGCGCGCGAAACGTTGGGGATGCCGTCGGCGCCGTTGCCGGTTTCCCAGCTTGGCGTGGTGCGGTCGTAGTTGAACCGCCAGGCATTGCCGCCAAACGAATAAGAAGTCGCACCATTCTTGTCCGACATTTGCAGGCTGACGGCCGGCGAGCTGCCGGTGCTGCTCCTGGACTGCGTGAGCTTGAGTTCATGCTGAGCCGGCTTGAGCGCCTTCTTCAGCACGATGTTGATGGTGCCGGCGATGGACTGGGTGCTGAACTCCGCGCTGGCGGCGCGCAGCACCTCGATGCGTTCGATCACGTCCGGCGCCAGGCTGTCGATCGAGAAGCCGGCCGGCGCGCGTTCGCCATTGATCAGGATCTGCGTGTAGCCGGCGCCGAGGCCGCGCATGCGGATCTCGCCGCCGCTGCGACCGGCCGCGCCGCCGATGGTGATGCCGGGCAGGCGCTTGAGTACATCGTTGACCGAGGTGTCGCCGTATTTCTGGATTTCCTCGCTGCTGACCACGGTCTTGCTGGCGGTATCGTCGCGGCGCGCATCATATTTGGCGGCGGAGCCCTTGATTTCCACCTTCTGCATCTCGTCCTGCCTGGGCTGCTCCATGTCGGCATGGGCAACGGTGGCGGAACAAAGGGCGAAGACGGCGGCGGCTATCTGCGTCAAACGAGTAGGCATGATACGGATCGAGCGAGTTTTGGGATGCTTAAATTATGCCTTGATCCAACAAAAATGTTCAGTATTTAGCAACAACATCGCGTGTTTAGCTAAATTTCATAAACGCTCATCGCGAAAACGATAATGGCGGACGCTATAATGCGCGATCGTTAACTTGTATGGATCTGTCACCCGTGTCCGACCGCTTAGCCGTTTTGCCGCAATACCTGCTTCCCAAGGGAGCGCTGACCAATTTCGCCGGCCGCGTCGCTGGCGCCAAGGGCGGCGCTTATACCACCCGCTTGATCCGCTGGTTTGTCGGCCGCTATAACGTCAATATGGACGAGGCATTCGATCCGGATATCGCCCACTACAAGACCTTCAACGAATTCTTCACCCGCGCCCTGCGCCCGGACGCCCGTCCGCTGGCAGACGCCGCTTACATCTGCCCGGTCGACGGCCGCATCAGCCAGTTCGGCGATATCGAGGACGACCAGATTTTCCAGGCCAAGGGCCACAAGTTCAGCACCACAGCGCTGGTCGGCGGCGATGCGCAACTGGCGGCGCAGTTCCAGCACGGCAGCTTCGCCAACCTGTACCTGAGTCCGCGCGACTACCACCGCATCCACATGCCGATCGACGGCAAGCTGACCCGCATGATTTACGTGCCGGGCGAGCTGTTCTCGGTCAATCCGACCACCGCGCGCGGCATTCCCGGCCTGTTCGCCCGCAACGAGCGCGTGGTCTGCGTGTTCGACACCGCCCACGGCCCGTTCGTGATGACGCTGGTCGGCGCCACCATCGTCGGCAGCATGGCGACCGTCTGGCACGGCGTGGTCAATCCGCCGCGCCTGCCGCAAGTCACCGAGTGGAAATACGATGACCAGAACATCGTGCTGAAAAAAGGCGATGAGCTGGGCCGCTTCCTGCTCGGCTCCACCGTGGTGATGCTGTTCCAGAAGGATGTGCTGAAGTTCAATCCCGCCTGGCAGCCAGCCGGCCCCGTCCGCCTGGGCGAGGAAATGGCGCAGACGAAGTAACTACATGCCGGCCGGCGCGCCGCTATCGAACGCCTCCTGCAGCATATCGATGAACACCCGGGTCTTGGCCGGCATCAGCCGCCGCCCGGGGAACACCGCCCAGCCCGTCACTTGCGGAAACGCCCATTCGGGCAACACCCGCACCAACTCCCCACGCTGCAGATACGGCCGCGCAATCGCCTCGGTCGACGCGCCGATGCCGATGCCGGTGCTGGCCATGCGCACCAGCAGTTCCGGCGAATTCGCCAGCAGCCGCACCGGCAGCTCGCGCTCCCACGAGGTTTTGCCGCGCAGCAGATTCCAGCGTATCAGCCCGTTCAGGCGCGGCGGCAGGCTGAGTAGATCGTGCTTGAACAAGTCGTCCGGGTGCTCGGGCAGACCACGCAGATTGGTGTACAGCGGCGAGGCGTACAGCGCCAGCGAACTGAAGGTGATGCGCCGCGCCGCCAGCGTGGCGTCGTCCGGCAGGTTGCCCATGCGAATAGCGACGTCGAAACCTTCCGCCACCAGATCCACGCGGCGCGGCGACAGATCCAGCTCCAGCGAAATGGCCGGATAGCGGTCCATGAACTTGGCCAGCACCGCGCTGACCGACACGTTGGCGAAGTCGGCCGGCATCGACACCCGCAGCAGGCCGCTTGGCGCCACCTGCCGGTGCTGCACCAGCGCGCCGGCCGCCTCGGTCTCGTCGGCCACCTTTCGCGCGTGTTCCAGCAGGCTGGCGCCGAATTCCGTCAGCACCAGCTTGCGCGTGGTGCGCTGGAGCAGGCGCTCGCCCAACTGCCCTTCCAGCAGCGAGATGCGGCGCGACACCGTCGATTTGGGCAGTTGCACCCGCTCCGCCGCTAGGCTGAAGCTGCCGCATTCAACGATGCGGGCAAACAGCAGCAGGTCGCCAGGGTCGATTTCCATAGGATTGTTCCATCAGTGGATTAATGTTATCCATTTTAACGGCTTCCGCATGGAATTTGAAACGGTTAAAGTTACTCCATCGACGCAGCACTCACCAACATTAAGGAGCAACACCATGAACATCCTGCAAATCAACTCCAGCGCCCGCAGCACCGGTTCCGAATCCAGCCGTCTGGCTGATGCTCTGGTGGCAAAAATCAGCGCCGCCAATCCAGGCGCCGCCGTTACCCGCCGCGATCTGGCTACCCAGCCACATCCAGTGCTGGACGAAGTCGCCCTGCAAGCCCTGTTCACCCCGGCTGACCAGCGCAATGCCGACCAGGCCGCCCGCGTGGCGCTGGACGACGCCCTGATCGCCCAGGTGCAAGCTGCTGACGTCGTGGTGATCGGCGCGCCGACCTACAACTTCGGCATCACCGCCCAGCTGAAAACCTGGTTCGACGCGATTGCCCGCGCCGGCGTGACCTTCAAGTACGGCCCAACCGGCCCGGTCGGCCTGCTGACCGGCAAAAAAGTCTACGTGGCCCTGTCGCGCGGCGGCATCCACCGCGATGCGCCAACCGACACCCAACTGGCACACATCAAGATGTTCCTGAGCTTCGTGGGCCTGACCGATGTGCAGTACGTGTTTGCCGAAGGTCTGGGCATGGGTCCGGAAGCCGTGGCCAAGGCACAATCGCAGGCAGAAGCAGAAATCAACGCCATCCTGGTGTAAGCAACACGGCAGTACAGGCGGCGCAGCAGACAACCAATGGAGAATGATATGACCGAGCAAGTAAATACCCCACGCACCGTGGAACGCATCATCACCGGCCAGGCCGTGATGGACGGCGCCGGCGTCAAAATCAATCGCGTGTTGACCCAGACCTTGCAGCGCCGCCTCGATCCATTCCTGATGCTGGACAATTTCGGCAGCGACCAGGCCAACGACTACATCGCCGGCTTCCCGAGCCACCCGCACCGCGGCTTTGAAACCGTGACCTATATGCTCGAAGGCCGCATGCGCCATAAAGACAGCGCCGGCAACGAAGGCCTGCTGACCAACGGCGGCGTGCAATGGATGACCGCCGGCCGTGGCGTGATCCACTCGGAAATGCCGGAGCAGGAAGACGGCGTCATGGAAGGCTTCCAGCTATGGCTGAACCTGCCCGCCAAGGACAAGATGCGCGCACCTTGGTATCGCGACTTCAACGGCGCCGACGTGCCGGCGTTTGAAACGGAGCAAGGCGCCAAGGTCAAGGTGATTGCCGGCCGCAGCCACGGCGTGGACGGCGCGGTGCAGCGCGAAGTGACCGAGCCGCTGTATCTGGACGTGCACCTGCCCGCAGGCGTCCCGTTCAAGCAGCAGCTGCCGGAAGGCCATAACGCCTTCATCTTCACCTATCGCGGTTCGGTGGAGATCGACGGCAAGGCAGTGGCGACCGGCCGCATGGCGATCCTGGCCAACACCAAGGGCGCCGATGGCGTGGTCATCACGGCAAGCGAGGACAGCCGCTTCATCCTGATCGCCGGCCAGCCGCTGAACGAGCCGATTGCGCAATACGGCCCGTTCGTGATGAACACGCAGGCCGAGCTGCACGCCGCCGTGGATGATTTCCGCGCCGGCAAACTGGGCGAGGAAGCCCAGGTTTAAAAGTTACAACAGCCACCAGGCGGGGACCACCTGCGCCTGGGGCTGCCGACTTCGCTTCAGGCGGCGCTCAACGCCAGGCGGCGCGACACAGGCACCGCCAGCACAAACTTGCCGACCAGTTCGGACAGCGTGGCCGCCTGATCCTGCAAGGCCTCGGCAGCGGCGGCCGATTGTTCGACCAGCGCGGCATTCTGCTGCGTCACGCCATCCATCTCGATGATCGCCTGGTTGATCTGCTCGATGCCCAGGCTTTGTTCGCGGCTGGCTGCCGTGATTTCCGAAATCACACCGCTGACGCGGCGCACGCTCTCCACCACTTCGTTCATGGTCTGTCCGGCCTCGTCCACCAGGCGCGCGCCGGTGTCGACCTTGTCCACCGAATCGCTGATCAGCGTTTTGATTTCCTTGGCGGCGGCGGCGCTGCGGTGCGCCAGGCTGCGTACTTCGGTTGCCACCACCGCGAAACCGCGTCCCTGTTCGCCGGCGCGGGCCGCCTCGACCGCCGCGTTCAAGGCCAGGATGTTGGTCTGGAACGCAATGCCGTCGATAACGCCGATGATTTCCGCGATCTTCTTCGACGAGGTATTGATCTCTTCCATCGTCTCGACCACGTTGGCGATCACGGCGCCGCCCTTGCCTGCGACCTCGGTGGCGATCGCCGCCAGCGTGTTGGCCTGGCGCGCGTTGTCGTCATTCTGCTTGACGGTGCTGGTCAGCTCTTCCATCGACGAGGCGGTTTCTTCCAGCGAGCCGGCCTGCTGCTCGGTGCGCGACGACAGGTCCAGATTGCCCGAGGCGATTTCCTGCGAGGCGGTTTTCATCGTATCCGTGCCGTCGCGGACGCGGCCGACGATCACGCGCAGATTTTCGTTCATGGTTTTGAGCGCGGCCAGCAGCATGCTGGTTTCATCGCTGCCGTCCGGCGTGTGGATGTCGCTGGACAAGTCCCCGTCCGCCACGGTCTGGGCGATGTGGACGGCGCGGCCGATCGGCACGGTGATGCTGCGGGTGATGCGCCAGGCGATCAACAGTCCGCAGATCACCGAGACCAGGCTGATGGCCACCATGACATTGCGTGCCATCGCGTAGGAAGCATCGGCAGCGGCGGTCGCCTCCTCGTTCTGCCGCCGCTCGCTTTCAACCAGCGCCAGCAGGCCTTTCTGCCATTGCTGCTGCACGTCGCGCAATTCGCCCATCAGCAACTTGACCGCTGCGGCGTTGTTGTTCTGCAAGCCGAGCGTCTGTACCTGCGCCATCAGCGGCGCGGCCGCCTCTGCCCGTTGCTTGATGTCGGCCAGCAGCCTGGTTTCGTCATCCTGGATGCCGTACTGGTCGAAGGTGGCACGCAGTTTCTGCTCCGCCGTGGCATATTCCGCAGCCTGGCTGCGGATGCGCTCGACCTGCGCCTGCATCTGTGCCGGATCGTCCAGCAATACGACGTTGCGTAAGGCGATCATGCGGTCGTCGACACTAAGCCGCATGGCGGACGCCAGCGCCGACTCGACATCGTTACCTTTGGTGATATCGATCATGCTTTGCTGAATGGCTGCCATGCGGCTCACGCCCAGCGCTGCCACCGCCACCAACATCACCAACAACACGCTGAATGCGGCGATCAGCCGGTGACCAATCTTAAAATTTTCCATTTTCATTTAACTGCTCCTGCGGAGATATGTCAGATAAATGGCGGCAATTCTTAGGGCGCCCTGCTTGGAAAGAATTCTACATTCATTTCACCAGGGAAATTTCTTCCTTTCCAAAAGGATAGGATCAAGGACACGGGTTAAAATACCAATATGATGCCGATACTATTTCAATGGCTGCGCCGGCTGAGCCACATGCTCGGCTTCGAGACCGCCGATTCCTTCCCTCCGGGTCATCCGTATGAGCGCACGCGCTGGAACGGCGCGTATTTCGACATTGCGTCCGACGTCAAGCCGGAGCAGATCGAACAGCGCCTGTGCGATGCGATCAGCAACACGCCGCTGGTGTTCGGCTACATCACCAATCCCACGCCGCGCATGCAGCGGGCGTTGCTGGCGGTGCTGGAGGAACGCATGCGCAACAACCGCGGCCGCGCCACCGAGCTGGCCGTGCTGCTGGTGACCGCCTACGACGAAAACTCGCTGATCACCGAAATCATCCCCGGCCTGCGCGACGCCATCGTCGCCACCCGCCACGAGGAGATGGGCGAGCGCGCCCGCGCCGTCATGGCCTTCCTCAGCTCGACCCAGTCACCGTTCGACGTGATCGACATGCATTAGCCGGACACCGCCATCGTCAGCACGCTGTTGGACAAGGTCAGCACCGCCGTGCAGTCGCCCGGAATGGCGACGTTCTGGCTGTGGCAGGAGTAGTAATCCGTCATCCCCAGGCGGATATGGTCGATGGCGGCGCTGATGCCGGTGCTGATCGTGTAGGCGTTCAACACCAGATCCGGTGCGGTGACGAATTTCAGCGTCACATCCTGCCCGGTGTTGTTGAGGAAAATGGTTTTCGACGGCTTGACCGTCTTGCGCGATGGCGTCTCGGTAAAACAGATATTCATCGCTACAGCACCCGGAACAAGCCAGCCGGACGCTCCGGACTGTAGCACGCCATGCGCACACTGATGCGCTGGCCATCATCGACCGGCAAGACGGCGGCATCCAGCTGCCGCAGGCTGTAGTCGCCGTAATCCTGCGCCTCGTCCGCCAGCCAGCTGACGGTGGCCAACCCCTGCGCCATCATCGCCGCGCAGCAGGCGCCGGACCCGTAGACGCCCACCTGATACTGGCGCTCGGCCGGCGAGGCGGCGCCAAACGCCTGGTTTACCCCTTCGAAATAGCGCGTGACCGCGCCGGCAATGTCGGCCTCGCCCGGCTGGAAGTCCACCGCGAAGTACACCGCTGAGCCGGACGGCTGGGCGATCACCGACTGCGCCATCAGGTAGGCGGCGGCACCGTCGGCACATCCCTGAGCCCGGCTGAAGTAGCTCAGGTGCGCGTCCGGCGTCTCCCACACCACGCCGATCTGGATGCCGGCGTCGGTCAGCGCGCGCGCCTCGGCCAGCGACAAACTCTTGCCCGCCTGATGGGTGTAATGGCGGATGGCGAAATCGATCCCTTGTTGCTTGATTGCTATTGCGTACTGCGTCAGTTCAAACGGTGCTTTCACGCCGGTTAAAACAGTCATGGGTTCTCCGCTAGGTTGCTTGAAAATGTTTCTGTGAATCTGTATGTATTTCTTACTCGATAATGTTAGTATTTATATGTAATGACTTTAAGCAACTAAGCGGAAGATGGCCTTCCGAAAACCTTCCGGTTGCTAAGTCATTGATTAAACGAATGTATTCGAGCGCAAAGAAGGTTGGATGTGAACCACAAGAGTTTTCGTTTTGGCGAGTGGCGGGTTGATCCGGCCACCAATACGCTCAGTTGCGCGGTGTTAAACCGGCAACTTGAGCCGCGCGCAATGGATGTATTGTTGTACCTGTGCCGCCATCCGCACGTGGTGGTGTCGGCCGAAACCTTGCTCGATGCGTGCTGGGGCGATGTCTCCCCAAGCGACAACGCCATCCACAAAATCATCACCCAGCTGCGCCGCGCGCTGGACGATTCCGCCACCGAACCGCGCTACATTGAAACCATCCGCAAGCGCGGCTACCGCCTGCTGGCCGAACTGAGCTACGACGACGAAGTCAGCCAGGGCAGCTGGCTGCACGCCTCGCCGTTCCGCGGCCTGGAAGCGTTTGAAGAACAACACGCCGCCATCTTCTTCGGCCGCAAACTGAGCGTCGACCAGCTGGCGCAAGTGGTGGTGGCGCAAGCCCAGGCCGCATGCGCGATGGTGCTGGTGCTGGGACCGTCTGGGGCCGGGAAGACCTCGCTGGTGCAGGCCGGCTTGATTCCGGCGCTGAAAGCCGGCGCTGCACCGGCCGAGTCCGGTATCGCCATCAGCGAACACGTCCAGCTAGATTGCGCCGACATGGGCCAGGCCGGCCTGCTGGAAACGCTGGCCAGCGTGCTGCTGGATGCCGAAATCGGCGGCAAGCTGCTGTTTGAAAACACCAGCGCTGCCGCCCTCGCCCAGCGCATGGGCAACGATCTGCCGGGTCTGATCGAGCAATTGCAGCGACAACTGCCTACCATCCAGCTACTGCTGTTCATCGACCGCTTCGAAGCCGTGTTCCGGCTGCCGCATATCACCGATGCCGAACGTGCCGTCTTCATCAGCGTGCTGGACCAGCTGGCGCGCTCCGGCAGCATGCAGCTGGTGCTGGCCTGCCGCAACGATTTCTACCCGCATCTGGCGTCCTACGCCGCGCTGATGAACCTGAAACTGAGCGGTGGCCACTTCGACCTGACGCCGCCCGGCAGCGCCGACATCGCCCAGATCGTCCGTCACCCGGCGCAGGTGGCGCAACTGCGCTACACCGTCGACGAGCGTGGCGAAGGCCTGGACGAAGTCCTGTGCCACGCTGCCCGCTCCGGCCCGGACAGCCTGCCGCTGCTGCAATACTGCCTGCAAGAGCTGTACCGCCAGCGCACGCCCGAAGGCGAACTGACGCATGCCGCCTTCCACGCGATGGGCGGCCTCGAAGGCGCCATCGGCGCCCGTGCCGAGCAGGTGATTTCCGCGCTGGGCGCCGCCCAGATCGCCGCCCTGCCCCATGTGCTGTCGCAACTGGTGCTGGTGGCGGAAGACGAAGCCACCGTCAGCTCGCGCCGCGTGCCGTGGTCGGCGCTACGCAATGAAGCCGAAAACAAGCTGGTGCAAGCCCTGGTGGACGCCCACCTGTTCGTCAGCGACCTGCAAGGCGGCGCGCCGGCCTTCGGCATCGCCCACGAAGCGCTGCTGCGCCGCTGGCCGCGCGTGGTGGCGTGGATCGAAGAACACCGGCAAGCGCTGCAAGTGCGCAGCCGCATCAGCGCCCAGGCCAACCGCTGGCAAGAAAGCGGCCGCAAGCGCGACATGCTGCTGCCATCCGGCACCCAGACCAACCAGGCGCGCCAATTGCTGGCCACCAGCAGCTTCGGCCTCACGCCGCAAGAGCAAAGCTTCATCCAGTCCTCACTGCAAAGCGAACGCCGTGGCGAGCGCGTACGGATGGCGGTCATGATCGTCGTCGCCAGCCTGGCCCTGCTGGCCGGCGGCCTGGGCATCACAGCCCGCTCCGCCCAAACCCAAGCCGAAGCGCATCGGGCTGAAGCGGAGGATTTGATGGGCTATATGCTGGGCGAGTTCGTTGAGAAGCTTCGCCCCTTGGGCAAGCTTGACCTGCTCGACAGCGTCAGCAATCGCGCACTTAAGTATTTGTCTGATCCGGCCTGGGGAAATGACGGGGACACCGCCTTGGCCCAACGCGCCAAATCGCTGCAGGTTATCTCTGAAGTCCGCATAGCACGTGCGGATCCCGTTGGAGCCAACACGGCTTTACTCGCCGGGCACCGCATTCTTCAAACACTGCTGACGGCCACCCCGAACGATCTTACTTTGCTAAAAAGCGCGGGTGAAAACGCATTCTGGCTGGGGCAGATCCATCTGAATCAAACAGAATGGAATCAAGCCCGCCAATATTTTGAAGAATATAGGACCTACGCAGATCGCCAAGCTGCCGTAGCTCCGCAGTCCATGGATGCTTGGATTGAACAATCCTACGCACACAGCAACTTAGGTACTGTGGCTTTGCGTAGCGGTGACTTACAACGCGCTGCTGACGAATTTGCATTATCGGTCGAATTGAAGGAACGTGCATACAAGCGACAGCCAAATAACAAACGATTGGCGTCAGACTTGGCTAATAGCTTATCGTGGCAAGCTAGCACATATATGAAAGCAGGCAAATTGGCGCTTGCAGAACCCCTTAATGATCGTGAATTGACTCTGCTTCAATCGTTGCATGATGCAAATCCGACAGAGTCCTTATGGGTGAACAGACTTGCAGCGGCATGGGCGCACCAATCTGAACTCAAACGAGCACGGGGGGACTTAGGTGGCAGCGAGATAGCGAGCTTAAAAACCTATAAATTGAGGCAATTCATTGCGGAAAAAGACCCAAGCAATCGTATTTGGCAATTGAATATGTACATTGCAGAATTGCAAGTTATTGAAAAAAATACCACTAAGAGAAGTCCAATTGACGTACTCGGCCAACTGGACAAACTGCAGCAAAATATCAACAAATTAATTCAATTAGAACCAAAGAAAATTTTCCTTCAAGTATTGTTCAACATAATACAACGCAATAAATCGATAATTTATTTTCAGCAAGGAGACCGACTTAAAGCCGTAGAGAATATAAAACTCGCACTACGGAATCTACAGCAATTGTATACCCTTACGCCAACGGACACTTTGACCAGAAATGAGCTAGTTGACACACTGCTGCAAAGTGCGGAGTTCAATGTTCCACAGGATATTGCCACAGCAAAAAGCCACTGTGAGGCAGCGCTAACTGTGCTAAAGCCAATAATAAGTGGCAGCGCTGACTTCCAAATACTCGCGCCTTGGGTTAAGGCTAGTGCATGCCTAAATCAATATGAGGCGGCAGACTCTGCACAAAAAAAATTGGAAGCCATGCTTTACCGTGACCCGACTTATTTAAATTATCTTTCCACCCACCCATTAAAAAGGACGAACTTATGAGTAAGCTCATCGCAAGCACCCCGTTTATTAACGTTTCGATCAAAATAAATCCAGAAACTTATAAAGTTGAGTCGGCGCCTGCCATTTTAGTTGTCACACAACCTGACACTGTAATTAATTATCAAATCGTTGAAAGTGGAGGGAAAAATATTGTATTTAACCCCAAAAACCCAATGACCGCAACACCAGAAAACAACGATCAATTGAGCGCCCCCGCAGTCGGCGTTAGTGGTAAAATTCTTACCATAAATAATGCCAACACCTCAAAAATGACGCTTAACATTAATCTTAATTTCGTAGATGAAAATGGGGTAGGCTTTAGTCACGATCCTGAGGTCGATAACGATCCACAGCGATAAACAATATTAAAGACTGATTTGATCTTTGCATGAGCGATAATAAATTCTCCCATCCTAGGTCATATCAATACGGTGACCAGCACTCCGGCATTGCGTTAATTATGACGGGTGCTGTTCATGGTAATGAAATATGCGGCTCTTTAGCGATACAGCGCGTAATAAACGAAATTAATAAGGGTAAACTAGAGATCTACAATGGCAGCGTAACATTTTTGCCAGTAACTAATCCATTGGCTTACGCTAAGGGCGAGCGGGCCGGCCAGCGCAATCTCAATCGTAATTTATTTCCTAACCCATACCCACAGAATTTTGAAGATCACTTGGCCAACTGGCTGTGCCCTCTTCTGGCGCAGCATGACGTGTTGCTGGACCTGCATTCATTCAATGCACCTGGCGAACCGTTTGTGATGGTTGGGCCGCGCAATAATGATGGGCCGTTGGAACCGTTCAAGCATGAAGAGCAGGAGCGCGCGTTGGCGCGGCGGCTTGGTGTGCGGCGGTTTGTCGACGGTTGGTTAAGGACTTATGGTGCGGGCGTGCAACGCCGCATCGGTGACAGTAGCGAGTTACAGACTGTGCTGCGTTATGGCATGGGTACAACGGAATATATGCGTTCGGTCGGCGGTTATGCGCTGACGCTGGAATGCGGGCAGCACGATGATCCGCAGGCGCCCGAGGTGGCGTATCGCGCCATTTTGAATACGCTGGCGTTCCTCGGCATGATTGATGTGCCTGAGCCTGAACCGGTGGCGCCGGAGCAGATGGAGGCGCTCAGTATGGTCGCCGTCTACGATAAGCAACACGCTGGCGATACCTTCAGCCGCAACTGGTCCAGCTTCGATCCGGTCCGGCAAGGCGAGGAAATCGGTCGCCGCGTCGATGGCACGCCGGTGCTGGCGGAGTTTGATGGCCGCATTCTGTTCCCAGACGCCGCAGCCGGCGCCAACAGCGAGTGGTACTACCTCACCCGCCCCAATTCATCGTTTTAAACGTTGGTGACCTTCAGGCCAATGATGCCGCCGACAATCATCGCAATGCACGTCAGCCGCACCGCGCTGGCAGGCTCGTTCAGCATGACGATGCCATAGATGACGGTGCCCACCGTACCGATACCGGTCCAGATCGCATAAGCAGTCCCCAGCGGCAAGGTACGCAACGCCAGGCCCAGCATGCCGACGCTGCCCGCCATGGCGGTCAAGGTCAGGATGGAGGGGATCAGTTTGCTGAAGCCTTCGGTGTATTTGAGGCCCACCGCCCACACTACTTCGAGCAGGCCGGCCACGATGAGAATAATCCAGGTCATGGCCGAACTATAGCATTCCGGACAAAATTGGTGCCCGGACTCTAGCCGCAATCGCCTTGCTCAGGTCATAATGTTCCTTCAACATTCATAACAACAAGGAGCACCCATGCATTTAGCAGCGCAGATCGTGACCGCCCTGGTGGCGCTGATCCATGTGTACATCGTCCTGCTGGAAACCGTGCTGTTCAATTCGCGCGGCCGCCGTGTGTTCGGCCTCAGCAAGGAAAAGGCGGAAATCGTCCAGCCTGCGATGTCCAATCAGGGCTGCTATAACGGCTTTCTGGTCGCGGCGCTGGTGGTGGGCTTGCTGCATCCGGATGCGGCGATTGCGTCGGCGTTCACCGTGTTCGGCCTGGCGTGCGTGGCAGTGGCCGGCATCTGGGGTGGCGTGACGGTCAAGCGTTCTATTCTGCTGATTCAAACCCTGCCTGCGGTCATCGGCCTGGTCCTGCACTTCGCCGCATGAGCATGCAGACCAAGCTCAACACCGTACTCTTGATCGTCGCCACCATCGCACTGGTCTTCACCGGCTACCGGGAAATGAACAGCAAGCCGCAGATCCACGACGTCAATGATGGCGCCTGTACGCAGGAGGCCATCAAGGCCATCAGCAGCATCACTGAACGCGCCGTGCAATCTTCGCGATGCGCGCAGCGCGGCAAATAAGCTATTTACGCAAACCCGGCAAGGTGACAGTGGGCGACGGCGGCGCGGTGGTCTCCGCCGCCGGCTTGGCACCGGTGCCGCGTAGCGCCAGCAGCCAGCCGATGCCGTCGAACCAGAATGGTGAGCCAAGGGATGCGGCAAACGCGGTCGCGACCCAGCCGATCAAAGCGAACACCAGCGCCACGGCGAACGCTCCTGCACCGCTGATGTTTTCAAAGCGCGCGGATGGCCAGCCGATCGGCAGCTTCTGCACTTCCTGGGCCTGCGCCTTCGCTTGTTTGATCTGTGTCAGCGCGGCGGCCTCGGCCGGCGGCGCAGGCTTGGCCTCCTCCGCCTTCTGCACCAACTGCGCCGTCAGCGCGGCGTCGTTCCACAGGCGCTGCGACAGTTGCAGCGCATCGATGTTCATCGCGCACGCATAGAACAGTCCCACCAGAAACAGCACGAACTGCGAGCGCCGCTTGTACCAGCCGCTGATGCGCTCCATCACCGTGTCGTACCAGATCCGCACGGCGTTCTCCAGCGCGGCCGCGTCGTCCGGGCCCTCGCCCATGATGGCCAGCAGCGTTTTGGTCAGCCCTTCGTTGCCGACGTTGTTGAGCAGGATTGCAGCCGTGTGCCCCTTGCCGTACTTGCCGGTCAGCGTGGAGACGAAGGCGCGCGCGAAGATCGCCGATGGAATGTACGACGGCATGCGGCCCTGCTGCGCCAGTCCGGTAATCAGCGGATGGCGCATCACTTCTGCCGTCAGCGACGCCGATCCCAGCTTGTCCAGCCCGAAGCCGCCGTCCATGCGGAACAGCCGGCGGATCGAAGGCAGGATGCCGCGCAGGCGCGGCTTGCCGGCCGGCTCGTGCAGCAGGGTCAGCACGCCGTCCAGCAGCACCTTGGCGCGCGTCTGGAACAGGGAGGCGATCGCTTCGCGCGTGGCGCTGCACAGCAGGCTCACGGCCAGGAAGGTATAGGACAGCCCCACCGCCACATCCAGGTAATGACTCGACATGCCACCCTCATTAGATTTCCAACAATGTTCCCATAACATAAAGGATTTTTCGGCTGCCAGCACGTTTTTCTTTTATATCGTAAGATGGCGATATTGAAATCGGAAAAACACGATACATATACCATTCATGGACATCGACGCTATCCACAAAGCCCTCGCCAATCCGACGCGCCGCCAGATCCTGGTGTGGCTGAAGGAGCCGGAGCTGTATTTCGCAGACCAGCACCATCCGCTGCATCTGGGTGTGTGCGCCGGCATGATCGACCGCCGCGCCGGCTTGTCGCAATCGACCATGTCGGCCCACCTGGCCGTGCTGGTCAAGGCCGGGCTGGTGACCTCGCACCGCGTCGGCCAGTGGAATTATTTCAAGCGCGATGAAGCACTTATCCAGGCTTTCATCGCTCAAATGCAACTGTAAATGCAACCATAGGGAAACTCATCATGCCAACTTTGTTCGATCCGATCACCATAGGCGACCTCACCCTCAAGAACCGCGTCATCATGGCGCCGCTGACCCGCTCCCGCGCCGTCGGTGGCGGCCGCGTGCCGAATGCGCTGATGGCCAAGTACTATGAACAACGCGCTACCGCCGGCCTGATCCTGAGCGAAGCCACCGCCGTCACGCCGCAAGGCGTCGGCTATGCCGATACGCCGGGCCTGTGGTCGGACGAACAGGTGGAAGGCTGGAAACAGATCACCGCCGCCGTGCACGCCAAGGGCGGCGTGATCTTCGCCCAGCTGTGGCACGTGGGCCGTATTTCGGATCCGAGTTTCCTGAACGGCGACGCGCCGGTGGCGCCTAGCGCCATCGCCGCCGAAGGCCACGTCAGCCTGCTGCGTCCACAACGTCCGTATCCTGTGCCGCGCGCGCTGGACATCGAAGAGCTGGCCGGCGTGGTTGCGGCCTACAAGAAAGGTGCGGAAAACGCCAAGAAAGCCGGCTTTGACGGTGTGCAGATCCACGGCGCCAACGGCTACCTGCTGGACCAATTCCTGCAAAGCAAAACCAACCTGCGTACCGATCAGTACGGTGGCCCGATCGAAAACCGTGCCCGCCTGATGCTGGAAGTGACCGATGCCTGCATCGAAGTCTGGGGCGCCGGCCGCGTCGGCATGCACCTGGCGCCGCGCCGCGATTCGCACGACATGGGCGACGCCAATCCGGCCGAGACCTTCGGCTACGTGGCGCGCGAACTGGGCAAGCGCAAGATCGCTTTCATCGCCGCGCGTGAAGCGGTCGGCGAAGACAGCCTGGGCCCGCTGCTGAAGAAGGAATTTGGCGGCGTATTCATCGCCAACGAAAAGATGAACAAGGTCGTGGCGCAGCAGGTACTGGACAGCGGCAACGCCGACGCCATCGCCTTCGGCAAGGACTACATCTCCAATCCGGACCTGGTGCGCCGCCTGCAGATCGATGCGCCGCTGAATCCGTGGAATGCCGATACCTTCTACGCCGCTGGTGAAGTGGGCTACACCGATTACCCTGCCCTGGCGTAATCAAGGAAAAGGGAGCCTGCGGGCTCCCTTTTTACATCAGCGCGGCTGGGTATAGGCGATCGGCACGAACACGTAGTGACCTTTGCCGTTGGCCCGCACATGCCCCAGGGCCGGGAACGACAGGTGCGGCGCGCCGATCAGGTAACCGTCCCTGGCCGCCGCCGCGAACGCTTCCTTGCGTTCGGCAATCGCCACCTTGCTGTCGCTGTCGAACGAGATGCCGACGCCCGGATCGTCAAACTGCACCGCCTGCACGTGCAGCAAATCCCCCAGCAGCACCAGCTTCTGTCCCTTGCTCTCCACCACATAAGTGATGTGGCCCGGCGTATGGCCGCCATTGAAGTACGACTTGATGCCCGGCACCAGCTCCGTGTTCGCGACGATGGGCTGGAACTTGCCCGCCTTGACGTAGGGATTGATCGATACCATCGGTCCCTGGAAATTGTCCTTGGCCTCGCCGGACGCCTTGTCCAGGTTGGCGGGATTCAGGTAGTAGTCCGCATCCAGCTTGCCGGCGCGAACAATGGCGTTCGGGAACACGCGCTGTTCGTTGGACGCCAGCCCGCCGACGTGGTCGCCGTGCATATGGCTGATGTAGATCTCGTCCACCTGCTCCGGCTTGTAGCCGGACATCTTCAGATTGGTGACCAGCTGGCCCAGCGTCGGGCCGAACAGGCTGGCGGCGCCGGTGTCGATCAGCACCAGCTTGGTGCCGGTGTTGATCAGGAAGCCATTGACCGAGGTCTGGACCGGGCTTTTCTGGAACGATTTTGCCAGCGCGGCGTTGGTCTTTTCCGGCGGCTGCTTGAGCAGCTTGTCGACCGGCAGGTCCAGCGTGCCGTCATTGAGCACCGTCACCTCGAAGTCGCCCAGCGTGGTGCGGTAAAAACCCGGCGCCTGGAAGCGGGCCATCGGCGCGCCGGCCTGCGCGGATGCGGTCACCAGCAACGCCGCGATGACGGACCAGGGTTTCAGAATACTCGTGGACATGGCTCCCCTTATGTTTAAATTATCAGGAGCACTACAATACATCAGATTTACATAGAGCACGATTAGAAAGTCATCGGCAGGCGCAACGACAGCTGCACATCCGGCGTGTCGCGCGTCAAGCCGGCGCCGACCGCGATGTTCACGGTGCGCTTGTCGTTGAGCCGGTAGGAAAAGCCCAGCAGCAGCGTGCCCAGCTGCGTGCGCACCGAGCCCTGCACCGGCACGCCGTTCTGCCGCGTGCGCGCGATCGAGCTGTGGTCGTAGCCAAAGCTGATCAGCGCGCGCTCGTTCAGCGCCAGGCCGAGGCCGAAGTTAAAGCCCAGCACATCCCCCGGCGCCACCGTGCCCAGCGGTTCCCACTCGCCGTTCAGCACCTTGCGGCTCAAGCCGCTGCGCTTGAAATTCTTCAGGTAGCTGACGCTGCCGAACAGGATGGCGGGGTCGCTGGGATAGAGCCAGGTCAGGCTGGGCTGCAGCGCATAAAACCCGGAGCCGGTCGGCAGTTCCAGCGGCAGGCCGGTGCCGGTGGCGTTCGGCCCCACGCAGCGCTGCGTGCAGTCGGTGATCACTTCGAACGGATCGGTGCCGGTGCGCGACTTGACGCGCAGCCCGGCCACATAGTACGCGCGGTCGGCGCCGCCGTCGTTCAACTGGTAGCGCAAGGCCAGCTCGGCGTCGCCGACGCCGCGTCCGCTGGTGTCGAACACGCGGTCGACGCCGGTGCCGGTGAAAATCTCGCGGCTGACGGTGGAGTCGCTGCGGTACACATAGGGCAGCTTGATTTCCAGCTCGGCGCGGTTGCTCAGGCCATAGCGGCCGGTCAGCGCGCCGGTGGTGGTGTTGCGCTTGACCTCGCGCACGTCCACCAACCCGATCAGCAGCGCTGGAATGATGGTGTAGCCGACCAGCACCACGCGGTTGCTCGACGAATAGCCGAACTGCAGCGACGGCTCCAGCACCAGCTTGCCGCGCGGCGTCAGTACGCCGGGCTGCTCGAACAGCGGCGCCACCGCCGGCGGCCGGCCGTCATCGGCCGGCGCGGCGCCCACCGGATTTTGCGCCTGCGCCGCCGCGCCGCCGCACAACAAGATTGCCAGCACACTGGCCCGCCGTTTCGCACTCGCACGCATCGCTGCTCCTCAAGTTGCTTACTTGACGACCGCTGCGCTCAAGGCATCACGCAAACTGCTTTCAAAATTCACCGCCTTGAGCATGGCCAGATTGCTGACGGTGGTGTTGATCGTCGTCTGGCTGCGTATCGCCTGGTCATTGACGCTGTTCTGTATCAACAGCGCCCCCAGTCCCTGCGTGGCCAGCGGCTCGGCCAGATTGCCGGCGCCGTTCTGGACCACCACGGCGGCCAGCGCATCGCTGGCCATCGCGGCTTCCGCAGCACTCAACTGTGTCATATCGGCGATGGAAAAATGGGTACTCGCTACAACACTGCCATTGATCGAAACCAAACGTTCGACACCTAGCGATACCAGCAAGCCATCGCCGAACGAGAAACCGCCGCGCACCTGCGCCAGCTCGGCATCGTCGATGGCGTTCCAGCCGTCGGTGGCATCGCTTGCGCCGGCGGACGCCCCAGCGGCCAGCAACGCGACCAGCAGCGGCAAACAACGCATACGCATGGCCGCCTCCTTCTCAGTAATTGCCGCTGCCGTTCTTGGGCAGCGTCAGGTCGGTCAGGCTGCCACGGCCGATGCCGGTGTCCAGCGGCGCCTGCGGCGCCAGCTGCCATTCGGCCGCCTGGTTGAAGCGCGGCTGGCCGACCCAGTTGTGGATGACGAACAGCAGCCGGTCCGGCCACATGGCGTCGAAGGCGTCGCGGCGCAGCGCGCGGGTGCCGCCGGCCGGGTCGCCGATCAGCACCCGCTGCGCATCCACGCCCTTGACCACGACAAAATGCATATAGCCGTTCTCGACAATACGCACGATGGCGGGAAAGCGCGCCTCCGCCAGTTTGTCCAGCGGCTGGCGGTAGCCGTCGGCGACAAAGCCGCGCTGCGCCAGGTAGCGCTTCATGTCCAGCAGCGAAAAGCCTTCGCGCTGGATGGTGGGCTGGTCGCCCTGGGCGTACATGACGCTGAACACCTGCTCCTCGGTGACCGGCGTGTCGTAGTGATAGCTGAGCAGCGTCGCCACCGCCGCCGAGCCGCAGCTGAAGTCGTGCTGCTGGCGCACCGTCGAGCGGAAGCGCGCTTCCTTCAGGCTGGTCACCGGCAGCGTAAAGCCGGCGCCGCCGATGCCGGGCAGGTCCGCCGCCAGCGCCGGGCTGGCGCCGATGGCGGCCAGCAGCAAAATGGTCAGGGCGTTCATTGCATCTGGATGTTGATGATGGTGGCGTTCTGTATCAATACATTGGCGCCGGAATTCTGTATCGCCACCGGCAGGCCGGAAGCGTTGCTGAAGGAGCCGCTGCTGATGGCGTTGGCTCCGGTGACCACGTTCACCGCCGCGTTGCCGCTGACGGCCCCGTTCAGCTGCATGTCGTTGCTGACCATGTCGGCGCCGCCGCGCAGGCGCGCCAGCCGCGCGGCCGGCGCCGGGGCCGCGTCGAAGCCCGGCGGATCGGCCGGCGCGACAATCAGCTCCGGCACCAGCGGCGCCAGCACCACGGCCGGCGGCGCCTCCACCTCGGTCAACGGTCCCGCGCCGGCGTGGCAGCAGACGGCGCACGCCAGCAGCGTCCAAGTGCTTTTTCCTGGTACTTGCATAATCCCTCCTTTCGTCAACACAGCGGGGCATGCCGCGTAGCGCGCCCCGCGCCCTGCTTAGCGGCCGACCGCCAGGTTGGACTGCACGTTCACGCTTTGCTGCACCAGCGAGGCAATCCCGCTGTTTTGCGACGCCACCATGATGCCGGCGGCCGACTGGCCGACGCTGGTCATCGTGTTGGACATATTGAAGGTGCCGGCATTGACGGCGATGTTGCCGCCGGCGCCCGCGGTACCGCCCGCGCCAGCCCCGCCGGTGGCCGCGCCGCCGGTGTTGGTGCCGCCCGAACCGCCGGC
>NZ_WKJL01000040.1 GCF_009674565.1 Duganella aquatilis
GTTCTGCCAATCGCACACGGGCGCTACCGTAGCAGCTGCTACGGTAGCGCCCGTGTGCGATTGGCAGAACTGACCCCGGTTTTGGTTGGCCTTGCCTTTTTCTATTTCATGGTCTAATCTACAATAGTTTAGCTCGACTATAGAGGAAGGCTGTGGCGTCACTTTCGTCCATCAACGCACTGCAAGCATCGGTTGTACAGGCTGAAAGGCAGGTACAGCGGGATCAGGTGCGCGTGAGCGAGGACGCGGACCGGCTGGACGCCAGCCGCGATCAGCTGGACAAGGACAAGCAAACGCTGGCGGCCAACCAGCGCGACAGCAACCAGGCCGCGCAGTCGGCACAAAAACCGCTGCCCACCGTCAATCTGACCCGCGCCATTGAAAATCCGCCGCGCTCGGAACAGCAGCTGCCGGCGGATCTGGTCGCGCCCAAGCCTCAGGTCAATACGCTGGGGCAGACTATCGGCAAGTTCATCAATATCACCGCCTGATCAGGCGCGTGCTTCCGCTGCGGCGGCTTCCTGCTGCGCCAGCGGCTCCCACCATTTGGTTTCCGCATGCGGCTGGAGGATGTCCAGCGGCAGACCGATTTCCGGCGTGGCGATCGGCAGGCGGCGCTCTTCGGCCAGCTGGGTGATGCGGTCGAACGGATCGTGCCACGCGTGCAGCGACAGGTCGAAGGTGCCGTTGTGAATCGGCAGCAGCACCTTGCCCTGCAAATCGATGTGCGCCTGCAAGGATTCCTCCGGCTGCATGTGCACGTCCGGCCACTGCGGGTCGTAGGCGCCGGTTTCCACCATGGTCAGGTCGAACGGGCCGTAGCGGCGGCCGATTTCCTTGAAGCCGTCGAAATAGCCGCTATCGCCGCTGAAAAAGATCCGGACATCGCGGTCCTCGATCACAAACGAAGCCCACAAGGTCTTGTTGCGGTCGCCCAGGCCGCGGCCGGAGAAATGTTGCGCCGGCGTCGCCACCAGCTTGATGCCGGCCACGAAAGTGCTCTGCCACCAGCTCAACTGCTGCACCTTCTTGGCCGGGATACCCCATGAAATCAGGCGGTCGCCCACGCCCAGCGTGGTGATGAAATGCTCGGTCTTGGCGGCCAGCTTTTTCACCGCCGCATAATCCAGGTGATCGTAATGGTCGTGCGACAGGATCACGCCCTTGATCGGCGGCAAGTCGTCGATACTGATCGGCGGCTTGTGGAAACGCTGCGGCCCGGCCCACTGCACCGGCGACGCGCGCTCGGAAAAGACCGGATCGGTCAGCCAGAAATTGCCATTGAGCTTGAGCAGTACCGTCGAGTGGCCGAGACGGAACAGGCTGCGATCCGGAGCATCCATTAACTGCTGCTGCGTGATCGCGTGAACGGGAATCGGGAGCGTGGGCACCGTGTCTTTCGGCTTGTCGAAAGCGAAGCGCAGCATGATGCCCAGCGACTTGAAGACGCCCATCTTGTGCATCTTGACCGGATTGCGGAAACGGCCGTCGCGCGAACGCGGCACGGTCGGTACAGACAAAGTGTCCAAGCTATCTACGGCAGATGGAAAAGTCATGATGGTACTCCTGCGATTTAAAATGTACACTACACAGTGTAGTTACTATTTTTGGAAAAGTAAACTAGCCGGTGTAAAATAAAGCCATGAACGCGCCCCTCAAACTTACCGACCGCAAGCGCCAGGCCATTGTCGAAGCGGCCATTGCCGAATTCCGCTCGACCGGCTTCGAATCGACCAGCATGGACAAGATCGCGGCCACGGCCGGGGTGTCCAAGCGCACCGTCTACAACCACTTCCCCAGTAAAGACGAACTGTTCGCGCAAATATTGCATGAATTGTGGACCAGTATTGCCGCCATGCCGCCGCCGCCCTACGACCCGGCCGCGCCGCTGCGCGTGCAATTACTGGACTTGCTGGGCAAAAAGATGGAAATGCTGCAGGACGGCTATTTCCTCGACCTGGCGCGGGTCGCCATCGCCGAAGCCATCCACTCGCCCGAGCGGGCCCAGGAAATGGTGGCGCGGCTGAGCGTGAAGGAAGAAGCCGTCACCGCCTGGCTGCGCGCCGCGCAGGCCGACGGCAAGCTGACCAAAGCCGATCCGGTATTGGCCTCGCAGATGCTGCAAGGGAATCTGAAGACGTTCGCCTTCTGGCCGCAGGTGACGCTGAACCAGCCGCCGCTGGATGCGGAAACCCAGCGCAAGGTGGTCGACGCCACCGTCGACATGTTCCTGGCTTACGCGAACGCGACCGAGTAAATCGGCGGCAGATGGGTGGAAATCGTCTGCCACTGCCCGCCGCCATCCTCCGACACCCAGGCGCCGCCGGTGGTCGATCCCATCAGCAGTATCTGCCCGTCATCGCTGACCGCCAGTCCGTGCCGATACACCAGGTCATAGCAATGCTCGTGCGGCAGCCCGCCGCGCCAGGCGGTGAAGTGCCGGCCACCGTCGTTGGTGCGCGTGACCGCCAGCGATCCGTGCGGCGGAATCCGCCGGCTGTCCGCCTCGGCCGGCGCAAACCACGCCGTCTCGCCATCCCGCGGATGCACGGCGGTGGCAAAGCCGAAGTTCGACACCGGCGCCGCCGGCTTCACCTCGGTCCACAGCGCGCCGTTGTCGACGCTGCGCCAGATGCCGTTGTGATGCTGGCACCACAGCTTGTCCGGCTCGCCCGCGCAGCGCACGATGCGGTGCGGATCCTGGACCGCTTCCGCTTCCGCCAGTTCCGGCGGCATGTAGCTGGCCACCATGCCCCTGGCCCGCAGCGACCAGCTGGCGCCGCCATCCTCGGTCAGCCAGGCGCCACCGCACGACACGCCCACCAGCACCGCGTTGCTGTCGCGCGGATCGACGCAGATGCTGTGGATGCCCGGCACATCGTAGCCGCCGCCCATCCACTGCGCGCGCTCCGGCACGTTCCACAAGCCTTCCACCAGCCGCCAGCTGTCGCCGCGATCGTCCGAGCGGAACAGGCCGCCCGGCAGCGTGCCGGCCCACAGCACGCCCGGCTGGTCCGGCCCGCCGGTCGCCAGCGACCAGATCATCCTCACTTTCCACGCGACCGGGTCGGCGCTGTCGGCCGGCTTTTCCGGAAAGGCCGGCGCCGCCACTTCGACCCACTCGTGGCTGCCGGCGTCGCGCCGGTGCAGCTTGGCGCCGAAGTGGCCCAGGTGCAGCGCCGCGTACAGCGTGCCGTCGCGCCGGTCCGGCAGGATCATCGACACCGGATCGCCGAGAAAATGCTGCTGCTCCAGCCGCCACGCCTCGTGCGTGCGGAACACTTCGAACAGTCCCTTGCGGGTGGCGATATAAGCACGGTCGGACATGGTCAGCCTCCTGAGAGAGCTTGCAATATGTAGACTTGGGAATGCGGCGAGAGTTCGTCATCGAGCCGGCGGGGGTCGCGCGCGCGGCGGCCATCGATAAAGATGACGACGTTCTCGCGCAGATGGCCCTGCTCGTCGAGCACGTAGCCGCGCAGGCGCGGGTGAGCGCCAAAGCACACGTCCAGGGCGGTGCGAAGATCGGCCGCCTTGGTCTCCACCTGCGGCACGGTCATGAAGCGCCCTAATTGTTGTGTGAAGATGAGCTGCGCCATGCGCACTGATTCTATGCCGATTGGCGCTAAAATGAAATCGCCACCACTATTGGAGTCCTGCATGTCGATTACGCCGCAACAACTGGAACTGCTGATGCAGGAAGTGGAAAAGGAAGACCCGATCGATTTCGCCGACCTGCCCTTCGAGGAAGAGGATCTGCGCGGACTGATCGCCAACCACCTGTGCGAGATGGCCGACGCGATGGAAAGCTTCAGCGACGAGGACAAGCACCTGACGCTGCTGGCCGTGGCGGCCAAGCTGGTGCTGGAAAACATGGTGCTCAACATCCAGCTGCTGCGCCGCCACGGCGTGCCGCTCAGCGACACCACGGAGGCGCTGTTGCAGCGCCTCCGCAAGGGTTAGGCCGCGCGAGGGAAGTCGATCTCGGTCACATTCACGCGGTTGAACAGGTTGGTGAAGGTGATGGCGGTGATCGCCAGCAGCGTATCGACGATCTGCGCATCGCTGTAGCCGGCTTCCTTGACGGCGATGACCACATTGGCAGGCACGTCGCCGCTGGTGGTGACCACGCTGTGGACGAAGGTCGCCAGCGCGTCCAGGCGCGCATCGCCGCTGGCCTGGCCGTGGCGCACGCCCTGGATGGCGTCAGCGCTCAGGCCGGCCTTGCCGCCCATCAGCGTGTGCGCGGCCAGGCAGTAGTCACATTGCGCATCCTGGCTGACGGCCAGTTTGACCACTTCGATTTCCTTCGCGCTCAAGCTGCTTTTGCGCAGCGCGCCATCCAGGTTCAGCACGGCTTCCAATGCGACCGGGCTGTTGCTGCCGATGGCCGCATACGCGTTCGGCACCTTGCCGATGGCGCCCTTGATGGCGGTGAACAGTTGGGCAGCGTGGCCGGTGGCTTCCGAGACAGGTTGGGTGAACAAGCGGGACATGATGTTTCCTTTCAAAGTCGGTTGGTATGGGAAACAGTTTAGGCCGCTTGCTTGCGATGATGAATACCCGAAATACTCTATAATTTGCTCAATCGTCTCACGCTGACATTATGGATCCACTTAGCCACCTGCTCTCCCTCTACCCCGTGCGCACCGCGCTGGACATCCGCTGCCGCTTCGGCGCACCCTGGGTGCTGGACCACCAGGGCACGCCGCGCGGCGTCGCCCCCTATCACCTGATCGTCCACGGCGAAGCGCAAGTCAACGGCCAGATGCTGCAAACCGGCGACATCATCGTCTTCCCGCATGGCGACGCGCACCAGCTGCACATCGGCGATCCGGCCCAGGCCTCGCCGATGCACGGCACGCCCGGCCTGCTGCGCTTCGAAACCAACGACGGCGCAGGCCCGCAAACCGACATCCTGTGCGGCGAGTTCCGTTTCGACGCCGACGGCAGCGCCGGCCTGCTGGCCGCCCTGCCGCCGGTGCTGGTGGTGCACACCGCCGGCCGCCCCGATGCGCAAAGCCTGCGCCACCTGCTGCGCATGCTGCAGGAAGAAGCGGAAACACCGCGCGGCGGCTCGGCCGCCATCATCCGCCAGCTGGCGTCGGCGCTGTTCGCACTGCTGATCCGCACCTGGCTGGAACAGGCGCTGACGGTGCCCGGCCTGTTCGGCGTGCTGGCCGAACGGCGCCTGCAAGCCGCCATCAACGGCATGCTGACCGCGCCGGAAAAACCGTGGACGCTGGAAGATCTGGCCGAGGCCAGCCACATGTCGCGCGCCACCTTCGCGCGCCTGTTCAAGCAGGCCGCCAACGCCACGCCGGCCGACGTGCTGGCCCAGCTGCGCATGGCGCGCGCCGCCCGCCTGCTGGACGACGGCCAGCCCGCCGGCGCCGTCGGCGAAGCGGTCGGCTACCAGTCGGAAGCGGCGTTCAACCGCGCCTTCAAGCGTCAGTACGGGGTGGGACCGGGAGCTTACCGGCGGCGGGCGCCTGAATAGTCAGATCGGTTTCGGCGATGGCGACGCAGGGCAGGATGTAGCCCTCGCGCTTTTCGTCCAGGCTCAGGCCCGGCCAGTCGATCTTGTAGCGCACCGTGCCGCTGGTCGACAGGCAGATGCAGGTGCGGCAGGTGCCGTTGCGGCATGAACTGGGCAGGCGGATGCCGGCGCGCTCGGCCGCTTGCAGCACCGTCTCCGGCGCTTCCGCATCAAACCGCCATCCCTGCCCTGCCAGCGTTACCGTGTGCCCCATGCCTGCTGTCCATGTCGCCTGTCGAAGGCGACATCATATCAAGCCTGCAGTTGCAGCGGCGGCTTGCTGCCGGCCGGGGGCCGCGATGGCTGTCCGCCGGGTGCGCGGCGCGCGCTTGTCGCCGCCTGCTGCAGCTTGAACACCGCCATCGCCTGCGACACGCAGCGCGCCTGCTGCGCCAGGTTGCCGGCGGCAGCGGCAGCCTGCTCCACCAGCGCCGCGTTCTGCTGCGTGATGTCGTCGATCTTGATCACCGCTTCGTTGACCTGGCCGATGCCGCTGCTCTGCTCGCGCGTGGAATCGGAAATCTCGCCCATCACCTTGGACACGCGCGCCACCGATTCGATCACCTCGCTCATGGTGGCGCCGGCGCTGTTGGTCAGCGCGGTGCCGGCCTGCACTTTCTGGATCGAGGTATCGATCAGCGCCTTGATCTCCTTGGCGGCCGTGGCCGAACGCTGCGCCAGTCCGCGCACCTCGCTGGCGACAACCGCAAAGCCGCGCCCCTGTTCGCCGGCGCGCGCGGCTTCCACCGCCGCATTCAAGGCCAGGATGTTGGTCTGGAAGGCGATGCCGTCGATCAGGCCGATGATGTCGAGGATCTTGTTGGACGAGGCGCTGATGTCGCCCATCGTCGTCACCACCTGCGACACGATGCTGCCGCCCTGCGTCGCCACTTCGCGCGCACGCTCGGCCAGCTGGTTGGCGCTGGCGACGTTGGTGGCGCTCTGCTGCACGGTGGCGGTCAGCTGCTCCATGCTGGACGCGGTCTGCTGCAGGCTGGACGCCTGCGATTCGGTGCGGCCCGACAAATCCATATTGCCATCGGCGATTTCGTCGGTGGACACGGTGATCTGATCGAAGTTGGCGCGCACGTCGCCGATGATGCTGTGCAGGTTGATGTTGGTCTGCCGCAGCGCCGCCAGCAACTGGCCCACTTCATCGTCGCGCTGGATGTCGATCGACGCGGTCAGGTCGCCGCCCGCCATCATGCGCGCCGCCCGGGTGGCCTGCCGCAACGGCAGCGCCACGTTCACATACAGGTTGCGGCCGAAGGCCAGCATGCCGGCCATCGCCACCACGGCGGCCCAGCCGAGCCAGCCGTGCGCCCTGGCGACGGTGGCGTCGTCCATCACCAGCAAGGCCAGCGCCAGCGCCGCCAGCACGCCGACCAGCAGGGTGGTGGCCGCCGCGATCTGCGCCGGCAGCGATGCGCTGGTCATGGCTTTCAGGCGCGCGAAGACGCCGGTCGATACCGCGCGTCCCTTGACGATGCGCAGGTGACGCGGATTGCCGGCCTTGATTTCGCGGTACAGCGCATCGGCCTCGCGCACCTGCTCGCGCGACGGCTTGGTGCGCACCGACAGATAGCCGACCGGCTTGCCGTTCTCGATCACCGGCGTGACGTTGGCCAGCACCCAGTAGAAATCGCCGTTCTTGCAGCGGTTCTTCACCAGCCCGGTCCACGGCATGCCATCCTTGATGGTGTGCCACATGTCGGCAAACGCTTCGACCGGCATGTCCGGATGGCGCACCAGGTTCTGCGGCGCGCCCAGCAACTCCTCTTCCGTGAAGCCGCTCACCTCGATGAAGTACGGATTAGCGTAGTTGATGTTGCCCTGCAAATCAGTACTGGAGACGATGGTCTTGCCATCGTCCATGATGTATTCGTTTTGCGTAACCGGGCTGTTGACTCGCATGACCGCTCCTCAGATGGGATTTCAGGTCAAGAATAAGAGCATTTGCCGGCTGGGAAAATCACCAATTGTCGCATTGCGTACAATTTCTTTATGTGCTACAACAGCCAGCTAGTCCGGCTTGAAGTTCTGCCCCAGGGACATCGGCTTGTTCAACAAAATGGTCTGCGGATTGCGGCAGATAATCACTAGCACCACGATAGTGGCGACATACGGCAGCATCGACAAAAACTCCGACGGTATCGCCAGCCCCATGCCCTGGCCGTGGAACTGCAGCACCGTCACGCCGCCGAACAGGTAGGCGCCCACCAGTACGCCGCGCGGCTTCCACGTCGCGAACACTACCTGCGCCAGCGCGATCCAGCCGCGTCCCGCCGTCATGCCTTCCACCCACATCGGCGTCAGCGCCAGCGACAGGTAGGCGCCGCCCAGACCGGCCAGCGCGCCCCCGAACAGCACCGTGCCGTAACGCAGGCCGATGACGTTGAAGCCGATGGCGTGCGCGCTGTGCGGCGACTCGCCCACCGCGCGGATGACCAGGCCCAGCCGCGTGCGCGCCAGCACCCAGCCGATCGCCAGCACCAGCGCCACCGACGCATAGGTCATCGCGTCGAAGCGGAACAGCAGCGGCCCGACAAACGGCAGCTCCGACAGCACCGGAAAATGCAGGTTGGGCATGCGCTCCACGGTCTGCCCGACAAAGCCCTGGCCGATGAAGGCGGAGGCGCCGATGCCGAACAGGGTCAGCGCCAGTCCGGTGGCCACCTGGTTGGTTTGCAGCGTCAACACCAGGAAGCCGAAGATCAGCGACATCAGCATGCCCGCCGCCGCCGCGGCCAGCAGGCCGGCCGTCATGCTGCCGGTGCTCAGCGTGACGCCGAAGCCGACCACCGCGCCGACCAGCATCATGCCCTCCATGCCGAGATTGAGCACGCCGGAACGCTCGGTCACCAGTTCGCCCATCGACGCCACCACCAGCGGCGTGGCCGCGCCGGCGGTGCTGGCGAGGAAGGCGATCAACAATTCAGTGGTCATCATGCTGCAACTCCTGCCGCGCGCTTGTGCGGCTTGATGCGATAGTGGATGAACAGGTCCGCCGCCAGCAGATAAAACAGCAGCAGCCCCTGGAAGATGCCGGTGATGGCGGACGGCGCCTGCAACTCGATCTGCGCCGTCTCGCCGCCGATGTACAGCAGCGACATCAGCAACGCCGACAGCACCACGCCCAGCGGATGCAAACGCCCCACGTACGCGACGATGATGGCGGCGAAGCCATAGCCCGGCGACACCGACGGCTGCAACTGCCCCAGCGGCCCCGCCACTTCGCCGACGCCGGCGATGCCGGCCAGCGCGCCGCTGACCATGAACGCCAGCCAGACGTTGCGCGGCTCGCTGAAACCGGCGTACAGCGCGGCGGCAGGCGCCATGCCGCTGACCTGCATGCGATAGCCGGCAAAGGTATGCTGGCAGAAGAACCACGCCGCGCCGGCAGCCAGCAGCGACAGGATGAACGCCGCATTCACGCGCAAGCCTTCCACCAGCAGCGGCAGGGTGGCCGACTCGCTGAACATCTTCGACTGCGGGAAGTTGAAGCCGGCCGGATCGCGCATCGGCCCGTGCACCAGGTAGCTCAGCAAGTGATACGCCACGTACACCAGCATCAGGCTGACGAGAATCTCGCTGGTGTTGAAGCGCGTGCGCAGCAGCGCCGGAATCGCCGCCCACAGCATGCCGCCCAGCGCACCGGCCAGCAGCATCAGCGGCAGCACCCACCACGCCTGCACTTCATCGAAGTACAGCGCCACGGCGCCGGCGGCAATCGCGCCGATGGTCAGCTGGCCGTCGGCGCCGATGTTGTTGACGTTGGCGCGGAAACCGATCGCCAGGCCCACGCCGCACAGGATCAGCGGCGTCGCCTTCAGCAGCAGCTCGCCCACGCCGTACAGGGTGGTCCACGGTTTGACGAAGTACACGTAGAACGCATGCAGCGGCTCCTGGCCGATGAAGAAGAACAGCAGCGAGCCGGTGAACAGCATGGCCGCCGCCGCGATCAGCGGCGACGCCAGCATCATGCGGCGCGATGGTTCGGGACGTCGTTCAAGCCTGGACATAATCTGGAGCTCCCTGGTAATCGAAATCGCCGCTCATCCAGACGCCGATTTCATTGATGCTGGTGGTGGCAGCCGGCACCGCGCGCGACAGGCGGCCATCGGCCAGCACGGCGATGCGGTCGCTCATCATGAACAATTCGTCCAGCTCCTCGGACAGCACCAGCACCGCCACGCCCTGGTCGCGCATGTCGATGATGGCCTGGCGTATCAGCATGGCGGCGCCGACGTCGACGCCCCACGTGGGCTGGGCGAAGATCATCACCTTCGGTCCGAGCATGATCTCGCGGCCGACGACGAACTTTTGCAGATTGCCGCCCGACAGGCTGGCCGCCGCCGACTGGTCGCCGCCGCACTTCACCTTGAAGCGCGTGATGACCCGGTGTGCAAACAGGCGCACCGTGGCGCGCTGGATCAGGCCTTTCTTGACCATGCCGGTCTTCGCGGCCGGCACGTAGCCGGTCAGCAGCGCGTTATCCGCCAGCGACAGCTCGGGCGCCGCGCCGCGTCCCAGCCGTTCTTCCGGCACGAAGCCGAGGCCCAGCTGGCGGCGCTGCGCCGCGTTCAGCGCGCCCACGTCCTGCTGGCCGAGACGGATGGTGCCTTCGCGCAGATGCAGCGTGCGTTCGCCGGAGATGGCCTTCAGCAGCTCCTGCTGGCCGTTGCCGGAAATGCCGGCGATGCCGACGATCTCGCCGCTGCGCAGCGACAGGCTGATGTCCTTCAGCCGCGTGCCGAAGGGATCGGCGCTTTGCACATTCAAATGGTCCAGCGTCAGCAGCACTTCGCCAGGCTCGCGCGGCGTATTGACGCACACCGGCAGCTCGCGGCCGATCATCAGTTCCGCCAGCGACTTCGCGCTTTCCTCCTTCGGCAGCGCGGTGCCGGACACGCGTCCGGCGCGTAGCACCGTGGCCTTGTCGCACAGCGACTGGATTTCATCGAGCTTGTGGCTGATGTACAGGATGCTGACGCCTTCCGCCGCCAGCCGCCGCAGCGACTCGAACAGTTTGAGCACCGCATCCGGCGTCAGCACCGAGGTCGGCTCGTCCATGATCAGCAGCTTGGGCGATTGCAGCAGGCAGCGCACGATTTCCACCCGCTGCCGCTCGCCGACCGACATGCTGTGCACCAGCCGCTGCGGATCGAGCGGCAGGCCGTATTGTTCCGACACCTGCTTGATGCGCGGCGCCAGCGCCGCCGGCGACACCTTGTCGTCCAGCGCCAGGGCGATGTTCTCGGCCACCGTCAGCGTCTCGAACAGGGCGAAGTGCTGGAACACCATGCCGATGCCCAGCTTGCGCGCATCGTGCGGCGAATGGATGTGCACCTGGCGGCCCTCCCACATGATCTGGCCGTCGTCCGGTTTGACCACGCCGTAGATGATCTTCATCAGCGTGCTCTTGCCAGCGCCGTTCTCGCCCAGCACGGCGTGGATCTCGCCGGGCATCACGGTCAGGTTCACGTCGGCGTTGGCCACCACCGAGGGATAAATCTTGGAGATGCCGAGCATCTGCAAGCGCGGTTCAGTCATCGGCGCGTTCCCTTCATCGTATACAAATCAGATGCTGCAACAGACGCAATTAGCGTGCCACGCGCGCCGTGCGGCATCTGCGCTATTTTGGCGGCGCCCTGCACCAAAGAGGGATGCCACGCAACCCAAAAGCGTGCACAGCGTGTGCACAACTTTGTATACGACTTAGCACGCTTCCTGCTTTATAACGGATAGCATCACTGACATGGGAGCCTTCAATGCCTGACAAGCGCAAAGCCGATCAAGCTGTCGTCAAGCGCGGTACCACCGCCATCGACATGCGCATTTACAAAGCGGTAGTCAATGCCGTCATGAGTCACCGTCTGCCACCCGGAACCCACCTGGGCGAGGCGGATTTCTGCGAGCTGTATGACGTCAGCCGCACCACCGTGCGCAAGGCGCTGCAACGCCTGGCGCACGATCACATCATCGAGCTGCGGCCCAATCGCGGCGCGGTGATCGCCTCGCCCACGCCGCAGGAGGCGCGCGACATCTTCGCTGCGCGCCGTGCCGTGGAGCGCGAGATCGTGCCGCTGGTGATACAGCACGCCACGCCGGAGTCGCTGAAGCAGATCCGCGCAGCCCTTGCGGCGGAAGACGCCGCGCGCCGCAGCGGCGACCGCGCCGGCTGGATACGGCTGGGCGGCGAGTTCCATCTGCTGCTGGCGCAGCTGGCCGGCAACCACGTGCTGCAGCGCTTCATGGCGGAGCTGGTGTCGCGCTGTTCGCTGATCATCGCCCTCTATGAAACACCGGGCAGCGCCATGTGCGAGAACGATGAACACCAGGATCTGGCCACGCTGATCGAGCAGGGAAAAGTGAAGGAAGCCACGCACCTGATCGAACATCACCTGCTGGAAATCGAAGCGCGCCTGCGCCTGGCGGAGCAGGACAAGAAAGTTAATCTAGCCGAAGCGTTGTCAGGTTTTTAAATAGTTGGCCCGCTTATTGCTAAAGAGGTGGACGAGATTGAATCCAACATTAAAACTAATTGGATACAAAAAAAGTGCTTTCAAACCTCACCAACCGGAGTTCAACAATGCCAAATCTCGTCCGCCTCACCGCCGCCATCGCCCTGCTCTTCGCTTGCACCGCGCAAGCCGCAGACTGGACCGACACCTCGCTCAGCTATCGTTACGGTACCAAGTTCGCCGAGCCGTACAACGACAACGACATCACCAAGAACATCGTCAACCTGAGCAGCGTATCGGGTTACAAGTACGGCAAAAACTTCTTCAGCGTCGACCTTCTGATGTCGTCCGAGCTCGATCCGTCGGCGGCCGGTTCCAACAGCGGCGCGCACGAAGCCTACGTGGTGTATCGCCACACGCTGGACTTCGGCAAGATCTTCAACAAGAGCTATGCCTTCGGTCCGGTGCGCGGCGTCGGCGCCACCGCCGGCTTTGACTACAACAGCAAAACCGACGCCGGCTACAACTCCAAGAAACGCATGGTCGTCGCCGGTCCGACGCTGATGATGGACGTGCCGGGCTTCCTCGACATCAGCCTGCTCGCGCTGTGGGAATCCAACGCGCCGTACAACACCTTCACCAACCAGGCCACGCCGCGCTACGCGTACAAGACCCACGCCATGCTGACCGGCGCCTGGGGCATTCCGTTCAACGTCGGCATTCCGCTGTCGTTCGAAGGCTACGCCAACTTCATCACCGGCAAGGGCACCAATGAATTCGGCGGCGGCACCGCGCCGGAAACCAACATCGACATGCAGATCATGTACGACATCAGCGAAACGCTCGGCACGCCGAAGAACACCTTCAAGATCGGCGTCGAGTACCAGTACTGGAAAAACAAATTCGGCAACCCGGATCGCACCGTTCCAGGCGCCACGGCCAAAACGCCGATGGTGCGCGCGGAATACCACTTCTAACTTCGCTTCTTACTTATTACACGCAAAGGAAACCGTATGATGAATCGTCGCAAAGTACTGGCCGCCCTGGCTGTCGCCACCGCCTTCGCCGCCGCACCATCGTTTGCAGCAGACCCGCTGAAAATCGGCTTCGTCTACGTCGGCCCTGTCGGCGACGCCGGCTGGACCTACGCGCACGACCAGGCCCGCCTGGCGATGGAAAAGGAACTCGGCGCCGCGGTCAAGACCACCTACGTGGAAAACGTGCCGGAAGGCGCGGACGCCGAACGCGTGATCCGCAAGCTGGTCGCCGAAGGCAACAAGCTGATTTTCACCACCTCCTTCGGCTACATGAACCCGACCGAGAAAGTCGCCAAGTCCACGCCGGGTGTGGTGTTCCTGCACGCCACCGGCTTCAAGACCGCCAAGAACATGGGCATCTACGAATCGCGCCTGTATGAAGGCGCTTACCTGGATGGCATCCTGGCCGGCAAGATGAGCAAGTCGAACACGCTGGGCTTCATCGCGTCCTTCCCGGTGCCTGAGGTGATCCGCAACATCAACGCCTTCACGCTCGGCGCGCAAAGCGTGAACCCGAAAATCAAGACCAAGGTCATTTGGGTGAACTCGTGGTACGACCCGGCGAAGGAACGCCAGGCCGCCGAAACCCTGGTGGCGCAAGGCGCCGATGTGATGGCGCAGAACACCGACTCGCCGGCCACGCTGCAAGTGGCGCAGGAAAAAGGCGTGTACGCCTTCGGCTGGGATTCGGACATGTCCAAGTTCGCGCCGAAAGCGCACCTGACCGCCGCCACCAACGACTGGTCCGGCTACTACATCGACACCGCCAAAGCCGTCATGGCCGGCACCTGGAAATCCGGCGCCTACCACGGCGGTCTGAAGGAGGGCATGGTCAAGATGTCGAAGATTAATGCCGTGGTGCCTGCCGATGCGGTGAAGGCGTTTGAAGAGAAGAAGGCCGCGCTGACCGCCGGCACCTTCGCGCCATTCACCGGCCCGATCAAGGACCAATCGGGCGCCATCAAGTACGCCGCCGGCGTCAAGGCGCCCGAGAAGGATTTGATGGGCATGAACTTCTACGTGCAAGGCGTGGAAGGCACCATTCCGAAGTGAGCATGGACCCGGTCCTGCTGAACGACTGGCATCCGGTCGCGCTCTCCAACCGGATCGAAGCCGGCGCCATGCTGGCCGCCGATCTGCTGGAGACGCGCGTGGTGCTGTGGCGCGACAGCGGCGGCGTGCTGCACGCATGGGAAGACCGCTGTCCGCATCGCGGCACGCAGCTTTCCATGGGCACGCTGCATGACGACACGCTGACCTGCCCTTACCACGGCTGGAGCTTCGGCAAGGAAGGCCGCTGCACGCGCATCCCGGCGCTGCCTGACGCGCCGTTGAAGGCGCAGGTGGCGGTGTACCACGTGCGGGAGCAGTATGGACTGGTGTGGGTGTGCCTCGGCACGCCCGCGCATGCGGGGCCGCCGGCGTTTCCCGAATTCGCCGACGACCAGCTGCGCAAGGTCTGGTGCGGTCCTTACGAGGTGCACAGCAGCGGTCCGCGCATCGTCGAGAACTTCCTCGACATGGCGCACTTCGCGTTTGTGCATGAAGGCATATTGGGCGACAAACAGCAGACCGTCATCCCCGACTACACCGTCGAAACGTTCGACGATCCCGAATACGGCAGCGGCGTGTGGGCCAGGCAGTGCTACGCCTTCCAGCCGCAGGCCAGCAAGGCCGCCACCGGCGGCAGCGACATCGAATACACCTACCGCGTGGTGCGGCCGCTGACGGCCATCCTCACCAAGCATCCGCCGGGCAGCATCCGCGAAGCGATCGCGCTGCTGCTGCAGCCGCTGACCGAAACCACCACCCGCGTGTGGATCGTCATGGCGCTGAACGACTTCACTTCCAGCGACGACGCGCTGCGCGCCTTCCAGGACACCATCTTCCTGCAGGACCAGCCGATTCTGGAAAGCCAGCATCCGGCGCGTTTGCCGCTGACGCCGGGCGCCGAAGTGTCGGTGGCGTGCGACCGCATGTCGCTGGCCTATCGCGGTTATCTCAAGCAGCAGAATTTGCATTACGGAGTGTTACGATGAACCCACAAGACGACGCCTTCCTGACCCGCGTGCTGGCCCTGGCGCAGCGCTCGCGCGACGAAGGCCATCACCCGTTCGCCGCCATGGTGGTGGCGGCCGACGGCACGGTAATCTCGGAAGCGATGAACGCTTCCAGCAGCGACCGCACCGCGCACGCCGAGATGAATGCGCTGCGCCTGGCCTCGCAGCGTTACAGTCCGGCCGAACTGGCTGGCGCCACGCTGTACGCCAACGCCGAGCCATGCGCCATGTGCAGCGGCGGCACCTACTGGAGCGGCGTGGGCCGTGTGGTGTACGCGATGTCGGAAGCCAGCCTGCTGGAACTGACCGGCAGCGATCCCGAAAACCCGACCTTGTCGCTGCCGTGCCGCACCGTGTTCGCGGCCGGCCAGCGCCCGACCGAGGTCATCGGACCGGTGCGCGAAGACGAAGCGCGGCTGGCGCACGCGAATTTCTGGCAAAAGTAGCAAAGTTCCGCGATTAAGTGATGTTTCCGGGCGACACGAGGTGTAAGTAGCGATGAAACTGGATTGATTAATTCGCGCAATCGGATCACAGTAGCTCCCTAGCCATGCATCATTGAAGATGCGGGGAGACAACCATGAAGCTTTTGCAATTCGCCCTCTTGACCGCTGCGGGACTCGCGGCCGCATCGTACGCCAGCGCACAGGCGCCGCAGCCGGACGCGCCGTCCGCCATGCGGGCGGGAGAGCCGTATCTGCCGCCGGCGCTGCGCAAGCCCTTGCGCGAAGCCTCGAATGGCACGGCGCTGCTGCGCTATCAGCCGATGCAGAAGCTGAAACAACGCTTTGAAGCCGCCGACCTGGATGGCAGCGGCACGCTGAGCCGCGACGAGGCACGCCGCGCGGGCTTGACCGTGGTGGATAAAAACTTCGACCATATCGATACCGCGCAACGCGGTGCGGTCAGCTTCGACGACCTCAAGGCCTACCTGATTCAACGCCGTGAAGAGGCGAATTCCCGTTAATCGCGTTAGTACCCCCAAACGAAAGGGTCAGACCCCGTACGGGGTCTGACCCTGGCCGCAGCGGTGTGCGGGTTGCGCAGGTGCCGCAAGCTCTACTGCGGACGCGCACGGCAGCGGTGCAAGCTAACGCTACCCCATTTTGCCGGGTTACTGGGGTGGGGCGTCGCGGCGCGGCAACGTCAGACTGAAAACCGACCCCTCGCCCGGCTTGCTTTCCAGCGTCAGGCTGCCTTCGTGCACTTCGGCCAGCTGGCGCGAGATGTACAGGCCCAGCCCCAGGCCCGCCGGCGCATCGCTGCCGACGCCACGCTCATACGGCTCAAAAATCTTGGCCTGGTTTTCCGGCGCGATGCCGGGACCGCAATCGCGCACATCGATGCGTGCCCAGTCCTGCTCCACCGTCAGCGTCACGCTGATCGGCTGCTGGCAACCGTAGCGCATGGCGTTGGTCAGCAGATTCACCACGATCTGCTCGATGCGGAACTCGTCCCACCAGCCGCTCACCGGCGTGCCCGCCTCCAGCGTCAGGGTGGCGCCGGCGGTGGTGGCCTGCGGCGTCAGATCATGCACCACGCGCCGCAGCAGGCCCGACAACTCCACCCAGCCGGGCCGCAGCGACAGCTTGCCGCTGCGGATGCGCGACACATCCAGCATGTCGTCGATCAGGCGGATGATGCTCTGGATCTGGCGGTCGTCGCGCGCCACCATGCGCTGCAACTGCTCGGCGCCGAAGGCCGCCATATTGCCGCGCTCCAGCTGCATCTTGCGCAACTGGGTTTCCAGATACAGCGTGTTGAGCGGCGTGCGCATCTCGTGCGACACCATCGACATGAATTCATCGCGCATCACCAGCGCGCGCTCCAGCTGCGCCTGCGTCGCCGCCTGCTGCTGGCGCGCCGCCTCCAGCGCCTCGACCTGGCGCCGCATCGCTTCGCGCGCCTCGTACAGCGCCACGAACACCTGCACCTTGCCCTTCACCGCGCGCGGATCGAGCGGCTTGTACAGCACGTCCACCGCGCCCGCTTCGTAGCCCTTGAACGAGTAATTCAGTTCCTTGCCCGCCGCCGTCACGAACACGATCGGAATCTGCCGCGTCTTCTCGGTGCCGCGCATCAGCTCGGCCAGCTCGAAGCCGTCCATGCCCGGCATCTGCACGTCGAGAATGGCCATCGCGAAGTCATGCTGCAGCAGCAGCGCCAGCGCTTCCTCGCCGGACCCGGCCTGGAAGATCTCGCGCCCCTCGCCGCGAATGACGGCGTTCAACGCTTGCAGGTTCTCCGGCAGATCGTCAACGATCAGCAGCTTGGTGGGGGATGCGTCTTGCATTACTTATTCTCCAGCATCATCAACAGGGTGTGTATCTCAGCCAACGGCAAAATCAGGTCCGGCGCGTGCAGGCGGATGGCTTCCTTCGGCATGGTCGGCACTTCGGCCTCGTGCGGGTCTTGCACCACGGTCAGGCCGCCGGCCGCGCTGATCGCCGCCAGCCCGGCCGCGCCGTCGTGGTTGGCGCCGGTGAGCAGGATGCCGACCAGGCCGGCGCCATAGGCGTCGGCCGCCGACGTCATCAAATAATCGATCGCCGGCCGCGCAAAATGCAGCGGCGCCTCGCAACTCAGGGAGAAGCAACGGTCCTGTTCCACCGACAGATGGTAGCCCGAACCGGCGAAATACAGCGTACCGGACGCCACCTCTTCCTTGTCGCGCGCCTCGCGCACAGGCAAGCTCATGCGTTGCTGGAAGACGCCGGCCAGGTGGCTCTGGCGCCCGTCCGGTATGTGCAGCACCGCCACCACCGCGCAACCGTAATCGGCCGGCAGTCCCGGCAGCAGGTGCAGCAGCGCGCCGACGCCGCCGGCCGAGGCGCCAATCACCACCGCCTCCACCGAACGCCCGGCCAATGCTTTCTGGATAGTGGAAGTGTCCATGATCAACGTTTGCGGAACAGCCGTTCGCGCTTCATCACCGGCTCGAAACTCGGTCCGTAGGCGGAGAAGTCGATGCTCTCCTTGCTGCCCAGGCCGAGGAAGCCGCGATGGCACAGCGACTCGTGGAACAGGCCGAAGGCGCGTTCCTGCAGGCGCTTCTTAAAATAAATCATCACGTTGCGGCAGCTGATCAGATTGGTCTCTGCAAACACCGAGTCGGTCGCCAGGCTGTGGTCGGCGAAGGTGACGTTTTCGCACAGCGACTTGTCGAACAGCGCGGCGTTGTAGGCCGCCGTGTAGTAATCGGAAAAACTGCGGGTGCCGCCGGCCTGCTGGTAGTTCTGCGTGTACTCGCGCATCGCGTCCAGCGGGAACATGCCCTGGCGCGCCTTTTCCAGCGACTGCGGATTGATGTCGGTGGCGTAAATCATGCTGCGCTCCAGCAAGCCTTCTTCCTTGAGCAGGATGGCCATCGAATACACTTCCTCTCCGGTGCTGCAGCCGGCGATCCAGATCTTCAGCGACGGATAGGTGCGCAGCACCGGCACCACATGCTCGCGCAGCGCGGCAAAGTAGGTCGGATCGCGGAACATCGAGGTGACCGGTATCGTCAGGTATTGCAGCAGCTGGCTGAACGCGGCCGGCTCGTGGATGACGCGCGCCTGCAGCGCCGAGATGCTGTCGCAATCCATTTCCTTCAGCGCGTGCAGCACGCGGCGCTTTTGCGAGGCGCCGGTGTAGTCGCGGAAGTCGTAGCTGTATTTCAGGTAGATGGCCTCCACCAGCATTTTCAGCTCGATATCGGTGTCGCTATGGTGCATAGGTTAACCTTTGCATGGTCAGCTCCGCTCACCGTTCGGCATCCACACCCGCAGCAGCGAGTACAGGCGCGACAGGTCGATCGGCTTGGCCAGGTAATCGCTGGCGCCGGCGGCCAGGCATTGCTCCTGGTCGTCCTTCATGGCCTTGGCGGTAATGGCGATCACCGGCAGGCGGGCGAAGCGCGGATCGTCGCGCAGGCGGCGCGTGGCTTCCAGGCCGTCCATGCCCGGCATCATCACGTCCATCAGCACCAGGTCGATGTCCGGCACGGTGTCGAGTTTCTCCAGCGCCTCGAAGCCGTTGCGGCCCACTTCCACCAATGCGCCTTTCTGTTCCAGCGCGCTGGTCAGCGCGAAGATGTTGCGCACGTCGTCGTCCACCAGCAGGATGCGGCGGCCTTCGAACACGCGGTCGCGCGAGCGCACCGTCTTCAGCATGCGCTGGCGTTCGCTCGACAGGTCGGCTTCCACCTTGTGCAGGAACAGCGTCACTTCATCCAGCAGGCGCTCCGGCGAACGGGCGCCCTTGATGATGATCGAGCGCGAATACTTGTGCAGGTCGGCCTCTTCGGCGCGCGACAGATTGCGGCCGGTGTAGACGATCACCGGCGGGAACGCCGCCAGCGATTCGCCCGCCATGCGTTGCAGCAGTTCGTTGCCCTGCATGTCAGGCAGCTTGAGGTCGATGATCATGCAGTCGTAGACGGTGGTGCGCAGCAGCGCCAGCGCTTCCTCGCCGCTGCCGACCGCGACGATTTCGACGTCGTTGTCCGAGATCAGCTGGACCACGCTGTCGCGCTGACGGTCGTCGTCTTCCACCAGCAGCACGCGCTTGATTTTCTGCGTCAGCTTGGTTTCGATGCGGCGGAACACTTCCATCAGCTGCTCGCGCGTGGTCGGCTTCAGCGCGAAGCCGATCGCGCCCAGGTGCAGCGCGGCTTCGCCGTTCTCGGTGCCGGACACCACGTGGACCGGAATGTGGCGGGTCTGGGCGTCGTCCTTCAGCAATTGCAGCACCGACAAGCCAGAACGGTCCGGCAGGCGGATGTCGAGCAGCACCGCGTCCGGCTTGAATTCGCGTGCCAGCGCCAGCCCCTCGTCGGCGTCGAAGGCGACCAGGCACTGGTATTGTTTTTCGTGCGCCAGGTCGTACAGGATGCGGGCGAACGGCGCGTCATCCTCCACCACCAGCACCAGGCGGCCGCGCGGCGTGCCGGCTTCGGCCACCAGGTCGCGGTCGTCGTCGAAGGCGCGCGGCAGCGATGGCGCCGGTGCGGGCGCCGGGACCGGCGTGGCCACCTGCGGCGCCAGCTCAAAGCCGGTGTCCACCAGCGCCGGACTGGTCGAGCTGCCGGCACGCGGGCCGGGCTCCGGCGAGGTCCAGGCAATCGGCAGCGTCAGCGTGAAGCAGCTGCCCTTGCCCGGTTCGCTGACCAGGCTGATGGCGCCGCCCAGCAACTGCGCCAGGTCGCGCGAGATCGACAGCCCCAGTCCGGTGCCGCCGTACTTGCGGCTGGTGGTGCCGTCGGCCTGCTGGAAGGCGTTGAAGATGGCCTGCTGGTCTTCGGCGCGGATGCCGATGCCGGTGTCCTGCACCGAGAACGCCACCGCGCCGTTGGCGGCCGGCTGCACCGACAAGGTGATCTGGCCGCTGCTGGTGAACTTGAGCGCGTTCGACAGCAGGTTTTTCAGGATCTGTTCCATGCGCTGGCGGTCGCTGACCATGTGCTCGGCCACGCCCTCGGCCACTTGCAACTGGAACGCCAGCTTTTTCTGCTGCGCCAGCGGCTCGAACACCATCGCCATGCCTTCCGCCACGTGGCGGATCGACAGGTTTTCCGGCACCAGGTCCAGCTTGCCGGCTTCGACCTTGGAGATGTCGAGGATGTCGTTGATCAGGTTCAGCAGGTCGTTGCCGGCCGAGTAAATCGTGTTGGCGAAGCGCACCTGCTCGTCGTTCAGGTTGCCGAGCGCGTTTTCCGACAGCAGCTTGGCCAGGATCAGCGAGCTGTTGAGCGGCGTGCGCAGCTCGTGCGACATATTCGCCAGGAATTGCGATTTGTACTGGCTGGCGCGCTCCAGGTCGCGGGCGCGTTCTTCCAGGTCCAGCTGGGCTTTTTGCAGTTCGGCATTCTTCTGGTCCAGCGCCACGCCCTGCTCGTTGAGCTGTTCGTTGGTCTGTTCCAGTTCGGCTTTCTGGTTTTCCAGGCTGGCCTGCGATTCTTCCAGCACGCGCGACTGTTCTTCCAGTTCCTCGTTGGCGGTGCGCAGTTCTTCCTGCTGCACTTGCAGTTCTTCGTTGAGCTGCTGGGTTTCAGCCAGCACTTCCTGCAGGCGCTGGCGCGACAGGCTGGCTTCGATGGCGCTGCCGATATTGCCCTTCACCAGCGTCAGCAGATCGACATCGCGCGCGGTGATCGGACGCAGCAGGCCCAGTTCCAGCACGCCGTTGATTTCGCCGTCGCTGTCGACCGGCGCCAGCAGCACGCTGGCCGGTTCGCCCGAACCCAGGCCGGAACTGAATTGCAGATAGCCGGCCGGCACCTGGTCGAGGCGGATCACGCGGCGTTCCAGCGCGGCTTGCGCCACCAGGCTTTCGGCCGGTTTCAGCTGCTGGTCGCGCTGCTCCCATTCGGCGCTCAGGCCGTAGGAGGCGATGCGGCGGAAGCTGCCGTCGGCGCCGCGCTGGTACAGCGCGCCAACCACCACGCCCATATAGCTGGCCAGGAAATGCAGCAGCGCCGCCGACAGCTGCGGCAGCGCGAACTGGCCGATGCCCTGTTGCGCCAGCTCGCTCTGGCCGGTGCGCAGCCAGGCTTGCTGTTGCAGCAGTTGGGCATGCTCGGCGTGTTCGTCCAGCGCCTTGGTGTAGACGCGCGACAGGCCGGTCAACTCGCGGCGGCCAAACCAGGCCAGGATGCCGCCGACGCCCAGCGTCAGGGTCAGATAGATCACCGCCACCCAGGTGGTGACGGAGCGCGCCTCGTCGTTGCGGTCCTGGCGCATGCGCACTTCGGCGGCGACAAAGGTGTCCAGCAGGCGGCGGATTTCGTCGAACTGCGTTTTGCCGCGGCCGGTCTTGACCGGGCCGGTGACGTCGCCGTTGGCGCCGCGCAGGCGTATCATTTCCTTGGCGTACTCATCCCATTGCTGCTGCTGGTATTGAATGGTGCGCAGGCGGTCGACCTGGACCGGGTTGTCTTCCACCAGTTTCATCAGGCTGGTCATATTCGACGCGACCCGGGGCTTGGACAGGACGTAGGGTTGCAGGAAGGACTCGTCGCCGGCCAGCAGATAGCCGCGCAGGCCGGTTTCCATGTCGACCATCTCCTTGCCGATCTGGTTGGCGTTGCCGATCACGCGTTCGCTGTGCTCGACCCAGTTCATGGTGGTGATCAAATAGGCGAGCAGCACGATGAACACGCCGGCACTGACGACGCCAGCCGCCAGCGGCAGCGTGACATTGCGAACAAGGATACGACGGAACCCGCGGTCGTCCAGCATGGAAGAATTTGGCATGGTCTGGGCCAGAATAGCTTGAGAAGCGAAGAGTTTATCTCAAACACAAGCTTTTCCAGACCACATTTCAATTGTGCGTGAGGGAAATAACATATCCTCTCATGCAAACCTATTCTACAAACTGTTCGCCGTTCCAATCGGGAATTGCAAGATTTCCGCCAAAGCAACTTTCTACGACTTCACTTTCACGCAGAAAACCAACCGTCCAAGCGTAGTCATTTTCACGGACTGGCATCAATTCCTTCAATATCGCAGCAATACGCGGCATCTCCGCGTCCAGCTCCGCGTTCGTCAAATTGTCGGCAGCGACAGAAATGAAAAGCAGCTGGAAATCATCTTGTATCTCGTACCTGAACAAGTGACTGGAAATCCCCGTTTCGTTGGAAAGGCGTTTTAAAGCGGTGTCCGCCAGTTCATCAGTGATCAACATTTTTCGCCCTCCCGTATACTTATAAACATCCCATCGCTTTTGCCTTGGCTCGCAATTTTTCAAGCCCTCGCTTCATGGAGCGAATCATATCGATGTGTCCCAAATAAGTCCCTTTGCCCGCCATCCTGCCGCCAGGATTGGATGAATAGGCGCGATGGAAAAGATCATAGCGGTCTTCCGCGAGTTGTGCCTCGCGCTTTTTTAGTTGTGCCTCCAGATCGCAAATTTTTCTTAATATCTGCTCGCATGAACTCATGCAGAAACCTTAATCACGTGTTGGGTACCTCCACAGACTAAGGTTTCCGCTGTTGCCACTGCTTGAGCTGGATCGCTAAGCGGCTTGTTTCTGCTCGCCGTCCGCCCAGATGACGCCGTCGGCGCGGATGGTGGTGCGGTTGAGGATGCGGCGCGTCTGCGGCGTGATCGGCGTTGCCTTGTGAGCGACGTGCAGGTTGTCCGCCACCACCACGTCACCCGGCAGCCAGTGGTGGCGGTAGGTGGCGCCGTCGCGCGAGTAGTGGCGGTCCACCGCCTCCATCAGCGCGCGCGAATGGTCGGGGCTGTAGCCCAGCACGCCCGCCGTCAGGCCGATGTTCAGGTACAGCGCCGGCACCTCCGTTTTCGGATGGCGCAGCACCAGCGGATGCACCACGCCATTGCGGTGCGCCGTGGTCAGGCCGGCAAACTCCTGCTGTATCTCCGGCTGCAACTCGGCATACGCCCGCTGCAGGTCGGTGAACAGCGTGTCGCCGCCCTCCGCCGACTGCACTTCCGAATACCAGAAGCTGATCGGCGTCGGATCTTCGCGGAACGAACCGTCCGAATGCCAGTAGCGGCCGACTTCGACATGGCCATCCTCCGGCCGGCTGGCGACGCGGAAGATCTCCGGCCAGCCGTTCAACTGCCCGCGCATGGTGGGGAAAGTCTCCAGGCTGCCGAACAGCTTGCTGGCGGCGATCTGCTCCGGCGGCGTGAACGACTGGCCGCGTATCACCAGCATGCCATATTGCAGCAGCGCGGCGCGCAGCTGCTCAGCCGTGCCGTCATCGGCCTCGCGCATATCGAAACCGTCGATTTCAGCGCCAAAACCGACAGGGAGCGGGGTGATATTCATACAACCTCCAAAGCAATTTAAGTATGAAATCACTATAATCCCGCCGCGTTCTGCTGATAATATGGGCAAATTCGCACACACCTTTGCGTAAGGCGCAAAACATGGACAGATTTGCCGAATTAAAAGCGTTTTGCCTGGTGGCCAGCAACGGCGGCTTTTCCGCCGCCGCGCGCCAGCTTGGCGTGGCCACGTCATCGGTGACGCGGCTGGTGGACGCGCTGGAACAGCGCATCGGCGCGCCGCTGCTGAACCGCTCGACGCGCAGCATCACCCTCACCGACAGCGGCCGCGGCTATTTCGACCACGCCACGCAAATCCTCGCCTCGCTGGATGAAGCCGACGACGCCGCCTCCGGCCGCGATGCGGAACCGGCCGGCGTGCTGCGCATCGCCGCCCCGGTCACGCTGGCGATCCGCTACATCGCCCCGCTGCTGCCGGAACTGGCGCGCCGCTACCCGAAGCTGGAACTGGACATGCGCCTTAGCGATGCGCTGACCAATATGGTCGATGAAGCGATCGACGTCGCCATCCGCATCGGCAACCCGGAGCAGCAGCCCAACCTGATCGCGCGCAAGCTGGCCGGCCACCAGCGCCACATCGTCGCCAGCCCGACCTACCTGGCCGCCCACGGCGCGCCGCAGACGCCGGACGAACTGGGGCAGCACAACTGCCTGTTGTTCGCCTACGGCGCCAGCCGTTCAAGCTGGCGGCTGCGCAACAGCGACCTGGCCACGGAAGTGGAAGTGCGCGGCAACCTGCACGTCAATAATTCGGAAATGCTGCGCCACGCCGCGCTGGGCGGTCTCGGCCTGGCACTGCTGCCGGGCTGGTTGATACGGGAAGACCTGGAGGCGGGAGCGCTGGTACCCGTATTGAACGAGTACCAGGCCAATCCAGGCGAAATGGATGTGGGCATCTACGCGGTGTACCCGGCCAACCGGCGCGGCGCATCGAAGATACGCGTATTCACCGATATGTTGGCCGGGTCGCTGGCCGACACCTAGTGCTGCGCTTCGGCGCCGATCTGCTTGCGGATCTTCGCCACCTGGCCGGCATCCGCGGCGGACGCCTGGTTGCCCCAGCTCTGGCGCACGAAGGTCACCAGCTGCGCCGCTTCGTCATCCGACAGACGCCAGGCAAAGCCCGGCATGCCCAGCGCCGATGGCGCACCCTTGGTGGAAGGCAGCGAACTGCCCGCCAGCACCAGGCGGATCAACGAAGTCGGATCGTCCGACAACACGCTCGGATTGCCCGCCAGCGCCGGGAACACCTTGGCGTTGGAGGTCGCGTCCGAACGGTGACAGGCCGCGCAGTTATCCAGATACAGCTGGGCGCCGCGCGTGTCGTCGTGCCCCGCCTTCAAGGCCTTGGCCGTGACATCGCTGACCGCATAGCGCGCCTTCTCATCCGGCCCCGGCGTCAGGGACTTCAGGTAGACGGCGATGGCTTTCAGATCTTCCGGCGACATCTCCTGCGTGCTGTGCGCGACCACATCGGCCATCGGCGTGCCGATCACCGCCGAATGCGCGTTGCGTGCCTTGCTCAGCGTATCGATGATGTCCTGCTCGGTCCAACGGCCCAAACCACCAGCCGGATTGCTGCGCAGGTTCACCGCCAGCCAGCCGTCGATGACCGGACCGCCGGACAGGTAGGCCGGATTCGACTCGTCCTGCGCCAGCTCCTGCATGGTCGAGGCGCGCGGCGTGTGGCAGGCGCCGCAATGGCCCAGGCCCTGCACCAGGTAGGCGCCGCGCGCCAGCGCGTCGCTCTGGTACTTGCTCAGCACCAGCGGTTCAACGGCCGGCGCATACGTCTTGCGCCAGATCGCCAGCGGCCAGTTGATCGACAGCGGCCAGGCGATGTCATGCCCCAGGTTGGGCTTCGACACCGGCTGCACGCCATGCATGAAATACGCATACAGCGCGCGCATGTCGTCGTCGGTCACCTTGGCGTAGGACGGATACGGCATCGCCGGATACAGCGTGTCGCCCGACGGCGCGATACCGTGACGCACGGCGCGGTCGAAGTCGTTCAGGCTGTAGTTGCCGATGCCGGTCGCCTTGTCCGGCGTGATGTTGGAGCTGTGGATGGCCCCGATCGGCGTCGCCATCGACAGCCCGCCCGCGAACGGCTGGCCTTTCGGCGCCGTGTGGCAGGCCACGCAGTCGGCGGCGACGGCCAGGTAGCGGCCCTTCTCGATCAGTTGTGCGCTCGGCGTGGCCAGGTTCTCCGCGCCCGGTCCGATGTCCCTGGTAACCGTGGCTTGCCTGGCGTAGGCGAATGCACCCACCACGCCCACCACCGCTACCGCCGCGACGACCGCGATTCCTTTTTTAACATTGCTCATGTCGTCGTCTCCTTAAGCCTGGACCAGCGGGCCAGGGTTTTTCAAGTACTGCTCGCGGACCGCCTTGGCGCACCAGTAGGTCAGCGCGCCGACCATGCCGGTCGGGTTGTAGCCGTTGTTCTGCGGGAAGGCGTTGGCGCCCGGCGCAAACACGTTGGATACATCCCACGACTGCAGGTAACGGTTCAGCGCCGAGGTCTTCGGATCGGAGCCCATGATGGCGCCGCCGCAGGTGTGGGTCGACTGGTACTGCGTCACGTTGTAGTGATCGCCGTCCTTCTTGGCGTCGCCCTTGATGGCTTTCGGACCCAGCACCTTGCACATGTCCGAGGCTTTCTCCACCAGGTACTGCGAGGCCTTGACCTCGTTGTCGTGCCAGTCGAAGGTCATGCGCAGCAGCGGACGGCCGAAGGCGTCCTTGTAGGTCGGGTCCAGGCTCAGGTAGGCGTCCTGGTAGGACATGCACGAACCCTGCACCTCGTAGTAGAAGGAATGGCGGAAGGCTTCCTTGACGCCCTTCTTCCAGCCGCTGCCCCAGTTCGGTACGCCCGGCGCCGTCGCGATGCCGCGCACCGGACCGCCGCCCGGCTGGCGCGCCCAGACCAGGCCGCCGCCGATGAAGCCGGACTTGGTGCTGTCGTTCTGGTTGCCGTTCAAATCGTCGATGGTGGTGCCGCCGCCGCCGATGCCCATGAACTGGTTGGCGTGCACGGTCTCATCGAAGAACAGCGAGACGCGGTTCAGGTTCTGGTACGAGTAGTTGCGGCCGATGGTGCCGGTGTTGCTGACCGGGTCATACGGTACGCCGATGCCCGACAACAGCATCAGGTGCACATTGAACAGCGAGAACGCACACAGCACCACCAGGTCGGCCGGCTGCTCGGTCTCGCGGCCTTGCGCGTCCAGGTAGGTAACGCCGGTGGCCTTCTTCTTGTCGGCGGTCAGGTTGACCTTCAGCACCTGCGCCAGCGTGCGCAGCTCGAAGCCCTTGCGGCCGCGCAGCACCGGCATGATGCAGGCGTTCGGGCTGGCCTTGGAGTAGTTCAGGCAACCGTAGTCGGAGCAGAAGCCGCAAAAGTTACACGGTCCCATCTGGCAGCCGTAGGGATTCACATACGGGCCGGAAGCGTTCGATGCCGGAATCGGATACGGGTGGTAGCCCATTTCGCGCGCGGCCTTGTAGAACATCTCGGCGCCGAGGTAGTTCGGGTTCGGCGGCAGCGCGAATTCACGCGAGCGCGAGCCTTCAAACGGATTGCCGCCGTCGATCTTCTTGCCGTTCAACACGCCGGCCTTGCCGGAGGTGCCGCAGACGTATTCGAAGTGGTCGAAATGCGGTTCCAGATCCTCATAAGTGACCGGGAAATCCTGGATCGTCATGCCGGCCGGGATGAACTTCTTGCCGTAGCGCTGTTCCACGTTGGAACGCACCTTGAAGTCTTCCGGCAGCGCGCGGAAATGGCAGCCGGACCAGTGGCTGCCGGCGCCGCCAACACCGGTGCCCGGCTTGAACGAACCCATCTGGCGATAGGGCACGGCCGTGTCGTTCATATTGTGGCGAATGGTCACCGTCTCCTTCGACAGCGATTGTAGGTACTTGCGGTGCACCGAGCCTTCCAGCTCGTCGACCACGCGCGGATAGGCGAAGTCCGGCTGCGTGTCGCGGTCCGGGCCGCGTTCCAGGCACACCACGCTCAGGCCGGCGTCGGTCAGTTCCTTGGCCATGATGGCGCCGGTCCAGCCCATGCCGACAATGACGGCGTCTACTTTGTTTTTTACGATACTCATCTTGTTAACCTCTGCGTCCAGCCAGATCGACAGGGCCGATCGGATATGGTTTGTCGCGGACTTCCACCCAGTCCAGATAGTCGGCACGCATGCCGGGATAGCCGATCATCTTCCAGGCGCCCATGCCCTTGTTGCCGCCGTGCTTGGGATCGGCGAAGTAGCCGTTGCGCACTTCATTCAGCAGGTTGGTGAAGAACAGCTTGGCCGAAATGTCTTCCAGCTTGAGCTTGCCGCCTTCGCAGCCCTTGAGGATTTCCTCCTGCTGCTTGCGGTCCAGGTCGGCAAACGCCTTGCCGCCGAACTGCGAGGCGCAATAGCCGTCGACGTTCTTGATGCCGACGCGGATGATGTCGCGCAGGCCCAGCTTGCCCTGGTAGCCGAACTCCGGCGCGGCCTTGACGAACGGGCCTTGCATATACCAGATGTCGCCGGTGGCGTAAGGCGTCTGCATGTGGCGGTCGAGGAATTCCAGCACGCCCAGTTCGATGGCGCCGGGGCCGTGTTCGTCGTACGGAATCAAACGGTCCACGGCGGCATTGAGGAACTTCCACTCGACCTGGTTGAAGAAAGCCGGCGTGTAGGCGTCCGGCTTGCCCTCGGGCGCGTTGGCATCGGCGGCGGTGGCCGGCGACAGTGCGCGCACCACGCCGGTGGTGGCCGCCGCGCCGATCGGGATGAAAACCATGCTTTTGATAATATTGCGCCGTGATGGCGACTGTGTGTCGTCAGACATTTTCTTTCTCCTCTGTTTGACTTCAGGGTTGCTGCGCGCTGCGTGCTTCCCACCGATAGCCGACCCCGTAGACAGCCGAAATCGCTTCGGCCAGGCCAGCTTCTTCCAGTTTCCGGCGCAGGTTCTTCACATGCGTATCGATCGTGCGGTCATGCACGATGCGCCGGTCCTCGTACACCCAGGTGCGCAAGTCATCGCGTGACAAGGCCTTGCCGGGTGCGTCGCGCAATCGTTTCAGCAGGCGGAATTCCACCGGCGTCAGCGCCAGTTCCGTGCCGTGGACAAAGGCACGCATGCCCTGGTCGTCGATCTGCAAGCCCGGCGTCGGCGTGCCTGCCGGGCGACGGCGCAGCACCGCGCGCACCCTGGCCACCACTTCGCGCGGGCTGAAGGGCTTGCAGATGTAATCGTCGGCGCCGCTGTCCAGGCCGTCGAGACGGTCTTCTTCCTGGGCGCGCGCCGTCATCATGATGATGGGAATGTCGCTGTTGGCGCGCAGCGCGCGGCACAGGCTCAGGCCATCCATGCCGGGCAACATCCAGTCCAGCAGGATCAGGTCGACGTCGCCGGCCGCCACCGTGGCCTGCACCGACAGGCCGTCGTGCTGCGCGCTGGCGCGGTAGCCGGCCGCCTGCAGATAGCTGACCAGCAGGCGCGCCAGGCGCTGTTCGTCCTCGACCACCAGCACATGCTGAGCGTGCGGCACGTTCATGCGGCTTCTCCCGACAAGGGCAGCGTGATGCGGATGGTCAGGCCGCGCGGCATGGCGGTATGCGTATGCATGGCGCTGATGCTGCCGCCGTGCGCCTCGACGATGCTGCGGCAGATCGCCAGCCCGAGGCCGCTGCCGCCGGTGGTACGGCTGCGCGCGCGGTCGCCGCGCCAGAAGCGTTCGAACAGCATCGGCAGGCCGGCGTCGCTGACGCCGGGGCCGTTGTCGGCCAGCACCAGCACCGCCTGGCTGCGCATCACGTGCAGGCTGATGGCCAGCTGGGTCGCGCCTTCGGCATGGCGCAGCGTGTTGTTGAACAGGTTGCGCAGCAGCTGGCGCAGGCGCACGGTGTCGCCCTGCACCGGCATCGCGGCCGGGCTGTCGATGACGATTTCCATGCCGGCCTGCGCCAGCGGCTCGCCCCATTTCTGGATTTCGCTGTGCAGCAGCGCCGCCAGATCCAGCGGCTCGCGGCGGTAATCGAAGGCGCCCACTTCGGACAGCGTGATCTGGCGCATGTCGTCCACTAGCCGGGTCAGCGTCGCCACCTCGTCCATCAGCGCCTTCAGGCTGCTGGCGTCGATCGGTTCGATGCCGTCTTCCATCGCCTCCAGCTGCGCCTGCAGCACCGACAGCGGCGTGCGCAGCTCGTGCGAAATGTCGGCCATGAAGTGGCGGCGCAGCGCCTCGTTGCTTTCCAGCGTGGCGACCATGATGTTGAAGTTGCGCGCCAGCGTGCCCAGCTCATCGCGCTGCGCGTGCGGCACGCGCACGCCGTAGTCGCCGGCCGCCACCTTGAAAGCGGCGGCGATCAGGCGCCGCGTCGGCGCCACGAAGCTGCGCGCCAGCAGCATCGCCGCCAGGGCCGCCAGCACCAGCGTGCCGAGGCCGATGAACAGGCTGTCGCGCTGCTGCTGCGCCTGGAAGGTGAGTTCGGCTTCTTCCTGCAAGCCGCGCAGCGGCGCGCCGGCCAGCGTGCCGACCATTTTCCCATCCACCAGCACCGGCTGGTAACGCAGGTCGTCGCCGGTTTGCAGGTTGCCGGCCAGGTGATTGCCCTGCTGGTCGTACAGGCCGAGGCGGCGCGGCGCTTTGTCCGGGACAGCGTAGTAGATGGAGTCGCCGCCGGGGCGCGGCGAGGTGGCGCGTTCGCGGCCGATGGCGCCCGTGTAACGCTCCCAGGCTTCGCGGTTGTTGCGGATGAAGTCCCAGTTGCCGTGCTCCTGGTAGGCGCGCGAGAACTCGAACGCCATCGCCTCCATGCGGCGCGCTTCCACTTCGTTCAGATAACCCTGGAAGCCGCGCTTGAAACTCCAGCGCGTGCCGAGGCCGACACCGACCGCCGTCAGCATGCTGACGATCAGCAGTGAAAGAAACAGCCGGGCAGTGATACCGATCTTGACCATCAGGCCATTTAGCCACGATGCGGGAGGCGCTTCAAGCGTCTCCTTTGAAACTGCCGTAATTCTTCACAGAAACTCCACATTGTTGTGGAAGTGTATAGCTTCAGGTACGCGGCAACGTTACAGCGAAGACAACTTGTGGCGATTCGTAGCGGTAAGCGATCTCGCCGCCGTGCTGCTGGACGATCTCCTGGGCGATATGCAAGCCGAGGCCGAGGCCGCCGCGATTGCGCACATTGCCGACCGACGCATGCTTGAGCGGGCTGTACAGCATCGGCACCAGCTCGGCTGGAATTTCCGGCGCCACGTTGCGCACTTCCAGCAGCACCTTGTCGCCCTGGTCGGACAGCAGCACGTGGATCGGCTCGCCATGCGTGCCGTGGTGGCGGGCGTTGCTGACCAGGTTGCTCACCACCTGCACCATGCGGTCGCCATCCACCTGCGCCAGCAGCGTCGGCGGCAGGCTGGTTTCGATGCGCAGGTCGGCGTGCGACAGGCGCGCCTCATCCAGCAAGTCCTGCAGCAGCACGACCAGGTCGACTTCGCTGCGCGTCAGGCCCAGGCTCAGGCCGCCGTTGATGCGGCTCATGTCCAGCACCTGGCTGATCAGGCGTTCCATGCGCGTGCTGGAGGCCTGGATGCGGCTGCTCATGGTGCTGGCGGCGCCGCCATGTTGCAGCACGGTTGCCGCCATATTGATCGAATGCAGCGGGCCGCGCAGGTCGTGGCCCAGCATCGCCAGCAGCTGCGCGCGGGCGCGGTCGGTCTCGATGTGCTTGGCGACGCTGGCGCGGTGCATCTCGCCCAGCAGCTGGGTGGCGGCCAGCTTTTCGGTCGCATCCCACGGCACGGCGCGGCCGCGCACCATCTCGCGCCACTCGTCGAAGGAACCGCGCGGCGTCAGGCGCGGACCCAGCGGACCGGCCACCACCACTTTTTCCGGACGGCCGGCCCAGCGAATGGTGTGGATCTGCTCGCGGCGCAGGCCCAGCAGCCAACCCGAGGTGGCCGGGTCGAAGCGCAGCGCCAGCAGGCCGGCCCACGGCGCCAGCGCCGCCTGGATCTCCTGCGGCCAGTCGGTGACGGCGATGCGCTCGACCAGGTCGTTGCCCCCCTCGCCTTCGGGCAGCGAGGCCACCATGCGCGCGGCCAGCGCGGCGTCGATATCGCCATGCACCATGATCTTGCCGTACTGCGTGACCACCAGCGCTTCCACCTGCAGCGACTCGCACAGCGATGGCGCATGTTGCAGCAGCGCGCGCGCCGGTTCGTCGTGGTGCAGCAGGGTTTCCATGACGCGGGTGCGCACCTCGGCCGACTGCTCGACCAGCTTGCTGCGCTCGCGCGCTTCGATCGACTGCACCAGCGAAGCGATCACCTGCGCCATCACGTCGGCCGCCATGCGGATCGAATACGGCACCTGCAACGGCGCCATGTGGTGGCAGGCCAGCAGGCCCCACAGGCGGCCGTTGACCACGATGGACACGCTCATCGACGCGCCCACGCCCATGTTCTGCAAATATTCGATGTGGATCGGCGAGACGCTGCGCAGCACGCTGTGGCTCAGGTCCAGCGGCGCATCGCCGGCGCGGCCGCGCAGCGGCGCCGGCGTGTAGCCGACGTCGGCGATCAGCCGCAAGGTGTTGATGATGTACAGCCGGCGCGCCTGCGCCGGAATGTCGCTGGCCGGATAGCGGCGGCCCAGGTAGGGCTCCAGGTCGTCGCGGCGCGACTCGGCGGTGACGTCGCCGCTGTCGTCCTGGTGGAAGCGGTAGCCCATCACGCGGTCGAAGCCGGTGATGGCGCGCACCTGTTCGGTGGCCAGTTGCAGCAGCGCGTCGATGGATTTCTGCCGCTTCAGGCGGTCGATGGCGGCGTGCGCCTTCAGCGCGAAGGCGGCGACGGCGTCGCTTGGCGTCTCGCGCAATTCGAATTCGATGATCAGCCGCGACTGGTAGGCATGGACGATGCAGTCGAACTGCAAGCCGCCGATGGCGACCTCCAGCGCGGAAGCCGGCGCCTCGCCGTCCTCGATGCTGTCGCGGCACTCGGCGGCGACTTCATGCACTTCCGGCGGCAGCGGCAACGCGTCCAGCGGCATATGCAGCGCCGGCGCCAGGCCCAGCAATTGCGGCGCGTTGTCGCTCCAGGCCAGCAAGGCGCCGGCCAGGTCGAACGCCAGCAGCGCTCCGTGCGGCTGGATGCTGCCGGGGATGTGAATAGGCTCATCCGCACAATTGTCCAGCGTGACGGGATCGGTCGCTTGCATCGGGCGAAGTCGCTTTTTCGAGAGGGGAGAAGCTGGAATTCTAACATCCCCCCACCGCCATAGGCAGCACGACTGCCGCCTATGTTCGCTAGCGTACTTACAGCCTGTAGTTCAGCCCCAACAGCAGCTGGCGGCCATAGGTGGTGTAGCGCTCCGGCGCGTACGAGCCGCCGGAGAACGGATCGCCCTGGCGCGTCTGGTACGGCGAGTTGTTCAGGTTGTTCACCTGGAACAGGAACGACAGGCCCTTGTACGTGCCCTCCTCGATCGCATAGCCCAGCTGCAGGTCGATCTGGCGTTCGGCCAGGATCTCGCTGAAGGCGCGCTGCGCGAACAGGCCGGTGACCTCGCCGCGGTACGCCGAACGGTAGCGGCGGCTGGCGCGCGCCGAATAACCGTTCTTCTCGTAATACACGGTGAAGTTGGACACCACGCCGGACAGGCCCGGCAGCTTCTCCTTGGTGCCAGGACCGTTCGGATGGATCGAGCTTTCGGTGCCGGACATGCTGCCGGTCACGCCGAAGCCGTCCAGCGGATCCCACAGCAGGCCGGCATCCAGCGCGCCGGACAGCTCGACACCCTTGACCTGGCCGCCGGTGCCGTTGGCCGGACGGTTCAGCGTGCCGATGTCCTGGATCGGGATCACCGTGCCCGGATTCGGGAAACCGGCGAAGCTGAACGCGGTCTGCTGGTTGTAGATATAGCTTTGCAGCTTCTTGTACCACAGCGCGCCGGCGATGTAGCTGCGCTTGCCGATGTACTTCTCCACCGACAGGTCATACGAGTTGGCGCGCCACGGTTCCAGGTCCGGATTGCCGCCGCTGCCGTTCCACATGCGGGTGCTCTGGTCGACGCCGCCGGAAACGCCGGCGCGCATGTCCGACATCTGCGGCCGCGCCACGGTCTTGGCCGCGCCCAGGCGCAGGTTGGTGGTGGACAGGTATTTGTCGAGGTCGAAATTCAGGTTCAGGCTCGGCAGCCAGTCGGTATAGCGCTTGCCGCCAGTGATGGTGCCCAGCACGCCGGAATTGACGGTGGCGCCGCGCGATTGCTGGTCGACGTTGACCGCTTGCAGGCCGAGGTTGCCGCGCACCGGAATCGGACCGAGGTCGGCGTCGATGCCGAGCTTGGCGTAGGCGGTGGCGATCTTCTCGGTCACGCCCCAGTCCTGCAAGGCCTGGTCGTCCGGACGGGCCGGCTGCTTGTCGTAGTACTTGTTCAGCACGCCCAGCACGTCATAACTCATCACCGACGGAATGCCGGCGAAGGATAGCGAGGTTGACGGTTGCAGCAGGTCGGACGACACCGTGGCCGGCGCGCGGCCGTTCTTCAGGAACCAGTAGTTGTTGGTGTCGGCGTGGGTCTTCTCGCGCTTGCTGTAGTTGAGGCCGCCTTCCAGGCTGCGGAAGATGCCGGCCAGCTCCTTCTTGGCCGAAACCTTGGCCGAACTCAGCGTATCTTCGACCACCGGGTGGTGCATGTCCGCATCCTTGCCCCAGCCGCCGACGTCGGTCAGCTTGATGATGTTCGGATCGGCGAAGTTGATGCTCGGCGTGAAGGTCGGCAAGCCGCTGCCGGTCGGAATCTTGAACTGGAAGTTGTTGTCGGTGACGCCCGAGCCAGCGCGGCCGAGGCCGGCATAGGTTTCCAGCACCTCCTCGCGCCGCTTGGCGTTGGAGTACGACAGGTCGCCGACCAGGGTCCAGCCGTCTTTCTTGAAGGTGTTGTTCCAGCCCAGCGCGCCCAGCTGGTCCTTGCGCTGGTTGTAGTCGTTGCGCACGATCGGTTCCAGGTTGGTTAGCACGCCGCCCACCAGCAGGCGGGTGCCGCCGATGTTTTCCACCTGCGGATTCAGGTAGCGGATCGGATTGTCCTGGTTCGAGTTCCACATCAGGCCGCGCATGGTGGTGTTCTGCTTGAACTCGGAGTAGTACATGTCCAGCGTGGTGCGGAATTCCTTCGACGGACGGTATTCGACCACCGCCATCAGGCCGTCACGCTTCTGCTCGCGCGACGAGGCGGTGACTTCGGCGCCGTTCAGCGTGATCACGTTCTGCATGTCGGCCGGCAGGTTTTTATTCGTGCCCCACCACCACGATTTGTATTCCTGCTGCTGGCCCGGCGAATCCAGGTGCGCGTAGCCGACCGCGATGCCCAGCGTGTTGTTGAGGAACTGGTCCACATACGAGGCGCTCAAGCGGTTGCCGTTGGCCGAGGTGTTGGAGTTGAGCTTGCCGTTGGAATTGTGCTCGCCGCGCGCGTTCAGCACAAAGGTGCGCTGGCGGATGTCGAGCGGACGCACGGTCTGCAAATCCACCGTGCCGGACAGGCCGCCCGATACCAGCGCCGCATCCGGCGTCTTGTAGACCGTGACGCCGTTGATCAGCTCGGACGGATACTGGTCGTATTCGGCGCCGCGGTTGTTGCTGGTGGAGACTTGCTCGCGGCCGTTGAGCAGCGTGGTGGAAAAGTCCGGCGCCAGGCCGCGGATCGAGATCACCTGGGCGCGGCCTTCCACGCGCTGCGCGGTCAGGCCGGCCAGGCGGGCGATCGATTCGGCGATCGACACATCCGGCAGCTTGCCGATGTCCTCGGCGGTAACGGCTTCGACGATGGCGTCGGCGTCGCGCTTGATGGCCATCGAGGTTTCGATGCTGCGGCGGATACCGGTGACCACCACTTCCTGCACCGGCGCGTCATCGGCTTTATCTGCCTGCGGCGCGGCGGCCTGCTGTTGCGCGGTGGCCGGACTGGCGGCGAACGCCAGCGCGGCACAGGCGGCAGCGATTGGTTTCATCTTGGTTTTCATGTCTCATCTCTCTCTTTATAGTTTTATTTCCAGGTGAAGGTGGCCACACTGGTAGCCGGCAAAACGTAATCGAAACTGCGCTGGCCGACGCGCACCGCGAAGCGGCGCGGCGCCTTGGCCGAATTCACCACCAGCAGCGCCAGCGAACCATCGTCGGCATTGCGGAAGGCCACGGTGTCGAGCTGGTCGTAACCGCTGGTGGAAGCGATGCGGCGCGCGCCCTGGCGCACGAAGCGGCTGGCGTGGGCCAGCGCGTAGTACTCCTCGTTGCGGGTGATCTTGCCGTCGCGGCTGTCGATGGTGACCACGCCGCGGCAATCCTTGCAGCCGCCCAGGTGCGGACCGTCGTTCTCGTCCAGCGCCAGGTTCCACAACAGCACGCCCTTGGCCCAGCCGCGCGTGGTGCCGATCACCAGCGTGCGGGCGAAGTGCTGCAGATTGTCCGACCACACCGGCGCCCACTTGCCGCCCGAGCATTCGGTGAAATAGGTTTCCTTGTCCGGCCAGCGGTCGTGCAGCGCGGACTGCACGCGCACGTCGCCGCCGTAGCAGTGCCAGGCCACGCCCGTCACGTACTTGCTGGCGGCCGGATCTTTCAGCACATCGGCAGGCGACCACGGCTCATCCCAGTTGTGGTCCCAGTCGAGGATCTTGGTGTGCGGATGTTCCTGCGCCAGCAGCGGACCGAGGTGGCCGCCGATGAAGGCCGCGCGCTGGGCCGGCGTGACGCGCATGCCGGGATAGTCCTTGGGCTCGAAGTGCGGTTCGTTCTGCAGGGTCAGCGCGTAGATCGGCACGCCTTCCTTTTCGTAGGCGCCGATGTAGCGCGACAGGTAGTGGGCGAACGGCGCGTAGGCTTCCGGCTTCAGCGTGCCCTGGATCAGGCTGTCGGTGGATTTCATCCAGCCCGGCGCGCTCCATGGCGAGACCATCACGCGCAGGGTCGGATTGATGGCCAGCGCGGCCTTGGTCACCGGCAGCACGTCGGCGCGGTTGGCGTCGATGGAAAAGTGCTGCAGCTGCGGATCGCTCTGGCCGGGCGGCATGTCGTCGAAGCTGTAGTGCTGGCGCGAAAAGTCGGAGGCGCCGATGGTCAGGCGCGTGAAGCTGAAACCGAGGCCGGGCGCCTTGCCGAACAGCTCGTTCAACAGGGCGCTGCGCTGTTGCGGGTCCAGCTTGTTCTGGATCAGCCAGGCCGAGGCGTCGGTGATGGCGGCGCCGAAGCCGGTCATCTCCTGGAAGCGCTGGCGCGGATCGACTTCGATGATGGTGGCGGCCTTGGCGCCGGCGTGAAAGCTGGCGTCGGCGTTGCGCGCCAGCAGCTGCGTCTGGTCGCCGGTGGTGACCCAGGCCTGCACGGTTTGCGCCTGCGTTGAGGTGTACGCCGCTGCGCCGAGCACGCAGAACAGCAGCAGTTGAGAGAGGGATTTCAAAGACGATGGGCGCAGTTGTCCATCGCCCGGCAAAGCAGGGCTTGCAGTCATGGTGGTGTCTCCTCGCGCAGGCGGATCGTGGTCCGTCTGTCTCCGTTTGTTTATTTATGAAATAAGTGGAATCGTTTCCACTCGTTGAAAAAACTATAGCACCGGCCGATCTTTGATGTCAACGCGTACACAACGGCTGTGGCTGAATGTGTACGCGCCACGTCACGCCTGGGCGCAAGGCGAATTTTCACGAAAGTGCATCTGACACTGCTATGCTTTGAGTACACGTTAAAACATTTTTTCACATACCCGTCATGATCAAGTCAGACTGTCTTTCTTCCAACATCGTGTTTTGCGTATGGGCTGGCAATAACGCCATGTCCGGTGACCGCATTTCGTCGCTGTTCACCATTTTCAATAACGTCCACTGCCCGTTCGTCTACCTGACCAACAGCCATTACCCGGAATGGGAATTGCCGGACGCGCCCTTCCACCCGGCCTTCCCCTACCTGAGCGATACGCACAAGGCGGACTATCTGCGCGTCTACATGATGCATCACTTCGGCGGCGGTTATACCGACATCAAGTTCACCACAAAAAACTGGACGCCATTTTTTGAAGCGCTTCAGAACAGCGACAAATGGTGCCTGGGCTATACGGAGGTCGGTCCACAGGGCGTGGCCAAAGTAGGCGGGCAACTTGAGGAAGTACTGCGCGCGAATTACGCCGATCTGATCGGCCTGTGCGCATTCATCTTCAGAAAAAATACGCCGCTGACACAGGCCTGGATCACCCGTACCCATGCCCTGCTCGACAGCAAACTGGAAGATTTGAAACGCAATCCGGCACGCCATCCGCAGGACCAGCTCGGCGTCAGTTTTACCGACGGAACCGTTTCGGCCTATCCGATCCGCTGGACGGAATTGCTCGGGGATATATTCCATCCCTTGATCTATGAATTCCGCGACCGCGTGCTCCACGCCGACATTGCGCCATCGTTTGCGCACAAATATCGCTAATAAAGCCCGGAAACAATTACAGGCATTTTTGACTCACATCAAAAAGCTGTAGGAAATTTCTGGGCAAAAAACACGGCGAAAACAGCGAATTCAGGCTTTTCGGCGGCATTCCACCCGCGGCGGACGAAATCATGAATGCTGCGGTGGCACATTACAACGACTGGATTTGGCACGGTGTTCGTTTGCGCGCCGAATTGCCCCACTCCGTTTGACCCTCCCTCCATTGCCTGGCGAATGCCGCCACGCGATCGTAAGATCCCTTAAATCCCAATTCGGATAGGTCCTCGTGAAGCTGTTTTAAG
>NZ_WKJL01000041.1 GCF_009674565.1 Duganella aquatilis
TGCAGCCGCTGCACGCGGCGCTGGACGCCTCCCGCGCCGCCGTCGACCAGCTGGCCGGACTGCCGCCGGCCGCGCGCACGCCCGAGCGGCTCAAGCAGGTGATCGAACAGATGTTCGCGCTGGTGCCGCTGGCCCTGGACGCGGTGACCGGCTACACGCTGGCCTCGGAGCACGCCTACCCGCGCATCTCGCGCACGCTGATCAAGGCCCGCTACGCGGTCGAGCTGCGCGAATACGCCGGCCGCCTCGGCTCGGTGCTGACGGCGCCGCTGGCGACGCGCCAGCCGCTGACGCAGGACGAACACGCGCTGCTGCAAGCGCTGCGCGGCCGCCTGGCGCAGCTGCGCCAGCAGGTGCAGGCGCCGGGCGACGGCGGCCGCAACCCGGCCAGCCTGGCGGCGGTGGCGCGGCGCGTGGACACCGTCTATTTCGGCGACGGCATGCAGCTGGTGGCCGGCGTCGAGCAGGCCAGCCGCGCCGGCCGCGCCTACGACATCGACACCGGCCAGCTGGCGCAGCGCTACGTGCCGACCATGGCGCCGATCCTGACGCTGCGCGACGAGCTGCTGCAGGAAGCGCAGCTGCAGGCGCAAAGCGACCATGAGCTGGCGCGGCGCGAGCTGTGGATCGCCATCACCTCCGGCGCCGCCATCCTGCTGGCGCTGACGCTGCTGTTGCTGATCGTGCGGCGGCGCGTGATCCTGCCGCTGCTGCGCGCCACGCGCGCGGTGATCCGCCTCGGCAACGGCGACTATTCGCGCGACCCCGGCAGCTCGCAGCGGGCCGATGAAATCGGCGACATGCTGCGCGCGCTGTCGACGCTGCGCAACAACAGCATCGAACGCCAGCAGCTGGAACTGGAGCGGCAAAGCCTGATCGACGAACTGCGCGCGCGCGCCAACACCGACTACCTGACCGGCATCCTGAACCGGCGCGCCTTCACCACGGCCGGCAACCAGCGCCTGCACCGCGCGCAGCAGCACGAGGAAACGCTGGCGGTGCTGCTGTTCGATATCGATCACTTCAAGTCGGTCAACGACTCGCATGGCCACGAGGCCGGCGACCAGGTACTGATCCGCGTGGCGGCGGTGATCCGCGACGCGCTGCGCGACGGCGAGATCGTCGCCCGCCATGGCGGTGAGGAGTTTGTGGTGATGCCGTCGCATTGCAGCCATGCGCAGGCCTGCGCGCTGGCCGAGCGGCTGCGCGAACTGATTGAATCCGAGCCGCTGACGCTGCCCGATGGCCACATCCTGCGCGTGACCGCCAGCTTCGGCGTGGCCAGCGCCACCGGCCCGACGGCGGCGCTGGACGATCTGCTGCATGCGGCCGACCTGGCGCTCTACCGCGCCAAGCGCAAGGGCCGCAACCGCGTGGAGAGCGCGGGCTGAGGTTTACTTCTTCGCGGCCAGCGGCGGCTTCACCGGCGTGAACGACAGGTCGCGGAAGTCGTAGCTGAAGTCCGTTTCGGTGGAGATCGGCGCCATCTTCATGCGCTCGATGCTGCCGTCCGGATTCAGCGCGAACGTCACGTAGGCGTCGGCATTGAAGTTGCGCTCCTTCCAGCGCACGATGAAGGTGTCGTGCTGGAAGTGCTCCAGTTCCCCGCTCAGGTCCGGCGTGCGCTCGAAGCGCATGACGTGCTTGCCGCCCTCCGCGCGGATGCTGGCCTTGCCGTACCACGCGTCCTCATACTCGCCGTCGTAGGACGCCAGCGGCAGCGAAGGCTTGGAGGCCGCCGCGCGCGCGGTGGTTTCCTTGCCCTGGCGCTCCAGCTCTTCCTTGTGCATGGCCGCTTCCTGCTCGGCGTAGACCTTGATCCAGTCGGTCTTGACCGGCGCGTCCAGCACCAGGTCCAGCATGGTGTAGTACAGCGACGCCATGGCCGCGCTGTTTTCCGCGTTGGTCAGGATGGCGATGCCGAACTTCTTCTCCGGCACCATCAGCACCGTCGAATAAAAACCCTGCAGCGCGCCGCCGTGCATGGCGACCTTGTAGCCGCGGTAGTCGCGCAGCTGGAAGCCCAGGCCATAGGCCATGAAGTTCGGCTTGGTCGCGGCCAGCGCCGGCTTCGGATCGCGGATGCGCATCGGCGTCTGCTCGCTCCACAGCTCGGCCGCCTGCTTGCTGCTGAACAGCTGCTTGCCGTCTTCCATCTTGCCCTGGTTGAGCAGCAGGCTCATCCAGCGTCCGATGTCCTCGGCGTTGGTGTTGATGCCGACCGCGCCGACGGCGTTCGGCACCGGCATCGGCTTCACCACCGAGATCTTGTCGCGGATCTTGCTGTGCGGCGCCGAGTAGTCGCTGGTGGCCAGCATCTCGGCCACGCTGGTCTTGGTGCCGTTCATGCCCAGCGGCGTCAGGATGCGTTCCTGCACCGCCTCGCCCCACGGCTTGCCGGTCTTCTCGGCGATGATCTTGCCGGCCACGATGTACAGCAGGTTGTCGTAGGCGTAGCTGGCGCGGAAGCTGGTAGCCGGCTTGACGTAGCGCAGCCGTTCAATGATTTCATCGGTGCTGAAATTGGTGCTCGGCCACCACAGCAGGTCGCCGGCGCCCAGCCCCAGGCCGCTGCGGTGCGTCAGCAGGTCGCGCACCGTCATCTGGCCGGTAACGTAGGAGTCGTACATCTGGAAGCCCGGCAGGTGCTTGGTGACCGGATCGTCCCAGGCCAGCTTGCCCTCGTCGACCAGCATCGCCAGCGTGGCGGCGGTGAAGGCCTTGGAGTTGGACGCCACTTCGAACAGCGTCTTGCCGTCCACCGGCGTCGGCTCGCCCAGCTTGCGCACGCCATAGCCGCGCGCCGACAGCACCTCGCCATTCATGACGATGGCGATGGCCATGCCCGGCACATCGAAGGTTTTCAGCGCGCGCCGCACATCGTCGCTGAAAGACGGGATGACGCGGTTGGCGAAATCGGCGTCGGCCACCGGCGCCGCCATCACGGGCGCGCCAGCCAGCGCGCCCCACACCGCCAGCGTCATCGCGGCGGCGGCAAAAGTACGAACAGTTTTCATTGTTTTTTAAAGGCTTTGTCGACCGAAGTTTGGGTAACCGGATGATAGTGCGAACGCGCCTTGGCGTACACGCCCTTGGCCCATTCTTTCTCGTTGGGGTTTTTCAGCAGCGCGGTGTACAGCGGCACCACGAACTTCTGGCGGCCCACACTCATCAGGAATTTTTCCAGCGGTTCGCGCACGTTGTAGCCGGCATGTACCGACGCCAGGAAGAAGCGGTAGGCGATTTCGTTGTTGCCGGTTTTACCCAGGCCGAAGGTCTGGTCGAGTTCCTGCATCTGCGCGGCGCTGGCCTTGCCGTCGATATCGTTCAGGAAGTGCATCCACTCCAGCGCGATCCAGCCCTTGGCCGGCAGCTCGGCGGTCGGCGTTTCGCCCTTCAGCCAGGTGGTGCGCAGCGCATCCAGCGCGGCCAGGCGCGGCGACGCCGCATGCTTGGCGGTGGCCGGAATGCCGGGACCATACAGCCATTCATCCAGCTCGGACTGCGCCATGATTTCCGGATGCGCGTCCAGCAGGTTTTTCTTCAGGTAGTCGACGAATTCGTCGGTGGTGGCCGACTTGAACGCATGCTGGTCGAACCAGCCGCGCAGGAACGGGTCGAACACGTCGCGGCCGGCGCGCTGTTCCAGCGTGCGCAGCAGCCAGGCGCCTTTCGGATACACCAGGCCGCCGTCGGTGTAGGTGGCGGAACTGGTGTCCGGATCGCGCGAGACCAGGGCCTGCTTGGCCGGCGCGATGTGCGCCAGCGACGCCATGGCTTCTTCCTGCTCCACCTGCAGGTTCATCTCGGCCACTTCTTCGCCGTACAGTTTTTCGACGATGCGGGTGGTGACGTAGGTGGTGAAGCCTTCGTTCAGCCAGAAGTGTTTCCACGAGGCGTTGGTGACCAGGTTGCCGGACCAGGAGTGCGCCAGTTCATGCGCGATCAGATCGACCAGGCTCTTGTCGCCGGCGATCATGGTCGGCGTGACGAAGGTCAGGCGCGGGTTTTCCATGCCGCCGATCGGGAACGACGGCGGCAGCACGATCATGTCGTAACGCTCCCAGCGATACGGGCCGTACAGGCTTTCGGCGGCGGCGATCATCTTCTCGGTGTCGGCCATTTCGCTGGCGGCGGCGTCGATGCGCTGCGGCTCGGCGTACACCGCCGAACGCGGACCGACGTTGCGCACGTCGATCTCGCCGATGGCGATCGCCAGCAGGTAGGATGGAATCGGCTGCGTCATCTTGAACTTCCAGCCGCCGGCGCCGGTGGCCTGCTGGTCGTTCTCGGCGCTCATCACCACGCGCATGCCGGACGGCGCCTCGATGCGGGCGCTGTAGGTGAAGCGCACCGCCGGCGTGTCCTGCACCGGCGCCCACGAACGGGCGTTGATGGTTTCCGACTGGCTGAACATGAACGGCCGCTTGCCGGACATGGTCTGCTCGGGCGTCAGCCATTGCAGCGCGGTGGCCGACGGCGCGGTGCGGTAGTAGACGCGCACCTTCTGCGGCTGGAACGGTAGGGCGATGCGCAGCGCGCGGCCCTTCTCCACGTCCAGCTTGTCGAGCATGAAGGAGACGGCAGTCCAGCGGCCGTTGGCGGCCTGCACCTGCACCTTGGCGATATTCAGCTCATTCGTGTCCAGCACCAGCGTGCGGGCCGACTTGTCGATCCAGTTCAGCGACAGTTCGGCATAGCCGGACAGGATCTTGTGGCTGAAGTCAGCCTTGAGGTCCAGATACAGGTCGGTGGTGCGCACCTGGTCATAACGGGCGTAGCTCAGCGGATCGGCATGGGCGGACAGCGACAGGCATGCGGACAGCACGAGCGCGGAAATGGTCTTCTTGATCATGTGGCGGTACTTTCAATGTTATCTTCAGCGCGGAGCAGAATACCATAGGCTTGTTTCTGGCATGTGTAGGCGGCTATGGTAGAATCCCGGCCGTTAGTGGGGAGTAGTCGGCTTGCGCCGCCCCGGCGCAAGAACCTGTGTCAACATAATCGGTCCGCAGACCGTGGCGCAGGTGGCCGTGCAGACAGCACAGGCTTGACGAGACCATGACCGAGGTGCGGCCATGATGGGCCGGAGTCGCGCCTGGGTCATTGGTTAACCGTTCCGGCCCGCGTACTTCACACATCATGGAAGCATTCTTCGTCTCTACCGGCATCGTCGCCCTTGCGGAAATCGGCGACAAAACCCAGCTGCTCGCGTTCGTTCTCGCCGCCAGGTTCCGCCGTCCCCTGCCCATCGTTGCCGCGATCTTCGTCGCCACCATCGCCAACCACGCCTTCGCCGCCGCCATCGGCACCTGGATCACCAGCCTGATGGGACCGGACCTGCTGCGTTGGGTGCTGGGCGCGTCGTTCCTGGCCATGGCGGCATGGACGCTGATCCCGGACAAGCTGGATGAGGAAGACGCGCAGCTGGCGAAGTACGGCGTGTTCCTGACCACGCTGATCGCCTTCTTCATGGCGGAGATGGGCGACAAGACGCAGGTCGCCACCGTGGCCCTGGCGGCCCGCTACCACAGCCTGGTGGCCGTGGTGTGCGGCACCACGCTGGGCATGATGCTGGCCAACGTGCCGGCGGTCTACTTCGGCGACAGGATCGCCAACCGCGTCTCGCTCAAGCTGGTGCACGGCATCGCCGCGCTGATCTTCGCGGCGCTGGGCGTGGCCACCTTACTTGGCGCCGGCGCCGGCCTGGGCGTCTGACGACACGGCCGCGCCGGACGCGCGCGGCAGCAGCAGTTCCACCTGGTGGGTGCCGCCGCTGTCGCGCAGTTCCACCATCTGGTCATGCTGCGGCACGCCGTCCACCGTTAGCGAGGCCACTTCATCATCGCCCTGCACCACCCGGATCACATAACTCGCGCTGGCGTAGCGATACGTCAGCGTGAAGGTGGTCCAGCCTTGCGGCATGCGCGGTTCCAGCTTGAGGTGATGCGCGGTGCGCGTCAGGCCCAGCAGCGACTCCAGGATCAGGCGGTACATCCAGCCCGACGAACCGGTGTACCAGCTCCAGCCGCCGCGCCCGATGTGCGGCGCCACCGCGTACACGTCGGCCGTCACCACGTATGGTTCCACCTTGTAGGTCGCCGTGTCTTCCGGCGTGCGGCCGTGCATCACCGGATTGATCATGCGCGCCAGTTCCCAGGCCCGCTCCGTCTCGCCGAGGCGGGCGAAGGCCATCGCGGTCCAGATGGCGGCGTGGGTGTACTGGCCGCCGTTCTCGCGCACGCCCGGCACGTAGCCGCGGATGTAGCCCGGATTCGGCCCGGCCTTGTCGAACGGCGGATCGAGCAGCTGGATGATGCCCGAATCGCGGCGAACCAGGCGCTGGTTGACCTGCTCCATCGCGCCGCGCACCCGCACCGGATCGGCGGAGCCGGACAGCACGCCCCAGCTCTGCGAAATCGAATCGATCTGGCATTCCTCGTTGGTGTGCGAACCAAGCGGCGTGCCGTCGTCGAAGTAGGCGCGGCGATACCATTCGCCGTCCCAGGCGTTCTGCTCGACGTTGGCGGCGATGCGGCGCGCCTGCTCGCGGCACTCGGCGGCGAATTCCGCGTCGTTGCGCAGGTCGGCCACCTCGGCAAAGCGCTTCAGCACTTCGCACAGGAAGAACGCCAGCCACACGCTCTCGCCCTTGCCATGTTCGCCCACCTTGTCCATGCCGTCGTTCCAGTCGCAGGAACCGATCAGCGGCAGGCCGTGCTGGCCGAAGCGCAGGCCGTTGCGGATGGCGCGCTGGCAGTGTTCATACAGCGTGCCATGCTCGCTGGAGCGGGCCGGCATGTCGTAGTAGGAGTCCTCTTCCTGCTTGACCGCGCGCCCTTCCAGGTAAGGCGCGGTTTCATCGAGGATGCTCAGGTCGCCGGTCGAGGCGACGTAGCGCCAGGCGCCCAGCGGCAGCCACAGGTAATCGTCCGAGCAGTGCGTGCGCACGCCGCGGTCCGACGGCGGATGCCACCAGTGTTGCACGTCGCCTTCCAGGAACTGGTGCGCGGCGCACAGCATCAGCTGGTCGCGCAGCAGCTGCGGTTGCGTGTGGATGGTGGCCATCGCGTCCTGCAGCTGGTCGCGGAAGCCGAACGCGCCGCCCGACTGGTAGTAACCGCTGCGCGCCCAGATGCGGCAGGCGATGGTCTGGTACATCAGCCAGCCGTTGGCGATGACGTCCAGTTCCGGCTCCGGCGTTTCGATGCGCACCGCGCCCAGGGTTTTCTCCCATTGCGCGTGGACGGCGGCCAGCGCTTCCTGCGCGGCGCCGGCGCTGCGGTGTTTCTGTACCAGGCTGCTGGCGTCGGCGTTGCGGCGGCCGGCCACGCCCAGCACGAACACGATCTCGCGTTCCTGGCCGGGCAGCAGGTCGAACGGCGCCTGGATCGCGGCGCAGGCATCCAGCCCGGCGCCGATCTTGCCCGACAGGCGCGAGCGGCGCAGCGCGGCCGGCGCCGCCAGGCTGCCGTTGCGGCCCATGAACTCGGTGCGGTCGCCGGTGACGGTGCGCAGCGTGGCGTCGCAGTTGAAGAAGGCCACGCGGCCGCTGAACTCCGTGTTGTACGGATTCTTGGCGAACATCGCGCCGCTGACCGGATCGGTCTCGGTGATGATGTGCATGCCCGACTTGGAGCGCATGTCGCCCAGCACCCACTCGACATAGCCGAAGGCCGACAGGCGGCGCTGCACCGCCGAGTCGTTGCGCACTTTCAGCACCGTGTACTTGATCGGCGCGTCGACCGCGACGAAGGTGGTCATCTCGCTGTGGATGCCGGCCTCGGTGTGTTCGAATACGCTGTAGCCGAAGCCGTGGCGCGTGATGTAGGCGCCGTTGCCGCGCGCCGGCAAGGCGGTCGGCGACCAGAACTGGCCGCTCTGCTCGTCGCGCAGGTAGAACGCTTCGCCGCTGGCGTCGCTGACCGGGTCGTTGTGCCACGGCGTGATGCGGTATTCGTGCGCGTTCTCGTGCCAGGTATAGGCCTGGCCGCTCTCCGAGATCACGGTGCCGAACTGCGGATTGGCCAGCACGTTGGACCACGGCGCCGGCGTGCGCTGCGTGTCGCTGGTGGTGATCACGTATTCGCGGCCGTCCGGCGTAAAGCCGCCGATGCCGTTTTCCAGCACCAGGCCGCGCGCCGGATGGGTGACCGGGCCGGCGTCCGCGTACTCGCCGCGATTGTCCGCCAGCAGCGGCGGCATGCGCATGGTCGGCGGCGCCGGACGCTTGATCTGTTCGGACAGCGTGCCGCGCGCATCGCTGATGATGACGCGCGCCACCGACTGCATCAGCACCCGGTCTTCGTTCGGGATCTGGTCCATCAGGCGCACGAAGATGCCGCCCGGGCGGTCGATGGCCTGGGCGTCGATGCCGGAGGCGATCAGGCCCATGATCTGGTCGTGCAGCGCCTGGCGGTAGCCCGACTGGTCCTCGTACCAGATCACCAGGTCCACCACCAGCCCTTTCAGGCGCCAGTAGGCGTGCGCCTGCACCATCTGGCGCGCCAGTTCGATGTTGGACGGGTCCTTGATCTGCATCAGCACGATCGGCAGGTCGCCGGAAATCGCGTACGCCCACAGGCCGGACTGGCCGCGCTGGTTCTTGATCAGCGTCGAGGCGTCGGCGCGCAGGCCGGCGTTCGGGTAGATCACCGAGTTGGCCAGGCGGCCGAACAGCTGGCCGTCCGCCTCGCTGGCGTTCAGCTGGCGCAGCACCACCTGGCTGTGGGTCCACGCCAGTTCGAACACGCGGTCGGCCAGGTGGCGGTCCTGGTATTTGTCGATCAGGTGCAGCGCCACGTCGCGCTGCTCGGTCATGCCGGTGACGATGTCCACCGTCGCAAACTGGTCGGGCTTGAGCGTGATGGTGTAGCGGATCGCCACCACCGGATCGAGCACCGAACCTTCGCCGCCGCTGAGCGGGCCGTCGTCCAGCATGGCGCTTGGCGCCGCCATCGTGTTGCCGCGGCCGATGAAGCGCGAGCGGTCGGTTTCGTAGGAGACGTTCACCACCGGCGCGTCGTGCACCATCATCGAGTGCATCATCCACGGCATCACCTCGTGCGCGCCGCGCGGACGGCGCGTACACAGGATGGCGTTTTCTTCGCGCAGGATCTCGGTCTGCACGAACAGCTTGCTGAACGCCGGGTGGGCGTTGTCGGCCGCCGCCGGCGCCATCACCACCTCGGCGTAGCTGGTCACCTCGATGGTGCGCACGCGGTCGGACTTGTTGGTGATGCGGGTGCGGCGCAATTCGATATCGTCTTCCGGCGACACCACGATTTCGGTGTACAGGTCGATGTGATGGTCGGAGCGGCGGAATTCGGCGCGGCCTTCGGAGAAGATCACCTCGTGCTTGCGCGGATCGACCAGCGTCGGCTGGAAGGTGGTGGACCAGAACTCGCCGTCGTCCACATCACGCACGTAGCAGAAGTTGCCCCAGTTGTCGCGCGTGCTGTCTTCGCGCCAGCGCGTCACCGCCAGGTCTTTCCAGCGGCTGTAGCTGCCGCCGGAATTGGTGACCATGACGTGATAGCGGCCGTTCGACAGCAGCTGGGTTTCCGGCACCGGCGTCGAGTGCTGGGTCAGCACGCGCATCGGCGCCGACTGGTCCGGCGCGGTGGTGCGGATGGCCGCCATCTCGGTGGTGTTGGAATAGAAGGCGCCGGCCTGCGGGCTGCGTTCCTGCAGCACCAGCAGCGTCGATTGCAGCAGCGGGTCGGACTCGAAGCGGCGCTGCATCGGACGGTCGTGCAGCAGGTAGCTCAGCGACAGGAAGCCCATGCCCTGGTGGTGCACCATGAACGAGCGGATCACCGCCGCGCTCTGGCCGCGCGGCAGGCGCGATGGCGTGTAGTCGATCGCTTCGTAGAAACCGTAGCGGCCCATATAGCCCAGCTCCGCCATCTTCTGCAGGTTGGCGCACGAGGCTTCCGGCTGCACCATCAGGCCCATCATGCTGGCGTAGGGCGCGATCACCAGATCGTCGGCCAGGCCGCGCTTCAGGCCCAGGCCCGGCACGCCGAAGGCGCGGTACTGGTAATTCAGACTGGCGTCGACCGTGTTGTAGCCGGATTCGGAAATCCCCCACGGCACGTTGCGCTGCCTGCCGTAGTCGATCTGCGCGTCGATCACGGAATTGTAGGTCTGGTCCAGCAGCGTGCTTGGATAGTTCGGCATCACCAGCAGCGGCATCAGGTACTCGAACATCGAACCGCTCCACGACAGCAGCACCGGCTTGCCGGCGACGATGCACAGCTGGCGGCCCAGCGCGAACCAGTGCTCCTGCGGCAGCTGGCCCTGGGCGATGGCGACAAAGCTGGCCAGGCGCACTTCCGACGCCAGCAGATCGTAATAGCTGGCGTCCAGGCGGCGGTCGCTGACGTTGTAGCCGATGGCCAGCAGGTTGGTGGTCTGGTTGAACAGGAAGCCGTACTCCATCTGGGCGAAGGTGCAGGCGCGCTGCGCCAGGTCGGCCAGCGCGCGCATGCGCTCGTGCGCGTTGGTGCTGCCCTGCTCGAACAGTTCCGCCAGGCGTTGCTGGCGCTCGCGCTCATCCGGCGCCAGGTCGTTGACGGCGATGCCGGCGGTGGCGCGCGCCAGGGCGGCCAGTTCGCGCAGCGTCGGCATGCGCGTCATGCTGGTGTCGAAGATGGCGTCGTCGGAGAGCGCGGCCCATGGCGTCATGACGGCCAGTTCGTCCAGCGCGGCGCGGCATTGCTGCACCAGGGCCTCGGCCCAGTGCGCGCCGGCTTCGCTGTGGGCGGCGGCCTGCGGCTGGAACACTTCCGCCGTGGCGGCCACGCGCGTCAGCCAGCCGTGCAGCTGCTGCAGGTTGGCGGCGTCCGGCGCCGGCGTCAGCGCGGCGATCAGGGTGTCGGCGCTGACCGCTGCCGGAGCGGCGCTGCCGGCGGCGCCGGCGTCGTTCAGCGTTTCTTCCAGCACGCGCGCGGTGGTGACGATGCCGTCGACGATCTGCGGACCGATCACCGGTTCGTCATACAGGCCGGTCAGGCCGGGCTGCAAGGTCAGCAGGTGGCCGGCCAGGTTGCCGCTGTCCACCGTCGAGACGTACATCGGGTGCAGCGGCTTGAGGGTCAGCGTGTCGTACCAGTTGTAGAAGTGGCCCTGATGGCGCTCCAGCTGGTCCATGCTGTTCAGCGTATTCGCGGTGCGCTCCATCAGCTGGCCGACCGTGAGGTAGCCGAAGTCGGTGGCGGTCAGGTTGGCCAGCAGCGCCATGCCGATATTGGTCGGCGAGGTGCGGTGCGCCACCACCTGCACCGGATGCTCCTGCATATTATCCGGCGGCAGCCAGTTGTCTTCCTGGCCGACGAAGCGTTCGAAGTAGGCCCAGGTGCGGCGCGCCAGCTTGTTGAGGAACTGGTGCTGGTCCGGCGTCAGCTGCGCGTGCTTGCGTTCGATCGGACGGCTGATCCAGTCGGCGATGGCGGGCGACACCAGCCACGCCAGCAGGAACAGCGCGGCGGCCGGCAGGCTGCCCGGACGCCAGCCCAGCAGGGCGCCACCGATGAACAGCGCCAGCACCGGCGCGAACCACATGGTGCGCCAGGTGCTGACCGTGCCGTCGGCCTGGCGCGCCAGCGCGGAAGCGCGCCATTCCAGCAGCTTGCGGTGCGACACCAGCGAGCGCCACAGGCTGCGCAGGATGGCGTCCATGCTGAAGTAGGCTTCGTACGGCAGGAAGGCCAGCATCAGGATCGCGTGCGAGAACTGCAGGCCGCCACGGCGCACCGAGGCGCGGATGTGCTGGCCCCACAAGGTGTCGCGCGGACGGCGGCACAAGTCGTACACCACGCTGACCAGCGGCGGCAGGAAGATCACGGTCAGCACGGCGCCGGTCCACAGCCATGGGTCGGGCAGCCAGCGCCACGCGGTGATCAGCGACAGCACCAGCGCCGGCGCGGTCAGGCTGCGGCGCAGATTGTCGAACAGCTTCCAGCGCGACAGCAGCGACAGCGGATTCTTTTCGCGCCGGCCGCTGCGGCCCGGCACGCGGCCGGCCAGCCAGCCGATCAGCTGCCAGTCGCCGCGTATCCAGCGCTGGCGGCGGCTGACGTCGTCGCTGTACTGGGCCGGATATTCTTCGTACAGCTGGGCGTCGCTCAGCAGGCCGGCGCGCACGTAGCAGCCTTCCAGCAGATCGTGGCTGAGGATTTTATTCTCGGGCAGACGGCCGCCCAGCACCTGCTCGAACACGTCGATGTCGTAGATGCCCTTGCCGATGAAGGAGCCTTCGAAGAACACGTCCTGGTAGACGTCCGACACGGTGCGGGTATAGGGATCGATGCCCGGTTCGCCGCCGCACATTTTTTCATAGCGCGAGGCGTTCTCGCTCGGCAGCGCCACCGCCACGCGCGGCTGCAGGATGCCGTAGCCTTCGGTGACACGGCCGCGCTGGACGTCGACGCGCGGACGGTTCAGAGGATGCTGCATGGTGGCGATGAACTGCGCCGCCGCGTCGCGCGGCAGCTGGGTGTCGGTATCGAGCGTGATGACGTAGCGGATGCTTTCCAGTTCGGAGGTGTCGCCGATCACCAGCGAGAACTTGTCGCGCGCGCCGCCGCGCAGGAAGCGGTTCAGGTCTTCCAGCTTGCCGCGCTTGCGTTCATAGCCCATCCACACGCCTTCCTGCGGATTCCACATGCGCGGACGGTGCAGCAGCAGGAACGGCGTGCGCGGCGTTTCGTTGGCGTACTTGCGCTGCAGGTGCGCGAAGCAGCGCTTCACCTGTTCGATCAGCGCATCGTCGTTCGGCATTTTCTCCGACTTGGCGTCGGCGAAGTCGGTCAGCAGGCAGAACATCAGGTTCGGATCGCGGTTGGCCAGGAAGCGCACTTCCATCTGCTCGAACAGCTCTTCGATGTTCTCCTTGCTGTAGACCAGCGTCGGCACCACCACGATGGCGCGGGCGTCGGACGGAATGCCGTCCTTGAAGTCCATGCGCGGCAGCGGATTCGGTTGCGTCACCAGCGTGGCGACCCAGTTCACCAGGTTCAGCGCCAGCTGGCTGCTGCCCAGCAGCGCCAGCACGCCCAGCAGCACCAGTACGCCGCCATGCACGCCGTGATAGGACGCGCGTTCCAGCAGCAGCGCGGTGGACACCAGCGCGATGGCGGCGATGGCGCCCAGGTAGGACGTCAGCGGCGAGGCGCGCGAGGTCTGCTGCATCGCCTCCAGCCATGGACGGCGCATGCCGGTCTGTTTTTCCAGCGCGGCCAGGCCGCCGCCGATCAGGTAGAAGCCGACGTGGCCATGGCGCGAGTCGCCATTGCCGTGGTGCGCCTGGGCCAGCTGCAAGGCCTGCTGCGCCACTTCCACTTCGCTGAAGCGCGAGCGCTTGGCGATCTTCTCGATCGCGTGGCGGTACTGGTCGCGGGTGGCGAATTCCATCTTGCCGTAGATGCCGGCCGGGTCTTCGCGCAGCGTCTGCTCGACCACGCTCATGGTCTCGACAAACTCCTGCCAGTCCATGGTGCCGAGGAAGCGCAGGCTGCCGATGCTGTTGGCGATCGACACCTGCTCGGCCGCCTGCTGCTGGATCTCGGCCTGGATCTGCTGCTCGATGGTCTGGCCCGATTCGGCCAGGCGGTGGGTGATCCAGGTCAGCGCCAGCGTCAGTGCCGGGCTTTGTCCCTGCAGGCGGCGCGCCAGTTCGGCCACAAAGGCGCTGGTGATCGGCGGATTGGAACGCGCCATGTCCGCCACCATCAGAATCAGGCCGCTCGGGTTCTTCTCCGCGATCTCGGTCATCTGGTCGGCCCAGGTATTGGCCAGGTCGCGCTGGATGCGGTTTTCGGCCACGCGCGCGGCCACGCGGCGCAGGTTTTCGATCAGCGCCAGGCGCAGCATGATGGGAATCGCCCACAGCTCGCCCAGCTTGAGCGTGGCCACTTCCTGGTAGGCGTCGACGAAGCGGCACAGCGATTCCGGATCGACCCGGCCATCGCCATGCGAAATGATTTCCAGCGCAATTTTATAGACGCGCGGGCAGCCGTCCGGCGCGCCCTTGCCCAGGCGCGGCAACTCCTTGCTGTAGTCCTTCGGCAAGTGACGGCGGGCAATGCGGATCTGCTCTTCGATCAGGTAGAAGTTGTCCAGCAGCCATTCCGATGCGGGCGTGATCTGGCGGCCGGCCTTGATGGCGGCGGTCAGCTCGTCGCAGGTGGAGTCGATGACGGCGGCGTTTTCCGCCAGCCGCGACAGCAACCGGTCGCGGCCGCCGCGCTTGCTCAGTTCATGATGCTGGGCCAGCGTTTTGCCGTGCGCCGCCATTTGTGCGGCGCTGAACAGCTCCGCGCGTAAGGGCAGGTCTTCGTCGTCCTCGTCGGACATCAGGGAGCCGGCTGGAGATTCGCGGAAGCCGAGTGTCATCTCAGGCAGCAGGGGATTGGACTTGTTCAACGTGGGCCTCGCTTCTAATTCTGCGAATTGGAAATTATGTGTCAGAGAATCGTATGGGGGCGCACGCCATATGACTGTACGCTGACGTACATAACGAGGTCAGCAAAGAAAAAGGCCGCTTGCGCGGCCTTCGAAAGGAGGAGAAAAAGTTCAGGCCGCCAACGGCAGCGGCGAGGCCAGCGCCAGTCCGCCGTTGAGGCTGTATGCGTGCTGATGGCCGAGGCGGCGCAGGCACAGCGCGGCCTTCATGCTGCGGTTGCCGCTGCGGCAGAAGAACACCAGCGGCGCCGGTTCGGCGCGCAGCCATTCGCTGGCGTACTCGGCCAGGCGGCTCAGCGGCACGCTCAAGGCCATGCGGCCGGCCGGCAGCGGCGCGATGGTGGCGGCAAACTCGTAGGGCTCGCGCACATCGACCAGGCGCGCATCGGGATGGGCAAGCAGAAAGGCGTCCAGCGTGCCGCTGTCGAGTTGTGCATCAGCAGCGATGATTGCCGGTGGCGCAGACATCATGCCGGTGCAGAACTGATTCTGTTCATCGCGCGTTGGACACAGCAGCGTCTGCGCGTTGCTGATGGCGCGCAGCGCCTGCTGCGCCGGGCGCGCGCTGAAGGCGAAACGCACCGACGCGGCTGGCAGGCTGCCGCCATCGGCATTGCCCAGCAGGAAGGCGCGCAATTCGTCGCCGGTGCCGCACGGCACGCAGGCCAGCAGCTGTGCGCCAAGCCGGATGGCGCCGGCGCTGGCGCCGTTGTCGAGCTGGATGCCTACCGCGTTGGCCGGCCAGCCGTAGGCGTCGGCAGCGGCGGCGCGGTTGAAGTGGCGGCCCAGCGCTTCGACCAGCACGGCGCGGCCGGCGTTGGGCAAGGTGCTGACCACCGCCTGCACCTGGTAGTTCTGGCAGCGCACATAGGCTTCGATGCGCGCGCTATGTTCCGGCAAGGGATCGATGACGATGCAGCTGCGGCTGGCGGCGTCCAGCACCATCCAGCTGCAGGCGCCCTCAACGCCCAGTTGCAGCAGGCCGTCGTGCGGCACGGCGGTGCGGTCGGACGGGATCAGGCAGCTGGCGCGCAGGGCGGCGCCGCAGCGCTCGATGCGGGCGCAGGCGGCGGCGATGGTGGCTTCATCGGCCAGCGGGCCGAACGACATGCGGATGGCGCCGGCGCTGCGCCACAGCGGCAGGCCCATCGCGTCCAGCACATAGCTCGGCGCGGCCTTGGACGAGGAGCAGGCGCTGCCGGCGCTGACGCGCACTTCGGCGGCGTCGAACACATCCATCAGCTCGCGGCTCGACAGGCCCGGCACGGAGAAATTCAGCGTGGTCGGCAGCGCCTTGTCGAACGGGTTGTTGAACACCACGCCCGGCAGCGCCGCGCGCAGGCTGTCGGCCAGGCGCGTGCGGAAACCGCACAGTTCGGCGGCGCTACGGAAGGTGTCGCCGCCTTCCAGCGCGGCCAGCACGGCGCCCAGCGCGGCGATGCCGGCCATGTTCTCGGTGCCGGAACGCTGGCCGGCTTCCTGGCCGCCGCCCATGATCAGCGCGGTGAACGGGGCGCCGGCGCGCACGTACAGCATGCCGATGCCTTTCGGCGCATACAGTTTATGACCGGAGAACGGCGCGTAATCGATGCGGGTGGACGACAGATCCAGCTTCAGCTTGCCCAGCGCCTGGACGCAGTCGACCATCCACAGCGCCTGGCTGCCGGTTTCCGCCAGTACCGCCTCGATGCCGGCCAGGTCGGAGATGACGCCGGTTTCGTTGTTGGCGGCCATGGTGCACACCATCGCCGCCTGCGGCGCCACCTCGCGCAGCGCTTTCAGGCTGTGGACGCCGTTGTGGTCGACCGGCAGCTTGTGCAGCGCCAGGTTCAGGCCCAGCAGGCGGTTCCAGTGCGCCAGGCTTTCCGGCACGGCCTTGTGTTCGGTGGCGCCGTAGACCAGCAGCGTGCCGATGGCCTGGCCGGCGTCGCGGCGCTCGCGCAAGGCCACCAGCGCCGACAGCACAGCGGTCTGGATGCCTTCGGTGGCGCCGCTGTTGAACATCAGGCGGCCGTTGCCGACGCCCAGCAGGCGCACGGCGCAGGCGCGCGCCTCGTCGAGGATCACTTTCGCCTTGAGGCCGGTGCCGTGGGTGCTGCTGGGATTGCCGTAGCGCTGGCCCATGGCGTCGGTGGCGGCCGCGATGGCGGCGGGCAGGACAATGCTGGTGGCGTTGCTGTCGAGGTAGATTTCAGTAGTCATCCGTATAGCTTACGCATTTATGCTGAAATAGTCGTACCAAATTTCCACGCTCAGGCATAAGATGTAGGCAATACATCCTATATTTTACCTATTCATAGAATGAATAAACTTGACCGTTATGACTACGCCATCCTTGACGCCCTGCAACGGGATGGCACGCTGTCCGTTGCCCAGCTCAGCGAGCAGGTAGGCTTATCCTCCACGCCGTGCTGGAAACGGCTGCGGCGGCTGGAAGAGGACGGCTATATCGAGAACCGCGTCGCCATCATCAACCGCCGCAAGGTGGGCCTGCCGGTGACGGTGTTCGTCAGCGTGCGCACCACCCAGCACGACGAGAAATGGTTCGCGCGCTTTGCCGCCGCCGTGGCGGCGCTGCCGGAAGTGCAGGAGTTCCACCGCATGAGCGGCGACGTCGACTACCTGCTGAAGGTGGTGACCAGCGATATCGAAGGCTATGACCGCTTTTACAAGAAGCTGATCAAATCCGTGCAGTTGACGGGTGTATCGTCGGCGTTCTCGATGGAACAGATCAAGATCACGACTTCCCTGCCGCTGGGGCTGGTTTCGCACCAGGACAGTGCATCCATGAGATAATACTCATTCCAAATACTTGATTTACACCATGCGCGCCTTCTTCGAAAGCTGGCTGCCCAGCGCCTCCACCGCCAACAGCCGCGAGCAATTGCGCGCCGCCATCGGCGCCTTGTTGGGCATCATGCTGACCGCCGTGGTCAGCCATCTGCTGTTGCAACATACCCATGCCTCCGCCTTCCTGGTGGCGCCGATCGGCGCCTCGTCGGTGCTGCTGTTTGCGCTGCCGGCCAGCCCGCTGGCGCAGCCGTGGTCTGTGATTGGCGGCAACGTCATCAGCGGCCTGGTGGGCGTGGCCTGCGTGCGCTGGCTCGGCGCCAGCCTGCCGCTGCCCTTGCTGGCCGGGCTGGCCTGCGGCGGCGCGATTGCCGTCATGTTCGTCACGCGCTGCCTGCATCCGCCCGGCGGCGCGATGGCGCTGACCACGGTGATCGGCGGCGCGGCCGTGCAGGCGGCCGGCTTCGAGTTCGTGCTGATGACGGTGCTGGCCGATTCCGTGCTGCTGGTGCTGATGGCCATCACCTACAACAACCTGACCGGACGCAGCTATCCGCACGTGCAGCACAACGCCCATCCCCATCCGCACGCCACCAGCGATGCGGTGCCGACCGTGCGGCTGGGCTTCAAGCCGGAGGATCTGGACGCCGTGCTGCAGCAGTACAACCAGGTGCTGGACATCAGCCGCGACGATCTGGCATCGCTGTTCATGCAGACCGAGCAGCGCGCCTACCAGCGCCGCTTCGGCATCATCAGCTGCGCCGACATCATGTCACGCGATATCGTCAGCGCCGAGTTCGGCACAGGGCTGGCCGAAGCGTGGCAGCAGATGCGCGCACACCGCGTGGCGGCGCTGCCGGTGCTGAACCGCGCCCGGCGCGTGATCGGCATCGTCACCCAGACCGACTTCCTCGAACACGGCGGCCTGGACGACTACGGCAGCATCCGCCAGCAGCTGCAGCGCTTCCTGCGCAAGAGCGGCGTCACCCACACCGAAAAGGCCGAAGTGGTCGGACAGATCATGACCCAGCACCCGACCACCGCGCGTACCGACACGCCGATCGTCGACCTGGTGCCGCTGATGGCGGACTCGGGTTTCCACCACATCCCGATTGTCGACAACGAGCAGCGATTTGTCGGCATCATCACGCAATCCGACCTGGTGGCGGCGCTGTACGAAAGCCGTTTCGCGGAAGCGGCGGCCTGATACAAAATTTGTTCCTGCCGGCCGGTGCAATGACTTATGCTATCGGCCAACTTTGTCAGACAAGGAACCCTCATGACGTATCGCCGCACCCTCCTCCCCATCGCCGCCGCCGTGGCTTTTGCCTTCGCGTCCATCGGCCCTGCCGCCGCCGCGCCTGCCGGCAAAGTCAGCGCCGAAGTCGCCGCCTCGGCCGACAAGGCCGTGCTGGCGATTGCCAACGAATACTATGACGCGGTGGCCCGCTTCGAGCCGATCGGCGCCACCGAAAATGGCGACAACCGTTTCGACGACCAGCTGGGCCTGAGCATCGCGCCGGCCAGGCGCGCCGCGCAATTCAAGCTGTACCGCGGCTTCGCCAAGCGCCTGCAGGCCATCAAGCCGTATCAGCTGGACGTCAAGGGCCGCATCAACTACGACATCCTGGCGTACGAGCTGCAAGGCCTGATCGCCATGGAGCGCTTCCCTGAGCACCTGCTGCCGGTCAACCAGATGGACAGCGTGCCGGTGACGCTGGCCAACTATGCGGGCGGTGAAGCGTCGCAGCCGATCGGCACCGTCAAGGAATACGATGCCTACCTGAGCCGCGTGTCGCAGATGCCGGCGTGGATCGACCAGGCCATCGCCAATATGCGCGAAGGCATCAAGAAGGGCGTGACGCAGCCGCAGGCCATCATGATCTCGGCGCTGCCGCAGTTCCAGCACCTGGTCAGCGACAGCGCCGAAACCAGCATTTTCTACACGCCGATCAGCAAGCTGCCGGCCAGCTTCTCCGCCGCCGACAAGCAGCGCCTGAGCGCCGCCTACCGCAAGGTCATCGCCGACAAGGTGATCCCGTCGCTGAAACGCCTGGCCACGTTCGTGGAGAAGGAATACATTCCGGCCTGCCGCACCTCGACCGGCCTCGGCGCGTTGCCGGACGGCGCCGCCTGGTATCAGGCCCGTGTCGCCAACGCGACGACAACCACGCTGAAACCGGACGAAATCCACGCCATCGGCCTGAAGGAAGTGGCGCGCATCCAGGCGCAGTTTGAAGTGCTGGGGCCGAAGCTGGGCTACACCGGTCCGGCCGCCGGCCTGCCGGTATGGGTGGCGGCGCAGCCGAAGTTCTACCCGTTCAAGACCGAAGAAGAAGTCCAGGCCGTCTACCACAAGCTGAACGACGTGCTGGACACCAAGCTGCCGCTGATGTTCACCTTGCAGCCGAAAGCCAAGCTCGACCTGCGCCTGGAGCCTGAACTGAGCCGCGCCACCGCTTCCGACCACTACACCGCGCCGGCCGGCGACGGTTCGCGTCCGGGCGTGTTCTGGTCGGTGGTCAACGATCCGGCCAAGTACGGCAGCCCGGGCATGACCACGCTGTTCCTGCACGAAGGCAAGCCCGGCCACCACTTCCACATCGCCCTGATGCAGGAACTGAACCTGCCGAACTTCCGCAAATTCGGCGGCAACAACGCCTTCACCGAAGGCTGGGCGCTGTATGCCGAAACGCTGGGCAAGGAAATGGGCCTGTTCGACGATCCGGCGCAATACTTCGGCCACCTGAACGACGAGCTGCTGCGCGCCGTGCGCCTGGTGGTGGACACCGGCATGCACGCGCAAGGCTGGACCCGCGAGCAAAGCATCCAGTACATGAAGGACACGCTGGGCTATGACGTGGTGGCCAAGAGCGAGACCGAGCGCTACATGGCATGGCCGGCGCAGGCGCTGGGCTACAAGGTCGGTTCGCTGAAGATCCAGGAACTGCGCGCCCGCGCGCAGAAGGCGCTGGGCGACAAGTTCAGCCTGCCAGCCTTCCATGCGGTGGTGCTGGGCGACGGCACGCTGCCGTTGGCGCTGCTGGAAGCCAAGGTCGACCGCTGGATCGCCTCGCAACAGTAACCGCCCAGGGCGGGCCGCCCGGCCCGCCTTCCCTCTCCTTATTTGCTGTAGCGCTTGATGCGCGCGATTACCGCCTCAGGCAGCGCGGTGATCTGCTTGGCGTGGTTGGCAAAGACGATCTGCTGGCGCCCCACGGAAACCGGCTTGCCGCCCGCATAAAAGCGGAACTCCAGCCAAAACGAGCACTTCTTGATGTCATACGCGTTCAATTCGCAAGAAACCTCCTGGAACGGGAAAGTTTCCTGCAAATAGTCCTGCTCCGCGTGCTTGGTGATGAACACGCCTTCTTTCTGCAACATGTCGTTCGATATGCACTCGTAGAACCACTTTTCGCGGCAGATGCCCTGCCACTCGAAATAGCGCGCAAAGTAGGTATTGCCGTAGGCATTGGAATCCTTCAGGTAGATGGTCAGCGCGTGGGTGAAGGTGGGGGCGGAAACTTGCATCAGCATGATGGTGCTCCTTAAGTGAGTGGTTACCCGGCAACCGGGCAACCCCACTAGGCGGGAGTTGGCATGGTGGAAGTTTGATCTGCCGCAAACGCTGTTGCGAAATCCAAGCGGGCCGGTTCTGCCCGCGCAATACTTGGCTTTTCCGACCATTTTCCGGAACAGCGCCATGCACTCCCTCTTGCCTGCCGTGGTCTCCCTGCTCTTCCTGTGCTACGGCGCGTATGTGCTGCAATCGCGCGGCGTCAACCGCATCAGCCTGACCTTCTTCCTGCTGTGCCTGACCACCTTCTGCTGGCAATCCACCTGGGCCATCCTGTTCCAGATGAGCGACGAGCACGAGGCGCTGTCGCTGGCCAAGCTGGGCTACCTGCTGATCCTGTTCCTGCCGACCACGCTGTACCACTTCATCACCGAGCTGACGGCGCAGCACGACGAGCGGCGCCGGGTGGCGGTCTCCTACGCCGTGGCCGGCTTGCTGGGCGTGCTGCTGCTGGCCAGCGACCAGGTGGTTGCCGGCGTCTATCCTTATTTTTTCGGCTTCTATCCCAAGGCGGGGCCGCTGCATCCGCTGCATCTGCTGCAAACGGCGCTGGTGGTGGGGCGCGGGCTGTGGCTGCTGTACCGGCGCCAGCAGGAGGCGGTGTCCACCGAGCGGACGCGGCTGCGCTATTGCCTGGTCAGCCTGCTGATCTACTTCTTTGCGGCGGTGGATTACCTGTGCAATTACGGCGTGCAGTTCTATCCGCCGGGCGTATTGTTTGTCGCCACCAGCCTGGGGCTGATCGCCCAGGCCATGGTGCGCCACAACCTGCTGGCCGATCCGCTGGAGGTGGCCGCCACCATCGCCCATGAAATGCGCACGCCGCTGGCGACCATCCGCAACCAGTCCCGCATCCTCGGCAACTGTTTGCCAGAGTTGCTGGCCGGCTACCAGAGCGCGGTCGACAGCGGACAGGTCAAGGCGACGTTGCCGGCGGCCCAGCTGCAATACCTGCGCGGCTTGAACCAGCACATCGAGGCGGAGATCAGCCGCTCCAACTTTATCGTCGACATGATGCTGGCGTCGGCGCGCGCCGGCTCGCTTGACCGTGGCGATTTTGCCAACCATTCCATCATGAAGTGCATCGACGAGGCGCTGGCCAGCTACCCCTTCGAGACGGCGATGCGCAACAAGGTGCGGGTGCACGACAGCCACGACTTCACCTTCTTCGGCTCGGACGTGCTGCTGGTCTACGTGCTGTACAACCTGTTCAAGAACGCGCTGCACGCGATCAAGGTGGCTGGACGGGGCGAGGTGGAGATTATGCTGAGGGACCGCCAGTTATTATTTACCGATACCGGCTCGGGTATTCCGGACGATGTATTGCCGCATGTATTTGAACCGTTTTACAGCACCGGCGGCACCGGCATCGGCCTGGCGTTTTGCCAGAAAGTGATTACTGCATTTGGCGGAAAGATTCAATGCGAATCAAAAGCCGGCGCTTATACCCGCTTTAGTTTATCGTTTCCGCTTTGGATTAATTACCCGATTAATTGATTTGAATCTTCGCCGCTGACTTTTTCCAGATCCAGTTCATCGCCTAAAACATAAATCTTTTGACCGCGTAAAACCTCCAGAATAAATGGCTGTTGTTCGCGCAGGCGGCGTTTAAAATCGGGAATCGAATACAGGTTGGGATTAATCTTGCGGCGCAATAAACGTTCGGCCACCGGCAGGCGGGATAATAATTCGCCGTAACTCGTATTATCGCCAATCAGCAATAATTCAACGGCGGTGTCCATGCCTTCCTGTTCCTTGGCGGTGGCGCCGTAGACGAAGGCCACGTTCAGCACGTGCTGCAGCGGCGCCAGCGCCGAGTTCAGCACGCTGACCAGGCCGAAGGTTTTCTTGACCAGGCCGCTCAATTCGCCGAACACGATGCAGTCCTTGTTCGGCTTGAAGCGGCGCACATTGCCGATCCGCTCCGACACGATCACGCCCGACTCATGCAGCCGCTTCAACTCGCGCTGCGCCGACGCGCTGCCCAAGCCGGTCAAACGCATGATCTCATTCAAGTGGAATCCTTGATTGACACGTACAAACAGCAAGCCCAGCAGTTTCTGCTGGGCGGGAGTGAAGAGGGCTTGAGCAATCATGAGCCAAATCTTAGCACGAACCCACTACAGTCTGGCATGTAAAAACCGGGGTCAGTTCTGCCAATCGCACACGGGCTCAGCTATAACGTTCGCTATAGCTGAGCCCGTGTGCGATTGGCAGAACTGACCCCGGTTTGACGAAAAAAAACGGCACCCGAAGGTGCCGTTTTTTTTGGTGCTTGAAGATTACGCTTCGTCGCTGTGCGGGGCCACCGATTCGATGGCTTCCACGTCGCCGCCGGACATGGCGGCTTTTTCGGCTGCCAGCAGAGCTTGACGCTCTTCGACTTCCCACTGCTCTTTCTCTTTGCGAGCGCGATGGAAGGCCAGACCGGTACCGCCTGGGATCAGACGACCCACGATGACGTTCTCTTTCAGACCACGCAGACCATCGCGTTTGCCCATGATCGCGGCTTCGGTCAGAACGCGGGTAGTTTCCTGGAACGATGCGGCCGAGATGAACGAATCGGTCGACAGCGATGCCTTGGTAATACCCAGCAGAACGTTTTCGTAAGTTGCAGGGATCTTATTCTCTGCATTCACACGATCGTTTTCATCCAGCAGTTCCGAACGCTCAACCTGCTCGCCAACGATGTAGTTGGTGTCGCCGGCATTCACGATCTGAACACGACGCAGCATCTGACGCACAATGACTTCAATGTGCTTGTCGTTAATCTTCACGCCTTGCAGACGATAAACGTCCTGCACTTCGTCAACGATATAACGGGCCAGCGCTTCAATACCCAGCAGACGCAGAATATCTTGTGGATCGGCCGGGCCGTCGACAATCATCTCGCCTTTATTTACCACCTGGCCGTCGTGGACCAGCACTTGTTTATCCTTGGTAATCAGGAACTCGTGCTTGTTACCGTCCATGTCGGTAATTTCCAGACGCTGCTTACCTTTGGTTTCTTTACCGAAGGCCACCGTACCGGTCACTTCCGCCAGCATGCCGGCGTCTTTTGGCGAACGTGCTTCGAACAGCTCGGCAACGCGCGGCAGACCACCGGTAATGTCACGGGTTTTCTGCGATTCGGTCGGGATACGTGCCAGCACTTCACCCACCGATACCGCCTGGCCGTCTTTCACCATGATCAGCGCGCCAACCTGGAAGCCGATCGCCACGGCGTGTTCGGTGCCGGCGATCTTCACTTCGTTGCCGTCTTCGTTCAGCAGTTTCACCTGTGGACGCAGGGTCTTGGTCAGCGAACCACGACGCTTGGCATCGATCACCACCAGGGTGGCCAGACCGGTCACTTCGTCCACCTGACGGGCTACGGTCACGCCTTCTTCGACGTTCTCGAAACGCACCGTACCGGCGTACTCGGTAATGATCGGACGGGTCAGCGGATCCCAGGTCGCCAGGGCGGTGCCAGCCTTGACGGTCAGACCATCCTTGACGATCAGGGTCGCGCCGTACGGCACCTTGTGACGCTCGCGCTCACGGCCGTGGTCGTCGGTGATCAGTACTTCGCCCGAACGGGAAATGACGATTTGCGCGCCCTTGCCGTTGGTCACATAACGCATGGTCGAGGTGAAACGAATCACACCGTTCGACTTGGCTTCAACCGACGACGCCACTGCTGCACGCGATGCCGCACCACCGATGTGGAAGGTACGCATGGTCAGCTGGGTACCCGGCTCACCGATCGACTGCGCTGCCACCACACCGACGGCTTCACCGGCGTTGACCAGCAGGCCGCGGCCCAGGTCGCGGCCGTAGCACTTGGCGCACAGGCCGAAGCGGGTGTCGCAAGTCAGCGGGGTACGGACCTTCACTTCGTCGATGCCGACGCGTTCGATCTCTTCCACCATGTCTTCGTCCAGCAGCGTGCCGGCTTCGTACAGGGTCGCCTGGGTCTCAGGGTTGACGATGTCGGTGCCTGCCACGCGGCCGAGGATACGGTCGCGCAGGGCTTCGATCACTTCACCGCCTTCAACCATCGCCTTCATCACGGTACCGTTGCTGGTGCCGCAATCGTCTTCGATGACCACCAGATCCTGGGTCACGTCGACCAGACGACGGGTCAGGTAACCCGAGTTTGCCGTTTTCAGTGCCGTATCCGCCAGACCTTTACGAGCGCCGTGGGTCGAGATGAAGTACTGCAACACGTTCAGACCTTCGCGGAAGTTCGCGGTAATCGGCGTTTCGATAATCGAACCGTCCGGTTTCGCCATCAGACCACGCATACCCGCCAGCTGGCGAATCTGGGCTGCCGAACCACGCGCGCCCGAGTCGGCCATCATGTAAATCGCGTTGAACGATTCCTGGGTCGACTTGGTGCCGTCACGCTTGATGACGTCTTCCACTTTCAGCTGGTCCATCATGGCCTTGCCGACTTCGTCGGAAGTCTTGCCCCAGATGTCGACCACTTTGTTGTAACGCTCGCCAGCGGTCACCAGACCCGAAGCGTACTGCTGCTCGATCTGTTTGACTTCCGACTCGGCGGTCGAAATCAGGGTGACTTTTTGTGGCGGTACCAGCATGTCGTCCACGCAGATCGAAATACCGGCGCGGGTTGCCAGGCGGAAGCCCGACTGCATCAGCTGGTCGGCAAACACCACGGTAGCGCGCAGACCGCACTTACGGAACGAGGTGTTGATCAGCTTGGAAATTTCTTTCTTTTTCAGCGCGCGGTTCAGCACCGAGAAAGGCAGACCTTTCGGCAGGATTTCCGACAGGATGGCGCGGCCCACCGTGGTTTCGTAACGGGTCACGGTGCGAACGAATTCGCCCGTCGCTGGATCTTTTGGATTCTCAACGATACGTACGGTGATACGGGTGGTCAGTTCCACTTCCTTGTTGTCGTAGGCACGGATGACTTCCGACACGTCCGGGAACAGCATGCCTTCGTTCTTTGCATTGATCGCTTCGCGGGTCGCGTAGTACAGACCCAGCACGATATCCTGCGAAGGAACGATCGACGGTTCGCCGTTCGATGGGAACAGGATGTTGTTCGAAGCCAGCATCAGGGTGCGGGCTTCCATCTGTGCTTCGATCGACAGCGGCACGTGGACTGCCATCTGGTCACCGTCGAAGTCGGCATTGAATGCCGCGCAAACGAGTGGGTGCAGCTGGATCGCTTTACCTTCGATCAGGACCGGCTCGAAAGCCTGGATGCCCAGACGGTGCAGGGTTGGTGCACGGTTCAGCATGATCGGGTGTTCGCGGATCACGTCTTCCAGGATGTCCCAGACCACTGGTTCTTGAATCTCAACCAGTTTCTTCGCTGCCTTGATGGTCGTAGCCAGACCCATCAGTTCCAGCTTGTTGAAGATGAACGGCTTGAACAGTTCCAGCGCCATCAGCTTCGGCAGACCGCACTGGTGCAGTTTCAGCTGTGGACCCACCACGATGACCGAACGGCCGGAGTAGTCGACGCGTTTACCCAGCAAGTTCTGACGGAAGCGGCCGCCCTTACCTTTGATCATCTCAGCCAGCGATTTCAGCGGACGCTTGTTGGCGCCGGTCATCGCTTTGCCGCGACGGCCGTTGTCCAGCAGCGAGTCGACTGCTTCTTGCAGCATGCGCTTTTCGTTGCGCGTGATGATCTCTGGAGCGCGCAGCTCCATCAGGCGTTTCAGACGGTTGTTACGGTTGATCACGCGGCGATACAGATCGTTCAGATCCGAGGTCGCGAAACGGCCGCCGTCCAGTGGCACCAGCGGACGCAGTTCCGGCGGCAGCACCGGCAGCACTTCCATGATCATCCACTCAGGCTTGATGCCCGAACGCTGGAACGCTTCCAGCACTTTCAGACGCTTGGCGTATTTTTTGATCTTGGCTTCGGACTTCGATTCCTTCAGTTCCACGCGCAGGGTCTCGGCATCGCGGTGGATGTCGATCGAGCGCAGCAGTTCACGGATACCTTCGGCGCCCATGAAGGCGGTGAAGTCGTCGCCGTACTCTTCGTACTTGGCGGCGTAGTCGTCTTCCGACATGATCTGGCACTTCTTCAGCGGGGTCATGCCTGGATCGGTCACGACATATGCTTCGAAGTACAGCACGCGTTCGATGTCGCGCAGGGTCATGTCCAGCACCATACCCAGACGCGACGGCAGCGATTTCAGGAACCAGATGTGCGCGGTTGGCGAGGCCAGTTCGATGTGGCCCATGCGCTCACGGCGCACCTTGGCCAGCGTGACTTCGACGCCGCATTTTTCGCAGATGACGCCGCGGTGTTTCAGGCGCTTGTACTTGCCGCACAGGCATTCGTAGTCCTTGATCGGGCCAAAGATCTTGGCGCAGAACAGACCATCGCGCTCAGGCTTGAAGGTACGGTAGTTGATGGTTTCCGGCTTTTTGACTTCGCCGTAGGACCACGAACGGATTTTTTCAGGCGAAGCGAGACCGATCTTGATCGCGTCAAAGGTCTCGTTCGTCTGTACTTGCTTGAATAGATCGAGCAGTGCTTTCATGTATCACTCCAGGTAGTGATGAATTCTTCAAATTGCGCCACTGGTTGCCCAGTGGCGCGGTGCTTGTGTCTTAGTTGCGTTCCAGGTCGATATCGATACCCAGGGAACGGATCTCTTTCACCAGCACGTTGAACGATTCCGGCATGCCGGCATCGATCACGTGGTCGCCCTTGACGAGGTTTTCGTACACTTTGGTACGGCCATTCACGTCATCGGACTTCACAGTCAACATCTCTTGCAGCACGTACGATGCGCCGTACGCTTCCAGTGCCCACACCTCCATCTCACCGAAGCGCTGGCCGCCGAACTGGGCTTTACCGCCCAGCGGCTGCTGCGTCACCAGCGAGTATGGACCGGTCGAACGCGCGTGCATCTTGTCATCGACCAAGTGGTGCAGCTTCAGCATGTGCATCACGCCCACGGTGACCTTGCGCTCGAACGCTTCGCCGGTACGGCCGTCGTACATGGTGACCTGATTCTTCGACGGCGTCATGCCCAGTTTGGTGGCGATGTCGTCAGGGTAAGCCAGGTCCAGCATGCGGCGGATTTCCGACTCGTGCGCACCGTCGAACACCGGCGTTGCGAACGGCACACCTTTTTTCAGGTTGTGCGCCAGCTTCATGATCTCTTCGTCGTCGAAGTTGTCCAGATCTTCCGGACGACCCGATTCGTTGTAGACCGTGGTCAGGTACTTGCGCATCTCTTCGACTTTGATCTGCTGTTGCAGCATCTCGCCGATACGGATACCCAGGCCTTTCGCTGCCCAGCCCAGGTGGGTTTCCAGGATCTGACCCACGTTCATCCGCGATGGCACACCCAGCGGGTTCAGCACCACGTCGGCCGGCGTACCGTCGGCCATGTACGGCATGTCTTCCACCGGCACGATACGCGAGACCACACCCTTGTTACCGTGGCGGCCCGCCATCTTGTCGCCCGACTGCAGGCGGCGTTTGACGGCCAGGTAAACCTTGACCATCTTCTGCACGCCAGGTTGCAGCTCGTCGCCCTGGGTCAGCTTCTTGCGCTTCTCTTCGAAGGCCAGATCGAACTGGTGACGCTTCTCGTTGATCGATTCCTTGATCGCTTCCAGCGCGGTAGCAGCGGTGTCGTCCGCAGGGCGGATGTCGAACCAGTGGTACTTGTCCAGATCGGCCAGGTATTCCTTGGTGATCTTGGCGCCTTTGGCCAGCTTCTTCGGACCGCCGTTGACCACCTGGCCAATCAGCATTTTTTCCAGACGCTGGAAGGCATCGCCTTCCACAATACGCATCTGGTCGTTCAGGTCCAGGCGGAAGCGTTTCAGTTCATCGTCGATGATCTGCTGGGCGCGTTTGTCGCGCACGATGCCTTCGCGGGTGAACACCTGGACGTCGATCACGGTGCCGACCATGCCCGAAGGCACGCGCAGCGAGGTGTCTTTCACGTCCGATGCTTTTTCACCGAAGATGGCGCGCAGCAGCTTCTCTTCCGGCGTCAGCTGGGTTTCGCCCTTCGGCGTCACCTTGCCGACCAGCGTGTCGCCGGCCTGCACTTCGGCGCCGATGTACACGATACCGGATTCATCCAGACGGGCCAGCTGGTTCTCAGCCAGGTTCGAGATGTCGCGGGTGATTTCTTCCGCGCCCAGTTTGGTATCACGTGCCACCACGCTCAGTTCTTCGATGTGGATCGAGGTGTAACGGTCGTCCTTGACGACGTTTTCCGAGATCAGGATCGAATCCTCGAAGTTCAGACCATTCCATGGCATGAAGGCCACGGTCATGTTCTGGCCCAGCGCCAATTCACCCAGGTCGGTCGATGCGCCGTCGGCGATCACGTCGCGCTTGGCCACGCGGTCGCCTACCTTGACGATAGGACGCTGGTTGATGTTGGTGTTCTGGTTCGAACGGGTGTACTTGATCAGGTTGTAGATGTCCACGCCGACTTCGCCCGCTTGCGCTTCGTCGTCGTTGACGCGGATCACCACACGGCCGGCATCGATGTAATCGACGATACCGCCACGCACAGCCTGCACGGTGGTGCCCGAGTCGACCGCCACGGTGCGTTCGATACCGGTACCGACCAGCGCCTTTTCAGGACGCAGGCAAGGCACAGCCTGACGCTGCATGTTGGCGCCCATCAGTGCACGGTTCGCATCATCGTGTTCCAGGAATGGAATCAGCGACGCTGCCACGGAAACGATCTGGCCTGGGGCCACGTCCATGTACTGCACGCGCTCCGGCGACACCAGGATGGTCTCGCCGGCTTCGCGCGACGACACCAGTTCGTCGACCAGCTGACCGCTTTCATTGATCTTGGCATTCGCCTGAGCAATGATGTAGCGGCCTTCTTCGATCGCCGACAGGTAATCGATCTGGTCGGTGATCTTCGAGTCCACCACCTTGCGGTACGGGGTTTCCAGGAAGCCGTATTCGTTCAGGCGGGCATACAGTGCCAGCGAGTTGATCAGGCCGATGTTCGGGCCTTCCGGCGTTTCGATCGGGCACACGCGGCCGTAGTGGGTCGGGTGCACGTCGCGCACCTCGAAGCCGGCGCGCTCGCGGGTCAGACCGCCAGGGCCCAGGGCGGAAACGCGGCGTTTGTGCGTGATTTCCGACAGCGGGTTGGTCTGGTCCATGAACTGCGACAGCTGCGACGAACCGAAGAACTCACGGATCGCGGCCGAGATCGGCTTGCTGTTGATCAGGTCGTGCGGCATCAGGTTGTCGGCTTCGGCCTGGCCCAGACGCTCCTTGACGGCGCGCTCAACACGCACCAGGCCGGCGCGGAACTGGTTCTCGGCCAGTTCGCCGACGCAACGTACGCGACGGTTGCCCAGGTGATCGATATCGTCGACTTCGCCGCGGCCATTGCGCAGTTCCACCAGGATCTTGATCACGGCCAGCACGTCTTCGTTCGACAGCGTCATGGCGCCGGTCAGTTCGTCACGGCCGATGCGGCGGTTGAACTTCATGCGGCCCACGGCCGACAGGTCGTAGCGGTCCGGGCTGTAGAACAGGCCGTTGAACAACGCTTCGACCGAGTCTTCGGTTGGCGGTTCGCCAGGACGCATCATGCGGTAGATCGCGATACGCGCGGCCATCTGGTCGGCGGTGTCGTCGATGCGCAGGGTTTGCGAAATGTAGCCGCCCTGGTCCAGATCGTTGGTGTACAGGGTCTGGATGTCGGTCACGCTGGCGTCGCGCAGGCGGCCCAGCACGTCTTCGGTCAGCTCATCGTTGGCGCTGGCGATGACTTCGCCGGTGTCGCCGTCGACGATGTTCTTGGCCAGCACGCGGCCCAGCAGGTAGTCCTCGGGCACCGAGATGTGTTTCAGGCCGGCAGCGTCGATGTCGCGTACATGCTTGGCATTGATACGCTTGTCTTTCATGACGATGGTCTTGCCGGTCTTCGGATCGACGATGTCGAAGCGCGCGACTTCGCCGCGCAGGCGTTCGGCGACGAATTCCATTTCCGCGCCTTCCGAGCGCAGGTGGAAATTGTCGAACACGAAGAAGTTGGCCAGGATCTGTTCCGGCGTCATGCCGATGGCCTTCAGCAGGATGCTGACTGGCATCTTGCGGCGGCGGTCGACGCGGAAGTACAGGATGTCTTTCGGGTCGAACTCGAAGTCCAGCCACGAGCCGCGGTAAGGAATGATACGGGCCGAGAACAGCAGTTTGCCGGACGAGTGGGTCTTGCCGCGGTCGTGCTCGAAGAACACGCCAGGGGAGCGATGCAGCTGCGAAACGATAACGCGCTCAGTACCATTGATGACGAACGAACCGGTGGAGGTCATCAGGGGCAGTTCGCCCATGTAGACTTCCTGTTCCTTCATCTCTTTGACGACCGGCTTGGTCGGCGATTCCTTGTCCAGGATCACCAGACGTACCTTGGCGCGCAGCGGCGACGCGAACGTCAGGCCACGCAGTTGGCATTCCTTGACGTCAAAGGCAGGATCGCCCAGCACGTACGACAGGAATTCGAGACGCGCAAAGCCATTGTGCGAAACGATAGGGAAAATCGAGGTAAAGGCCGACTGCAGGCCATCGTTCTTGCGCGTCGACGGTGCGATGTCTTCTTGCAAGAAGCTGTGATAGGACTCGAGCTGGGTAGCCAGCAGGAACGGAACGTTGTGAACGTTGGCGCGCTTCGCGAATGATTTGCGAATGCGTTTCTTCTCAGTAAATGAGTAGTGCATGGACACTCCGTGAGTGACAGAAAGGGAAAAAATTTCAGGTTTAGCCTGTGTGGCTAGGCAGTCTGTCACACAGACGAAACCTGAAACTTCTACCATTTCCAGCTGATTCAATTGGAACTGCAACGTCGGTAAAACGCTACAAATACGACACAGACGACAAAGGAGCCAAAGCCGGATATTTCCCCTTTTTCAAGAGGAACCATCCGCTGCTTTGGCTCATGGCGCTAACTGTAAGCTGTTAGCTGCCGGTACAACTGATTACTTCAGGTCGGCCTTGGCGCCAGCTTCTTCCAGCTTTTTCTTAGCGGCTTCAGCGTCAGCTTTCGACAGAGCTTCTTTTACGGTTTTTGGTGCGCCATCAACCACGTCTTTGGCTTCTTTCAGGCCCAGACCGGTGATTTCGCGAACTGCTTTAATCACGCCAACTTTGTTCGCGCCGACTTCGGTCAGAACCAGGTTGAATTCGGTTTGCTCTTCAGCAGCAGCTGCGCCGCCAGCTGCGCCGCCAGCTGCTGGAGCAGCCATTGCAGCGGCCGAAACGCCGAATTTTTCTTCGAAAGCTTTGACCAGTTCGTTCAGGTCCATTACGGACATTTCGCTCACTGCGTTCAGGATGTCGTCTTTGCTAATTGCCATTTGAAACTCCAATAATTTTTTGATTCGTTAATACATCAGAATGCTACTTGAGAAAAAACCCGGCTGCGCTAAGGAATTAGGCAGCTGGCGCTTCTTCTGCTGCAACTTCAGCAGCAGGCGCGCCTTCGGATTTTTTCGCTGCCAGAGCAGCCAGACCACGTGCAAAGCCCGATACCGGAGCCAGCATAACGCCCAACAGCTGCGAGATGAGGACTTCACGGCTAGGAATGCTCGCCAACGCGGTAACAGCTGCTTTATCCAGCTGTTTGCCTGCGTAGTTACCGGCAGTGATGACCAGTTTGTCGTTGGTTTTAGCGAAGTCGTTGATGACTTTAGCTGCTGCAACGGCATCGTCCGAGATCGAGTAGATCAGCGGACCGGTCATGCTGTCTGCCAGGGCGGCAAATTGCGTGCCTTCAACGGAGCGACGTGCGAGGGTGTTTTTCAACACTCGCAGGTACACGCCTTGAGCGCGCGCTTTGGCACGGAGTTGCGTCAAGTGAGCAACCTGGATGCCACGATACTCGGCCACGACGATAGTTTGCGCAGTTGCTACTTTTGCGGAAACTTCGGCGACGACGGCCTTTTTGTCATTCAGATTGAGACCCACGGTCAATCTCCTTAAATGATGGCTGGCTGAATTGCCGGCCATCGGTTCGAACAACGGCGTCCGAGGTTAGGAGTCCAATGGACTGCAAAACTTGATCGGGAACACCATCTGCGTTGGGTGAAACATTCAATTAACCGGATGCCTGCCTGATGCACCTGGCCCAACGGTCTTTGATTGCGGCTGCTGCCGAAACAGCAGCCATCCCAAAGAACTGCCCCACACCTTGCGGCATGAGGGCTTAATACTTTAAAACTTAGGCAGCCAGGCTAGCCTGGTCAACACGGACGCCAGCGCCCATGGTCGACGACAGGGAAACCTTGCGCAGGTACACACCTTTGCTCGATGCTGGCTTGGCTTTGTTCAGCGCGTCGATCAGGGCAACCAGGTTGGTTTTCAGATCGGCGTCAGCGAACGACTTGCGGCCGATCGTTGCGTGGATGATACCGGCTTTGTCGGTACGGTACTGAACCTGACCGGCTTTCGCGTTTTTCACGGCGGTAGCGACGTCAGGGGTCACGGTGCCCACTTTCGGGTTAGGCATCAGGCCGCGTGGGCCCAGGATCTGACCCAGGGTACCAACGATACGCATGGTGTCTGGCGACGCGATGACGATATCGAAAGGCATGTCGCCGGCTTTGACGCGCTCGGCCAAGTCTTCCATACCGACGACGTCGGCGCCGGCGGCTTTCGCCTGCTCAGCCTTGTCGCCCGAAGCGAACACAGCGACGCGAACGGTTTTGCCGGTGCCAGCTGGCAGCACGACGGAACCGCGGACAACCTGGTCCGATTTCTTAGGATCCACACCCAGCTGGACCGACACGTCGATCGATTCGTTGAACTTGGCGGTGGCCAGTTCTTTGATCAGAGCAACAGCGTTGTCGAACGAGTAGTTCTTGGTGCTATCAACTTTGGCTTTGATAGCTTGTGCGCGTTTGGACAGTTTTGCCATGATTACAGACCTTCCACCGTGATGCCCATCGAACGTGCGGAACCAGCGATGGTGCGTACAGCAGCATCCAGGTCGGCAGCGGTCAGATCAGGGGTTTTCAATTTAGCGATTTCTTCAGCTTGCGCACGGGTCAGCTTACCGACTTTGTCGGTATGTGGCTTCGGCGAACCTTTTTGCACGCCCGAGTGCTTCTTGATCAGGAAGGTTGCTGGCGGGGTCTTCATCACGAAGGTGAACGACTTGTCAGCGAACGCGGTGATCACGACCGGGATCGGCATGCCTGGTTCCATACCTTGGGTCTGCGCGTTGAACGCTTTGCAGAATTCCATGATGTTCAGACCGCGTTGACCCAGAGCTGGACCGATCGGTGGGGATGGGTTTGCTTTACCAGCTGGCACTTGCAGCTTGATAAAACCAATGATTTTCTTTGCCATGATGGCTCCTATCTTGGATATGAGTAGTAGCGCCCCACCATGCGTGTTCTGCAGGGCGGGGCTCCTCTTGCGCCAGATTTGCGGAGGTTTTTACACCGTCGCCCGTTCTGGCGAACGGTGCTGCTTATACTTTTTCGACCTGGCCGAACTCAAGTTCCACCGGCGTCGCGCGGCCAAAGATGGTGACCGAGACGCGCACTTTCGATTTCTCGTAGTTGACTTCCTCGACATTGCCGTTGAAATCGGTGAACGGGCCATCCTTGATGCGGACTTGCTCGCCCACTTCGTACAGCACTTTCGGCCGTGGCTTCTCGACGCCTTCCTGCATCTGCTGCATGATCTTGTCGATCTCGCGCGCGGGAATCGGGGTCGGCTTGTTCGATTTGCCGCCGATGAAGCCGGTCACCTTGCTGGTGTTTTTCACCAGGTGCCAGGTTTCGTCGGTCATTTCCATCTCGACCAGCACGTAGCCAGGGAAGAAACGGCGCTCGGTAACCGATTTCTGGCCATTGCGCACTTCGACCACTTCTTCGGTCGGCACCAGGATCTGGCCAAACTGTTCTTGCATGCCGGCGCGTTCGACGCGCTCGGTCAGCGCGCGCTGCACGCTTTTTTCCATGCCGGAGTACGCATGCACAACGTACCAGCGCTTGTTGCTTACTGGTACGCTGACGGGCGCCGCGTCTTGAGCGGCTTCGACCGGATTTTCACCGGTCGCATCATCTTGCACGTTTTCGCTCATTATTTTCGTATGCCCAGAATGACGTCGTACAACAGGAATTCCAGAGTCTTATCCGTGCCCCACAGGAACACTGCCATCACCAGAACAAAGGCAAACACGATGCCGGTGATCTGGGTCGCCTCGCGGCGGGTCGGCCAGACGACCTTTTTCGTCTCGCGGACGGCTTCTTTGGCAAAATTCAGGAAATCACGGCCAGTCGACGAAGTCCACAAGATCAAAACGGCAAAAGCCAAACCAGCCACAAGTGCGCCTGCGCGTACCAGAGCTGGTTTGTCCGACAGGTAGTAAAACCCTATCACGCCCACGATTGCAACGACAATTGCCAGTGCAACCTTAATCTTGTCATTCGACGTGCTGACGGTCTGCACGGATTGATTAGACATTTATATTTTACTTTCGGTGCCCTGCACCAGATTCGGTGGCAGGGGCGGAGGGCCTCGAACCCCCAACCTTCGGTTTTGGAGACCGACGCTCTGCCAATTGAGCTACGCCCCTACATAAAACTACAAAGGATCCGGATTATACCACCCGGACACCCGGGTGGCAATCTCACATCCTATTAGGCCAGGATCTTGGCAACCACGCCTGCGCCTACGGTACGGCCACCTTCGCGGATTGCGAAGCGCAGACCTTCTTCCATCGCGATCGGGTTGATCAGCTTGACGGTGATCGACACGTTGTCGCCTGGCATAACCATTTCTTTGTCCGCCGGCAGTTCGATCGAACCGGTCACGTCAGTCGTACGGAAGTAGAACTGTGGACGATAGTTGTTGAAGAACGGGGTGTGACGACCGCCTTCATCTTTCGACAGCACGTAGATCTCGCCGGTGAAGTGGTTGTGCGGCTTGATCGAGCCTGGTTTTGCCAGAACTTGACCACGTTGCACGTCTTCACGCTTGGTGCCGCGCAGCAGCAGACCAACGTTGTCGCCTGCCTGACCTTGGTCCAGCAGTTTGCGGAACATTTCCACGC
>NZ_WKJL01000042.1 GCF_009674565.1 Duganella aquatilis
TTAAAACAGCTTCACGAGGACCTATCCGAATTGGGATTTAAGGGATCTTACGATCGCGTGGCGGCATTCGCCAGGCAATGGAGGGAGGGTCAAACGGAGTGGGGCAATTCGGCGCGCAAACGAACAGGCAAACATATCAAAATTTAGAGCAAGTCCAAAAGGCAAGTGCTGATGATCGTCGCCTTTTATTAGAAGGTAATAGTTATTTCTGCGAATCCGACGCAAAAATTAAAAGATCTGTGGCCTACTTAGCAATGTCTTCGCGCTCAATAAGTGTTTCTACCCGCGGCGATAGTTGCGGGGAGTTGCTGCATCTTGAGTTAGAAGCGCCTGCACTTCGAGCTCGTGTTGCAGCGCAGCCGAAGATCTCACCGACATTGGCGGCGTTTTTCGACAAATTTGTGCATGACTCCGTTGCTGGATTTCGTAAAAAATTCGTGGAGGCATCTGGGCATTGGCGCTATCGCCGAGTATTCCGTGGTTCAGCAACGCCCTATACCGAATAGCAGATGGCACGAGCTTCATGAAGGACAGTATATAGGGACGTAGCGTTATTCAGCTAAGCTACTTCTGGATCTGTGCGGAGAAATTCTGTAAGGGTTGCCCGATAGTATGTTGGCATTAGTTATTGACGTCCAAAGATCACTCCTGTTGAGCTTGCTTGATTACGCTCATTAAATCATTGGCATTTTTGAAAGCAACTAGATATTGATATAGACGGGGCAATAAAAAAGCCAACCCTAAGGTTGGCTTTTCAATAAAAGCGAAGGACTATTAAACGTCGATATTCCCCGCCCGCAGCGCATTGGTCTCAATGAACGCCCGGCGCGGCTCCACATCATCCCCCATCAGGGTGGTGAAGATCTGGTCCGCTGCAATCGCGTCCTCAATCTGCACCTTCAGCAGGCGGCGCACGGTTGGGTCCATGGTGGTTTCCCACAGCTGTTCCGGGTTCATCTCGCCCAGACCTTTGTAGCGCTGTTTGGACACCACGCGTTCCGATTCGTCACGCAGCCACTGCATCGCCTGGTGGAAGTCGGTCACGGCCGATTCCTTGGTGCGCTCGCCTTCGCCGCGGCGGACGTAGGCGCCTTCGCCGATCAGGCCGGTGAAGGTGGCGGCGGCTTCGGCCAGCACGCGGTAGTCGGCGCTGAGCACGAAGTCGGCGTCGATCGAGCTGACTTTGACGTTACCGTGGTGCATGCGCTCGATCCACAGCGCGTGCTTCTCGTTGAGCTCGTCCGAACGCACCGTCACCTTGACGGCGATGTCGTTGATGTTCTCTTCCAGCGCGCGGGCCGAGGCTTCCGACGCTTCCAGCGTGCTCATGTCCAGCGTCACGCCGGTCATGATGGCGGTCAGCGCGGCGCGGTCGATCACGCGGGTCAGGCGCGTCATGATGACGTTGGCCAGGTTGAACTGGCGTACCAGTTCGCCCAGCGCTTCGCCCTGAATCGGCTCGCCGCCTTCGCGCGGCGTCAGCACGGCGGTGTTCAGCGCCACATTCATCATGTAGGTGGCTTCTTCGGCGTCGTCCTTCAGGTAGCGCTCGTCGCGGCCGGCCTTGACCTTGTACAGCGGCGGCTGGGCGATGTAGATGTGGCCGCGTTCCACCAGTTCCGGCATCTGGCGGTAGAACAGCGTCAGCAGCAGGGTGCGGATGTGGGCGCCGTCGACGTCCGCATCGGTCATGATGATGATGCGGTGGTAGCGCAGTTTTTCCACGTTGAATTCATCCGGGCCGATCGAGGTGCCCAGCGTGGCGATCAGCGTGGTGATCTGTTCCGACGACAGCATTTTTTCAAAGCGCGCCTTTTCCACGTTCAGCACCTTGCCGCGCAGCGGCAGAATCGCCTGGAACTTGCGGTCGCGGCCCTGCTTGGCCGAGCCGCCTGCGGAGTCACCCTCGACGATGTACAGTTCGCACAGCGCCGGGTCGCGTTCCTGGCAGTCGGCCAGTTTCGACGACAGGCCCAGGCCGTCCATCACGCCTTTGCGGCGGGTCAGGTCGCGCGCCTTGCGGGCTGCTTCGCGCGCGCGCGCCGCTTCGACGATCTTGCCGCAGATGATCTTGGCGTCGTTCGGTTTTTCCTGCAGGTAGTCGGCCAGCGTCTTGGCGACGATCTCTTCGACCGGGCCGCGCACTTCGGACGACACCAGCTTGTCCTTGGTCTGCGACGAGAATTTCGGCTCGGGCACTTTCACCGACAGCACGCAGGTCAGGCCTTCGCGCATGTCGTCGCCGGAGATTTCCACTTTCGCTTTCTTGGCGAAGTCGTTCTCGTCGATGTATTTGTTGATGACGCGTGTCATCGCCGCGCGCAGGCCGGTCAGGTGGGTGCCGCCGTCGCGCTGCGGGATGTTGTTGGTGAAGCACAGCACCTGTTCGTTGTAGGCGTCGTTCCACTGCATCGACACGTCGACCGAGATGGTGGTGTTCTGGTCCGACTGGCGTTCGCCGGTGGCCTGGAACACGGTCGGGTGCAGCACGGTCTTGGCCTTGTTGATGTATTCGACGAAACCGCGGGTGCCGCCTTCGAAGGCGAACAGTTCTTCCTTGCCGGTGCGCTGGTCGGTCAGCTTGATGTTGACGCCGTTATTCAGGAACGACAGTTCGCGGATGCGCTTGGCCAGGATTTCGTAGTGGAATTCGACGTGGGTGAAGATTTCCTCGTCGGCCCAGAAGTGCACGTCGGTGCCGCGCTTGTCGGTTTCGCCGATGACCTTGATCGGCGAGACGGCCACGCCGTCGCGCATTTCAATTTCGCGGTTCTGGGCCACGCCGCGCACGAATTCCATCTGGTGCACCTTGCCGTCGCGGCGGATGGTCACGCGCAGCAGTTTGGACAGGGCGTTGACGCAGGACACGCCCACGCCGTGCAGGCCGCCCGAGACCTTGTACGAGTTCTGGTCGAACTTGCCGCCGGCGTGCAGTTCGGTCAGCACGATTTCCGCCGCCGAGCGTTTCGGCTCGTGCTTGTCGTCCATCTTCAGGCCGACCGGGATGCCGCGGCCGTTGTCGGTGATCGAGATCGAGTTGTCGGAGTGGATGGTGACGTGGATCTCGGTGCAATAGCCGGCCAGCGATTCGTCGATCGAGTTGTCCAGCACCTCGAACACCAGGTGGTGCAGACCGGTGCCGTCCGAGGTGTCGCCGATGTACATGCCGGGACGTTTGCGGACTGCTTCCAGACCCTCCAGGATCTGGATCGAGGAGGCGCCGTATTCTTCGTTCTTTACCGCTGGGACTGCATTCTCTTCGGACATGTGCTGCTTTCTCTAAAATCGATTACTAAGGTGCTGAGCGGGTCAGGCTTAAATGCGCATCGGCATGACGACGTACTTGAAGTCGGCATTTTCCGGGATCGAGATCAGCGCCGACGAGTTCGAATCGCCGAGCGCGACGTTGACCTGGTCGCATTTCAGGTTGTTCAGCACGTCCAGCAGGTAGGTGACGTTGAAGCCGATGTCGACGCTGTCGCCGCCGTAGTCGATTTCCAGTTCCTCGACCGCCTCTTCCTGGTCGGCATTGGTCGAGCTGATCTTCATGCTGCCCGGCGTGATGATGCAGCGCACGCCCTTGAACTTGTCGCTGGTCATGATGGCGGCGCGTTGCAGCGAGCGCAGCAGTTCATCGCGGCCGATGGTGAATTCGTTCTTGTAGCCCTTCGGAATCACGCGGGTGTAGTCCGGGAACTTGCCTTCCACCAGTTTCGAGATCAGCTCGATGTCGGCGAAGGTCAGCTTGACCTGATTGGCGGCGATGTCCAGCTGCACCGGCTCGTCGTTTTCTTCCAGCAGGCGTTGCAGTTCGATGATGGTCTTGCGCGGGATGATCACCTCCTGGCGCGCGAAGGTCTGCTCGGTCTCGACCTGGCAGAAGGCCAGGCGGTGGCCGTCGGTGGCCACGGCGATGACGTTCTGGCCGTCCAGCACCAGCAGCAGGCCGTTCAGGTAGTAGCGGATGTCCTGCTGGGCCATCGAGAAGTGCACCATGTTGAACAGGTGCTTCAGCGTCTTTTGCGGCAGGGTCACGGTGGCGCTGTAGCTGTCGGCCTGCTGCACGGTCGGGAATTCCTCGGCCGCCAGGGTTTGCAGCGCGAAGCGCGATTTGCCCGACTGTACGGCCAGGCGCTTGTTCTGCAGCGTGATGGTGACGTCGCCCGATTCCGGCAGCGCGCGCAGGATGTCGAGCAGCTTGCGCGCGGCCACGGTGGTGCCGGTCACGTCGGCGCCGGAGCCGATCTCAGCGTTGGTGGTGATCTGTACTTCGGTGTCGGTCGACAGGAAGGATACGCTCTCGCCCTCTTTGCGGATGAGGATATTGGCCAGAATCGGCATAGTGTGCCGACGCTCGACAATACCGCTCACGATCTGCAGTGGCCGGAGTAGCGTATCTCGGGTGGTTTTGACCAATTGCATAGATTATCCTCAAAAAAAATTAACGATGTTTTCAGTACTTTTTGCCTTGTAAGCAGCCGCACAGGTTTGACTAAATGATAAAGCCAATCCCTGTCGCAGGCTAGCCTTTCAGCGTCTGTTCCAGCACGTGCAGCTCGTGGTTGCACTCGGGGTTTTTGGTTCTGTCCAGGGCAATCTTGCGCACCGCGTGCAGCACCGTGGTGTGGTCGCGGCCGCCGAACAGCTCGCCGATCTCCGGCAGGCTCTTCTGGGTCAGTTCCTTGGCCAGGTACATGGCGATCTGGCGCGGGCGGGCGATGTTGGCCGGCCGGCGTTTCGAGTACATGTCCGCCACCTTGATGTTGAAGAAGTCGGCCACGGTTTTCTGGATGTTTTCCACCGAAATCTGGCGGTTCTGCACCGACAGCAGGTCTTTCAGCGCTTCCTTCACGATGTCGATCGTGATGTCCTTGCCGTGGAAACGCGAGTACGCCAGGATCTTGCGCAATGCGCCTTCCAGCTCGCGCACGTTGGAGCGCAGGTGCTTGGCCACGAAGAAGGCGACGTCGTCGGAGAAGGTCACGCCTTCCTGCTTGGCTTTTTTCAGCAGAATCGCCACGCGCATTTCCAGCTCGGGCGGCTCGATCGCCACCGTCAGGCCGGAGTCGAAGCGCGAGATCAGGCGGTCGTCCATGCCGGTGATCTCCTTAGGATAGGTGTCCGAGGTGATGATGATCTGTTTCTTGGCGGCGATCAGCGCTTCAAACGCGTAGAAGAATTCTTCCTGCGTACGGCTCTTGCCGCCGAAGAATTGAATATCGTCGATCAGCAGCATGTCCAGCGAGTGGTAGTAATGCTTGAAGTCGTCGAAACCCTTGCGCTGGTAGGCGGTCACCACGTCGCGCACGTACTGCTCGGCGTGGATGTAGCGGATGCGCGCGCCCGGCTGGTCGGCCATCACCTGGTTGCCGATGGCGTGGATCAAGTGGGTCTTACCGAGACCGACGCCGCCGTAGAAGAACAGCGGGTTGTACGACACGCCCGGATTGTTGGCCACCTGGATGGCGGCGGCGCGCGCCAGCTGGTTGGCCTTACCGGTCACGAAGCTGTCGAAGGTCAGGTCGGTGTTGATGCGGCTCTGCTCGCGGCGCGGCTGCGCCGAGGCCGGCATTTCCGGCACCGACGGCGCCGGATCGACGGCCATGCGCGCGTTGTTGGCCGGCGCGCCGCCGTTGACGTCCGGCACCGGGGCGGTGGTCGCCACCTTTTTCGGCGCGCTCAGGCGCGGGTCGAGCACGAACTGCACCTCGGTCGGCTGCTCCCAGTACTGGCAGGCCAGCGCCGTGATGCGGCTGGCGAACTGGGTCTTCACCCAGTCCAGCTTGAAGCGGTTGGGTGCGGCCACGCGCAGCTTGCCCGCCTCGTAATCGAGGGGGATCAGCGGCTTGATCCAGGCGCTGAATTGTTGCGGCGTCAGCTCCAGCTCCAGCTGGGCGGAGCAGGTCTGCCAGAAATTTTCCATGAATCGACTATCTGTATTCGTACTGTATAAGGGTGTGGGCAACTTCGAAGTTTTTCACACGTAACGCGCTATTCTACTCTCGCTCGCCAAAGTTATCCACAGGCACGTCAGGATTTTTTCTGTCTTTTGGCAAGGCCGGGCAGGCAAGGCGCGGCAGTTGGTTGTTGACAAGCAGGGCCGAAATGCTGATAATTCAGGGTTCCCCGCCCGTATTCCTTGTTTCTTCACATGGATAGCGATATGGAGTAGCGAGGATTTAGCGGGCGATGAGATGGACCCAGCTTGTGCCGGATAGCGTTGGCATAGGTGCGCGAAGTGTCATTGGCACCAAAAACTGACGGGCCGTCTGACCCGATTTTGCATTTTTTTCTGCTTTAAGCGAGACCAACATGAAACGTACTTACCAACCTTCCGTTGTACGCCGTAAGCGTACCCACGGCTTCCGCGCACGCATGGCTACCCGTGGTGGCCGCCAAGTGCTGAACGCACGCCGCGCCAAAGGCCGCAAGCGTCTGGCTGTATAAGCCATTAGCTTGTTAGCTGATCGCGTGGACAGCTGCATCAACAGCGGCTCGACAGGCGAAGGTTCACACGACTTCGCGCGCGCTCGGCGTATCGTTAAAACGGATGAATTTTCATCCGTTTTTCGTTTGCGCCCCAGCCAAAAAAGCGCGCACTTCGTGCTGTACACCCGTCTGAACCAACTGCCGCATGCGCGGCTGGGCGTCGTGGTGGCCAAGCGCTTTGCGCCGCGCGCCGTCACCCGCAACACGATCAAGCGCGTGACCCGCGAGCTGTTCCGCACCACCGGCCTGCCGGCCATCGATTGCGTGGTGCGCCTGGCCAAGCCGGTCAACAGCAAGGACGGACCGGCCACCACTGCAAAGCTGAAGGCAGCCTTGCGGGTGGAACTGACGCGTCTGTTCGCCGCGCAGGCAAAATTGGCCTTGCCTTCATCGCCGCCGCCTCCACCTAGGTCGCCATGAAAACCGTGCTTCGCTTCCTCTTGCGCTTTTATCAACTGGCCATCAGCCCGATGATGACGCCGAGCTGCCGGTTTTATCCGACCTGCTCGAACTATGCGCTGGAAGCGCTGCAGGTCCACGGCGCCGGCAAGGGCAGCTGGCTGGCGCTCAAGCGCGTCTGCCGTTGCCATCCGTGGAACGACGGCGGGGTCGACCCGGTGCCGCCGGCCAAATCGAATTCCTCAACGACCGCTTGCGGTTGCAACCACTCCTGAAAATACCTAATGGATATCAATCGTAAAACCATCCTGTGGATCGTGTTCGTGGTGTCGACGTTCCTGCTCTGGAACAACTGGCAAGTCTCGAACGGGAAGCCATCGATGTTCGCGCCACCGCCTCCGGCCCAGACCGCCAAGGCGCCTGAAGCGAAGAAATCCGACGCACCAGCCGCGGCCAGCGCCGCCGGCGCCGTGCCAGGAGCGGGCGCTGCCGCCGCGACCGACGCTGTGCCGTTCAAGGCCGAGCGCATCACCATCACCACCGACGTGATCCGCGCCGACATCGACACCCAGGGCGGCGTCATCAAGCGCCTGGAACTGCTGAAGTACAAGGAAAACGGCCACCCGGGCTGGTTCGGCGGCTGCGGCGGCCTGTTCGACTGGTGCAAACCGGGCGACAACAGCAAGAACGTGGTGCTGTTCGACGTTGACGCCGGCATCGGCAAGACCTATCTGGCGCAGACCGGCCTTATCGGCGCCGCCGGCCTGCCGAATCACACCAGCCCGTTCGTCGCCAAGCCGGGCGCGCGCATGCTGAACGACGGCAACCAGGTGCAACTGGTGCTGGAATCGGAAGAGGGCGGCGTCAAGCTGACCAAGACCTTCACCTTCAAGCGCAACGACTACGTCATCGGCGTGCGTCACGACGTGACCAACACCGGCGCCGCGCCGGTCAGCCCGACCCTGTACCTGCGCCTGGCGCACGACGGCAACAAGCCGGCCGGCGACTCGTTCTTCAACAGCAGCTACACCGGCCCGACGCTGTACACCGAAGAAAAGCACTACGAGAAGCTGAAGTTCGACACGCTGGAAAAAGAAGCGGCCGAAGCGGCCAAGACCGGCAAGCCGGTGGTGCAGGACCACGCTACCAAGGCCGACAACGGCTGGATCGCGATTTCGCAGCACTTCTTCGTCTCGGCCTTCGTGCCGCAGCCTAAGCTGATGCACGACATCGTCACCGAGAAGATCGACACCAACCTGTACGGCATCAGCGTCAAGCAGCCGCTGGGCACCATCGCGCCGGGCGCGACCGTCAGCAACGACGCCAAGCTGTTCTCCGGTCCGCAGGAAAACGCGCTGCTGGAACCGGTCACGCCGGGTCTGGTACTGGTGCGCGACTACGGCTGGCTGGCGATGATCGCCAAGCCGATGTTTGCAGTGATCAACTACATCCACTCGCTGCTGGGCAACTGGGGCTGGACCATCATCGCCTTCACCATCCTGATCAAGCTGCTGTTCTTCCCGCTGTCGGCTGCCGGTTACCGCAGCATGGCCAAGGTCAAGCTGGTGACGCCGAAGATGCAAGCCATCCGCGAGCGCTACAAGGGCGATCCGGCCAAGATGAACCAGGCCACGATGGAACTGTACAAGCAGGAGAAGATCAACCCACTGGGCGGCTGCCTGCCGATCCTGGTGCAGATGCCGGTGTTCATTTCGCTGTACTACGTGCTGCAGTCGGCGGTGGAAATCCGCGGCGCGCCGTGGATGGGCTGGATCACCGATCTGGCGCAACATGACCCGTATGCCATCCTGCCGGTGTTGTACGCGATTTCGATGTTCATCACCACCAAGCTGAATCCGGCCCCTGCCGATCCGATGCAGGCGAAGATGATGCTGTTCATGCCGCTGGCGTTCTCGGTGATGTTCTTCTTCTTCCCGTCCGGCCTGGTGCTGTACTGGGTGGTGAACAACGTGCTGTCGATTGCTCAACAGTATGTGATTTCCAAGAAATTCGGTACGCCGGCGCCAGCCAAGGCCTAAGCGCCCCGCAAGCTGTTGCTAAAAAGCCCGCGTTGAACGCGGGCTTTTTTTATAAATTACAATGCTCTTATGAATATCGATTCCTCCCCTATCGCCGCCATCGCCACCGCACCAGGACGCGGCGGCATCGGCGTCGTGCGCGCCTCCGGCAAAAACCTGCAGGCGCTGATCGCCGCGCTGTTCGGCGCCGACGCGCTCAAGCCGCGCCACGCCACCTACATCCCGTTCAAGCAGGCCGACGGCAGCATCATCGACCAGGGCATCGCCATCTGGTTCAAGGGCCCGAACTCGTACACCGGGGAAGACGTGCTGGAACTGCAGGGCCACGGCGGACCGGTGGTGCTGCAGATGCTGCTGGCGCGCGTGCTGGAAGCCGGCGAAGATCTCGGCCTGCGACTGGCCGAGCCGGGCGAATTCACGCGCCGCGCCTACCTCAATGACAAGCTCGACCTGGCGCAGGCCGAAGCGGTGGCCGACCTGATCGACGCCTCGACCGAAGCGGCGGCCAAATCGGCGTCGCAATCGCTGTCGGGCGCGTTCTCGAAAACCGTCAACACGCTGGTGGGCAGCGTCACCAACCTGCGCATGCTGGTGGAAGCGACGCTGGATTTCCCGGAAGAGGAAATCGACTTCCTGGAAAAATCCGACGCGCGCGGCCAGCTGAAAGGTATCGTCGAAGCGCTGGAGCAGGTGTTCAGGCAGGCGGCGCAAGGCGCGCTGCTGCGCGAAGGGCTGAACGTGGTGCTGGTGGGCCAGCCGAACGTCGGCAAATCGTCGCTGCTGAATGCGCTGGCCGGCAACGATGTCGCCATCGTCACGCCGATCGCCGGCACCACGCGCGACAAGGTCACCGAGACCATCCAGATCGAAGGCATTCCGCTCAACATCATCGACACCGCCGGCATCCGCGCGCCGGAAGAAGCGATCGACGTGGTGGAGCGCATCGGCATCGAGCGCACCTGGAGCGAAGTGGCCAAGGCCGACGTCATCCTGCACCTGCTGGATGCCGACCACGGCCCGTCGCGTTCGGACGAAAACATCACCGCCGCCTTCCCGGAAGGCGTGCCGGTGCTGCGCATCTGGAACAAGATTGACCTGTCGGGCCACAAGCCGGCGGTGGACGTGATGGAAGACGCCACCCACATCTACCTGTCGGCGCACGACCACGTCGGCATTGATTTGCTGCGCAAGGAACTGTTGCGCATCGCCGGCTGGCAGCAGACGGGCGAATCGCTGTACCTGGCGCGCGAACGCCACCTGATCGCCCTGAAAAACGCCGGCGCCCACCTGGCCCGCGCCGGCGAGCACGCCGCGCAAAACGACCAGTCGCTGGACCTGTTCGCCGAAGAACTGCGCCTGGCGCAAGTCCAGCTGTCGAGCATCACCGGCGCCTTCTCCTCCGACGACCTGCTGGGCGTCATCTTCAGCCGCTTCTGCATCGGCAAATAAAACCGGGGTCAGTTCTGCCAATCGCACACGAGCTCATGTACCAATGGCAGAACTGACCCCGGATGGTTAGTACGGCGCGCCTGTTACGTCGAGTTTGAGTTGCCAGACGGCGCCGGCGCCGGTGATGTAGAGGGTCTTGCCGTCGGCGCCTCCGAAGGCGGCGTTGGTGACGTTGGCGTCGACCTTGATCGTGGCGATGTGCTTGCCCGCCGGCGTGAATACGCGCAGCCGCTGGTCGGTGTGCTCGCTGACGTAGAGGTTGCCGTAGCAGTCCACCGCCATGCCGTCCGGGATGCCCAGCGGGCTGACCAGGTCCTTGCCCTGCTGCGGCTGGCCGTTGACAATCGGATAGGCGCGCAGCACGCCGTGGTCGCCCACCATGCCGTTCACGTACAGCACATCGCCGTTCGGCGACAACGACACGCCATTCGGATTTTGCAGCGTGTCATCCACCACCGTGATCTTGCCATCGTTGCCGACGCGGTAGACGCGCGTCTTGTCCTGGCCGCCCGGCGCGGCGCTGCGCTGGAAATCCGGATCGCTGAAGTACAGCGTGTCGTCCGCCGCCAGCGCCATGTCGTTCGGCGAGTTGAAGACGTTGCCGTCGAACTTGCTGACCAGGTCGCTGCGTTTGCCGTCGAGTGTGAACAGCGACACCGATTTCCACTTGTGCGTGGCGGCGATGATGTTGCCGTGGCCGTCCGTCGCCAGGCCATTGCTGCCGCTGTCCTCGATCGCCACGCTGACCTTGCCGCTGGCGTCCAGCTTCATGATGCGCGACGGGAAGCCGGGGCCGAAGGTGAAGTCGGAGAAGTACAGCGCGTCCTTGATCCACACCGGTCCCTCGTACAGGCCCGGCTCGCTGCGGGTGGGATTGGCGGCGGCGATGCGCGTCGCCGTCAGTTCGCCGGTCGGCGCCTTGCCGCTGCACGCCACTGGCGCGGACACGGCATACGGGGCGGCCAGCACGGCCGCCAAGATCAAGCTACTGCGTAACATCATGCTGCATTCTCCTGTTGATGACGATAGACGATGACGCAGTCGCGCCCGGCTTTTTTCGCAGCATACAGGCAACTGTCGGCGGCGGCCAGCATGGCGGCGGCGTCGGCCAGCGTGTCCTTGTCGAAGGTGGCCACGCCGATGCTCATGGTGACGTGCGGCCGCGTCGCCGCCGGCGAGTGGGTGATGGCCAGCGCGGCGATCCGCGCGCGGATGGTTTCCGCCACCTGCGCCGCCTGCTCGCCGCTGGTGTCCGGCAGCACCGCGCCGAACTCCTCGCCGCCGTAGCGCGCCGCCAGGTCGGCCGGCCGTTGCAGCGTGGCGGCGAAGGCTTCCGCCACCAGCGTCAGGCAGGCGTCGCCCTGCTGGTGACCGAAGTGGTCGTTGTAGGCCTTGAACGAGTCGATGTCCATCAGCAGCAGCGACAGCTGGCCTTCGTTGCGCAGCGCGCGTCGCAGTTCGCGGTCCAGCGCGACGTCGAAGTGGCGGCGGTTGGCGATGCCGGTCAGGCCGTCCACATACGATTGCGCGCGCAGCTGCTCGGCCTGGCTGCGCAGCTGGCGCTCGCGGCCGACGATGGTGCTGATGTCGCTGACTTCGATCAGGCAGTAGCGTTCCTTGCCCTCGTTGAACGGCGTCACCGACACCGCCTGCTCGACGCGCTCGCCGCCCCAGGTGCCGGCCGGATACAGCGGGAACGGCGAGGGATTGAGCGCCGGCGACAGCTGCTGCGGCAGGTTGCTCTGCATCGCGCTCTGCACCGCCTGCTCCAGCCGCTGGCCGCGCAGCTCGCCGTACAGGTCGAACAGATCCTGGCCCTGCACGCGGTGCGCGGATTTGCCCGAACGGCTGGCCATCCACTGGTTCCACATGACGATGCGATGCTCGGTGTCGAGGACGATCAGTCCCAGCTGGGCCAGCCCGAGCACGCGCGCGGACAACTGGGGGCTAACCGGGGAACTTGCGTGTTCTGACATGCTGATTTCCTGGTGGGAAGAATAATCGTGCCACGATTATAAGGGGTGCGGTCTGGCTTGCAGCACTATCGCTTCGCCCTTTTTCATTGAAAATATTGGAGCGGGTGGTGGATGTGGCCGCCGCATTTAACCTGCTATGATTGATCATCGCAAACGGCTGTGCGGTTTCATGCAACCGTTGAGAAATCTCATGCCCGTGGCAATTCCGCTGAAGTAATCTTGCAACTTACCTGTGCTTGGCCTGGAAGGAGGGGATCGTGGAACCGATACAAGAAAGCGTCCCGGATGACGGCGCCGGCATGCCGCCGCCCACCGCTGCGGCGTCCGCGCCGCCGACACGCACGCGCCAGATGCTGCCGCCCAAGGGGGCGTGCTGGTATTGCGAAAAACCGCTGGATAATGTGCGTCGTTTTTGCGACAAGGAGTGCGCCGACGCCTTCGACGAAGAGAAGGAATTCACCCGCTAAGGTGTAGCAAGCCTGTCAGGCCATCGCCGCCTGCAAGGTCGCCAGCGCCGTTTCAAAATCGAACTGGTGCGCCGCTTCCGTCACCTCCTGAAACACCTCCACCCCCAGGCTTGCCGCCAGCACCGTGGCCGATTGCTCCAGCACATCGATCGCCGCGCCATCGCCCTCATCCAGCAGTCGTATCAGATGCAGCAACAGCATGCGCGTTTCCGGCATCACCGCCGCTTCCTGCGGGCTGGCCGCCAGCGTCTGTTGCGGATCGCCATCCAGCACTTCGTCGATGGCGCCCACCAGGGTGCGCAACGCCAGTTCCAGCTGCGCCAGCGGCGCCGACCATACACGGTCCGGTCCGGCGCACAGCGGTTCCAGCTGCGCCGCCAGCAGATACACCTGTTGCGCGCCGATCATGCCGGCCGCGCCCTTGAGCGTGTGGATGATGTGCTGCGCGTGGCCCGGCTCGCCCTCGTCCAGCGCCTTGCGCGCGTTGCAGCCGCTGTCCGGGTAACGCTGGCGGAAACGGCGCAGGATTTGCAGGTACAGCTCGCGGTCGCCCATCAGCTGCTGCAAGCCGGTTTCCACTTGCAGGATATGGCCACCTGCGGGCGACGGTGTCGGGGGAGGAGTTGAGGTCATCGGGCGCTGCTCTGCGGAAGGTATTACCCGATACGATAGCAGACAGCGCTCAAAGCACACTTAAAATTGTGCAACTTCTTTTGCTTTATTTGGTGGTGAACGACCAGCTGTAGCTGACCGCCGCGCCGCCCACCGAACCGCTGAAGCTGACGTCGTAGGTGGTGGCGCTTTTCAGCGCGGCCAGCGGCACGATGGCGGCCGCCGTGCGGGTGGTGCCGGTGGTGCCGGCGGCATAGCTGAGTAAGCGCGTACTCAGCGCGGAACCGCCGCGCGGCGCCACGGTGAAGCTTTGCACCACCACCGCGCCGGCGTTGCTGCCGTAGCCGTCGCCATGGACGCTGATCGGGTAGCCGACCTCGTTCTGGCCCGGCACCGGGTCGGGCGATTCGCTGTCGCTGAAGAAGTTGACCGGCACATTGGCCTGCTTGTCTTTGGGATAGGTGACGAAGCGGCCGGCGCCCAGCCCGCTGTAGCTGTCGACCACGCCGAAGTCGGCGGTGAAATACGTGGTGCCGCTGCCGGCCAGCGCGGCGCCCGTGCTCAGCTCGCGGAACATCGGCTCGAAGATGACGAAGCGGTGGTAGATGGCGGTGATCAGTTCCTCGGCCTGGTAAAAGCCGGAGTTGTTGCTGGTGGCGGAGATGACCTCGCCGGCGGCGAAGGTGCGGTTGGTCAGCGTGTAGCCGGCGGCGTTCAGGCGGTCCACCAGGCCGACGCCGGTAAAGCCGGGCAGGCCCTGCGTTTCTTCGTGGGTGATGGTGTTGTTCAGGCGCTGGTAGTCGGAATGCGCCTGCGCCGCCTTGCCGATCAGGTCGTTGCGCGACAGCACCGACAGGCCCAGCTGCGCGCGCCGGTAGTTGATCCAGTTGAAACCGTCGGTGGCGGTGTTGCCCGTCATGGTGGGCGCGCCCGGCTCCTGCGTCAGCGGCGGCGTGGTGGTGGTCGGGCCCGTGACGGCAGAATTGTCGCTGCCGCCACCGCCGCCGCAGGCGGCCAGTAACGACGCGATCAACCATCCTGCCAGTGCCAGACGCCATTTCTCCATGATCAACTCCTATGCCATGTCTGGATTTTATGCCAGATTTCCAAACCGCTGCACGCGTTAGGGATGTGCTAAAAATGGTAAGCTTGCCCTTTATTTAGAATTGCACCGCTTTGAAGCCATTACACCATCCGCGCATGCAGCGCGCCAAGTTTGCTTTGCCCAGCATGGTCACGCTGATGTCGATCGCCTGCGGTTTCGGCAGCATCGTCATTTCGGTCGACAACGCCTTCATCGGCGATCCCGGCGATTACCGCCTGGCCGCCGTGCTGCTGGTGCTGGCCGGCGTGTTCGACGCGCTGGACGGCCTGGTGGCGCGCGCCACCAACACCACCTCCGATTTCGGCATGCAGCTCGACTCGATCGCCGACGTGATGAACTTCGGCTGCGCGCCCGGCCTGCTGCTGTACTGCTACGGTTTCCAGCTGCTGGGCGCCGACCATCCGACGCTGCTGCGCATGGGCGGCATCGCCAGCTTCTTCTTCGTGGCCTGCGGCGCACTGCGGCTGGCGCGCTTCAATGTGAATGTGGGACGCACCGATCCGCGCTATTTCGTCGGCATGCCGATCACGGCCGGCGCAGCCTGTGTGGCTTCGGTGGTGGTGGCGTGGCCGAACCCGTCGTCGACGATGCTGCACGGTGCACTGGTGGTGCTGCTGCTGTTCGTGGTCGGCAGCCTGATGGTCTCGACCGTGCGCTTCCCCAGTTCCAAGCAGAAGAAAAGCTGGGGCGCGCTGGTGGTGCTGCTGATTAACCTGGGCCTGCTGGCCTGGCTGCAGGCAGCCTACTTCGTGCTGTTCTTCCTGGTCTACATCGTCGGCACGCTGGCGCTGAACGCGGCGTGGAAAACCGGCTGGACGGGCGTCGCCCCGCCGGTCGTGTACGACGACGAAACCTGATTACGCCACTTCGTGGCCGCGCGCCGCGCGCAGGATCTCGAACCACTGGCTGCGGCTCAGGCTGAACTGGGTCGCTGCCACCGCTTCCTTCACCGCGGCGATACGGCCGGAGCCGGTCAGCGGCACCGGACGGCTCGGCAGCTGCATAATCCACGCAAACACCACGCTGCCGAACGGACGCTGCAGTTCGTCGGCCACCTTCTGGATCGCCGCGCGCACGCGCACGCCGGTGGCGTCGTCGCTGCTGAACAGGCGGCCGCCGCCCAATGGCGACCAGATCATCGGCGCCACGCCCAGATCCTGCAGGCCGTCGAAGGTTTCGTCGAACATCGGCGCCACGTACAGCGGCGAGAATTCCACCTGGTTGGTGGCCAGCGGAATGCGGCGGTTCAGGCTTTCGAACTGGTGGCGGGTGAAGTTGGAGACGCCGAAGTGCTTGACCTTGCCGTCCTTTTTCAGCTGCTGGAAGGCGCCGGCAACTTCGTCAAAGTTCATCAGCGGGTCCGGACGGTGGATCAGCAGCAGGTCCAGGTGGTCGGTGCGCAGCTGGCGCAGCGAGTTCTCGGCCGAGGCGATGATGTGGCTGGCGCTGGTGTCATAGTGCTGGATCGTGTGCTCCGGGCGCGCCTCGTTGACCAGCTTGATGCCGCATTTGCTGATGATCTGCATCTTGTCGCGCAGCGCAGGCTGCAAGGCCAGCGCTTCGCCGAAGGTGGCTTCGACGCCGTAGCCGCCGTAGATGTCGGCGTGGTCGAAGCTGGTGACGCCCATGGCCAGCGCCTGTTCGATCCACTCGACACGCTGCTGCGGCGTCAGGTTCCATTCATTCATGCGCCACATGCCGGCCACGATGCGCGACAGCGTCAGGCCGCCTTGGTAGGTGACGAGGGAAGGGCAGGACAGATCGGTCATGTGAAAGCTTTCCAAGGTTAGTGAGATGCAAGAATTATAGTATGATCGGCAGCAATGCCAGACCGAAACCGGAGAGATCACCGTGGGATTTTTATCGTTTCTGAAGTCGAAGTCCGAACCTGACACATCGCCTGCCGCCGCGTCCGCCGACGCGCCCGCCGCCGTGGAGCAGCAGGCGGCCCAGCCATCCGTCATCATTACCCGTGCCGAAATCGTCGACAGCCAGCAGCGGCTGGCCGGCTACCGCTTCAACGCCGCGCTGCCTGCGGCGGAACTGGTCGAGGCGCTGGTGGCGGCCCAGATGCCGGCGTTCGCCCAGAGCCGCATCGCGCTGGTGCCGATCGGCGCCGACGCCGTGGCCGCCGGCCTGCACCTGCCGCTGGCCGCGCCGCATACTGTTTTCCTGCTGGACCGCGAAGCCGCCGGCGCCGTACCGGCACTGCGCGCCGCCGGCGCCAGCATCGCGCTGCACGGCTTCACGCTGGGCGAGGCGGACGCCGACCTGCTGTCCCAGGCCGACCTGGCGTTGCTGCACCTGGGCGAACATCCGCTGACCTCGCTGCAGGGCTTCTGCAAGCAGCTGCACCAGCGCCATCCGGAGCTGAAGCTGGTGGTGGACGGCGTCGAATCCTGGGACGAGCAGCGCATGTGCGCCTCGTGGGGCGCCAGCTATTTCATGGGCCAGTTCCTGACCACCAGCGACGTGGTCGATCCGGACGCCAAGATCGATCAAAGCCGCATGACCTCGATCGAGCTGCTGAACCTGCTGCGCACCGATGCCGAGCTGCCGGCCATGATCGAGGTGGCCAAGCGCGATCCCGGCATGACCTACCAGGTGCTGCAATGGGCGAATGCGCCGGTCAACGGCCAGGCCACCAAGGTGACCAGCCTGCAGCAGGCGTTCATGGTGCTGGGACGGAATCAGCTGTATCGCGGGTTGACGGTATCGATGTTCCGCATGGGGAACAGCGCCAACAAGGAGCGCGACGAGTCGCTGCTGGAAGTGGCGCTGACCCGCGCGCGCTTCCTGGAAACCTGCAGCACGCTGCCGCAGGCCAAGCGCGATGAGTTGTTCCTGGTGGGCTTGCTGTCGCTGTTTGATGTGCTGCTGGGCGTGCCGATGGCCAGCCTGGTGGACAAGATGCATCTGTCGGACGACATCCGCGAGGTACTGCTGGGCAATGAGAGCGCCTACAGCCCGTATCTGACCATGGTGCTGCTGCTACAGCGCGACAAGGTGGAGCAGGCGCTGGCGATTGCGGAAACGCTGGAGATCGATATCGACCGCCTGGCCGAGGTGGGCCAGGCAGCCTTCAAGTGGGCGCAGGAGTCGATGCATCACACCGGCGCCGACTGAGTTACTTCAGCCAGAGACGGATCGAATCCCAGGCGCGGCCGAAGATCGAGGCCTGTTCGACCGTCTCCAGCGCCACCACCGGCAGTTCCAGCATCGGCTTGCCGTCGACCACCATCTTCAGGGTGCCGACGCGGCTGTTCTCGGCCAGCGGCGCGACCAGCGGGTCCTTGCGTTCCAGCGCCGGCTTCATCTTGCCTGCCACGCCCTTCGGCACGGTCACCATCACGTCGTTGGCAAAGCCGATCTTGACCGCATTCTTCGAACCCTTCCAGATTTCCGGCGTGGCGATGGCCTGGCCCTTGGAGTACAGCTTGACGGTATCGAAGTTCTGGAAGCCCCAGTTCAGCAGCTTCTGGCTTTCCTGCGTGCGCACCTGGTCCGACGAGGTGCCCAGCACCACCGAGATCAGGCGGCGCTCGCCGGCGCCGTTCGGACGGTGCGCCGAGGCGATCATGCAGTAGCCGGCCGCTTCGGTGTGGCCGGTCTTCATGCCGTCCACGGTCGGGTCCAGCCACAGCAGGCGGTTGCGGTTCGGCTGGGTGATCTTGTTGTAGGTGAAGCTCTTGACCGAATCGATCTTGTAGAACTCCGGATAGTCCAGGATCACGCGCTTGGCCAGCACCGACAGGTCTTGCGCGGTCGAATAGTTTTCCGGCGACGGCAGGCCGTGCGGATTGGCGAAGTGGGTCGAGGTCAGGCCCAGGCGCTGGGCTTCCTTGTTCATCAGCACCACGAAGGCGGACTCGTCGCCGGCAACGGCTTCGGCCAGCGCGACGGCGGCGTCATTCCCCGACTGCACCATCAGGCCGTACAGCAGGTCGTTGATGCTGACCGGCGTGGCCGGATCGATGAACATCTTGGACGAGCTGGTGTCGACCTTCCACGCCTTGGTGGAGACGTTGACCATCTGCTTGAGGTCGACCTTCTTGTCGCGCAGCGCGCCGAAGACCACGTAGGCGGTCATGATCTTGGTCAGCGAGGCCGGTTCGACGCGGGCGTTCGGATCTTGCGAGGCGATGATCTGGCCGCTGGTGGCGTCCAGCAGCAGCCAGGACTTGGCGGCGATGGTCGGGGCCGGCAGCGTTTGCGCCACGGCCGAGGTCATCAACATCACACTGGTGGCCAGTGCCGCGATAATTTTCTTCATGTGATCTGGTGTAAAAGTTAAAAGCCCGATGATTATAGTGGCTTAATCGGCGCTTGCGGTGTCCGTTTCAGCTTCGGTTAAGCCGCCATGGCCCCACAGCTGCATGACCCAGCGCTTGATGTGGCCGAGCTTGCGGTGGAAGAAGTGGTCGGCGCCGGGGATGACGATGACCGGAATGTCCTGCGGGCGCAGCCAGTCCAGCACGTCGCGCAGCGGGATGGTGTCGTCCTGCTCGCCGTGGACCAGGATGGTGTCGGCCGGAATGTCGGCCATTTCCCATTTCTTGGCGGCGGCGCCGACCAGCACCAGGCGCTCGGCCGGCGTGCCGGCGGCGGCCAGGCGTTGGGCCAGGTGGGTCTGCACGAAGGTGCCGAAGGAGAAACCGGCCAGCGCCACCGGCAGCTGCGGATACTTTGCCGTCATCCACTGGTGGACGATGGCCATGTCGTCGGTTTCGCCCAGGCCGTGGTCGTGCACGCCTTCGGACTGGCCGACGCCGCGGAAGTTGATGCGCGCCACCACGTAGCCGAGGCTGACGAAGGTGCGCATCAGCGTCACCGCCACCTTGTTGTCCATGGTGCCGCCGTACAGCGGATGCGGGTGCGCCACCAGGGCCACGCCGCGCGGCGCGCTCTCCGGATAGTCGATGACGCCTTCCATTTGGCCGGCGCCGCCGGCCAGGGTGAATTTTTCGCTCTTGTTCATGGTGTTCAGATTTTCAGACGTTCGACGACCTGGCCGTTGACCAGGTGGCTGTCGATGATTTCATCGATATCGCTGGTGTCGACATAGGTGTACCAGGTGCCTTCCGGGTAGACCACCAGCACCGGGCCTTCCTCGCAGCGGTCCAGGCAGCCGGCCTGGTTGATGCGGACCTTGCCGTGGCCGTTGATGTCGAGTTGCTTGCAGCGTTTCTTGGCGTGTTTTTGCGCGACTTCGGCGCCGTGGTCGCCGCAGCTGTTGCGGCCGTCGTCGCGCTTGTTCATGCAGAAGAACACGTGGTGCTTGAAGTAGGGGGTATCGCTCATGGCCGTGCCTCTTGAAAGTCGTAACCGCTATGATACCTTGGCCGCGTTCAGCTTGTGGGACGGCAGCCAGAGGAACCAGACGGCAAAAAGCGGCCACAGCAGCGACAGGAACTGCGCCGCGCCATTGAAGTTCAGGAACTTGCCCTGGACCCATGTTTGCAAAGTGGCCACGAAATACGGGTTGGCCGGCGTGATGTTGATGATGGCCAGGCCCAGCAGCAGGGTGGTGATCGCCAGCCGCCGCTGCGCCACGTGCGGGGCGTAGGCCAGGCCGGCCAGCATGATGGCGCCGATCAGGAAGCCGCCCTCGGCGCCCGGCGTGATCCAGACAAAGGCGTTTTCCGGCGAAAACAGCAGGGCTGTCGCCAGGCCCTTGACCAGCACCGAGGCGGCGATCATGGCCGCCACCATCAGACCGCGCGGCGCCGGCTTGCGCAGCAGGCACAGCAGGGTGAGGCCGGCGCCCACCATGCCGCAGGCGGTGATGATGGTTTCCGACAGCCAGTATTGCTCCACCGTCAGGTCGACGTCGGGCCGGATCAGGCCGGCCAGGTCGATCTCCATGTCCAGCAGCTGCGACAGCCAGTCGGACAGGATGGGCAGCAGCTGGCCCAGGCCGTACAGGAAGTTCTGCGGATAGATCTGCGCCAGCGGCCACAGCGCCAGCAGCACCAGCCCCTGGCTGGCGTGCGGCGCGAACCAGGCCTGGCGCAGGCGCTGCAGCTGGCTCTGGTCGAGCAGGCGGCGCACCGTCAGCACGCCGATCAGGCCGCCGATGGCGCAGCCCACCGCGTTGGTGTAGAAGTCCAGGTTGGAGGAGACGCGGGTCGGCAGATAGGTCTGCACCGCTTCCATGGTGCCGGACACCAGCAGGCCGCTGGCGCTGGCGATCAGCAGCGCCCACAGCTTCTTGATGCGCGGGTACAGCGCGTACACGATCAGCGTGCCGAGCGGGATGTAGCCGACCACGTTGGTGATGGCGTCGAACTTGGTCCAGTAGCGCGGCATGCTGGTCGTCTCAAGGAAGATCAGCGGCGACAGGCCCTGGTTGTGCCAGCCGGAGAACGGGAACCAGCTGGCGTAGATGATCAGGAACAGGTAGGCCAGCAGCGCCGCCCGCGTGATCGGCGACGAGCGGGTGGCCGGCGTCACCGGCGGCTTGGCGTCCGCCGGCGTGGCGGCCGCCCCCGCAGCGGGGAGCGGCGCGTCTGGCGTTGTTTCCGTCATTCCTTCGACGGCGGCAGCGCCGCCAGCCAGCCGAGGAGGTCCGCCGCCACCGCATCGCTGGCGTCGGCCAGCGCGCGCGCGCCGCCGGCCGCATCGGCGCTCGGCGCCGGCACGCTGCGGCTGAAGGTCTTCTGGTCCACCAGGCGGTGCATGCGGAATACCGAGGCGCGCAGGCGCACCACGCCGCTGCTGGCGGTGGCGCTGTCGAAGTTCTGCGCAAAGTCCTCCACCTCCATGCGCAGCACGGTGGTGCTGGCGGCGGCGTCGGTGGTCGACAGCACTTTGACGCCGGCCTGTGCCAGGCTGGCCTTGATGCGCTGCGTCAGCAGTTGCGACGGCGTGCTGGTCCACTGGTTGTAGGCGTAGGGACGCGACTGGCGCGCATCCGAGTACAGCAGGCGGTAGTGCATGCGTTCGGTGTCCAGCGCGGCCGGCCCGGTGACGTCGGCAACGATGATGGCGCCGATGCTGCTGGCGCTGGCCGGCGCGGCGGCCGGCAGCGGGCCGAAGTCGAACTGCGAGGTCGGCGCGCCCTTGCTGGCGCAGGCGCCCAGGGCCAGCGCCATGGCGGCAATCATGATCCCGTTACGGATGGTGGTGGTCATCATCTCGGTGTCCTTTAGATTCGCTTATTTGGCCGGCGCGGCAAAGCCTTCTTCGCCAGGGCCGGGCGGCGTGCCTGGCGCGCCGAAGATCAGGCTTTGCGGACGGTCGTTGATCTTGTTCATGGTCTTGCGCAGCGCCCGCATCGAGGCGCGGGTGTCGTCGGACAAGGAATTCACCTGCGGCAGCGTATCCAGCTCCAGTCCGCCGGCGACGGCGTCAACCGAGGTGGTGATCCGTTCCACCGAGGTGGCGACGCGGTCGATCGGGCCGCCCGGCGCCTGCAGGCTGGTGGTCAGCTGGTTGACGTCGGTGGCCAGCGCGCTCACCGAGTGCAGCGTCTTCTGCGTTTCGGCGGCCAGCGCCGGCAGCTTGTCGATGGTCGGCTGCAGCTTGTCCGGCAGGTCGCGGTATTTCTGCGCCGTCTCGCTGACGTCGGAGAAGGCGCCGAGGATGGTCTTGCGGTTCTCTGGACTGAGCAGGTCGTTCAGGCGGCGCGTCACTTCCTCGGTCTGGCCCAGGATTTCCTTGCCGCGTTTTTCCAGCTGGTCGAAGAAGCCCTGGCGCAGCGGAATGCGGGAGGGATGGTCGCTGTTGGACGGCAGCAGCGGCGAGCCGACCTTGTCGTCGTCCAGCGCAATGAAGGCGATGCCGGTCACACCCTGGTAGCCCAGCGCGGCAAAGGTGGTGGTGGTGATCGGCGCGTCGGTGTTGATGTTGAGCGTGATCAGGATCTGGCCGGCCACCTTGGGATCGAAGGCGATGCTGCCGACGCGGCCCACTTCCAGGCCTCGGTAGCGGATCGGCGCCTGCGGGTTCAGGCCGGGAATCGATTGCGCGGTGGCGATCACGTAGGGCGTGCGTTCGACGCGGTCGCGGTTGAACCAGAGACCGTACAGGATGGCCGCGATCAGCAGCGTGATCGTGAAAAAGCCGGTGGTAAGGGCATGGGATCGATTTTCCATCAGTGCTCCGTGGGTTTTTTTTCTTCGAGCGCTTCGAGCGCGCGACGGCCCCGGTCGCCAAGGAAGAATTCCTTGATGAAGGGGTGATCGACTTTCAGCAGATCGCGCAGCGGACCCAGCGCGATCACATGTTTTTCCGCCAGCACGGCGATGCGGGTGGACAGCGCGAACAGCGTGTCCAGGTCGTGGGTCACCATCACCACCGTCAGCCCCAGCTCGCGGTGCAGCGACTTGATCAGGGTGACAAAGGCTTCCGACAGGTCGGGATCGAGGCCGGCGGTCGGCTCATCGAGGAACAGCAGCTTCGGCTCCAGCGCCAGCGCGCGCGCCAGCGCCACCCGCTTGACCATGCCGCCGGACAGGTCGGACGGCATCTTGTTGGCGTGCTCCGGGCCCATGCCGACCATGTTCATCTTCAGCAGCACGGCATCGTGGATCAGGTCTTCCGGCAGCACGTGCAGTTCGCGCATCGGCTGGGCGATGTTCTCGAACACGGTCAGCGCCGAATACAGCGCGCCTTGCTGGAACAGCATGCCCCAGTGGTTGCGCAGCTGCTGCAACTGGGTCGAATCGATCTCGCTGATGTCCTCGCCGAACACGCGCACGCAGCCGCGCGCCGGCCGTTCCAGGCCCAGCATCTGCCGCACCAGCGTGGTCTTGCCGGTGCCGGAACCGCCGACGATGGACAGGATCTCGCCCTGTTCGATCTCCAGGTTCAAGTCCTGGTGCACCACGGTGCGGCCGTACTTGGTCCACAGGCCGGTGATCTCGACCACCGGCACGCTGCCGTCCAGCGTCAGTTCGCCGGTGCCGGGGCCGCAGGTGCTGTCTGGTTCGCTCATCAGAACCCCACGCCGCTGAAGACGATCGCAAACACCGCGTCGGCCAGGATCACCGCCGTGATCGCCGTGACCACCGAGGTGGTGGTGCCGCGTCCCAGGCTTTCGGTATTCGGCTTGATGCGCAGGCCGAAGTGGCAGGACACCAGCGCGATCAGCATGCCGAACACCACGCCCTTGCCGATGCCGATCATGTAGTTCGCCAGCGGCACTGCTTCCGGCAGCTTCAGCAGGAAGTATTGCGGCGACAGGTTCAGTTCCAGCTTGGCCGACAGCATGCCGCCCAGCAGCGCAATGGTGTCGGTCCAGATCACCAGCAGCGGCATGGCGATGGCCAGGGCCAGCACCTTGGGCATGATCAGGCGGAAACCGTGCGAAATGCCCATCACCAGCATGGCGTCCAGTTCCTCGGTCACGCGCATCACGCCCAGCTGCGCGGTGATGGAGGAGCCGGAGCGGCCGGCCACCAGGATCGCCGCCAGCAGCGGCCCCAGTTCGCGGATGATGCTCATGCCGAGCAGGTTGACCAGGAAGATGTCGCCGCCGAAGTTGCGCAGCTGCTGCGCCGACAGGTAGGAGAACACCACGCCGATCAGGAAGCCGACCAGCGCCGTGATGCCCAGCGCCTGGAAACCGGCGTGGAAGATGTTGGCCGAGATTTCCATCCACGGCCCGCGCGCGGGGCGGCGGATGAAGCTGCCGAGGTCCAGCACCACCTGGCCGATCAGCCTTATCAGGCCGGCCATATGCTCGAAGAACAGCAGCATGGCGAAGCCCAGCTTCATCACCAGCGTCAGGCGGTGCTGGCGCGAGCGCGGCAGTTCAAGCGGGCCGGTGGATTCCAGGCGGTTGAAGAATTCTTCCAGCTCCGGCGCCAGTTGCAGATTGGCCGGGCGGGTCTTGCCCCAGGCGTTCCAGAACAGCTGGGCGCCGATGTGGTCCATGCTGTCGACCGCCGACAGGTCCCATTTGAGGTGGTCGCCCTTGAGCGACTTGAGGAAGGCGGTGATGGTGGCCATCGCCTTGCCCTGTGCCAGAGCGTGTACTTGCCAGGTGCCGGTTGCGGCGACGGCGCCGGCATTCAGGGTCAGGGTAGGCTCTTGGGCTATAGGCATAGTGCAAGTTTAAGGGAGTTTCGCCCCGGCCGCTACCAATGTTCTCGTCCGTGGTGTGCGCTCGCTCATAAGGCAGACCCGGTCAGGCCGCCAGCCGGCGCGCCTGGCGTTTGGGCGCCGGCGTGGCTTCGGCTGCCGGCTTGGGCTTGGCGCCGCCGCTGTAATCGCTGGCCAGCAGAGCCTCGGCGTCGGCCTTGTCCATGCCCTGGGTCTGCAGATAGCGCGCCACCATGGCCACCAGCCGTTCCAGCGCGATGCGGTGGGTGGCGTCGGTATTCGCATACAGCCAGTCGGCAAAGGCCATGAAGCGCTGGAACGGCGCGTCGCCCAGCAGCACCGGCAAGGTATGGCCGAAGCGGCCCGAGTTGGCCACCAGGTCCCAGTAGCGGGCAAAGCGCACCAGCCGCTGCATGGTTGCAAAGTCGATATCGCGGTTGGCCAGGATGGTGTACGGCGCATACGGGTCGTACACCATGCCGAATTCCTGGGTATGGCGGATGATCGGCGTGCCGCGCAGGCGCTTGAGGATGCCGAACTGGATCTCGTGCGGTTCCAGCGCCCACAGCTTGTTGAAGCCTTCGGCGAAGCTCTCCACCGTCTCGCCGGGCAGGCCGGCGATCAGGTCGACGTGCATGTGGGCGTGCGACTGGGTGGTCAGCCAGCGGATGTTGTCGGCCGCCTTCTGGTTGTCCTGTTTGCGGCTGACCAAGGTCTGCACCGCCGGATTGAAGCTCTGGATGCCGATCTCGAACTGCAGCGCGCCGGGCGGGAACTTGCTGATGCCCTCTTTCAGTGCGTCCGGCAGGTGGTCCGGCACCAGCTCGAAGTGGGCGTAGACCGGATCGTCCGGGTTGGCTTCCAGCTTGTCGAGGAAGAACTGCATGATCTTCAGGCTGGTCTTGATGTTCAGGTTGAAGGTGCGGTCGACAAACTTGAACAAGCGCGCGCCGCGCTGGTACAGCGATTCCATCTCCGCCAGGAAGTTATCCAGTGCGAACGGCCAGGCCGTCTTGTCCAGCGCCGACAGGCAGAACTCGCACTTGAACGGGCAGCCGCGCGAGGCCTCCACATATAAGGTGCGGTTCTTGATGTCGTCGTCGCTGTACAGGGAGTAGGGCAGCTTGAGGTCGTTGACCGGCGGCTGGACGCCGGCATGCACTTTCATCAGCGGCTTGGGGCCGTTCAGGATTTCGCCGCACAGCTTGGGGAAGGTCACCTCGCCCCAGCCGGTCACCACATAGTCGGCCAGCTTGACGATGTCCTGTTCGTTGGTCTCGTGCGAGACTTCCGGCCCGCCCAGGACCACCGCTACATGCGGCGCCACGCGCTTGAGCATGGCGACAACCTTGGTGGTCTCCTCGACGTTCCATATATAGATGCCGAAGCCGACGATCTTTGGCGAGTACGACAGGATGCGTTCAACAATCTCGGTCGCCTTGGCGCCGATGACGAATTCCTGCAGGTGCGTTTGCTCCTGCAGCGCGCCCATATTGGCGAGCAAATAGCGCAATCCCAGCGACGCATGGGTATAGCGGGCGTTAAGCGTGGTAAGTAAGATAGACATCCGCGTATTTTACTCTTGCCAGACGCGGCTGCCCTTGCTATAGTTCGCTCCCTCGCAAAACGACGCATGCAAATGCAGAGTGAAGCGGGAAAAAGAAGAGCTTGACGAGATGTACGAAACGCCTCATAATCTTGCCTCTTCGCTGATGAACAAAACGATTTATCAGCAACGCAGTACGGAATGATCTTTAAAAATTTACAGTCGATAAATGTGGGCGTTTGATGCAAGTGCACGCTGAACTTCGGTTCGGCGAAACTAAAAGCATTAAATGCTCAACAAGAAATACTGTCAGTATTTTGAGTGAG
>NZ_WKJL01000043.1 GCF_009674565.1 Duganella aquatilis
GGCCCGCGCGCGCGTCGAGCTGGGCGGTGAGGGCGGCGGCGTGGACCAGCAGTCCGCTGGTGGAGGCCGACAGCGGCGTCGCGACCCGGTCGGCCAGGCCCAGCGACGACGAGCCGATCAGCACCAGTTTGCCGCGCAGCAGCTCGGCCGGTGCGCTGAGGTCGAGGATCATGCTGGCCGGAATGACTTTATAGGCGTCCCATTGCAGCCGGTAGGGCAGGCGGCGCAGGCCGTCGCCCTGCTGCATGCCGCCGGTGGGACCGCGCGCGGCGGGCGCGGCGCCGCCGCAACAGTTCAGCAGCGCCAGCGACAGGGTCGGGTAGTCGCGGCCGGCGAACCAGGTCTGCATCGGCAGGCGCCGGATGACGCCGTCGGCATCGGGGACGAAGCCGATGTTGCCGATGTGGGCGGCCTGCGCCAGCCCCGCATGGTTGGCGATGTAGCCGCTGGCGGCCACCGCCTCGCCGGCCTGCGGCGCGGGGTGGCCGCCGGTCAGCTGGCCGACCCGCAGCGGCATGTTGCCGTTGTAATCGAAGGCTTGCGGCAGCACCAGCGGGCCGTGCTGGCTCAGCATGGCCAGGCGGGCGTCGCCGCCGGCGTCGGCTTTCTCGGGCAGCACCAGGTCGAGCGCGACGCCGCGCGCGCCGTAGTCGCCCAGCAGTTGTTCGATCATGGTGGCGATGCGCTCACGCGGCCACGGCCATGGGCCGGCCGCCGCCAGGCTGGTCTCGTCGATGTCGATCACGGCCAGCCGCAGCTCGGTCTGTGCCGAGGCTTGGCGGCGGATGAACTGGTCGCGCAGCCATTCGTCGGCGCCGGTCCAGGCCAGCCCGCTCTGCGGCCACTGGCTGCAGACGGCCAGCAGCAAGGCTGCCAGCGCGATCAGGCGACGCAGGGCAACCGTGGTGACGGCACGTGGCAAAGAAGGCAACTTCATCGAGGCGAAGGCGGCATACAGAGTAAAACGTGTTGTTATAGTGGTGGAGCCAAACTGAAAGCGGCCGGGAGGTGTAACAAATGGTGAAAAAAGGTAACAGCAGTAGCTGGTCTGGTTCCCGCAGGCTACAGTGTATCTTAGAGTCAAGTGTCTGCGTGCAAATGTGATGTGCATCACAGGATTTTTTTTGCAGCGGCCGCACAATGGTGTCCAAAGGAGTGATGAATATGTGGTCTCAAATTTCGCCGAACCAAACGTTGCGCACCTGGCGCCGCCTCGCTGCCAGCGCGGCCTTGCTGGCTTGCGGCGCGTTCGCCCATGCGGGCGAGGCGGGCCGCATTGTATTCGTCACGGGCGAGGTCCAGGCCGACAATCGTCCGCTGGTGCTGAACGACGCCGTGCAGGAAGGCCAGGAACTGAGTACCGGCAAGGATGGCTTTGTTTACCTCAAGACGGTGGACGACGGCCTGTTGATCCTGCGTCCATCGAGCCGCGCGCGCATCGTTGCTTACCATGTCGACCGCAAAGTGCCATCGAACACCCACGTCAAGCTGGAACTGCTGTCCGGCGTGGCGCGCAGCGTGTCGGGTACGGCCGTCAAGCAGGCGCGCCAGAATTTCCGTTTTAACACGCCAGTCGCCGCCATCGGCGTACGCGGCACCGATTTCACCGTCTTTACCGACCAGGACAGCTCCAGCGTGACGGTGTTGTCCGGCGCTATCGTCGTCAGCGGTTTTGGTGGCGCCTGCCTGCCGACCGGCGGCGGCCCGTGCGAACACACGGCCAGCCGCGAACTGGCGGCCGGCCAGACCGGCCAGATGCTGCGCGTGAAACGTGGGGAGACTGCACCGCAGTTGTTGAACAGCAACAACTCGTCGCCGGACGCTACGTCACCGCCGCGCAGCGACGAGCCATCGGGCAAGAGTACCGGCGGCCAGGCTGTGAATGAGCCGTCGCTGGACGCGCAAAAGTCCGCGCTGCTGATCCAGCAGGTGCGAACCATCAACAAGAATGACGTGCCGCCTGTGACCGTCGCGCCACCGGAAGTGGTTGTCAACCCGCCGCCGGTGGTGACTGCGCCAGCCAGTGAACTGGTTTGGGGCCGTTGGGCTGCTGTGGCCGACCAGGCGCCGACCATTGACGCCACGCCGTTGCTGGCCGCTGGCGGCAAGCGTGTTGCTTACAACTCGTATTACACGATCGTTCGCACCAAAGGCGCGGATTGGGAAATCCCTCAACAAGGTTCGGTAGGTTTCGTATTGCGTGACAGCGAAGCGTTCGTGATGAATAGCGTGACCCAATTGGCGTCTGCCGCCACGCTGCAAAACGGGCAATTGCAGGTGGACTTTGATAAACGTACTTTCAACACCGGTTTTGATTTACTCACCGGCGCTGAAACATTTAAATTGCAAGCGACAGGTTATGTTGGCACTAATGGCGATTTGAGCGGCAACTCGCAATTCACCAAACCGACCAATATGGCGGTAAGTGGTTCGCTGGGCGCCAACAATAATGCTGCGTATATATTCTCTTCGCGCCTGGATGATAAGCGCACTGCGAATGGCGTAACTTACTGGACCAAGTAAACTGGTCATGGAATCAAGAAAATGCCGCCATGTGCGGCATTTTTTTTTGCTCATCCATTTGAGCGCGGCGATATTCTCTTTTTTAATATACTAAGACCCTTATTAACTGGGGTGAGCGGTTGTGGCAAGTGCTTACACATTAAGCAGCGAGCACTATTGATTTCGCCATAAGCTTCTCGCATAATGCATCTCGCACTTTTTTACATAAAAAACTGTAAAAAAAGGGAGGTTTCGCAGTTTCGTGTGATGACCATCACACAAACCTGTGCGACCTTCTGCCATGATGGCTGCCGTAGTACTGCAAGCTGATTGCTGTAAAGCGCAGAAATTTATTAATCCTTAGGAGTTTACTTAATGGCTACCACTACCGCCGCTACCGCTACTGATATCCAAACCCTGTACGTAGCGTACTTCAATCGTCCAGCTGATCCGCTGGGCTTGCAGCTCTGGCTGAACTCGGGCGCGTCGATCCAGACGATCGCCAACGGTTTCTCGGGTTCCGACGAATACAAAGCCACCTACGCTGGCAAAACCCCGCTGGACCTGGTTGACTCGATCTACATGAACCTGTTCGGCCGTCACGCTGAATCGGCTGGCCTGCTGTTCTGGGCTGCCCGTCTGCAAGGCGGTCAAGACACCTTCGCTTCGATCGTTCTGACCATCGCTAAAAACGCGCAAGACGACGGCACCAACAACGACCTGACCGCGATCCAGAGCAAAGTTGCTGCTGCTACCGCCTTCACCACCTCGCTGGACACCGCTGCTGAAATCCGCGGCTACGACGGCGCTGCTGCCAACGCTGTTGTGAAACAATGGCTGGCTGGCGTGACCAACCCGACCAACCAAGCTACCGCTACCACCGACGCTGCTCTGCAAGCGGTATCGGCTGCTGCCACGGCTGCTCACGACAACACCACCAACAATCCGCTGAACATCACCCTGACCGCAGGCGTGGACACCGGCGCAGCATTCGTTGGCGGCGCAGGTAACGACACCTTCAACGCAAGCACCTCGGCTACCGGCGTGCAAACCTTCTCGGCTCTGGACACCCTGGACGGCGGCGCTGGCATCGACACCCTGAACATCATCGACACCGTTGCTGCTGGTACCGCATTCACCGTGGCTCCTTCGGCTAAAGTATCGAACATCGAAATCGCCAACATCACCTCGGCTAACAACACTGTTACCGCTGATGTTTCGGGCTGGACCGGTCTGACCAATCTGAACGTCGTATCGACTGGCGGCGCCACCCTGACCGCTGCTAACACCACCGCTGTTGCTGCAACTGATTCGGTTCTGGCTGCTGGTGCTATCGTTGTTACCGGCGGTGCTTCGGCTACCGTTGCAGCAACCAAAGTTAATGGCGGCACGATCAACGTCAGTGGCGTAGCTGGCGACGTAGTTGTTACTGCTGGCGCAACTGCTGGCACCGCAACCGCAACCGTTGGCACCGTGACCGTGAACGGCGGCAAAACCGTAACCGTGACCGAAAACCTGACCGCATCGACTGCTGACGTTACGAAAGCAGTTACCGGTGGCAGCGTTAACGTAAACGGCTCGGCAGCTACCACCTCCGTATCGGTCAAGCAAACCGCTTCGGCTGCTGCTACCACCTCGGTTGGCCAAATCGTTGCTGGCGCAGTGACCATCAAGGACGTGAACTTCAATTCGGCTACCGCTGCTGGCACCATCACCACCGCTACCGTTGACGGCTACAAAACCGGTTCGTCGGTTCAGTCGAACGCCCTGTCGTCGCTGACCCTGGCTAATTCGGATGCCGCTGCTGCATTCGGCGTGATCGCCAACAACGCCACCGCTGCTGCTGCTCCTACCACCCTGAAACTGACTGTGAACAACGCAGCCGGCACTCTGGATCTGGAAAATGCTGGTACCGCCGCTAACAAGGTCTACAAAACTCTGAACATCACCACCGCTACCAAAGACTCCGCTCTGGCAGTGACCGGTTCGATCGTTGAGACCCTGACCATCGCTGGTACCAACGGCATCGACCTGTCGAGCTCGTCGCTGGCAGCACTGAAAACCGTTACCGTGTCCGGCGCAGCTGGCGTGAAAGGTGACTTCAGCACCGCCAACGTGACCAGCGTTGACGCATCGGCTTCGAGCGGCAAAAACACCGTGACCGTTGATGCAACCAAAGCTACCTACAAAGGTGGTTCGGGTGTGGACATCGTTACCCTGACCGCTGCTGCTCCAGTGAAGTCGGTATCCCTGGGCGCTGGCGATGACACCATCGTTCTGCAATCCCTGGCTACCAACACTGGCGTAACCATCGATGGCGGCACCGGCACCAACACCGTGCAAACCACCTTCGCTCTGGCGAGCAGCAATGCTGATGCTCACACCGAACTGGTGAACTTCAGCAAGCTGGCTATCAGCACCCTGGCTGACGCTTCGGCCGGCGCGAAAACCATCGACCTGGTCAACTTCGGCACCAAGTCGTACATCGATCTGATTCTGGGCGCTAAAACCGCAGCCGCTGGTGCTGATCTGACCATCGGTTCGCTGGATTCGAACGGCACCATCGAGTTCAACGCTGCCAACACCGGCGCTGGTAAAGTAATCGTTGCAGTGACCAACGCTGCTTCGAACACTGCTGACGTGCTGAACGTTAAACTGAATGCAACCGCAAGCGGCGCTACCACCGCTTTCGATACGGTTCAGGCTTCGAACGTTGAGACCGTGAACGTGAGCTCGACCACCGGCGACACCACCGCTGTCAAGATCGCTGCTGACATCAACACCCTGTCGCTGTCGGCCGCTCAGGCGACCACCGTCACCGTGACCGGTAACGTTGCTCTGGACCTGACCGGTTCGGTCCTGACCGCTGCAACCAAGGTTGATGCTTCGGCTGCAACCGGTGGCGTGAAGGTTGACCTGTCGGCTGCTGCTGGCGCCGTGACCTACCTGGGTGGTTCGGGTGTTGACACCGTCAAGCTGAACAGCCAGGCTAACATCGTTACCCTGGGTGGCGGCAAAGACGTGGTTGATGCTACCACTGCAACCAGCACCGCAACCGTGTTCTCGACCATCAAGGACATCGCTGCTGGCGACTCCATCACCTTCGCTGCTGTCACCAAAGATATCACCGGTGCTGCATGGACCGATGGCGCCAAACTGGGTGCTGCAATCACCAGCCCATTCGGCGACATCTTCTCGCTGCTGAATGCTGCTACCGCTAGCGATGGCACCGGCCACGCTGTGACCTGGTTCCAGTTCGGTGGTGACACCTACATCGTTCAGGACAACGGTTCGGCTGGTACCTTCGCCGCTGGCTCCGATCTGCTGATCAAGCTGACCGGTATCCACGATCTGACCAACTCGACCCTGGCTTCGGCTGGTGGCCTGACCGTTGTTTAATTAACGGTTTGGTGACGGGAGGCTTGTTCTCCCGTCCGAGCTCCTCAAATCCCGCCCCTAGGGCGGGATTTTTCTTTTGTGGTTCTTTCGTCGATCCAAGTGTAAAAAATGTGACACAGATCACATTTCGTAATGCTTTTGAGCGATAATGCTGCATCCTGTGAATTCTCGTAAACGACTGAGTTGTGGCCAGCCACGCTGCCGCGTTCAACCTGCCCTGTGATGCATCCCATGAAAAAACTGCTAGAACCAAAAAACGAGATCATTCAGGTCCTGTCGTCTTTCAAAAAGACGTTTGTGACCGTTGGTGTGTTTAGTGCCATTACCAATCTTTTGATGTTGGTACCTTCTCTATATATGCTCCAGGTGTATGACCGTGTGCTGGCTAGTCGTAGTGAGCTGACGCTTGTCATGCTGACCATCATTATGCTCGGTGCATATCTGCTGATGGGTGGCTTGGAACTAGTGCGTAGCTTTGTTTTGGTCCGCATAGGAGCCCGTTTCGATATCGAGCTGAACAAGCGTGTGTACACCGCTGCATTCGAACAAAACCTGAAGCGTGTTGGTGGTAATGCCGGCCAGGCGCTGCAGGATCTCACCAATATTCGGCAGTTTTTGACTGGTAACGCACTGTTCGCGTTCTTCGATGCGCCGTGGTTCCCAATTTATCTGATCGTAATTTTCCTGTTTGAGCCGTCGTTGGGGCTGTTCGCTCTGGCGGGCACTATCGTGCTGATTATCCTGGCTTATGTAAACGAGCGCGTTACCCATAAACCACTGGCTGAAGCCAATATGATGGCAATTACTTCCAGTGCGCTGGCGACCAATAATCTGCGCAATGCGGAAGTGATTGAATCCATGGGCATGCTGCCCAGCCTGTTGAATCGCTGGTTCAAAAGCCATTCCCTGTTTCTGCGCTTGCAGGCGGACGCTAGTGAAAAGGCTGGCTGGATCTCTGCCATCACCAAGTTCGTGCAGGTTTCCCTGCAGTCGCTGGTCTTGGGTTTGGGTGCGTTGTTGGTTATTGAAGGCAAAATTTCTGCCGGCATGATGATTGCTGCTTCAATACTGGTAGGGCGCGCGCTGGCTCCGGTGCAGCAAGTCATCGGCGTGTGGAAAAGCTATAGCAACACGCGGAGTGCTTATGAGCGTCTGGTTGCACTGCTGGGCAATAATCCGCGACGTCCGGCTGGCATGGAACTGCCTAAGCCGCAAGGTGTACTGACCGTGGAAGGTGTTACTGCGGCACCACCCAACGTCAATGTGGCAGTACTAAAAGGCATCACCTTCAATATCCAGCCAGGTGACGTGCTCGGTGTAATCGGCCCTAGCGGCTGCGGCAAATCCACGCTGGCGCGCTTGATGGTTGGCGTGTGGCCTAGCGCGGTTGGTAAGGTGCGCTTGGACGGTGCTGATATCTACCAGTGGAACAAGGCTGAACTAGGACCGTACATCGGCTACCTGCCGCAGGAAATTGAGTTGTTTGGTGGCACCGTCAGCGAAAACATTGCCCGTTTCGGTGAAATCGACGCGGACAAGGTTGTGGAAGCGGCCAAGAGAGCAGGCGTACATGACATGATCTTGCATCTGCCGGATGGCTACGATACTCGTCTGGGCGATGGCGGTGCTGGTTTGTCTGGCGGTCAGAAGCAACGCCTTGGTCTGGCGCGCGCCATGTATGGCGATCCATCCCTGATCGTGCTGGATGAGCCAAATTCCAATCTGGACGATGTAGGCGAAGCAGCATTGATACGGGCGGTGAACGATCTGCGTCAGCATGGCAAGACAATTGTGTTGATTACTCACCGTACGTCCGCAATTGCCGCTACCAACAAATTGCTGTTGCTGCGTGACGGTACTGTCAACATGTTCGGCGCAACCCAGGATGTGTTGAACGCACTGAACGAAGCCAATCAAAAAATGGCGCAACAGCAAGCCCAAGCCCAAGCCCAAGCCCAAGCCCAAGCCCAAGCCCAAGCCCAAGCCCAAGCCCAAGCAATGGCGGAGATGCAGGCTACCGCTGCGGCCAATGCTAAGGAACAGGAGTAAATATGAGCAATTTGAGCATTAATACCAAAGGCGCTACCGAGGTCGTAGCACATGACGTGACGCCGATGGATGTGAATACCGATGCCAGCGCTTATGCGCGTATCGGCTGGTTGATTGTCGTCGTCGGTGTACTGGGCTTCATCTTGTGGGCGTCGCTGGCACCGTTAGACAAAGGTGTGCCGATGCAGGGCACTGTAGCCAAAGAGGGCAGCCGTAAATCTATCCAACACCAGACCGGCGGCACGGTCCAAGACATCTTGGTGAAGGATGGCGATGTGGTGAAAGCAGGTCAAGTGCTGCTCCGACTCAATCCGACCATCGCCAAGTCGCAAGCGGAAACTTCGCGTGCGCAATTCATTGTGGCGCGTGCCAGCGAAGCCCGTCTGCTGGCTGAGCGCGATGCTCTTTCGCAGCCAAAATTTCCTGCTGCGCTGTTGAAGGAAAAGTCGGATCCCCGCGTCGCCGAAGCAATAGAACTACAGACGCAATTGTTTAATTCGCGCCGCACCTCGCTTAGCAGCGAACTGCAAGCTTACGATGAGAACGTCGCTGGGCTGAAATCTCAACTTGCTGGCCTAAAAGATTCGCGCGCCAGCAAACAGAGTCAGAACGCCATCGTTAAAGATCAGCTCGATAACATGCGTGATCTGGCCAAGGATGGCTATGTGGCGCGCAGCCGCATGCAGGAAGTCGAGCGGTTGTTTGTGCAGCTGAACGGGGCGATTTCGGAGGATGACGGTAACATTGGCCGTATCCAACGTCAGATTGCCGAAACCACGCTACGTCGCCAGCAACGCGCCTCCGATTACCAAAAAGAAGTGCGGACTCAGCTGTCCGACGTGCAGCGCGAAGCTGATTCGCTGGACAGCCGTCTGGAGGGACAGGACTATGAATTGGCTGCCACGGAAGTCAAGGCGCCAGTAGATGGCACAGTCGTTAACCTGGCGGTATTCACCAAGGGAGGCGTGGTTGGCCCCGGCATGCGCATGATGGATATCGTACCGAGTGATGATGCGCTAGTGGTGGAGGGCCAACTGCCGGTGAATCTGATTGACCGTGTGCACACCGGTCTTGAGGTGGAACTGCTGTTCTCGGCCTTTAATACCAACCGCACGCCACATATTCCTGGCGAGCTGATTCAGGTATCAGCCGACCGTACGGTGGACGAACACACCGGCCAGCCTTATTACAAGGTGCGGGCACGCGTCACCCAGGAAGGTCAGCGACTGATCGCCGCAAAGAGTCTGAATATCCGTTCCGGTATGCCAGTGGAAATGTTTGTCAAGACCGGCGAGCGTACCATGGCCAGCTATCTGCTGAAACCTGTGTTCGACCGCGCCAAGTCGGCGATGGTGGAGGATTGACGTGAAGACCAAGCAAGCTATTTGTCGCCAGCCCGCTTTGCGCGGCTTGGCTGGTGCGCTGGTTGTAGCTGGCATGCTGTTAACCAGCGGCCACGCATCTGCCATCAGTCTGTTGCAGGCTTATGAAGCGGCGTTGAACAATGACCCCACCTACCGCAGCGCCATGCACGATGCGCAGGGAGGGAAGGAATACGCAGTGCTCGGACGTTCCAACCTATTGCCGAACATATCAGCGAATTATGCGGCGAGTAAGAATCGGGCGGACCAGATTACCTATAATTCTGCAGGCCAGGGCTTTGCCGATCATCCTGAGTACTACAGTCGTTCGCGAAGTGTGACCTTGCGTCAGCCTTTGTTTAGCCTGGATGCATGGGCGCGTTATAAACAGGGTAGGGCACAGACTGATTATAGCGATTCGACCTACACCGCACAGTTGCAAGACACGATGCTGCGCGTCAGTAGCGCCTATGTCGATGTGCTGTTCGCTTCTGAACAAGTCCGTCTCGCGGTCGCCCAACGTGACGCTTACATCGAACAGAAAAAGGTCAATGACCGCATGTTCGAAAAGGGCGAGGGCACACGCACCGACGTGCTGGAAACTCAATCGAAATTGGATTTGGCAGAAGCCCAGTTGCTGGAGTCTCAGGATAATCTAAAGGTACTGCGAGCGACTTTGGGGACATTGATTGGCCAAGAAGACGTCGAGGTTGATGAGTTAGCACCTAACTTCCGCATCGCTCCCTTGCCGGAAGGCGGTTTGGAAGCTTGGGCCAAGATGGCGTTGGAGCATAATCCCAACATAGAGGCGCAGAACTACGCCATCGAGGCTGCCAAGCAAGAGGTCAACAAGAACCGAGCAGGCCATACGCCGCGAGTCGATTTTGTGGGCAGTTACACCAAGTCCAATTCAGATACACTGAATACTTACAATCAGGATCAAACCATACGCTCAATTGGTATACAGGTGAATATCCCGCTGTATTCCGGCGGCGCAGTCAGTGCTACCACGCGTCAAGCGTCTGCCGGCTTGGAAAAGGCACGCGATGAATTGCAGATACGTACTGATAAGGTCATGCTGGACTTGCGCAAGCAGTACACGACTGTAATCAGTAGTGTTTCCCGCATACGTGCCTTGGATCAGGCGGTATTATCTGGTGAATTATTGCTGAAGGCGACGCAACAAAGCATTAAGGGCGGTATCCGCATCAACCTTGATTTGCTGAATGCGCAAGCACAGCTTAATACGACTTACCGTGATCTGGCGCAAGCCCGTTATAACTACTTAATGGCTACTTTACGTTTGCGTGCGGCGGCAGGTGTGATCAGCGTAGACGACATTCGCGAGATTGGTAACTACTTCCGCTGAGTCGACAACGCATCTCCCCAACGGCGGCCCAATATGTGGCTGCCGTTTTCTATTGTACGGTGAACCAAATAAGCTAACGCAAACGTGCACGGCAGGGTAATCAGTATCGCCACGCCATAGCGGCAGCCCTGGTCGATCAGGATCTTCAGCGCGCAGTAGCCGAACAGCGCGTGCACGCAGTATAGCGGGTAGCTGATCGCCGCCAGGAAGTCCAGCACGCGCACCGGACGGAAGCGTTCGCGCAGCGCGTAGCACAGGCTAAAAACGAGGAAGGCGCTGTAGTACCACACAGTCACTGCCGGGAACATGCTTTTCTGCGGTCCCATCGACCAGGTGCCGCTGAAGACGGCGACGATCAGCAAGGCACGCACGATCAGCGCGCGGGTGGAAATCAGCCCGGCGGCGTGCTGGTAGAACATGCAGCCGGCCAGCATGAAGACGATGAAGTTCAATTCCATCAGCAGTGGCGTGGCGATGCCGATGCCGTGCTCGCCGTTCCAGGTCAACGCCAGCGCCGCCGCCAGGAAGGCGATCAGCCAGGCCGGCGACGGCCGCAGCACGGCGGCGCCGCCCAGCGCCATCAGCAGGTAAAACTTGATTTCAATCGCCAGCGTCCAGTTGACCGCATCCATCGATGGGAAGCCCAGCAGGTTGTGCACCAGTAGCGCGTTGGCCGCCAGTACCTTGGCGTCGTAGCTGAACGGCTGACCCCAGTAGCGCGCGCTCAGGTAGATCGCCAGCGTGCCCACCGCCAGACAGCAGGCGTAGGTGGGGAAGATGCGCAACACGCGGTTGACCAGGAAGCCGGGGAGGCTGGTCTTGCTCAGGCTGAACGGAATGACGAAACCGCTGATCAGAAAGAACAGCCCGACGCCAAACGGACCCTGGTATTCCAGCTCAAAGATGTGCACCCATGGCGCTTTGATCAGGTGCAGATTGGGGGAAAAGGTGCGCGCCGCCAGCAGATCCTGTTCGGCAAAGAAGGTGCCGAAGTAGTGGGTCATGACCACCAACAGGGCGGCAATGCCGCGCAGCTGGTTGGCGAAGATGAATTTTTTCATGGAGGCCCGGCAAGTTATATGGATGTCGACAGTAGCGCGCTATTATAGTGCGCAAGTTCCCCCTCAGATACGGAAGTCCTGACGATGAAGGCCCCAGATCCTCGATCTCCTGCTGTAGCGCCGGGATTGTATAATATTCGCAAGCATTTTTAATGCCTACCATTTTTCAATGCGCGCAAATGGCGATATTTTAAGCCGTGGCGACATTCCACTTCCCCTAGAGTTCTATGACAGTTCAGCATCCTCATTTATCACATCCCAAATATCGTCCTGACATTGACGGATTACGTGCCATCGCTGTCCTGGCTGTCGTAGCTTTCCACGCATTTCCAGCTGCTATCAAAGGAGGTTTCATTGGTGTCGATGTCTTCTTTGTCATTTCGGGCTATCTCATTTCCACGATTATTTTTGAAAATCTAGATAGAGGAACGTTTAGCTTTGCTGAATTCTATGCTCGTCGCATTAAGCGGATATTTCCATCGCTCATCATCGTTCTTGTTGCTTGTTGTGTTTTCGGTTGGTTTACTTTGCTTGCTGACGAGTTTAAGCAATTGGGCAAGCATATTGCCGCTGGTGCTGGTTTTTTGTCAAATTTTGTACTGTGGAATGAGGCAGGTTATTTTGATAATTCTTCGGAAACAAAACCGTTGCTTCATTTATGGAGCTTGGGCATTGAAGAGCAGTTTTATGTTGTCTGGCCGCTGTTGCTGTGGCTTGCCTGGAAGCGTAAATTTAATCTTTTAACTGTTGCCGTGCTGGTGGCCGCCATTTCGTTCTTTTTGAATGTTAAAGGTATCAAGCAAGATGTTACTGCGACCTTTTATTCTCCGCAAACACGATTTTGGGAGTTGTTGAGCGGAAGCCTGTTGGCCTGGTTTGCTGTTTATAAGAAGGGCGCTTATAAAAATATAGTTGGTAAGCTAGATCGCTTGCTGGGTTTGATAATTTACAGGGAAAACCAAGATGCCGATGGCAGGACTCTATTGAATGTTATTTCATTTATCGGTACTTTTTTTCTTGTGTACGGATTTTGGCGTATCAACAAGGAGTTCAGTTTTCCTGGAAAATGGGCCTTGGTGCCGGTTGTCGGTACATTATTAATTATTCTGGCTGGTGCCGGTGCCTGGATCAACCGCACTATCCTGTCTAACAAGCTTGTTGTCTGGTTTGGTTTAATCAGCTTTCCACTTTACCTGTGGCATTGGCCTTTGCTGTCTTTTCTCAGGATGATTGAGGTTGAGGCGCCGAGTCGTAACATGCGCATAGCAGTTGTGGCTCTATCCATCGTACTTTCCTGGCTTACGTATGTGCTTGTTGAGCGCCCTATGCGTTTTGGTGGCCATGGAAAAGCCAAGCTTGCAGTTCTTGTTGGACTGATGACTGTCGTTGGGTTTGCTGGCTACAATATTTATATCCGTGATGGACTGAATTTCCGACCTATTCAAAAGCAGGTCAATAATTTATTCCCGGCTGAATCCCGTGCTTATGAACTGAATCTGGGGGCAAGTTTCCGTAATTACTATGGAAATCCAGATGCTAAAAAACCTATTGTTTTGGTAATTGGGGACTCGTACGCGACCAATTGGGGTGTCGCATTAGGCCATACAGTCAATCTGGATGCCTATGATGTGGTGAACGTTTCATATCTGGGCTGTTCTGTTAGCCTGGAATCTGGACGAATAGTCGCTAAATCTACGGCTGAAAAACATGATAAAAATTGCAGTGCGTTTGGAAGTTTCTTGAACGATTCTTCTGTGATCAATAATGCGACAGCGCTGATGCTTGTCAGTCATCGGCCTTTTGAGTACGCCGCCAATACATTCAGATTTGATGTCATAAAATTTCTGGTAAATAAAAATCCTAAAATCGATGTTTTCGTATTCGGAAATTATTTCCAGCTTAATCCTGTTGATTTTCCATCTTGTGAAAAGCTGATGGTCAAAGCTAAAAAGGGCGCTGAGGTTTGCCTCAAGTATGCGAGCTACCCTGTGCAAGGCAAGAAGATTGAATCGGAAGCGTTCTTCCCGAAAGATATGAACTTTTCCTATATTGATTTTGGTCAGGCTGTATGTCCGGCGCAAAATGCTACTTGTCCATCAAGTTATGATGGCGTTCCTTTTATGACCGATTGGAATCATCTTACCTCGGCATTTCTTATTCATTATCTACCTGATGTATTCAAGAAAAATGAAGCGCTTAAAAAGTTTGTTCGCTAGCGCTTATAATTCGGCCTCAGTGTTTTCAGGAGGGTAGCGATGGATGAGGAATTGGAAGTTACGGTGGATGGCATCAGCTACAAGGTGCGCGAGCTGAGCGAGGAGGCGCAGGCGCAGGTCAGCAACCTGCAGTTTGTCGATGCGCAGATGGCCGACCTGAACGCCAAGCTGGCCGTGTACCAGACCGCGCGCAACGCTTATCAGGCGGCGCTGCAGCAACTGGTGCCGCGCGCCACCCAGTAAGTTGGTTTAGTGCTTGCCGAAGCAGGCCGGGCAGGATTTTTCGTAGACGTATTCCGGCGCCAGCTGCTGGCGTGGCGTGACCACGGCGCGGCAGACGAAGCATTGCACGGTTTCGGTCGGTTCCAGTTTCGGATTGAGCGCGGTGCGGTAGTCGAACACGAAGCAGTCGCCGGTGTAGTGGGCGCCGCCGACTTCCTCGAAGTACTTGAGGATGCCGCCTTCGAGCTGGTAGACGTTGTCGTAGCCGATGTTCTGCATGTGGATCGCGGCTTTTTCGCAGCGGATGCCGCCGGTGCAGAAGGTCACCACGGTCTTGCCTTCAAAATCGTCCTTGTGCGCGGCGATCACTTCCGGGAACTCGGTGAACTTCTTGATGCGGTAGTCGACCGTGTTGTCGAAGGTGCCGACGTCCACCTCGAAATCGTTGCGGGTGTCGACCATGACCACCGGCTTGCCGTTGTCGTCGACGCCGTTGTCGAGCCAGCGCTTCAGCGTGTGCGCCTCGACGAAGGGCGCGCGGCCTTCTTCCGGCTTAATCAGCGGCATGCGCATGGTGATGATTTCTTTTTTGATCTTGACCAGCATGCGCTTGTGCGACTGCTCGGCCGACAGGCTTTCCTTCACTTCCAGATCGGCGAAGCGGGCATCGCTGCGGACCCAGGCGAGGAATTCGTTGATGTGGTCGCGCGGGCCGGACAGGAACATATTGATCCCTTCCGGCGTCAACAGGATGGTGCCTTTCAGGCCCAGGCGGGTACAGATGTCCTGGTACTGCGGGCGCATCGCTTCGGTGTCATCGAAGGTGACGAATTTGTAGGCGGCGATGTTGACGTGCGGAGCAGCGCCAGCATGCGCTTCAGCTTGTAAAGCGGTATTAGCTTGCATGGTGGTGTGGGAGATCAAAAAGGGAAGGCGGGATTATACGCTTTTCTCTCATCAAATACTGTACTGCCAGCGGGACAACCTGAGCATAGTGCGTCGTGGGGTGCTAGTATGGATGTTAAGAATATGTCATGTTGCGCCGTCGTGACCACAGGTCGGGGCGCAATTTTCTCTAGTAGTACCCTAGTGCAGGAGTGTGATTTTGGCCGACACATTGACCACGACGAAGGGCAAAATTTTTTATCATTACACTGATAGGAAAGGTGCTGATGGTATTGCCCAATCACTCATGCTGGCCCCCAATCCACAGGGGCAGGTCTTTTTCACCTGCGAAAAAATTCCTGCTCGCGAGGTATCTAACGCTCTGTTTTTGGGTGACCACGCCGAAAAAGGCGAGTACGTAGTCGAGGTCATTTGTCAGGAAGGATTGTTGTACCGAAAAGGTAAAAGTGAGTTGGAATTTTTTATGCAGGGAACGATTCGAGATCCCCGTCATGTGACAGGTGAAAAAAAAATGACTTCTAAAGGTTTCTTTATTGAAGACTTCTACGAGTTGTTAGCTATGCAGCGCGTATTCAGGGAGGCGAAGTTCTGCTTTGAGCCGAGTGATGACGAAATTTCTTCAAGTCCTATTGTTGCTCGACTTGCACAGCGGCTGATGGAGGCGCTGGTGAACGCGGATGTGGAGCGTAAAGGAGAAAAGAAGAAAAATGATTGGGACGATTGGTTATCTCTCGATGAGACAAGAGAAGAATGGGGCGTTGCCCTAACACGTACTAAAAAAGAGCAACGTTGGGAGAGCTGGTCTGAGAAACAGCAGCGTGAATATCTTCAGAGCTTGCTGAGTCCTTTTATCCTGACAGAAGAGAACCTAAAGAAGTTCATGCGCGAGGTTAACGCTCAAAACGCCCAACTAAAAAAAGAAGCGAGCAAAGAACAGTTACAAGATGAGGACGTTTTTAGTGAACAAAGTTTGCCGCACGCTGCGATGAAGAATACAAGAAATAAATTAATTCCTTAAGATATGGACAAAGCCGCGTGGTGAAGCCTCAGTGGTGAGAGGGCACATTTCGGATGTCGCTGACGCCGCTGCGGGGTAAAATAGGGGGTTATTGAACCAGCCCTGAGTCGCATATGAATATGGTAGCAAATGAACAAGCAGTAGCCGGCAGTGCCGTGGCGCCGGTGGGACCGTCTTTTGTCCATTTGCGGGTGCACTCGGAGTATTCCATCGTCGACGGCCTGGTCCGCATTGATGACCTGATCCGCGCCGCCGTCAAGGACCAGCAGGCGGCGCTGGCCGTCACCGACCTGGCCAATATGTTTGGCATGGTCAAGTTCTACAAGTCCGCGCGCGGCAAGGGCATCAAGCCGGTGGTCGGCGTCGACGTCTGGATCACCAATGACGACAACCGGGAAAAACCGTCGCGCCTGATGCTGTTCGCGAAAAACCGCATGGGCTATCTGCAGCTGTGCGAGCTGCTGTCGCAAGCCTGGCTGACCAACCAGTACAAGGGCCGCGCCGAGATCCGCACCGAGTGGCTGCAGGAGCTGACCTCCAAATCCTACGCGCTGCTGCCCAACGACAGCCCGGCCAACGGCCTGATCGCGCTGTCCGGCGCGCATTTCGGCGACGTCGGCATGGCCATCGAAAACGGCAATCCGGCGCTGGCCGAGCAGAACGCGCGGAAGTGGGCAGCGCTGTTCCCCGGCCATTTCTACATCGAGATCCAGCGCGGCGGCCAGGCCAACCAGGAGATGCAGGTGCGCCATTCGGTGGCGCTGGCGTCCAAGCTGGGCCTGCCCGTGGTGGCGACCCATCCGGTGCAGTTCATTTCGCAGGACGAATACATCGCCCACGAAGCGCGCGTCTGTATTGCCGAGGGCGAAATGCTGGCCAACGCCAAGCGCGTCAAGCGCTTCAACGAGCAGATGCGTTTCCTGACGCAGGCCGAGATGGCCGAGCTGTTCCACGACCTGCCGGCTGCGCTGCAGAACTCGGTGGAAATCGCCAAGCGCTGCAACCTGACGCTGACCCTGGGCAAGCCGCAGCTGCCGAACTTCCCGACGCCGGGCATGACCATCGACGATTTCCTGCGCGCCGAAACCAAGAAGGGCCTGGAGGAGCGCCTGGAGCAGCTGTACCCGGACCCGGTCAAGCGCGAGGCCAACCGCCAGCGCTACGAGGAGCGCCTGGAGTTCGAGAACAACACCATCATCAACATGAAGTTCCCCGGCTACTTCCTGATCGTGGCCGAGTTTATCCAGTGGGGCAAGAACAACGACGTGCCGATCGGACCAGGCCGGGGTTCGGGCGCCGGTTCGCTGGTGGCCTATGCGCTGAAAATTACCGATCTGGATCCGCTGAAGTACAACCTGCTGTTCGAGCGTTTCCTGAACCCTGAGCGGGTCTCGATGCCCGACTTCGACATTGACTTCTGCCAGGAAAAGCGCGAGCTGGTGATCCAGCACGTGAAAGACCTGTACGGCCGCGACGCGGTGTCGCAGATCGCCACCTTCGGTACCATGGCGGCCAAGGGCGCGATCCGCGACGTCGGCCGCGTGATGGACTTCGGCTACAACTTCTGCGACGGTGTTTCCAAGCTGATTCCGTTCAAGCCGGGCAAGCCGGTGTCGATCGCCGAGGCGATCGAGGAAGAACCGATGCTGAAAGAGCGCCAGCAGAACGAAGAGGAAGTGTCGCAGCTGCTGGACCTGGCGCAACAGGTCGAAGGCATCACCCGTAACATCGGCATGCATGCCGGTGGCGTGCTGATCGCGCCGGGCAAGCTGACCGACTTCTGCCCGCTGTACACGCAGGGCGGCGACGGCGGCGTGGTGTCGCAGTACGACAAGGACGACGTCGAAGCCGTCGGCCTGGTGAAGTTCGACTTCCTGGGTCTGACGACCCTGACCATTCTGGACCGCGCGGTACGCTACATCAAGGCGCTCGATCCGCAGGAAAAAGACTTCGACCTGGCCAAGCTGCCGCTGAACGACCGGCCTTCCTACGACCTGCTGACCAAGGCCAAGACGGTCGCGGTATTCCAGCTGGAGTCGCGCGGCATGCAGGGCATGCTGAAGGACGCCCGTCCCGACCGTTTCGAGGACATCATCGCGCTGGTGGCGCTGTACCGTCCGGGCCCGATGGACCTGATCCCGGACTTCTGCAAGCGCAAGCACGGCGAGAAGTTCGACTATCCCGATCCGCGCACCGAATCGATTCTGTCCGAAACCTACGGCATCATGGTGTACCAGGAGCAGGTGATGCAGATGGCGCAGATCGTCGGCGGCTACTCGCTGGGCGGCGCCGACATGCTGCGCCGCGCGATGGGTAAGAAAAAGGCCGAGGAGATGGCCGAGCACCGCGAGATCTTCCGCGCCGGCGCCGCCAAGGATGGTCTGAGCACGCAGAAGGCCGACGAGATCTTCGACTTGATGGAGAAGTTCGCGGGCTACGGCTTCAACAAATCGCACGCGGCCGCGTATGCGCTGCTGTCGTATCACACGGCGTACCTGAAGGCGCACCATCCGGCCGCGTTCATGGCAGCCAATATGTCGCTGGCGATGGAGGACACCGAGAAGGTCAAGATCCTGGTCGAGGATTCGATCGACATCTGCGGCCTGACCATCCTGCCGCCGGACATCAACAAATCCGATTTCCGCTTCATGCCGGACGGTCCGCCGCCATCGGTGACGGGCAAGAAGGTCACGCAGATCCGCTACGGCCTGGGCGCCTGCAAGGGCGCGGGACAGAACGCGATCGAGGCGATCATTGCCGCGCGCAATGCCGACGGTCCGTTCACCAGCCTGTTCGATTTCTGCAAGCGCGTCGACAAGAAGCAGATCAACCGCCGCACCATCGAGTCGCTGATCCGCGCCGGCGCCTTCGATGGCTTCGGCGTCGACCGCGCGGTGCTGCTGGCGTCGGTCAGTTTCGCCATGGAATATGCCGACCAGCAGGCCAAGTCGGCCAACCAGGTCAGCCTGTTTGGCGGCGACGACAGCGATCTGGAACCGCCGCCGGATTACGTCAAGGCCACGCCGTTCACCGACCGCCAGAAGCTGGCCGAGGAAAAGATGGCGCTGGGCTTTTACCTGTCCGGCCACATGTTCGATTCGTTCGCGCCGGAAGCGCGCCGCTTCGCCCGCACCAAGCTGGCCGACCTGGAGCCGTCGCGCGATCCGCGCATGCTATGCGGCGTCATCACCGGCATCCGTCCGCAGATGACCCAGCGCGGCAAGCTGCTGATCGTCACGCTGGACGACAAGAGCGCGGTGGTCGAGGTGACCGTGTATGCCGAGGTGTTCGAGGAACACAAGCACATGTTCAAGGAAGATGAATTCCTGGCGGTGATCGGCAAGGTGTCGGAAGACCGCTTCAACGGCGGTTTGCGGATTTCGGCGGAGAAGGTGTTCGACATCATCAGCTCGCGCGTCAAGCACGGCAAGCAGCTGGCGATGGCCTTGCCGACCACGGTGGATGCGAAGAAGGTGGCGGAAGTGCTGGCGCCGCATCGCCAGGCGGATGGCTTGCCGGTTTCGGCGCGGATTACGCCGCAGGGCGTGAGCTGCGTGCTGCAGCTGGGGGAAGGGTGGCGGGTTGCGCCGTCGGACGAGTTGCAGCTGGCGTTGCAGCAGGTTCTGGGCGCCAAGGAAGTCGCCGTCGAATATTAGTACCCCGAACAGAAGGGTCTGACCCAGGGTCAGGGGAGGGGCTGCGCCCCGCCGGCCCATGGGCCGGCCCCTGACGCCAACGGTGTGCGGGGTGCAGCGGTGCCGCAAGCAGTTACAGCTGCTGGCTGACGCCAGTAATCGCATACCCCTTGGCCCCGATCTGGGTCAGGGTCTGCTCGATATGGTATTTGGGAAGCGCATCGTGGTCGTCGTCGACTTCCACGCGCTGGGCTTCGGGGTGCCAGTCGGTGCTGGTCGCCTCCTCGGGGATGGGTTTGCCTTCCGGCACAGCCAGATAGCTATGTTTGCCCTGTGCTTCATCTCGGCAATAAATATCCACACGCATGGTATTCCTCCTCGAACGAAAAACCCATGGTAACGGATTTTGTTATGCCAGGGCGTACTGCTCCTCGTCCTCTACCATTGGAGTGAAGCTTGGCGCCGTCAGCACCGGCACCGCCCCCATGCGCGGCGCGTGCAGGCTCACCGCCATCGCCTGCGCCAGTTCGCACAAGGTCTCATGCCGCTTGCGCGCTTCCGAACGCTTCTTGGAGGCGATGGCCGCCAGGTCCGGCGCGCAGATCGCTTCGCTGTCCAGCGCATAGTCGCCATTGGCCAGCGCCACCGCACCCAGTTCCTGCCACAGCGCATCGTAATCCGCATGCACCTTGCCCTGGCGGGTGGCGCTGCACACCGCGCGGTTGGCGTTGCCGACCAGGCGCAGGGCGGTGCAGTCGTGATCGAAGGCGATCTGGCTCAGCAGTTTCACCATCAGATTCTTCGGACGCAGGCCATGCAGTTCGCGCGTGGCGTCCTTGATCAGTTGCAGGCCGCGCTCGCCCTTCGGTCCCTGCATGCAGCCGATGCCCAGCACCATGCCGCGCTCGCTCTGGAAGAAGGAAAACGCGGCGCTGTACACCAGGTCGCCATCCTGCACCAGTTGCAGCACCAGTTCGCCCTCGCGCTCCATCGGCTCGATGGCGCGCAGTTGCAGCTGGTAGGGCAGGCCGCTCTTGCCTTCCACCGAGGCCAGCACCACCGCGCCGCGCGCCGCCTGTACCGTCAGCGGACCCATGCCGTGGCGGAAGATGTGGCGGTAGTGGCTGCTCAACAGGTCGAGGCGCTGGGCCGCGTCCATGGTGTTGCTCAGGTAAGGGCGGTAAATCTTGTAGATCAGGCGCGGACGGGCCTTGACCAGTTCGGCGAACATCGGATGGGAGTTCAGCAGTTCCAGCCAGCCGAAGGTGGCGTGGCGGTGCAACTGGGCGCGCAGCGACAGTTTCAGCGTTTCGCGCAACTGTTTGAGACCGGTAAAGCCGGCGGCGCCGGAGCGGATGGTGATGGACTGCATCGTGAACTCTTCCAAAAGTAGCCTTATGGGCAAGTCCCGATGGTAGTTGTCTTGTAACGCAATGTAAATTCGGGTAAAGATCTACGCATTTCCCTTAATATCTGCACCTTGGATAACCGAGCTGTTGTATAGATGCGATGCAGCGGTGATAAGGGTTGCCCCTAGTTGCAAAAAACAAGAACAAGATGACTAGCGGCAATGCATAATGATACATTGCGATACAAAACGACCCGTATGACCGCCTCACCTCTGTCCCGTTACCTGGCATTTCCTGCGTTCATCGCTTTGTACCTGCTATTTGACTGGGCAACGTACATCGATCCGCTGTACGGCTTGAACATCACCCCGTGGAATCCGGACCCGGCGCTGGGGCTGGTGTGCTGGCTGCTGGTCGGCTGGCGCACGGCGCTGCCGTGGTTTATCGCGCTGGTGCTGGGCGAATGGCTGGTGCGCGGCATGCCGGCCGGGGTGGGGCTGACCCTGCTGTTGTCGCTGTGGCTGATTATCGGTTACGGCCTGCTGGGCGCGGCGCTGAAGCGCACCTTCGGCAGCGGCGGCGTGTTCGACAGCCGCCACCGGCTGTTCCAGTGGGTGCTGATTGTGGTGCTGGGTACGCTGCTCAACGATGTGGTGTACATGTCGCTGCTATCCTTGGCCGGACTGATCCCGCCGGGCGAGTGGGTGGCGGTGGTGTTGCGTTTCGGCATAGGCGACATGGTGGGCGTGCTGGTGTCGATGCCGCTGATCTGGATGCTGTCCAGCCCGCAGGGCCGGCAGCGTTTGCGCGACACCGTGTGGAAGCTGGAAACGCTGGGCTACCTGGCGCTGGCGATCTGCGTGCTGTACCTGGTGTTCGGCACCATCGAGACGTCGGAGTTCAAGCATTTCTACTTCCTGTTCCTGCCGGTGATCTGGGCGGCGTCGCGCCACGGCCTGTACGGCACGGCGCTGATGGTGTTTGTGTTGCAGCTGGGCATAGGCGGCCTGGTGAAATGGAACAACGCGGTCAACATCGAGGTGCCGGAGCTGCAAATGCTGGACGCGATGCTGGCGCTGGTCGGTTTTTCGCTGGGCATCGTGGTGGACGAGCTGCGCCAGGTATCGAACGACTTGAAACAGTCGCTGCGGCTGGCGGCGGCGGGCGAGATGGCGGCCGCGCTGGCGCACGAGCTGAACCAGCCGCTGACCGCGCTCAGCGCCTACGGCAAGGCCTGCGAATTCCTGGTCGAGCGCGGCGAGGGCGGCGACATGCTGAAGAGCGCGGTGCAGCGCATGATCGCCGAGTCGGCGCGGGCGGCCGAAGTGGTGCGGCGCCTGCGCGATTTCTTCCGCACCGGCGCCATGAAGCTGGAGCCGGTCGACGCCAGCCACCTGGTGTCGTCGGTCAGCCAGCAGTTCTTCACCCAGCTGCGCCAGCACGGCGTGCTGTTGCAGGTGGAAGACATGCCGCAGCTGGCGATGCTGGCCGACCGCCTGCAGATCGAGCTGGTGCTGCGCAACCTGCTGGCCAACGCGCTGGACGCGGTGCAGGAGCAGCCCGAGGGCGGGCGCCGCATCACCGTGTCGGCCCAGCAGCTCGACAGCAAGCGGCTGGGCAAGGCCAGCTGCCTGCAGCTGACGGTGGAAGATAGTGGCAAGGGCGTGTCGGAAGCCTTGCTGGCGCGTTTGTTTGAACCGTTTGTATCGTCCAAGGCCACCGGCCTTGGACTGGGCCTGGTGTTGAGCCGGGCGATTATGGAAGCGCACGGCGGCTCGCTCTGGGCCGAGGTGGGCGATCATGGCATATTCAGGATGGCGCTGCCGCTGGCGCGCCCCGCAGTCGAAGAGCAGGAGAACTATGTTGCAGCATGATTTAACCGTATTCATCGTCGATGACGACCCTTCCGTGCGCGATGCGCTGGGCCTGCTGCTGGGGGTTCGCGGCTATCGCACCGCCGTGTTCGGCAGCGCCGAAGCCTTCCTGCAGGGCTGGCAGCCGGCCTGGAGCGGCTGCCTGCTGATCGACATCCGCATGTCGGGCATGGACGGGCTGAGCCTGCAACTGGAGCTGATCAAGCGCGGCTGCGTCATGCCGGTGATCATCATGAGCGGCCACGGCGATGTCAGCACGGCGCGTGCGGCGTTCAAGGCCGACGCCGTGGACTTCCTGGAAAAGCCGTTCGACGACGCCAAGCTGATCGCCGCCATCGACGAGGCGCTGTCGCGCGCCCGCGCCAACCAGAATGCCCTGCAGCGCCGCAGCCGCAGCGCCAGCCTGCTGAGCGAGCTGACGCCGCGCGAGCGCGAAGTGATGCACCTGGTGGTGGTGGGCCGTCACAACCGCGACATCGGCCCGGCGCTGGGCATCAGCGTGCGCACGGTCGAAGTCCACAAGGCGCGCCTGATGAGCAAGCTGGGCGTGGACAACGTGGCCGACCTGGTCCGCATCAGCATGCTCGACCAGGAAGAATAAAATCCGGGGTCAGTTCTGCCAATCGCACACGGGCTCAACTACGCTGTAGTTGAGCCCGTGTGCGATTGGCAGAACTGA
>NZ_WKJL01000044.1 GCF_009674565.1 Duganella aquatilis
GTCAAAGCTTGATGACCATAGTAAGTCGGTCCCACCCCTTCCCATCCCGAACAGGACCGTGAAACGACTCTACGCCGATGATAGTGCTGCAACCAGTGTGAAAGTAGGTTATCGTCAAGCTAGTTATTAGAAAAAGCCCCTTCCGGAGAAAATCTGGTTGGGGCTTTTTTGCTTTTGTCACAACCGTGTAACGCAATGTAGCTAAGCTTGCTGATCTTATAACTAGAGTAGAGATCAGCATGAAAAAATTCTCCTTGGTGTCGCTTGCCGTGTTTTCCGTCCTGGCAGGATGTGGTGGCAGCGATAGCACCACCCAGCCGGCCGCCAAGACGCCGATCACCGGCGTCTTCCTGGACAACACGGTAGAGAATCTGGACTACGTGTCCGGCACCTCCGCCAAGGCCGTCACCAACGCCAAGGGCGAATACACCTGCTACGCCGGCGACACCGTGACCTTCAGCATCGGCGGCATCAACCTGGGCAGCACACTGTGCGCGCCGAGCATCACGCCGCTGGAACTGGCCGGCAGCACCGACGTCAAGAACGCCAAGGTGGTCAACCGCCTGTTGGCGTTGCAACTGCTGGATGACGACAGCGATCCATCCAACGGCATCAAGCTGAACGCCGACGTGAAGACCGCGCTGGCTGCCAAGAGCGCCGACTTCACCGCCTCCGCCGATGCCTTCAACACCGCGATGAGCGCCAACCTGGCCGCCGCCGGCGCCAAGTACGCCGCCCGCACCATCGACGATACCCGCCGCGCGCTGGTGCGCGAACACTTTGAAGACACGCTGGCCTCCAAGCTCGGCGCGCCGGTCAACGAAAGCTTCAGCCAGACCACGCCGCTGGGCACGGTCGCGGTGACCGTCACCCGCTACCAGATGCAGGCGGCCGCCAGCTTCTATATTCCCTACGAAGGCGCCAACGCCAAGGTCAAGGAAGAATTCCCGCTGGGCTTCCTGCCATCCTACGGTTCCTCGCTGGCCTTCAAGGGCACCAACGCCAGTGGCGACCTGGAGTTCTACGGCCTGACCGACCGCGGCCCGAACGGCGACGGCCCGAACCTGCCCTCGCTCAGCGGCAGCGGCGTCACCGGCGCCAAGATTTTCCCGTCGCCGAGCTTTGCGCCGGCGTTCGGTGTGATCACCGTCGGCAAAGCTGGCGCGGTGCTGACCTCGTCAACGCCGATCAAGGCGTCGGCCACGGTGAAGACCAGTGGCCTGGCCATTCCACCTGGTACGGTGGGCAATTCGGCCGAACTGCCGGTGCTGGACGAAATGAAGTACAACCCCAACAGCAAAGCCACGTTTGACGCCAACGGCCTCGATACGGAAGCCATCGTCGTCGATAAGAAGCGTAACGTGCTGTGGGTGTCGGACGAGTACGGTCCATTCATCGTCAAGATCGACCCGGCCACCGGCATCATCCTGAACAAGTACGCACCGGGCACCGGCCTGCCGGACATCTTCCTCAAGCGCCGCGCCAACCGCGGCATGGAAGGCCTGGCGCTGGACACCAGCACCGACAAGCTGCACGGCTTCCTGCAAAGCCCACTGACCGACGGCAGCAGCACCTACACCGTCACCGGCAAGAGCGAGCTGATCGAACGCTACGCGCGCTTCACCCGCTGGACCGAGTTCGATCCGACCACCGGCAAGGCAGGCAAGATGTACGCCTATCCACTGGCCGCGGCGGATTACCAGGATGGCCGCACCGGCAACGCCAAGCTGGGCGATGTGGTTGCGCTGGGCAACGGCAAGTTCATCGTGATCGAGCAGGGCGCGGCGCCCAGCGGCAAGGTGTTCAACAAGCTGATGCTGGTGGAGATCGGCTCGGCTACCGATATTTCAGCGGCGGCGTTCAACGTCACCACGTCTGACCTGGAGAAGAGCAGCATGGGCGGCGCTGCCGTCAATGGCGCCGACTGGAGTGCCGTGACCACGCTGAAGAAAACCCTGCTGCTGGACCTGAACGCGATCGGCTGGCTGGCGGAAAAGGCCGAAGGCCTGACCATTGTTGACGGCAATACGCTTGCGCTGGCCAACGACAACGACTTCGGCATGAAAACCAAGGTGTTCGATGCCAACGGCGTTGCTGTGGAAGACGCCGATGTCACCAAGTGCAATATCGATGCGAACGGCGTCATCATCACCAGCAGCTCGGCGGGTTGCAATGCGGCCAACACCATCCGTGTTGCGCGCGGCACGGATGCGGAGCGTCCGAGCCGCCTGTGGCTGATCAAGTTCGGCAAGGCGCTGACGTCGTTCTGACGCCGGCGTGGTCGCGGAGCAGGGCGGCTAGTGCGCCGCGTTCTGCTCCGCGATCAGTTTGGCGATTTGCGAATCGGTCTTCACCGGTTCCACCAGCAGCACCTGCTGGCGGTTGATCAACATGCGGTCCGGCGAGTGCGCCTCGCCGCCGCGTTTGATCAGCACGCTGGTGACCGCCCTGGTTTCCGGATTCTGCCTTCCCTGGATGTAGAACACATCGCGCAGCGTAAGATAGTCGCGGCTGCTTTCCTCCAGCTTGCCAAAGAACATCTGGCCATTCATCAAGGCCACCGCCTGATACGGCGTGCCGGTTTCCGGCGTGCTGTGGACAAAGGCGATGGTGCACGTGGCGGCGGCAATGGCCACCGCACCCAGCGCCGTAACGCACGCGGCGAACTTCTGCATGAAGACTCCCTCAAACGAAAAATGTCCGGCAGCTTAGCAGCTTCCGCCGGCCGCGCACAGGCGTGCGGCACGGTCACAACATTGTCACAACCTTGTCATAACTTTATGAGACATTAAAAGTTTGCTCATAACTTTAACGGGACACGCCATGCCGATCGCACCACCGAAATCTTCTTCCGCCATTCAGTTCCTGCTGCTTGCGGCCTTGCCGCTGGGCGTCGCCACGGCGGCTGATTTCACCGTCAACGGCGCCAGCACGGCGACGCAGACGCTGACCGGCAAGGGCACGATCAGCGCCGGCAGCTCGCTGACCATCGCCAGCGAAGCCAACGCCATCAACGTTACCGGCGACAACGCCACGCTCGACAATTTCGGCCTCATCGACATGACCAGCACCGGCCGCGCGATCCGCGACAACACCGGCGTGAAGAACCTGGTCGTCAACAACAACAGCGGTGCGGTGATGCGGACCGCCGACGCCGACGTGATCCAGATGAACAAGGCCAAGAGCAGCATAACGCTGAACAACGCCGGCCAGATGATTTCGCTGAACGCCAGCGCGGGCGGTGCGCAGGCGGTGGATTTCAGCGCCATCACTTCGGGCGCCAATATCGTCAACAACCTGGCTGGCGGCCTGCTGAAAGCCACCAATGCCGATGCGGTGCGTACCGGCGTCAACGGCGTCGTCAACAACAGCGGCACGATACAGTCGAACATCACTGCGGATTCAGACAAGGGCAGCGATGGCGTGGACGCCCAAAGCAATTCCGGCGCGCAGATCTTCAACCTGGCGACTGGCCTGATCGAAGGCGGCCGTCACGGCATCACCGGCGGCCAGGCGGATGCGGCGACCGGCTTCGTCATGGGCATCACCAACAGTGCGGGCGGCATCATCCGTGGCTTGAATGGTTCGGGCATCAATCTGGATGGCATCAACGACAAGCAGGTCGCCACCATCGTCAACAACGGCACCATCACCGGCCAGGGCCTTACCGGCGATGGCGACGGCATCGATGTGGATGGCATTGCCAACATCACCAACACCGGACTGATCCGTTCCATCAACGCCTTCAGCGCAACCGACCCGGCGTTCAGCGAAGGCATCAGCGTGGGCGGTGGCACCATCGTCAACTCCGGCACGATCGAAGGCCTGGTCAACAGCGGCAACACCAACGCCGTGGGTCGCGGCATCACGCTGGCCGGCAACGATTTGAGCACCGGCGGCCGCGAAGGCTTGTATGGCAACGCCACCATCACCAACCAGAGCGGTGGCGTGATCCGTGGCCAGAGCGATTCCGGCATCGTTGTGGTTGGCGCGGCCAGCGGTCATACCGTCACCATCAACAACCATGCCGGCGCTTCCATCGTCGGCGGCGGCGCCGTCAACGCGGCGATCAAGGGCAATGCCGACAATATGGTGATCGTCAGCGGCGGCATCATCAACGGCGCCAGCAGCGGCAAGGCGATCGAGCTGGGTAGCGGCAAGAACAGCGTGACCATCACCGGCGGCACGATTACCGGCAGCATCAACGGCGGCAGCGGCGGCCAGAACACGCTGGTGGTCAATCCGGGCGCGGGCAACAGCTTTGCCTACGCCGGCGCGATCAGCAACTTCAAGCAGGTGGACGTACAAAGCGGCGATGTGACCTTCTCCGGCGTCAGCAGCTACAGCGGCGCCACGCAACTGAGCGGCGGCGTGCTGACGCTTGACGGCGCCCAGCGCCTGTCCGCCGACAGCGCGCTGATCCTCAACGGCGGCACGCTGCGCCTGACCAATGCCGGCGCCGGCAGCCAGCTGTTCGCCAGCCTGTCGCTGACCGGCGATTCGTCGGTGCTGCTGGGCGGTTCGTCGCTGACCTTCGGCGCCCTGGGTACGGTGGTAGATGGCAAGACGCTGAGCTTCACCGAGGCCGCCTCGGGCGCCTACGCCTTCCGCCTGCTGGGCGATTACTCGGCCAACACCAGCTTCCTGGCCTTGCTGGGCGCCACCCACATCAATGGCCAGGGCGCGACCTATGCATTCGACGGCACCTACACCAAGGTGCTGGCCGCAGTGCCGGAGCCATCCACCTACGCCATGCTGTTTGCCGGCCTGGCCCTGATGGGCGTGATGGCGCGCCGCCGCACCAAGGTTTAGCTCACATCAAGGCGGCTTGCCGTCGGGTTGCTACCTTCTCAGGGATGACACTGGGAGGATCGCCCGATGGAATATGCGCAGTTGAAACCCGGCCGCCGCTTTGCTCCGCTGCAAAGCCTGTTGTATTACAGCCAGCGTATCGTGACCTATCCCGCGCTGCGCCGGCTGGTGGTGCGCGCGGTGAGCGGCGCGGTGCGGCTGCGTCAAGGCGCGGGCAAGGAGTTGTATGCGAGTACGTCCAGCGAGGAGAGCGCGCTGGGCGATCTGCGCCGCAGCGGCTACGCGCCGCTCGGCAACCTGCTGGACGTCGCCCAATGCGATGACATCCGCGCCTGGCTGGCCGACAAGCTGCTGACCGACCGCGACCATGCACGTCCCGGCTTCACGCTGGCGCAGCGCACCGAGGATGTGCGCGTGGCTGACTATCATTTGTGCGATGTGATCGCCTGCCCGCACATCCTGGCGCTGGCCAACAGTCCGGCGCTGCTGGGGCTGGCGGCGCGCTACATGGAGTGCAAGCCGACCATTTCCGCGCTGGGATTGCGCTGGTCGTTTCCAGTGCCGGGCGACGACAGCGCCTTGCAGGCCTTTCACCGCGATTCCGAGGACTGGCGCTACCTGAAGGTGCTGGTTTACCTGACCGATGTGGATGGCGGCGCCGGGCCGCATGTCTACCTGCACGGCAGCCACCTGACGCAGGCGCCGATGCGGCTGCGCTTCTACAGCGACAGCGAAATCACCAGCGCCCACAGTTCCGAGATGCTGCTGACCGCCGTCGGCACGCGCGGCTTCTGCTTCGCGGTGGATACCGCCGGCATACACAAAGGCGCGGCGCCGGCGCTACTGCCGCGCCTGATGTTGCAGATCCAGTATTCGCTGCTGCCCAGCTATGCCTACCGCTACGCACCGCAGCGCTACCAGGGGCCGCTGCTGCTCGACCCCTACGTCAATCGCCTGATTCTTCGTCCGCCCGCTTGGCGTGACTGATGGATTCGCCGTCGGTCTTGCGCAAGGTCCAGAAGGTGAACGATGACAGCACGGTCAGCGCAGCCAGCGTCAGGAAGGCGTGGTGCAGCGCCGAGGTCAGCGCCGCGCGGTTGGATTGCGGCAGGTCGCCGAGGAACCAGCCGGTGACCAGCGAGCCGGCCGCCAGGCCAAAGCTCATCGACAGCTGCTGCATCGAACTGGCCATGGTGCTGGCCATGCTGGAATTCGGGCCGTCCACGTCCGCATAGGCGATGGTGTTCATGCTGGAAAACTGCAGCGAATTGAAGAAGCCCATGCACAGGCTGATCGCCACGATCGCATACAGTGGCGTACCCGATTGCACAAAGGAGAACATGCTGATGGTGACGCCGATCAGCAGCGTGTTCACGGTCAGCACCTGGCGGTAGCCGAAGCGCGCCAGCACCCGCGCCGAGATTACCTTCATGCCCATCGCCGCCGCAGCGGACGGCATCATCAGCAAGCCCGATTGCCAGGCCGGCAGGCCCAGGCCCAGCTGATACAGTAGCGGCAGCAGGAACGGCAGGCCGCCGACGCCGATGCGCGTGACAAAGCCGCCCAGCACCGAGACGCGGAAGGTGCGGATCTTGAACAGCGCCAGCCGCAGCAGCGGGTGCGGCGCATCCTGCGCATGCCACACATACGCGGCCAGCAGCGCGCAGGCGATGAACAGCAGCACCGCGGCCGAGGTCACATCCAGCTTGTGTTCGCCGAACACTTCCAGCAGCCATGACAGCAGCGCGATGCCGGTGCCGAACAACACCAGGCCGATGAAGTCCAGCGGCCGGGTGTTCTCTTCGCGGTAGTCCGGCATGTGGCGGTGCGCCAGGAACAGCGCCACCAGCGCCACCGGCACGTTGATGAAGAAGATGTCGCGCCACGTCATCCAGTGCACGATCAGGCCGCCGATGGTGGGGCCGAGCAGAGGGCCGATCAGCGCCGGGATGATGACGAAGTTCATCGCCGCCAGCAGCTCGTTCTTGGGGAAGGTGCGGACGATGGTCAGGCGCCCGACCGGCATCATCATCGCCGCGCCGAAGCCTTGCAGCAGCCGCGCCGCCACCAGCATCGGCGAGTTGACCGACAGGCCGCACAGCACCGAGGCGATGGTGAAAATGGCAATCGCGGTCATGAACACGCGGCGCGTGCCGAAGCGGTCCGCCATCCAGCCGCTGACCGGAATCGACACGGCCAGGCTGAGAATATAACTGGTGACCACGGCCTTCAGGCTCAGTGGCGTGACTTGCAGGCTGGCGGCCATCGCCGGGATGGCGGTATTGACAACCGTTGAATCCAGCTGCTCCATGAAGAGGGTGGTGGCGACGACCCAGGGCAGGTAGCGCTTGGCGGAGGAGGTGGCATTCATAGGTGTGATTGTCACACAAAACAAACAGTGTCGTCATAAGGGCGTCATGTATCGGGCGTAAGTTGCGGGCATCGCTATGGCCTCCGGGAGAGCATATGGACATCAAGCCACCACGCCGCACCTTCATTCGCCAGATGGCCGCATCCACTGCGCTGCTGGGCGCGAGCGCCGCGGGCCTGGGCGGCTGCACCAGCACCGCTTCCGGTCTCGGTGATGGCGTGGCGGCCGGCTTCCGGCATGGCGTGGCGAGCGGCGATCCCCTGAACGACCGCGTGATCCTGTGGACGCGCGTGACGCCGGCGCGCACCGGCGATGTCGTCGTGCGCTGGCAGATGGCGACCGATCCGGCCATGCAGCAGGTAATCGCGCACGGCAGCGTGGTCGCTGCCGAGGACAGGGACTACACGGTGAAAGTGGATGCCGCCGGCCTGCTGCCGGGGCATGTCTACTACTACCAGTTTGCGGTGGACAGCGAGAAGTCGGTGGTGGGCCGCACCAAAACGCTGCCGCGCGCCGATGTGCGCCAGGTGCGGCTGGCGGTGTTCTCCTGTGCGAACTACCCGGCCGGGTACTTCAACGTCTACGCCGACGCGGCGCGCCAGAACGACATCGACGCCGCGCTGCACATCGGCGACTACATCTACGAATACGAAAGCACCGGCTATGCCTGCGGCAATGCGGAGACGCTGGGCCGCGTGTCCGAACCGCGCGAACTGCTGCTGCGGGTGGACGATTACCGTCGCCGCTACGCGCAGTACCGCTCCGATCCGGATCTGCAGGCGGTGCATGCGGCCATGCCCTTCATCGCCGTGTGGGACGACCACGAATTCGCCGACGACACCTGGCGCGATGGCTCGGTCGATCACAAGGACGGCAAGTACGGGCCGTTCGCGCTGCGCAAGCAGGCGGCGCTGACCGCGTATCACGAGTGGATGCCGATCCGCGTGCCGGACATGTCGGCGCCGGACAAGATCTACCGCTCGTTCGACTTCGGTGGCGTGGTCTCGCTGCACATGCTGGACACGCGCCTGATCGGGCGCGACCAGCAGCTGATGATGTCGTCCTACTACGACGAGCACAAACACTTCGACGTCGAGAAGTACAAGCAGGACGTGTGCTCGCCGCGCCGGCAGATGATCGGCCATGAGCAGATGGCGTGGCTGGAAGGGCAGGTCAGCCGCTCGAACGCACGCTGGCAGATGCTGGGCCAGCAGGTGCTGATGGCGCGCATGGAGTATCCCACCGCCGTGGTCATGGGCGAATGCAACCGCAGCGATTTCTCGGCGTTGAAGAAGCGCGCCGCCGCCGATCCGTCCTGCGTGAACGACAAGGAGAAGCGCTGGCTGTCCGGCGCGACCCTGCCGTGCTATCTGGATTCCTGGGATGGCTACCAGGCCGACCGCGAGCAGGTATTCGAGATGATGCGGAAGCACCGCAAGAACCTGGTGGTGCTGGCCGGCGATACGCACAATGCCTGGGCCAGCGATCTGCACGATGCGCAGGGCAGGCAGGTGGGCGTGGAGTTTGCGACGGCGTCGGTGTCATCGCCCGGCATGGAAGGCGCGTACCCGGACCGTGATCCGGAGGACGTGGCGAACATGATGGTGGACCTGATCGAACCGCTGTACTACGCGCAGACCAGCAAGCGCGGTTACATGGTTATCACCGCCAGCCATGAGCAGGTACGATGCGACTGGCGTTTTGTCGACACGGTGTTCAACCACGAGTTCACGGCGGCGACGGAACGCAGCCTGCGCGTGCTGGCCGGACCGGGCAACCGCCGCATCGAGGAATGCCAGGCTGCTTAAGCCGGTTGATCCCAGCAGTTTTCGAACAGGATGTCGCCGAGCGGGCGGCGCTGGTCCCATTTTTCCAGTTCCAGCATGGGCGCGGTGTAGAACTCGTGCACATGGCCGACGCATAATACGGCGATCGGCTGGCTGCCTTCCGGCATGCCGACGATGTCGCGCAGCTGCTGCGGATCGAACATCGATACCCAGCCGGCGCCGATGCCTTCCGCGCGCGCGGCCAGCCAGAAGTTCTGCAATGCGCAGGCTGCGGAGGCCAGGTCCATCTCCGGCATGGTGCGGCGGCCGAAGATGTATTGATCGCGCTTGTCGATCAGGCCTACCACCAGCACCTCCGCGCATTCCAGTATGCCTTCCACCTTCAGCTTCATGAATTCGTCGGCGCGTTTGCCCAGCGCTTCGGCGGTCTTGATGCGCTCTTCGTTCACGTGCTGGTGGATGCGGGCGCGCAGCGCCTGGTCGGTGATGCGGACAAAGCGCCATGGCTGCATATAGCCGACGCTGGGGCCGTTGTGGGCCGCGCCGAGGAAACGTTCCAGCTGGCCCGGTTCCAGCGGATCGGTCTTGAAATGGCGGACATCGCGACGTTCGCGGATGGCGCGGTAGACGCCGGAGATTTCGGCGTCGGTGTAGGCGTGCGGATTCATTTGAGTGCGATCAGTGCGTCGAGGAGTGGCTGGGTGGCGTCGGCGATGCGATCCAGGCTGGCTTCGCGCAGGGCGGAGGTGTCCACGGTGTTGTCCGAGTCGAGGCCGGCCCAGCGCAGCAGGGCGCTGATGGCTTGCGGCGTGTCGAACAGGCCATGCAGGTAGGTGCCGAGAATCTGGCCGTCGGCCGACAGCGCGCCTTCCGGGCGGCCGTCGATGAAGAAGGCCGGCGTGGCCAGCGCGCTGCCTGTCGAAATGCCCATGTGGATTTCGTAGCCGCTGACCGGGGCGTCGCCGGCGCCGAAAGCGCACACGCCCCGCACCTGGGTGAGCCGTTTGTCCGGACTCATTTCAGTGCTCATGTCGAGCAGGCCGAGGGCGGGCGAGGCGCCGGCCTTGCCTTCCATGCCCAACGGGTCGGTGACGTCGCGGCCCAGCATCTGGAAGCCGCCGCAGACGCCGATCACTTTGCCGCCGTAGCGCAGGTGGCGGTTGATCTGCTCTTCCCAGCCTTGCGCGCGCAGCCACGCCAGGTCGCCGCGCGTGTTCTTGCTGCCGGGGAGGATGATCAGGTCGGCCGCCGGTATCGGCTGGCCTTCGCGGACGAAGTGCAGGTCGACGTCGGGATGGGCGCGAAGCGCGTCGAAGTCGGTGTGGTTACTCATGCGCGGCAGGCTGGGAACCACGACGCGGAAAGCGCCGCGCGAAGCTTGCACCGGCTGCACGGCGTCTTCGGCGTCGAGGAACAGGCCGTGCAGGTAGGGCAGCACCGCCAGCACTGGTTTGCCGGTCTGCTGTTCCAGCCATTCCAGGCCCGGCTCCAGCAGCTTGATGTCGCCACGGAAGCGGTTGATGACAAAGCCGATGGTGCGTGCACGCTCGCTCTCCGACAGGCAGGCCAGCGTGCCGACGATATGTGCGAACACGCCGCCACGGTCGATGTCCGCCACCAGTATCACCGGGCAGTCGACTTTTTCGGCGAAGCCCATGTTGGCGATGTCGCGCGAGCGCAGGTTGATTTCGGCCGGGCTGCCGGCGCCTTCCACCACCACGCAATCGTATTGCTGCAGCAGGCGGTCATGCGATTCGATCACCGCCTGCATGGCGATGGTCTTGTACTGGTGGTAGTCGCGCGCGTTCATCTCGGCGCGCACTTTGCCGTGGATGATGACCTGCGCGCCGATGTCGCTCGATGGCTTGAGCAGTACCGGATTCATATCGGTGTGCGGCGCGACGCCGGCGGCGATGGCTTGCAGCGCCTGCGCGCGGCCGATTTCGCCGCCGTCCGCGGTGACCGCGCTGTTGAGCGCCATGTTCTGCGGCTTGAACGGCGCCACGCGCACGCCCTGGCGCTTGAGCAAGCGGCAGAGCGCCGCCACCACCGTGCTCTTGCCGGCGTCCGAGGTGGTGCCCTGAACCATCAGGGTGGAGTAGGGGAATGACATATCAGTTCTTGCGGTGCTGGCGGGCTTCGTCGATCTTCTCGCACAGGGCCTTGGTGCCCGCGACCATGCGCGGGCCGGCACGGTTGAGCAGGTCGCCCTGCAGTCGGAACAGATTGTTGTTCTGCACCGCCAGCAGCGTGCCGTACGGCTTCCACAGGTCGACACTGCCGTAGTCTTTTTCGCTGGTGCCGATGATGGCTTCCGGATTCGCCTGCAGCACGGCCTCAATGCTGACCACCGGCGCGGTAACTTTCTGGTCGGCGAAGATGTTGACGCCGCCGCACAGGCGGATCGAATCGCTGACGATGGACTTGCTGCTCAAGGTGTACAGCGGCTTGTCCCACACCTGGTAGAACAGGCGCACCGGCAGACGGCTGGCGTACTGCTTGGTCAGCGCGGCGAACTGCTGGCGGATGTCGGCGGCAGTGGCGTTGGCGACGGATTCGGTGCCCATCAGCTGGCCGAGGCGTTCGACGTTGTCGGCGATGGCGTCAAGCTTGGCCGGCTCGCTGTGGAACAAGGGGATGCCGAGTTTGCGCAGTCCTTCGATCTGGCGTTCGAAACCGCCATGCATCCAGATGACGATCAGGTCCGGCTTCATGGCGGCCACGCGCTCCATGTCGATCAGGCGGTTGTCGCCGACGCGCGGGATTTTCTTGGCCGCTTCCGGGTAGTCGCTGTAGGTGACAGCGCCAACGATCTTGTCGCCCGCGCCGGCGGCGAACAGCAACTCGGTCACATGCGGCGCCATGGCGATGACGCGTTGCGCAGGCTTGGGCAGCGTGACGACATTGCCGTCGTCATCACGTACAGTCACGGGCGCCGCGCTGGCGGCGACGGCGGCAAACAGCGCTGCGGCGAGGATGAGTTTTTTCATTTGTTGGTCCATTCGGTAAGTGCTGTTTGCAGGCGTTGCCAACCCGCTTCGTCCGGCGGCAGGCCGAGGCGGATGCCGCGTGCCGCCTGCGTGAAAAGTCGTACCCAGATGCCGCGTTCGGCCATGTGCTGCCAGAAGGCTTCCGGCTGCGATTCGGGCCACCATTGAAATAGCGGCGTGCCCGTGGCGTCGATGCCATGTGCGGCGAGCAGCGTGTGCAGGCGTTCGCCGCTGGCGTGCAGTTCGGCGCGCGTGTTGGCCTGCCAGTTATGGTCGGTCAGCGCCGCCGTGGCGATCTGCTGCGCCGGACCGCTGATGGTCCATGGTCCCAGCTGGTCTGCCAGCTCGCGCAGCAGGTCCGCATGGGCGGCCACAAAGCCCAGCCGGATGCCGGCAAGGCCGAAGAATTTGCCGACCGAGCGCAATACGATCAGTCCAGGGCGGCCGCTGTGCGCGGCCACGCTGTTGTCCTGCGCGGTGTCGCCGAATGCCTCGTCCACCACCAGCCAGCCGCCGCGCGCGGCCAACTGGCCGGCCCATCGCAGCAGCTGTGCCGCCGGCACCACCGCGCCGGTAGGATTGTTTGGATTGACCACCACTATCACATCGTTGTGGGCGACGGCGGCTTCCAGCTCCGCGTAGGGCGTCAGTGTCATCGTGTGGCCGTGGCCGGCCCAGTGGTGCGCATGTTCCGCATACGATGGCGCGCTGACCGCCACGCGAGAAGGTTTGCGCAAGCGTGGCAGCGCCTGGATCGCCGCCTGCGTGCCGGCCACCGGCAGCATCTGCGGCGCGTTGTAGAAAGCTTCCGCCGCATTGGTCAGCGCAGGATCAGGCTCCGGCAGCCGGTGCCACGCGTTGCCGGCCACCTGCGGCGCCGGATACCAGCGCGGATTGATGCCGGTCGACAGATCGAGCCAGTCGTCGCGGCCAAAGCGCTTTGCGGCGTCGCGCAGATTGCCGCCATGTTCAAGCATGTGCGTACTCCATCAGTGCGGCGGCGGTGCAGGCGACCGCCAGCCACAGCGCCGTCGTGCGCGCGACCAGCCGCCATGCGCGCTTGATATCCGCGCCGACAGCGGCCGGCCCCTGGCCCAGCGTCGGGCGGTATTCCACTTCACCGTGATAAATCGCCGCGCCGCCCAGTTCCACGCCAAGCGCACCGGCGCCGCTGGACATTACCGGGCCGGCGTTCGGGCTGTCCCATGCCGGCGCCTGCGCGCGCCAGCACTGCCATGCGCGGCGCTTGCCGTGCAGGCCCGGCGCCAGCAGCACATAGGACAGCGCGGTCAAGCGCGCGGGAATGTAATTGAGTGCATCGTCGATGCGTGCGGCGGCGCAACCGAATTGCAGGAAGCGCGGCGTGCGGTAGCCCCACATCGCATCCAGCGTGTTCGCCATGCGGAACAGCACCGCGCCGGGACCGCCGGCGATGATGAACCAGAACAGTGTGCCGAATACCGCGTCATTGCCGTTTTCCAGCAGCGATTCGGCGCTGGCCTTGGTCAGTTCGATTTCGCTGGCGCTGGTGGTATCGCGGCTGACGATATAGGAGGTCAGGCGGCGCGCGTTCGGCAGATCGTCATTGGCCAGCGCATCGGCGATCGGCAGGTTATGGTCGCGCAGGCTGCGCATGCCAAGGCAGAAGTACAGCATCAGTGTGTGGGCTGCGGCCTGCGCCAGCGGCACGGCCAGGGCCCAGACCAGCAATGCCGCCAGCGCGGTGAGCGGCAGCACGGCCAGCATCCACGCCAGTACGCCACGGGAAAACCGCATTCCGCCCTGATTCAGGCGGCGCTCCAGCGCAATCGCCCAATTGCCGAAACCGACCAGCGGATGCCAGCGGCGCACCTCGCCCCACCACAAATCCAGCAGCACACCCGCCACCATCAACAGCGCGATGGTGGAAAAACTCAATCCACTCAGCACGGCTATCCTTTTAAGACCAGCGGCAGGCCGGCGGCGACAAACACCGCGCGGTCGCAGATGGCGGCAACCGACTGGTTCAGGCGGCCCTGTTCATCCATGAAGCAGCGCGACACCGCGCCCATCGGCATGATGCCCAGGCCTACTTCATTCGATACCAGCACCACGTCGCTGGCGCACTTGGTCAGCGCGCTGGCCAGCATGTCCTGCTGTTCGTGGAACAGCGCGGGCAGCGTGATCTCGCCGACTTCCGGATATTCCTGGCCGCCGCTGAACAGCAGGTTGCTGAGCCACAGCGTCAGGCAGTCCACCATGATCAGGCGGTCCGGCGAGGACCAGCGCAGCAGCTGGTTGCCCAGTGCCAGCGGCTCCTCGACGGTGGTCCATTCGGCCGGACGGCTGGTGCGGTGGTGGGCGATGCGGGCGGCCATTTCGCTGTCGCCGGCAGTGGCGGTGGCGATGTAGACGACCTCCTTGCCCGAATCGGCGGCAAGTCGCTCTGCGTAGGCGCTTTTGCCGGAACGGGCGCCGCCCAGAACCAGTGTACGTGTCATGTCTCACTCCTCAAAAACAAGGCGGCGACGGCCGCCGGATTGGATGGGAAATAGGCGTGAAAATACGAAGCTGTCAGCGAGCCAACGCTGTACAAGGCTTCGCCCTGTATAGCGGAGGGATGTTTGACAGTGTACGCCGCCGGCTCCACTTTGGTATCGAGTTTGGAATAGTGGAAGGTGTGCCCGCGCAGGATGCCCTGCGGCGTGGCGAGGCCTTGCGGCCCCAGGCCCGCCAGGCGTGGCTGCATCGCCACAGCGCCGGGCAGCAGGCCGGCCATATTCCAGACCGCGCCTTTCTGGTCGGCCAGGGTATCGGCCAGCGCCATCATGCCGCCGCATTCGGCGACGATGGGCGTGCCTGCCGCATGCGCGGCGCGGATCGATGCCTGCCAAGTCGCCGCCTGCGCCAGCTGCTCCGCATGCAGTTCCGGATAACCGCCGGGCAGGTAGACCGCATCGGCTTCCGCCGGCACCGCGTCGTCGGCCAGCGGCGAGAAGAACTTCGGCGTTGCGCCCAGGGCGCGCAGCGTGTCCAGGTTGGCGGGATAGATGAACATGAACGCCGCATCGCGCGCGACGGCGATGGTTTTCCCCGCCAGCAGCTGCTCCTGCGGCGCGGCCGGCGTCGTGGTGGCGATATCGACAGAACGCAGCTTGTCCCATGCCGCTTCATCGAACACCAGCTGGTCGGCCAGGTTGTCGAGCAACTGATCGATGTCGGTCACTTCTCCCGGCAGCACCAGGCCCAGATGCCGCTCGGGCAGCGACTTGGCCTGGCGCGGCAGGGTGCCGAACAGCGGAATGTCGCGCAGCGAGGCCGCGACCATTTTCGCGTGGCCTTCGCTGGCGACGCGGTTGGCGATCACGCCGGCCATCTCGACCGGACCGTAGTCGCGCAGGCCGTGCACCAGCGCGCCGGCGGTTTGCGCCATGGCCGATGCGTCGATCACCGCCATCACCGGCACGCCGAAGGCGCGCGCCAGGTCGGCGGAAGAGGGCGTGCCGTCGTACAGGCCCATGACGCCTTCGATCAGGATCACGTCCGCTTCGGCGGCGGCTTGCGACAGCTGTTGGCTGCACAGCTCCTGGCCGACCATCCACAGATCCAGCGAACGCACCGTCGCACCGCTGGCGCGTTCCAGCAGCATCGGGTCGATGAAGTCCGGGCCGCATTTGAAGACGCGCACGCGTTTGCCCAGGCGAACCAGCTTGCGCGCCAGCGCGGCGGTAACGGTGGTCTTGCCCTGGCCCGAGGAGACGGCGGCAACCAGCAGTGCCTTTACCATTCGGTCCCCGCTTGCGCGCCGATGCCGGCCTTGAAGGCGTGCTTGACCACGTCCATTTCGGTCACGGTGTCGGCGATCTCGATCAGCTCCGGTGGCGCGCCGCGGCCGGTGATCACCACGTGCTGCATCGGCGGGCGCGCCAGCAGGTCGTTGATGACCGCCTCGACGTCGAGGTATTTGTATTTGAGCGCGATGTTCAGCTCATCGAACACCACCAGCCCGATTTCTGGGTCGGCCAGGAAGGTCTTGGCCTTCTCCCACGCCAGTTGCGCCTTGGCGATATCGCGCTCGCGGTTCTGCGTTTCCCAGGTATAGCCCTCGCCCATGGCGTGGAAGCTGATCTCTTCCGGGAAGCGGCGCAGGAAGCGTTCCTCGCCGGTCTGCAGCGCGCCCTTGATGAACTGGACCACGCCCACTTTCATGCCGTGGCCCAGCGCGCGGATCGCCATGCCGAAGGCGCTGGAGCTCTTGCCCTTGCCGTTGCCGGTGTTGACGATGATGATGCCGATCTGCTTATCGGCGGATGCGATCTTGGCGTCGATGATCGCCTTCTTGCGCTCCATGCGCACGCGATGGCGTTCGTTGATGTCGTCGCTCATACTGAGTCCTCTTGAGGGATAAAGATACTGCGCTTGCCGTGCTGGATCACGTCGATCGGGTGGCCGAGATAATCGCTGAGGAGTGCAGGCTGCATCACGTCTTCCTTGGCGCCAGCCAGCCAGCGGCCGTCGCCCTTCAGCAGCAGCGCATGGGTGGAGACGCTGTGCGCCAGCGTCAGGTCGTGGCCGATCATGACGGCGGTCTTGCCCTGTTCGCGGCACAGGCGCGCCAGGATGCTCATGACGCTGACCTGGTGCGCCAGATCCAGCGCATTGGCCGGTTCGTCGAGCAGCAGCAGCGGCGTGTCCTGCGCCAGCATGGCGGCAATCGCCACGCGCTGGCGTTCGCCGCCGGACAAGGTGCGCACGTCGCGTGACGCCAGCTCCGCCACTTCCATCGCTTCCAGCGATTTGATGGCGATGGCGTGGTCGTCGCTGTCTTCCCAGTAGCGGTTGTCGTGGTAGGGATGGCGCGCCGACAGCACGGTTTCAATCACGCTGTAGGAAAAAGCATCGCTGCGGCTTTGCGCCAGGAAGGCGCGCTGGCGCGCCAGTTCGGCCAGCGGCCATTCGGCCAAGCTGCGGCCGCCGAGCGTGACATGACCGGCTTCCGGCGCGCGCAGGCCGGCCAGCGCGCGCATCAGCGTGCTCTTGCCGGCGCCGTTGCGGCCGATGATGCTCCAGCATTCGCCTTCGCGCACCTGCCAGTCGAGATCCGTGACCAGTTGGCGCTGGCCGGCTTTCAGTGAGAGATGGTGTGTCGCGATCATTTGCGCAACCGGTGTAATTGATACAGGAAGACCGGCGCGCCGATCAGCGCCGTCACCACGCCAACCGGCAGCTGCTGCGGCGCGATGGCGGTGCGAGCCAGCGTATCGGCCAGCATCAGGAAGGAGCCGCCGGCGATGGTGGCGGCTGGAATCAGGATGCGGTGGTCGGGGCCGACCGCAAAGCGGCAGGCATGCGGCACGATCAGGCCGACGAAGCCGATGGCGCCGGCGCTGGTGACGGCGCTGGCGGTCAGCATGCCTGAGATGAAAAACAAACCTTTGCGCAGCGGTCCGACGCGGATGCCCAGCGTGGCGGCGGCTTCCGCATGCAGCGCCATCACGTTCATGGCGCGTGCGCTGCGCAGCGCGAAGGCCAGCGCGGCGAACAGCACGATCCATGGCAGCCAGCGCATCTGCGTACCGGACAAATCGCCGATCATCCAGAACACCATGCTGCGCAGGCGGCTTTCCGGCGCGATGGACAGCATCAGCGTCACCAGCGCCATGCAGGCGGAGGACAGGATGGCGCCGGTCAACAGCAGCAGCGCGGTGCCGCCTTCGGCCGCCATGCCGCCGCGCAGGTCGCGTCGGGCCAGCAGGTACAGCATCATGGAGACGGCGACGGCGCCGCCGAATGCGGCGGCGTCCACCATCCAGGTGGCGCACATGAACAGCAGCGCGGCCAGTGCGCCGACCGAGGCGCCGGCGGAGATCCCGAGTACATAGGGATCGGCCAGGGGGTTGCGCAGCAAGGCCTGCATCATGACGCCCGCCAGCGACAGGGTGGCGCCGGTGACGAAGGCGGCGACCGCGCGGCTGACGCGCAGATCGAGCAGAGTGGCCGCCAGCGTCGAGTTCTGGCCATGCAGCAGCTCATTGAGCGCTGCGGGAATATCGGAAAGGGGAATCGAGACCGAACCGGTCATGCCCGAGAAAATCAGGCTGGCAAACGCGAACAGCAGCAACCCGGCCAGGGTGATGGCGGCGCGCTGTCGCAGATTGCGGGAGAAAGAATGCATGCACTGCTTTCAAAAAAACTGCCGGAGCGAGAAATTCAACTCCGGCAGGTTACACCATTATTTGTAGCCGTAACGGATGCCGGCAAACACCTTCGAACCAGGCGTCGCATACAGGCGCGCCAGGTCGTACTGCTTGTCGCCGATGTTGTTCCAGCGGACCAGCGCCGACCAGTCCTTGGTGAAGGTGTAGGTCGCGTACAGGTTCACCAGGCCGTAGCCGCCCAGGCGGACCTTGTTGGCGGCGTCGTCATAACGGTCGCCCGAGAACTCCAGTTCCACGCCGGTCTTCAGTGCACCGATGCTGTAGTCGGCAGTGACGTTGCCGTGCTTCTTGGCGCGGCGCTGCAAGCGCTTGCCGCTGGTGTCGTCCTTCGGATCCTGCAGGTCGAGGTTGGCGGCCAGGTCGATGCCGGCCACTTTGGTGGCGCCGGCGATGGTCACGCCTTCCAGCAGCGCCTTGTTGACGTTGTAGGCGCATCCGAAAGCGTAGCCGGCGGTGCCGAACGGGCATGGCGTGGTGTTGACCAGCAGGTTGGTCAGCTGGTTGTGGAAGTAGCTGGCGCTGAGGGCATTGACGCCGTCATCCCAGCGCAGGCCGACTTCGGCGTTCTTGCCCTGTTCCGGCTTGTTGTTAACGTTACCGTAGCTTGGGTAGTACAACTCGTTGTAGGTCGGCGCGCGGAAGCTGGTGCCGTAGCTGGCGGTGGCGCGCAGCTGCGCGCTGATGTCGTAGCCGTAGCCGATCGAGCCGGTGTTTTTCGAACCGTACACCGCGTTGTCGCGGCGGATGCTGGCGTTCAGCAGGTTGGCGCCGCGGCGGGCGTTGTACGAAGCGGCCCACGAATTGGTGGTGCGGTCGCGGTTCAGCGCTTCCGAACCGTTGGTCGACACTTCTTCCTTGCGGTGGTCGTACAGCAGTTGCAGCACGTCTGCGCCGATGCGCACATCGTTTTGCAGCGTGATGTCGGTTTGCTTGGTGTCGATGCGCGAGTAGCCGGAAGCGGCGGCGCTGCCCCAGTTCTGGCCCTTGTCCTTGCTTTCCGAGTATTGCAGCAGCGTGTCGACGTTCGGCACGAACTTCGCCTTGCCGTAGACGGCGGCGCTTTCCAGTTCGGCCTTGCTGCGCACGTCGTAGGCGGAAGCGCCGTTGTCGTACTGCGATTCCAGTTTGCTGTGCAAGAACAGCGCGCCGGCTTCATAGCCAGGTGCGACTTGCAGGCTGAATTGACCGGAGACATTTTCCTTGTCGTAGCCGTCGCGGTCCGGGTTGTAGCTGGAAAGGCCTGGGCGGGTGGCCGAGAAGCCGTCCGATTTTTCCTTGCCCGCGCTGATGGCGTAGCTGAAGCTGTGCTCACCGCCGGTGGCGCCGGACAGGGTGGCGTCGGCTTCGCGCGTCTTGTCGCTGCCGTAACCGGCGAAGGCCGTTACTTCCGGCGCGCCCTTGCCCTTCTTGGTGAAGATCTGGATCACGCCGCCGATGGCGTCGGCGCCGTACAGGGAGCTCAGTGGGCCGTAGACGATTTCGATATGGTCGATGGCGGTCAGCGGAATGGCGCTCCAGTTGGCGGCGCCGGTGGTCGAGGAACCGATGCGCACGCCGTCGACCAGCACGATGTTCTGGTTGCCGTTGGCGCCACGGATGTAGACGCTGGAGGCGGTGCCGGCGCCGCCGTTGCGGGCGATCTCGATGCCGCGCTGGCGCTGCAGCAGGTCGACGATGGAGCCGGCGCCGGATGCGGCGATCTGCTCAGGACCGATGGTGATGGTGTCGCTGATGACGTTGGCCAGCGGTTGTGGCGTGCGGGTGGCGGTGACGACGACGGCGTCGATAGGTTCAGCGTGCGCATAGCAGGCAGCCATGGCGAATGCCAGCGACGTCAGGGTCGCAGGACGGGAAATACGAAGGGTCATGATAATTTTCTGTTAATTCCGGCTGGCCGACGTCCCCGTGGGCCAACTGTGTAAAGAAGCGAGGCGTTGCGCTCACTTCCACCTGGTTTGGCCGGTATCCGGGCTGACAAGTCGGGCCACCTCACCTTCCCATGCCGTGGCACAGTGGTTGCTGGAGGAAGCTTGCCGCATAATGCTGCGACACTTGTTTACCGTTGCGGGGGCAGCACACGTTGGCCATTGAGATCGGCTCCGTGTTTCCCGTTTAACTGCGCATCTGGACAGACGCGCGAGCACCAAAACCCCCGCATTATACGGGTTTCAGGGTCAACATGCCGCCGTAAGGAATTTGATGGGCGGTTTGCGCGGCCTGCAACGCCATCGCCGCCGGCGGCAATCCGGCGTGGCAGGTGGACAGCAAACGCATGGTTCCCGCGTGGCAGATGATGATCGCGTCTTCTGTCAGCTCGCGGTGGAAGGCGGCGATGCGTTCGGCCATGTGCAGCACGCTCTCGCCGCCGCCGGGACGGTAGTGGACCATGTCGGCGGCCCAGGCGTCGATGGCGGCGCGGGGGATGGCGTCCCACGGCTGCATTTCCCATTCGCCGAAGTGCATCTCCACCAGGCGCTGGTCGTAGCACGGCGATGGCGTCAGGCGCGCGGCCAGTTCGGCGCAGCGGCGCAGGGGGCTGGAGTAGATCGGAAGGCCGGCTGGCAGCCGTAGCGCCGCCAATGTCTGCTCTAGGTGGCCGGGAGCGATGGCCAGGTCGGTGCTGCCGTAGCAGACGCCCGGCGCGACCAGCGGCTGCGGATGGCGGACCAGTATCAGCTGCATTGCCTACACCGGCAGAGCGCCGTGCTGCATGGCGGCCAGCGCGCACAGGTAAAACATGATCTCCGTGACCTGCTGGACCGCGCCCAGGCAGTCGCCCGTGTAGCCGCCGATGCGGCGAACGAATTTACGCGCCAGCCAGATGGTGGCGATGACCGCCGTAACCACGCCGGCGATCAGCGCGGCCGCGGGCAGCCAGCCCAACGCGACCACGGCCAGCGCGGGCAGGGGAGCGCTGATGGCAGCGATCAGGAATTCGATGCTGCGCATTTTTTGCGCCAGCGGCTTGGCCTTGCCTTCGGCGCGCGCATAGTCGAGGCGCCAGATCAGTGACGTCGCCATCAGACGCGAAAGTGGATGCGCCGCCAGCAGTGCGCCGATGGCCGCCAGCGACGGCAGCATCGACAGCGTCACCAGTTTCAGCGCCAGCATGCAGATGGTGCCGATGGCGCCATACGCGCCGATGCGCGAGTCCTTCATGATCTCCAGCACGCGCTCTGGCGTCATGCCGCCGCCGAAGCCGTCGCACATATCGGCGAAGCCGTCTTCATGGAACGCGCCGGTGGCATAGATGCCCGCCGCAGTGGAGATCACCACCGCCACCGGCGCCGGCAGCAACCACGCGGCCAGCGCGTAGGCCGCGCCGGTGATCAGTGCGACCACCACGCCCACCAGCGGGAAGTAGCGCGACGCCTGGTTCAGCCACGCCGGATCGAAACCCACCCAGCGCGGGATCGGCAGGCGGGTGAAGAATTGCAGCGCGGTGAAGAACAGGCGAACTTGGTGCATCGTTATTCCGACTTTTCGCTGACCTGGGCCGATTCGAACGTGGCCATCTGGTTCAGGAAGTTGACGGCGGCGTGCAGCAGCGGCAGCGCCAGCGCGCAGCCGGTGCCTTCGCCCAGGCGCAGGCCGAGGTTGAGCAGCGGCTTGGCGTCCAGCGCCGCCAGCATCTGTTTGTGGCCGTTTTCGTCGGAGCAGTGGGCGAACACGCAGTAATCCAGAATCGTCGGATGCATGCGGGCCGCGACCAGCAGCGCGCTGGTGACGATGAAACCGTCGATCAGCAGCACTTTGCGCAGTTCGGCGGCTTTCAGCATGGCGCCGGCCATCATGGCGATTTCGAGGCCGCCGAAGGTGGCCAGTATGTCCAGCGGTTCGGTGGCGCCGGCGTGTTTGGCGACGGCCGCTTCGATCACGCGCTGCTTGTGCAGGATGCCTTCCGCCGACATTCCGGTGCCGGCGCCGACGCATTGCGCAACCGGGATGCCGGTCAGCTTGTGCATCAGCGCAGCGGCGGCGGTGGTGTTACCGATGCCCATCTCGCCGAAGCCGACTACATTGCCTTCCAGTTCAGAGGCCAGCGCCATGCCGGCGGCCAGCGCGGTCTGGCACAGGTCGCGGCTCATGGCCGGTTCCTGGGCGAAGTTGCGGGTGCCGTGCGCCAGTTTGCGGTCGGTCAGGCCGTCGCGCGGGCCGAAGTCGTGATTGACGCCGGCGTCGATCACGCGCAGCGCGCAGTTGTTTTGTGCGGCCAGGACGTTGATGGCGGCGCCGCGCGCCAGGAAGTTCTCGACCATCTGCCAGGTTACATCCTGCGGGTAGGCGGAGATGCCTTCGGCCACCACGCCGTGGTCGGCGGCGAACACTAATATGGCAGGCCTGGTCAGCTTGATGTCGCGGGTGTTCTGTATCAGGCCGATCTGCTTGGCCAGCGCCTCCAGCACGCCGAGGCTGCCCAGCGGCTTGGTCTTGTTATTAATAGCGTGGTCGAGTTGGGCGGCAAGTGCGTCGTTGCGGGTAGGGGTGATGGACATGGATCTATCGTGTATATCGAAGAATCCAACATTCTACCCTTGCCAGACTGCGCCGCCCTTGTTATGATTCTGTCCCTCGCAGAACAACGCATGCAAATGCAGCGTGAAGCGGGAAAAAGAAGAGCTTGACGAGATGTACGAAACGCCTCATAATCTTGCCTCTTCGCTGAAGAACAAAACGCTTCTCAGCAACGTAGTACAGAATGATCTTTAAAAATTTACAGTCGATAAATGTGGGCGTTTGGTGCAAGTGCACGTTGAGCTTCGGTTCGGCGAAACTAAAAGCATTAAATGCTCAACAAGAAATACTGTCAGTATTTTGAGTGAGCGAACCTGGTCAGAAATGACCATAAACAGAGATTAAACTAAAGAGTTTGATCCTGGCTCAG
>NZ_WKJL01000045.1 GCF_009674565.1 Duganella aquatilis
GGCGCGCGCCGCGGCGTTGGCGCCGGAAATCGCGCCGACCGCCACGCCGTTCACCGCCAGCGCGCCATTGCCCAGGGCGCCGCTGGCGCCGACGGCGCCGGTCAGCGTGGTCACGGCCGACGCCGAGATGTCGGTGATGCTGGCGCTATTGATCGCCGCCGCCAGCGCATAGGCACTGTCCGCGCCCTGCCCCGGCTGCGCGCCCGCCACCGACGCCCCCACCGCCGCATTGTTGATGATCAAATCGCCATATTGCAGCGCGCCCAATACCGCCGTGCCGGCGGTGCTGGCCTGCTGCGGCGCCACGTTCACCCAGCCCAGCGCGTTGCCCGGCATGATCACCGCGCGCGGCAGGCGCAGTTCCAGGCTATCGCCGGCGTTGGCGCCCACCTGCAGCTGGCGCGAAAATGAACCGTCCAGCAGCGGCTGATTGTTGAAGCGCGTGCTGTCGACGATATCGACATTGGCGGCGACCAGCGCATCGACCTCCTGCTGGAGCGACTGGCGGTCAAGCTTGCTGTTGGTGTCATTGGCGGCCTGCACCGCCAGCTCGCGCATGCGCTGGTAATTTTCCGTCAACTGGCCGGCCGCGCCATCGGCCAGCTGCACCAGCGAGATGCCGTCGTTGATGTTTTGCGCGGCGCGGTGCAGCCCATTGACCGCCGCCGTCATGCGCGAACCGATCGCCTGCCCGGCCGCGTCGTCGCTCGCCGAGTTGATGCGCAGGCCGCTGGACAGGCGCTGCACATGCACGGCCAGATCCGCGCCCGAACGCGTGTAACTGCGTTGGGCGTTGAGCGACTCAAGGTTGGTGTTGATTTGCATGGACGCGATCGAACGGCACTTAACGTCTTGTTAACGACAGCGAAACGAAAGACTTGAGCGCGGCGTTCAGCCGGGGGAGCCTTCCATGCGCTCGCGCAGCTGCGCGAGCTGCGCCGGCTCGATGCGGCTGGCGGCGCTGCCGAGATAGCGCGCGGCGGCGGCAAAGCCGGCGCGTTCGGCCATGGTCAGCCACAGCCAGGCCTGGCCGGCGTCCGCCGGCACGCCCTGCCCGGCCAGATACATCAGGCCCAGGTTGAACTGCGCGCGCGCGTGGCCCTGGCCAGCGGCCTGCAGATACCAGTGGTGCGCCTGCGCGTAGTCGCGCGGCAGGCCGAGTCCATTGTCGTAGCGCAGCCCCAGCGCAAACTGCGCCTGCGTGTGATTCTGCTCGGCCGCCTTGCGATACCACTGGTTGGCCTGGTGGCAGTCGGGCTGCGGGCCGTCGTCGTTATCGAACAGCAGGCCAAGGCTGTACTGGGCCGCCGCATAATCCTGCTCGGCGGCGCGCCGGTACCAGCCCATCGCCTTGCGGTAATCCTGCGGCACGCCGCGTCCCGTTTCGTAGCGCAGGCCGAGGTCGAACTGCGCGCGCAAATGGCCCTGGTCGGCCGCCTTGCGGTACCAGAAGATGGCTTCCTGATGGTCCGTCACCACGCCGTGGCCGGCGTCGTACAGCAGGCCCAGATGGTATTGCGCGCCGGGGAAGCCCTGCTCGGCCGCCTTGCGATACCAGAGCTGCGCCTGTTCGTAATCCTGCTCGACGCCCTGGCCATGGTCGTAGCGCAGGCCCAGGTTGTTCTGCGCCGCCGCGTGGCCCTGCTCGGCCGCCTTGCGATACCAGTCCAGCGCCTTCTGCTCGTCGCGCGGCACGCCCTGGCCGTTATCGTAGATCAGGCCCAGGTTGAACTGCGAACTGGCGTGGTCCTGCTCCGCCGCGCGGCGATACCACAGGATGGCCTTCTGCGCATCCTGCGTGATGCCGTCGCCCTTGTCGAAGCGCAGCGCCAGGTTGAACTGCGCCGGTGCATAGCCCTGGTCGGCCGCCTTGCGGTACCACGACAGCGCCTGTCCCACGTCCTGCGGCACGCCCTGGCCGTTGTCGTAGCGCAGGCCGAGGTTGAACTGCGCGCGCGCATAGCCCTGCTCGGCCGCCTTGCGATACCAGAAGATGGCCTGCTTGAAGTCCTGCGGCACGCCCTTGCCGGTGTCGTACATCATGCCGAGATTGTTCTGCGCGCCGGCGTCGCCCTGCTCGGCGGCCTTGGCAAACCAGTGCATGGCCTGCTGCGTGTCGTTGGCCACGCCCTGGCCCTTGGCGTACAGCCAGCCCAGGTTGTACTGCGCCGCCGCGTAACCCTGCTCCGCCGCCTTGCGGTACCAGGCCGCGGCTTCTTCGAAATCCTGCGCCACGCCCTGGCCCTTCTGGTACATCACGCCCAGGTTGTACTGCGCGTGCTCCAGTCCCGACTGCGCGGCCTGGCGATACCACACCACCGCCAGCTCGAAGCTTTGCGCCACGCCCTGGCCGTTGAAATACATGAAGCCCAGGCTGTGCTGGGCGTTGGCGACGCCGCGCTCGGCCAGTCCCTTCACGCGCAGGAACTCAGCGGTGTAGGTACTGCCGTTATTCGCATCGGCTTCGTTGGGACTGTATTTCGTCATGCTTGCTTCATCAGGCCTGGATCGCGATCATCGCCGGTTGATGGTCGACAGGGCTGCTGGGCACCGCGTGCAGCACGGCCACCGACGGCGACAGCCGGCGGCTCTGCTCCTGCAACACCTCGATGAAGCTGGCCAGCGAAATCGGCCGATGGTACAGATAGCCCTGCATGGTGCTGCAGCCGTTGGCCTCCAGGTAGCGCGCCTGGATATCGGTCTCCACGCCTTCCGCCACCAGGTGCAGGCCGAGACCGCGCGCGATCGAGATGATCGCCAGGATCACCGGATAGTGGCCGTTCTCGTCGTGGATCTCCTTGACGAAGGACTGGTCGATCTTGATGGTGTGGATCGGGAAGCGGTGCAGGTAGGCCAGCGACGAATAGCCGGTGCCGAAATCGTCGATCGCCACCGACACGCCCAGCTGGCACAACTTGTTCAGCTGCTCGATCGCATACTGCGGATTGCGGATGCAGATGTTCTCGGTGATCTCGACTTCGATCTGCGCCGGCGAAATGCCGTAGCGCGTCAGCGCGCCGCGCATCTTCTCGAAGAAGTCGCCGCGGTCCAGGTATTGCGGCGACAGGTTCAGCGACAGGCGGATCGCCTCGCCGCCGGCCGCGTTCCATTGCAGCAGGTCGCGGCACAGGGCGCCCAGCATCCAGTCCGAGATCGGCAGCATCAGGCCATTCTCTTCGGCGAACGGCAGGAACTCGCCGGCCGACAGCAGTCCGCGCTGCGGATGGTTCCAGCGCATCAGCCCTTCGGCGCCGATGATGCGGCCCGACGAGACGTCGACCTGCGGCTGGTAGTACATTTCCAGCTCGTTGTGCTCCAGCGCCTTGCGCAGCGCCTGTTCCAGCGCGATCTTCTGGTGCGACACGTCCAGCATCGAGTTGTGATAGAAGCTGTGACCATTCTTGCCCAGCGCCTTGACCTGGTACATGGCGATGTCCGCGTGGCGCAGCAGCTCGTCGATGGTCTCGCCGTCGCCCGGATAAATCGCGATGCCGATCGAGGCCGAGATGTGCACCTCGTGCCCATCGAGGTCGAACGGCCGTTGCAGGCTTTCGAGGAATTTGTCGGCGATGGCCTTGGCGTCCTGGCGGTCGCGCAGTTCCGGCAGCACGATGGTGAATTCGTCGCCGCCCTGGCGCGCCAGCGTGTCGCCGCGGCGCAGGCAGTCCTTCAGGCGCGTGGCCACCTGCTGCAGCAGCTCGTCGCCCTTGACGTGGCCCAGCGTGTCGTTGACCAGCTTGAAACGGTCCAGGTCGACGAACATCACCGCCAGCTCGGTCAGTTTGCGCTTGGCCTGGATCACGGCCAGGCCCAGGCGGTCCTTGAACAGCATGCGGTTCGGCAGGTCGGTCAGGATGTCGTGGTAGGCCTGGTAGGAAATCACTTCCTCGGCGCGCTTGCGGTCGGTGATGTCGCGCGCCACGCCGTAGGTGCCGAAGAACTCGCGCGTCTTCACGTCGTGGTCGGGAATATGCATGCCGATCGCGTTCAGCGAAATCGTCATCAGCGTGTTGTTGAAGGTGCGTTCGACACCGCCGCCGGCGCCGCTGCCGACATTGCACTTCAGGCGCAGCTCGACGTTGCGCGAGGCGCGTTCGTCGACGCGGCGTTCGTTGAAGGCGTAGCGCGCGCGCTCCTGGTCTTCATCGTGCACCAGCACCGAGTAGTGCTTGCCGATCAGCTCTTCGCGGCTGAAGCCCAGCAGCTGCTGCACGCGGTCGTTGATGAAGGTGAACTTGCCTTCGTGGTTCAAGGTGTAGATGATGTCCGGCGACGAGTCGACCAGATAGCGGTACATCTTTTCCGAGTTTTCCAGCTGGCCGGCGATGCGCTCGTTCTCGACGGCGAGCTGGCGCTTCTGCAGCGCGTTCTTCACCGTCTTGAGCAGCTCCTCGCGGCTGTAGGGCTTGCGCAGGTAGTCGTAGGCGCCGCGCTTCAGCGCGCCGATGGCAGCTTCGATGCCGACATCGCCGCTCATCATGATGACATCGCAGTCGATGTCGCGAGCGTTGATGTAATCCATGATCTCGTGGCCGCTCATATCGGGCAGGCGCAGGTCGAGCAGGATCAGATCGAATTTCAGCTTGGTGAGCTGGGCCAGCGCTTCACTGCCGCAGGTCGCGGTTACCAGATGGTAATCGCGATCGCGCAGCAGTTCGTAGAGTGAGGACAGCAAACGCGGTTCATCATCTACAAGGAGAAGGCGGGGACAGTTATCGGCGGACAAAGGTTCGACGGGGGCTAGGTCGAAAGAGTTCAGATTCATCATGGCCTTAACTTAAGCGGAATCCATCACCCGCGTTTGCACGCCGGCGACTTGGCTGGTACTGCCCTTGGCGGGCAGCAGGATTTCAAAGGTAGTACCCGTTTTGCCGGAACGGCAGGTAATCAGGCCTTGCATTTTCTTCACCAGGCTATGGACGATGGACAGTCCCAGCCCGTGATGCGCGCCTTCCTTGCTGCTGCGAACAGGAGAGAACAGGTTGGCCAATACTTCGGCCGACAGCCCTGGACCGGTGTCGCTGACCACCAGTTCCAGATACAGCTTGCGTTCACGATTGACGTGACCGCGGTTCGAAATCTCGATCTTGCCGCCGTCGGCCATGGCTTCAACGGCGTTCTTGATCAGGTTCACCAGGATTTGTTTGAGCAGGTCGGCGTCGCCGTCGATCTCGGCCGGCTCCTCCTGCATGCGCACCACGATCTGCACCGAGGCCGGCACGAAGTCGGTGGCGCGGAACAGGCGCAGCACGTCGTCCACCACCTTGCTGACGTCGGTGACGCGCGAGGTTTCGGTCGGCTGCAGGTCGGCCAGGCCGTTGATCAGCTGGCCGACGCGGTCGATCTCTTCGTTCAGGATCGACATCTCGCCGACCACCGGCTCGCGCCGCGCCAGCTTGCTGTCCAGGACCGACAGGTAGTTCTTGATGATCGACAGCGGGTTGTTCACCTCGTGCACCACGCGGCGCGAGGCTTCGCGGTATTCCTCCGCCACGTGGGCGATCTGGCGCTTGGCGTGACCGCGCTCGCTCATCGCCGTTTCCAGCGCGGCGGCGGCCTGGGTGCCGAACGATTGCAGGAAGCGCTCGCGCTTTTGCAGGCCTTGCAGCTGCCACGCCGGCGCGCCGCCGATCAGCACCCCGAGGCAGCGCTGGTTGGCCACCAGCGGCAGGCACACCATGCTGTCGCTGCCGAGGATGCGGAACAGCTGTTCTTCCGACACGCTGTTGGCCTGGCCGTCGCGGCTCACATACGCCAGCTTGCGCTCCAGCGCCGACTGCGCCACCGCGCCGCCCTTGTTCAAGGGGATGACGAATTCGGCCAGGCGCTGCTGGTTGTCGCCGGTGGCCATGCCGTGCAGCGCGTGGCCGGTGGGATTCTCCAGCAGCAGCACGGCGTTTTCCAGGTCGAACAGGATGCGCGCCGAGCGGGTGATCGCTTCCAGCAGACTGGCTTCGCCGTGCTGGCGCGCGAAGGTCTGGCCCATCTCGGACACCAGCATGATGTTGCGCACTTCTTCCGACAGCCGCTGCTGCACCGGATCGACCACCGGCGGCGCGTAGGCCGCGGGCGCGACGATGTCGTCGGCGCCGGCCAGGTCGATGCCCAGGTAGTTGGCCGACTTCTCCACCTGGCGCGCGGCGTTGCTGACGATCTGCGCCAGCTTGTCGCTATCCAGGTTGCACAGGCGCGCCGCGTCTTCGATCGCCTCTTCCAGGTCTTGGTGGCAGCACAGCAGGTGCGCCAGGCGCACGATGCGGATCAGCGGATGCGCCGCTTCCAGGCGGGTGATCGGTTCATGGTGATACAGCACGCTGTCGGCCAGGAAGGAGTCCAGGTTCCAGCGTTCGATCAGCCAGGCGCCCGCCTCCGAGTGGGTGATTTGCAGCGTGCGCTGTTCGACCGCGCACAGGTCTTCGTCGTCGCGCGCGGTGAAGTTGAAGGCGTATTCCTTCGGCGCCGTGGCCAGCAAGGCCAGGCGGCCGACGTTGTGCAGCAGGCCGGCCAGGTAGGCTTCTTCCACGTGCGGATATTCCATCTGGCGCGCGATGTCGCGCGCGATGACGGCGGTGGTCAGCGAGCCTTTCCAGAAACCGCGCAGGTCGGTGCTGGTGGAATGGGGAAAGCTGTTAAAGGTCTGGAACACCGATTCGCTGATCACCAGCGTCTTGATCATGTCGGTGCCGAGCGACACCAGCGACTGCTCCAGGCCCACCGTGCGCTGATTGCGATGGTAGGCAGAGCTGTTGGCGACGGTCAGGATCTTGCTGGTCATCGCCGCATCCTTGGCGATGAGGGCGGCCAGCTCCGGCATGCCGGCATCGTCGGCTTGCAGGTGCTCAATCAACTTGATGAGGATCTGCGGCATGGCCGGCAGACGGGCAATCAAGAGTCGATTGCGAATATCATGGTCAGATTGTTGATGCATCGTATCAAACATTGCCGCCAGTAGACATCGATCAGGGGATGGAATTCAACGGCCAAATTCCACCAACGTTAGGTTTTATGCGGGTTCCAAGCGCGTTTGAAGCCTAAAATAATCGCGCCAAAAAATTATCTTAGCATAAAGTCTGATAATAACTTAACACCGGGCAAAATTTCTTCCTAAACTAAGTGAATTTCTTGCCGTTAATATTTATCAGCCTGGATAGCGCGTTAGCATGCGCCGGTAATGACGCGACGTCAACCACAAAGCTAGAGCAGAGGCACAAAACGCCATCTGTCCGAGGGCTAGCCACAGCGCCGAGTGTGATAGGAAAGGCGCAATCACGCCCGCCACGATCGCCCCCAGCAGCGTCACCGCGAACGACTGCACCGACGCCACCGTGCCGCGGATGTGCGGGAACAGGTCCAATGCCAGCAAGGTCGCGCCGGGCGCCACCACCGACATGCCGAAGGTATAGAACAGCATCGGCAGCACCGTCCACGGCAGCGCCGGCGGCAGGAACACGTGATAGATCACATTGATGGTGGCGGCCGCCAGCAGGAAGCAGAAGCCGATGCCGATCTGTCGCGAAAATGTCATTTTGCCGGCGATGCGGTTGGCCGCCAGCGCGCCGAGGAAGATCCCGCCCACCGATGGAATGAACAGCCAGGCAAACTGCGACGCGCCCAGGTGCAGCTGCTCGGGCAAGAACACCGGCGCCGCCGAGATATAGATAAACAGGCCGGCGAAGTTCAGCGCCACCACGCCGGTCTTCAGGTGGAACAGCGGCGAGCGCAGGATTTCGCTGTAGTTGCGCAGCAGGTGGCGCGGATTGAACGGATGGCGCTTTTCCGGCGGCAGCGTCTCCGGCAGGCGGCGGTAGCAGAAGATGAACAGCAGCGTGCTGTAGGCCAGCAGCGACAGGAAGATCGAGCGCCAGTCGAACAGCGTGACGATCCAGCCGCCCAGCACCGGCGCGATGGCCGGCGCGATCGAGAAGATCATGGTCACCAGCGACAGCAGGCGCGCGGCGGCGGGGCCGTCATACAGGTCGCGGATGATGGCGCGTCCCACCACCACGCCGGCGCCGGCCGACACGCCCTGCATGATGCGGAACACCCACAGGTAGTGGACGGTATGGGCGGCGGCGCAGCCCAGCGTGCCGATGGCGAACATGGCCAGCGACACCAGGATCACGTTGCGGCGGCCGAAGGCGTCGGACAAGGCGCCGTGCCACAACACCATGCCGGCGAAGGCCAGCATATAGAAAGTAAGGCTTTGCTGCACTTCCAGCGGCGTGGCGTGCAGCGTGGCCTGGATATTGGGGAAGGCCGGCAGATAGGCGTCGATGGAGAACGGGCCGATCATCGACAGCGCGGCCAGCATGACGGCCAGCGCGGCGGCGGACAGCGGCTTGCGGTGCGACGGTTCAGGGGGAGGCACATCGAGCTCGACGTCCTGGTCAGGCAGGTCGGCTGGCGGAGTTGGCAGCATAAATCGTTTTCCTTTTCGCGCGCGCTTTCACCCCCAAGCGGTGCGCATAGGTAGGGGTCTGACCCCAGAGGGGTCAGACCCCGCGTGGCCCTGCGGGGTTCAGCGCGGTTAGATTTCTTTTGGCTTCGCGGCTTCGCGGCGGTTGAACCCCGCCACCATATCGAAGCGGAACAAGCGGCATTCCAGCGCACCGTTGAAGAACGGCGTCTTGCGCGCTTCCTTCAGGCGCAGCAGCTTCGGCACGCCCAGATCCGCCGTGAACAGGTACACCGTCCACCCGGCAAAGCGCTGCTTCAGCGTCGAACTGAAATCCGCATAGAAGCTGTTCGCCATCTCATCCTGCGGCACCGTGCTGTCGCCGCGCACGCCAATCCGCTCGCCATACGGGGGATTGGTCAGCAAGATACCCGGCTCGCTCGTCGGCGCCTGCACCTGCTGCGCCTCGATCTGCTTGAGCGGCACGTCAAACAGAATGCCGGCGCTGCGCAGATTGTGACGCGCCATCGCCACCATATCGCCCGAGATATCGGAGCCGAAAATGGTCGGCGCGGCCGGCAGCGGATTCGGCTTGATGGCCGCCTTCATTTCCTGCCACGGCGCGGCGTCGAAATCGTGGAACTTTTCGAACGCGAAACGGCGGCGCGCGCCCGGCGGCACGCCCTGCACCATCTGCGCCGCTTCGCACAGGATGGTGCCGGAACCGCACATCGGGTCGAACAGCGGCATGCCCGGCTTCCAGCCCGACACGCGCAGCAGGCCGGCGGCCAGGTTCTCGCGCAGCGGCGCATCGCCGGTCTCGGTGCGCCAGCCGCGCTTGAACAGCGCCTCGCCCGAGGTGTCCAGGTAGACGATGAACTGGTGCGCATCGACGAAGCCGAAGATACGCATGTCCGGTTCCTTGGTATCGACCGAAGGACGCTTCTTGTATTGATCGAGGAAGCGGTCGCAGATCGCATCCTTGATCTTCAGCGTGGTGAATTCCAGGCTTTTCAGCGGCGACTTCACCGCCGTCAGATCCACGCGGATGGTGTGGTCGTAGCCGAACCACTCTTCCCACGGCTGCTCCAGGGTCAGGTCGTAGATGTCGTTCTCGTTCTTGTAGCCGCCGGCGGCCATGCGCATCAGCACGCGCGACGCGATGCGCGAGTGCAGGTTCATGCGGTAGGCGTCGGTCAGCTCGCCCGAGGCGTGCACGCCTCCCGGGACTTCGTTGTGCACCTTCATGGTGGTGCTTTGTTGCGCGATTTCGCGCAGTTCTTCGGCTAACGCCGCTTCCATGCCGCGCGGGCATGGGCAAAAGAAGGATGCCATAGGTGTACCTTTTGTCCGTTAAAAAAAATGCGCGCCGCCCACGCGGGCGCGGCGCCGTTTACTTCATCATTGCGCGTTCCAGGAAGTCCAGACGATCCTGGCCCCAGAAACTCTCGCCTTCCAGCACGTACCACGGCGAACCGAACACACTCAGTGCGTTCGCGTCCTCCGTGTTACGGTCATACTCTGCCTGCGCGCTGGCCGTTTCGGCCGACTTGATCAGCGCCCGGCCATCCAGCTCGCAGCTGCCGGCAATCAGCGCCAGCGTGGCCTCGTCGCCGACGTTGCGGTCTTCCGCCCACAGCGCGTGCATGATGGCGCCGGTCAGCGTCAAGGCCACGTCGGTGCCATGCGAAATGCGCGCGGCGACGATCATCTTGTTGGCCAGCTCCGGCGACACCGGGAAAAACTGCGGCTGCGTCTTGAGCGGAATCTCCAGGTGCTCCGACCAGCGCGCCAGCTCCAGCAGGCGGTAAGCCTGCCGCTGCGGCGCGCGTTTCGCCAGCGGCAGGCCGCCGGACACGCCAAACACCTTGCCCAGATCGCAGGGCTTCAATTCAATCTGCACGCCATACTTGGCCGCCAGGGCGACCAGACGCTCATGGCCCAGATAAGCCCACGGCGAATGCGCTGCAAAGAAGTACTGACAAACTTTGCTCATGACGCTTCCTTAGAAAGGCTTCACCACCACCAGCAGCACAATCGCCAGCATCGCAAACACCGGCAGCTCGTTAAATACGCGGAACCACTTGTGGCTGCGCTGGTTCTCGCCGCGCTCGAAGCGCTTCAGGATGCCGCCGCACATATGGTGGTAGCCGATCACCAGCACCACCAGGGTCAGCTTGGCGTGCAGCCAGCCGGGCATGTGCGCGCCATACGCCATATAGATCAAGGCCGCCCCGAACAGTACCGCAAACACCGACAGCCACATCGAAAAGCGATACAGCTTGCGCGCCATCAGCAGCAGGCGCGCGGTGGTGTTCTTGTCGGTCTCCATCGCCAGGTTGACGAAGATGCGCGGCAGGTAGAACACGCCGGCCATCCAGGCCATCACAAAGAAGATGTGCAGTGCTTTGATCCAGAGGTACAGCATAACGCTCCTTATTGTCTTACTTCTCCGTGGCCGAGTACCACGTATTTCAGCGAGGTCAGGCCTTCCAGGCCGACCGGGCCGCGTGCATGCAGCTTGTCGTTGGAGATGCCGATCTCCGCGCCCAGGCCGTATTCAAAACCGTCCGCGAAACGCGTCGAGGCGTTGACCATCACCGACGCCGAATCGACTTCGCGCAGGAAGCGCATCGCCGCCGTATGGTCTTCGGTGATGATCGCCTCGGTGTGCTTGGACGAGTAGTGGTTGATGTGCTCCATCGCCTCGTCCATGTCGGCGACGATCTTCACCGACAGGATCGCCGCCAGGTATTCGGTCGACCAGTCCTCTTCGGTGGCGGCCACCAGGTGCGGGTAGCCGGCTGCGGCGAGGATCGCCATCGCTTCCGGATCGGCGCGCAGTTCGACCTGCTTGGTCGCGTACAGCTTCGCCAGTTCCGGCAGCACCGCCGGCGCGATCGCGCGCGCCACCAGCAGGGTTTCCATGGTGTTGCAGGTGCCGTAGCGGTGGCACTTGGCGTTGAAGCCGATGTCCACCGCCTTCTTCATGTCGGCCTTGGCGTCGATGTAGACGTGGCAGATGCCGTCCAGGTGCTTGATCATCGGCACCGTGGCTTCTTCCATCAGGCGCGCGATCAGGCCCTTGCCGCCGCGCGGCACGATCACGTCCACGTACTGCGGCATGGTGATCAGGGCGCCGACGGCGGCGCGGTCGGTGGTCTCCACCACTTGCACGCCGTCGTCCGGCAGGCCAGCGCCGGTCAGGCCTTCCTTGACCAGCTTGGCCAGCGCGCGGTTGCAGTGGATCGCTTCCGAACCGCCGCGCAGAATGGTGGCGTTGCCGCTCTTGATGCACAGGCCGGCCGCGTCCACCGTCACGTTCGGGCGCGATTCGTAGATGATGCCGATCACGCCCAGCGGCACGCGCATCTGGCCGACCTGGATGCCGGTCGGGCGGAATTTCAGGCCGGAGATTTCGCCGATCGGGTCCGGCAGCGCGACGATCTGGCGCAGGCCTTCGACCATTGTGGCGATCGCCTTGTCCGACAGCGCCAGGCGGTCCAGCATGGCCGGCGCCAGACCGTTGGCGGCGGCGGCGTCCATGTCCTGCTGGTTGGCGGCGCGCAGGGCGTCGGCGTCGCGTTCGATCGCGTCGGCGATCAGCGTCAGCGCGCGGTTGCGCTGCGCGCTGTCGGCACGGGCCATGGCGCGCGATGCCTTGCGCGCCTGCTGGCCCAGCTGTTCCATGTAATGCTTGATATCCATCGTTGTCCCGTTCGAGCGGGTCAGCCGCGGGCGACCTTCAGCGCCAGTTGGAGCATGGCGTCCCAGGCATCGCCGGCGTGCGCTTTCGCGCGCAGACCCTTGATCATCTTGTCCACTTGCGCGGCGTCCTTCAGTGCCGCTTCCAGCGTCGGCAGCGAAATGCGGCGCAGCGCCGGGTCCATCATGCGTTCCTTCGGTCCCCAGATGCGGTGCTCTTTCAGCAACGCCCCCAGCGGACGGCCCTGCGCCATGCCGGCCTTCAGCTTGAGCAGCGTGCGGATTTCCTCCGACACCGCCCACAGCACCAGCGGCAGCGCTTCGCCCTCGCCTTTCAGGCCCTCCAGCATGCGCACCAGGCGCGCCGGATCGCCCGCCAGCATCGCTTCACTGAGCTTGAACACATCGTAACGCGCCACATTCAGCACCGCGTCGTGCACCTGCTCGTAGGTCAGCTTGCCCGGCTCGTGCAGCAAGGCCAGTTTCTGAATCTCCTGATGGGCCGCAAGCAGATTGCCTTCCACGCGATCCGCGATGAAATCAATGCTCTGCCGGTCCGCGCTCTGCCCTTGTTGGGCAAGGCGCTGGCCTATCCAATTGGGCAAATGCGCCCGTTCCACCTGCGGGATGTCGATATACACCGCCGCCTGTTGCAGACTGGCGACCCAGGCCGCCTTCTGCGTCTGCCAGTCCAGCTTTGGCAGCGTGATCAGCGTCAGGTTGTCCGGACTCAGATCCTTCACATAATTCTGCAGCGCCGCGCCGCCATCCTTGCCCGGCTTGCCGGTCGGGATGCGCAGCTCAATCAGCTTCTTGTCCCCGAACAGCGACAGCGCCTGGTTGGCCGCCAGCAGCTCGCCCCACTTGAAGCTGCGCTCCACGGTCAGCACGTCGCGCTCGGAATAGCCCTGCGCGCGCGCGGTCTTGCGGATCTTGTCGGCCGCTTCCAGCGCCAGCAGATGCTCGTCGCTGGTGATGACGTATAGCTGCGACAGCGATTTGCTCAAATGGCCGTCCAGCGCCTCCAACCGTAATTGCATGCGGCGCCTTTACTGAATCGGCACGGCCGGCGGTATCGTCGACGGCTGGCCCGAAGGCTGCGTGCCGGTCGGCGCGGGGCCAGGCGGCGGCAGCGACACGCCGGCCGTCTTGACGGCGGCGATGCGGCGCATCATCTGCTGTACCAGGTCGGTTTGCATGTCCTTGTACAGCAGCGCCTCTTCCTGCTCTTTCGCCAGCAGCTGGGTTTCGTTAAAGTCGATCGGGCGGATCAGCGTGATCTGCGTTGGCCCCAGCAGCTCCTGGCCCTGCTTGTCGAGGACGCGGAACACGATGTTATACGTCAGCAGGTACTGACGCACGCGGCCATTGCTGTTCAGCGACAGAATGGTCTTGGTCTTGGTCTTTTCCGGATTGGTCAGGACTTCGATCACGCCATCGGCTTCCTTGGCGTCGTTGACCACGGCGGTGCCGCCGTTGGCGCGGATGTTGCGCTTCAAATCAATCGCCAATGGCGACGTCTCCGGCAGCCCCACGTAGATCGTCGGGAACGGCAGCGTGTAATGGCCGCCGTCGCCGCGCAGGTGGAAGCCGCACGCCGACACCGTCAGCGCGGCAGCCAGCACGGCGGCATACAGCGCGCCGCGACGGAAAAACTTCAGAGTAGTCGCCATATTCGATCCGCTTAAACGACGATGTTAACCAGCTTGCCCGGCACCACGATGACCTTCTTCGGCGTGCCTTCGATGAACTTCTGTACCGCTTCGTTGGCCAGTGCGGCGGCTTCGATGGCGGCCTTGTCGGCGCCCTTGGCCACCACCACGCTGCCGCGCAGTTTGCCGTTCACCTGAATCATCATCTCGATTTCCGATTGTTCCAAGGCGGCTGGATCAACTTGCGGCCATTGCGCGTCGAGGATGTCGCCAGCGTAGCCCAGCTCTTTCCACAGCACGTGGGTGATGTGCGGCGCCACCGGGTTCAGCAGGCGCAGGAAGATCGCGTAGCCTTCCGACAGCACGGCCGCTTCCACGTCCTTGGCCGATTCCAGCGTGTTCAGCATCTTCATGCAAGCCGACACCACGGTGTTGTACTGGATGCGCTTGACGTCGTAGTCGGCCTGCTGCAGCACCTTGTGCACTTCGCGGCGCAGCGTCTTGCCGGCGTCGGAGGTGGCGTTAGCGACCAGCGGCGCGCCGGCGGCGGCGATGGCTTCACGCTGCGCGTAGCCGAAGGCCCACACGCGGCGCAGGAAGCGATTCGCGCCTTCGACGCCGCTGCCCGACCATTCCAGCGTCTGTTCCGGCGGCGAGGCGAACATGGTGAACAGGCGCGCGGTATCGGCGCCGTATTGTTCGATCTGCGCCTGCGGGTCGATGCCGTTGTTCTTCGACTTCGACATCTTCTCGGTGCCGCCGATCTGCACCGGTTGGCCGTCTTCCTTCAGGATCGCGCCTTGCGGGCGGCCCTTGTCGTCGAGCGACAGGTCGACGTCGGCCGGGTTGAACCAGATCTTCTTGCCGGAATCTTCTTCGCGGTAGTAGGTCTCATTCAGCACCATGCCCTGGGTCAGCAGGTTGGTGAACGGTTCGTCGAATTTCACCAGGCCGAAGTCGCGCATCACCTTGGTCCAGAAGCGCGCGTACAGCAGGTGCAGCACGGCGTGTTCGATGCCGCCGATGTACTGGTCCATCGGCATCCAGTAATCGTTGCGGGCGTCGACCATGGCGTCGTTCGAGCCTGGCGAAGTATAGCGCATGTAGTACCACGACGAATCGACGAAGGTGTCCATGGTGTCGGTTTCGCGGCGCGCCGGCTTGCCGCACTGCGGGCAGTCGCACTTCAGGAAGGCTTCGTACTTGTTCAGCGGATTGCCGCTGCCGTCCGGGACGCAGTCTTCCGGCAGCACCACCGGCAGGTCTTTCTCAGGCACCGGCACCGAGCCGCAATCGGCGCAGTTGATCATCGGGATCGGCGTGCCCCAGTAGCGCTGGCGCGAGATGCCCCAGTCGCGAAGGCGGAAGGTGATCTTCTTCTCGCCCAGGCCCTTGGCGGCCATGTCGGCGGCAACCGCGTCGACCGCTTCGGCGTAGCGCAGGCCATCGTACTTGCCGGAGTTGGTGACGATCGACACTTCCTTGTCGCCGTACCATTCCTGCCAGGCGTCGGTGGAGAATTCCTGGCCTTCGGCCTTGATCACCTGCTTGATCGGCAGATTGTATTTTTTGGCGAAGGCGAAATCGCGTTCGTCGTGCGCCGGCACGCCCATCACGGCGCCGTCGCCGTAGGTCATCAGCACGTAGTTGCCGACCCAGACTTCGACCTGGTCGCCGGTGATCGGGTGGGTGACGAACAGGCCGGTCGGCATGCCCTTCTTCTCCATCGTCGCCATGTCGGCTTCGATCACCGAGCCCAGTTTGCACTCGGCGTTGAAGGCGGCCAGTTCCGGGTTGGTCTGCGCGGCCAGCACGGCCAGCGGGTGTTCGGCCGCCACGGCGCAGAAGGTCACGCCCATCACGGTGTCCGGACGGGTGGTGAACACGTACATCTTGCCGTCGCCGATCAGGGCGCCGTCGGCGTCCTTGATCTGGTGCGGGAAGGCGAAGCGCACGCCGGTCGATTTGCCGATCCAGTTCGACTGCATGATGCGCACGCGCTCAGGCCAGCCTGGCAGCTTGTCGTCGACGTAGCCCAGCAGCTCGTCGGCGTAGTCGGTGATGCGCGCGTAGTACATCGGGATCTCGCGCTTCTCGATCACCGCGCCCGAGCGCCAGCCCTTGCCGTCGATGACCTGTTCGTTGGCCAGTACGGTCTGGTCGACCGGGTCCCAGTTCACGGTGCCGGTCTTTTTGTAGATGATGCCTTTTTCCAGCATCTTCAGGAACATCCACTGGTTCCACTTGTAGTATTCCGGCTTGCACGCGGTCATTTCGCGCGACCAGTCGATGGCCAGGCCCATCAGCTCCATCTGCGAGCGCATGTGGGCGATGTTCGAGTAGGTCCATTGCGCCGGCGGCACGTTGTTGGCCATGGCCGCGTTCTCGGCAGGCATGCCGAAGGCGTCCCAGCCCATCGGCATCAGCACGTTGTAGCCGTTCATGCGCAGATAGCGGTACATCACGTCGTTGATCGTATAGTTGCGGACGTGGCCCATGTGCAGCTTGCCCGATGGGTAAGGCAGCATGGAGCAGGCGTAGTACTTACCTTTCGGGAAGCGCGGGTCGTTCTCGACGGCCTTGTAGGCGTCGATGGTCTTCCAGTGGGATTGCGCGGCTTTTTCTACGTCGGCGGGACTATATTTATCTTGCATGATCGGTGACGGCCAAAAGTGAATATGAACCGGGCATTATACCTTGAGGCCGGGGGTTGTACGCGGCTGGGAGGGGTGAAGCCGGCCGATTCTATAAAATATGCGATTGCATGCTTTACCCCTCAACCGGCGAGTCGCCGTCGGGGGCTGACCCCATGCGGGGTCAGACCCCTGCGTGGCCCTGCGGGGTTCGACAAACGTATAATTTGTGTCATGTTTTATCGCGAATATCCACCCCATCCTGCGCTGGCCGCGCATGTGGACTGCGTTTGGGCGGCTCGGGCGCCCGGGGGCGGGGCCGCCCATCGGGTGCTGCCGGATAATTGCGTGGATATTCTTTGGCAGGATGGCGCCCAGCCTGGCTTTGCGGTGGGCATGATGTCATCGTCCATCCTCGTCGCCAGCGAACAACCGGTGCAAACACTCGCCGTCCGCTTCAAACCCGGCAAGGCCGGCCTGTTCCTCGCCACGCCGCTGAACCTCCTCACCGATCAGCGCGCGGATATCGACCTGCTGTGGGGCCGCAGCGACGCCGACCGGCTGGCCGATGCACTGTGGTCCAGCGAGGCGCCGGAACGCGCGCGCCTGACCCTGATCGAACAGGAACTGCTGCGGCGACTGTGCGACAACGCCGGCGGCTCGCCCCTGGTGCAGCGCGCCCTGCAGGCGCTCGACCACAGCGCCGGCGCGCTGCGGGTGGAAGACCTGGCCGCCCAGTTGCGCGTCTCGCGCCAGCATCTGGCGGCCCAGTTCCGCGACCATGTCGGCCTGTCGCCCAAGCTCTACGCCCGCATCTGCCGCTTCCGCCGGGCCGCGGCCGCGCTCAAGGCCGCGCCCGCGCCGGATTGGGCCGAACTCGCGCTGGCCTGCGGCTACTTCGACCAATCCCATTTGATCCACGATTTCCAGGAATTCGCCGGCAACGCCCCCGAACGATTCCATTTTTCCAATCGTCCCGCAGCGTGATATGCCAAGATGATGTTTTACCCAACTTTACGGAGATAACATCATGATCAAGGGACTGCGCACGGTGGCCTACCCGGTCGCCGACCTGGCCGCCGCCAAGGAGTGGTACAGCAAGGTATTCGGCGTCCAGCCATATTTCGACCAGCCGTTCTACGTCGGCTTCAACATCGGCGGTTTCGAACTGGGCCTGATCCCGGACGGCACGCCGGGCATCGCCGGCAGCACGGTCTACTGGGGCGTCGAGGATATCGAAGCGGAAGTCGCGCGCATCACCGCGCTCGGCGCCACGGTGCACGGCGCCATCCAGGACGTCGGCGAGAGCATCCGGACAGTGGAACTGGCCGACCCGTTCGGCAATATCCTGGGGCTGATCTACAACCCCCACTTCGATTTGGCTGCGGTGCGCTAACGAATGTGGCACACTACTGCCTCTGCAAAATAAAGAGGTAGCGCCATGTCCCGCCGTAACGCCAATCTGATTAAAACGCCCGAGCAAATGGTTCAGGCCCGCGTCGCCGCCCAGCTGGCGGCCGATGTGCTGACCATGATCGCTCCGCACGTCAAACCGGGCGTGACCACGGCCTACCTCGACCAGCTGTGCAACGACTACATCGTCAACGTGCAGCAGGCGATTCCGGCCAACGTCGGCTACGGCGGCTTCCCGGCCACCGTGTGCAGCTCGGTCAACCACGTGGTGTGCCACGGCATTCCGTCGGCCGAGCAGGTGCTGAAGAACGGCGACATCATCAACATCGACGTCGCCGTCATCAAGGACGGCTGGCACGGCGACACCAGCCGCATGTACTACGTCGGCGAGCCCTCGAAGCCGACCCGCAAGCTGGTGGAAACCACCTATGCGGCGATGTGGGCCGGCATCCGCGCGGTGAAGCCGAAGGCGACGCTGGGCGATGTGGGCTTTGCGATCCAGACGGTGGCCGAAAAAGCCGGCTACAGCGTGGTGCTGGACTACTGCGGCCACGGCATCGGCATGGTCTACCACGAAGATCCGCAGGTGACGCACTACGGCCGCCCGGGCCAGGGCATGGTGCTGAAACCGGGCATGCTGTTCACCATCGAGCCGATGATCAACGCCGGCAAGGCGGCAACGAAGGAATTGAGCGACGGCTGGACCGTCGAGACGCGCGACAAATCGCTGTCGGCGCAGTGGGAGCACATGGTGCACGTGACCGAAACCGGCTTCGAGGTGCTGACGCTGGCGCCCGGCGAAACCGGCGCCAAGGCGCAGATCCCGAACGCCGTGCCGGCCGGCGTGGAGCCTTCTAGCGCAGCGTAAGTTTCAGGGCCGGCTTCTCGCCGTAGTCTTCGTAGCGCTCGTTGATGCCGGCCACGCAGTACGTCACTTCTTCCAGGATGTCGGGCTGCATGGCTGCCGCGTCCTTGACGACGATTTCCAGCACTTCGTTCGGCTTCAGGCGGAACTTGCTCATGCCGTCTTCGTCGCGCAGATAGCTCAGGCAATCGACCCAGGCATCCATACTGTTGCCGTAGGTGTCGGGGAAGCCGAGCGCGGCCTTGCACTCGGCGTGGAAGCTGGGGAAATCCTTGATGGCTGCGCCATTCAATTCTGCGGTTGCCATTATTTTTTCTCCTTGGGATCGGTGACGAAGCCCAATTTCGTTAATCCATTGCGCTGCGCGGCGGCCATCACCTGCGCCACGACTTCGTAGCGGGTGTCCTTGTCGGCGCGCAGTTGCAGTTCCGGTTGCGGCTCCAATTTGGCCGCGTCGACCAGGCGCGCCTGCAGCGCTTCCGTCCCGACCGGATCGTTATTCCAGAATATCTGTCCCTTGCCGTCGATCGACAGCGTGACCGTGGCGGCTGGCGTGGACGGCGCGGCGGCGGCCTGCGCCTTCGGCAGCTCCAGCTGCACCGAGCCGGTGAACATCGGCGCGGCCAGGATGAAGATCACCAGCAGCACCAGCATCACGTCCACCATCGGCGTGACGTTGATGTCGGCCATCGGGCCGGGATTGCGGTGGTGGTTGAAGGAACCGAAGGCCATGGCCTACTTCCTGGTCAGATACGCGTGCAGGTCGTGCGCAAACGCGTCCAGCTCGGCCAGCGTCAGGCGGTTGACGCGGTTGAAGCCGTTGTACGCCAGCACGGCGGGAATCGCCACGGTCAGGCCGATGGCGGTCATCACCAGCGCCTCGCCCACCGGGCCGGCCACTTTGTCGATCTGCACCGTGCCGTGCGACGACACATTCGCCAGCGCATGATAGATGCCCCACACGGTGCCCAGCAGGCCGACGAAAGGCGCGGTGGCGCCGATGGAGGCCAGCATGGTCAGGCCGCCTTCAAGGCGGTTGGTGGAACGCTGGATGGCGGCGCGCAGCACGCGCGTGACTTGCGCCGCGCGGTCCATCTCGCCGCCCAGCGACGGCCGTTCGGCCGCGCGCAGCTGCGTCGCGCCCTGTTCGGCCAGGGGCAGGAAAATCTTTTCGGGATCGGCCAGCGTCAGCGCGGCCACACCATCCTGCATGGTCGGCGCCTCCCAGAAGCTTTGCAGCGCCGGCGCGCTGCGGCGCACGCGGTACGCCGCATAGGCCTTGGCCAGAATGAAGAACCAGCTGACCAGCGACATCGCCAGCAGCACAAACGCTACCGCGTGGCTGATGGCGTCGCCCTGTTCCCAGAAGCGGGCCAGGGTGAATTGGCTGGCGCCCGGATTCATTGGTCTTTCAGGCCCAGCACGTCGTACATGTCGAACAGGCCGGTCGGCTTGTCGGCCAGGTAGCGGCAGGCGCGCAGCGCGCCGTGCGCGTAGGTGACGCGGCTGCTGGATTTGTGGCTGATCTCGATGCGCTCGCCGATGCCGGCAAACAGCACGGTGTGGTCGCCGACGATGTCGCCGCCACGGATGGTGGCAAAGCCGATCGACGACGGATCGCGCTCGCCGGTCACGCCTTCGCGCGCGTAGACGGCGCATTCGTTCAGGTCGCGGCCCAGCGCATCGGCGATCACTTCGCCCATTTTCAGCGCGGTGCCGGACGGCGCATCGACCTTGAAGCGGTGGTGGGCTTCGACGATTTCGATGTCGTAGCCGGTGGACAGCGCCTTGGCGGCCTGCTCCAGCAGCTTCATCGTGACGTTGACGCCGACGCTGAAGTTGGGCGAGAACACGATAGCGGTTTTCTTGGCCGCCTCGGCGATGGCGGCCTTGCCGGCCTCGTCGAAACCGGTGGTGCCGATCACCAGCTTGATGCCGTGCTCGGCGCAGTATTTCAAATGCTCCAGCGTCGCTTCCGGACGGGTGAAGTCGATCAGGAACTGCGCGCCGGCCAGGCCTTTGCCGAATTCCGATGCCACGGCCACGCCGGCCGGCTTGCCGAGGAAGGCGGCGGCGTCGGCCTGCTCGGAGCCGGCGCGGTCCAGCGCACCCGACAGGCGGGCGTCGTCGGCGTTCTGCACGGCTTCGATCAGGATGCGGCCCATGCGGCCGCCGGCGCCGGCGATGGCGATGTTCATTACGGTCATGCTGAAATCCCTGTTATTTCTTGTCGTTGCTGATGGTCACGCCCACCGGCGAGGCGGCGGCCGGATTGTCGGTGCCCGATGGCAGCGGCGCGGTGGGCGCCGGCTTGGCCAGCACGGCTTCGTCCGCCGCTTCCTTCTTGGCGCTGCGCGCCGGGCCGGCGATGCGGGCGATGTATTCTTTCTCGGTCGGCAGGTTGCCGCCTTCCCAGCGCTCGACCTTGTTGTCCTTGTCGAAGAACACGATCACGCGGCTGGTGGTGATTTCGCCGTTGCCGCGCGCCAGGCGGAAGGCGTAGTCCCAGCGGTTGCCGTGGAACGGGTCGGTCAGCAGCGCGGTGCCGAAGATGAAGCGGACCTGGTCCTGCGTCATGCCGACTTTCAGTTGCGACAACATTTCTTCGGAAACGAAGTTACCCTGCTGGATGTCCGGACGGTACGGCGACAGGAACCACATGAAGCGTTGCAGCCTGGTAATAGTGGTGGTTTGCGCGCCCTTGCTGGCGTCCAGCGTCGGGGCGGCGTCTTGAACCTCGGTGGATTTCTCGCCCAGGGTGGTTTTGGTCGCGCAGCCGCCCAGCGCCAGCGCCACGCATGCCGCAGTGGCGATAGGAGTGAAACGGTGCAACAAAGACTGCGAAAAAGCCTGGGTGACGCGCATAAATGTCCTCAATCTGGTCGAGCGTAAGTGCCGAAAAACGCTATATCATAAAGCACTCGCTGCGGGATGGGGCATTATCCGCCAAAACAAGTGCAAATCTTTGTAAATGCAAAATTCCGGACGGCCCCGGAGTACGTTAAACTAGCGCCTAGCTATCGCCAACCACATTAAGAGTCACGACCATGGGTAACAATCCTGCCGATCTGAAGGCCAGCGGCCTCAAAGCCACGCTGCCACGCATCAAAATCCTGGATATTTTCCAGAACAGCGAAGTGCGCCACCTGACCGCCGAGGATGTCTACAAGATCCTGCTGGCCGACAATATGGATGTGGGTCTGGCCACCGTCTACCGCGTGCTGACCCAGTTCGAACAGGCCGGCCTGCTGAACCGCAACCACTTCGAGAGCGGCAAGGCCATTTTCGAGCTGAACGCCGGCTCGCACCACGATCACCTGGTGTGCCTGGACTGCGGTCACGTGGAAGAGTTTTACGACGAGGCCATCGAAGACCGCCAGCACGCCATCGCCAAGGAGCGCGGCTTCAAGATCGCCGAGCACGCGCTGGCCATCTACGGCAACTGCACCAAGGCAGTCTGCCCGCACCGCCCTTAAAATCCGGGGTCAGTTCTGCCAATCGGACACGAGCCCTGCCGTAGCGGCCGCTACGGCAGGGCTCGTGTCCGATTGGCAGAACTGACC
>NZ_WKJL01000046.1 GCF_009674565.1 Duganella aquatilis
GCCAGGATCAAACTCTTTAGTTTAATCTCTGTTTATGGTCATTTCTGACCAGGTTCGCTCACTCAAAATACTGACAGTATTTCTTGTTGAGCATTTAATGCTTTTAGTTTCGCCGAACCGAAGTTCAACGTGCACTTGCATCAAACGCCCACATTTATCGACTGTAAATTTTTAAAGATCCAATTCGGTGTTGCTAGCTGAAGAAGCGTTTTGTTCTTCAGCGAAGAGGCAAGATTATGAGGCGTTTCGTACATCTCGTCAAGCTCTTCTTTTTCTCACTTCACTCTGCATTTGCATGCGTTGTTTCGTGAGGGACAGAATCATAACAAACGGAGTCTGAACTGCCAAGGGTTATTTTTCGCTGGCATCGCGTTTGCTTATAAACCGTATAGCAACGCTTATGACTAAGCTTTTGCTCACATTCTGCACAGGTGCTACATTATGGAACACCCTTGCAGGGAAAGCAGAGCCGATAACGGCCGCCGGAGACTAAGAGACCACTATGGAACGCCAGACTGCTCCAATACGGAACACCCAGCCTGCAAGCGAAGCATGGGCTGACAACATGCCCCTTATCATAGAGACCTCCCATCAACGGTCTCAACAATACGGCTTGTGCCCCGAGACGCCACCGGACTACAGTCCCCTGGCACGCAACGACCTGTCGCTACTCATAGAACAGAACCGCCTGCTGCACGCGCACGCCATCCCGGCGATGGAGACGCTGTACCAGCAAATCGTCAACACCCACAATATGGTGATCCTGACCGACGCCAACGGCGTTATCGTTCATTCGCTGGGCGACGACGACTTCCTGGAGAAAGCCAACCGCGTCGCCCTGCAACCGGGCGTAGCCTGGTCCGAGCAAAGCCGCGGCACCAACGCCATCGGCACCGCCATCGTGGAACGCTCGCCGGCGCTGGTGCACGCGGACCAGCACTACCTGGCCGCCAATCACTTCCTCACCTGCTCCGCCGCCCCCATCGCCGACCACATGGGCAAGGTGATCGGCGTGCTGGATGTGTCCGGCGACCAGCGCAGCTACCACAAGCACACCATGGCGCTGGTGCGCATGTCCGCGCTGATGATCGAGAACCAGCTGTTCTCGGCCACCTTCGAGGAAGCCATCACGCTGCACTTCCATGCGCGGCCCGAATTCATCGGCACGCTGATGGAAGGCATTGCCTCGTTCAGCCCCGGCGGCCGCTTCCTGGCGGCCAACCGCAACGGCCTGTTCCAGCTGGGCTTGCCGTTCTCGGCCCTGCAGTCGCATACCTTCAGTTCGCTGTTCGGCCTGCCCGTGTCGGCGCTGTTCGATCATTACCGCACGGCGTCGCCCGGCCTGCTCAACCTGTGCATGCACAGCGGCGTGCGCGTCTACGGCCGCGCGCAGCTGCGCCTGACCAACAGCGTATTCCAGCAGTCGCTGACGCCGGAGCGCGCAGCGCCAGCCACCAGTGCGGTCGCCGCCAACCAGGCCGCCGCCAGCGCGCGCCGGCTGTCCGGCCTGCGCTACCTGCGCACCGGCGACCCACAACTGGAACTGGTGATTGAAAAAGTGACGCGGGTGCTGGGGCGCGACATCCCCATCATGATCATGGGCGAAACCGGCACCGGCAAGGAACTGCTGGCGCAGGCCATCCACAACGATTCGCCGCGCGCCATGAGTCCCTTCGTGGCGGTCAACTGCGCCTCCATTCCCGAAACGCTGATCGAATCCGAATTGTTCGGCTATGAAGACGGCGCCTTCACCGGCGCGCGCAAGAAAGGCGCGGTCGGCAAGATCCTGCAGGCCAACGGCGGCACGCTGTTCCTCGACGAGATCGGCGACATGCCATTCAGCCTGCAGGCGCGTTTGCTGCGCGTGCTGCAGGAACGCATGGTGACGCCACTGGGCAGCGACAAGTCGATTCCGGTCAACGTGGAGCTGATCTGCGCCACCAACCACAATCTGCGCGAACGCATCGCCCGTGGCCTGTTCCGCGAAGACCTGTATTACCGGCTCAATGGCCTGGTGGTCAAGCTGCCGCCGCTGCGCGAGCGCACCGACCTGGAAACCGTGGTCAGGAAAATCCTGGCGACGGAATCCAATAATGCCCGCTACGAGGTCTCCGACGAAATCCTGGCGCTGTTCCACCGCCACCGCTGGCCAGGCAACTTCCGCCAGTTGACCAATCTGCTGCGCACCGCCATCGTCATGGCCGGCGACGAACACCAGATCTGCCTGCGCCACATGCCGGACGACTTCCTCGACGATATCGAACAGACCAAGGTCCACGACCACCACGCCGAAGCCGGCACCGCGCGCATGATCGCCAGCGGCGCCAATCTTGAAGAGATGGAGCAGTCGGTCATCCTCAAGTCGCTGGAGGCGCACGGCGGCAACGTCTCCGCCACGGCGCGCGCGCTGGGCGTTTCGCGCAATACGATCTACCGCAAGGTGCCCAATCTGAAATAGCATCGCCGCCTCACGCATCGGCAGGGAAGCCGGCGCTGCGCCGTTCCCTGCCCTGTTTATCGATCGCCATCAGGTCCACTCCCGGCAGCTGCGACGCCAGCGCGCTGGCGCGCTCCCATCCCATCACCATGAAGGTGGTCGACAAGCCGTCAGCCAGCAGCGAGGTTGGCGCCAGCACCGTCACGCTGGCCAGTTCGTCGGGCGAATCGCCCAGTGCCGGATCGAAGATGTGGTGGTGCCGGTAGTCCGGCGTGAAGATGCACTCATAGTCGCCGGAGGTGGCCACGCTGCAGCCCTGCGCGTACAGGGTGGCCGCCAGCGCTTCAGGATCGCGCGGATCGCGCACACCCAGTATCCATGGCTGGCGGCGCGGCTTGTGGCCGCGCGCCACAAATTCGCCGGTGTCGAGCAATGCGTCGCGGATGCCATGCGCCTGCACCGCCGCCAGCGCGCGGTCGGCGGCGTAGCCTTGCGCCAGCCCGTTCAGCGTCAGCGCCATGCCGGGCCGACGGAAGCGGACACGGTCCGCGTCGAACTCCAGTTGCCGCCAGTCGGCCAGCGACTGCGCGCGTCGGCGCTCCACCTCGTCCGGCAATGCGCCGCGCGCAGCCGCCTGGGAAAACAGCTGCCACAAAGGCTGCACAGTCACGTCGAAGGCGCCGTCACTGATGCGGGACAGTTCAGCGGCCTGCGCCAGCACTTCCAGCAGGCGCGGGTCCGGCTGCGCCAGCACACCGTCGCGGTTGAGCTGATACACCTGGCTGGCAGGATTGTAGATGCTCATCAGGCGGTCGATCTGCTGCGCCACGTGCAGGCCATCCGCGATGGCGCGCGCGGCCAGTTGCGCATCGTCGTGTACCACGGAGATTGAAATGGTGGTGCCGAAGGCCAGCGCCGCGCCGCGATGCAGCCTTGGACTGCTGGCCAGCACGCAACCGGCGACGCCGGCCAGCGCTCCGGCCGCGCTGACAATAAAGGTACGTCGTTTCATGGCTGGCTCCTTGCGGCAGGCTGAATAGGAATGGTGCGCTGACGTTTGATCTGCGTAATCCGTAGCGCGCATTGCTGGTCGCTCGCGTAGATCACCACGCAGTCCATGCACTGGAAGCACTCGGCGTAATCTACCTTGCCTGATGGTGCGATGGCCTGGTAGTCGCAGCGGTGGCGGCAGGTCTGGCACGGCGTGCCGCACTCGGCATAACGCGGTATCCAGTTCAGCAGGCGTATCTTGCCCAGCAGCGCCAGCGATGCGCCGAAGGGGCAGAGGTAGCGGCAGAAGAATTTGTAGACCACGCTGCTGGCCAGCAGCAGCCCCACGGCATAGGCGACATACGGCCAGCTGCGCACGAAGTTAAGCGTAATCGCCGTCTTGAACGGCTCCAGTTCGACCAGCTTGTCGGTGATCTCGCTGGAGAAGAAGGCGCTGGCGACAATGCCCGCCAGCATCACGTACTTGATGCGCTTGAGCCGCGCATCCCAGTGCGGCTTGATGCGCCATTGCGGCACACGCGCCCAGCGCGCCAGCTTGCCGGTCAATTCCTGCAAGGCGCCGAAGGGACACAACCAGCCGCAGAACGTGCCGCGCCCCCACAGCAGCAGCGACACCAGCACGAAGCCCCACAGGCATACCGTCATCGGATCGAACAGCAGGAATTCCAGGCTGCGCCGCGCCATCAGCGCCTGAATGACGCCGGTGAGATTGACGATGGATAGCTGCCCCTGCGCGTAATAGCCGATGAAGCCTATGGTGAACAGCAGGTAGGCGCGGCGGAACCAGTCGAAGCGCGCGGCGTGCGCGGTCAGCCGCTTCTGCATCGCCAGCGCAGCGCCCAGCACCAGCAGCCCGACAGCCAGCAGGGCCAGCTCCCAGCGCCGCCCGCTCCAGATGGCGGTCCAGGATTTGTTGTTCCCTTCAGGTGCGATGACCAGATCGGCCGGCAGCTGGTAGCGCACCACCAGCTCGCGCGTGATGCGCTCCGGGTAGACGATGCCCTTGTTGCGCGTGACGGGCAGCGCCAGCTCGAATGGCGACGCCGGGTCCAGCCCTGCCTGCGCGATCACGCGGAACACGGTGACGCTGTCGGCTTCCAGCGGCGCCGCCAGCTTCAAGTCCAGATCCAGGTCGCGCATATCGATCGGCAGCTTGTCCTGGCGCAGCAGCAGGCGGTCCGGCACGCTGCCGCGCACGAAGTCCTCGCCGGTCACGCTGTATCGGCCGCTGGATATCGCGATCAGCGCATGGTCGCCCTCTTCCAGCCGCCCTTGAAGCTTGCGCCAGGCCGCAGGCGTCAGCAGATTGCGGCCGACCGACGGCACCGACACACAGGCCAGATAGAGATCGATAAAGACATCGTCCGGATGCGCCAGCGCGTCCGCATCCAGTCCGGCGCCGGGGCTGCCGGCAAAAAGCTTTTCGGCGTCGCGGTTGCTGACGCGCAGATGCTGCACCAGTCCATCGCGCTGCATCTGCGCCAGATCCATGGACCGGAACACGTCCGGATGCACGCGCGCGATCTGATCCGGATCGCGGCCACCGGCAAAACCCAGCTTCTTGCGCGACACCTTGAGCGCCGCCGCCAGAACGCTCTGGTTAATGATGCGCACCGATGCCGTGGCCTTGGACACGCCATCAATATACGCATGCGCCGCATCGGCATGCCGCGCGCGATGGTTGCCGGTCTCGATGCTGATGTTCTGCTTCAGCGACAGCGCCTTGTACTGTTTGACGAACTGGTACAGCGGCGCCTCGCCCAGGCCATCGAGGAACACCGGCTCGTGATGCGACAGCACCTCCACGCCGATGAACACACCCTTCGGGTCGATGGCCACCATCAGATTCAGCGGCACGCCGGAGAAGCCGGGAATCGGCGCCAGATCGACCGACTCGAACACATAGCCGACCAGCTCCGTCGCCGTGGCGTTCTGCCGGAACAGCGGCCACACCGGCAGCTCGGCGTCGCGCTCGCCGACGATCAACGGCGCCGGGAAGCGCCGCACCATCTCGTCGCGCGTCAGCACGCCCGCCTGCGCCGGCGTGGCGCCGGTCAGCAACGCCAGCACGCCGGCCAGCAGGCACAGTATGCTGGCCATCACGCGCCCCCATGTCAGCGTGTGTTCCATCAGAAGAAGATGATGCCGCCCAGCGAGCCGCCGTTCAACTTGCCCTCGCCACCGGCGAAGCCTTTGGAACGGGTCTGGCCGATCTCGCCCACCAGCGTGATCGCGCCGGTCAGCGAGTAATACAGGCCGCAGGTCAGGTTGGCGTTGGATTTCAGGCCGCCGGTGCCGATGGTGTTGTCGTCATTGCGGCTGATGCCGTAGCTCAGGCCGACCTTGACCTTGTCGGTCGGCTTGTAGGTCGCCTGCACAAAGTAAGCCTTGGACTTGGTGTCGCCCTGGTCGGCGTCGGACAGGATGCCCAATCCTTTACCGCCCTGAAAGTTGGCCAGCACGCCAACCGGACCGGCCTGATACGACGCCCCAACCTCCACGCCCGACATGGTGAAGTCCTGCACGCCCGGCGCGGTGGCGCTGAACTTCTGCGACTTGGCGCCCAGCCAGCCCTTGAAGCCGCCGGCCGCATAACTGAGCTGCGCCTGGAACTGCGGACTGGTTTTCGACGAATACACCGGCGCCGTGACAATCGGCGTATCGGCCACGGGGCTGACCAGCGCCGCGTCGAAGCCGATGCCGGAGGCGTTCTTCGGCGCGCTCCAGGCGATCTGGCCGTAGTAGCCCACGTAGCTGTAGCCAGCGCCGATGTGGCCCAGCGTGACGCGGCCACGCTGCGTCGCCTGCACCGGTGCGCCGGCGCCGATCAGCGTCATGTCGCCGAAGATGGCGCCGGCGCCGAAGATGCCGTTGTCGCGTCCCAGCTTGATGGTGCCCATCTCCGCATTCCCGAAGGTGAAGTAAGCCTGCCGCACATCGACGCCGCTGTTGGCGGAAATCGCACTATCGGTGGCGGTGGCGTTGTAGATGCCGATCAGCGCCTTGACGTCATAGTCGCCCTGCTTCGAGCTGGCGGACGTCACCAGGCCGTTGGGCAGCAGGCCATTGCCGATGGTGGTGCGGTTTTTCTCGCCGCCGCAGCCGAGCGCCTTGCCGCCCAGCGCCAGCCCGCCCACCGCATCGCCGCTGCACGAGACCTGCGTGTAGTAAGCGTTGACGATGCCACCCAACGCCACGTTCCAGTCGCCGGCCTTGAAATCGACCGCTTGCGCGCCTTGCGTTGCGAAGACTGCCACTGCACCCAGCATGAATGCGGTTTTCATTATTGATCTCCCCTATTGTTGTGTACATCGAGCGATGTACACATCTCATGGCAATTTGCGTGCCCATGCAGCGCCACAGGAGAAAGCGCGCCTTGCGGGCAAAGGGCTTGTGCTATATCGGATCAATCGTGATGCAGCACTGTTCACAATTTGACCGATAAAAAAAAGGCGGCCGAAGCCGCCCGAAGATTGCAGGAGACACTGTTTACTTGGAGGAGAGCTTGAACACCCACACCGAACCGCCCTGCTCCAGGAAGTTGACTTTCTTGGCCACTTCGCCGCCCCACAGCGGCACCGCGCCGCCCCAGCCGGAGACCACGGCCACGTACTGCGTGTCGCCGTCCTGCCAGGTGACCGGCGGCGCCACCACGCCGGAACCGGTCTGGAACTTCCACAGTTCCTTGCCGCTCTTCGCGTCCAGCGCTTTCAGGAAGCCTTCCGGCGTACCGTAGAACACCAGGCCGCCGCCGGTGGTCATCACGCCACCCCACAGCGGCGCCGTGTTCTTGGCTTCCCATACGATCTTGCCGGTTTTCGGATCGACCGCGCGCAGCGCGCCGATGTAGTCGTCGAACAGCGGACGAATGGTGAAGCCCGCACCGAGGAAGGCGCCGCCCTTCTTGTAGCTGATCGGCTCATTCCAGATGTCCATGCCCCACTCATTGGCCGGCACGTAGAACAAGCCGGTCTGCTGGCTGTACGCCATCGGCATCTGGTTCTTCGCGCCGAGGAAGGCCGGCGCCGAGAACACCGTGGTGCCCTTCTTGCCTTCCTCACCCTTGGTCGGATCGCCAGGGCGATTGGCGGCGATGAAGTTCGGCCGGCCGGTCTTCAGGTCGATGCCCGAGGCCCAGGTGATCTTCTTCACGAACGGGAAAGCGTTCTGCAGCTTGCCGCTGTTGGCGTCGATGACGTAGAAGAAGCCATTGCGGTCGGCTTTGCCGCCATAACGCTTGCCATCCATGTCGAAGGTGACGAATTCATTGGCGCCGTCAAAGTCCCACGAATCGTTCGGCGTGTTCTGGTAGGCCCATTTGATCTGGCCCGTCTTCACGTCCAGCGCCACGGTGGACGACGAATACAGATTGTCGCCGGGACGCAGGTGGCTGTTCCATGGCGCAGGATTGCCGGTGCCGAAGTAGGCCAGGCCGGTCTTGGCGTCATAGGTGCCGCCCATCCAGGTCGAAGCGCCGCCGGTTTTCCACAGGTCGCCCGGCCAGCTCTTGTTCAGGGTGCCGGTGACGCCGTTGTCGAACTCCTTGCCGTCCTTGTCGTAACGGTGGCCCATGTGGCCTTCCACGGTCGGCCGGGTCCACAGCAGGTCACCGGTGAGCGGGTTGCGCGCTTCGACGCGGCCCACCACGCCGAACTCGCCGCCGGACACGCCGGTCAGCAGCACGCCATCGGCGATCAACGGCGCCGCCGTCATCGAGTAGCCGGCCGCGTAGTCATCGACCTTTTCCTTCCAGACGATCTTGCCGGTGTCCTGATCCAGCGCCACCAGTTGCGCATCCAGCGTGCCGAAGATGACCAGGTTGCCATACAAGGCCGCGCCGCGATTGACCACGTCGCAGCACGGCATGATGCCGTCCGGCAGACGATGCTCATACTTCCACAGCTTGGCGCCGGTCTTCAGGTCGATCGCAAAGATGCGCGAGTACGAGGCGGTGACGAACATCTTGCCCTTGTAGATCAGCGGCTGCGATTCCTGGCCGCGCTGCTTTTCGCCGCCGAAGGAAAACGACCACGCCGGCACCAGCTTGCCGACATTCTTGGTGTTCACCTGCGCCAGCGGCGAATAGCGCTGTCCTTCCGAGCCAATGCCGAAGGACAGCACGCTGTCGGTGCTGGTGGCCGCGTTCTTCAACATGGCGGTGGTGACATCGGCCGCCTGCGCCAGCGACAGCAGCGAGCCGGCAGCCAATGATGCGATGACTATTTTTTTCACGTTGTTCTCCAATTATTATGATTTTTAGTGTGTTCACGCAGGCTGCAGCATCGCCAGCTCTTCGTCGCTGAACAGGCGCGATCGGGTCAGGAAGCGCCTGCCGGTGCCGTTATCGAGCGAGAACATGCCGCCATTGCCCTCGACCACGTCGATGATCAGCTGCGTATGCTCCCAATACTCGAACTGCTCGCGGCCCATGTAGAACGGTGTTCCGTCCAGATTGCCGAGATAGACGTCGGTGTCGCTGATGCTGAACTCCCCCGCCGGGTAGCACATCGGCGTGCTGCCGTCGCAGCAGCCGCCCGATTGAAAGAACATCAGCGGCCCATGCCGGTCACGCAGGGCGGCGATCATGTCGAGCGCCGCCGGGGTGGCCGTGACGCGGGCGATGGCGTGGTTCATGGTTAGAAGAAGCCCAGCGCGTTCGGGCTGTAGCTGACCAGCAGGTTCTTGGTCTGCTGGTAGTGGTCCAGCATCATCTTGTGGTTCTCGCGGCCGATGCCGGACTGCTTGTAGCCGCCGAACGCCGCATGCGCAGGGTACAGGTGGTAGCAATTGGTCCAAACACGGCCAGCCTGGATGGCGCGGCCGACGCGGAAGGCGCGCGAACCGTCGCGGGTCCACAGCCCTGCACCCAGGCCGTACAGCGTGTCGTTGGCGATGCGCAGCGCGTCCGCTTCATCCTTGAAGGTGGTTACCGACACCACTGGTCCGAAGATCTCTTCCTGGAAGATGCGCATCTTGTTATCGCCCTTGAACACGGTCGGACGCACGTAGTAGCCATCTTTCAGGTCGCCGTTTTGCTGATTGCGCTCGCCACCGGCCAGCAGCTCGGCGCCTTCCTGTTTGCCGATGTCCATGTACGACAGGATCTTCTCCAGCTGCTCCTGCGACGCCTGCGCGCCGATCATGGTGCTGCTGTCGAGCGGGTTACCCTGCTTGATCGCCGCCACGCGGGCCAGCGCGCGCTCGATGAATTTCTCGTAGATCGATTCCTGGATCAGCACACGCGATGGGCAGGTGCACACCTCGCCCTGATTCAACGCGAACATGGTGAAGCCTTCCAGGCACTTGTCAAAGAAGGCGTCGTCGGCGTCCATCACGTCTTCAAAGAAGATGTTCGGCGATTTGCCGCCCAGTTCCAGCGTCACCGGAATCAGGTTCTGTGCCGCGTACTGCATGATCAGGCGGCCGGTGCCGGTTTCGCCGGTAAAGGCGATCTTGGCGATGCGCTTGTTGGACGCCAGCGGCTTGCCTGCCTCCAGGCCGAAGCCATTCACCACATTCAGCACGCCTGGCGGCAGCAGGTCGGCGATCACTTCCAGCAGCACCATGATCGAAGCCGGGGTCTGCTCGGCCGGTTTCAGCACCACGCAGTTACCGGCGGCCAGCGCCGGCGCCAGCTTCCATACCGCCATCAGGATCGGGAAGTTCCACGGGATGATCTGGCCGACCACGCCCAGCGGCTCATGGAAGTGATAGGCGTAGGTCTCCGAATCGATCTGCGCGACCGAGCCTTCCTGCGCGCGGATGCAGCCGGCGAAATAGCGGAAGTGGTCGATCGCCAGCGGAATGTCGGCGGCAGTGGTTTCGCGAATCGGCTTGCCGTTGTCGATGGTCTCGGCGGTGGCGATCAGCGCCAGGTTGGCCTCCATGCGGTCGGCGATCTTGTTCAGGATATTGGCGCGCTCGGTCTGCGAGGTCTTGCCCCATGCATCCTTGGCGGCGTGGGCGGCGTCCAGCGCCAGCTCGATGTCCTCGGCAGTGGAGCGCGCCACTTCACAAAACACCTGGCCGGTGATCGGCGTGATGTTGCCGAAGTATTCGCCCTTGACCGGCGCCACGAACTTGCCGCCGATGTAGTTGTCGTAGCGTTGTTTGAACGGGTTGGCTACGCCCAGTTTGCTGATGTCTGCGAGATTCATGTCATCCTCTTTCTGCTGTGGTTATGGAGTGCTGCATCACCTGCTTTTCGCAAGCATCGTGCCAGCCTGCGAATACAGGAGAAGATGCGCTTGCGCCGGTGATGCGGGTGTCACTGGCATGTGACACCTGTTCAGCTTTGGAACAGTTGTGCGGCGATGGAGCAATGGAACAACGGCTCAGCGAATCACCACGCCCCACGGCAATTCGCCGACGGCGATGTCCGCCTGCTTGACGGCGGCAGCGGTATCGATCACGGAGACGCTATTGGAACGGCCGTTGGCCACGTACAGCCGCGCGCCATCCGGCGTCAGCGCCATGTTCCACGGCCGCTTGCCGACTGCAATCGTCGCCACCACAGCGTTGGTGGCGGTATCGATCGCCATCACGCTGCCGTCGATGCCATTGGAGACGAAGACCCGGCTGCCGTCCGGGTGCACGGCGATACCATTGGCATTGCGGCCAGCCGGAATGCGCGCCAGCGTCTTCAGCGCCTGCATGTCCAGCACATACACGGCGTTGGCCAGTTCGCAGGCCACGTAGGCGCGCGTACCATCCGCGCTGAAGCCCATACCGCGCGGACGCAGGCCGACGGCGATCGAGCCGCTCTGCTTGCGCGCCGCCACGTCAATCACATCGACCTGCTCCGCCTCCTCTGCGCTGACCAGCAGCCAGCGCGCATCCGGGCTGAATACCGCGTGCTCCGGATTTTTTCCGCGCACCGGCATATCGGCCAGCACTTCACCGCTGCGCGCGTCGATCAGCGTCACGCTGTTGCTCTCCTCGACCGCTACCGCCACGTAGCGGCCATCGGCCGAGGCGCTGACGCCTTCCGGCGACTTGCCCAGTGCGATGGTGCGCAGCAGCGCGCCGTTGGCGGTGTCGATCACCAGCAGCGCATTGCTGGCGGCGTCGGTAACGAACAGCCGTGTGCCGGCCAGATCGGCGGCGATGCCGCGCGGCCGCTTGCCGGCGGCGATCTGGCGCAGCACGGCGCCGCTGCCGGTATCGATCACGCTGACGGTGCCGGATTTTTCGTTCGACACATAGGCCAGCGGCGCGGCCAGCGCCTGGCCGCCCAGCAGCAGAACAAGCATGGACAGGATGCGAAAGCGATTCATGGAAGTCTCCTTTTATAAGAATGTCCGCATCCTGTTGCAATCGTCGTGCCATCGAAATCGGATGGCAGGTATATTGCTTACTGGTCCGTCATAACACTGACCAAAAACGGAGACCACATGAAGCATCACCCTTTTCCACTGAAGGCGGTGGCGGCGTTGTTCGCCCTGAGCGGCGGCGCCATGGCTGCCAATGAAGCGGTTGAACCGATGGATACTGTCGTCGTCAGCGCCACCCGCGTCGGCCACACGGTATTCGATATGCCGGCCGCCATCGACGTGCTGGACACCGAGCGCATACGCGACGGCCAGGCGCGCGTGAACGCCAGCGAAGCGCTGGCGGCGGTGCCCGGCCTGGTGGCGCAGAACCGTCAAAACTACGCGCAGGACTTGCAGATCTCCTCGCGCGGCTTTGGCGCCCGCTCCGCCTTCGGCGTGCGCGGCGTGCACCTGATCGCCGACGGCATCCCGGCCAGCATGCCGGACGGCCAGGGCCAGGCAGCCACCTTCAACCTGGATATGGCGGAACGCATCGAAGTGCTGCGCGGGCCGTTCTCCGCCATCTACGGCAACCACTCCGGCGGCGTGATCCAGCTCTTCACGCGCGAAGGCGAAGGCGCGCCGTCGATCGAGACCAGCGTCAGCGCCGGCAGCTACGGCAGCCGCAAGGCCGACGTCAACGCGCAAGGCAAGCAGGCCGGCATCGGCTACGTGCTGGACGCCTCGCGCTTCGAAACCGACGGCTACCGCGCCCACAGCGCCGCCACGCGCGACCAGGCCTACGCCAAGCTGACACTGACGCCGCTGGACAACGCCAAACTGTCCATCACCGCCAACGCACTGCGCCAGGACGACACCCAGGATGCGCTGGGCGTCACCTGGGCCACCTACCAGCGCGACCCGCGCGCCGGCGAAATCGACACCACCGACACGCAGAATCCAAAGCGCACGCTGGCTGACCGCTACAACACTCGCAAGAGCATCGACCATCAGCAGGCCGGCGCCAGCTGGGAGCAGCGCTTCGGTGAAGACCTCCTGCGCGTGACCGCTTACGGCGGCAACCGCAGCGTGATCCAGTACCAGGCATTCTCCAAGGCCTTCCAGGCGCCGGTCACCCACTCGGGCGGCGTGGTCGATTTCGACCGCGACTTCTACGGCACGGACCTGAACTGGCTGCACGTCGCCCAGCTGGCTGGCGGCAAGCTCAGTACCACCGTCGGCCTGGAATACGGCCGCTCCAGCGACGACCGCACCGGCTACGAAAACTTCGTCGGCAATGTATTCGGCATCAAGGGCGCGTTGCGGCGCGACGAGCAGGACACCGTCACCAACCTCGATCCCTACGTGCAGACGGAATGGGAAACCGGCGCCTGGATGCTGAGCGCCGGCCTGCGTCACAGCAGCGTGAAAATTTCAGTGGACGACCGCTTCCTCAGCAACGGCAATGACAGCGGCAGCCTCGATTACCGCCACACCACGCCGGTGCTGGGCGTACTGTACAAAGTGACGCCAGCGCTGAACGTCTACGCCAGCGCCGCGCGCGGCTTCGAAACGCCGACGCTCAATGAACTGTTCTACTCCGGCACCGCCGGTGGCTTCAACTTCCGCCTGCAGCCGGCGCAAAGCACGCATCTGGAAACCGGCGTGAAAGCGCGGCTGGGCGATGACACGCGCATCAACGCCGCCATGTTCCAGGTCCGCACCCGCGATGAACTGGTGGTCGATAGCAGCAGCGGTGGCCGCACCAGCTACCGCAACGCTGGCCGCACGCTGCGCCAGGGGCTGGAACTGTCGCTCGACAGCGCCTGGCGTTATGGCCTGAGCACGCGCGTGGCGCTGACCAGTTTGCGCGCGGTCTACGACCAGGGCTTCGGCGCCGTGCTGAAAGGCAGCCGTCTGCCCGGCGTGCCGAACGCGAACGCCTACGGCGAACTGGCTTGGAAAGACAGCGCCGGACATTTCGGCGCCGCGCTGGAAGCTGTCGCCAGCAGCAAGATCTACGCGGAAGACGCCAACACCGACCAGCCGGCGCCCGGCTACGGCGTACTGAATGCTCGCGTTAACGCCAGCCAGCAGTGGACTGGCTGGCGTTTCAAGCAATTCATCCGCGTGAATAACCTGCTGGACAAGCAGTATGTCGGTTCGCTGATCGTCGGCGATACCAACAAGCGCTATTACGAAGCGGCGCCAGGCCGCAACTGGCTACTGGGCCTGAGCGCCCAGTATCAGTTTTAGAAGCGGTAACGCAGCCCGGCCGCCACCGCGCGTGGCGCGCCGGGCGCCACAAAGCGCGCCTGGGCAGGATCGTCCGCGCCCGGCTGCCACAAGGCTCCGTTCGGGAACATGTTCACCGCCACCGCGCCGAAGCTTTCGTAACGGCGGTTGGTGGCGTTGGTCACGCGCGCGTACAACTCCCACTTCGGCGCCGGCTGGTAGCTGGCGTGCAAACCAAGCAGCGCGTGGCCGCGAATACGCCAGTCCGCGCCTGCCGGCGCAGCCTGGCCGTCCTCATTGCCCTGCGTGGTCATGTCCGACAGCGCCACGACGTCCGCGCCCAGCGTCAACGCCGCCACGGGATTCCAGTCCAGTCCCAGCTTGAGCGTATTGCGCGGCAGTCCCGCCAGGCGGGTGCCGGGCGTGACGTGGACATTGCGTACGCCGGTGAACAGATCGCCCTCGGCATCGTAGGTCGCGTCCAGATAGCTGTAGCTCAGGCGCGCGCTCCACGCGCCGAAGCGGCGGCTGGCGCTCAGGTCAACACCCTGGTGGCGGGTGCGAGCGAAATTGGAGAAGTAGCCCTGCTGCGCCAGCGAAGCGCTGCGGAACAGGATGTCGTCGCGATTGACGGTGCGGTAGATCGAGACCGCCGCCATATCGCCGCGCGCGCCCTGCCAGCGGGCGCCAGCTTCCCCTGTACGCGACACCACCTGCTTCAGATACGGGTCAGATTGCAGCCCCACCGGCAGGCGGCACGGCTGCTCCGGATCGGCGCAACCCAGTTCGATCACGGTCGGCACGCGATTGCTCTGCGACAGATTGGCGAACAGCGTCCAGCCTCCGCCCATCACCTGCGCAACTCCCAGCGCCGGATTCAGCTTGCGGTAGCTGAAGGTTTCACGCGCCTGCACGTCGTCATCGTCGCGGCGCAGCTGGTTGCTGACGCGCGCATGGTTGTAGCGGGCGGAGACCGTAAACCAGGTGCCGTCGGCCACGTTCCAGGTATCGGCCGCATACAGGCCGGCCGCGCGCGAGCTGCCGTCGACCGACGATCCGGCCTCGCGCTCCTCGTCGTCATCCATCAGCACCGAGCGGTTGGCGGCAAAGTCGGCCTCCTGCTCGTACTGCGCGAAACTGACGCTGCTGCGGTCGAACGTCAGGCCGGCCGAGAACTGGTGGGTGCCGGCGGTCTTGCTGAATTGCGTGCTGAAGCCCTGGCTGTTCTGCCGCGTCTCGGTGGTGTTATAAGTAGCGGCATGATCGCTCTCGCCTTCCGCATAGTCGTCGTTGATGTCGCCGTTGACGGTGCTGCGGTGGCTGTTCCGTGCGTACAGCGCGGCGGTCAGTTCGGTGTGTTCGTCGAAGCGGTGCGTCATGCTGAAGACGATCTGCCGCAGGCGGTTGCGCGTCACGTCGGGCGAGGTGTAGACGGCGCGGCGGTTCTGCGCATACAAATCGTCGGGCAGCAGGCCGTTGCCGGTCAAACGGCTGCGGCCTGCCAGGACAGCGACGCTCCAGTCATTGTCGCCGATGGAACCGGCCAGCTTGGCGTACAGATTCCCCAGGTTGCCGTCCGACTGGTCGCGCCAGCCGTTGTCGCGGAAGGCCGTGCCGGCGATGAAGGCGTTCCAGTGTTCGCCGCTGTCGTAGCCGTAGGCCAGGTCGGCGCGGCGCTGGCCATTGCTGGCGGTGGAGACGTTGGCGTCCAGTCCCGGATGACTTTGGCCGGATTTGGACGCCAGCACCAGCGCGCCGCCCAGCGTATTCAGTCCGTACAGCGGATTCGATCCCGGCGCCAGCATCACGCTGCCGATCGCCGCTTCCGGCAGCATGTCCCAGTTGACCACATCGCCGAACGGCTCGTTGACGCGCACGCCATCGAGGTACACCGAGATGCCCTGCGATGAACCCAGCACCGGCGACGCGCGGAAACCGCGATAGGTGATGTCGTTCTGGAACGGGCTGCCGGAAATCTCGTTGACATTCACGCCGGTCAGATTGCGGGCCATGAACTCGCCCAGATTCTGGCCGGCCGCAAGGTCGATGGTATCCGCGCGCGCGGTCTGCACCTGATATGGCAGCTGATTGCGCTCTACGCCCAGTCCCGGCAGCGGCGCAACGCCCACCACGTCCACCGACAGCATGGAGGTCGCCGGACTCTCAGCGGCCGTAGCGGCGCCGGCCCACGCCAGCATGACGCTGGCGACAATGACGCGGCGCTTCATGGCGTCTGCTCATGCACGCCGTACCTGGCGAAGATGGCTTTCAACTCGCCACTGGCCTTCATGTCGTTGACGGCCGCCTGCAGCAGTTTCGCCACATCCTGATCATCCTTGCGCACCGCCATGCCGACCGCCCAGCCGGCGCGCGGCAGGCGCTGGAACGCCACTTCGTTCAGCGGGAAGGCAGGATCGTCGCGGAATACCGCGTCGATCTCAGAACGATTGGCCAGCACCGCATCCAGCTGGCCGGCCTTCAACTGCTCCAGCGCCTCGGCCGCCGTTTCGAAGATACGCACCTTGTCGCGGAAGCGGCCATTGCCCTCGCCCAGCAGCACCATGGCGGCGATGGAGACCTTCTCCACGCCGATGGTCTTGCCGGCCAGCGCATCGATGCCGTCATACACCGGCATGCTGCGCGCGCTGCGCACCAATCGAACCGTCTCCACGTGATACGGCGCGAAGATCGTAACCTTGCCGTTCTCGTTGATCAGCTGCGGCTCGACCGGCACGTGCAGCATGACGTCGGCCGGACCATAACCGAGGTAGTGGCCCTTCCACACCATGTTGCGCAGATCGTCGTTGAGGTTTTCGCCCGCAGGGAAAGGCAGCAGGCTGAGTTTGAGTCCCAGCTTGGCCGCCAGCGCCTGCGCGACATCCACGTCAATGCCGCCGCTGCGGTCGGAGAACGGCGCGAACTGGTCGTACACGGCGACCTTGAGCGAACCGGATTGTTTGATCTTGTCCCAATCCGCATGGGCCGGAGCGACGACGCCCGACAGCGCAAGCGTAAGAACGAACGGAAGCAGCGCGGTAGCGCGCAGGCGATGACTCAGCATGGCGTGCTCCCGGATTATTTGGCGTCGTCGCGGCGGGCTTCCAGGTAGGTCTTGATGGCCCACATGGCTTCCTGATTGAATACGCCTTCAAACGGCGGCATATAGACGGCGCCGTTGCGCACCTTGCCGTGGCGGATCGAGGTCAGGTAGTAGTTGTCGGTCTCCTTGTAGCAGGCCTTCTTCTTGTTCTCGTTCTTGACGTCGGTGCAGTCGCGATCGAGCATGCGCAGGTCCGGCGCGATGCCGCCGGTGACGGCTTCCAGGCCGTGGCAGCGCGCGCAGTTCTGGTTGTAGGCGGAGGAACCGATCTTCAGTGCCAGCTTGTTGCCGCGGTAGGGATTCTGCTCCAGCCATTTGTCGCCCAGCGGCGTGAGGCCGGTGGTGTCGACCGCTTGCGGCACCACGTTGCCGTGGGCGTAGGCGTACAGCGATGTGGTGGCGGCGACGACGAGGCTGACGGCGGCGAGAATGCGGAAGGTTTGATGCATGATTGTCTCCAGGCTGTTTTAAGAAGTGCTATACAGCCATTGAGCAAACGCCGTGCCACGCTTTTCCCGCCTTGATCTGCGACAGAACTGCTCCAATTTGGCACAGGTGTCACGACCGGATGTTCAACACCGGTAACCGCGTTGCATGGCCGGCGTCGGACAGCTTGAAGATACTGACCGCCTGCGACAGATGCTGCGCCTGATCCTGCATGCTGTGCGCGGCGGCGGCGGCTTCCTCCACCAGCGCGGCGTTCTGCTGGGTCACGCCGTCCATCTGGCGGATCGCTTCACTGATCTGCGCGATGCCCATGGTCTGCTCTTCGCTGGCGGCGCTGATGTCGCTGATGATATCGGTCACGCGACGCACGCTGTCGACCACCTCGTTCATCGTCACGCCAGCCTGGTCAACCAGGCGCGCACCTGCGTCCACCGTCTCCACCGAATTGTCGATCAGGGTCTTGATCTCCTTGGCGGCGGCGGAAGAACGCTGCGCCAGGTTGCGCACTTCGGTGGCCACTACTGCGAAGCCCCGGCCTTGCTCGCCCGCGCGCGCCGCTTCCACGGCGGCGTTCAGCGCCAGGATGTTGGTCTGGAACGCAATGCCGTCGATGACCGCGATGATGTCGACGATCTTCTTCGACGACGTATTGATCGCGCCCATGGTGTCAACCACCTGCGACACCACGGCGCCGCCGCGCACCGCCACTTCGGAGGCGGACTTCGCAAGCTGCTGCGCCTGGCGTGCGTTGCCGGCGTTGTGTTTCACCGCGTCGGCCAGCGCTTCCACCGACGATGTGGTTTGCTCCAGCGCCGAGGCCTGCGCTTCGGTGCGCGACGACAGATCCTGGTTGCCCGACGCGATCTGCACCGAGGCGGTGGCGATGGTGCCGGTGCCGCTGCGGATCTGGCCGACGATGTCCTTCAGTCCATCCTGCATGGCCTTCATCGCTGCCAGCAAGCTGCCCTGGTCGTGCGGCGAAGTAGCGATCGTCACACCGAGGTCGCCGGCGGCGATGCTGCCGGCAATCGACGCCGCGTAGCGTGGTTCGCCGCCCAGCTGCGACATCAGGCTGCGGGCCAGCGCATACAGCACGGCGGCAGCCAGGCCGACGGAGCCCAGCAGAATCGCCAGCATGACGGCGGAGGAAGACGCAATCTGCACTTTGGCGTCGGCTTCGTCGTCGGTATTGCGTTTGGTGGCGCGCTCCACCAGCTGATTCACGGCGGCGCGGTGCTGCGAGTAGTGCTGCTTCATCACATCCAGCGCAGCGGCGGCGGCTGGTGCATCATCCTTTTCCAGCGCCGGCACAAACTGGTTGAAGGCGACCTGGTAGAACGCCTGCGCCGGTTTGTCGGCGCCGTTCAGCAGCAGGTTCTTGAGGTCGTCCTCCAGCACTTCCTTGGTCCAGAAATCGTGGCGCGTATCGTAATCGCCTTTCAGGGATTTCAGGTTGTCGATCAGCGCCTTGCGTTCGGCCGGCGGCGCGCTCATGGCCTGCAATGAGACCAGATAGGATTCGATAATATATTCGGGCGGCGGAAGAATATCGGCGATCAGATCTTTGCCCTGCACGACGCGCTGGTAAATGGGGCCGTTGACCTTGAGCTGATTCAGTACGTAAAAGGACCAGGCGCCATATAAGGCAAATCCGGCGACGATAATCGCCATGAGTAATCCAAAGCGATGCGCCAGTTTTAGTCCCGAGAATTTCATTTAGATTCCTTGCCAAATTTGTTTTACCAATTCGCAAGTATAAATGTCTAAATGCAAAAAATCCTCCATTTGAAGATGGAATAGAAGATTTTCTTATAGCGGAGTGTAAACGCAAAAAATCCCCATCTGCACTGAGCGCGATCTTGAGCGCGTTCAGGCTGATGGGGATTTCTCTAAATAACTAGCTTGACGATAACCTACTTTCACACTGGTTGCAGCACTATCATCGGCGTAGAGTCGTTTCACGGTCCTGTTCGGGATGGGAAGGGGTGGGACCGACTTACTATGGTCATCAAGCTTTGA
>NZ_WKJL01000047.1 GCF_009674565.1 Duganella aquatilis
CGCGACAGCCACTGCGCGGCGCGGCGCCGGCGCCGGCGCCGGGGCACGGCGCGCCACCGTGTCATGCGACAGCTTGAAGATGCTGACCGCCTGCGACAGCAGCTCGGCCTGCTCCTGCATGCTTTCCGCCGCGGCGGCCGCCTCTTCCACCAGCGCGGCATTCTGCTGCGTCATTTCGTCCATCTGCGAGATCGCCTGGTTGACTTCCTCGATGCCGTTGCTCTGTTCCTGCGTGGCGGCGGTGATCTCGCCCATGATGTCGGCCACCTGGCGGATCGAGGTCACGATCAGGTCCATGGTCTGGCCGGCTTCATCCACCAGCTTGCTGCCGGCATCGACTTTTTCCACCGAGTCGGTGATCAGCTCTTTAATCTCCTTGGCCGCGCCGGCCGAGCGCTGCGCCAGGTTGCGCACCTCGGACGCCACCACCGCGAAACCGCGGCCCTGCTCGCCCGCGCGCGCCGCTTCCACCGCCGCGTTCAGCGCCAGGATATTGGTCTGGAACGCGATGCCGTCGATCACCGAAATAATGTCGGCGATCTTGCGCGACGACTCGGTGATCGAGCCCATGGTCTGCACCACCTGCGACACCACGGTGCCGCCCTTCTCCGCCACCGACGAGGCGCTGACCGCCAGCTGGTTGGCCTGGCGCGCGTTGTCGGCATTCTGCTTCACGGTCGAGGTCAGCTCCTCCATCGACGACGCGGTCTCTTCCAGCGAGCTGGCCTGCGACTCGGTGCGCGCCGACAGGTCGGCGTTGCCCGAGGCGATTTCCTGCGACGCCGTCGAGATCAGCTCGGTGCCGGTGCGCACATCGCCCACCGTCTTGGCCAGGCTTTCGTTCATGTCCTTCAGCGCCTGCAGCAGTTCGCTGGTTTCATCCTGGCCTGCCACTTGCACGTGCGAAGTCAGTTCGCCGCTGGCCACCTTCTGCGCCACTTCCACCGCACCCGACAAGGGTACAGTAATCGAACGGGTAATCACGGTGGCGCACGCCACACCCAGCACCACGGCCACGCCGCCCAGCACGAACAGCACCACCATCAGGCTGCGGTCGGCGGTGACGGAACCGTCCATCACCTCTTCGGCATTGGCGCGCTGCATGTCGACCAGCTTGTTGATCTGCACCAGCGTCTGCGTGTTCAGCGGATCGATGCGGCCGGAAATCACCTTGGCGCCGCCTTCGCTATTGAAAGCCAGGATCTGGCCGATGGCTTCCTTGAAGGCGGCATCGGTGTCGGCGTCCAGCGCGCTGATATCGCCCAGCACTTTCTTTTCAGCGTCGTTCAGGCCCAGCGCCTTCAGGTCGCTGACTGCCTTGTCGTAGCGCGCGCGCTGGTCCTTGACCTTCTGCTCCTCTTTCTGCATCAGGCTGACGTCCGACTGCAAGCCGATGTTACGCATGGCGATGCCGGTTTCCAGCATCGCGCTCTTCATGACGCCGGCCTGCAGGTTCTTTGCCGTCGCCGTCTCCAGCCCCTTGGTCAGCTTGCTCTTGTTGCTGTAGTTAAGGTAGTTGGTCATCAGCACGATGGCCACCAGGATCAGCAGGATGATGCCGAATCCGATGCGCAGCCGTGCGCCGATTTTGAAGTCGCGTAAGTTCATGTGGTGCTCCCCTTTTTTGTCTTTACTCTATCGTCGTGTGGCGGCACGCCCTTCTCTTTGGGGCGCGTCCGTGGTGTTGCGGTCGCCGGCGCGGGGTTGAGGCGCCGGCAAGGCGGGCCGGCGTTAGGCCGCCGCCAGCTGGTCCATCAGGCCCATTTCCGGGCTGGACATCAGCTTGTCGATGTTCACCAGGATCAGCATGCGCTCGTCGATGGTGCCGAGGCCGATCATGTAGTCGCTGCTGAAGGCGGTGCCCATCTCCGGCGCCGGCTTGACCTGGTCGGCCGTCAGCGTGGTGACGTCGGACACCGAGTCCACCACCATGCCGACCACGCGGCCGTTGATGTTGAGGATGATGACCACGGTGAACTGGTCGTACACCGGCGAGCCGAGGTTGAACTTGATGCGCATGTCCACCACCGGAATGATGATGCCGCGCAGGTTGATCACGCCCTTGATGAATTCCGGCGCGTTGGCGATGCGGGTGACCGCCTCGTAGCCGCGGATTTCCTGTACCTTCAGGATGTCGATGCCGTATTCTTCCGCGCCCAGCTTGAAGGCCAGGTATTCGTGACCGGCGATGTCGCTGGCTGCCGCTGCGGTGGATTGTATCTCTGCCATGATGGCCCCCTATGAAGAAAAAATCGATTCGTCGGCCAGCTGGCGCGACGAGCGTATCAGCGCCGCCACATCCAGGATCAGCGATACGCCGCCGTCGCCCAGGATGGTGGCGCCGGAAATACCGGCTACCTTGCGATAATTGGACTCCAGATTCTTGACCACCACCTGCTGCTGCCCCACCAGCTCGTCGACGAACAGGCCGGCCTTGCGGCCGTCGGTCTCGACGATGATGACGATGCCCTGGCACGGATCGGCGAAGCGCGGCGTGATGTCGAACATCTGGTGCAGCGGCACCAGCGGCAGGTATTCGCCGCGCACCTTGATCACCCGGCCCTTGCCGCTGATTTCCTTGACGTCTTCCGGCGCCGGCTGCAGCGACTCGATCACGAAGCCCAGCGGCAGGATGTAGATTTCGTCGCCGACGCGGATCGACATGCCGTCCAGGATCGCCAGCGTCAGCGGCAGCGAAATCGAGATGGTGGTGCCGAAGCCCTTGGCCGAGCGGATGTCGACCACGCCGCCCATGGCGGTGATGTTACGCTTGACCACGTCCATGCCGACGCCGCGGCCGGACACGTCGGTGACTACCTCGGCGGTCGAGAAGCCGGGCGCGAAGATCAGCTGCCAGACCTCGGCGTCGCTCATGTTGTCGGTCAGCGGCAGGCCGTTCTGCTGCGCCTTGGCGAGGATTTTCTCGCGGTTCAAGCCGCCGCCGTCGTCCGACACCTCAATGATGATGTTGCCGCCCTGATGAGAGGCCGACAGGAACAGACGCCCGGCGTCGCTCTTGCCGCCGGCGCGGCGCACCTCCGGCATCTCGATGCCGTGGTCGATCGAGTTGCGCACCAGGTGCGTCAGCGGATCGACGATGCGTTCGATCAGGCCCTTGTCCAGTTCGGTGGCGGCGCCGTTGGTGATGAAGTCGACCTTCTTGCCCAGTTTGTGCGCCAGGTCGCGCACCATGCGCGGGAAGCGCGAGAACACGAAGTCCATCGGCATCATGCGGATCGACATCACCGCTTCCTGCAGGTCGCGGGTATTGCGGGTCAGCTGGCTGACGCTGTTGAGCAGGCGCTGGTGCACCATCGGGTCCAGCGTGTCGACGCGCTGCTCGATCATCGCCTGCGTGATGACCAGCTCGCCCACCAGGTTGATCAGCTGGTCGACCTTCTCGATCGACACGCGGATCGACGACGATTCGGCGCCGGCGTGGGCGGGCGCCTTCTCTTTTTCCTTTTCTTCCTTCTTGACGACTTTCTTTTCTTCCTCCGGCGGCGCCTCGATGACGATGCCGGCGGCGGCGCGGATCTGCTCGACCGGCTGGAAGAAGCCGTAGCCCTGCGCATCCTCGCCGGCGGCCGCGGCGTTGGCGCGGATCTCGTCGAGCGGCTGGAAGAAACCGTAGCCCTCGCCGCTGGCGGCGGCCGGCTTCAGGTCGGTGCTGTCGAAGAAGCCGTAGCCGAGGTCGTTCTCGACCTGGTCGCGCGCGGCCTTCTCTTTTTGTGCCTGGGCGTCGTCCAGCGCCGGCAGTTCGGTGACGGTCATGTCCTCGGGGTTCAGCACGAACGAGCAGATGGCGATGATGTCGTCCAGGCTCTCGTGGGTGGTGACCACCATGGCGTTGCGGTCCTTGTCGAGCGGTGTGATCGACACATGGCCCATCAGGCCCAGTTCCTCGCCCAGCGCCTGCACTTCGCGGTGCGCCATGGCCGGCAGTTCCAGCCGGTAGCGGCGGCCGCCGCTGTGGTCGACCTGCCTGGTATCGGGCGCGTTGAAAGCCGGCGCCACCGGCGCCATGGCCGTCATCGGCACATCCTGCGCCAACGACTGCAGCATCATGCGCACATTGGCCACGGCGTCCTGGTCGACTTCGCTGCCGAGGCGGTGGCCGTCGAGCTGCATCTTGAGGATGTCCTTGGCGGCCAGGAAGGCGTCGACGTGCTCGGAGGTCAGCGCCATTTCGCCTTTGCGGATGCGGTCGAGCAGGGTCTCCAGGACGTGGGTGACTTCGGTCATGTCGGTCACGCCGAACGTCGACGCGCCGCCCTTCACCGAGTGGGCGGTGCGGAAGATGGCGTTCAGATCCTCGGCGTCCGGCGCCGCCACATCGACGGCCAGCAGCAGCCGCTCCATTTCAGCCAGCAGTTCCTCGGCCTCATCGAAAAAGACCTGATAAAACTGGCTTATATCGATGGTCATGGTGATACTCCGTAAAGTTCGCTTCGCATCATTGCGCGCCTTATCAGCCGATGACCTTCTTGACTACCTCGATGAGCCGCTGCGGATCGAAAGGCTTGACCAGCCAGCCATTGGCGCCGGCAGCGCGGCCCTTGGCTTTCATCTCGTCCGACGATTCGGTGGTCAGCATCAGGATAGGGGTTTTCGCGTAGCTGGGCAGTTCGCGCAGCAGCTTGATCAGTTGCAGGCCGTCCATGCGCGGCATGTTCTGGTCGGTCAGCACCAGGTCGACATTCTGGAGCTTGGCTTTTTCCAGCCCCTCCTGGCCGTCCACGGCTTCCACCACCTGGTAGCCGGCCGCCTTCAGGCTGAAGGCCACCATCTGGCGCAGGGAGCTGGAATCATCAACCGCAAGTATCGTCTTAGCCATCTTATTCTCTCTTGTAAATCATGTGTCGTTGTTGTTAGAACAGCTCGATGTCGCCGCTCTCCAGGTGTTGCTGACTGACTGCCTTGCGCAACACGCTGCGCAGTTCCAAACTCTGTATCGCCAGCGCCATGCTGACCTTGCCGAGCAGCTCGACGATCTGCTCGTTGTCGCTCTCGGGCAGCATCTCGGCGCCGTGCGCGCCCAGCGTGCCGAGGAACTCGCGCAGGCCGGTCACGCGTTTCAGCGTGCGGTCCAGCAGCTGGCTGGTCATGTCCTGGAATTGCAGGCTGGTGATGGCGGCGTTGACATAGCCGCCCACCTGGCCCTGCAGTGCCTCCAGCTGGGCGCGCTGCTCGGGGGTGGCGGTGCCGCCGTCGAGCAGCAGCTGGATGGTGGCCTGTTCGGCCTCCACCGTTTGATGAATGGCCATGAAGTTGAAGGACAGCTTTTCGATCGCTTCCTCCAGCAGCAGGCCAGTCTGGATCAGGTCGGTCTCGACTTCGGTCAGATGCCGGCGACCGTGGTCAGACACGCCCGACAGCAGGCGCTTGACGTGGGAACCCAGAATTTTTTTTCTCGTCATAACAGTCTCGATTTACTTCGGCTTTGCTTATTTGCGTACGGGCGGCCCGGCAGGCGGCGCGGCGGGCGGCGCATTGACGGCGGCGCCGATCCCGGCGGCATCGTCGGTGTCACCGACCTCGATCTTGCGGCCGTCGCGCAGCACATTGTCCTCGGCCTTGCGGTTCATGACCACGATGCTGATGCGGCGGTTGACCGGATTGAACGGGTCGGCCTTGTCGAGGTTGATGGCCGAGGCCAGTCCGACCACGCGCAACACCTTGGAATCCTGCATGCCGCCGACGATCAGCTCGCGGCGCGAGGCGTTGGCGCGGTCGGCCGACAATTCCCAGTTGCTGTAGCCGGCGTCGCTCATATAGGGCGTGGAGTCGGTGTGGCCGGACAGGCTGATACGGTTGGGCACGTCGTTCAGCACAAAGCCGATCTCGTGCAGAATGTCCTTGGTGTAGGGCTGCAGCTCGGCCTTGGCCAGCGCGAACATCGGACGGTTCTGCTCGTCGACGATCTGGATCCGCAGGCCTTCGCTGGTGATGTCCAGCAGCAGCTGGTCCTTGTATTTCTTCAGCAGCGGGTTGGCCTCGATCTTGGCCTCGATGCGTTCCTTGAGCGCCTTCAGGCGCTGGTTTTCCTCGGCTTCCAGCGCCGCCTTGGCGGCCGTCAGGTTGTAGGTCTTCTTGACCTGCGGGTCGTCGCTGGCCTTGACCTGGCCGTCGGTGCGGGTCAGGTCCTTGCCGCCGCCCTTGATGATGGACGAGCTGTCGCCGCTGCCGGAGCCGCCCGACATGGCCACCTTGAGCGGCGTCTTGAAGTATTCGGAAATGCCGTTGAGGTCGCCCTTGGTGGTGGAACCGAGCAGCCACATCAGCAGGAAAAAGGCCATCATCGCGGTGACGAAGTCGGCATACGCGATCTTCCAGGCGCCGCCGTGGTGACCGCCGCCGCCCTTCTTGATGCGCTTGACGATAATAGGCCGCAAGCCCTCTTCAGCCATGATTCATCCTTAAACTGATATTAGTGCTGTGCATGGCTTACTTCGACTTCGATTTCTTGATGTGGTCTTCCAGCTCGTTGAAGGTCGGACGCTCGGTCGAGTACAGCACTTTGCGGCCGAATTCCACCGCCAGCGCCGGCGCATAGCCGTTCAGGCTGGCCAGCAGCGTGACCTTGACGCACTGGTACATCTTGGTCGACTCTTCCAGCTTCTGCTCCAGCAGGCTGGCCAGCGGACCGACGAAGCCGTAGGCCAGCAGAATACCGAGGAAGGTGCCGACCAGCGCGTGCGCGATCAGAATGCCCAGCTCGGCCGGCGGCAAGCCCACCGATTCCATGGTGTGCACCACGCCCATCACCGCCGCCACGATGCCGAAGGCCGGCAGGCCGTCGCCCAGCTTGGCGATGGCGTGGGCCGGCGCGGCGCCCTCGTGGTGGTGGGTCTCGATCTCGATGTCCATCAGGTTTTCGATCTGGAACGCATCCATATTGCCGGACACCATCAGGCGCAGGTAATCGGTCATGAATTCCACGATGTGGTGGTCTTCCAGCACGCTCGGGTACTTGCTGAACAGCGGGCTCTGCTCCGGGCTGTCGATATCGCCTTCGATCGACATCAGGCCTTCCTTGCGCACCTTGGACAGCACGTCGAACAGCAGCGACATCATCTCCATGTAGAGATCCTTGGTGTAGCGCGAGCCCTTGAACAGCGTCGGGATGGCGCCCAGCGTGGCCTTGATGGTCTTGCCATTGTTGCCGACGAAGAAAGCGCCAAGCGCGCCGCCGCCGATCATCACCACCTCCAGCGGCTGCATCAGCGCGGCCAGATGCCCGCCATTCATGGCAAAACCGCCGAACACGCCGACGCAGACCACTACATATCCAATGATGACTAACAAGTGTCCTGACTCCCCAGAGCGAAAACCGGCCGAATTGTGACTAAGCTGGGCCGGTTTTTTAAGAATTTACATATAGAACTACAATAGCCTGACTCGGGGTGGCCGGGCAAGTGAATAACGTCAAATGATGCTTAAAAGTACCATATGTAGAGGGGAACTCCCCCCTCTGTGGCATGAATGATGCTATCCGGTGTTCTTTCCTCAATGACAAATTCATAGCTCACAAGCATCGCCCCGGGACACATTTCGGCACGCGCCTTGCGCCACAACGCCGGCATGGCGGCCGGCGACAGGTAGGCGAATACCAGGTCGAACTGGCTGAAGTCGAGGTTTTCATAGTCGCCCAGCAGGAAGCGGGCGCGGCTGCGGCCAGCCTGGGCGCGCAGCCAGCTCACCAGCCACGGCAGCGGCGCCAGCTCGATGCCGACGGCGTCGCCGTCCGGGCGCACGCGGGCCAGGTACAGGGTCAGGCCGCCGAGGCCGCTGCCGATGTCGATCACGCGCGGCGCCCCGTCGGTGGGCAGCAGCTGGCGCACCGCATCCCACACCACCGGCTGCGACGGGTAATACGGCACCTGGGTGCGGAAGGTCGACCAGTACCAGCCCAGCAACAGCAGGAAGACCAGGCCGAACAGCCAGGACGGCAGCTGCAGCGCCAGCGCGGCCAGCACCGCCAGCGGAAACAGCAGCTGGATCGGGCGCCACCAGGCCGCCAGCGCCAGCTTCCAGGTCAGCAGCGCCGCCAGCAGGCCCTGCACCGCGGCCACGGTCAGATAATCGACGGGGAAACGAAAACTGGCCATCACATAAATGATGGCCAGCGTCAGCGGCATGGCGCCGCACTGTATCAGCATGGCCCGCACGGCGGGCGCGCGGGCGAGGCGTTGAATATAAGGTAAGGTCACACCCCGTATTATGCCGCCAGCGCTTCGGCTTCGCGGGATTTTTTGGTCTTGCCGGCGCGCGAAGGCATGTGGCACAGGCCGCAGACGTAGCTGCCATGCAGGTCCATGGCGTTGACCACGAATTTGCCCTGGCATTTGCCGCAGGGGGCGGTTTCCAGCATCCTGCTGCTGAAGAAGCGCACCAGGGTCCAGGCGCGGGTCAGCGACAGCAGCGGTTCTTCGCCCGGTTCCGGCGGCATTTGTTCGAGGTACAGCTTGTAGGCCTTCATCACCGCTTCAATGCCGGTGGCGCCGGCGTGGGTCACCAGGAAGCCGTGGATGTTGATGAACAGCGACGAGTGGATGTTCGGCTGCCAGGTCAGGAACCAGTCGGTCGAGAACGGCAGCATGCCTTTCGGCGGCGACACGCCCTTCAGCTCCTTGTACAGCTTGAGCAGGCGTTCGCGCGACAGCGACACTTCCGACTCCAGCAGCTGCAGGCGGGCGCCCAGCTGGATCAGTTCGATGGCCAGCTGGATTTCCTGGGCTTCCGATACGACGCTTTTCTTGGCGGCCATGATCTGCTCCCGCGCTTAAACGATTTCTTCGACCGGCTGGCCGGCCATCAGGATGGCGGCGTGCGACTGCGCCAGCACGCGATCCTTGTTGTAGTTGGTCAGCATCGACAGGATGGCGCTGTCGTCGAAGCGGAAGCGGGCCAGCATCATGTTGCCGCCTGCCAGCTTCAGGATCTGCGCGTTGCTCATGCCTTCGATCAGGTCGGCGATTTCGGCGGCGATGCCGAGACGGAAAATTGCGGTGACTTTATCGGCGCGGATCATTTGCTGAGCCAGCATCAGGTAGCTCAGATTCGCATCGCGGATTTCAGCCATCATATCGTTTGCAGTCATTTTCCCACTCCTAAGCGTTTTCTCTCTGTCGGAACACGTTTGCGTTTCCGTTGAGATACATTCTGCTTGAGCAACAAAATCCACAGAAGAGGTGACTCTCCGTATTTTTTGCCGGAAAATAGCAGGTGCGACCTGTCGGTGTTTGTCTTACAAACACTCGCAGATCGGTCGTCTACGCCCTTGCGGCGTAGGTTTCTTGCGGGATACAAGCTTCAAGAAAAGCCTTTGTTGAATCGAAAAATAAGACGATAAAGCGACTCTTTTTTGCGACATCTAACCCGGTTACGGCAGCCTTTTGGAGAACTTTAGGGTTTCCTGAAAATATTTTTCAATTATTTTCGGCTACCGCCTTGCAACCAGATGGCGGTTTTCTGCGCATCTTGAAACTGGTAACGGCAGGCTTCAGGGGAACTTTAGGGTTTTTTCGAAAAAAATCGAAAAATTTTTAAAAAAGTTCTCAAGTCGAGGATTCATGCGGGTTTCAAGCCGATAAGCCCATGGAAAAATCGGCGCCAGCAGCAATTTTTCAGGTTACACTCGCTGCTTTAGACCTCAACATCTATTCATAATGACAACTCGCAACCACTGCCTGGAGCGCGACGCGCAGGATCCGCTCGCCCCGCTGCGTGACCAGTTCGACCTGCCGGCCGGCGTGATTTATCTGGATGGCAACTCCCTGGGCGCCCGCCCGAAGACCGCCCTCGCCCGCGCCCAGCACGTCATCGCCCAGGAATGGGGCCATGACCTGATCCGCAGCTGGAACAGCGCCGGCTGGTTCGAGATGCCGAAACGCCTGGGCAACCGCCTGGCGCCGCTGATCGGCGGTCTGGACGGCGAAGTGGTGGTCACCGACACCACCTCGGTCAACCTGTTCAAGGCGCTGGCCGCCGCGCTGCAGATGCAGGCCGGCGACAGCGCCCGCCGCGTCATCGTCACCGAACGCTCCAACTTCCCGACCGACATTTACATGGCGGAAGGCCTGACCAGGTGGCTGGAACGCGGCTACAGCATCAAGCTGATCGACTCGCCGGACCAGCTGCCGGCCGCGCTCGGCGCGGACACCGCCGTGGTCATGCTGACCCACGTGAACTACCGCACCGGCTACCAGTACGCGATGCAGGCCACCAGCGCCCTGGCCCACGCGGCCGGCGCCCTGATCGTCTGGGATCTGGCGCACTCGGCCGGCGCGGTGCCGGTCGACCTGAACGCCGACGGCGCCGACCTGGCCGTGGGCTGCACCTATAAATACCTGAACGGCGGTCCGGGCGCGCCGGCCTTCATCTGGGTGCCGACAAGGCACCAGGCTGCGTTCCAGCAACCGCTGTCCGGCTGGTGGGGCCACGCCGCGCCGTTCGCCATGGCGCCGCACTACACGCCGGCCGAGGGCATCGGCCGCGCGCTGTGCGGCACCCAGCCTATCGTCTCGCTGGCCATGGTCGAATGCGGGCTCGACGTGCACCACCAGACCGACATGGCCGCCATCCGCGCCAAATCGCTGGCGCTGACCGATCTGTTCATCGAACTGGTGGAGGCGCGCTGCGCCGCCCATCCGCTGGGACTGGTGACGCCGCGCCAGCATGCGCACCGCGGCAGCCAGGTCAGCTTCACCCATCCGCACGGCTACGCGGTGATGGCGGCCCTGATCGCGCGCGGCGTGATCGGCGACTACCGCGAGCCGGCCATCATGCGCTTCGGCTTCACGCCGCTGTACACCAGCTACACCGACGTCTGGGATGCAGTCGAGATCCTGCGCGATATCCTGGACCGCCAGGACTACAATGTCGACGCCAAGCGCGACGCCGTCACCTGATAACGAGATCAACCGTATGAGCGATAACAAATGCCCGATGCATAACACCGGCGCCGACTGGCACGGTGCGCAGATGGACTTCAGCAACGACATGAGCTACGGCGACTACCTGGGCCTGAACCAGATCCTGCACGCCCAGCACCCACTGTCGCCGAACCACAACGAGATGCTGTTCATCATCCAGCACCAGACCAGCGAACTGTGGATGAAGCTGATGCTGCACGAAATGCGCGCGGTCCGCACGCACCTGCGCAGCGACGACCTGCCGCCGGCGTTCAAGATGCTGGCGCGCGTGGCGCGCATCATGGACCAGCTGGTGCACGCCTGGGACGTGCTGGCCACCATGACGCCGCCGGAATACACCGCCATCCGCCCTTACCTGGGCGCGTCGTCCGGCTTCCAGTCCTACCAGTACCGCGAGATCGAATTCATCCTGGGGAACAAGAACGCCGCCCTGCTCAACGTCCATGCGACCACGCCGGAATTCCCGCTGCTGGAAGAAGCGCTGCGCACGCCGTCGATCTACGACGAAGCGGTCCGCCTGCTGGCGCGCAACGGCCTGCCGATTTCCGCCGAGCGCCTGAACGCCGACCCCACCCTGCCGACCGTGGCCGACGCCTCGGTGCAGCAGGCCTGGCTGCAGGTCTACGGCGATCCGACGCGCTACTGGGCGCTGTACGAGCTGGCTGAAAAGCTGGTCGACATGGAGACCGCTTTCCGTTTCTGGCGCTTCCGCCACGTGACCACGGTCGAGCGCATCATCGGCTTCAAGACCGGCACCGGCGGCACGGCCGGCGTCAGCTATCTGCGCAAGATGCTGGACGTGGTGCTGTTCCCCGAGCTGTTCGCACTGCGCACCGAGCTCTGAGGCACGGCGCGCCCTCGCGGCAAGCGCCGGCTTATTTCACGCTGGCGCCCACCAGCGGCAGCTCGATGTAGCTGTCGTGATAGATGCGCTGCGTCGCCTTCTTGTAATCCGCCGGCTGCGCGTAGAAGATATTCGGCACAAAGGTCTGCGGATTGCGGTCGTACAGCGGGAACCAGCTGGACTGGATCTGCACCATGATGCGGTGGCCCGGCAGGAACACGTGGTTGGCGGTCGGCAGCGCAAAGCGGTACGGCAGCGCCTTGTCGGCGGCGATCGGCCTGGCCGTCTCCAGGCTTTCGCGGTAGCGGCCGCGGAAGATGTCGGCCGACACCATCAGCTGGTAGCCGCCCAGCTCCGGCTGCGACGCCATCTGGTCCGGATAGACGTCGATCACCTTGACCACCCAGTCGGCGTCGGTGCCGCTGGTGGCGGCCAGCAGGTGGGCGACCGGCTCGCCGCTGATCTTCACCGGCGCCGTCAGCACGCCGGTGGTGTAGCTCAGCACATCGGTGCGGCCGGAGGCTTCGCGCTGGTCGTCGACCAGCCAGCGCGGCCAGGTCTGGCCCTTGGCTTCGTCGTAGCCGTACGGCGGAATCGGACGCTGGCGGTAAGGCACCGGCTTGGCCGGATCGGCCACGTATTCGTCGTAATCGTTTTTATGCGCCGGCTTGGACAGCGGCACCGGCGCGGTATTGGTCAGTGTCGCCTTGCCGTCCGCCGCCAGGCGCAGCGTGGCCGGGGCGATGAAGCAGCCGGTGACGCAGCCGGCCGGCCAGCGGTCCAGCGCGCGCCACTTGTTGGTGCCGGTTTCGAAGGCCGTCACCGGCGCGATGGTCGCCGCCAGCGCCTCGGCCGGCGGTTCGTCCTTCAGGTAGCGGTCCAGGAACGGCATCAGGATCTCTTCGCGGAAGTGCATGCCGGTGTCGCTGTTGAATTTGATCGGCCCGAGGTGGGTGCCGTCGCCATCCTGGCCGCCGTGGTTCCACGGCCCCATCACCAGGAACACCTTGTTGTCCTTGTCGTTCGGCTTGATGGCCTTGTAGACGGCGATGGCGCCGTAGATATCCTCGGCGTCCCACAGGCTGTGCACCAGCATGGTCGGCACGGTGATCGGCTGTTTTGCCAGGATCTGGTCCACGGCCTGGGTCTGCCAGAACGCGTCGTAGCTTGGATGCGCCACCACCTTGCGCCAGAAGCCGCTCTGCTCCACGCCGCGCCGGCGCGCCAGCTCGCCGGCCGAACCGGCGCGCATGAAGGTATCGTAATCGTCGTAATGGCTGGTGAACCAGTGCGCCTCGTTGCGCCGCGTGACCACCTGCTCCAGGATGTAGGACAGGTTAATCTGGCGGAAGGCGCCGTTGTGGAACCAGTCGTCGCCGCGCCAGCCGTCGACCATGGGATTCATCGGCACCGCCACCTTCAGCGCCGGATGCGGATTGACCAGCGCGATCAGCGGCAGGAAGCCGTCGTACGAACTGCCGATGATGCCGACCTTGCCGTTCGACTCCGGCACGTTCTTGCTGAGCCATTCGATGGTGTCCCAGCTGTCGGTGGAATGGTCGACCGGCGTCGGATTGAACGGCGTGCCGGCCATCGGGCGGTTCATCACGTAGTCGCCCTCGGAGCCGTACTTGCCGCGCACGTCCTGCACGACGCGGATATAACCGCCCTTGACGATGACGTCCGGCTGGTTGTCATAGCCCTGCAGCACCGACTCCAGCTGCGAGTTTTCCGCGTGCGCCGTCATCTCGGCGGCGTTGTACGGCGTGCGCGTGAGCAGCATCGGCGCGTGCTGCGCCTTGCGCGGGATGAGGATCACGGTATTGAGCTTGACGCCGTCGCGCATCGGTATCATCACCGTGCGGCGGACGTAGTCGAAGCTGTCGACCGGCGCCGTGAATTCATCCGGCGTTTCGCTCGGCAGCGCGGGATACTGCGGCTTGGCGGCGACGCCGGGCGTCGATGCCGGCAGCGCGGCCTGCTGCGCCAGACTGGCCTGGATAGTAAAAACGCCGGCCACCAGGGCCAGCGTCAGTGCGGTCTTCTTCATGGACGCCTCGGAATGTTGTGAAACGCTAAAGTATCACAACAGGCCGGGGCGTTGCATCGCTTATTTCGCCAGCAGCAGCTCGTTCAGGCGCTTGACGAAGGTGGCCGGATCGCTCAGCGAACCGCCTTCGGCCAGCAGGGCCTGATCGAACAGCAGGTTCGACCAGTCGCTGAAGGAGCTGGCCACGCCTTCGTTTTTCAGACGCTGCACCAGCGGGTGGTCCGGATTGATTTCCAGGATAGGCTTGGATTCCGGCGCGTTCTGGCCCGCCGCCTTCAGCATGCGCAGCAGGTTGCCCGACAGTTCGTTCTCGTCGGCCACCAGGCAGGCTGGCGAATCGGTCAGGCGGAAGGTCACGCGCACGTCCTTGGCCTTGTCGGCCAGCGCTTCCTTCATTTTCTCGACCAGATCCTTGTACGACGATTCGGTTTCCTCGTGTTCCTTCTTCTCGGCTTCGTCTTCCAGCGCGCCCAGATCCAGGCCGCCCTTGGCGACGGAAACCAGTTCCTTGCCTTCGAACTCGGTCAGGAACGACAGCATCCATTCGTCCACGCGGTCGGTCAGCAGCAGCACTTCCACGCCCTTCTTGCGGAAGATTTCCAGGTGCGGACTGTTTTTCGCGGCGATGTAGTTATCGGCGGTGACGTAGTAGATCTTGTCCTGGCCCTCCTTGGCGCGCGACAGGTACTGCTCCAGCGACGTGGTCTGCTGGTCGTTGTCGTTGGCGGTCGAGGCAAAGCGCAGCAGCTTGGCCAGACGGTCCTTGTTGGCCGCGTCCTCGCCCACGCCCTCTTTCAGCACCTGGCCGAATTCGGTCCAGAAGCTCTGGTACTTGTCTTTTTTCTCCTGCTCGTCGGCGTTCGCCAGCTCTTCCAGCATGCCGATCACGCGCTTGGTCGAGCCGTCGCGGATCAGTTTCACGTCGCGCGACTCCTGCAGGATCTCGCGCGAGACGTTCAGCGGCAGGTCGGCCGAATCGATCACGCCCTTGACGAAACGCAGGTAGGTCGGCATCAGCTGCTCGGCATCGTCCATGATGAACACGCGCTTGACGTACAGCTTGATGCCGCCACGCTTGTTGCGGTCCCACAGGTCGAACGGCGCCTTGGCCGGGATGTACAGCAGCTGCGTGTATTCGCTCTTGCCTTCGACGCGGTTGTGGGTGTAGGTCAGCGGCGCGGCAAAGTCATGCGAGACGTGCTTGTAGAATTCCTCGTACTGTTCCGGCGTGATCTCGGATTTGCTGCGCGCCCACAGCGCGCTGGCCTGGTTGACGGTTTCCAGTTCGTCCTTGAGCACGTTCTCGCTCTTCTCGGCGTCCCACTCTTCCTTCTGCATCACGATCGGCAGCGAGATGTGGTCCGAGTATTTGCGGATGATGGACTTGATCTTCCACGACGACAGCAGCTCGTCCTCGCCTTCGCGCAGGTGCAGGATGATGTCGGTGCCGCGGTTGACCTTCTCGATCTGCTCGACCGAGTAGTCGCCCTCGCCGCCCGATTCCCAGCGCACGCCTTCGGCGGCCGGCGCGCCGGCGCGGCGCGATTCGACGGTGATCTTGTCGGCGACGATGAAGCCCGAGTAGAAGCCCACGCCGAACTGGCCGATCAGGGCCGCGTCCTGCTGCTGGTCGCCCGACAGCTTGCCGAAGAATTCCTTGGTGCCCGACTTGGCGATGGTGCCCAGGTGGGAAATGGCTTCGTCGCGGCTCATGCCGATGCCGTTGTCGGAAATGGTGATGGTGCGCGCGGCCTTGTCGAACGAGACCTTGATTTTCAGTTCATGGTCGTTGCCGTACAGGGCGTCGTTATTGATCGCCTCGAAACGCAGCTTGTCGGACGCGTCGGACGCGTTGGAGATCAGTTCGCGCAGGAAGATCTCCTTGTTCGAATACAGGGAGTGAATCATCAGCTGCAGCAGCTGTTTCACTTCGGCCTGGAATCCAAGGGTTTGTTTTTGAGTATCAGCCATTTTGGAATAGTCTTTTGGTTAAGATTTCAGGAAAGTGGGGATTATAAGAGGCTTTTCAAGAGCCGGGAGGGTCAACTGAGTTCCCGCTCAAGGAAACGCCACACGGCCGGCTCCTGCATCGCCGCCACGTTGAGCCGCATGCGGGTCGACGGCAGCTGCTTGGGCGAGAACAGGCTGCCCGGCGCCAGCAGCAGATTGTGCGCCATGGCGCGCTCGGTCAGCACATTGGTGTCGCAGCCGGCGTCGGCCCAGACGAACATGCCGGCCGGCGGCGAGCCGTCCACCTTCAGGCCGATGCGCTCCATCTGGCGCAGCGCCTTGGCGCGGATGCCGTCCAGCCGCGCGCGCAGGCGGTCGGCGTGCTTGCGGTACAGGCCCTCGGACAGCACCTTGTACACCACCCGCTCGCCGATGTCGCTGGTGGTCAGCGTCGACAGCATCTTGCGGTCGGCCAGCCGTTCGGCGCGCTCCGGCGAGGTGGCGATGAAGCCCACCCGCAGGTTGGCGGCCATGGTCTTGGAAAAGCCGCTCAGGTAGATCACCCGCTGCAGCTGGTCCAGCGCCGACAGCCGCGTGGCCGGCTGCACCGCGCTGCCGGGATGCAGGTCGCAGTAGATATCGTCTTCCACGATGATGAAGTCGTGCTCCTCGGCCAGACGCAGCACCTGGAACGCCTTGGCCGCCGACAGCGAGGTGGAACTCGGGTTGTGCAGCACCGAATTGATGATGTACAGCTTGGGCTTGTGCAGCGCCGCCAGTTCCGCCAGGCGCGCGATATCCGGCCCGTCGCCGAGGCGCGGAATGCCGACCACCTTGGCGCCCAGCGCGGCAAAGGAGCCGAACATCAGGAACCAGGCCGGATCGTCGACGAAGATGGTGTCGCCGGGACGCGAGAATTCGCGCGCCACCAGGTCCAGCGCCTGCGTCACGCCGGCCGTGGTGACGATCTGCTCGGGCGTGGCGGCGATTTCCAGCTCGGCCAGCTTGTGCTGCAACTGCTGACGCAGCGGCAGGAAGCCCTGCGGCACGCCGTAACTCAGCAGCAGGTTCGGATTCTGCCGGCTGACCGCGCGCAGCGCGTTGGCGATCGAAGGGCCGTCCAGCCATTCGGGCGGCAGCACGCCGGAGCCGGGCATCTGCTGGTGCGGCATCTGGCGGAACATATTCCGCACCAGCCAGACCACGTCGATCGGCTTGGCGTCGAAATTCGCCTGCACGCGCGACAGCGGCGCCAGCAGCGCGCTGTCGGCGGTGTTCAGCGCCATCGATGGACGCTCGCGCACGAAGAAACCGGCGCCGCGGCGCGATTCCAGGTAGCCGGTGGCCACCAGCTTGTCGTAGGCCGCCACCACGGTGAAGGCCGACACCCCGTGCGAGGCCGCGAACGCCCGGATCGACGGCATGCGGGCGCCGCCGCGCAGCAGGCGGTCGTCGATGCGCGCCGCCACCGAGCGCACGATCTGGTCGATCAGCGTTTCGCCCGATTCGCGCAGCAGCAGGCCAAGCATGGCGCCAGGCGCCGGCTTGGGCGACGCCGGCACCGGGGCCGGCACGGGCACCGACGCCACCGCC
>NZ_WKJL01000048.1 GCF_009674565.1 Duganella aquatilis
GCAAGCGCCCCAAGCCGCCGACCGCCGATGCGCCGGCCGGCCTGGCGGTGGCCGCGCCTATTTCACTCCGGCCGCGCTGAGCTTGCCGCGCAGGCGGCGGATTTCTTCCGACAGGTCGACCACCAGCGCCGCCACGTCGTCGTTGGCGTCGAAGGCGCGCTCGATCTGGCACAGCCGGCGCGCGCGCACCAGGTCGGCGCTGGTGAAGCGCCAGGCGGCGCTGTCGCTGTCGCCGTCCGCGCTGTCGTCCAGCAGGATGCCGGTGCGCACGCGCGCCACCACCCAGTCCGGCTCCACGGCGCAGGCTTGCGCCAGTTCTTGCAGCGTCAGCGCGGCGTCGTCGTCGATCACCACCGCGGTCAGGATTGCTGGTCCCATGGTCATCCTCCCGCGCGCGGATTGAAGGCCATCTCGCGCGCCATCGTTTGATACAGTTCGCGCGCCTTGTCGCTGGTGGCCGGCGGCAGCACCACTTCCAGCAGCAGATACAAGTCGCCCGCTTCCTTGCCGGGAATGCCGCGCGCGCGCAGGCGCAGCTTGCGCCCGCTTTGCGAGCCGGCCGGCACCGTCACGTTGACCTTGCCCGACGGCGTCGTCACTTCCACCTCGCCGCCCAACGCCAGTTCCCACGGTGCCACCGGCACCGTCTGGTAGACGTCGCGGCCGTCGACGCGGTAGCGCGCGTGCGGCCGGAACTGGATTTCCAGGTACAGATCGCCCGGCCCGGCGGCGCCCGGCTGGCCCTGGCCGCTCAGGCGCAACTGCTGGCCGGCGGTCACGCCTTTCGGGATGTTGACGCTGAGGTTGCGCTCGCGCGTGACGATGCGGTCCTGGGCGTCGCGCTCGGCCACCATCAGGCTGATGGTGCGGGTGGCGCCGGTGTAGCTGTCGGCCAGGTCGATGGTGATGCTGGCGTGGCTGTCGTCGCCGCGCTGCGGCGCCTGGCGGCGACGGCCGCCGCCGCCGAAGTTGGCGAACAGGTCGGAGAAGAAGTCGCTGTCGCCGCCAAAGCCGCCGCCCATGCCGCCGGGGCCGCCCGCGCCCGCGCCGCCGCCGAAGCCGCGGCCCCAGTCGGGCGGCGGCCGGAATTCCTGGCCGGCGCGGTACTGGTGGCCGCGCCCCAGTTCGTCGTAGGCGGCGCGTTTTTCGGCGTCGCCCAGCACGCCATAGGCTTCGTTGATGTCCTGGGTTTTGTTCTGGGCATCGGCTTCCTTGCTGACGTCCGGATGGTATTTCCGGACCAGCTTGCGGTAGGCCTTTTTGATTTCGTCCTCGGTGGCGGTCTTGGCTACCCCCAGGGTCTGGTAATAATCTTTGTATTCCACGCTGCGCGCTCCCTCATGCCGATGCGGCCGGCGCGTTGGCGCCAGCCTTTGTCTGCAGTTTACATCGAATCGGCCGGCCCCGCTGTCCGTCAGACGGGATGGACCAGGGCGGTTTGCAGTAGTTGCCGCGCTGCTATACTTAGCTGCCGCGCCGAGGCTGCGGCCCTTTCCCCACGGTCCATTTCAACAGGAGTCAGCTCTTGAAGCACAATCTCATCCGCTTGACCGCGCTCGCGCTGGTCGCCGCCCAGACCACGGCGGCGGCCCAGGATTACAGCAAGTACAGTCCCGCCGCGCTCGAAGCCGAACTGGCGCAAACCACCATTTCGCGGCTTGGCGTGATGGTGCCGATGCGCGACGGCGTGGCGCTGTCGACCGATATCTACACGCCGAAAAATGCGCCGGCGCACCAGCCGGTCATCCTGTGGAAAACGCCGTACAACGAACACAAGCTGGCCGGCCCGACGCTGCGCTATGTGCTGGAATCGGTCAAGCGCGGCTATACCTTCATCGTCCAGAACGAGCGCGGCCGCTATTTCTCGGAAGGCAAATGGGAAATCCTCGGCCAGCCGCGCACCGACGGCTACGACGCCCTGAGCTGGATCGCCAAGCAGCCCTGGTCGAACGGCAAGGTCGGCACGCTGGGCTGCTCGTCGTCGGCCGAATGGCAGCTGGCGCTGGCCGGCATGAACCATCCGGCCCACGCCGCCATGGTGCCGATGTCGGCCGGCGCCGGTATCGGCAAGGTGGGCCGCTTCCAGGAACAGGGCAACTGGTACACCGGCGGCGTGCCGCGCAACCTGTTCTTCGTCTGGCTGTACGGCGTCGACAATCCGCTGCGGGCGCAGTTGCCGGCCGCGCTGACGGACGAGAAGCTGCGCGCGCGCATCGAGGCCTATAACGACCTGGAAGTGCACAAGCCGAAGGTGGACTGGGCCAGGCAGCTCAAGCATCTGCCGGTCAACCAGATCCTCACCTCGCTGGGCGAACCGCCGGCGACGTTCGAGCAATTCATCGACCGCACGCCGGCCGATCCGGCCTGGCAACAGGGCGGCCTGTACCACGAAGGCATGGGCTGGGGCGTGCCGGCGCTATGGTTCAACACCTGGTACGACGTGTCGGTCGGCCCGAATCTTGAGCTGTTCAATGCGGCGCGCGCGGCCAACACGGACCCGGAGGCCAGCGCCAACCAGTACACGGTGGTGGCGCCGGTGGCGCACTGCAAATATGCCAGCCTCGGACCGGACACTGTCGTCGGCGAGCGCAACCTGGGCGACACCAGTTTCAACGTCGACGCCGCGATCTATTCGTGGTTCGACCGCTGGCTGAAGGGCGACGCCAAGGCCTTCCCGGCTTCGACGCCGCACGTGCGCTATTACATGATGGGCGCCAACCGCTGGCAGGAGGCGGCGCAGTGGCCGCCGCAAACCGCTCGCCCCCTGCGCCTGTATCTGCGCTCCAACGGCCACGCCAACAGCCTGAATGGCGACGGCCGCCTGGCGCCCGAGGCGGCGCAGGCCGCCGAGGCCGCCGACCGCTACCGCTATGATCCGATGAATCCGGTGCAGACCATCGGCGGCGGCGACTGCTGCAATGGCGGCGTGGTGATCCCGGGCGCCTTCGACCAGCGCCCGATCGAAGCGCGCAACGATGTGCTGGTCTACACCAGCGACCCGCTGCCGGCCCCGCTCGACGTGGCCGGCTTCGTGGACGCGGTGCTGAAAGTCTCGTCCAGCGCCAAGGACACGGACTTCGCGGTGAAGCTGGTCGACGTGGCGCCGGACGGCACGGCCTGGATCATCGGCGACACCATTTTCCGCGCGCGTTACCGCAACGGCTACGACAAGCCGGAGATGATGACGCCCGGCGCCGTCTACACCATCCACCCGACGCCGATCACCACCGCCATCCAGTTCGGCAAGGGCCACCGCATCCGCGTCGAAGTGACGTCGTCGAACTTCCCCAAGTTCGTGCGCAACCTCAACACGGGCGGACCGAACGAAAGCGAGAAGGATGGCGTGGTGGCCGATAACGTCATCCACCATGGCGGCGAGGCGCAGAGCTACATCGAGCTGCCCGTGCTGCACTGAGCGCGGCGGCTTACACCATGACGGTGAACTCCACGCCGGATGCGAAATCCAGCGTGGAGGACGAAAATTGCCGGCTGGCGCTGAGGTACCGCCTGAAGTCGGCGACCTCGTCCTGGGCGGTGTACATATGATCGGTAATCACCACCGAGCCTGGTTGCAGAAATGCTTCCAGGCGCTGGAACATCTTCAGGTACAGCGTCGACCAGACGTCCATGAAGACCAGATCGAAGTGGCCTGCCAGGTTGTTGAACAGCTCGAACGCATCGCCCTCCCACACCGCCACCAGCGATGCGACGCCGGCGATGTTGAGGTGCTCCTTCAGCTTGCGGCACTTCATGCTGTCGAGCTCGCTGGCGATCATTTCTCCTTTGCCCAGTTGCTGCAGCGCGCTTGCCAGGTAGAGCGTGGACACGCCGTACGAGCTGCCCAGTTCCAGGATGCGTGCGGGGCGGCGCATCAAGGTCAGGTTGTAAAGGAAGCGGCCCATGTCTTCCGAAATCGCCAGCGACATGGTCGTGCCTTGCGCGCTTTGCGCGTCGGCGCTGGAGAAGCCGTGCTGTTTTAAAAACTTCCCTTTCCGGCTGGGCAGCATGCCCAGGTATTGTCTCAGGCGTCTGGAAAATTCTTCGTCCGTGCCGCGGAACTGCGCGCGCGCCCGGGCGAACGATTGGCCTTCGCTTTGTTCATGCAACTCCTGCAGCAGCGAAATCGTCGAAAAACGCATTGTTCCTCCATCTCGGTTCATGGGCATGCCTCTGCAGCCTCCCGATGGATGACGTTGCATGCGAAGGAATATTGTTTTGTCTGCTGACAGAAACTGACAGGGGCCGCCCCTACACTGAAGTTCCTTTTTTTGAATTGGAACTCAGCATGAAATTCGCATCCGTCCGTCTTGTGACCGAGCAGTTCGAGGCGCTCCTCGCCTTCTATCAACAATTATCCGGCGTCGAGCCGGCGCGGCTGGCCGAAGGCTTTGCGCAGGTGCACTTCGATGGTGTGTTGCTGGCGATTGCGGCGCAGGAGCTGGTGACCCGCTTCAACGCCGGCGCGGCTGTCGCCGGCGCCAACCGCTCGGCGATCCTGGAGTTCGAGGTGGACGATGTGGCGGCGGTGGGCGAGCGGCTGGTGCGGGACAACGCCGAGATCGTGATGCCGGCGACGCGCATGCCGTGGGGGAATCTGTCGCTGCTGGCGCGCGATCCCGACGGCAATCTGGTCAACATCTTTTCGCGGCCGGCCGCCTAGCGCCAGACGATGGCGTCGGCCAGCCGCTGCAGGCGCGCCGCGCGCTGGGCGTTGACCATCTTGACGTAGGAAATCCTGCCGGCCAGGTAGGCGCGGAAGTCGGCGCGGCCGTCGCGGTTCTGCGAGGCCGGGCCGTGGCGCACGCAGTTGGTCAGCGTGGCTTTCAGTTGGTCGTAGTCGTCGCGGGCGATGTTGGGATGGCGGTTGATGACCACGCCTGTCACCTGCTGGCGCGTGCCTTCGCGCATCAGCCGGGTCTTGCGGGTGTTGACGCGGAAGCCTTCTTCCAGCGCGATGGCGGCGACCTGGAGGTGGAAGCGGTCCGCCGCGCGGGCGAAATTGCGGTCGCCGGAAAACACCAGGTCGTCGGCATAGCGGCTGTACCTTGCGCCCAGCGATTGCGCCAGCGTTTCGAGGCGGATATCGAGCCGGTATGCGCACAGGTTGGCCAGTGCCGGCGAGCATGGCGAACCTTGCGGCAGGTGCGGCGATTTCAGCGCCTGGCGTTCGCTCCACGTCACGGCCTCGGCCACCTGGCGCTCGCGCAACGCGCTGGTCGGCGTGCGGTTCACGCACAGGCGCGCCAGCAGGCCGGCCACTTGCTCGGGATAGCCCAGCTTGTCAAACAACGCCACGATGCGCGCGTACTGGATGCTGGGGAAGAAGTCCTTCAGGTCCATGCGGATTACCGTGTGGCGGCCGGCGTGCAGCGCGGCGTGCGTGACGCTGGAGCGGCCGCGCCGGAAGCCGTGGGCGGCGGCGTGCGGCGGCGCCAGGTCCAGTATCCGGCGCAGGATTTGTTGCTGGATGCGCCGCAGCCGCGCCTTGGGAATTTCGATCAGGCGCAGGCCGCCGCTACGCTTGGGCACCCAGCGGTAGTGGTAGTGCTGCAGCCGCGCTTGTTCGCCGGGTGGCAATCGCCATTGGTCGGCCAGCCAGCCGAGTGCGCCGACCGGTTCGTCCAGCCAGGCCGCCAGCGCGCCGACGCTGTGGAGCGGCGGCAGTCCGAGCGCGGCCAGCCAGTCGGCCTGCGGCGGACGAAGCGGCGGATCGGTGCAGTAGCGCCGCACCGGCGGCAGCACCGTGACGAGCGGCGCGGCGTCGGCGTCGGCGTCGGCGTCGGCGTCGGCGTCGGCCCCATCGTGCTCTTGCGCGGGCGTGAACAGTTGCCGCAGCAGGTCGGCGATTTCGTGCCGGCTGAAGTGGTGGAAGTCGGCGCCGGTGCGCGCCAGCAGCGCCGCGCACACTGGCGGCGCCCACGGCTGCGACGCGCCGAACACGCGGGTGCAGGCGGCGACCTGGCCCGCCAGGCTGGCTTCGGCGGCAAGCAGGGTGTCGGCCAGCGCCAGCAACGTCAGTTTTTCGATGGCCATGCGCAGTGGTAGGGGCGGAGCGCCTTCAACGAGTCTCGTGATGCGTGAGCTGTCTTGCGCGGTAGCGCAACGGGGCTCAGGCGGCGAAGTGCTGAACAACAAATATCCCACGGGGTAGCCCCGCAGAGGCTGTCCCTGCACGCGGCAAGAACAGGCCGGCTTGAAAGGTCCGCCCCGCCGCCACAGTAGCGGAGTTTTAGTTAAAAATCAACACACCCTTAGCGGACGGCGCCCTTGGCGCGCTTGGCCTCGACTTCGCGCACCGAGGAAATCATATTGTTGAAGCCTTTCAGCTCGGCGTATTCGCCTTCCGGCAGGATCAGACATTTGCCGTGGTAGTGCTTTTCCGCGCACACTTCCCACGTGCCCTTGTGCACGATGACGCTGGAGGTCTTGTCGTTGAAGCCTTGCAGGTCCAGGTCCGGCACCGCCTCGTGCAGCGTGATCGCCGGCCCGCCCAGGTGCTCGCGCGTGTACAGCGTGATGTCGCCGGCGCAAACGCTGGAACAAACGGCGCCGAGGGCGGCCGCGGCGAGGATTTTCTGCATGAAGGTCTCCGAATTCGGGCTGAACGAGCATGATAGCGCGCAAAACTGTTAGCAACCCAGTAAAATTGTGCGTTTCTGTAACGCCTTTCCCCGATGCCGCATACCTTTACCTTTCCCAACATCCGCCGCGAAATCGCCGCCCTGTGGCAACTGGCCTGGCCGGTGCTGGTCGGCCAGCTGGCCACGGTCGGCATGGGCGTGGCCGACGTCGCCATGACCGGCCACACCAGCGCCGACGAACTGGCGGCCGTGTCGCTGGGAGCGTCGGTGTGGGCCATCATCCTGGTGACGGTCAGCGGCGTGATGATGGCGATTAACAGCATCGTCGCCCACGACGTCGGCGCCGGCGCCCTGGACAAGGTGCCGCACGCGGTGCGCCAGGCGCTGTGGAAGGCGCTGGCGGTCGGCCTGGCGGCGGCGGCGCTGGCCAACCTGGCCACGCTGGTGTTCGATTACCTGTACCTGACGCCGCACGTGCACCGGCAGGCGTCGCTGTTTGTCCACATCATCAGCATCGGCCTGCCGCCGTTTGCCGCCTACCGCGCGCTGTACGGCTACAGCACCAGCATCAACCAGACCAAGCCGGTGATGGTGATCGCCATACTCGGCCTGCTGTTCAATGTCTTCGTCAACTGGCTGCTGGTGTTCGGCCACTGGGGCCTGCCGGCGCTGGGCGGCGTCGGTTGCGCGGTGTCGACCGGGCTGTGCATGTGGCTGATGCTGGCGGCCATGATTATCTGGCTGCGCGTCGCGCCGGCCTACCGCGCCACCTATCCGTTCGCCCACTGGGAGTGGCCGCGCTGGGCCGAGATCGCGCCGATGCTGCGCCTCGGGCTGCCGATCGGCGTCACCTATTTTGCCGAGGTCAGCGCGTTTGGCGCGGTCAGCCTGCTGGTGGCGCGCTACGGCGTGGTGGAGATTTCCGCGCACCAGATCGCACTCAACTTCAGCTCGCTCACCTTCATGGTGCCGCTCAGCTTTGGCATTGCGCTGATCACCCGCGTCGGCCAGGCCATGGGCGAAGGCCAGCCGGTGCGGGCGCGTTTCGTGGCCTGGATCGGGGTCGGCATGTCGCTGGCGTTCGGCGTGCTGTCGGCGCTGCTGATGGTGCTGTGCCGCCACCAGATCGCCGCCGCCTACACCTCCGATCCGGCGGTGCAGGCGCTGTGCGCCTACCTGCTGGTGTTTGCCGCGCTGTTCCAGCTGTCGGACGCCACCCAGGTGGCAACCTCCAGCGCCATCCGCGGCTACAAGGTGACGCGCGCGCCGATGCTGATCCAGCTGCTGGCGTTCTGGGGCGTCGCGCTGCCGCTCGGTTGCTGGCTGGGCCTGGGCCACGACATGGCGGCGGCCGGCTTCTGGATCGGTCTGACCATCGGCCTGACGGTGGCGGCCGTGCTGCTCAGCTGGGCGCTGGCGCGGCTGTCGGCGCAGCGCGTGCGCGACGCTTGACCGAAGGAAAAACGGTTTTCCGGCACGGATTCAGAATCTTGCTGTCTCGCCATGGCCGTTCCGGTCTGGTATCGTCTTGGATTCTTTAACTGAGAGTTAACCGAGGGATATCGCCCACATGCGCTTCATACTTTGCTTCCTTGCCCTGCTGGCCGGCGCCAACGCCTCCGCCGAAAAACTGACCCTGGACCGCATCCACAACGATCCGTCGCTGAGCGGTCCCGGTGTGCGCAGCCTGAAAGTGTCGCCCGACGGCGCCCGCGTCACCTTCCTGCGCGGCCGCGACGACAACCAGTTCCAGCTCGACCTGTGGGAATACAACCTCAAGGACAAGACCACGCACCGCCTGGTCGATTCCAAGACCCTGGTGCCGGAAGAGAACCTGTCGGATGCCGAGAAGGCCCGCCGCGAGCGCGCCCGCACCGCCAGCCTGAAGGGCATCCTGAGCTACAGCTGGTCGCCGGACGGCAAGCGCCTGCTGGTGCCGATCGCCGGCAACCTGTACCTGATCGACGCCGCCAAGCCGGACCAGGCGCGCATGGTCGCCTCGGGCAATGTGCTCGATCCGAAAATTTCGCCGCAAGGCCGCTACGTCTCCTTCGTGCGCGACCAGAACCTGTTCGTCATCGACCTGAGCACCGGCAAAGAGAAGCAGCTGACCACCGACGGCAAGGGCACCATCCACAACGCCGAAGCCGAGTTCGTGGCGCAGGAAGAAATGGCGCAGACCACCGGCTACTACTGGGCGCCGGACGATTCCGCCATCGCCTACAAGCGTTACGACGAAGCGCCGGTGCCGGTGGTGCGCCGCTTTGAAATCTTCGCCGACCGCACCGAAGTGGTCGAGCAGCGCTACCCTGCCGCCGGCGATCCGAACGTGCTGGTCGAGCTGAAAATCGTCTCGCCGGTCAGCGGCGACATCCGCGACGTGGCGCTGGGCGGCAACCAGGACATCTACCTGGTGCGCGCCGACTGGAGCGCCAACAGCAAGGCGCTGCTGTTCCAGCGCCAGACCCGCGACCAGAAGAAACTGGAACTGGTGTCGGTGGACGCCGCCACGCTGGCGCAGAAAGTGCTGATCACCGAAACCTCGCCGACCTGGGTCAGCATCTTCGACGACCTGCGCTTCCTGGCGGATAACAAGGGCTTCGTCTGGTCGTCGGAACGCAGCGGCCGCAAGCACCTGTACCTGTACGACATGAACGGCACGCTGAAGCACGCCATCACCAAGGGTGAATGGGGCATCGACCGCCTGCTGGCGCTGGACGAGAAAAAAGGCCTGGTGTACGTCGCCTCCAACCGCGATGCGGTGATCGACAGCCAGACCTATTCGCTGAAACTGGACGGCAGCACCGCCGACAAGCCGACCCGCGTCACCCAGGGCGACGGCTGGCACGATTCGTCGTTCGCCCGCAATGGCGAAGTGTTTGTCGACACCTACTCCAGCCCGGACACGCCGCCGCAAGTGAGCATCCGCCGTCCGGACGGCGCCATGATCGAATGGCTGGAACACAACGAGCTGAACGCCAACCACCCGTACGCCAAGTACCTGGATGCGCACCTGAAAACCGAATACGGCACGCTGAAAGCCAAGGACGGCCAGACGCTGTACTACTCGATCATCAAGCCTAGCGGCTTCGACGCATCGAAGAAGTATCCGGTGTTCCTGTCGACCTACGGCGGCCCGCACTCGCAGCACGTGTCGCGTCGCTGGGGCAACTTCTTCGACCAGTACATGGCGCAGCAAGGCTTCGTGGTGTGGCGCCTGGATAACCGTGGCGCCTCCCGCCGCGAACGCGCCTTCACCGATGCCAACTACCATCAGCTGGGCCGCGTCGAAGTGGAAGATCAGCTGACCGGCGTGGAATGGCTGGGCAAGCAGAGCTTCGTGGATGCCAAGCGCATCGGCGTGTTCGGCTGGAGCTATGGCGGCTTCATGACGCTGCGTCTGCTGGCCGAAGCGTCGGACAAGATCGCGATGGGCGTTTCGGTTGCGCCGGTCACCGACTGGTCGCTGTACGACACGCACTACACCGAGCAGTTCATGGGCACGCCGAAGGAAAACGCGGCTGGCTATGACTACAGCGGCGTATACTCGCATCTGGATGGCCTGAAGTCGCCGCTGCTGCTGATGCACGGCATGGCCGATGACAACGTACTGTTCACCAACACCACGCGCATGATCGACGCGCTGGTCAAGCGTAACGTGCACTTCGAGCTGATGACCTACCCTGGCGCCAAGCACGGCATCTCCGGCCGCGCGCCGCAGCGTCACGTGTACGGCAACATCGAGGCCTTCTTCAAGAAGAACTTGAAGCCCGAGTCGAACTAACTGTTCGCCCAACAAAAACAGCCGCTGAAAAGCGGCTGTTTTTACATCAGCGCCAGCTAGGAATTAGCGGTTGCCTTTGTTGATGTCGTTCACGGTATCCTTGACGGCTTCCTTGGCGTCGCCGTAGCCCTTCTGGACTTTACCTTCCGCCTGTTTGTTCAGGCCCTTGGCTTGCTGTTCCGAGCTACCGACCAGTTTGCCGGCTTCTTCCTGAATTTTACCGCCGACGTCTTTCAGCGTACCTTTGACTTGATCCTTGTTCATAATGAACTCCTTGTAGTAGCTAGAGGGCACACAGCCCAGTGCTGTGTGCATAGAGTTCACTATAGGCCGCTGACGATCAAACTTCTGTGCGCTCGCGAACGCTGCGCCAAACACTGGCCAACCATGGCTGTTGCTCGCGCGGCAGACCGCTTGGCCGGTAGTAATGTTGGACCGCGACAAAGCCTGCTGCGGTCAGGTAACGCTCCCAGGTTTCGTAATCGTAGTAGCTGCCGTAGCGCGGACCGTTCCAGCCTTCGCTGTTGTCGCCGCGCGGATTGGAGCTGAACAGCACGCCGCCGGTTTTCAGTGCGCCATGCAAGTTGCGCAGCACCTGCGGCAGCGCCGCGCTGGGCACATGGAACAGCGAGGCGTTGGCGTAAATGCCGTCGAAATATTCGGCCGGCAAATCCAGCTGGACGAAGTCCTGCTGCCACACTTCGCAACCGCTGTAGGCGCACGCCATCTCGACGAACTTCGCCGAGCCATCGATGCCGATCGGTTCGTGCCCCATTTGCCTGAACGTTTTCAAGTCCCTGCCCGGTCCGCAGCCCAGGTCCAGCAGGCGAAACGGCGCAGGCGCCTCGATCGCATCCAGCAAGGCAGCGATGTTCTGGCTCACGTCGTGATCGATGGTCCCGGCAAAAAACTGCTCCGCCGTGCGCTCGTAATGGCGCAGCGTGGTTTGTGTAATGTCTTCAATGTTGTCGGTAGTCATGACGGGAGTATATAGGTAGGGGCTGTGTTCTCACTGTGTGCGGCAACCTTACTATTTTGCTCGCCTATTTCTAACTATTTTCGACTAAGTTGAACTTTGTGCAGTGCACCGTGGTCTAACGAGTACAGATTCTGCGAAATTAGATCATTTTAGTAGGGAGAAATAGTATGGATCCCGCACACATCGATTTCATACCACCGGCCACGCGCTCCGCACTGCAGAGCTTCCTTGCCCGCACGCGGAGTACGCTGTCGCTGACGGAGGCCATTGCCGCTGCGGTCGAGCTGTGGATTGCGCAGCAAACCGCCGCCGCGCGCCTGTCGCAGCGCGGCTACCAATGGAAGCAGCTGTTCCTGCCAGACACCACCACGCTGCGCATGACCTACAAGGAAATGACTTTTTACGCCAAGGTGGTCGATGATGAAATCATCTTTCGCGGCCACGCGGTGTCGCCCTCGCAAATGGCGAACAAGGTCGCCGGCGACGGCCGCAACGCCTGGCGCGACCTGTGGCTGCTGCTGCCGAACGAGCGCAACTGGGTCAACGCGGCGACGCTGCGTGCGCAGATCGCCAGGCGCCTCGACCAGCAACCGCTGTCGCCGGCCGAAGCCATCACCGAGGCGGCCAAGGCCATGAACACCACGCTGAACGCCGCCATGCTGCTGATCCAGCACGTCGACCACCAGTCCACCACCATCGTCGAGCGCCGCCTGCCGAAAAACCGCCGGGAATACGACCTGATGGAAGACGTTCACTGAAAAGCGACGAAAGGGCACCAAACCTCTTCTGTCATTCGAGGAATCCCTATATAGTTAGCTTATAGCAACGCGACTATTACCCCCAGGAGATAAATATGAAACTTGATGCCCTGTTCCAGAATCCAACTGCGTTGCCTACCGCGCCCAAGGTCGTGGAAGAGCTGATCAGCAGTTTCGACAAGGCCAGCGTCTCGACCGAAGAGATCGCAAAGAAATTGTCGACGGACCCGGTACTGAGCGCCAAGCTGCTGCGCCTGGCCAATTCGGCCTACTACCACGTGTCGCGCAGCATCGGCACCGTCGAAGACGCCGTGTTGATGCTCGGCTTCGTCACCGTGCGCACGCTGGTCATCAGCTCCGGCCTGGTCAGCGGTTTCAAGACCGTCCCCGGCCTCGACCTGAAGCAGTTCTGGAAATACAGCCTGCACACCGCCGTCTCGGCCAAGTGGATCGCCAAGAAAACCAAGGAAAACACCGACCTCGCCTTCACCATCGGCATGATGCACGCCATCGGCCAGCTGGTGATCCACTCGGCCGCGCCGGAACAGGCGATGGCGCTCGACAAGGTCGCCGGTCCGATGGACGCGCGCCGCCTGGACGCTGAGCAGGCTTCGCTGGGCTACACCTTCGCCGACGTCGGCGCCGAGCTGGCCAAGCGCTGGAAATTCCCGGTCGCCTTCTCGGAAACCATCCTGGCCTTCCCGGAACCGCACCACAACGGCGAACTGAACCGTTTGGCCGCCGTGGTTTCGCTGGCCGCCTGGCGCGCCCGCGTCGACCTGGCCGGCCTCAACGAAGAGGAAATCGCTGCCTGCTACCCGGTCGACCTGGCCGAGGAACTGGGACTGGAAGACAACGCCCTGATCGACGACATGCCGCCGCCGGACGAACTGAGCGCCGGCCTGGAAGAGCTGGTCAAATAATCAAGTTTTAGCTCTAAGACATCGAAATCCGCCTGTTTTTTACTGCAGGCGGATTTTTTTCAAATTATTTTCAAAAAACCCTAAAGTTCCCGCTCAAGGCGACGTTAATCAGGACATGCGGTACTCCGCGTCAACTTAGCCAGGTGGGATTATGACCTCTTCCGAAGTCCTCTCGATGTACGAAAACATTGCCGGTTTGACCAATCAAATGGCGGCTGCCGCGCGCATGGGAGATCTGGACCGCCTGGGCAAACTGGAAACCGAATGCGCGACCGAAGCGCGCGCCGCCAGCACCGGCGTCGCCGCCACGAGCGGCGCCCAGCGCCTGCGCAAGATCGACCTGCTGAAACAGATTCTGGCCAACGACCGCGAAATCCGCGACCTGACCGATCCATGGATGAACACCATCCCAGGCATGACGCCACAATAAGCTGCCAAAGAAAGCAAAAAAGCGCCAAGATCGGCGCTTTTTTTTCGTCCGCGTGAGCCGCAAAGTCCTTGGAGCCGAGGGGTCTGACCCTGCGGGTCAGACCCCTGCATGCCGCCGTGCGGGTCAAGCAGCCAACGCCACCCGCAGCGACAACGCAATCCCCCGCGCCGCCTGATTAATCTCATCCAGCGATGGGAAGCTAGGCGCAATACGAATATGACGATCCTTGGGGTCCAGCCCATACGGGAACGCCGCCCCAGCCGGCGTCAACGTAATGCCCGCCTCCTTGGCCAGCGCCACGGTACGCTTGGCCGCGCCGTCCGGGGTAATCAGATCGATGAAATAACCGCCCTCCGGATGCGTCCACGACACGCCCGGCACATCGCCCAGCAGCGCCTGGAACTGCGCCAGCACCGCATCGAACTTCGGCTTCAGCAGCTGACGATGCTGCTCCATCAGCGCCTCGACGGTCGGCAAATCCTTCAGGAAGCGCACATGGCGCAGCTGATTGATCTTGTCCGGGCCGATGCTGCGTATTCCCGCATGCCTGGTCCACCACGCCACATTGGCCGGCGACGCCGCCAGCGCCGCCACGCCCGAACCGGCCCAGCTCACCTTGGACGACGACGCAAACACAATCGCGCGGTCCGGGTTGCCGGCCTTGGCGCACGCCGCCAGAATGCTGGCCACCGCCAGCTTCGTCTCGCCCAGGTGGTGGAAGCGGTACGCGTCATCCCACATCAGGCGGAAGTCCGGCGCCGCCGTCTTCATCGCCGCCAGACGCGCCACCACCTGGTCCGAAAACACCACGCCGCCCGGATTGCTGTACTTCGGCACGATCCACATGCCCTTGATGCTGGCGTCCTCGGCCACCAGTTTCTCCACCAGGTCCATGTCCGGACCGTCGGCGTTCATCGGAATATTGATCATCTTGATGCCGCGCGCCTCGCAGATGGCGAAGTGGCGGTCGTAGCCCGGCACCGGACACAGGAACGTCACCGGATGCTGCACCCACGGCGCATGGCCCGGCACGCCGTTCAGCAAGCTGTAGATGATCACGTCATGCATCAGCGACAGGCTGGAGCTGCTGTCGACCACCACCTGCGCGGCCGACACGTCCAGCAATTCGGCAAACAGCGCGCGTGCTTCCGGCAGGCCGATGGTGCCGCCGTAGTTGCGGGCGTCGGTGCCGTCGGCGGCCTTGTAGGTGTCGAGCGCGTCCATCAGCGCGTTGGACAAGTCCAGTTGCTCCGGCGACGGTTTGCCGCGCGACATATCGAGTTTAAGGCCGAGTTGCTGGAAGGCTTGGTACTGTGCTGAATGATCTGCTGCGCTCATGGGGAGTGTCTCTCTCTGGTGGGAAAATAGCGCCAAACACTATACCCCAGATTGACTGAGCGAAGGCAGAGCTTCCAGCTATAAGCTTATGCGCTTACCGCATGACTAGGCGACCGATTCCGGCGTCGCCTCGGCCGCCGGTTCGGCCGCTGCTTCCGGCGCGGTCTTCTTGCGGAAGCCCTGCCAGATCTTCAGTGGTCCGCTGCCGGATTTTTTCTTGCGCCACCAGAAGAAGCCGGCGCCGAGCAGCGCCAGCAGGCCGATGCCGCCTGCGGCCAGCGGCATGGTGTAGTCGGTCGCTTGTTCGACCGGCTTTTCTTTTTTGTACTTCAGCTTGGGCAGCACGCGCACCTGCTTGACCGGCCCGCTCGGCACCGAAGCCGCCGCGCTGGCACCAGCGCTGGCACCCGCGCTCGCCTCCGCCGATGCCGCCTTGGCCGCATGCGCCTCCGTCTCGCCCTGCGCCGCCATGCTGGCCGACGCCGAAGCAGCCGACGACGACGCGGACGCTGCCGCCGGCGCCGAGGCCGCAACCTTGGCTGCCGCCGACGCTGCCGGTGCAGCCGCCATAGCCGACGAAGCCGAATGCGCCGCCGGCGC
>NZ_WKJL01000049.1 GCF_009674565.1 Duganella aquatilis
GCTGCTGGCCGTCGGCGCGCGCGGCGTGCCACGCCAGCAGTTGTTGCAGCGCGCCGGCGGCCAGCAGCGGCGCGCCGTAAAACAGCAGCGCGCGCTGCGGATTGGTCCAGAACACCAGAGCCGTCAGCACGGCGGTGGCGGCGGCCCACGGCAGCACGGTGGCGCGGCGCGCCTGGCTCAGCGACCAGTAGGCCACCAGCAGGTAGCAGGCCATGTAGTACAGCGAGCCATACGCCGCCTGCCCGTAGATGTGCTCGGCCATGATCAGCGACATGCCGGCCGACACCACCAGCATGCCCACCAGCCGCGCCAGGCGGCTCTGCTCCAGCAGGCCGGTCAGCAGCCAGCTGGCGTGCAGGATCAGCGCGGCGGAGACGATGTCCGAGGCCGCGTGCGCCAGATAGCCGTTATGCATCCAGTGCAGCAGCGGAATGATGAAGGTGTGGGTGTTGAGCACCCACAGGTCGCCATTGACGTAATTCCAGTCGCGCGGGAAGTATTGGCCGGTGTCGACGATTTCCTGCGCCAGCAGGTTCTTGACGGCGGAATCCGAGTGGTACACCAACTGATAGTCGATCACCAGATAAAACGCCAGCAGCACAATATTGATGCCAAGCAGCAGCAGTAACAAGCGTTGGATCAGCATCCCGCTTGGGGCCAGGCGTGGCAGCATAGGTTAGATGTGTAAAGTTAGGTAAAGTGGACGGTAGTATAAAGCAGCATTGTGAAATAGGCAACGCGCTGCCGGCGCCGCCCGGCGCCGGCCGAACGGGCGAAGAAGCGCATAAACAGGGACTTGCAGTGGTTTTCCGGCGGCCGCCGGCGGCCGGAAAATTTGTGATAATTTGTAAGATTAAGGCAGTTTGACGGGGGCGCGCCGATACCACTGCTCACCCAGGATGCAGGCCAGCAGCTGACCGGTGCTGGCGGCCCAGTCGAGGCGCGGCATGGCGGCCGAGGCGGGCGCCTGGCCGGCGCTGTGCAAGGCCATCCAGTCGGCCAGCGCGGCGGCCAGCTGGGCGCCGTCGCTGGCGCTGAAATACCAGGCGTGCTGGCCGGCTACTTCGCGGAACACGGCGAGGTCGCGGGCAATGACCGGCAACCCGTGCTGGGCCGCTTCGATCAGCGGCAGGCCATAGCCCTCGCCGCGCGAAGCCGCCAGCAGGGCGCTGCTGGCGCGGTACAGCTGCAGCAGCAGTTCGTCGCTGGCGCGTTCCAGCCAGAACAGGCGGCGGCCTTGCTCGGGATGGCGGCGCAGGCGTTGCGCCAGCGCTTCCATGCGCCAGCCCGGCTTGCCGACGATGACCAGGTTCAGCTGCGTCTCCTGTTGCCACAGCAGCTCCAGCGCATCCAGCGCCTGGCCCTGCATCTTGCGCGGCTCCAGCGTGCCGACCATCAGCAGCGTCGGGCGCTGCGCCAGTTGCGTCAGCAGCGCCGTCTCTGCTTCAGTGACGCCGCTGGTGGGCTGGGTGGCGGCCAGGTCGGCGCCCAGCGCGGCGCAGCCCACCTGCAGCGGCAGCGTGCGTTGCGGCGGATGGTCTTCCAGCCACGCCAGCAGATCGTCGGCCGTGGCCTGGGCGTTGCAGATCAGGCCGTCGGCCAGTTCGGCCACCGCCTGCAGCCAGTGGCCGAAGGCGGTCGCCAGGCCGTCGACAAACCAGCCCGGCTGGCGCACCGGCAGCAGGTCGTAGACCATGAAGTACAGGCGCACGCCGTGCTGGCGCAGGTTGGCCAGCACGGCGCGGTTGCGCACCACGCTTTCCAGGCTGAGGTCGATGGCGACAAACAGGTCGCCGTCGTTGACGTGCAGCGCCTGCTCCTGGCCGGCGGGCGCGGCCGCGTAGCGCGGCTGGCCCTGCTCGTCCTGCCGCACCACCGCGTAGGCGTAGTAGCCGCCGGCGTCGTACACCGGCCGCACCGTGTGGCCGGCCGGCGGCGCGGCCAGCAGCGCCTGCAGCATGCCGCGCACCACCCGCTGGATGCCGGAACGGGCGTCATGTTGCACCAGTTCCGACAGATCGAGCAGCAGCTGCGGCGGGGCCTTAGCGCACATCGGCGGCTCCCATGGCCGGCAGGTCGGCCAGCGCCAGCACGGTGACGCCGCGGTTGCGCAGCCACAGCGCCGGCGCCGGCGCTTGCGGGTCTAGCGCCACGATGCTGTCGCCGCGCTTGATGTCGGCTACGGCGTCGTCCATCGCCAGGTCGCCACGGCCGATCAAGGCCAGCGTGCTGCGGCGCGCATACTGGTAGCTGTCGTCCACGCGCTGCACCGGTTCGACGCGGTAGCCGGCCGGCGGCGTTTGCAGCAAGGCCAGCAATTGGGCGCGCGCGGCCGCGTCGTCCTGCGTGCCGCTGACGTCGACCAGCATCTGCGGCAGGCCGGTGGCCGGGGCGTTGGCCACCAGCGCGCCGGCGACGTCGACCCAGTCCTGCTCGGACGGCCCGGCGGCGGTGCTGATGTCGCCCAGGCCGCGCACCAGCAGCTCGTACTGCGCGCGCGGGCTGTGGCGGGCAAACTGTTCGATCGCCTCATGGTAGGCGGCGCCCACGGCGGCCGGGTGGTGCACGCGCTGCATGTACTCGACCGCGTTGTCCACCAGCTGCGTGGCCAGCGCCGGCTGGTCGCGCAGGCGCAGGATGGCCGCGCTCAGTTCGTCGTCGCTGAATTCGTCGCGCAGCTTGAGCACCACGTGGTCCGGCATTTCCGCCGCCGAGCCATGGGCGTTGATGATGGTCGGCAGGCGGTAGGCCAGGCTGTCGAGGATGGTGCCGGAGGTTTCGCCGCGCGACCGGCTGCGCAGCTGCACGGCGCAGTCGGCCGCCGCCAGGTAGGTGCGGAACAGCTCCATCGAGACAAAGCCGGTGATCTGCACATTGCGCTGGCCGGCCATGCGCGCCGACAGCGCGTTGCCGAACGGGCCGACATGGTTTTCGCCGACAAACACCAGGCGGCAGTTGGCGTCGCCGGCCAGCTCGGAATTGATCCACGCCTCCAGGATTTTTTCATTGCACTTGGTGATGGCGATCAGGCCGAACGAGCACACCAGGAAATCCTTGTCGGTCAGGCCCAGCGCGGCGCGCGCGGCGGCGCGGTCCAGCGGGCCGGGCAGGGCGCGCAGCAGCGGGATGTAGCGCCAGTCGTCGGATTTGCCGGGGCCGTACCAGCGGTTCGCCAGCTGCTTCGAGTAGCTGGAATGGACGATGATGCCGGCCGCATGGTCCAGCACCGGCAGATTGCACGGATACTGGTAGTAGGACGCTTCGCGGCCCTCGGCCTGTTCGTGCAGCAGCGCGCCGTAGCCGTGCGACTGGTACAGCATGCGGCCGTAGGCGTTGGCCTCGCGGTTCAGCGACGACAGGTAGTGCACCGCGCCGCTCAGGTAAAAGTCGTGCAGCACCACCACGCCCGGATGGCGCTTGACCAGCTCGAACATGTGGGCGTGGAAGCCGGAATTGCCGAAGTGGTAGAGCACGCGGTCGTAGCGGTCGGCGTTGGCGTCGAACCATTCGCTGCTGCGCACCGGGAAATTGGCCTCGACCCAGCGTTCCTTCACCTCGGTCTGGTTGACCACCACCTCGATGTCGTAATAGCGCGCCAGTTCCGGCAGCAGCTCGATGCTCTGGTCGGCCACGCCGGTGCGCTCCGGCGGCAGCGGCGACACGTAGGCCAGGCGCGGACGGCGCGCGCCCGGCGCCTGCGGCGCCAGCGCCACGCTGGTGCGCCGCGCTTGCCGGCGTTGATCGTGCACCTGCTCGAAGGCGGCCAGCGTGGTCTTGGCGCTGGCGTCCCACGAGAACAGCTTGGCCTGTTCCAGGCCGTGCGCGCGCAGGTCGTCGGCAAACGCCGGCGTGGTCAGCACCTGGTGCATCTTGGCGCTGATGTCGGCCACCTTGTTCGGATCGAACAGGGCGTCGGCGCGGCCGATCACTTCCGGAATGCTGCTGTTGTTGGAGCCGATCACCGGCACGCCGCAGGACATCGCTTCCAGCGCCGGCAGGCCGAAGCCTTCCTGCAGCGACGGGAACACGAACAGCGCGGTCAGGTTGTACAGCGACACCAGGTCGTCGTCGGAGACAAAGCCGGTCAGCACCACATCGCCTTGCGGGAGGTTGAACTTGTCGGCCAGCGCCAGCAGGCGCAGCTTGTCTTCCTGGCGGATGCTGCACACCACCGCCAGCTGGTATTGCTGGCGCAGCGCGGCCGGCAGCTGGGCGTAGGCCTCGATCAGGCCTTCGATGTTCTTGCGGTAGTCGATGCCGCCGGTGTACATGATGAACGGGCGGGTCAGGCCGAAACGCTGGCGCAGCGCCAGTTCCGCCTCGGCCGACATCCCGCGCGGCACGAAGATGGTGTCCACCGCCGACGAGATATTCACCACCTGCTGTGGCGGCAGCTGCAGCGCATCGAGCGCCTCGCGCCGCGAGTAGCCGGAAATGGCCAGCAGCAGCTCGGCGTTCTTCAGGCTTTGCAGCTTGCGGTAGTACCAGTTGGCGACGTTGGGATCGGTCAGGTAGGTTTCTTTGCGGATCAGCGGAATCAGGTCGTACAGCGTGACGGCGGTGTCGAAGTTGTTACGGCTGTGCAGCGCCGAGGTGCTGGCGTCCTCGCCCAGGCCTTCGAACAGGCTCGACATGTGGACCACGTCCGGCTTCAGGCTGGCCAGATAATGTTCGCGCAGCTGTTCGGCGGCGCGCAGGCGCCAGTGGTTCAGCGGCTGGTGCTCCCAGATCTGCGCCGGCAGCGTGTAGCCGCTGATCTGGCTTTGCGGCATGAACTGGCCCAGCCTCTGGCGCAGGTTGGCCACGGCGTCCGGGAAGTGGTGGTTCACCGCCACGTGCAGCTCATGGCCGCCGGCCTGGCGCAGCATCCCTTGCAGCAGGGCCATCGAGTAACGGCCGATGCCGCGGTTGGTGCTGGAGCCCTGGCAGGCTTGCAGGTCGATTACGATACGCATAGTGGTCGATCAGGAATGAGGGGCCTGGCGGCGGGCGCGGCGCAGGTCGTCGAAGACCTGGCGCGCCGCTTCCGGCAGGCTGTCCAGGTCGGCAGGCACGGGCGCCGCGGCGGCCGCATGGGTATGGTTCAGTTGCAGGCGCAGCTTCAGCGCGCGCATCAGCGGCACCATGAACGGCAGGCGCGCGATGTTACGGCGCAGGAAGAACGACAGTTTGGGCCGCGCGTTGACGTAGCGCAGCGCGTAGCCGGCCAGGCCTTTCACGCGGCGCAGCACGGCGCCCACTACGCGGCGCGGGAACGCGCGCAGCCAGGCGCGCAGCTTGGCCAGCTTGAACTTGCCTTCGCGCAGCGGCCGGGTGAGGCGCCACGACAGGCTGGCGTATACCGCGCCCAGCGTCTGCTCGGCGACGTCGGCGGCGGCGGCGCGCGCGTTCAGGTGCGGCAGCTGGGCTTCGGCGCGGTGGGCGCGGCCGCTCATCTCCGCCAGCTGCTGCTCGGCGCGGTTGGCGCGCTGCTGTTCGGCGTCCAGCCGTTCGAATTTCTCGCGCCACTCGCGCACGTGCGCCTGGGCCCAGATACGCGACTCCTGCGACGCCGCTTCCGCCTCGGCGGTGCGGCGGCGCCATTCGGCCAGCGGATGGCTGTAATGGTGGTCTTCGGCCAGCACGAAGTCGTCGGCCGGGTGCGGCGGCAGCGTCAGCGCGGCGGCCAGCGCCGCCTGCTCGTCGGCCAGGTAGAACTGGTTGTAGCCGTCGGCGTAGGCCAGGCGGTAGCGCGCCGCCAGCAGCGCGTCCAGCGGCGTGACGCCGTCGGCGCGCAGCACGATGATCCACGGCCGCCAGCGTTGCAGGTCGAGTCCCGCCAGCGCGGCGCTGTCGGCCAGGCGCAGGAAATGCAGTTCGCCGTCGAGGTGCTGTTCGCAGATCGCGTTCAGCGTTTGCAGCTCGACCAGGTGCTGCACCACCGCGCGGCCGGCGTCGCGCTGTTGCTGCGCCAAGGCGGCGTCGAAGGTCGAGGCGCCGGGCAGCTCGACCTGGTACCAGGCGCGCTGGCCCGGCGCGGCGGCGGCGGCCAAGGCCAGGTTGGTGTCGGCCGGGCGGGCGATGCGCAGGCGGCGCAGCAGCGCCGGCGCGGTTTCCAGGTTGACGCCGTGCCAGCCGCGCGCGTAGAACGCCTGGGTGGCGTTGCTGTGCAGCGGATCGCCGGCGGCGGCGTCAAGGTAACGGCCGTGTTCGATGTGGCCCAGCGCGCGCATCAGCAGCACGTCTTCGCAGTTGTGGGCGTAGGAGGTCAGGCTCATGGTTGGGCAACTCCGTGTTCGATCTCGATGTCAGGATTGAGCCAGGCGGTGCCTTCGAAGTAGCTGTGCTGGAGGTTCATCACCTCGAACACCAGCGCCAGGTCGCGCCATTCGTAGTTCTGGCCCAGGTGGTTGTCGCTGCTGTGCAGCGCGGTGGCGACCGAGTAGCTGCCCGGTCCCAGCAGCAGCGGGAAGCGCCAGTGGGCGCGGAAGCGCTGGCCGGCGCGCATGCCGTTCAGCGGCGCCAGCTTGTGGAAGGTGTTGGTGCCGAACACCGCCTGGCCCAGCCGGTCCTTGATGCGGAAGCCCAGCGTCAGTTCCGGGATGTCGGCGTGGATCGCCACCTCGATGCACAGGTCGACGTCGGTGCCGGTGCCATGCACCTCGGCCGGCGTGCCGTCCTGCTTCAGCAGCGCGATCGACTGCACGGTGGCTTCGCCGGTGCCGGAGATGGTCTGCACCTTGCCGCTGTCCAGCGTTTCCTGGCGCACGTCGACGCCTTCGCGTTCGGCCAGCATGGCGTTGTACAGGTCCATGATCTCCTCCGGCGTGCCTTCCTTGCTGACGCGGCCCTTGTCGAGCAGGATGGCGCGGTCGCAGATCGACTGGATCGCGCCCTTGTCGTGCGAGACGATCAGCAGCGTCGTGCCTTCGCTGCGGAAGGCGCGGATGCGTTCGAAACTCTTGTGCTGGAAATAGGCGTCGCCGACCGACAGCGCCTCGTCGACGATCAGCACGTCCGGGCGGCGCGCGGTGGCCACGGCAAACGCCAGCCGCATCTGCATGCCGCTGGAGTAGACGCGCACCGGCTGGTCCAGGTATTCGCCGATCTCGGCGAAAGCCTCGATGTCCGGCATCAGGCGGGTGACGTCGTCGGCGCTCAGGCCGATCAGCTGGCCGGCCATGTAGGCGTTCTGGCGGCCGCTGAAGTCCGGATGGAAGCCCATGCCCAGTTCCAGCATGGCGGCCACGCGGCCGTGCATGGCGACGCTGCCGGTGGTCGGCGCGGCGGTGCCGGTGATCAGCTTCAGCAGCGTGCTCTTGCCGGCGCCGTTGATGCCGATGATGCCGAGCGCCTGGCCCGGTTCGACGCTGAAGCTGATGTCCCGCAGCACCCAGATGTCCTGGTGCCGCGGCGTCGACGGCAGCAGCCATTCCAGCAGGCGGGCGCGGTGGCTGGGGTAGCGCTTGTAGGCCTTGCCCAGGTTCGATACTTGAATGCTGCCGTTCACAGTTCGTCCACCATTTCTCCCGCGCGGCGGCGGAACAGTTGCATGCCCAGCAGGCACAGGATCAGCGCCAGCACGGCGGCCGGCAGCAGGCTGCCCCAGTGCGGCAGGCGGCCGTTGACCAGGATGTCCTGGTAGCCCTGGATCAGCGGCGCCATCGGGTTGTAGGCCAGCAGCGGGCGGACGTCGTCCGGCAGCACGCTGGCCGGGTAGACCACCGGCGTGAACCAGAACCAGAATTGCAGGCTGATCGAGAAGAACTGGCCGACGTCGCGGAAGAACACATTCAGCACGCCGAGGATCATGCCGAGGCCGATGGCCAGCAGCACCTGCAGCGCCAGCAGCGGGAACACCGCCAGGAACACCCAGCCGGGGAAGTTGCCGGAGATGAGCAGGAAGGCGGTGAACAGGCCGAAGATGATGGCGAAGTTGACGCCGGCGTTGCACACCACGATGATGGGCAGGCACAGGCGCGGGAAATTGATTTTCTTGATCAGGCCGGCGTTATCGAGGAACACCGATTGCGCCTTGGTGGTGATCTCGGCAAACAGGTTCCAGGTCAGCACGCCGGCGCACAGGTAGATGCTGTAGGCGAAGGCCGAGCTGGCGCCGGGCAGGCGGTTGTGCATCACCTGCGAAAAGATGACCGTGTAGACCACGATCATGGCCAGCGGATTGAGCACGGTCCAGGCGGCGCCGAGAATCGAGTTGCGGTATTTCGACTGGAATTCGCGCTGCACGCTGCCGAGGATGAAACCGCGGTAGTTGGCGATATTCTGCAGGCGGCCGAGGACGATCATGGTCGGGCTCCCGGCGTACGGTGGAACAGGCTGTGTGATGTCATGGGTTGGGACTATGTGCCGCCGCGCGGGCGGCGTGGAAAAAAGCGCGCAATTATACCGTGCATACTCTGCATGCCGCGCCCGTCAAGAGCCTTCGACCAGCTTTTGCAGTCCTTGCGGATCGACAATCACCAGCCCCTGGCTGCCTTTCTGGATGATGCCTTGCTGCACCAGCGAGGTCAGCGCGCGGGTCACGGTCTCGCGGCTGGTGTTGATCATGTTGGCGATGTCCTGGTGGGTCGGCAGGTTTTTCACCATTTCCGGCTCGCCTGGCTGTTCCGATGGCGATTTCATCTGCACCAGATAGGTATAAATGCGGCGCGTCGTGTTGTTGATGCTGAGCAGCGAGCGGAATTCCGAATCGCGCTGGATCTTGGCGGCCAGATGGCGCAGCATCAGGTTGGCCACCGACGGCGAGTGCGAGAACAGGTGCAGCGCGGCCGGCGCCGGCAGGAACGCCACCAGCACCGCGCTCATTGCCACCACCGAGGCGGTGCGCTGCGAACCGTTGATGACCGCGATTTCGCCGAAGAAGTCGCCTGGCGCCAGCATGCGCAGGCCGATCGCGCGGCCGTCCTCGGTGACGTCGATCACCTGCAGCTGGCCGGACAGCAGGAACAGCAGGCCGTCGCCGGCCGCGCCCTTCTGCAGCACGATGTCGCGCTTGGCGTACTGGCGGAAGCGCAGTTCCGGCTTCAGCCGCTGCACTTCCTCGTCGCTCAGGCCCGCCAGCAGCGGAATGCGGCGCAGGTGCACCTGCACATTCTGTGCGGACGCTTCGTTGCCTTCGGCTGCGGGCGGGGCCAGCTGGTCGGTGTTGGTCGGTTTGTTCATCGTCTGTACTACTGCCTAAACGTTACTTATACACAATTTTGGCGGCAAAGCCGCACATTGTTGCAGTTTGTTGCAGCTGTCACAGGTTGGCCCAGCGCCAGCTCAATTGGATCTGATGCGCATCGTACTGGAAGATCGAGATGTTTTCGCGGTTGCGCACCTGGCGCCATTCCAGCTGCAGGCTCTGGTCACGCCGCAGCGCATAGCTCAGCACGGTGCGCAGCACCACGTTGTTCTGCTTGCGCGCCACATTGATCAAGCCCGGCGAATACTCGTTCTGTCCGCTCCAGCGCTGGCCGGTCAGCTCCACTTCGGCCTGCAGCGAGTCGCGCACCATGCGCCGGCCGTACAGCCGCGCCGACCAGCCGGTGCGGTCGCCGCCCGGACGCTCGGCGCTGCCGAGGTCGCGCTGGTAGCCGAACGCCGCCTGCGCCTGGCTGCTGTCGTTGTGGAAGCCCAGCACATTGCGCAGTTCCAGCGTGGTCGAATCGAAATTGGCCAGGGTTTTATAGCTGGTGCGGGTAACGCTGCCCAGCAGGTTGAAATCGTAGCCCTTGGGCAACTTCAACGGCGGCGCCGCGCGCAATTGCAGCTGCGCCTGCTCCTGGTAGAGCGCGCCGCCCAGCGTCAGCGCGCCCAGCAGCGCCGAACTGCGCATCTGCCAGCGCGACAGCTGCCACGGGTGCTCGGCGCCGACAAACAGCGACATCGAATTATAGGCCGACAGGCGGTCGTACTGGCGCAGGTGGGCCTGGGCAAACGCCAGGTCGCCATCGGCGTTGAGGTCGCGCAGGTAGTCGCCCGACACCACGCTGTAGTGGTCGCTGTGCGGCTTGTACTCGGGCAGCAGTTCCAGCGGCACGCCGTTGCTGTCGGTAAATACCGGGAAGCTGGCGCCCTGGTTGACGTTGCTGTCGTAGCCGCGCGCGGCGTTGACGCCCCACAACACTTGCGCCTGCCATTGGTAGCAGCCTTGCTCGCGCTGCTGCCGGATGATGTCGCGGATGCCCTGCGGCGGCTGGTACTCGCGCTCGATGCGCTGGAACAGCGTCTCGGCGTCGGCGTCGTGGCCCAGCGCGCACTGGATCATGGCCAGGTCCAGCCATTCGCCCGCGTGCTGCGGCCCGCGCGCGATCAGGCGCTCCAGGATCAGGCTGGCGTCGGCGCGGCGGCCGTCGGCGATCGACTGCATGGCGGTCAGATACAGGTCTTCGTCGACTGGCGCCTGTTGGGCGCAGGCCAGGGTGGCCAGCCACAGGCCGCCCAGCAGGGCTAACAGGTATTTCTTCACAAAACTCCTTGTTGCGGCATCTGCGCCACCAGGGTGTACAGGGTCGTCGGGTGCTCCTTGCCGCGCAACGTCAGCTCGCCGATGCGACTGAGCTGATGGCGCCGGCACAGGGCGGCGGTGCCGGGACCGATAATCACATCGTGCGGCAGATCGCGCGCGGCGGTTTCCAGCCGCGACGCCACGTTGACGCTGTCGCCGACCGCAGTATAAATGCTGCGCGCCGCCGAGCCGAAATCGCCGGCCATGGCTCGGCCGCTCTCGATGCCGATGCGGACCCGGATCGGCGCCAGGCCCTGGCGCTGGCGCGCGGCGTTGAAGTCGGCCATGCCGGCCAGGATCGCGGCGGCCGCATCGAGCGCCTGGTCGGCGTGGTCGGGCACCGGCAGCGGCGCGCCCCAGAACGCCACCAGGCCGTCGCCGGTGAATTTGTCCAGCGTGCCGTGGGCCGCCAGCACCGGGCCGGTCAGGCAGTCGAGGAAGGCGCGCGTCAGCTCGGCCGCCTGTTCCAGCGGCAGCGCCGCCACATGGCTGGTGTAGCCCTGCATGTCGGCGATCAGCGTGGTGACTTCGCAATGGCTGGGCTTGAGCGGGTCCGACAGATTGCTGCGCAGCAGTTCGTCGACGACGGCGTCGGCCACGTACTGGCGCAGCGTGTCGAGCAGGCGGCGCGACTGGCGTTGCGACATCTGCCACGCAAACGGCACGCCGACCGCCAGCAGGAACAGGTTGCCGAGCAGCGGGCCGCTGACGCCGAACACGGCGTCGTGCGGCGCCATGGCCCAGGCCAGCGCCAGCCACAGCGCCGAGGCGGCCGCCAGCACGGCGACATTCACCAGCGCCGAGGTGCGGCGCAGCGTCCAGCTGGCGACGGCGATGGTGGTGGCGGCGAACAGCACGGCGATGGCGC
>NZ_WKJL01000004.1 GCF_009674565.1 Duganella aquatilis
CGTCACCATCGGCGCCGACCAGGGCCTGCCGGCGCGGCGCGCGCGCCAGGTGCTGTTCGACCACGCGGGCCGCCAGTGGGTCGCCATGCAGGGCGGCATCTACAGCCGCGCCGACAGCAGCGCCGCCTTCCGTCAGGCCTGGCCGCACGGCGACCTGAGCGCCATGGCGCTGGCCCCGGACGGCACGCTGTGGGCCTCCGACGTCGACAGCTATTACCGCGTGCTGCCGGCGGCGCCGGCGGGCGAAGCGGCGGCCGGCGCCGTCTTCCAGGGCGCCAATCTGTACTTCGACCGCGACGGCAACCAGTGGGTGTTCCGCGCCGGCGGCCTGGAACGCCGCAACGCCGGCAATGGCGAGGCGCAGCAGCAGGATCTGAACGGCGGCCTGCCGCAAAGCTTTTTCCAGGACCGCGAAGGCAATGTGTGGATCGGCACCTCGGCCGGCCTGAACCGCTTCCGCCGCAACCGTTTGCTGACCCTGCCGCTGCAGACCATCTTCAACCATCCGGCCATCGCGCCGCTGAACGGCGGCGGCATCTGGGCCGGCGACCGCATCGGCGCGCTGCACGCGCTGGGGCCGGAGGGCGAACGGCGCAATGTACTGTCGGCGCGCATCTCGGCGCTGTACCGCGATCCGGACGGCGTGCTGTGGGCCGGCAACGACGAGGAAGTATGGAGCGTGGACGGCGGCCGCACGGAGCGCTACCCGCTGCCGCCGGAAGCCAGCAGCTACGAAGTGCAGGCGCTGTGCCGCGCCGACGGCGGCGGCCTGTGGGTGTCGGTCGTGCGCGCCGGCCTGTACCTGCTGAAGGACGGCCACTGGCGGCGCCAGGAAGCGCTGCCGCTGGCCACGGCGCCGGGCATGACCGATTTGTTCCCGATCGCGCTGGCGGCCGGCGCCGACGGCGCGCTGTGGGCCGGCTACGTGCGCAACATCATTGCGCGCCTGGCCGGCGGCAAGACCACGCTGTACGGCGCGGAACAGGGCCTGGAGCTGGGCCAGGTGCTGACCATCTACCGCAGCGGCACGCAGCTGTGGGCCGGCGGCGAGCGCGGCGTGGCCTGGTTCGACGGCCAGCGCTTCATCACGCTGCACGGCCAGCGCGGCGAGGCGTTTCGCGGCGTCTCCGGCATCGTCCGCGCGCCGCAGGGCGACCTGTGGCTGTTCGGCACCGAGGGCCTGAGCCGCATCAGCGCGGCGCAGGTGGCGCTGGCCATGCGCGCCCCCGCTCACGAAGTGGAATACGAACGCTTCGACGCCCACGACGGCCTGCTCGGCGCCGCCTCGCAGCTGCGGCCGATGCCGTCGCTGCTGCTGGGCGACGACGGCCTGCTGTGGATGGCCACGGCCAACCGCATCAACTGGATCAACCCGGCGCACATCACGCGCAACCCGGTGACGCCGCCGGTGATGGTGCAGGACGTGGTCATCGGCGAGCAGCACTACAGTCCCCTGCCCGGCCTGGAACTGCCCAAGTCCACCAGCAACCTGCGCATCGATTACACGGCACTGAGCCTGAGCGTGCCGGAGCGGGTGCGCTTCCGCTACCGCCTCGACGGCGTCGACGACGACTGGCAGGACCCCGGTGCGCGCCGCCAGGCGTTCTACACCAACCTCGATCCGGGCCAGTATCGTTTCCGCGTGATGGCAGCCAACGAGGACGGCATGTGGAATCCGCAGGAAGCGCAGCTGGCGTTCTCGATTCCGCCCACCTTCGCGGAAACCATCTGGTTCAAGCTGGTGTGCTTCATCGGCGTGGCGGCGACGCTGGCGCTGCTGTATCGCCTGCGGCTGCGCCACGTGACCCAGCAACTGCGCACGCGGCTGGAAGACCGCGCCGACGAACGCGAACGCATCGCCCGCGCGCTGCACGACACCTTCCTGCAAAGCGTGCAAGGGCTGATGCTGCGGGTGCAGACGCTGCTCAAGCGCCTGCCGCCGGACAGCGACGCCTACCAGCTGGTGGAAAAAATTCTCAACCAGGCCGACCGGGTGCTGGCCGAAGGCCGCATCCAGGTCAGCGGCCTGCGCGACCTGCAGCCGCACCACGACGACCTGCCGCATATGTTCAGTGAACTGGGCCAGCAGCTGCGTGAGGAGCACGCGGCCGACTTCGCGCTGATCGTCACCGGCCAGCAAACCTCGCTCAACGAGGCCGGCCGCGAACACCTGTACCACATCGGCCGCGAGGCGCTGCTGAACGCCTTCCGCCACGCGGACGCCAGCCGCATCGAGCTGGAACTGGGCTACGCCGCCGACCACTTCACGCTGCAGGTGCGCGACAACGGCCGCGGCATCGATGAACAGGTGCTGGCGGCCGGCGAACGGCCCGGCCACTGGGGCCTGATCGGCATGCGCGAGCGGGCGGTGAAGATCGATGCGGCGCTGGATCTGTGGTGCCGTCCCGGCATGGGCACGGTGGCGCAGGTGACGGCGCCGGGCAGCGCCGTCTACCAGCGCAGGCCGGGCACGCTGCGGCGCTGGCTGATGCGGAAAGCCGCCTGACGCCTACTGCACCAGGCCGCAGGCGTGCAGGTCGAGGATGCCGCGCTCGATGGCCAGCGTGACCGCGTGGGTGCGGTCGCTGGCGTTCAGCTTGGCGAGGATGCTCTTCATGTGGACCTTGACGGTTTCTTCCGAAATCACCAGGTGCATGCCGATGCGCTTGTTGCTCTGTCCACCGGCGACCAGCTGCAGCACTTCCACTTCGCGCTTGCTCAGCGCGCCCTCGTGCCAGTGCTCGGCGATGCCGCTGGCCACCGCCGCCGGAATGCTGCGGCGGCCCTCGTGCACGCAGCGGATGGTCGCCAGCAGTTCGCGCCGCAGCATGCTTTTCAACAGGTAGCCGGCGGCGCCGGCGGAAATCGCGCGTTGCGCCAAAACGTCACCTTCGTAGGTGGTCAGCACCACGATGCGGGCGTTGGGGAATTCCTTGCGGATGGCGATGGTGGCGTCGATGCCGTTCATGTCCGGCATCTGGATGTCCATCAGCGTGACGTCCGGCCGCAGGCGGCGATACGCCTCCACGGCCTGCACGCCGTTGGTGGCCTCCTCCAGCAGCAGCATGTCGTCTTCGTCGGCAATCACGCTGGCTATGCCCTCGCGGAACATCGGATGGTCGTCCACGCTCAGGATCTTGATGGGCTGAGGAGTCATAGGCATCTCGTGATTAAAGTTCTGGCATCTGGCGCCTAGCATGACACAAGCGCAAGTTTTTGCCTATACCTCCATATGGGTAGGGACCTCCTCCCGGATTGGGGCGTGGCAAAAAGCTCAGAAAAGTTTAATCTGTTATGTACCAGCTTATCAATTGAGGAGAGTGACATGCGAATGGATACCCGATCCTGGCCACAGTCCGCCGCCGGCGGCGCCGGCACCACCACCGCGATCGCCGCGCAAGGCGACCAGGTCAGCGTACTGATCGCCCATGCCGACCCGATCATCCGCGCCGGCCTGGCCGCGCTGCTGGGCAACCACGGCGACATGCAGGTGGCGGTGGCGGACCCGCACGCCGACAGCCACGCGGGCGCCGACGTGATCATCCTCGATCACCGCAGCGGCCTGGAACACATGCGCCGCGCCGCCAGCGCCCACCACGGCGACACGCAGCCGCGGGTGCTGATCGTCACCCAGCTGGAACGCGAATGGGAAGTGCGCACCGCCATGATGGCCGGCGTGCACGGCTACCTGCTGCAAAACGCCGACTCCGAACAGCTGCTGACCGCCGTGCGCACGCTGAGCCGCGGCATGCGCTACCTGAGCGCGGAACTGAGCCGCTGCGTGGCCGACAGCTTCACCCGCATCGGCCTGACCAGCCGCGAGACCGACGTGCTGCAGCTGCTGGCCCAGGGCCAATGCAACAAATCGATCGCGCGCGAACTGGGCATCGGCGTCGGCACCGTCAAGACCCACGTCAAGGGTCTTTTTGACAAGCTTGGCGCAACGGCACGCACGCACGCGGTGGTGCTGGCCACCCGGCGCGGCCTGGTGGGCGAGCCATATGGCAATCAACAACACTAAGCACCTGATTCCGTTGTAAAATCCCGGGCATGCACGCCCCCACCATCAACCTGAGCACACCACATCGCCAGACGCGTTATCAACGCGTCATGATGTTCTTTGTGCTCATGTTCCTGGCGTTGCAACTGATCGGCGCCAGTTCGCACACCCACGCCTACACCGATCACGAACCGGATTGCGCCGCGTGCGCGGTGGTGCACCTGCCTGCCGGCGGCGTGCCGCCGGCCACCCTGCTGGTGGCGCCGACCGGCCTGCAAAGCAGCCTGCCGGTGCTGGCGCCGCACACCGTGGTGCGCGCCGCGCAAACCAGCTACCTGACCCCGCCTTCCCACGCGCCGCCCGGCGTTGCTGTTTTCTCCATCTGAATATTCATCGCTGCATCTCCCGCGAGGGAACGATGCACCGTCACGCCTCACCATTCAAGGATTTAACATGCAACACAAGCCACAACTCCGTACCCTGCCACTGCTGATCGCCGCCGCTTTCTACGCCCAACACGCCTATGCGGAAGATACCGCTGCCGACGTCGCGCCGGACGCCGCGCCGATGCAGCAGGTGGAAGTCACCGCCGCACACCTGAAGAGCGCGCGCATCGACCTGTCGCCGAACGTCGGCACCACCATCTACAGCATCGACAAGCACATGGTCGACCAGCTGGGCCAGGGCGACAACACGCCGTTCAATGAAGTGCTGCTGCGCCTGCCGGGCGTGAGCCAGGACTCGAAAGGATCGGGCTCGATCCACGTGCGCGACGACCACGCCAACGTGCAGTACCGCGTCAACGGCGTGCAGCTGCCGGAGTCGATCAGCGGCTTCGGCCAGTCGATCGACACCCGCTTCGTCGAGTCGACCGACTTCATCACCGGCGCGCTGCCGGCGCAATTCGGCCTGCGCACGGCCGGCATCATCGACATCCAGACCAAGGAAGGCCAGCCGAAATCCGGCGGCCGCATCGGCGTGCTGGCCGGCAGCCATGGCTACGTCGAGCCGAGCGCGGAATTCTTCGGCACCCAGGGCGCGTTCAATTACTACCTGTCCGGCAGCTACCTGACCAATAAACTCGGCATCGAGAATCCGCTGCCGACCAGCAGCGCGCTGCACGACAAGACCAACCAGACCAAGTCCTTCGGCGCCCTGTCCTACTTCCTGGACGATAACACCCGCCTGGGCCTGATGTTCGGCACCTACAACGGCCGCTTCCAGATTCCGAACAATCCCAACCAGGACGCCGCGTTCACCGTGGCCGGCGCCGCCACGCCCGATTCGGCCCAGCTGAATGAAAACCAGCGCGAGAAGAACCGCTTTGTCGTGCTGTCGCTGCAAAAAAGCGTGGGCGACCTGAATTACCAGGTGTCCGGCTTCCACCAGTATTCGGAGCTGCACTACACGCCGGACGCGATCGGCGACCTGGCCTACAACGGCGTGGCCTCCGACACGCTGCGTTCGAACACCTCCAACGGCATGCAGTTCGACGCCAGCTACAAGCTGAATGACACCCACACCCTCCGCGCCGGCCTCGCCTATACCCGCCAGACCACGCACAGCGACAACAGCGTCGGCGTCTTCGATATGAACGACGACGGCACGCAAGCCAGCACCACGCCGCGCACCATCATCGACAACAGCAGCAAGACCGGCAAACAGTCCAGCGTCTATCTGCAGGACGAATGGCATATCGGCGCGCCGCTGACCGTCAACTACGGCGTGCGCTTCGACAAGGTGGACGCCTTCGTCAGCGAACAGCAATGGAGCCCGCGCATCAACGTCGCCTACCAGCTGGCCAAGGGCACGGCGCTGCACGCCGGCTACTCGCGCTACTTCACGCCGCCGCCGCAGGAACTGGCGGCGCAGTCCAGCATCGACAAATACGCCGGCACCTCGAATGCGCCGGAAGTGGGCGTGTCGGACAATGTCAAGTCCGAACGCACCAACTACTACGATGTCGGCCTCAGCCACCAGTTCAGCGAGGAACTGACCTTCACCGCCGATGCGTACTACAAGAAGATCCGCAACATGCTGGATGAAGGCCAGTTCGGCCAGGCGCTGATCCTGTCGCCGTTCAACTACGACCGTGGCTACGCCAAGGGCCTGGAGCTGTCCGGCGTCTACAGCCGCAAGAACTGGGGCGGCTTCCTCAACGTGACCACGCAGAAGGCCGAAGGCAGCAACATCATCTCCGGCCAGTCGCTGTTCGGCCCGGACGAATTGGCCTATATCGCCAACCACTACATCCACGTGGACCACGACCAGACGGTGTCGGTGTCGGGCGGCGCCCACTACCACTTCGGCGATTCGCAGATCAGCAGCGATGTCCTGTACGGCAGCGGCCTGCGTCTGACGCCGGACAACGGCGCGCCGAACTCCGGCCACCTGCCGCACTACACCACGGTCAACTTCGCGCTGACCCACACCTGGAAGGCCACGCCGGTCGGCACCGTGGAAGGCCGCCTGGCGCTGATCAACGCCTTCGACAAGGTCTACCTGCTGCGCGACGGCTCGGGCGTCGGCGTCGGCGCACCGCAGTACGGCGAGCGCCGCTCCTTCTACGCTGGCCTGTCGACCAGCTTTTAAGTAGCGCTGGTAGTCATGGCCGGCATCAGTTGCGGCCGGCCATGACGCCGCCATCCACATCCCAGTTGGCGCCGGTCACCCAGCCGGCCCTGTCGGACAGCAGGAAGGCGACCACCTCGGCGACGTCGCGCGGCATGCCCACGCGGCCGATCGGGTGGAAGCTGTTAAAGCCTTGCAGCGCGTCGTGCACTTCCGCCTTCGGAATGAAGCCCTCATAGATTGGCGTTTGCACCACCGCCGGCGACACCGCATTGACGCGGATGCGCTTGGCCGCCAGTTCCATCGCCATGTGCTGGGTCAGCGCATGCAGTCCCGCCTTGGCCATCGAGTAGGCCGACGACGGCGTCGCCGCAATCGCCTGCTTGCCCCACATCGAACCGATGTTGACGATCGCGCCCGGCCGGTCCCGCGCGACCAGATTGGCCGCAATGCGCTGGCTGATGAAGAACAGCGCCTTGTTCAGCTTCATGTACTGGTCGTAGTCAGCCTCCTGATGCGCCAGGAACGGCTTGGGAAAGAACACGCCGGCGGCGCTGACCAGCAGGTCGATATCGGCGTGCTGTTCATCCAGCGCGTTGAGCAGGGCCGCGAGATCCCGCTCGCTCGACAGATCCGCCGTCAATGCCCATGCCTGTCCCAGCACGGCCAACGCCTTGCGCGCCTCCTCCGCCTTGCCGGCACGGTTGCCGACGATGACCGCGCTGCCGCCCTGCGCCATCACCATGCGCGCGGTTTCCAGTCCTATGCCGCTGGTGCCGCCGACAACCAGCAGCTTTTTGCCTTTGAATTGATTGCTCATTTTTAAACCTTTCGATGTTTAGAAAAACTATTGATGCAGCCGCAATGCTCCGACTTTCCACTCTTGCTGACAAACCAGATAAACTCTGCCAGATCAAAAGAAAATCTTTATCACCATGAAGACTCCCGTCCATCTGAACGCCTTGCGCGCGTTCGAAGCCAGCGCCCGCCACCAGAGCTTTTCAGGCGCCGCCGCCGAGCTGAATGTCACGCCCGCCGCAGTCGGACAGTTGGTGCGCACGCTGGAGGATTGGCTGGGCGCCCCGCTGTTCCTGCGCGGGACCAGCGGCCGCGCGCGGCTGGTTGCCACCGAGGCGGCCCTGCGCGCGCTGCCGGAAATCCGCGCCGGCTTCGACCGGCTGGCGCTGGGTGTGGAGCGTCTCAAGGAAGGATCGCTAAGCGGCGTGCTGACGGTGACCGTCAGTCCCGCCTTCGCCGCCAAGTGGCTGCTGCCGCGCATCGACAGGTTCCAGAACATCTGCCCGGATACCGATGTGCGACTGGACACCAGTCTCAAGCCGGTGGACTTCGTCGCCCAGCGCATCGACATCGGCGTCCGCTATGGCACGGGTCACTGGCCTGGACTCGCCGCCGAAAAATTGATGGACGAAGAGGTCTACCCGGTCTGCTCGCCCGAACTGCTGCGCGAGCACCGCGTATTGCAGCATCCCGGCGAGCTGGCAAACCTGACACTGATCCACGACCTGTCGATGGACGAGCACCAGGGCTTCCCGACCTGGGACGCGTGGATGCGTAAAGCCGGCGTCGGCGGCGCCAGGCGGCGCGGCTTGAGAATCAATAATTCCGCAGCCGTGCTGCAGGCGGCAATCGAAGGGCACGGCGTGGCGCTGGCCCGCAGCGTCATGGCGCGCGACGACCTGGCGGCTGGTCGCCTGGTGCGCTTATTCCCCGCCATCCGCTTCGTTTCCCCGCTGGCCTACTACATCATCCACCGTCCGGAATGCGCCAACCTGCCGCGGCTGGCGGCGTTTCGCGACTGGCTCTCGAACGAGGCGAATGGCGTCTGATGCGCCTCCCTATCGGCAAATTCCATTTGCGTGTACGCTGACGCCATCCGCATCAAGATCAAGGCAAGCATGTAAATGGCATCGAAAATCCTACTGGCTGCTGCGGCAGTATTGGTGATTGCGGCCGGCGCTGTGGCAACGCTGGCGGTGAAGCCGCCGGACCTGCTGCGGCTGGGCGCCGGCTACGGCGCCAAAATCGTCTGTTCGAATGTGTTCATCGCCGGGCGCGACGGCCGGGCGGTGCTGGCCGACGACGTGCAGGCACCCGGCCATCCGCTGCTGAAGTATCTGGAAGTGGCCGTGGACCGGCAGCGCAAGACGGTGCGCGCGCAATTCCTCGGTTTTGTCGGCGACGGCATGGCGGTCTACCGTCCCGGCACCGGCTGCGCGGTGGCGCCGGACGGCGATGTGGCGCTGGCCTCGCAATACCAATTCAATCCGATCAGGATATGGGCGCCCTCGCCCAACGTGCCGTGGCCTACCGGCTCGCAGGCCGAGGCCAATCCGGCGGTGCAGGCCTTGCTGGACCAGGATGCGCTGGCCGGACCGGGCATGCGCGGCATGGCGGTGATTTATCGCGGCCGCCTGATCGCCCAGCGTTATGGCGCGGGCTTCAGCGCGGCCTCCCCCTTGCTGGGATGGTCGATGACCAAGACGGTCAATGCGGCGCTGGTCGGCATGCAGATCGCGGACGGCAAGCTGTCCTTGCAGCAGAGCGGTTTCTGGCCGCCCGGCGATGGCCGCGCGCAGATTACGCTGGCACAGTTGATGTCGATGAGCAGCGGTTTGCGCTGGAACGAAGGCTATGGCGACGTCACCGACGCCACGCGCATGCTGTACCTGGAGCCGGACATGGCGGCTTTCTCGGCGGCGCAGTCGCTGCAACAGGCGGCGGGCGGCCAATGGAATTATTCGAGCGGCACGGCGGTACAGCTGTCGCGCATCTGGCAGCGCGCCGCCGCTGGCGGCGATGCGAAGGCCGCCACGTCGGCCGATGTGCTGTCGCTGCCGCATAACCGTCTGTTTGCGCCGCTGGGCATGAACAGCGCGATCATCGAAGCCGATGCGCGCGGCAATCTGGTTGGTTCCAGCTATATGTACGCCACCACGCAGGACTGGGCGCGCTTCGGCCAGTTCCTGCTGCAGGACGGCGTCTGGCAGGGCAAGCGCATCCTGCCCGAAGGTTTTGTCGGCGGCATGCAGCAGGCAGCGCCGGCGTCGGGCGGCCAATATGGACAGGGCCAGGTGTGGCGCTGGGGGCCGTCCGGCGCTACGCCCGAGGGCCAGAATCCCGATACGCGCTTCCAGCTGCCGGCCGACACCTACTGGATGGAGGGGCATGATGGGCAGAGCATCGCTATCGTGCCGTCGCAGCAGCTGGTGGTGGTGCGGCTTGGCCTGACGCCGCATCGCCTGTTGTATCAGCCGCAGGCGCTGCTGGCGGCGGTGGTGAAGGCGGTTCAGCAATGACGGCCGTGCCGTATGGCCTGCTGCGCCATCAGGGGCCGATGCTGCTGACCGGTGCGCGGGTGGTCGGCCATACGCTGCTGAACGTGCTGTCGCCTGCGTCGATGCCGGGCGCGGCGCCGCCGCGCATCGCGCCGGTTTCGCGCGTGATCGCGCCGCCGCCGGATGATCTGGTCGCGCGGTATGTCGGCTGGTCCGGCGCGGTGGACGGCTATGACGCCGCGCTGCCGCCGCACATGGTGTCGCAATGGAGCCTGCCGCTCGTGGGCGAACTGCTGCTGCGCATGCCCTACAACCTGACCAGCGTCATCAACCAGGGCGTGAGCCTGCGCGTGAACGGCCCACTGCCGCGCAGCACGCCGCTGCTGGTCGGCGCGGCCGTCGAACAGATCGAGGAAGTGCCCGGCCGGATCAAGGCCGTGGTGGCCGTGACAACCGGCACGGCGCAGCAGCCGTCGCTGGTGGAAGCCCGTCTGCATATGAGCTTCCTGCTGCCCGGTCCTCGTCCTGCCAAAGACGCGCGCGAGCGCCCGCCGGAACCGCAATGGAGCACCGCCGGCATATGGCACGCCGACCTGCGCGACGGCCTGCGTTTCGCGCTGCTGACCGGCGACTTCAATCCCATCCACTGGTGCGCACCGCTGGCGCGGCGTTCGGTCTTCCGTGGCATGGTGCTGCACGGCTTCGGCAGCTTTGTACGCAGCTATGAAATCCTCAAGCAGCGAGGCATTGCGTTCAGCGAGATCGACGTCCGCTTCGTCAAACCGGTGCCGCTGCCCTGCTCCACGCTGGCGGTGCAAATCGCACCGGCGGACGACGCAGGCCGGCGCGCCGTGCGCCTGGCCGGCGCCGACGGCGACATTCATTTGGCGGGAAACTTGCGCTAGCGGCGTTGCGCGCAGCCGCATCCGGGTGTATCGTCACGCCACCATTCAACACAGGAACACGCAATGATTACACTCACATCGGGCCTGATCATTTTTCTCGGACTGCACTCGGTCCGCATCTTCGCCGAAGACTGGCGCAACGCCATGCGCGCGCATCGGACTGCTGCCGTGGCGGGCGTTTTACTCCATCGTGTCCATCACCGGCCTGCTGCTGATTATCTGGGGCTACAGCCTGGCGCGCCAGGAACCGGTGGTGGTCTGGACGCCGCCGCCATTCACCCGCCACATCGCCGCGCTGCTGGCGGTGATCGCCTTCATCTTCATCACCGCCTCCTACATTCCGCGCAACGGCATCAAGGCCAGGCTGCACCATCCGATGACGCTGGGGATCAAGACCTGGGCGCTGGCGCACCTGATCGCCAATGGCACGCTGCACGACATCGTCTTGTTCGGCAGCTTCCTGGCCTGGGCCATCCTGCTGTTCCGCGCCTCGCGCAAGCGCGACGCGGCGCTGGGTGTGACCTACGCGGCCGGCAGCGGCGGTGCCACCGCGCTGACCATCGTCGCCGGCATCGCCGGCGCCATCATCTTCGCCCTGTGGCTGCATGCGCCGCTGATCGGCGTGCGTCCGTTCTAACGCGATTTAACGTGGCGTCGTAATGCCCCGAGGGTTGAGGGCATGCCGGCCGTGCCGGCAACGCCCCATATCCTGCCCTCGGCAGTTTCCGGATTCACCGTCAAGAGTGTATAACCGCTGAAATCCGTGTCATCCGATGGCGGCGCAGAGCGCGTCGCAAACGAAATCTCACCGCTGTATCTTATGTTTGTGCGCCCCGGCCACAAGTCATCCTTATTGACGTTAAAAGCATAATGGAGCTCTCCGGGCGATCCATATACAATCTCGCCCTCGCCGCTATGCTTGTCAGTATTCCAGGCGCCGGGTTCCAGCTCAATATGCGCCTGCAACGATCCTGGCGCATGGCAAAGAGAAATCCCGCTCAGACTGAATGCGGAGACAATCTTCAGCGGCACCAGGCCAAGCCGACTCCATGGCAACAACGGCTCGGAGAGTTCGGCCAGCGAGTAGCCTTTAACCAGTACCAGCCCTTGTCCAGCATACATGTCTATATTTCGGGCCGCGTCACGCACGGTGCTGCGCCGGTAATCATTGTCGTACCGTGTAATGCTCAGCGCATAATCGTCGTCGACGTTGATCGTCTCGCGGCTGGGCGACCAGAGGGAATAATCGCACTCCTGGGCGTGGACGAGCAACGGCAGGGATATGGCAACAGCCGCAAACAGCCGCCTCATCGGCGCTTACCGAAGGTACGGGTTGCCAGCAAGGTAGCGAGGTTCATCGGCATGGTTTCTCAGGACGGTTCGGCGACACGGACGGCGTTACGGCCGCCCTGCTTGGCAGCATATAGCAATTTATCGGCCTGGGCCAGCCACTCGTCCGGCGTGCGCGCCTTGTCCATGAAGGCGACGCCGATGGAGATGGTGATCGGATGCTGCTCCAGCAGCGTGGCCGCCGCCACCGCCGCGCGCAAGCCTTCGGCCAGATTGGCTGCCGCACTCAATCCCGCGCCGCTGGCGATGATGGCGAATTCCTCGCCGCCGTAGCGGAAGATGCGGTCGCTCGACCGCGTATGCCGCCGCATCAACTCGGCCAGCCGCACCAGCACCTGGTCGCCGGCCGCATGGCCGTATGCGTCGTTGACCTGCTTGAAGTGGTCCAGGTCCAGCAACAGCAGGCACGATTCCGGCTGCGGCCTGCGCTCCTGCGCATATTCGGCCAGGCGCCGGTCCAGCGCGCGCCGGTTGCCCACGCCGGTGAGGAAATCCAGTTCGGACGCCGTGTGCAGGCGCTGGTTCTGCAGGCCGGTGCGATATGAAAAAATATAGGCGAACAGGTTGACCAGGCCTATGGTCACGATGATGGTGGCCAGGTTCACCACCTCCACCCGTCCGGTCAATATCGCCACCAGCACCACCAGCGCGGTGCTGTTGATCGCCAGCGCCAGCGCCGGCCGCAGCACGAAGTAGGCCGCGATCATGGTCGGATAGACCCAGTACACCAGGCCGACGCCGCGCAGGTAGACGGTGGCCAGCATGCCGGCGGAATAGAAAATGGTCACGCACAGGCCCGCGACCTTGTAACGGCCGGTGCGCCATACATGGACGATCACCGCCGCCATCGCCGTCACCAGCGCCATGTCGACGGCGGCCGAGGCCCAGCTGCCTTGCAGCAGCCGGTAGACGCCAAATGGAAGAATGCTAGGGATGCTGAGGGCGCACAGCAGCATCAGGATTACTTCTTCCTGACGCCGCTGGCGGCCTCCCGACAACCAGCGCCAGCGGCTTGCGCTGGCTTTGTCGGTGCTGCTCATGACGAAGCTCAGTGCGCGGGCTGAGGGGCCGGCTCGCCCGGTTCGGCCGGCGGCGCATCGGCCGGCTTGGTGTGGGCTTTATGCTCGCCGGCCAGCCACAAATACATCGCCGGCACCACGAACAGCGTAAACAGCGTGCCGATCGACAGGCCGGTGAAGATCACCAGGCCCATGGCGTGACGGCCGGCCGCGCCGGCGCCGGAGGCGATCACCAGCGGCACCACGCCGAACACCATCGCCGCCGTGGTCATCAGGATCGGACGCAGACGGGTGGCCGCCGCTTCCTCGATCGCCTCGCGCTTGGACTTGCCGGCCTCGCGCAGGTGATTCGCGACCTCCACGATCAGAATACCGTGCTTGGAGATGAGGCCCATCAGCGTCACCAGGCCCACCTGCGTATAGATATTGATCGAGGCGAAGCCGAGGAAGATGAACGTCATCGCCCCGAACAGCGCCATCGGCACCGAGAACAGGATCACGATCGGATCGCGGAAGCTCTCGAACTGCGCCGCCAGCGCCAGGAACACGATGATGATCGCAAACAGCATGGTGACCAGGAAGCCGCCCGATTCCGCCGCATACTGGCGCGATTCACCGGAAAAGTCCGCCGTGTAACCCGATGGCGCCACTTCCTTCAGCGTGTCGCGCAGGTACTGCTGGATCTCGCCCTGCGACGAGCCGGTCACGCCGGAGATGGTCGCGGAGTTCAGCTGCTGGAAGCGGGTGATCGATTCCGGCTGCACGCTGTACTTGATGCTGGCCACGGTGCTGGCCGGGATCATGTCGCCGGCCGGCGTCTTGATGTAGAAGTTCAGCACATCGTCGGGATTCAGACGATCGACCTGCTGCACCTGCGGGATCACCTTGTACGAACGGCCGGAGATCGAGAAGTAGTTGACGTAGCCGCCGCCCAGCGCCGCCGCCATGGCGTTGCCGAAGTCCTGTTGTGTCAGACCCAGCGTGGCCAGCTTGTCGCGGTCCACATCGACGCGCGCCTGCGGCGTGTCGATCTTCAGGTCGACGTCGACGAAGTAGAACTTGTTGTCCTTGTGGGCTTTGTCCAGCACCGCCTGCGCCACCGTGTTCAGGTTCTCGAACGGCTCGGTGGTGGTGATCACGAACTGCACCGGCAAGCCGGAGCTGCCGGGCAGCGCCGGGAACTGGAACGCCGCCACGCGGCCGCCGGCGATGTGGTTCCACTTGGCCTGCAGCTCCTGCTGGATCTCGTGCGCCGAGCGCGAACGCTTGTCCCACGACTTGAACAGCACACCGCCGATACCGGCATTGGTGGTCGGCACGCCGGTGATCTGGAACATCTGATCGTATTCCGGCAGCGACTTGGCGACGTCGAAGATCTGCTTGGCGTAAGTCTGCATCTGGTCCGACGTGGCGGTAGGCGCGCCCACCACCTGCGACAGCACGATACCCTGGTCCTCTTCCGGCGCCAGCTCCGACTGCGACATCTTGAACTGGATGATCAGCAGGCCGAACACGATGACGCCGAACACGATCAGCACGGCCCAGGTGTTCAGCAGGCTATGCAGCACGCGCAGGTAGCCGCCGTGAACCTTGTCGAATACCTTGTCGATGGCCTTGACGAACTTGCCCTCGTCCTGCTTGGGATCGAAGAAGTGGCCGCACATCATTGGCGACAGGGTCAGCGCGACGATGCCCGATACCGCCACCGCACCGGCCAGCGTAAAGGCAAACTCGGTGAACAGCGCGCCGGTCAGGCCGCCCTGGAAGCCGATCGGCACATACACCGCGATCAGCACCACGGTCATTGCCAGAATCGGGCTGCCCAATTCGCGCGCGGCTTGAATGGCCGCGTCCATCGGCGTCATGCCTTCCTTCATGTGGCGGTCGACGTTCTCCACCACGATGATCGCGTCATCGACCACCAGGCCGATGGCCAGCACGATCGCCAATAGCGTCAGCAGGTTGATCGAGTAGCCGAACATCAGCATCACGAAGAAGGTGCCGACCAGCGACAGCGGCATCGCCACCACCGGCACGATCACCGCGCGCAAGCTGCCGAGGAACAGGTAGATCACGATGGTCACGATGACCAGCGCCTCGATCAGCGTCTTGACCACTTCGTCGATCGAGGTGTTGATGAACTCCGTCGAGTCGTAGACGATTTCGCCGGTCAGGCCGGTCGGCAGCTGCGATTTGATGCCGGGGAAGGCGTCGCGCACGCGCTTGGCCACGTCCAGAATGTTGGCGTCCGGCGCCACCTTGATACCGATGAACACTGAGCGCACGCCGCTGAAGGCGACGTTGAAGTCATAGTTCTCGGAACCCAGCGTGACGGTGGCGATGTCCTCCAGGTGGACGATGGCGCCGCCCTGCTGCTTGACTGCCAGCGCCTTGAACTCTTCCACCGTGTGCAGGTCGGTGCCGGCGGTCAGCGGCACGGTCACCGCCTGGCCCTTGGTCGAACCGAGGCCGGCCAGGTAGTTGTTGGAGGCCAGCGCGGCGCTGACTTCCGCCGCGGTGACGCCGTGCGCCGCCATCTTGTCGGCGTCCAGCCATGCGCGCAGCGCGAACTGGCGCGCGCCCAGCAGCTCGGCGGTCTGCACGCCCTGGATCGAATCCAGCTTCGGCTTGACCACGCGCGCCAGGAAGTCGGTGACGTTATTGGTCGGCAGCGTGTCGCTGTAGAAGCCCATGTACATGGCGTCGGTGGTCTGGCCGGTCTGCACCGTCAGCACCGGTTGCTGCGCCTGTTGCGGCAACTGGTTCTTCACCGAGTTGACCTGGGTGGTGATCTCGGTCAGCGCGCGGTTGGAATCGTAGTTCAGGCGCAGCGTGGCGGTAATGGTCGACACGCCGCTGTTGGACGACGACGACAGGTAGTCGATGCCCTGCGCCTGCGCGATGGCTGATTCCAGCGGCTGGGTGATGAAGCCCGCCACCGTGGCGGCATCCGCGCCGTAGTAGGTGGTGGAGATGGTGACCACCGCGTTCTGCGTCTTCGGATACTGGTTGATCGGAAGACTGAACAGCGAGCGCAGGCCCAGCACCACGATCAGTAAACTGATCACGCTGGCCAGCACCGGCCGTTTGATGAAGATATCGGTAAAGTTCATGGCGCGTTATCCTCAGTGTTCCTGCGGCGTCGGATTCGGGCTGTTGGCCGGTTGCACCTTGTTGTCGATGACGACCGGCGTGCCGTTCTTCAGTTTCAGCTGGCCGCTGGTGACCACGGTCTGGCCTTCCTTCAGGCCGGTGAGAATGGCCACCTGGTCGCCACGGGTCGGGCCGGTGGTGACGAACACCTGCTGCGCCACCAGGTAAGCCTGGCCTTTTTCATCCTTGAGCGCGTCCTTGGAATCGGCCGGCGGCGGCGCCAGCAGGAAGATGGTCGAGCCGTACGGATTGTAGGTAATGGCGGTCTGCGGCAAGGTCAGGTATTTTTTCAGCTCGCCCTGGTCCAGGCTGACATTGGCGAACATGCCCGGCAACAGCTGGCGCTTGGCGTTCGGCACGGTGGCCTGCACCTGCACGTTGCGCGTGGCCGGATCGATTTTCGGGCTGATCGAGGTCACCTTGGCGGCAAAGCCGGTACCGGGATAGGCATCGCTGGTCAGGTTCAGCTTCTGGCCGATGGACAGGCTGGCCAGCTGCTTCTGCGGCACGAAGAAATCGACGTACACGGTATCGATGGTTTGCAGCGTCACCAGCTTGTCGCCGGGGTTCAGGTACTGGCCAGGATTGACGGCGGTGATGCCCAGTTTGCCGGCGAACGGCGCGCGGATGGTCTTCTTGTCGACCAATGCCTTCTGCTGCGCGGCCAGCGCCTGTTTCGATTTCAGGTCGGCCTCGTCGGCATCGACCTGCGCCTGGCTGATGGCCTGCGCCGACAGCTGCAGCTTGTCGCGCTTGAGCGTGGTGCCCGCCAGATCGGCGTTGGCCTGCAGCGCGCGCAGCTGGGCGATGTCGGAATCGGCGTTCAGCTCGAACAGCACCTGGCCGGCCTTCACTTCGTCGCCCGACTTGAAGCGCACTTCGCGCACCAGACCGGCGATCTCGGTGGTGACATCGACGCCGCGCACCGGCGCCAGCGTGCCGACGGAGGTCAGCTGCGGTTGCCATTCGGCCGTCGCGGCCTTGACGGCGGTGACCACTTGCGCGGCCGGTTTCGGCGCGCTGGCGATCAGCTTTTTAATCTGCAAAAACTTCCCGAAGGCGAGGACGGCGATCAGTAAGATGACACACCCTACCATGATGAGCATGCGCTTGGTCATGTAACAATCTCCTGCAGTATTTGATTATTGATTTTTACCGTAAGGCGCTGCGGCGGAAACCGCCGTGGCAGCCGGGACGCCGTTCGCGCGATTCCACCAGCCGCCGCCCAATGCCTGGAACAATGCCGCCGTATCCGCATAACGCGCCGCCTGCGCCTGCACCAGGCTGACGTGCGTCTGCTGATAGCTGCGCTGCGCGTCCAGCAGCACCAGGTAGCTGATGCCGCCAAGCTTGTACTGCTGCTCCGACAGGTCCAGCGTTTCCTTGGCCAGCGCCTCGGCTTCCGCCTGCGATTTCAGCGCGGCGGCATCGGCGTCCAGCGCGCGCAGCGTGTCGGCCACGTTCTGGAACGCATTCAGCACGGTGGCGCGGTATTGCGCGGCAGCCGCGTCGTAGGCCGCTTCGGCCGCGCGGCGCTGGGCGCGCAAGGCGCCGCCGTTGAAGATAGGCTGGGTCAGGCCGGCCGCCAGGTTCCAGGCGGTGGTCTGGGCGTCGAACAGCTTGCCGAAGGTGTCGGCCGACGAGCCATAGGCGCCGCTCAGCGTGATCTGCGGATACTGCGCCGCCGTCGCCACGCCGATGTTGGCGCTGGCCTGGTGCAGCGCTTCTTCGCTGGCGCGGATGTCGGGCCGCTGGCGCACCAGCGCCGACGGCAGCGACACCGGCAGCTGCTCCGGCAAGGTCAGCGTCTCCAGCGAGAACTCCGGCATGCCCGCCTCGCCCGGCAGCTTGCCGGCCAGGACCGACAACTGGTGCCGCGCCGAGGCCAGCGCTTTTTCCAGCGGCGCGATGGTGGCGTTGATCTGCGCCACCTGGTTGCGCTGGCTGAGCACCGTGGTGCGCGGTATGGCGCCGTACTCGAACTGCTTCTCGATGACGTTCTGCTGCTGGGTCAGCGCCGCCAGCACTTCGCGCGTGGCCTGCAACTGCGCCCGCAGCGAGGCTTCCTGGATCGCCGTGGTGACCACGTTGGCGCTCAGCGTCAGGTAAGTCGCCTCGACCTGGAAGCGCTGGTAATCGATGGCGGCCTGCGCGCCTTCCAGCGTGCGCCGCGTGGCCCCGAAGACGTCCGGCGTGTAGGCGACGGCGACCGAGGCGTTGTACACGTTGTAGACGCCGGCGGCCGCACCGGCGGTGGCGACGCTGGTCTTCTGCCGCGACACGCCCAGCTGCCCGTTCACCGACGGGTAGAGCAGATTGCCGGCCTGAGCGTTGTAGTTCTCCTGCGCCTGGCGCAGCACCGCTTCGGCCGCCGCCATGTTGGGATTCTGCTCCAGCGCGCTGCGGATCAGCTGATCCAGCGCGGGCGAGCGGAACAGCGACCACCACTGCGCCGGGATCTCCTGCCCGAACCCGAACTGCTGCGCCGCGCCGCCAAGGCCGGGCGCCGAGGCGGTCTGGCTGGGCAGCGGCGTGGGCGTGTAGCTGGCGCCGGCATTGGCCGGGGCGTCTGGTTGCTTGAAGTTCGGCCCGAGCGCACAGCCGCCCAGACCAGCGGCGATCAACGCCGCAACGCCGGCCCGCAAGGCCAGCGTATTGAACTGCCTGAAGATTCTTCTTTTCACTACAATCTCCCGCACTTGTTACAGATATTTAAAGATTGCTGCTCACCAAAGGTTAAATGAAAATACATTAAATCTCATGTTCGCATTTTTTACCGCTCAGGTGTGATTAAATTGCCGTGCGGAGAATGAAAAAACGGGCTTTGCCATCGCTGGCAAAGCCCGTTTCTGATTCGGGAAATAAAAATGATCAGGCTGCTACAGCAGAGCCGGCGGCGCCGTAGGCGCTGTTCACTTCCGTCAGCGAGAACGCGGTCGGACCGTTGGTCTGCGCATCGACGGCATCGTCATGCGCCAGGCTGCGGTAGGTCAGCGGCGCTTCGTAGCGGATGCGTTCCTCTTCGCTGATCTTGCCGTCATGGTTGGTGTCGGCAGCCATTTCGGCCGCAGGTGGCGGCACGCCCAGCACGCCGTCTTCACCCACGCCTGGCAGCGGCTCAGGAGTCAGCAGCGGATCCTGCTGCGCTTTCTGTGCGCCGCTCACGCCGACGTCGCCGGTCGCATTGGCGTCAGCGCCAAAGCGGGCCTGGAAGATCTGCGTTTCCGGACGCGAGACCAGTTTTTTCAGGCCTTCGTCGAACTGTTCCAGCGCGCCTTTCAGCGTATCGTCTTCCGACACCGCCTTGACCAGCGCATTGGCCTGATCGCCGTTACTGGTGGTGTTGGTCGTATCAGTCTGCAGGGAACTGGTGGCATTGAAGCCAGGCAACGACAAATACGCGGCAACCGATGCACTCAGGTCCGCGTTCGTGCCACTGTCCGTGGCGCTCTGAACTTTTACAGGTGCAAGCGCCTTGTCAGCAACCAGAGCTGCGGAAAGGGAAGCACCACCAATGTTGTTCACCGTAATCATAATTGACTCCTGCAAGAAGATTCCTCACGACTACATTCTAGCAGCGTTTTGGCAACAGTTACCATTTCGTGCCCGCATCTACTGCAAAAAAGTGCTCTTTTACTTCAAAACAGTTGCCTTATGGCACTTCGTCAATTAAAAAAATCAATGACCCGGAAAGTTTGATAGTTTTGCATGCATTTTCATGTCAAACACACAATAAACCGGTATGTCGGCGCTTTGTAACAGGACCGCTACAATTTATATCTCCATAGATGGTAGCGCACCTCACGTGGTTTTAATACCATGGCGCGACAACTTACAACAATGGAGTCGTCGTGCGCTACCTGCTTGCCCTGCCCTTCATCGGCCTTCTGTGGCTGCCCTTCTATAACCAGGAACTCCCCTCGCTGTTCGGCTTCCCCTTCTTCTACTGGTACCAGTTCGCCTGGGTGCCGCTGACGGCGCTGATTATCTGGATCGTCTACCAGAGCGACAAGAAGAAGGGAGTTGAATAATGCCGGACCAAATCAACTGGACGGCGCTTGGCGTCTTCATTTTCTTCTTCGTGCTGGTGACGGTGCTCGGCTTCGGCGCATCGCGCTGGATGAGCAGCAAGCAGGATGGCAACCACCTGGAGGAATGGGGCCTGGGCGGCCGTAACTTCGGCGCCTGGATCACCTGGTTCCTGGTCGGCGGCGACTTCTACACCGCCTACACCGTCATCGCCGTGCCGGCGCTGGTCTACGCGGTGGGCGCCTACGGCTTCTTCGCGCTGCCGTACACCATTCTGGTCTACCCGATTGTCTACACCATCATGCCCAAGCTGTGGCATGCGGCGCAAAAGGCCGGCCACGTGACCGCCGCCGACGTGGTGTTCGGCCGCTATCGTTCGCGCCCGCTGGAATTCGCCATCGCGCTGACCGGCGTGGTCGCCACCATGCCTTACATCGCGCTGCAACTGGTGGGCATGGAAGTGGTGATCAAGGCGCTGGGCCTCACCGGCGAACTGCCGCTGGCCGCCGCCTTCGTGATCCTGGCGCTGTACACCTACGCCGCCGGCCTGCGCGCGCCGGCGCTGATCGCCTTCGTCAAGGACCTGATGATCTACATCGTGGTGCTGGTCGCCGTGGTGCTGGTGCCGATGAAGCTGGGCGGCTACGGCGCGGTGTTCTCCGCCGCCGGCGACGCCTTCGCGGCCAAGGGCGGCGCCACCGGCCTGACGCTGAAGTCGGCGCAGATCCTGCCGTTCGCCACGCTGGCGCTGGGTTCGGCGATGGCGGCCTTCATGTATCCGCACACGCTGACCGGCATCTTCGCCGCCAACAGCGCCGACACCATCCGCAAGAACGCCGTGTTCCTGCCGGCCTACACCATCCTGCTTGGCCTGATCGCGCTGCTGGGCTTCATGGCGTATGCGGCGCACATCACCGTCGCCAGCAACAACGACGTGGTGCCGGCGCTGTTCAACGCCCTGTTCCCGAGCTGGTTCAGCGGCTTCGCCTTCGCCGCCATCGCCATCGGCGCGCTGGTGCCGGCGGCCGTGATGTCGATCGGCGCGGCCAATCTGTTCACCCGCAATTTCTGGAAGCCGTATGTGAATCCGTCGGTCACGCCGGCCGGCGAAGCCAAGGTGGCCAAGCTGGTGTCGCTGGTGGTCAAGGTGGGCGCGCTGGTGTTCATCCTGTTCCTGCCGACCAAATTCGCGCTGGATCTGCAGCTGCTGGGCGGCGTGTGGATTCTGCAGACCTTCCCGTCGGTGGTGTTCGGCCTGTTCTTCGGCTGGTTCGGCGCCCGCGCGCTGCTCAGCGGCTGGGCGGTCGGCATCGTCGCCGGCAGCCTGCTGGCGTTCAGCGACGGCATCAAGCCGGTGCACACCTACGTCATCGGCGGCGACAGCTACACCGCCTACACCGGCCTGGTGGCGCTGCTGCTGAACATCGTCATCGCCGTCATCGTGCAGGTGGTGGCAGGAGAAAAGCGCAAGGCCTGATCTTGTCATAAAACTGTCACAGGAATAGGATAGTATCCGGCTCGCCCAAGCTATCCTATCCAATCTGACGACACCCTATGACCAAGAATCTGTCCCTGCGTGCGATCACCATCGCAGCATCCTGCCTCGCCCTGTCCATCGCGCACGCCGCGCCTGCGGCGCCAACCACCGCCTCTACCCTGCCCAAGCTGGTCGTAGTGCTGGTGGTGGACGGTCTGCCGAACGAACAGGTGCAGCGCTACCGCGACCAGTTCGGCCAGGGCGGTTTGCGCCGCATGCTAGATCAGGGCGCATCGTTCAGCAACGCGCACCAGGCGCACGGAGTGACCGTCACCGCCATCGGCCACAGCGCGGTGCTGACCGGCGCCTATCCTTATGTGCACGGCATCATCGGCAACAACTGGATCGATCCGGTCACCAAGAAATCGGTCTACTGCACCGAAGACACCAACTACACCTACATCGGCGAAGAGACCAAGCCTAGCGACGGCACCGCGCCGACCAAGCTGAAAGTCGACACGCTGGGCGATGAACTGCGCTACGCCACCGGCAGCCGCAGCAAGGTGATCACCGTGTCCGGCAAGGACCGCGGCGCGATCCTGCTGGCGGGTAAAACCGGCACCGCCTATATGTACATGGAAAAGACCGGCAACTTCGCCAGCAGCACCTACTACATGAAGCAGCACCCGGAGTGGGCGCAGAAGTATCTAGCCACCAAGCCGCAGGACCGCTACTACGGCAAGACCTGGGCGCCGCTGCTGCCGGAAGCCGCCTACGCTGGCGACGCGCCGGAAGAACTGAACACGCCGAAGCCAGGCTCGCACAACCGCCTGCCGTACACCTACTACAGCGAAAGCGGCGAGATTGACGCCGGCTACTACGCCAGCCTGCGCGTCGGCCCGTTCCTGGACCAGCTGACGCTGGACTTCGCGCGCGCCGCCGTGGAAGGCGAAAACCTCGGCCGCAATCCGGCCGGCGTGCCGGACCTGCTGGGCGTCAGCCTGTCCGCGCACGACTATGTCAACCACGCCTTCGGCCCGGAAAGCAAGCTGTCGCACGACCACCTGCAACGCCTGGACCGCATGGTGGCGGACTTCTTCAACTACCTCGACAAGCGCATCGGCATGGACAATGTGCTGGTGGTGCTGACCGCCGATCACGGCTTCCCGAACACGCCGGAATTCGCGCAGACCCAGCACCTGGACGCGCAGCGCCTCGACGGCGACAAGCTGATGGCCGCGCTGGACAAGCATCTGGCTGAAAAATTCGGCGTCGCCAAACTGGTACAAGCCTGGTCGCTGCCGAACATCCACCTGGACTACGCGCTGGCCGACCAGAACAAGCTGAAACACGAAGACGTGGAAAACGCCGCCGCGCACTATCTGCTGGCGCAGAACGGCATCGTCGACGCCTACACCCGCACCCAGTTCGAAAGCGGCGCGGTGCAGGGCACGCACATCAACACCCTGATGCGCCGCGCCTGGAACCGCGAATCGTCGGGCGACCTGATGGTGATCACCAAGCCGTTCTGGTATTTCGGCACCGGCACCAGCGGCACCTCGCACGGCTCGCCGTACGCCTACGACACCAACGTGCCGCTGATGATCATGGGTAAACGCTGGATCAAGCCGGGCGCCTACGGCCAGTATGCGGAAGTGGTCGACATCGCGCCGACGCTGGCCAATCTGCTGCACGTGCGTCCGCCGGCAGGCGCGGAAGGCCGCGTGCTGACCGAAACGCTGCGCTGATTTTTCGCCGGGCTTCTGCAAAAAATCCTGAACTCCACTATAGTTGACCTCTTTTGGTTAACTGAAAGTACACAGTGACGGATACAAACAAGAAGCCCACCTGGGCCCTGCTGGCACTGGCCGTGGGCGCCTTCGGCATCGGCACCACCGAGTTTTCGCCCATGGGACTGCTGCCAGTGATCGCCGAAGGCGTCCACGTCTCCATCCCCAGCGCCGGCCTGCTGATCAGCGCCTACGCGCTGGGCGTGATGATCGGCGCCCCCATCATGACACTGCTGCTGTCACGCCTGCGCGCCAAGCAGGCCCTGATGGTGCTGCTCTCCATTTTCATCATCGGCAACCTGCTGTCGGCCATGGCGCCCGGCTACTGGACACTGCTCGCCTCGCGCCTGGTCACCAGCCTGAATCACGGCGCCTTCTTCGGCATCGGTTCCGTGGTCGCGGCCAACCTGGTCGCGCCGGACAAGCGCGCCAGCGCGGTGGCCACCATGTTCATGGGACTGACGATCGCCAATATCGGCGGCGTGCCGGCGGCGACCTGGGTCGGCCAGCAGATCGGCTGGCGCATGGCGTTTGCCGGCACGGCGGGCCTGGGCCTGCTGGCGATGGCGGCGCTGGTGGTCGCGCTGCCGCGCGGCGAAATGGGCGCGATGCCGGACATCCGCAAGGAACTGCGCGTGCTGACCCGCCCTGTCGTGCTGATGGCCATGGCCACCACGGTCATGGGTTCGGCCGCGATGTTCACGCTGTACACCTATATCGCGCCGGTGCTGGCCACCCTGACCGGCGCTTCGTCGACCTTCGTTACCCTGGCGCTGGTGCTGATCGGCGTCGGCTTCACCATCGGTAACGGCATCGGCGGCAAGCTGGCCGATTGGTCGCTGGATGGCGCCACCAAGATCTTCCTGGCCTCGCTGGCCGTGATCATGCTGGTGCTGCCGCTGCTGTTCGGCAGCCATGCGGGAGCGCTGGTGGGCGTGGTGTTGTGGGGTGCGGCGGCGTTCGCGCTGGTGCCGCCGGTACAGATCCGCGTGATGCACGCGGCAGCCGAGGCGCCTGGCCTGGCGTCGTCGGTCAACGTCGGCGCATTCAACCTGGGGAATGCACTGGGCGCCGCGGTGGGCAGCTTTGTCATTTCCGCGGGCCTGGGCTATGCCGCAGTGCCGGTAGCCGGCGCCGTGCTGGCGGCGGCCGGTTTGCTGCTGGTGTTCGCCGGCCGCGCGGTTGGCGCGCAGCCGGCTGCCGCCTGACCTGGTTTAACCCAGATTGCTCAGATACTGGTTCAGGTGTTCGAAGTTCAGCGGCTTCGAAAAATGCTGGGTAAAGCCGGCGGCGACAGCCTTCTTGGCCGAGTCGCTGTCGGCGGAACCGGTCAGCGCGATGATCGGCAGCGTCTCCGCGCCAGGCATGCGGCGGATGGCGCGCACGGCGCCAAAGCCGTCCATCCAGGGCATGCCCAGGTCCATGATGATCGCCTTCGGCATCGCATCGCGCACCCAGTCGCAGGCTTCATAGCCGTTGTGGGCGGACGCGGTCTCGTAGCCCTGGCATTGCAGTAGCGCCGACAGCGACTCCACCACATCCACATTATCATCCACCACCAAAACCTGTTTTGCGCTAGCCATTTTTGCCTCGCCTTTTATTTAATCGGTAAGGCATCGTAGCAAGCGGATCGCAAAACGAACGTTCGCTAGCGCACCCTGCCCGCCAAGACACTCATCAGTGCATCCGTACCGGCGCCCAGCGCGCTCGCCACGGCTTCCGGCTGCATCGCGGGGCGGCCGGCGATCCAGGCGTCGATCAGGGCCAGCTGCATCTCGGCGATCTGGCGGGCGATGACGTCGGCGGGAATCAGCGGCGCGGCCAGTGGCGTGGCGCGCAGCCGGTCGGCAATCAGCTGTGCCAGCGCGGACGCCAGCACGGGCCTGGATGCTTGCGCGCAGCAGATCGTCCATGGTCCGGTAGTGCTCATAGAAGGTGGAACGGCCGACGTTCGCCGTCTCCGCCACCGCTCCCACCGTCAGCTCGTCGTAGCCCTGTCCCCGCAACAGGGAACGGAACGCGTTATGCAGCGCGGCGCGGGTTTTGGTCTGCCGCCTGTCAGGTGCCGCCGTCATACCTTCCCCTCATGGACAATGGCGCCCGTTTGTCCGCTAACGGACGTCAGACGCCAACATGCCGCCAACTGCGGCGCTGCCACTGATATTAATGTCACTTCCAACAACATGTAAAGGAAGAGCATGAAATTGTTATCGCGCGTGGCCGCTTTCGCCATTGCCGGCGTGGTCCTGTTGATCACGCTGGCCTTGTTTCACCATCCCGTCGCAACCTCGAATGTGGAACTCGCGCAGCAGGCCGCCAGGGACAATCAGGTACACGGTATTCTGATCTTCCTGCTGGCGGTACTGGCAAGCACTCTTGCGGTATTGAGTGAAGCGCTGAACGAGCGTTCAGGCGCGCTCTATGTCTATCGCCTCGGCTGCGTGCTGCTTGGCATGGCGATGCTGCTGGATGGCTTTGTGACGCCGCTGCTGGCGGATGCGGAGGTGGCCACGGTGCTGCGCCCGATCGGCGTGACGATCCAGGTATTCAGCAAGGCGGGATTTGTCGCGCAGAGCGCGGCCATCCTGCTGTGGTCATGCACGGCGTGGCGGCGCGTGCGCTGGTTTGCGGTGGTGGGCGTGCTGGCCGCCGTCGTGCCGGCGGCGTGGATCTTGTTCGGCGACCTGCTGCTGACGCCGCGCAGCCTGATGGCGGTATTCGGCGCCCACGCCGCCTGGTATCTGTCGGCGGCGTGGGTGCTGTACCGGTTTAGCCGACCATCAGCTTGACCGACTTCAGGTTCGCGCTATCCGGGCCGGCGTGGATGGTGAAGCTGCCAGGCTCCACCACACGCTGCATCTCGGTGTTATAGAACCACAGGTCGGACGGCTTGATGTCGAAGCTCAGCGTGCGCTTCTCGCCCGGTTGCAGCGTAACGCGCTTGAAGGCTTTCAGTTCCAGTACCGGCCGCGTGACCGAGCTGACGTCGTCGCGGATGTAGATCTGCACCACTTCGTCGCCGGCACGCTTGCCGGTGTTGGTCACATCGACTTCGACCTTGGTCGCGTCGCCGACGCCGATGCTGGCTTTGGTCAGGCGCGGCTCGGAAATCGCAAACGTGGTGTAGCTCAAGCCGAAGCCGAACGGGTACAGCGGCTTGGTCGAGCCGTCGATGTAGCCACGGCGCGCCGAAGGCTTGTGGTTGTAGAAGATCGGCAGTTGGCCGACGCTGCGCGCAATCGATACCGGCAGCTTGCCGCCAGGGTTGGCGCGGCCGAACAGCAGGTCCGCCGCCGCGTAGCCGGTTTCCTGGCCCATGTACCAGCCCTCGATGATCGCGTCGGCTTTCTCGGCCAGCAGGTTGATCGACAGCGGACGGCCGTTCAGCAGGAACACCACGGTCGGCTTGCCCAGTGCGAAAATCGCGCGTGCCAGATCGTTCTGCTGCCCCATCAGGTCCAGGCTTTCGCGGTCGCCCAGGTGATTGTCGGCCCATGCCTCGCGGCTGGTCTGCTCGTTATCGCCCAGGACCATGATGATGGTGTCGGCCGACTTGGCGGCTTCCACGGCGGCGGCGATCAGCTTCGCGTTCACTTCCGGCGGCGTAAACTTGATCTCGTCGGCGCCCCACACGCGGCTCTCGGTAATGCGCACGCCTTCGGAATACGCCAGCGAAAAGCCCTGCGCCTTGGCCTCGGCCTGCAAGCCGTCGTGAATCGACACGATGTGGCGCGGATGGTCGGAGTAGCCGCCAATCGGCGTATCCTTGGCGTGGGTACCGATCAGCAGCACCTTGCCGACCTTCTTGCCGTCCAGCGGCAGCAGGCCCTTGTCGTTCTTCAGCAGCACCGGCGTGCGCGTCGCGGCCAGGCGCGCCAGCGCCACGGCGTCCGGCGTCGCGGTCAGGCTGTCGGCGGCCTTGGCGTCCACGTACGGCTGCTCGAACAGGCCGGCCTGGAATTTCAAGGTCAGTACGCGGCGTACCACCACATCGATCTCCGCTTCGGAGACGCGTTTTTCCGCCACCAGTTCGCCGAGCGTCTTGTACGCCAGCCCGTCCGGCGTCTCGACATCCACGCCGGCCTTGACGGCGCGCAGCGCGGCTTCCTTCGGCGTGGCGGCCAGCTTGTGGCGGGTGATCAGCTCATTGATGCCGAAATAGTCCGACACCGTGATGCCCTTGAAGCCCCACTCTTCGCGCAGCACCTTGTGCAGCAGCCAGTGGTTGGCGTGCGACGGCACGCCGCCGATCTCGTTATACGACGGCATGACGCAGCCGACATTGGCTTCCTTGATCGCTTTCTCGAACGGTGGGAAGAACTCCTCGCGCAAGGTGCGCTCACTGACTTCCGCCGGGCCGATGTTGGTGCCGCTTTCCGGCTGGCCGTGACCGGTCATGTGCTTCAGCGTGACCAGCACTTTATCCTTGGCCAGCTTGGAATCGGTGCCGGCGAAACCGATGATGGCCGCCTTGCCGATCTCGCCGCAGAGATAAGGATCTTCGCCGTAGGTTTCCTCGATACGTCCCCAGCGCGGCTCGCGCGCCACGTCCACCACCGGCGCCAGCGCCAGGTTGGCGCCGCGCACACGCATCTCGCGCGCCGCCACGCTGAAAATCTTCGTCGTCAGCTCGGTGTCGAACGACGAGGCGATGCCGATCGCCTGCGGGAACGAGGTCGCATCGCGCGCCACGTAACCGTGCAGCGCCTCTTCGTGCATGAACAGCGGGATGCCGAGGCGGGTCTGTTCCACCGCCCATTTCTGCACCGCGTTGGTGTAGGTGGCCGTTTCCAGCGCATTGCGGTTGGCGTGTCCGCCGGTGTCGCCCGCGCCTGCGGCCTGGCCCAGCTGGCGGTCCGACGGGCGGCCGATCATGCCCAGGCCATGCGGCCATGCCTTTTGCGCCTTGGCCGCCGAGAACTCGCCCTTGGCGTCCTGGATCTCGGTCTTGGCCTGCCAGGTGCACTGCATCTGCGCGATCTTCTCTTCCAGCGTCATGCGGCCCAGCAGGTCGTCGACGCGCTTGTCGACCGGCAGCGAGGCGTCCTTGTACGGCGCCGAAGCGGCGGCCAGCGCCATCGGCGGCAGCATGGAGAGTCCGGCCAGGCCGGTCATGGAAGTGAGGAACTGCCTACGGTTATTGCTCATGCATTTGTCTCCTGTTGGATTTTTTATAGTTACCGCTTACCTGCACGGGTGCTGACATCCACCCAAACCGCCAGCGTCAGGATCGCGCCTTTGACGATCATCTGCCAATACGTGTCCACGTCCAGCATCGACATGCCGTTGTCCAGCGACGCCATGACCAGCGCGCCAATCAGCGCGCCGTGCACGGTGCCCGAGCCGCCGCGCATCGAGGTGCCGCCGATGAAGCAGGCCGCAATCGCATCCAGCTCGCCCGAGGTGCCTGCCGACGGCGAACCCGCCGCCAGACGCGCCGTGTTGACGATGCCGGCCAGCGCGCACATCAGGCCCATGATGCCGAAGATCCAGAGCTTGATCGACTTGACGTTGATGCCCGACAGGCGCGTCGCCTCCATGTTCGAGCCCACCGAGTACACGCGGCGGCCAAACACCGTCTGCGTGGTGACGTAACTGAAGATGCCCAGCAGCGCCAGGAGCAGCAGCACCGGCAGCGGAATGCCCTCATATGAATTGAAGGTGATGACGAACGCCGCCAGCACCACGCCCAGCACCGCCAGCTTGGCCGCGTCGCGCCACACGGGCGCCACTTCCAGCGCGTGCGCAGCCTTGCTGCGGCGCTGTTGCAGGATCAGGTAGATGGCCACCACGAACAGCAGCACGCCCAGCGCGATGCCCAGCGTCGGCGACAGATAGGCCTGGCCGATGTAGACCATGTCGTCCGACACCGGCGCGATGGTGGTGCCGCCGGTGACGCCCAGTACAATACCGCGATACGCCAGCATGCCGCCCAGGCCGACGATGAACGACGGGATGCCCAGGTAAGCCGTCAGGTAGCCGTTGAACAGGCCAATCAGCAGGCCGACCACCAGCACCGCCGCCAGCGTCGCCGGCAGCGGCAGATGGTGCGTCACGTCCAGCACCGCCGCGATCCCGCCCAGCAGGCCAAGCAGCGAACCGACCGACAGGTCGATCTCGCCGGCGATAATCACCAGCGACATGCCGCAGGCGACGATGCCGGTGATGGCCATCTGGCGCATCAGGTTGGACAGATTGCGCGGCGTGACGAAGCCACCGTCGGTGTGATAACTGAAGAAGGCCCAGATCAGCGCGACCGCGATCAACAGGGCCAGCATCTTGTACTGCGTGAACAGCTGCTTGATATTCATACTCTTCATTTTCATTCCTAGTTCAATGCGCATCCAGCGCCGCTGCCAGCACGGTTTCCTGGCTCAGGTTATCGTTGACGAAATCGCCGCGCAGTTTTCCTTCGCCGATCACCAGCACGCGGTCCGAAATGCCCAGCACCTCGGCCAGTTCGGACGACACCATGATGATCGACATGCCCTGCCTGGCCAGGTCGAACATCAGTTGGTAAATCTCGAACTTGGCGCCGACGTCGACGCCGCGCGTCGGCTCGTCGAGGATCAGGATCTTCGGCTTGGTCAGCAGCATCTTGGACAGCACCGCCTTCTGCTGGTTACCGCCGGACAGGCCGGTAATCGGCAGGAACGGGCTGGAGGTCTTCAGCTTGACGCTCTTGATCTCCTGGCGGATGGTCGCCAGCTCGGCTTCCTGGTCGATGCGGGCGGCGCGCGCGAAGTCGTTCAGCACCGCCAGCGTCATGTTGTGGCCGACGCCGAGATCCGGCACGATGCCGTGGTGCTTGCGGTCTTCCGGCACCATGGCCAGGCCGTTGCGGATCGCCTTGACCGGCGTGCTGGTGTCCAGCTTCGCGCCATTCAGCCAGACTTCCGCCTCGCTCGGTCCCGGATACGCGCCGAAGATGGCGGACACCAGCTCCGTGCGGCCCGCGCCCACCAGGCCGGCGATGCCCAGGATTTCACCCTGGCGCAGCTTGAAGGAGATGTTGTCCACGCGCTTGCGCTCGGGATTGTCGGCGTCGTAGCAGGTGACGTTGCGCGCCTCGAAAATCACTTCGCCCGGCTGGTGCTCGCGCTGTGGATACAGCTGCGTCATTTCGCGTCCCACCATCTGCGCGATGATGCGGTCGATATTCATCTCCGACATCGGCGTGGTGGCGATGTGCTGGCCGTCGCGGATGGTGACGATGGTGTCGCAGATGTCCGCCACTTCATCCAGCTTGTGCGAGATGTAGACGCAGGTGACGCCCTTCGCCTTCAGCGAATGGATGATATTCAGCAGCACCTTGATCTCGGACGCCGTCAGCGACGACGAGGGTTCGTCCAGGATCAGCAGGCGCGCGTTCTTGTTCAGCGCCTTGGCGATCTCGATCAGCTGCTGGTGGCCGCCGCCGTACTGCTTCACCGGCAGCACCACGTTCACATCATTGATGTTCAGTTCTTTCAGCAGCTGCTCGGCGCGGCGGTTCATGGCCGCATAGTCCATGCGGCCACCCGGCAGCGTGATCTCGTTCCCGAGGAAGATGTTCTCCGCCACCGACAGCTCAGGCACCAGCATCAGTTCCTGGTGGATGATGACGATGCCGGCCGCCTCGGTGTCGCGGATAGACTGCGCCTGCAACGGTTGTCCGTCCCACAGGATCTCGCCATCCCAGGTGCCGTGCGGGTACACGGCGGACAGCACTTTCATTAACGTCGACTTGCCGGCGCCGTTCTCGCCGCACAAGCCGGCGCATTCGCCGGCTTTCAGCTTGATGTCGATGCCGTTCAACGCACGCACACCGCCAAATTCCTTGACGATGTTGCGCATTTCCAGAAGATATTCGGCCATGCTGATTCCTTAGTTGGCGGTCAGCTGGGCCTTGGTGTAGAAGCCGTCGTCGGCCAACACGTTGACATTGGCCTTGGTCAGCGCGACAGGCGCCAGCAGCATGGTGCTGACGTTCTTCAAGCCGTTGTTATACGACGAGTTGAAGGCCGGCGCTTCGTTGCGCACCAGTTTCACCGACAGGCGCGCCGCTTCGGTGGCGATCACTTTCAGCGGCTTGTAGACGGTCATGGCCTGGGTGCCGGCGATGACGCGTTTGACGGCAGCCAGGTCGGCGTCCTGGCCGGAGACCGGAACCTTGCCCGCCAGCTTTTGCGCGGCCAGCGCCTGGATCGCGCCGCCGGCGGTGGCGTCGTTCGAAGCCACCACGGCATCGATTTTGTTGCCGTTGGCGGTCAGGGCGTTTTCCACGATGGACAGCGCTTCCGACGCGCTCCAGTCCTTGGTCCACTGCTTCCCCACCACCTTGATATCGCCCTTGTCGATCAGCGGCTGCAGCACTTTCAGCTGGCCCTCGCGCAGGATCTTGGCGTTGTTGTCGGTTGGTGCGCCGCCCAGCAGATAGTAATTACCCTTTGGCTTGATGCCCACCAGCGTGCTGGCTTGCAGCTCGCCGACCTTGGCGTTGTCGAATGAGATGTAGGCGTCGATGTCGGCGTTGAGGATCAGACGGTCGTAGGACACGACCTTGATCTTGGCCTTCTTCGCCTCGCGCACGGCGTTGTTCAGAACCGTGGCGTTGTAGGGAACGATGACCAGCACGTCCACGCCGCGCGAGATCAGGTTCTCGATCTGCGCGATCTGGCGCTGTTCGCTGGCGTCGGCCGACTGCACGTAGACCTTGGCGCCCAGCTTCTCCGCTTCGGCGGTGAAGTAGTCGCGGTCGCGCGCCCAGCGTTCCAGGCGCAGGTCGTCGATGGAAAAGCCGATCTTCGGATTCTTGGCGTCGGCCATCGCGGCGCCGCCGCTCAGGGCCAGCATGGCGCCGATGACGGCGCTAACTACAGTCTTCTTCATATTGTCTCCGTTATTGGTATTTTGCTGAAGAGTTAGTGGTTGTGACGCGCCAGCGTCTGCCCCACTCCCCGGTATTCGAGCGCCAGCTCCATGCAGGCCCCGGTTTCCATCTGGCCGACGGTGGAGCGGTACAGCTGCTGCCATGGCGTCTGGCTGGCCGGCACCGGCGGAATGCCTTCGGCCTTGCGCCTGGCCAGTTCCTCGTCGCTGATCAGCATATTGCAGGAGCCTTCGTTCAGGTCCACGCGCACGGTGTCGCCGGTGCGGATGTAGGCCAGGCCGCCGCCCACCGCGCTTTCCGGCGAAGCGTTCAGGATGGACGGGCTGTCCGAGGTGCCGGACTGGCGGCCGTCGCCCAGCGTCGGCAGCCAGTTGATGCCGCGCTTGATCAGCGCATCCGGCGGTTGCATGTTGACGACTTCCGCCGATCCAGGCCAGCCGATAGGACCCGCGCCGCGAATCACCAGCATGCAGTTCTCGTCGATGTTCAGCGCCGGATCGTTGATGCGGTCGTGATAATCGCCCGAACCGTCAAACACGATGGCGCGCGATTCGAAGATGTTTTCCTTGCCCGGCGCGCTCAGATAGCGCTGCCGGAATTCCGGCGAAATCACGCTGGTCTTCATGATGGCGAAGTCGAACAGGTTGCCCTTCAGGACGAAGAAGCCTGCGTCTTCCTTCAGCGGCGCGTTGAACGGGTAGATCACTTCGCGGTCGTTGGTCTCGCGGTTGACCAGGTTTTCCGCCATGGTCTTGCCGGTGACGGTCAGGCGTTTCGAACGCAGCTTGCCCTGCTGTTCCAGCTCCCACATCACGGCCGGCACGCCGCCCGCGCGGTGGAAACGCTCGCCGAGGAATTTGCCGGACGGCTGCATGTTCAGCAGCAGCGGCACCTTGTGGCCGAACTCCATCCAGTCGCTCGATTTCAGTTCAACGCCGGCGTGGCGCGCCATGGCGACGATGTGCTGCTGCGCGTTGGTGGAACCGCCGATGGCGGCATTGACCACGATCGCGTCGAAGAAGGCGTCGCGGTTCAGGATCTGCGACGGACGCAGGTCCAGCTTCGCCATTTCGACGATACGCTTGCCGGTTTCGTAGGCCATCTGGCCGCGCTCGCGGTACGGCGCAGGAATCGCCGAGCAGCCGGTCAGCGACATGCCCAACGCTTCGGCGATGGCGTTCATGGTCGACGCGGTGCCCATGGTGTTGCAGTGGCCTGCGGACGGCGCCGACGCGGCGGCGATCTCCAGGAACTTCTCGTTGTCGATTTTGCCGGCGGCCAGCTGCTTGCGGCCCTTCCAGATCGCCGAGCCGGAACCCACCAGCTCACCATCGAGCCAGCCGTCCAGCATCGGACCGCCGGACAGCACGATGGCCGGGATATCGACGGTGGCGGCGGCCATCAGCTGGGACGGCGTGGTCTTGTCGCAGCCGGTGGTCAGCACCACGGCGTCGATCGGATAGCCGTGCAGGATTTCGACCAGGCCCATATACGCCAGGTTGCGGTCGATGGCGGCGGTCGGACGGCGGCAGTTCTCAAAGATCGGATGCAGCGGGAACTCCATCGCTATACCGCCGGCGTCACGGATGCCGTCGCGCACGCGCTTGGCCAGTTCCAGGTGGATGCGGTTGCACGGGCTGATATCGCTGCCCGATTGCGCAATGCCGATGATGGGACGGCCGGAACGCAGTTCTTCCGGCGTGATCCCGTAGTTCATGAAGCGCTCAAGATACAGCGCGGTCATATCGATATGGTCAGGATTATCAAACCAGTCTTGCGAACGGTAGCGACGCGATTGGGTGCTCATAGAGTGCCTATTCAGGTAAGTACAGATGTTGCAGTTGTCCCGGCGAGGCCACGCGGAAGCTGAAGATGCCTCCTGCCAGCGGCTCCCGGCTCAATTCTTCAGCCGACAGGCCCTTGCGGGCGGTGGTCACGAACACGGTGCGCAAATCCTCGCCGCCGAATGTGACCTTGGTGATATTCGAACACGGCATGTTGACGGTGTCCAGCAGTTGGCCCGACGCCGCATAGCGCTCGATGCGCGCGCCGCCGAACAGGCCGACCCACAGGGCGCCGTCGGCGTCCACCGCCGTGCCGTCCGGGTAGCCGCTGCCCTCGATACGCACGAACACGCGCTTGTTCGACAGGCCACCCTGCTCGTCCAGGTCGAAGGCGTAGATGGTCTTCTCCAGCGTGTCCGTATGGTAGAAGGTGCGGCCGTCCGGGCTGACACAAGGGCCGTTGGTGATGACGTAGCCGCCGTCCTTGTGCTCCGCCACCGCGCCGGCGCCCAGCCGGTACAACGCGCCGCTCGGCGCCTCTTCGGCGTTGTCCATGGAGCCGAACCACAGCGCGCCGTGGCGGTCCACGTAGCCGTCGTTGAGGCGATTGCCCGGCAGGTGCTGTTCCAGTTCGTGCAGCGTGGTCAGCGCGCCGGTCTCGAACGAGAAGCGCTCGATGCGGCCCGGCAGGCCGCAGACGAAGTCGCCGCCATGCATCGGCAAGGCGAAGCCCACTTCATCCGGCACCGTCCAGCTCTGGCGGCGGCCGCCGTCCTCGGCGCAGCGGTGAATCGCGCGCTGCTTGATGTCGACGAAGTACAGCGCCTTGTCTTCCGGATGCCATACCGGTCCTTCGGCCAGCGTCGCGCCGAGGGCCCAGATGCACTCAGGCTGATAGAGGTTCATGCTCCATACCATCCGGCGTCGACGAAGTAATCGCGGCCGGAGCAGCGTCGTGCATTGTCCGAGGACAGGAACAGCGCCATGGCGGCGATGTCTTCCGGCTCCACGCGCTCGTGCAGGCACTGCGCGTTGAGGATATCCTGCTCGCCTTCCGGCGTATGCCACATGGCCATCTGGCGCGGCGTGCGCACCGAGCCTGGAATCACGCAGTTGACGCGGATGCCGTCCTTGCCCAGGTCGCGCGCCAGGCCGCGGGTCAGACCTTCGATGGCCGCCTTGGCGGTCATGTACAGCGTCAGGTCCGGCAGCGCCAGGTGCCACGAGATCGAACCGAAGTTCAGGATCACGCCGCCGCCCTTGGCCTTCATGCCAGGCGCCACGGCCTGCGCGCAGAAGAACTGGTGGCGCAGGTTGACGGCCAGGCTGTCGTCCCAGTACTTGGCGCTCACTTCCTGCACCTGGTGGCGGTTGTCGTTGGCTGCGTTGTTGATCAGGATTTCAATCGCGCCGTGGTCCGCTTCGATCTGCGCCAGCACCTTTGACAAGGCATCCAGGTCGGTCAGGTCGCAGTGGAAAAACACTGGCGCATACTTGGCGCCTTTCAGGCTGTCCGCCAGTTCGCGCGAGGCGTCGACCGCGATATCGATGAAGAATACCTGCGCGCCCTGCTTGACGAAGGCGTCCACGATACCGGCGCCGATGCCCGTACCGCCGCCGGTGATCAGGACCCGCTTGTCAGCCAGGTCCGGGTAGGTGGCGTACACCATGGGTTGCACCATCTTGCTCTCCTCCAGAGATATAGTTGTTTTAGCTAAGCTCAATTGAGCAGGCCGCGTTGGGCCAGATTGCGATACAGCGCGCGCACGCCAAACGTCCATGGCGCCACGGTGGTGCTGAGTTGTACGTGATTCACCAGCATGCCCAGCGACGGGCTGCTGATGCTGACGCGGTCGCCCAGCTTGTGGGTGAAACCCGCGCCCGGCGCGCCACGGTCCTTGATCGGCGAGAACATGGTGCCGAGGAAGAGCATGAAGCCGTCCGGATATTGGTGATGCGCGCCGCTGGTTTGCGACACCAGGTCCAGCGGATCGCGGCTGATTTCGCGCATACGGCTCTCGCCATCGAGTCGGAAGCCGTCTTCCGAGCCTTCGATCAGCAGGCGCAGTTCTGCATTCCGCACGGTGTCGATGGTGAAGTGTTCATCGAACAGGCGGATGAACGGGCCGATGCCGCACGATGCGTTGTTGTCCTTGGCCTTACCCAGCAGCAGCGCGCTGCGGCCTTCGATGTCGCGCAGGTTGACGTCGTTGCCCAGCGTGGCGCCCACGGTTTGTGCGCGGCTGTTCACCGCAAGCACGATCTCCGGCTCCGGATTGTTCCATTTCGATTCAGGGTGCAGGCCGACGTCCGCGCCGAAACCGACCGCCGACATCGGCTGCGATTTGGAGAACACTTCGGCGTATGGACCGATGCCCACTTCCATGTACTGCGACCACGCGCCGCGCGCGATGAATTGCTGCTTCAGCTTTTCCGCCTCCGGCGAACCTGGCTTGATGGCCGACAGGTCGGCGCCGATGTCTTTCAGCAGTGAGCTACGCAACTCGTCGGCGCGCGCCGGATTGCCGCCCGCCTGTTCTTCGATCACGCGTTCCAGCAGGCTGACCGCGAAGGTCACACCGCAGGCCTTGATGGCCTGCAGGTCGCATGGCGCCAGCAGGCGCACCGGCGCGTCGGCGCCGCTCAATGCGCCGTCGACCAGCGCTTCCACGCGGCCCAGCGATTCGCCCTGCGCGGCGTGGGCGAAGGCCACCACGTCGTCGCGATCCAGCAGATCGGATACCGTCGCCACTTGCGCGGTGATGTCGAATACTTCGCCTTTGCGCACGACCACCACGCTCGGGCCGTTGACGTCGCTGCGCCACACGCGGCCTACCAGCAGCGCGTCGGACAGGTCGGCGGGGAGGTGCGCCGATGCCGGCGCATGCTTCAAATGATTGTTCACAAAATGTCCTTGTCTCGTTATGGCTCTTCCGGCGTTTTTGTTGCACCTACCATCCGATTACCCTAAAATGAATAGCGCTAACATTTTATGAGTGTGAAGGATTTATGCAATCAAGTCAACACGCTTTACCCCGTTATTTGGGCGCCGCCATAGCGGTTTTTTTGATGCATGCGGCAGCGGCCGCACCAGCGCCGCAACCGGCGCCGCACTGGGTCACCAGTTGGGGTGCGGCGCAGCAAATTCCCGACACCGCGAATGAGTTGGCGGCCGAGAACTGGCGCGACGCCAGCCTGCGCCAGATCGTTCACCTCTCTCTGGGCGGCAAGCAGTTTCGGGTCCGCGTCAGCAACGCATATGGCACCGCACCATTAATGCTCGACGGCGCCAGCGTGGCGCTGGCGCAAGCGCCCGGCCAGGCCGGCGTTCAGGCCCCTACCCTGCGTCCGCTGACCTTCGACGGCCGCGCTTCGGTGATGATTCCGGCCGGCGCGGAATACTACAGCGACGCCGTCGCCATGGAAGTCAAACCGGCCGCCGACCTGGCGATTTCGCTGTATTTCAAGGCCGAGCCGGCCCGCCAGACCAGCCATAACGGCGCCCGTACCCATACTTTTCTCGCCAAGGGCAACCGCGTGATGGACGCGTCGTGGGCCGATGCAGGCAGCGTCACGCGCTGGTATGCACTGAGCGATGTCGACGTGCTGGCGCCGCGCGACGCCGGCGCGCTGGTGGCCATCGGCGACTCCATCACCGACGGCTACGGCATCCCGCCCGACACCAACACCCGCTGGACCGACGTGCTGGCCGCGCGGCTGCGCGATAACAAGCAGCCGCTGGCCGTGGTCAACGCCGGCATCGGCGGCGGGCGCCTGCTGCGCGAAGGGCTGGGCACCCCGCTGATTGCGCGCTTCGACCGCGATGTGCTGTCGCGTTCAGGCGTCACGCACGCGCTGGTGCTGATCGGCGTGAACGATTTCGGCGTCCAGCATCGCAACGGCCCGGATACGCCGGCCGACCGTCAACAGCTGCTGGCGGACCTGAAGCTGGCGCATCGCCAGCTGGCGGAGCGCGCGCATGCGCATGGCATCTGCGTCATCGGCGGCACCATCACGCCGTATTCGGGCAGCGACTATTACCATCCCGACGCCGGCAACGAGTCCGATCGACTGGAACTGAATCAGTGGATGCGGACCTCGGGCGTGTTCGACGCCGTCGCCGACTTCGATGCGGCGCTGCGCGATCCGGCCCAGCCTTCGAGGCTGAAAAAGGTGTATGACTCGGGCGACGGCCTGCATCCATCGCTGGCCGGCTACCGCGCGCTGGCGGACACCGTGCCATTGGCGGCGCTGCGCCAGCAATGCGGAAGCAAGAAATGATGATCGCCGCGCGCGCCGCGCTGACCGCACTGCTGGCCACCACCACGCTGGCCTCGCAGGCCGCCACCTACACCAATCCGGTACTCAGCGGCTTCCACGCCGATCCCAGCGTCTGCCGCGTCGGCGGCGACTACTATCTGGCGACAAGCAGCTTTGAATACTTCCCCGGTGTGCCGATTTACCACAGCAAGGATCTGGTCCACTGGCGCCAGATCGGCCACGCGCTGACACGCGCCAGCCAGCTGAATCTGGCCCACACGCGCAGCTCGCAGGGCATCTACGCACCGACATTGCGCTGCCATGACGGCGAGTTCTATATGGTCACCACCAATATGGAGGGTGGCGGCGCTTTCTACGTTCACACCAGGGATCCGGCCGGCGAATGGTCGGAACCGGTATGGCTGAACGACCCAAGCTTCGCCATGGACCCGTCGCTGTTCTTCGACGACGACGGCAAGGTCTATTACACGCGGCACGGCGGCGGAGAGCACGGCGGCGTCTATCAGGCGGAAATCGACCTGAAGGCCGGCAAGCTGCTGGAGCCACCGCGCCTGATCTGGTCCGGCACCGGCGGCGTGTGGCCCGAAGGTCCGCACCTGTACAAGCGCGATGGGCTGTATTACCTGATGATCTCCGAGGGCGGCACATCCTATAACCACAGCCTGACGATGGCCCGCTCGTCATCGCCGTTCGGCCCATACACCGCCAACCCGGCCAATCCCATCCTCACGCACCGCGGCCACCCGGAACTGCCGTTGCAGGCCACCGGCCATGGAGACCTGGTGCAAACGCCGGAGGGCAAATGGTGGATGTCGCTGCTGGGCATCCGTCCTGTCGATAACCGCCATCACCTTGGCCGGGAAACGCTGTTGACGCCTGTGGCGTGGAATGACCAGGGCTGGCTCACCGCCAACGGCGGCAAGCCGCTGGCGGTCGAAATGTCGGCCGACGGGCTGCCCCCCTCCTCGCCATGGCCTGCGCAACCGGTGCGCGACGACTTCAGCGCGCCGAAACTGGGCCTGCAATGGTCGCAGCTGCGCGGTCCGGGCGATGGCCTGTGGTCCTTGAGCGAGCGTGCCGGCTACCTGCGCCTGAAAGGCAGCAGCATCACCATGAACGACGTCGCGCAGCCTGCATTCGTGGCGCGCCGCCAGGAGCACATGCGCATGCGCGCGGCCACGCAGTTGGAATTCCTGCCAGCCGCCGCGACGCAGTCGGCGGGCCTGGTGCTGCGCCAGAACGAGAAAAACTACTATGAACTGCGCGTGACCGGAACCCCGGAGCGCCGCCTCGAACTGCTGATACGGACCGGCGGCGTCACGTCGCTCCAGGCCTCGGCGGCATTGCCGCCCGGTCCCGTAACGCTACAGGTGGAATCGTGGCCCGACCATTATGCGTTCAGCTTTGGCAGCGGCGATGCGCCGCTCAAGCTGATCGGCACCGCACCAACCGCACCGCTGTCATCAGAATCAGCGGGCGGTTTTACCGGCGTCTTCATCGGCATGTTTGCCGAAGGCGCGGGCAAGCAGCAGGCCATGCCGGCTGCGGATTTTGCATGGTTCGACTACATACCACTGGAAAAATAACGACATGAGACAACGTATTTTTGCCGCAGGGGCCATGCTCATGGCCCTGCTTTGCCACGCCCTGCCCGCGCAGGCGCTGGGCCAGAAAAAACTGGCCTGGTTCGATCAACCGCCCGCCGATGCGGTGGCGCTGGCCCACAACGGCCAGGCCGCCAAACTATACGTCGATGCGGCCGATTATGCCGGCGTGCTGCGCGCTGCCGGCGATCTGCAGGCCGATATCGCCCGCGTCAGCGCCGCCAAACCGGTACTGTCCAGGGACGGCAAGCCGGCCGGTGCCGATGTCATTATCATCGGCACCGTCGGCAAGAGCGCCTTGATCGACCGACTGGTGGCCGCCGGCAAGCTGGATGTCTCGGCCATCAAGGGCAAGTGGGAGGGCTGGCAGGTGCAGACGCTGCGCAAGCCGTTGCCCGGCGTGGAGCGCGCGCTGGTGATCGCGGGCAGCGACAAGCGCGGCACCATCTTCGGCATCTACGAGATGTCCGAACAGATCGGCGTCTCGCCGTGGAACTGGTGGGCCGACGTGCCGGCGGCGAAACACGCGAATGTGTACGCATCGGCCGCCGCAGCGGTCAGCGATGCGCCGGCGGTGCAGTATCGCGGCATCTTCCTGAACGACGAAGCGCCGGCGCTGACCGGCTGGGTCAAGCAGCGCTATGGCGGTTTCAATCATCAGTTCTACGAAAAGGTGTTTGAGCTGATCCTGCGCATGCGCGGCAATTACCTGTGGCCGGCCATGTGGGGCGAAGCCTTCTACGATGACGACAAATTGAACGGCAAGACCGCCGACGAATACGGCGTCGTCATCGGCACCTCGCACCACGAGCCGATGATGCGCGCCCACGATGAATGGCGGCGTTATGGCGAAGGCAAGCCGTGGGACTACAACCGCAGCGGCGACAAGCTGCGCGAGTTCTGGACGCAGGGCCTGCGCGTGTCGCAAGGCCAGGAAAAGCTGATCACGCTGGGCATGCGCGGCGACGGCGATGAGCCGATGTCGGAAGGCGCCAACGTGTCGCTGCTGGAACGCATCGTCGGCGACCAGCGCAGCATCATCGCCAGGGAAGTCAATCCGGATGTGACCAAGGTGCCGCAGGTATGGGCGCTGTACAAGGAAGTGCAGGAATACTACGAAAAAGGCATGCGCGTGCCGGACGACGTGACGCTGCTGTGGTGCGACGACAACTGGGGCAACATCCGCCGACTGCCGACCGCTGAGGAACGCAAACGCGCGGGCGGCGCCGGTATCTACTATCACTTCGATTATGTCGGCGGTCCGCGTTCGTACAAGTGGATCAACGTGACGCCGCTGCCTAAGGTATGGGAACAGATGCATCTGGCGTGGCAGTACCAGGCCAACAAGCTTTGGATCGTCAATGTCGGCGACCTGAAGCCGATGGAGGTGCCGATTGAGTTCTTCCTCACCTACGCCTGGAATCCCGAGGCATGGCCGGCCGAGCGTTTGCCGGAGTATCTGAAGCTGTGGGCGACGCGCGAATTCGGGCCGGAGCATGCCGACGATATCGCCGACATCGTGGCCAAGTACGCCAAGTACAACGGCCGCCGCAAGCCGGAACAGCTGGAGCCGACCACCTATAGCCTGGTGAACTACAACGAGGCTGCGCGCATCGTCGATGAGTACAAGTCGATTGCGGCGCGGGCCGAGAAGATTTCCGCCGCCCTGCCGGCCAACAAGCGCGATGCGTTCTTCCAGTTGGTGCTGTATCCGGTGAAGGCGTCGGCTGTCGTCAATGAGCTGTATGTCACGGCTGGTCAGAATCGGCTGTATGGCCTGCAGGGCCGCGCCGCCACCAACGATCTGGCGGCGCGGACGCGGGCTTTGTTTGCAGAGGATGCGGAGCTGGTTCGCCAGTATCACGAGGACATCAGCGGCGGCAAGTGGAACCACATGATGTCGCAGACCCACCTGGGCTACACCTACTGGAACCAGCCGCCGCGCAATGTCATGCCGCCGGTGACGGAGGTGCAGGCGCCGAAAGCGGCTGACATGGGCGTCGCCGTGGAAGGCAGCGAACAGGTCTGGCCGGGGCCGGGAGGCGATGCGCTCGCGCTGCCGGCGCTGGATGTATTTGAGAAGAAGGCGCGGTTCATCGACATCTTCAATCGCGGGCAGCAGGCGTTTGATTACACGGTAAGCGCCAGCGAATCCTGGATTACGCTGGATAAGCCGTCCGGCAAAGTCGCGCGCCAGCAGCGCGTAGCGGTGAATGTGCGCTGGGCCGAGGCGCCGGATGGGGTGCGAGATGCTACGCTGACCATCTCCGGTGCGGGCGGCAAGACGACGGTCAAAGTCCCGTTGCGCAAGCCGGCTGGCGCGGCGGCGCTGAAGGGTTTTATCGAAACCGGCGGCGTGGTGGCGATGGAAGCGGAGCATTACACGCATGCGGTGTCGGCCGATCAGCGCGCGTGGCAGCTGATTCCGGATCATGGACGCACGCTGTCGGGCATGACGGCGTTGCCGGTCGATGCGCCAGCCGATGTACAGCCGCGCATGCGGCTGGAGTATGCGATGCAGCTGTTCAGCGTGGGCAAGGTGGAGGTGCAGACCACGCTGGCGCCGACGCAGAAGTTCCAGCCGGGGGCGGGATTGCGTTATGCGATTTCGTTTGATGACGAGGCGCCGCAGGTCATCAACGTCCATGCGGATGGCAGCGAGAAGGCCTGGGAGCGCACGGTGTCTGATGGTGCGACGGTGCTGACTTCCCACCATAACATTGACAAACCTGGCCCCCATACCCTGAAGTTCTGGGTGGTTGATTCGGGGTTGGTGGTGCAAAAGCTGGTGGTCAACACAGGCGGCCTGCGTCCGAGCTACCTTGGTCCGCCCGAAAGTCCGCGCCAGTAAAACCCGCAACCTTTAGCGATACGCATGCCGTACCACTTAGGGGTCGGGCGGGTCTAGGAGCGCGCCGGCATCGCGTTGATAGCAGCAGCGATGGCATCGCGCAGCGGCTTGGCCCGCATCTGTTCATCAAACGGCGTAGGCCGCATCGCCAGGCCATCGGTACGCGGCGCCTCCTTCCATCCCTGCAGCCAGCTGACGTTGTCCGCCATCCCCCACATCAGGAAATCCCGGCACTGCGGGTAGCTGAACGTCACATCCAGATAATCCTTCGCCAGCACCGCGACGCCCGCATCGCGCACGGCCACATCGCCCGGCAGCTTGCGGTCGTTGACATCAAACTCGGTCACCAGCAGATCCAGCCCCATGCCCGTCACCTCATCCAGGAACTTGCGCCACACCTGCTGCTGCTTCGCGCCACCCAGGTCATCCCACGAACCGATATGGCTCTGCAGCCCAAGCGCCTGCACCGGCGTGCCGCGCGACTTCAGGTCATGCAGCAGCTTCAACACGCCCTCGCGATGCTTCTTGCTGCCATCGTCCGGCCGCATGTAATCGTTATAAACCAGCTGCGCCTTTGGCGCATGCTCCCGCGCCACGCGGAATGCCAGATCGATCTGCTCCACCGCCCCCAGACGCTCTGTGAACACATTGGTGCGCAGCGCGCCCGTCTTCGGATCCACCGCCTCATTGACCACATCATAGCTATGGATCGCGCCGCCAAAGTGATCGCACACCGTCACGATATGCTTGCGCAGCAGCGCCTCCGCCGCCTGCACCGGCTGCGCGCCGAAGTCGTATTCGTTCACCCACTTCGGCAGCCACTTGGCATCCTGCCAGATCAGGTTATGTCCGCGCACCAGCATGCCCTGCGACTTCGCCCAGGCATACATCTCATCCGCCGGCTCGAAGTGATATTCGCCTGGACGCGGCTCCAGCGCCTTCCATTTGCCTTCGTTCTCCGCCACCAGCATGTCGCACTCGCGCGCCATCAGCGCCTTGTACCCGGAATCGCGGAAGTAGCGGCCGCCAATCGCATTACCGACATGGAGGCCCTTGCGTTTGCCCAGTACTTTCAAGGGTTCCGGCATCTCTGCCGCATGCAGCGGCAGAAAACCGCCTGCCGCCATCATTGCCAAAACACCGCGTCGGGATATCTTCATTTTTGTCTCACTCCTCGTTGGAATTGTTTGCTAACATCGTGGCATAATGAAATGGTTACGCTATCATAAAAACGGAGACAAGATGCGATTTACCTTTTCCGCCGCGCTGGCCGCGCTGCTTTTATCGCTCGTTGCGACGGCATCGGCGGCCGACGAAGACGGCTACGACCTGTGGCTGCGCTACCGTCCACTGGACCGTGCCGCGCAAGCCGGCGTGCAGGCGCAAGCCCGCAGCATCGTGATTCCCGGCGTTGCCTCGCCCACCACGCAAGCCGCCCTGGCGGAACTGAACCGGGGCCTGGCCGGCATGCTGGGCCGCGTACCCGGGCCAGCGTCGCGCATCGCCGACGGCGCCCTGCTGCTCGCCACGCCGGCACGCCTGCCGGAACTTGGCGCCGCATCGCCACTACACACCGAACTGACGGCGCTGGGCAACGAAGGCTATCTGCTGCGCCAGACGCGCGTGCAGGGCCACAATGTCACGCTGATCGCCGCCAACAGCGACATCGGCCTGCTCTACGGCGCCTACGCCTGGCTGCGCGACGCCGCCACCGGAGCCAAACCGGAAGCATCGTCCGCGCCCACGCTGCAACTGCGCATGCTGAACCACTGGGATAACCTCGACCGCACGGTGGAACGCGGCTACTCCGGCCAGTCGATCTGGGACTGGTGGGCGCTGCCGGACATCAAGGACCAGCGCTACACCGACTACGCCCGCGCCAACGCGTCGCTGGGCATCAATGGCACGGTGCTCAACAACGTCAATTCCAAGCCGGAAGTGCTGACGGCGCCCTTCATCGCCAAGGCCGCCGCCGTGGCGGACATCCTGCGCCCTTACGGCATCAAGGTCTATCTGTCGGCGCGCTTCTCGACCCCGCTGGAGCTGAAGGAAACCAGCACCGCCGATCCGCTGTCGCCGGAAGTGCGCGCATGGTGGGCGCGCAAGGCCGATGAAATCTACAAGGCCATTCCCGACTTCGGCGGCTTCCTGGTCAAGGCCAATTCCGAAGGCCAGCCAGGCCCGCAGGACTATCACCGCAGCCACGCCGACGGCGCCAACATGCTGGCCGCCGCCGTGGCGCCGCACAAGGGCATCGTCATGTGGCGCGCCTTTGTCTACGCGCCGAAAGGCGCACACCTGGCCGACGATCGCGCCAAGCAGGCCTACGACGAGTTCAAGCCGCTGGACGGCAGCTTCGCCGCCAACGTGCTGGTACAGGTGAAGAACGGCGCCATCGACTTCCAGCCGCGCGAGCCGTTCCACCCGCTGTTCGGCGCGATGCCGAAAACGCCGCTGATGATGGAATTCCAGATCACCAAGGAGTACCTGGGCTACTCGACCGACATGGCTTATCTGGGCACGCTGTTTGAAGAGACGCTGGAAACCGACACCAAAACCTCTACCGGCGCGGTCGCGCAAACGCTGAGCGGCATGGCCGGCGTGGCGAATATCGGCAGCGACCGTAACTGGGCCGGTTCGCATTTCGACCAGGCCAACTGGTACGCCTTCGGCCGCATGGCGTGGAATCCGCAGGCCAAGGCGCGCGACGTCGCCGCCGAATGGGCCGCCCTCACCTTCGGCAAGCGCGCCGAAGCGCCGGTGGTCGACATGATGATGATGTCGCGCGAAACGGTGGTGAACTACATGACGCCACTGGGCCTGCACCACATCATGGGCACCGGCCACCACTTCGGTCCCGCGCCGTGGGTGGATAATCTTGAGCGTCCGGACTGGAATCCCGTCTACTACCACCGCGCCAGCCGCGACGGCATCGGCTTCGACCGCACCGCCAAGGGCAGCAACGCGCTGGAACAGTATGCGCCGGAGATCGCGCGCCAGTACGCCGATCCGAAAACCACGCCGGAACAGTTCCTGCTGTGGTTCCACCACCTGCCATGGGATTACGCCATGCCGTCCGGCCGCACGCTGTGGGCCGAACTGTTGGCCCGATACGACAAGGGCGTGGCCGACGCCCGTTCGCTGCAGGCGCGCTGGGTGGCGCTGAAACCGCTGATTGACGCGCGCCGCTACGCTGAGGAAGCGCAGCGCCTGAACCGCCAGGTCAACAACGCCGTTCTGTGGCGTGATGCCTGCATCGCCTACTTCCAGTCGGTGTCCGGCCTGGCGCTGCCGCCCGGCGTCACGGCGCCGGCGCATCCGCTGGATTACTACAAATCGCTAAGTTATCCCTATGCGCCGGGGCGTGGCTAGGGAGGAAAACCTGCCCGCTTGTGGTAAAGTCCGGGACTGAACATAGCTTTATTTTATTTGAGGACAGATGACAAAAACTAAGGTGAAACCGGCGCCGGTACCGGCCGTGCAGAGCCGCTCGCAAGCGCCGACCATGGCCGACGTGGCCGAACTGGCAGGCGTGTCCCCGATGACGGTGTCGCGCGTGATGAACGGCGACACCAACGTCCGCGAAAAAACCCGCAACCGCGTCGATGCGGCTGTCGCTGCCCTTAACTACGTCCCCAACCAGGCGGCGCGCCGCCTGGCCGGATCGCGCCCGATCCGCGTCGGCTTCCTGTACTCGAATCCTTCCGCCGGCTACCTGAGCGAATTCCTGGTCGGCCTGCTGAACCAGGCCAGCCCGAACAACGTGCAGCTGGTGGTGGAAAAATGCGAGGCCGATGAACATGGCGTGGAGCAGGCGCGCCGCCTGATCGCCAACGGCGTCGATGGCATCATCCTGCCGCCGCCGCTGTGCGACACGCGCAACCTGATCGACCTGATCGCCGCTTCCGGCACGCCGGCCATCACCGTGGCCTGCGGCCAGCCCGACGCGCGCGTGGGCGGCGTCAGTATCGACGACTACGAAGCCGCGTATGCGATGACCTGCCACCTGATCGCGCTGGGTCACCAGCGCATCGGCTTCGTCATCGGCCATCCGAACCAGAGCGCCAGCGCGCGCCGCCTGGCCGGCTTCAAGGCCGCCATCGCGGAGAAGCACGTGCAAAGCGCGCCGGAGCTGATCGTGCAGGGCCAGTTCACCTACCGTTCCGGCCTGGATGCGGCGGAGTCGCTGCTGGGCCTCGCCCAGCGCCCGACCGCCATCTTCGCCAGCAATGACGACATGGCCGCCGCCGTGGTGGCGATCGCCCACCGCCTCGGACTGGACGTACCTGGCGACCTCACCGTCGCCGGCTTCGACGATACCGCGCTGGCCACCACCATCTGGCCCGAGCTGACCACCGTGCGCCAGCCGATTACCGACATGGCGGAGGAAGCCGTGCAGTCATTGGTGCGCCTGATCCGCGCCGAACGCAATGGCACGCCGGAAGAACCGCGCCACGTGGTGACCAGGCACACGCTGATCCGCCGCCAGTCCGACGCCGCGCCGCGCCTGCGGCCATCGGCCAAGATCGCCGGCAAGGCGAAATAGCCAGGTTCGCGGCGGCGCAGCATAAGCAGTCACGCTGGCGCATGGCGTTTTGCGATATAGTTAATCTCCCCGTTTAACCGATATCGCCTACGCCATGAAAAAAGCCGGTCTGCTGCTCCTGTCTTCCAGCCTGTTTGCCCTCTCCGCTCAAGCGGCGCCACGCGCCGCCACCGCCACCGGCGTGGCGGAAGGCGTGACCGAAGCGTCGGGCGTCACCTCGTACAAGGGCATTCCGTATGCGGCGGCGCCGGTCGGCAAGCTGCGCTGGGCGGAACCCAAGCCGGCGGCAAAATGGAAAGGCGTGCGCAAGGCCGATCATTTCGGCGCGCGCTGCATGCAACTGCCGCTGTTCAGCGACATGGTGTTCCGCTCTGACGGCGTCAGCGAAGACTGCCTGTTCCTCAATGTCTGGACGCCGGCCAAGTCCAAAAAGGAAAAGCTGCCGGTGCTGGTGTACTTCTACGGCGGCGGCTTTGCGGCCGGCGACGGCTCCGAGCCGCGCTACGACGGCGAGAGCATGGCGGCCAAGGGCATCGTCACGCTCACCGTCAACTATCGCCTGAACGTGTTCGGTTTCCTGGCGCATCCGGAACTGACCAAGGAATCGAAGCACCACGCCTCCGGCAACTACGGCCTGATGGACCAGGCGGCGGCGCTGGCCTGGGTGAAGAAGAATATCGCGGCCTTCGGCGGCGATCCGTCGCGTGTGACCATCGCCGGCGAGTCGGCCGGTTCGTTCTCGGTCAGCGCGCAGATGATCAATCCGCAGTCCAGGGGCCTGTTCGCCGGCGCCATCGGCGAAAGCGGCTCGCTGCTTGGGCTCAAGGCGCCCGCACCGCTGGCCGCCGGACAGCAAGGCGGCGCGGAATTCGCCCTGGCCATCGGCGCGCCGACGCTGGTCGAACTGCGCGCCCTGCCCGCCCAGCAGCTGCTGGATGAGACCAGCAAGCCTGGCAGATGGTTCTCGGCGGTGCAGGACGGCTACGTCATTCCGCGCGCGCCGGTCGCCATGTACGCGGCCGGCGAACAGGCCAAGGTGCCGCTGCTGGCGGGCTGGAATTCCTACGAAGGCCACTACAAGCAAATCCTCGGCGAGACCGAACCGACCGCCGAAAACTTCGCCGCCGCGCTGCAAAAACTGTACGGCGACCAGGCGGCGGCCGCGCAACAAGCCTACGGCGGCGACATCAAACAGGCGGCCACGGAACTGGCCAGCGACCGCTTCATCGCCTACGGCACCTGGAAGTGGATCAACAGCCACGCGCGCACCAGCGGCAAGCCGACGTATCGTTATTACTACACCCGCCCACGCCCGGGCCAGGAAGGCGCCGGCCACTCGGTGGAGATTGAATACGCGCTGGGCAACCTGCCGGGGAATAAAGTCTATGCATGGACTGCGGACGACTATGCGCTGTCCGCACAGATGCAGGACTACTTCGCCAACTTCATCAAGACCGGCAACCCCAATGGCGGCGGCCTGCCGGAGTGGCCGCAAGCCAGTGCCGGCGCGGGTTCCCGCCTGATGGAACTGGGCGTGCCGTCCCGGGCCGTCACCGCCACCGACGACGCGCATTACCAGTTCCAGGAGTCGCAGGCAAGGCCTTAAAGACAACTTTGTATTTTATTGTATCAGCGGGTAATTGATTGAAAACCTGCTATACAATTTATCCTCTTATCTTGAGGAAACATACCCAATGCACAAGAAACTTGGCTTCATGGCGTTATGCCTGACAGTTTCCGCCTACGCGGCGGAACCTTTCGACGACAAATTCCGTCAACTCGAAGAAATCCTGCCGACTCCTACGGCCTACCGCACCGCATCCGGCGCACCAGGCCACGCCTACTGGCAGCAACGCGCTGATTACACCATCAGCGCCTCGCTGGACGAAGCCAAGCGCGCCCTCACCGGCAGCGAACAGATCACCTATCACAATAATTCGCCGGACACGCTGAATTACCTGTGGGTGCAGCTGGACCAGAACATCTACAAAAAAGACTCCGACTCGCGCATGATGCTCACCCAGCCATCGCGCGAAGCGTGGGCCAAGCCTGCGGGTCCGGACGACGGCTACAAGTTCGAAGGCATGCGCGGCATCCTGGCCGGCCGTGAATTCGACGGCGGCTTCAAGATCAAAACCGTGGCGGCCGGCGGCCAGCCGCTGAAGTATGTAGTCAACCGCACCATGATGCGCATCGACCTGCCGAAGCCTTTGAAGTCCGGCGAGCAGTTCGTGTTCAACATCGACTGGTCCTACAACATCAACGAACAGCAAGTGCTGGGCGGCCGTTCCGGCTACGAGCACTTTGACGAAGACAAGAACGACCTGTTCGAGATCGCCCAGTGGTTCCCGCGCATGGCGGCCTACTACGACGTCTACGGCTGGCAGCACAAACAGTTCCTGGGCACCGGCGAGTTCACGCTGGAATTCGGCGACTACGACGTGCAACTGACCGTCCCCGCGGACCACGTGGTGGCCTCCACCGGCGAACTGCAGAATCCTAACGATGTGCTGACCGCCACCCAGCGCGACCGCCTGGCCAAGGCCCGCACCGCCACCGCACCGGTGGTCATCGTCACCCAGGAAGAAGCCACCGCCGCCGAGAAGTCGCACAGCACCGCATCCAAAACCTGGCACTTCAAGGCCAGCAACGTGCGCGACTTCGCCTGGGCGTCGAGCCGCAAGTTCATCTGGGATGCGCAAGGCTTCAAGAAGGATTCCACCAACGTCCTGGCGATGTCCTACTATCCGAAGGAAGGCAATCCGCTGTGGGGCAAGTACAGCACCCAGGCCATCATCCACACCATCGACAAGTACAACAAGTTCAGCTTCGACTATCCGTATCCGACCGCGATTTCGGTCAATGGTCCGGTGGGCGGCATGGAATACCCGATGATCTCGTTCAACGGTCCGCGTCCGACCAAGGACAAGAAGACCGGCCAGGTCACCTGGTCGCAGCAGACCAAGTATGGCCTGATCGGCGTGGTGATCCACGAAGTGGGCCACAACTACTTCCCGATGATCGTCAACTCGGACGAGCGCCAGTGGACCTGGATGGATGAAGGCCTGAACACCTTCGTGCAGTATCTGGCCGAGCAGGAATGGGAAGACGGCTATCCGTCGCGCCGCGGCGAGCCGCGCAACATCGTCGACTACATGAAGAGCCGCAACCAGGTGCCGATCATGACCAACTCGGAGTCGATCGCTGCGCTGGGTAACAACGCCTACGCCAAACCGGCCACCGGTCTGAACATTCTGCGCGAGACCATCCTGGGCCGCGACCTGTTCGACTACGCCTTCCGCGAGTACGCACAACGCTGGAAGTTCAAGCGTCCTACGCCGGCCGACTTCTTCCGCACCATGGAAGACGCTTCGGGCACGGACCTCGACTGGTTCTGGCGCGGCTGGTTCTACACCACCGATCCGGTGGACATCAGCATCGACGGCATCACGGAATACGGCGTGAGCACGAAGAATCCGGAAACCGAAAAGGCCTGGAAAAAAGCGCAGAAGGACGCGCAGCCGATCTCCGTGTCGGAACAACGCAACAAGGCATTGCCTAAGCGTCTGGCCGAGCATCCGGAGCTGAAGGACTTCTACAACGATCACGACGAGTTCACCGTCACCAACAAGGACCGCAACAGCTACAACGAAGCGATCGACAAGCTGGAACCGTGGGAGAAAAAACTGCTGGATCAGGGCAAGCACCTGTACCTGGTGGACTTCTCCAACCTGGGCGGCATGGTGATGCCGCTGATCCTGGAGATTGAACTGAAGAGCGGCAAGAAGTACATCGAGCGCATTCCGGCCGAAGTATGGCGCTACTCGCCGAAGAAGATCACCAAGCTGATCGTCGCCGACGAGACCATCGTGGGCATCACCCAGGATCCTTACTGGGAAACCGCCGACATCGACACCTCGAACAACTCCTGGCCGCGCAAGGTATCGCAATCGCGCCTGGAACTGTTCAAGACCGAGCGTGACAAAAACAATCTGATGCGCGACTTTAATACGCCGCTCAAAGGCAAGGACGACAAGAAGTAATGATCTTCCGACGCCTGCATCTGATTGCAGCGACCGTGCTGGCCCTGGCCGGCACGGTGTCCCATGCCCATAACTTCCACATGGGCATAGCGGACATCAGCTACAACCAAAGCACCGGCAACACCGAGATCGTGCACACCTATACGGGTCACGATCTCGCTGCCTTGCTGGCCAATCTGTACGGCCAACAGTTCGATCTGGGCCGCCCGGACAGCGAACCGCCGCTGCGCCGCTATGTGGAAAAACAGTTCACCCTCTCCGACGCGGACGACAAGCGCCTGCCGCTGCAATGGGTCGGCGCCAAGGTCGATGCCGACTCGGTGCTCGTGTTCCAGGAGATCAAAGGCGTAAAACTCAAAAAAGGTAGCCGCATCCACAATGCTTTGCTGGTAGACTTCCTGCCGTCGCAAAGAAACACCGTGAATGTGGAAACCGATGGCACCGTTAAAACGCTCTTCTTCGATCAAGACAGCATCGATCAAATCGCCCCTTAAGTACGCACTGTTGCTGGCATTGGGTTCCGCCCAGGCCGACGACCAGATCCTGCAACGGGTTTTGGTGGATGGCTCGCGCACCAATCAGCTGGGCGTGGCCGATGCGGCCAGCGCCGGCAGCGTGACGCAGGATGAACTGGCGGCACGCACCGTCTACCGTCCCGGCGAGATGCTGGAGGCGGTGCCGGGACTGGTGGTCAGCCAGCATAGCGGTGAAGGCAAGGCCAATCAATTCTACCTGCGCGGTTTCAACCTCGATCACGGCACCGACCTGCGCACCACCGTCGACGGCATGCCGGTCAACCAGCGCAGCCACGCACATGGCCAGGGCTGGACCGACCTGAATTTCCTGATCCCGGAACTGGCGGTACGCCTCGATTACAAGAAAGGCCCCTATTCCGCCGAGGAAGGCGACTTCGCCTCGGCCGGCACCGCGTCCGTGGTGTATGCCAACCGCCTGCTGCAGGGCGTGGCCAGCCTCTCCGCGGGCCAGAACGGCTACGGCCGCGCGCTGGTCGCCGATTCGGTGGAGACGCAGCGCGGCAGCCTGCTGTACGCCATCGAGGCGCTGCACAACGACGGCCCGTTCACCAATCCCGACGAATACAAGAAGCTGAACGCGGTGCTGCGCTACAGCGAAGGCTACGCCAACAACGGATTCAACGTCAGCCTGATGGCCTACAAGGCCGACTGGAACTCGACCGACCAGATTCCGCTGCGCGCCGTGCAGGCTGGCCAGATCGGCCGCAACGACGCCATCGACGATACCGACGGCGGCAAGGCCCACCGTTACAGCCTGTCCGGCGCCTGGCGCCGCACCAACGACGACAGCGCCAGCAAGGTCAACGCCTACATCATCGCGAATCAGCTGGACCTGTGGTCCAACTTCACCTACTTCATGGACGACCCGGTGCACGGCGACCAGTTCGCGCAGCCGGACAAGCGCGTCACCAGCGGTGTGAATGCGTCGCACAGCTGGCACCAGCACACCGACACCGGCAACACCGAAACCACCATCGGCGTGCAGCTCCAGAACGACAATATCTTCAATGGCTTGTACAGCACGCAGGCGCGCCGCACGCTGTCGGTCACGCGCCAGGATCACATCGTTGAATCCAGCGCCGGCCTGTACGTGGAAAACAACACGCGCTGGAACGAGGCCTTGCGCACCGTGGCCGGCGCGCGCGTGGACAGCTACCGCTTCGACGTGCGGAGCGACCTTGCCGCCAACTCGGGCAAGGCCAACGACCACCTGGTCAGCCCGAGCCTGAGCGTTATCTATGGCCCGTGGCAAAGCGCCGAGGTGTACGCCAACTTCGGCAGCGGGTTCCATAGCAACGATGCGCGCGGTTCGACCATCACCGTCGATCCGAAAACCGGACTGGCGGCAGACAAGGTGCAGCCGCTGGTGCGTTCGCGCGGCATCGAGTTCGGTGCGCGCACGGCGTGGCTGCCCGGCCTGCAAACCTCGCTGTCGGTGTACCGGCTTGATTTCGATTCGGAGCTGACCTACGCCGGCGACGCCGGCACCACCGAGGCCGGACCGCCCAGCCGCCGCTACGGCGTGGAGTTCTCCAACTACTACAAGCCGCTGAAATGGCTGTCAGTGGACCTGGACCTGGCGTATGCGCGCGCGCGTTCGCGCGGCGACCTGGAAGAAGGCAGCTACATTCCCGGCGCGATTGAAGGCACCGGCCAGCTGGCGGTAACGGTGGATGACGGCGGCCCGTTTTCGGGATCGCTGAAGCTGCGCTACTTCGGACCGCGTCCGCTGATCGAGGACAACAGCGTGCGCTCCAATTCCAGCATGACGCTGAACGGCCGCCTGGGCTGGAAGATCCGCAAGGATCTGCGGCTGGAACTGGAAGCCTTCAACATCACCAACCGCCGTGATTCGGCCATCGATTATTACTACGCATCGCAGCTGAAGGGCGAAGCGGAGCCGGTGTCCGACATCCACTTCCACCCGATTGAATCGCGCTCGCTGCGGGCCACGCTGATCAAGAACTTCTAGGCGCCACGGGCCTCAGCGCTTCAGCGCCTGCTTCTGCGCGTCCATGAACTTGTCGACATCCGCGCAGTTGCCCGGGTAAGGCGCAATGCGATCGGCGTCATCGAGATCGAAAATGGAGCGCCATGGGTCGACCTCCGAATAAGCGACCATCCTCCCCATATTCATGGGGTCCGGGCGGCTCGGCCCGGCGCCGATCAGCATCTGGTCGTCGATGGTTTTCAAGTCGCTGTCGCGGTCGAGAAGCATAAACCCCAGCGACTTTTCGCCCTTGTAGGCTTCCGGTCGCGGACGCTGCACCCGGTAGATGGCGGCTTTCCTGCCCTCTTCCGCCACAGTTGAAACGACCTTCTTGGGCGTCCCGGCCGGGTAGACGATATTCCCGTTCACATATGCCTGGCGCAATTGGCCGCCGGCGTCGTAATCGGCCGATATATTCCAGCGCCACACGTAGTAATGGCAAAGGTCGATATCGTAGATGTACTTTTCAATGCCTGGATCGCCGGGCCTGACCTTCAGCGTGGCGCGGCCTTCTTCGACAAATGTACGGCGCAAGTCCGCACGCGATGCGCCAAGCTGAAATTTCGACTGGATGAGCGCCGTCATATCGTCCAGCGCCGGGACGGACTCGAAGGTAAATGTGGGTGCGGCGGAAGCCTGCGCGGCCATGCCGCAGGCCACCGCCAGCGCCGTGCCAGCAACGCGAAGAGTCTTCAATTTATGCGCCTCGCTCGTTGAGCATGGTGAAGCTGCGCTGGTGCCATACCGGGTAAGCCGGCGGCACATCGCTGGCCGCTTCCAGCAGCGCGTTCTGCTCGGCCGTCAGCGACCAGCCGGTGGCGCCGATGTTTTCGATCAGCTGCTTCTCGTCGCGCGCACCGATGATGACGTTGGCGACAGTCCGCTTACCCAGCAGCCAGTTCAGCGCAATCTGCGGGATCGATTTGCCGGTCTGCTCGGCCACCACGTCCAGCGCGTCGATGATGCGGAACAGGCGCTCCTCCTCGAAGTGCGGACCGGTGCCGGCGATGTCGTGCGCGCGCGTGCCCGGCTTGGCCGGCTGGCCGCGACGGATTTTTCCGGTCAGCTTGCCCCAGCCGAGCGGACTCCAGATCACCGCGCCGACGCCCTGGTCGTCCGCCAGCGGCGCCAGTTCCCATTCATAGTCGCGGTTCAGCAGCGAGTAGTAGATCTGGTGCGCCACGTGGCGCGGGTAGCCGTAGCGGTCCGAGGTCGCCAGGGATTTCATCAGGTGCCAGCCGGAGAAGTTGGAGGCGCCGATATAGCGCACCTTGCCGTCGCGGACCAGCTGGTCCAGTGTGGACAAGGTTTCTTCCACTGGCGTGTTGTAGTCCTGGCCGTGCAGCTGCAACAGGTCGATATGGTCGACTTGCAGGCGCTGCAGCGATTTGTCGACCGCGTCGATGATGTGATGGCGCGAGGAGCCGTAGTCATTGGCGCCGTCGCCGGTGGGGAACGTGACCTTGGTCGAGATCAGCAGGCGATTGCGCTTGCCCTTGATGGCTTCGCCGAGGATTTGTTCGGCCAGGCCGTCGGAATAGACGTCGGCGGTGTCGAACATCGACACGCCGTGTTCAAGGCACACGTCGATCAGGCGCGAAGCGGCGCCGCTGTCGGTGCTGCCCCAGGCTTTGAAGAAGTCGTTACCACCGCCGAAGGTGGCGGTGCCGAAGCTGAGTTCCGGCACGCGCAAGCCGGACTTTCCAAGACGCTTGTGATTCATCGCAATCCTCTCAAGTAAAGCGCGACACGGCGCGCTGAATGCTGATTGTAGCGCGCACGCGAAAATCACGTTGGTCCGCGTCAGTTCCCTTGCGTCGGTTTAGACTCGGCGGCCAGCGTCTGCGCCAGGAAGGTGCGCGCCTTGGCCACATAGCTGCGGCAGGCGCCGGCATCGATGAATGCCGCATTCCCAAGCGCCGCCTGCCGGGCCTTGCGCTCCCACAAACCGCCCGCTTCCGGATGCGCCGAGACCAGCACATCGCACGGCAGCGCCTCAACGGCAGCCATCGAGCGTTCGACATCGGCCTGCGCCTGCGGATACAACGGGTTGCCGCTGAAACGCCGGCCTTCCGCAGCCAGCGCAATCAGGCTGTCGGCAAACACCACGTTCACGACGCGATCGCCTTCTTTCTCCTGCCAGGTCCAGCTGGTGCCGCCCTTGGTGTGCCCAGGCGTGAAGTGCGCGGTCACCGCCAGCGGCCCAAGGCGAATGGTCTCGCCGTCGCCCACAGCGCGGATGTGCGTCACCGGCGACATGGGAGTCAGGTTCGGAAATTGCGGATCGGCCGGGTCTGGCTGGCCGCTTTGCAGCACCTGGACAGACGCAGGACTGGCCAGCACCGTCGCGCCGCTCAACTTCTGCATGGCTGCGATAGCGCCGGCGTGGTCCTGGTGCGCGTGGCTATTCAGGATGTAGCGAATATCTTCGACCCGGAAGCCAAGCTTGCGCACATGCGCCGCAATTTGCTCCTCGACTTCAGGCGCGCCGGCATCAACCAGGATATGCCCTGCCGGTGAGGTAATCAGCACGGCACTGATGCCTTCCGTCAAGTTTTACGTCAGCTGTGCGCGCTTTATGATTGCCTGCCAGTACCGAAAAGCTGCGCCCTTCCCTGCTGTGATAACGTCGTTTTCACATTCTTAGTTGAGGAAAAACATGAACCGTTTCGAAGACAAGACCGTACTGATCACAGGTGCAGCTTCCGGCATGGGGCTGGCCGCCGCCCGCCGCTTTCTCGATGAAGGCGCGCGCGTCGTCATGCTCGATATCGATGAAGCCAGCCTCCGGGAAGTTGCGGCAAAATTTCCGCAGGACCGCGTTCTCGTGCAGGTCGGCGATACTGCGGACAAGGAAACCGCAACCACCGCCGTCAAGGCGGCTGTCGGCCGCTTTGGCGGACTGAACATCCTGATTAACAACGCTGGCATCGCAAGCGAGGGCGACATCATGAAGACGAGCGAAGAAGACTTCGAACGCGTCATGGCAGTCAACGTCACTGGCTACTTCAACATGGCCAAGGCCGCGATGCCCGAACTGGTGAAAACACGCGGCGCGATCGTGATGACCTCCTCCGTTTCCGGACTTGGCGGCGACTGGGAGATGTTCGCCTATAACACGTCCAAGGGCGCGGTCAGCAACATGGTGCGCGCCATGGCGCTGGATGCGGCCAAGGATGGCGTGCGGGTCAATGCGGTGAATCCGAGCCTCACCAACACCGGCATGACCACGGACATGCTGAAGGATGCTGAACTGGTCGCCAAGTTCAAGGAGCGCATGCCGCTCGGGACGCCCGAAGATCCGGACGGTATCGCAGCAGCCATGGCATTCCTTGCGAGCGACGACGCACGCCTCATCACCGGCGTCAACCTGCCGGTGGACGCCGGCTTGCGCGCTTCCAACGGCCAGCCGCGCCAATAAGCATCCCGCTTCCCGGGCAAAGTCTCGGGCCTGAATAGATCTTGACATCATTTAGATGTTTAGCTAATCTTAAAATCATGAACAAAGTATTCAAGGCGCTTGCCGATCCGACCCGCCGCCAGGTTTTGGCGCTGCTGAAAGATGGCCCTCTCACGGCGGGAGAGTTGGCGGAGCATTTTGACGTTTCAAAGCCGACGATGTCAGCGCACTTTACCGTGCTCCGCGAAGCCGATCTGATCGAATCGTCGAAAAACGGCAAGTCCGTGGTGTATTGCCTGAAGCTCTCGGTGCTGGAAGAAGCCCTGGCGGGATTCGCCGAATTGTTGGGCATTCAGGCCAAGGCGCCGAAGGGCGCGCAACGTGCGGGACCAGTATTTTCCACCGAAAAGGGAAAGCGATGAAAACGACGCCTGAGACACAACCCTTGTTTGCAGTTGCCGGCACACTGTCCGTCGGCGTCATCTGCGCCAGCTTATATTTATACGTGGTCAATCGCGAACATCCGCTGCAATATCTGATGGCGATCGGATTGATCTGTTTTGCCTGGACCATGCGTCGATTCGTTGGCGCTGGCGCAGAACGCAATCCCGCCAGCAGCGCGGCACGACGCGATGTGACGCTGGGCATCGTGTTTGCCTGCCTGCTATTGGGCGTCGGAATGATCGGACGCCTGGGATGGGTCGACGAGGCATTCCGGTTGCGCAGCATCGGCCTGTTCTCCGGCACGTTTGTCATGTTGCTTGCCAACGTCATTCCGAAGCAGACCGGCTCCGCATGCTCGCTCGCGATACGCCGCGCCGGCGCCTGGGCGCTGGTATTGGGCGGCCTGGGTTTCGCCCTGGCCTGGTTGCTGCTGCCCTTGGCCTACGCCAGCAAAGCTGCAATCTCGATCATGGTGTTTGCGCTGGCCTATGGATTAGTGCGCGTGGTCTGGCTGATCCGCAAGTTCAATTCACGACCACCGCGCGGCTGACGGGTGAAGTGCCTGCAACAGCTTGCCCAGGTCCGCGAAATCGGCAGACCTGGGGTCGCTCAGGCGCCAGATCAGGGAAACGGTTCGCACATACCTGGCCCCGGTCAATGGCAGGTATTCGACGCCGGCAACGTCGGAGACTGCCAGCGCCGGTATCAGGGTGCATCCCTCCCCGGCGGCCACCATGTATTTCAGCGTTTCCAGACTTGTTGCGTGACGGTTTGACGCCCCCACATCGGCGCAAGCGGCGATGGCTTGCTCGCGCAGGCAGTGCCCTTCCTCAAGCAACAAGCGGTCAGCGGCGGCGATACCCTCCCAGCTAGAGCGCAACCGCTCATTGCCGCAGTGCTGGTCAGGGCAAGCCATGAAGAATGGCTCCTGAAACAGCGGCAACACGCTTACCGCGCTATCGGCCACAGAAGAAGCAATCAGCACCGCGTCCAGCTCGCCATGGTTCAGCGACGCGATCAGATCGCCGGTGCGCCCCTCGCCCAGGATCAGCGTCAGCCCAGGATAGTTTTTCCGCAGCGGCTGCAATATATGCGGGAAATAATATGGCCCCAAAGTGGCGATCGCAGAGAGGCGCAAGGCGCCGCCGAAGGCCTGGTCGGAGGTCTGCGCCATCGCCATCAGCGAAGTGGTTTCGTGCAGAATCTTGCGCATCTGCCCGATGAGTTCGCGGCCGTGAGGCGTGATGATGTTGCGCCGGGTCGTGCGCTCAAACAACACGGTTTTCAGGCGCTCCTCCAGCTTGCCGATCTGGATCGACAGCGAGGGCTGGGTGACATGGCACCGCTCGGCCGCCTTGACGAAGCTGCCCAGCTCCGCCACCGCGATCGCATACTCGAAGTCCCGCAAATTAATTCCGCTCAGGTTCATGGCATAGGCTTTCTGTCTACAAAAACCTGCCCGCAAAGACGTGCTTGCGGGCAGGCGTCCATCATTCCGCCTTGAGCTGCAGCACAGCGACGGCATTGGCCACGCCGTCGCCGTAGGCGGCATCCACCTTCGTGCAATTGGCGATGTGGCGCTCGATGACAGGCTGCGAAGCGCCGCTGATGGCGCGGGCCGTGTTGTCAAACAGGATCTGCTGCTGCGCCGGGTTCATCGAACGGAACAGCGCGCGCGGCTGCGAATAGTAGTCGTCGTCCTCGCGGTGGTTCCAGCGCGCCACGGCGCCCTCGTTCTTCAGCGGCGGTTCCGAAAAGTCCGGCTGCGCCTGCAATGCGCCGCGGCTGTTCGGTTCGTAGTGGGTGCTGCGGCCGCCGTTGCCATCGACGCGCATGGCGCCGTCGCGATGGTAGCTGTGCACCGGGCACTTCGCCGCGTTGACCGGAATTTGCGCGTGGTTCACGCCCAGGCGGTAGCGCTGCGTATCGCCGTAGGAGAACAGTCGTCCTTGCAGCATTTTGTCGGGCGAGAAGCCGATCCCCGGCACGATGTTGGAAGGTGCAAACGCGGCCTGCTCGACGTCCTGGAAGAAGTTTTCAGGATTGCGATTCAACTCGACGACGCCCACCTCAATCAGCGGATGGTCTTTTTTCGGCCACACCTTGGTCAGGTCGAAAGGATTGATCGGGTAGGCATCCGCCTCCGCTTCGGTCATCACCTGCACGAACAAGGTCCAGCGCGGATAGTCTGCGCGTTCAATCGCCTCGAACAGGTCGCGCTGATGGCTCTCGCGATCGACGCCGATGCGGGCGGTCGCTTCCGCATCGCTGAGGTTCTGAATGCCTTGCTGCGTGCGGAAGTGGAATTTCACCCAGAAGCGTTCGTTATCCGCATTAATAAAGCTGTAGGTGTGGCTGCCGAAGCCGTGCATGTGGCGCCAGTCGCGGGGGATGCCCCGCTCGCTCATGACGATGGTGATCTGGTGCATGGCTTCGGGCAGCAGCGTCCAGTAATCCCAGTTGTTATCGGCGCTGCGCATGCCGGTGCGTGGATCGCGCTTGATGGCGTGATTCAAGTCCGGAAACTTCAGCGGATCCTTGATGAAGAACACCGGTGTGTTATTACCCACCAGATCCCAGTTGCCTTGCTCGGTATAAAACTTCAGCGCGAAGCCGCGGATATCGCGCTCGGCGTCCGCCGCGCCGCGCTCGCCGGCAACGGTGGAAAAGCGGGCAAACATCTCGGTCTTCTTGCCGACTTCCGAAAAGATTTTCGCTTTGGTGAAACGGCTGATGTCATGGGTTACCGTGAAGGTGCCGAACGCACCCGCGCCTTTGGCATGCATGCGCCGCTCGGGAATCACTTCGCGGTCAAAATGCGCCAGTTTCTCCAGGAACCACACGTCCTGCAGCAAGGCCGGGCCGCGCGGACCGGCGGTCATAATATTGTTGTCATCGGCGACAGGGGCGCCAAACGCGGTCGTCAGTTTATTGCTCATTATATTACTCCTGGATAGTATGGACTGGCGCCGCCGGATGGCTTGCGCTTATGGAAAATATTAAGTCGCGCCGATATTTATATCCAATATATAGTGCATTCAATTTCTATAAACATCACCTATATATCGGCACGCACTCATAATTTCATAAAGCCGGAAAAATAAAAACATTTTCAATGGATCGGAATCTGCCAAAACAGGACCGTATTCCGCCACATCGGATATTCTTAATAAACCATAGTAATCAATAATAGGCGCCAAAGATTTATTCAATTATCCAAAATATGTGATTTCTTTTAAATTTACGCCTTGTCCAGGCAAATACCCATTTAAAGAGAAAATCATGCAAATCCCGGAAATCCCTCATAACGAACGTCAGCGCTTGAAGACGCTCCATGCCCTGCAGATGCTGGATACCGCTCCGGAGGCGCGATTCGACCGTATAACGTGCATTGCGCGCCGCCTGTTCGATGTGCAAATAGCCTTGGTCAGCCTGGTCGATGGCGAGCGTCAGTGGTTTAAATCGGTCAATGGGGTGGATATGAAGGAGACCAGGCGTGATATTTCATTTTGCGGCCACGCCATCCTGCAGGACGATGTGCTGGTCGTCCCCGATGCGCTGGAAGATCCGCGTTTCCACGATAATCCGCTCGTGCTGCGTTCTCCCCATACCCGGTTTTATGCTGGCTGCCCGTTGACCATGCCGTCGGGGCACAAGCTCGGCACCTTATGCCTGATGGACCGCCAGCCTAGAATGTTCAGCAAGGAAGACCGAAAAAGTCTCAGGGATCTTGCCGATATCGTCGTGCGCGAGATGGTGTCCTTCAACCTGGCGACGATGGATGAACTGACGGGCGTCCCCAACCGGCGCGGCTTCGACCATGTCGCCAAGCAGGCGCTGAACTTGTGCCGGCGCATCGGCAAGCCGGCATCCATGGTGTTCTTCGACCTCAACCACTTCAAAGCCATTAACGACAGGTTCGGGCACGCGGAAGGCGATCGCGCCCTGGCCATCTTTGCCGATGTTTTAATGGAAGCGGTGCGCGACAGCGACCCTGTTGGCCGCCTTGGCGGAGATGAGTTTGCGGCGCTGTTGATCGATGCGGGCAACGGTGTGGCGACTGAAATCATCGCCAGATTACGCCTGGCGCTGAAGGCGCGGGCCAGTGAACTCCGGTTGCCTTATGTGCTGCAGTTCAGCGTCGGCATCGTGGAATACGATGCCAGCAGGTACGGAACGGTAGCGCAGATGAAAGACAAGGCCGACCAGGAAATGTATATCGACAAATCCGCCAGCCGGCAACGCCGTAGCGCGTGAGCCGGCCTCGTCCGCAAGGCTTATCCGTGCTTGGGCCGGGTCGCCAGCGCCACAACCGCAGCGCCTGCGGCGACGATCAGCGCGTCTTCGATCAGGCCGCTGCGGGTCTGGCCGATGCGCGCCATGGCTTGCTTGCGGCCGGCCAGCGTCAGATAGGCCAGCGGCACGGCGGTGGCGACGGCGATTGCGGCGCCGGCCTTCTCCTTGCCTTCCGGCGCCAGCGCGGCGCCGGCGATCCCGGCGCTTGCCACACGCGCCAGCAGGCCCAGAAAGACGGTGCGGTCAGGCGCCGTCTTCATCTTGTCGCCAAACAGCTCGCCGACGCCCATCGCCAGCGCGCCATATTTGAACAGGGGCCGATCCAGCAGTACCAGTTCGCCCGGCGTGCTGCGATCGGCCAGGCGCGCCGTCGCGATGGTCGCCATGGGAGTCATCGAGCGCGCGCTGGCGACGGCGCCTATCAGAGCGGAGGAAAGCAGGCTGCGTATGGTCATCTTGAGGCCCTCTTGAAGTGGATGACCCAAGATACGCCGCCATCGACAAGCGCACGATAGGGATTCGCATCCCTGTGTGAGGTGTTAAACCAACGCCGTCAATTTCTGCTTAGAACTCTTCCCACTCCGTGCTGGACGGCGCAGCGGCCTTCAGCTTCTGCGGCGCCGGCTTGGCGGCCGGTGCTTTCGGCAAGGCCGCTGGCTTGACGGCGGCAGCACGCGGCGCAGGCGGCACATACGAAGCGCGGGTGGAAGCGCGCGCGGCGTTGATCGTGAATGCGCTGACCACCTGCTCCAGCGTATCCGCCTGATCGCGCAGCGTCGCCGCTGCCGCCGCGGTCTGCTCGACCAGCGAGGAGTTCTGCTGCGTGGTCTGGTCCATCTCCGTCACCGCGCGGTGCACCTGCGAGATGCCGTCGTTCTGTTCCTGCGTCGCGGCGCTGATCTCGGCGACGATGTCGGTCACCTGCTTGATGCTGGCCACCACCTCGTGCATCGTGGTGCCGGCCTGCTCCACCAGGCGCGTGCCCGAGCCGACCTTGTCCACCGAATCATCGATCAGCGCCTTGATCTCCTTGGCCGCGGCGGCGGAGCGTTGCGCCAGCGTGCGCACTTCCGACGCCACCACCGCAAAGCCGCGTCCCTGCTCACCGGCGCGCGCAGCTTCCACTGCGGCATTCAGCGCCAGGATGTTGGTCTGGAACGCGATGCCGTCGATGACCGAAATGATATCCACGATCTTGCGCGACGATTCGTTGATCGAACCCATGGTAACCACCACCTGCTCCACCACCGAGCCGCCCTGCGTCGCCACCTCGGACGCCGACCGCGCCAGCTGATTCGCCTGACGCGCGTTGTCCGCATTCTGGCCCACGGTGGCGGTCAGCTGCTCCATGCTGGCGGCAGTTTCCTCCAGCGCCGCCGCCTGCGACGAGGTGCGCTGCGACAGGTCGCCCGTACCGGCCGCGATCTGCTGCGAAGCCGCACCCACCGCGCTGGTGGACGAGCGCACGGTCTCGATCACACCGGCGATCTGCTCCAGCAGCTTGTTGAACGCCACCGCCGTATGGCCGATTTCGTCCATGCGCTCGACCTTGATCTGTTTGGTCAGGTCCAGCGACTGGCTTACATCCTCCAGCGTGCCGCGGATCGACGCCAGGCTGTTCTTGATGGTGCTGAACAGCTGCCACGCCAGCACGCCGGTCACCAGCACCGCCAGCACGATCACCGTTACCAGCATGTTGAAGGCGAAGTTGTACGCCGCCACGCTCTCCGCGCGCACGTCGTCAATCAGCTTGTTGTTGTAGGCGATATGGTCGTCGAAGGCTTTTTTCAGCGCGCCGGCCGCGGTGGCCAGCGGCGTGCCCGCTTGCAGCGTGGCACGCACCGCATCCATGTCGCCGGCATGCGCGCCGGCCAGGAACGGCACCAGCGTCTGGCGATATGTCGCCATTGCCGACTTGTCGGCTTCCAGCATCTTACGGTCGGTGTCGTCGAAGATGCGTTCTTTTTCGTAGGCCGCCATCACCTCGTCGAACTTGGTGTGGGCGTCGTTGTAGGCTTTATCCAACGCGGTCTTGTCGGTCAGGTTGGAAAACACCGACAGCCGATAGCCCGCCAGGCGGGAATCGGCCATGTAGCCCTTGGCCATGTTCAAACTGGCGATGCTGGGAATGAGCCGGGTCTGCACCATGTCCAGCCGCTGCTGCGCGCGCGACAGCTGGGTCAGGCCGGAGACACCGACAAAAATCAGCGCCGCCAGCGCCAACGACAAGGTAAGAATCAAGCGCTTCGTAATCGTCATTGCCATTTTCCCAAGTAAACTAATCATCAGTAACACTCGAAATTATGCTGCAATGCAACTAAACTTGCAATGAGACAAGTCAAATTAGATTACTTTAAAGCCGTGCGTCCCATCCTTGCCCAGTTGCGCAACCAATCCGAATTCCCAGTCCAGATACGCCTGCATGGCCTCGGCGCGGTTATCCGTGCCCTCGTACGGGCGGCGGTAACGGTCGATCAGCGGCGACGCCAGCCGCGTTGCCCCCAATTCGACCGGCTTGCCGGATGCAAGCCATGCGGCCGTGCCGCCAGTCAGCACCAGCACCGGCAGCCTGGTCAACGCGCGCAGATCGGCTGCCACGTAGCGCGCCAGCAGGCTGCTGCCGCAGGTCAGCACATAGCGCTGCACGCCATCCGGCAGCTGCGTCAGCGCCGTCGCCAGTTGCGAACGTAGCGCAAACCAGGCGCCCGGAATATGCCGCTTCTGGTAGTTGACGCCGGAGGTAAAGTCCAATACCGCCACCTGCTGCGGTGCGGTATCCAGCCACTCCGCCAGGGCGTCGACGCCGATTTCCTCCACTTCCGGAGCCGGCGGCAGCTCGTCCTGCCAGGCGCCGGCGACGCTGAAATCGGCAGCTTGCAAGCCATCGACCACATGGACGTCGTTGTTCATCTGCTTCAGCCAGTGCGCGGTGAGGTTGGCGCGCACGCCGTCGCTGTCGGCCAGCACGATGCGCGCGCCGCGCACCGGCGCGAACTGCTCGGTTTCCTGCACCAGTTGCCCGCCCGGCGCGGAGCGGAAGTGCGGCAGCCTGCCGTCGCCGTATTCATTCGGGCTGCGGATATCGAAGAAGTAGTTGGTGCGCACGCGGTCCGCATGCAGCTCGCTCAGCTGCGCGCGGTCCAGCCGCTTCACGCCGGCGCGGTCGGCCAGCGCACGCGCATCACGCGCCGCCGTCTGCCGGTTGGCTTCCGACGCCGCCGGATAGCTGCGCGACTGGCCATGCTCCAGCTGCTGCTGCGCCAGCGTCCAGCCGATGGTGCCATTGCGCAGCGCCGACACGGGATTCGGCACGCCGGCATTGATCAGCGACTGCGTGCCGATGATGCTGCGCGTGCGTCCGGCGCAATTGACGATGATGCGGGTGGACGGGTCGGGCGCCAGCTCGCGCGCGCGCAAGGCCAGCTCCGCGCCCGGCACGCTGATGCTGCCGGGGATGCTCATGGTCTGGTATTCGTCGTAGCGGCGCGCATCGAGGATGACGATGTTCTCGCCCCGGTCGATCAGCGCCTTCACCTCCGGCGCGGACAATGATGGCGTGTGGCGTTCATGCTCCACCAGTTCGCCGAAGGATTTGCTCGGCACATTCACGTCGCGGAACAACTCGCCGCCGGCGTCGCGCCAGCCTTGCAGCCCGCCTTCGAGCAGCGCCACATTGGTGTAGCCCAGCTGGTGCAGCCGCAGCGCCGACGGCAGCGCCAGGCCTTCGCCGTCATCCAGCACCACGATGGGCGCATCGCGGCGCGGCAGCTTGGTGTAGGCATCGACCTCGATCCGGCCATACGGGAAGTTGGCGGCAAACAGCGGGTGCGACTGCGCGTGCGGATCTTCCTCCCGCACGTCCAGCAGCGCGACTTCGCGGCCGGCCAGCAGGTCCGCCCTCACCTGCTGATAGCTGCGGAACGGAATCTGCGGCGCATAGCCGGAGCGGAACGGCTTGACCTGGCCGTCGAGCGTGAACACGTGGCGGTCCACCGCGCCGATGTCGGCGCCATACACGTGGATGCCGATGGACACACGGTCGCTATAGGCGTTGTAGACCTGGTGGATATCGCCCAGCGTCGGCGACACCACCACCACGGTGCCGGTCTCCAGCCGCTGCGGCTCGCCGTGGCGTTCCAGCGCGCCGTCGGCGTTACGGCGGAAGTCATGCGACACCTCGGCGCCGCGCAGCAATCCAATCAGGCCCCACACGGTATGGTCATGAATCGGCGTCGACTGGCCCGGTCCCCAGACAAAGCTGACCACCGAAAAACGCGCCGCCGGATCGCGGTACAGCAAATACTGGCGGTAGAACTGCGGATGCGGCGCGGCCGCTTCCGGCGGCAACCAGTCGTCATGCGCCACCAGTTCGCGCAGCGCGGCCGAGCCCTGCTCGACGATCTGCGCCTCATCCTTGCCGATCACGGCTTCCAGCTGGCTGACGAAATGCCGCAAGCGCGGCGGCAGATCGCGTTGTTGTGCTTCACTCATGGTACTTCCTCCTGATGCTGCGGGTTCCTCTATGTGCGGTTCAAGATTACCACCGATATACCAATATCGATAATTGAAAATCGAAACTATTCGTTCCTGCAGGCGGCAGCGCGCCGTACCATCGCAACACAGTTACCATCAGGAGCCGCCATGCGTCGTCGTACTTTGCTGTCCTTGTTATCCCTGTTGCCGTTTGCCGCGCTCGCGCAGAAGGCCCCATCCACGCTGCGCATCGGCTATCAGAAGTCATCTACGCTGCTGACGGTGCTCAAGGTGCGCGGGCAACTGGAGCAGGATCTGGCGCCGCTCGGCGTGAAGATCACCTGGCATGAATTCTCCAGCGGCCTGCCGTTGCTGGAAGCGCTGAATGTCGGCGGCGTCGACCTGAGCGCCGACGTGGCAGACACCGTGCCCGTGTTTGCGCAGGCGGCCGGCGCAAAGCTGACTTACTTCGCGCAGGAGGCGCCCTCGCCGTCCGCCCAGGCCATCGTGGTGCGCACGGAATCGCAGATCAACAGCGTGGCGGATTTGAAAGGCAAGAAGGTTGCCGTGACCAAGGCCGCCGGCAGCCACTATCTGCTGATCGCGGCGCTGGACAAGGCCGGACTGCGCTTCAAGGATATCGAACCGGCTTACCTGACGCCGGCCGACGGACGCGCGGCGTTTGAGCGCGGCAGCGTGGCGGCGTGGGTGACGTGGGATCCGTACCTGGCCGGCGTGCAGAAGCAGTCGCAGGTACGCATCCTGGCCGACGGCCGCAACATCGCGGATTACCAGCGCTACTACCTGGCGTCGACGGCGTATGCGGAGGCACATCCGGAAGTGCTGTCGGTGGTGTTCGAGGCTTTGCGCAAGGCCGGCAAGTGGGTCAAGCAGTCGCCGAAGGAAGCGGCCGAGCTGCTGGCGCCTGCATGGGGGCTGGATGCAGCGACGGTGGAACTGGCCAACAGCCGCCGCAGCTACGATGTGCGGCTGGTGGTGAAAGACGCCCTCGGCGAACAGCAGCGCATCGCCGACGCCTTCTATGGCGAAGGTCTGCTGCCGCGCAAACTGGATGCCACGGCCGTTCCGCTGTGGCGCCTGCGCTGAAACTAGGCCAGCACCGGATAGCCGGCGGCCCGCGCCACGGCTTCCATCCGCAGGATGCGTTCGTAATCGGATTCCGGACAATGCACGAATGATTTGATGTGCAGGGCCAGCATATGGCTCTGCAACGCCGGTCCCGGCGACAGCAAGGCGTTGCGCAGGCGGGTCAGCAGCTCCTCCGACGCCGCGCGCGACGCCACCAGCGGCAGACCTGGCGTCTGCGCCGAATACTGCAGAATCTTCGTTCCGCGCACACTCTCCGGCTGTTCTTCCTTCAGGTAGCCATAGGTGACGCAATCGATGGCGGCGATATCCGCCTCGCCGTCGCGCACCAGGCGCAGGCTGGCCGCGTGGCTGCCGGTCCATTTCACCTCATCGAAAAACTGCCCGCCGCGCGCCAGCAGCGACACCGCATGCCGCAGCACATTCATGCCGCTGTTGGAGTGTGCATCATTCGCCGCAGCGGTCAGCCCCTGCGCATCGGCCAGCGAATGAATACCGCTGTCGGCGCGCGTGACGATCGCGCTTGAATAATCGCTGTCTTTGCAGCCGGGGAAATCGAAGCATGGCGTGGCGAGCAGCGTCAGTGCGCCGTGCAGGGACTTCATGTAAGGGTAACCGCAGGTCTGCGTCAGCAGAACATCTTCGCGCTGCCAGAACGCCGGCAGTTCTGGCGCCGGCAGCAGTTCAACCTCTTTGCGCACGTCGGCTTCCGTTAACAGCCGGGCAAGGAATGCCTCGTACTCCCGCTGCACGCGCGGCGAGACGTTATACATCGGCAGTGCTACTTTCCATGTCATGGCATGCGAGGGTGTACGGGTGCGTCGATGGGACGGAATCCATAGCGGCGCATCAGCTCTCCGTAGCCATTGATCTGGAAGCCGCCGCTGCGGGAATTATAAGCCTCGCGCCGCGCACTGTACACGCGCGGCAGCAGATACCACGGCAGCGACGGCAGGTCATGATGCACCAGGTGCAGATTATTATTCAGGAACAGCAGGCGGAAGACAAAGCCGGCGTTATTCAGCACGATGCGCTGCTTGTGATCCTCCGCCGGACGATGTTCGTAGTAGGACCGTATCATCGCCAGCGACTGCGCCGGATACGAAATCGCCAGCACATACCACAGCGCCGATACGCCGAACGCCGATTGCACCCACCACAACAGCCCGGCCAGCAGCGCCAGATGGCGCAGCCAGACGTCCGCATCGCGCCAGTCGCCGCGCGCGATGCGGCGGACAGCGCCGCCCCAGGTGGACACGATCGCCAGCGCCGGCCCGACCGCCAGCCGGCCCCAGAACGTCTTGTTCAGCCAGCGCAAGGCACGCAGCGGAGGTGGCGTCGCGGCCCACTCGGCCGGCGACACATAGGTGCTCTCCGCATCCAGCGCCGGCATGGTCAGGTTGAAATCGTCGTGATGTCGCAGATGGCTCTCGCGATAGATCTCGTACGGATACCACACCGCCAGCGGCACGTAGCCGAACAGCCGGTTCACCCATGGCCAGCGCGTGGGATGGCCGTGTATCAGCTCATGTTGCAGCGACATATACCAGGCGCACCACCAGATCATCAGCAAGGTCGCCGGCACGGCGCCAAGCAGCCGCCAGCAAGCCAGCGTGGCGAGCCAGCCGCCATGGATCGCCACGATCAGCAGCCAGGTCGGCCACTCGCCGCGCCACAGCGGGCGGCGGCGCTCGGAGCTGACCTCCTGCTGCTGCGTGGCGTCGATCCAGGCCTGCATCAGAAGCGTGCCTTCATGCGCAGGCCCACCGTGCGTGGGCGAACCATGTACACCAGGTTGCCCGGCTGGATGGTGATGGTATTGGCCGTCACGTCGCTGACCTTGGCGCCGTTGGTCAGGTTGGTGCCGAACAGGCCGAATTCATAGGCGCCGCTCCGATAGGTCACGGTGGCGTTGAGCGTATTCGACGATGGGATCTCCTCGTAGCTGCCCTGCGCCGCCGCGAAGTTGGTGTAGGCGCTGCCGCGATGCGAATAGCTGGCCAGGAATCCCAGTTCGTCGACACCGCGCACCGGCACGTAGTAGCTGGCGTTGACGGTGGCGGCAAGGCGCGGTGCATACGGCACGCGGCTGCCTTCCGGGATATTCTGTGCGGCGATGCCGGTGACCACGGTGCGGGTGGCGTAGGCGTGGTTGTAGGCCGCGCTGACGCCGACCGACGCGCGGCGCGTGATCTTGAAGGCCGTCTCCAGTTCCAGCCCTTCGCTGCGGATCTTGCCGGCGTTCTGCGTGAAGTAATAAGTGCACGGCAGCTTGTTAAACACCTGCACGTCCTTCCATTCGATCAGGTAGGCGTTGGCGTTGAAGGTCAGGCGATGGTCGAGCAGCGTGTTCTTGGAGCCGGCCTCGAAGTTCCACAAGCTGTCCGGCGCGAAGGTCGATGGTGCGTTGATGCCGCAGAAGTTGAACGGCACCGGCTGATTATTGCCGCCATAGCGGAAGCCCTTGCCCACCGAGGTGTACAAGGTGTGATCCGCATCGACGTGATACGCCGCCGCAAAGCGCGGATTGCCGCCGCGCGACGTGGCGCTGCTGGTGCTCAGTTCCGGCTGTCCCACCGGCGCGGCCGGCGTGGCGCCGACCAGGTTGCCGAACAAGCCGGTAAAGCGCAGGTCGAAGTCCTGCGTGCCGCGGAACAGGCGCAGGCCGGCCGTCAGGTCCAGCTTGTTCCACAATGTATAGGTGCCTTCCGCGAACAGCGCGGCCTGGCGCGATTTCGTGTTCTGCTGGCCGGAGAAGAAATCGTCCGGATTGAAAGCCAGTTCATTGGTCTGCGAGTTATAGCCGGGGAAGTTGTGGGTCGCCGCGAAGCGCGCGTCGAAGCCTTCGGTCGGCTCGTCCTGGCGCGTATCGCGCTTGCCCGCCTCGAAGAAGGCGCCGGCGGTCCACTTGAACGGGCCCTCGCCCTTGGAGCTCAGGCGGAACTCCTGCGCGAAATCCTTGACCGCGTTGCCGATGGTGTAGGCGGCCTTCATCAGCGGATCCTGGCCGCCGAAGATGAAGGCGGTGGCCGGGTACTGCGCCGAGGTTACGTACAGCGTATCGTGGTGCACATAGGAGGTGGACGACACCAGTTGCGCGCCGCCCAGGTCATAGTTCACGCCCAGGTTGTAGAGCTGCAGGCTGTCGTTGCTGGTTTGCGGTAGCAGCGCAAAGGTGGTGAACGGCGCCAGGCCGGCGTAGGCGTCGTTGATGCCGCCCTTGGTGTTGGACGCGGTCACGCTGGCGTCGATCACCAGGTCCGGTGACGCCTTGATGCGCAGCGCCGCCCGGCCCTGGTTGGTCGATACCGCGTTGGTGGTGGCGCCGTTGTACTGGTTGCGGATGTAGCCGGAGTCGTTGCCGGTGTAGGCCGTCAGGCGCAGCGCCGCCACGTCGTCCTTCAATGGCAGGTTGACCATGCCGCGCAGGTTGTGATTGGCGCCGCCGAACCTGGAGGTCTGCGATCCGACCGCTTCCACGCTGCCGAAGAAATCGTTCAGCTCCGGCTTTTGCGTAATCTGCCGCACCGCGCCGGCCATGGCGCCGGCGCCGAACAGCGTGCCCTGCGGCCCTTGCAACACTTCCACCCGTTCCAGGTCCAGCACCTTCAGGTCCGGATTGCCGGATTTGAGCGTCACCGGCATGTCGTCGACATACACCGCCACCAGCGACGAATCCTGTACCTCGGACGGTACGATGCCGCGCACGACCAGGCCGCGCATGGTGATGTTGTTGACGCCCGGCCCCTGCTCCTGCACCGACATGGCCGGCACCAGGTTGGCGATATCGGTCAGGTTGCCCTGGCCGTAGCGCGTCAGGCTGTCCGGCTTCAGCACCGTGATGGCAGCCGGCACCTGCTGTACATCGACCGCCGTGGCGGCGCGCGTGGCGGTGACTTCGACCTTTTCTATTTTGTCCGAGTCCGGCTCCGCGGCGATGGCGACGCCGGCCGACAAGGCCGCAACGGCCAGATAAGTGCGCTTGCTCATCAATTCCCTTGTGATTTTCTCCCAATAGCGAGTATATGGAGAGCCAACCCAGCAGGAAACGAATTAAAACAAGCTTCTTTATGCAAAATTCGCGTAGTCGTGTAGGTGAGGCAGCGTACAGCCGCAGCCAGACCGGGCGCGCAAAATAAAGTCTATGGATACCCACACCAATATCACCAGCCCACGCAAATACCACCCGGCCGCCTACGCGATGCACAGGCAGATGGTGGCGGTGCGCAGGACGATTTCAGCGCCGACGGTGGAGGAATCGCAGGCGGCGGCGCGCTGGGCGCAGGCGTGGTATCGGCTGGTGCAGCGCAAGCTGGAAGAACTCCAGCATGCGCCGCGTTACTTGCACTAGGACGGAATCAGGCTGGCGAGTAGCAGCTGCCGGCGCGGCGTTCCATGCCGGCGCGATCGATCACGGTGACGGTGCCGCGACGGTATTCGATCAAGCCTTCTTCCTGCAGCTTGCCGGCGCAGCAGGTGATGGATTCGCGGCGCACGCCCAGCATGTTGGCGATCATCTCCTGGGTCACTTTCAGTTCGTTCGACAGCGAGCGGTCCAGGCGTTCCAGCAGCCAGCGGCACAGGCGCTGCTCGATGCTGCCGTGGCGGACGCCGGCCACGGTCTGCGCCAGTTGGGCAAACAGCGCGCTGGTGTGGCGCATCAGTTGCTGGGCCAGCGCGCCGCCGCTGAAGAAGGCCTGGCGCAGCACCGACGATTTGATGCGGTAGCCGTAGCCGCTGGTCTGCACCACGGCGCAGCAGTTGGCGCGCTCGTTTTCATACATCGTGACGCCGACCACGCCTTCGCGGCCGACTACCGCCACTTCGGCGGCGCCGCCCTCTTCGGTCTCATACTGCAGCGAGACGATGGCGTTGGTCGGGAAGTATGCGTATTCCATCAGTTCGCCCGAGTCGAACAGGCGTTTGCCGGCTTCCAGCGGCACCAGGTCCAGGTGCACGAACAGGTCGATCAGTTCCTCGCGCGACAGGCCGCGCAGCAGTTCGTTCTGCTGGGCGCCGGTCAGGCTGATGACCGGTGCGGCGGTTTGCTGCATCGCGCGTGGGATGCTGGCGGAAACGGAAGTCTGATTAGCTGCGTACATGGCGTGCCTCATCTGTTTGTTTGTGTTCGATGGGTCACACTATATCGCCGCTATGTGCGCTCGCTTATAGGAGCACAGACGCGCCATATGTAGGCTGGGAACATAGCATTGTGTCAGCCTGGTCCTACATTGCGTTCAAGAAATCTCAGCTGTGTAATCAGGCTTGTTGCATCAGGCTTGATGCGTCAAGAGGTGAACTTGAGGCAACGCGAACCTTCTTCGATCAAGCGCTCGTCACGCGAACGCAGCCGGCCCGGATTGCGGCGATGTTCCGGCTCGGAAACAACGCGCTTGATCACGCTTTCCAGCACGCCTCGATGACTGAGGTACTCCGCCGCACTCTCCGGCCCCAGCCGGTCGGCCCGCTCGATGCCGGCCTCCACCACCTCAGACGATTGATAGTCTGGGCGGAAAGTTTGCTTGGTAGACATCGCTGACTCCTGAATATGGATAAAATCCAATTCTCGGATTCTACAGCAGCTTCCGCCGTGCGGTAACGTACCTCCGTGGCGCGGCTGCAACTACGGAGCCGGTACGCCTTGCGGCGCCTTGCCGTCGTGCGGAATCAGCCAGCCGCCGTCGCTGAGCCAGTCCGCCAGCCGGTCCGGCCAGTGCACATCCGACAGCCGCTCGGAACGCTGCCCCATGTTGAAGGCATGATCGGTGTCGGCATACAGATGCAGCTCGGCCGACACGCCGGCGCCGTTCAGCTGCTGGTACAAGGCCAGCGCCGGCGGCATGCAGCACTTGTCGCTGGAGCCGGCCACGATGAAAGCCGGCGGCGCGTTCTGCACCGCCTTGGCCGGCACGCCCAGCGGCCCCGGATACACCAGCACCTGGAAGTCCGGCCGCGCGCTCTGCCTGTCGATCGCATCCGGTTTGGCCGGCGGCGCCGGCTCGGGATTGTCGGCCACCAGCGAGACCAGTTCGCCGCCCGCCGAAAAGCCCATCACTCCCAGCCGATGCGGATCAACGCCATACTCCGCCGCATGCGCGCGCACCCAGCGCACCGCGCGGCGCAGGTCGGCGGCGGCATCGGTGTCGATGCCGTAGCTGGAACCCTGGTCGCGCGCCAGCCGGTACTTCAGCACGAACGCCGTCACCCCCACGCGATTGAGCGACTTGGCCGCGACCATGCCTTCGTTCTGCCATACCAGCATGCGATGCCCGCCGCCGGGCACGATGACAACCGCCGCGCCGTTGGCGTGACGTGGATTGGCGCGCACCACCGTCAGCGAAGGATCATGGATATTGCTGACATAAGTGTTCTCCACTTTCTCCGGCTCGTTGTGGCGCTTCTCCGCACCCGGCGCGCCGTCGGGCCACAGCAGCTGTTGCTGCGCGCCGGCGTGGGCGCAGAGCGCCAGCAGTATCAGTACAAGTTTATTGCGCATGAATGTCTCCCGCTGCGTACAGCGCATGGTGAGTGAGAATGAACAGCGTGCGGCCATCGGCGCCACCGAAGATCAGCTGCAGCGGACGCTCCGGCACGTCGATGCGGCCGATCTCCTTGCCATCCGGCGCGTAAACGAAGACCTGGCCGTTGGCGACATAGACATTGCCGTTGCGGTCCAGCGCCGCACTTTCGCCGCCGCGATTGGCCGCCAGCTTCAGATCCGTGATGCCGCCGCCGGCGCCGATCACGCCGCTGAAGGTGCGGTTCTCCGAACCGTTGGTGAACACCACGCGGCCGTTGGCGCCGGCCGACACCAGGCCGTGCGTGTCCAGTGTATCCGAGAAGCGGTAGCCCAGGTGGTCGCTCGGCCCCTGCTTGAAGACGCGGTAAGCCGGCAGCACCAGGCTGCCGTCCGGCGACACGTATTCGCGCTGCTTGGGCTGGGCGACGTCGCGGGCGAACATCTCGGCCAGCGTGGTGAATTCATAGGTGTCGACATTGAGCTGATCGCGGAACTCGCCGTTCTGCCAGAAGTTGACCGGCACCACGACGCGCGCGCCGGCATGCGCCTTCACCGGCGTCGGCTTGATGACGGTAATCGGCCCGGCCGGTTGCGCGGGATCGAAGGAATACACCGTGCCTTCGGCGCCGAAGGACGACACGACCATCATCGCACCGCTCTTGTCGATCGCCAGATTGACCGGGTCCAGCGGCGCATCGCGCACCACGGCCAGGCCGCGCTCCTTGCTCCAGCTGTAGATGCGGTTGAAACGGCGGTCGACGAAGTACAGCTGGCCCTTGCTGTCCACCGTCGCGCCGGCGATGGAGTAAAAGCCATCTTCCAGCTTGTCGACCTTGCCGCTGACCGGCGCGGCGCGCGGCACATCGGTCCCGATGTCCAGCATCGCAAATTCATGCTCGCGCACTTCCTGCTTGCTGGTCAGATCCTGCAGCGTGTTCTCGAACGGGTATTTGCTGGCGCGCAGATAGGTGCCGCAGCCGTTGTCGTCGCAGGTCGCAAAGCCGCTTTCCGCGTTCACGTGCACGTTGCGGAAGCGGATATTGCCCGAGTTGCTCATCTTCACCGCCGACACGGCAGGCTTGATCGAGCGCGTCACGCGGTAGGCGTGGTAGTTGGCGAAGGTGATGTTGCGCGAGTTGCGGATTTCCAGCGACACCGCATCCATCCCGTCGCGCACCTCCTGCTCCGTTTGTGGCGCCAGGAACTCCCAGTTTTCCACGTTATCCAGCACGATCTCAGCGCGCACATGGTGTTCGGCCGACAGCTCATACACCCTGCCCGGCGTCCTGGTGTTGGAGACGTAGAAGCCCGCCTGCGCAAAAGTGCTCGGCGACCAGCAGGCCACGAACGTGCCACCGCCGCCATCCGTCACCCAGATGCTCGGATACTGGCGGTCCCAGTGCTGGATCGGATCGAAGTTGGCGGTCTTCTGATACGGATCGCGGCGCTTGCCGTCGTACAGCCGCGTACCGTGGCCGCCCTGGATGCGGATATCGTCCACCAGCGAATCGGCGCCAGCGCGCCACAGCAGCGCCGTGGCGCGCGGATTCACCTCGCCGGTGGCCAGGCCGAAGCCGGAGACAATCGCATCGCCACCCTTCGCGCTTTCCAGCAGCGCTTTCGGACCGTCCGCGCCGGCGTAGGCCGCCGAACCGTTCGGCAGCACCAGTTGGGTAACGCCGGGATGCAGGCCGACCAGCACCGTATCGGCCTTCATGCGTATCGTGTCCTGCACCATGTAGAAGCCCTGCGGCAGATACACCACGCGGCTGCTGTCGATCGCCTTCTGCACCGCCGCCGTGTCGTCGGTCACGCCGTCGCCCACCGCGCCGAAACTGCGCACGCTGGCCCATTCCTTAGTAGACGGCAGCGTGCGCATCACCGGCGCGCGCGCGGCCGGCAAAGCCTTCAGCGCCGCGCCCTTGACGCTGGTGGCGAACTTGCCCACGCTGCCGAGCCCCGGCAGCATCAGGCCATAATTGAATTCGCTGACCTGGTAGGACGGACCGTAGCCGGCCACCGTCTTGCCGCTGTCGCGGAAGCGCGCGAATACCGGCACATTCCTGGCCAGCGCATTGTCGAAGCCGACCTGCGTGTAGACGTTGTCCTCGTTGCTGATGACGACCGCCGCCTTCGACACATTCTCGAAGCGCACGTCCTTGCCCCACAACCAGTCGCCGTAGCCGCGGTCGATCTCGATGCCGACCGGCGTATTGCGGATAGTGGTGTTAATCAGCGTCAGCCCGGCCTCGTGGCCGCGTATCGCCGCATCGCGCTGGCCTTCGAAGGTGGAGTCCATCAGCGTGTACTGCCAGGCCGGCGACGTCTTTTCGGTCAGGATGCCGTAACGGCCGCCGTAGAACTTCAGGTCGAAGCTTTCGTTGCCCACCATGTAGACGCCGGCCAGCCCGGAGCCGATGTGAAAGTCCATATGGCTCAGGTACGAGTGCTGCGCGGTGCGCAGCCGCACCGCCGCAGCGGCCGGATTGCCGTCGCCAATCTCGAAGTCCACATTGCTCATCGCCGAATAGAAGGTGGCGGAATTCGCATCGCGCACATTCTCGCTGTACGGCACCGCGCTTTTTACCGGCACCGGCACCTTGCCCACGGTGTACTGGTCGCCGCCGGTGAACACCACCATATTGGCCACGCCTTTCTGGAAGCCCGGCGTCTTCGCGCCCAGCACCAGCTCCGGCCGCGTCGGGCCGACGCCATACAGCCGCACCGCCAGCGGCACCAGCAGCGAACGGGTGATGCGATAGCGGCCGGACGGCAGGAACACCACGCCGCCCTCGCCTTTGTTCGAGGCAGCGTCCAGCGCTTCCTGGATTGCCGCGCTGTCGTCGGCGCGGCCGTCGCCGACCGCCTTCACCTTCACCGCGCGCGGATCGTCCGGCATGGTCTGGTAGGCGGAAATGGATGCGGCATGGGCGAGCAAGGGCACGGCCAACGCTGCGGCCGCAAGCACGTTCAAGATTGGTTTCATCTGTTTATCCTAAAAAGGCAGAGAGAATCAGCACGAAAATAAGTCCGAATACGCCGACCAGCGTTTCCATCAGCGTCCACGAACGGAAGGTGTCTTTCAGCGACAGTCCGAAGTACTCCTTGAACATCCAGAAGCCGGAGTCGTTGACGTGGCTGCACATCAAGCTGCCGGCGCCGATCGCCAGCACCATCAGCGACGGATCGATGCCGGACGCCTGCACCACCGGCGCGACGATGCCCGCCGCCGTCAGTCCGGCCACCGTGGCGGAGCCGAGGCAGATGCGGATCAGCGTCGCCACCAGCCAGCCCAGCACCAGCGGCGGCACCGGCAGCGCGCCGAGTTGCGTGCCCAGTTGCGCGCTGACGCCGAAATCGACCAGCACCTGCTTGAGCGCGCCGGCGCCGGCGATCACCAGCAGAATCGGCGCGATGTCGCGCATGGCGTCCTGGGCGCCGGACATCAGCACCGCCAGTTGCCGCCCGCGCGCCAGCCCCAGCGTGCAAACCGCCACCAGCAGCGCGATCAGCATCACGATCATCGGATTGGCGAGGAAGGCCACCGCCGATTTCAGCGCCGGATCGGCAATCGGCAGCGCCGCCGCAGCGGTGGCGGCGGCCAGCAGCCACACCGGCAGCAGCGCGGTGGCGAAGCTGTTGAAGACGCCGGGCAGCTCGGCCTCGTCGCGCAGGCCGGTGCGGAACATCGGCGCCGGTTCGGCCCTGATGCGCTTGAGCGTCATGGCGAACAGCGGCCCGGCGATGATCAGCGTCGGCACGGAGACCATCAGGCCATACAGCAGCGTGCGGCCCATATCGGCATGGAACTGCGCCACCAGCGCCGTCGGCGACGGATGCGGCGGCAGGAAGCCGTGCGCGATCGACAGCCCGGCCAGCAGCGGTATCGCCAGCGCCACCGCCGGCCGGCCGCTCTGGTACACCAGCGAGAACACCAGCGGCACCAGCAGCACGAAGCCGACGTTGTAGTACAGCGGAATGCCGGCGACGAAGCCGGTCAGCGTCAGCGCCACCGGCATGCGCGCGGAGCCGAACACGCCGATCAGATAGCTGGCGATGCGCTGCGCCGCGCCGCTGTCGGCAATCAGCTTGCCGAACACCGCGCCCAGGCAGACGATCACGATCAGCGATCCAAGCAGGTCGCCGATGCCCTTGTCGATGGAGCGCGGAATGCTCTCCACCGGCATGCCAAGCAGCAGCGCGGCCGCCAGCGCCGCCGCCACGAAGGCCAGCAGCGGCTGCACCTTGCCCCAGGCGATCAGCAGCGTGAGCAGGCCGACCGACAGGGCCACGGCAATCAGCGCCCATGCAGCCGGCGTCACTCCGAGGAGTGACGCCAACGGACTGGAAATGGCCATCGCTTAGAAGTTGTAGCGCACGCCAGCGCGGTACACGCGGCCGATCACATCGTACAGCGCCGGGTTGATGCCGTAGCTCAGATTGGTCTGCGGCGCAGCCACCGGATCGACGTTGCCGATATTGTCGATCTTGAAGAAGGCCGTGGCTTTATCCGCGAACTTCCAGGTGCCGCCCAGGTCCACGTAGAAGGCGCCCTTCATGTGGTTGTTGTAGATGGTCGGATGGATGATGGTCGATACCGGGCAGTTGGTCTGGCACTCGATAAACTCGTTGCTGTACTTGCCGCTGCTGATCCAGCGCTGGGTCAGCGTCAGGCTGTATTTATCGGTGTCCCACGACTGCGAGGTCAGGCCTTTCCAGCGCGGCGTGTTCCCCAGGTTGTTGCCCGCGCCTTCCGTTGGAATGGTGCCGACCACGCCGCTGTCGGTCAGGAAGGTGATGTTACGGGTCAGCAGGCCACGCAGCGTGACGCGGCCCGGCAGGTTCCAGTCCTTCAGGTTCAGGCGATACGCCCCTTCCAGGTCATAGCCCTTGAGGCGCATGGAGGCCAGGTTGAACGACTGCACCGTCACGTAGTTGTTGGTCTGGACCGCATTCCCCAGCGACATGGCGTTGCAGATTTCCTTGTTGCCGGCCACGCACAGGTCCACTTCCTGCTGCGCGCTCAGGGTCGAGATCACGCCGCCAACCTTGATGTCGAAGTAGTCCAGGGAGGCGCTGAAGCCAGGCGCCCACGACGGGCGGTCCAGCACGATGCCGAAGATCTTGTTGCGGGCGATTTCAGGACGCAGCGCGGTATTGCCCACGGTGCGCTGCTGGATGGTGACGTTGGCGCCCTGGTACAGCACATTGGCGTTGACCACCACCGGCGCCGCATACAGCTCGCTCAAGTTGGGCGCGCGCACGTCCTGGGACGTGACGGCGCGCAGGCGCAGGCCGTCGATGCCGGTCTTCCAGGTGGCGCCCAGCTTCCAGCTTTCCACGTGGCCGGAGGTGCTGTACTTGGTGTGGCGGTCGGCCATGTTGACGCTGGCCTCGCCCCAGCCGTCGGACTTCAGCACAGGAATGTTCAGCTCCGCGTAGGCTTCCTTGACGTTGTAGGTGCCGGACGCGTTGTGGTAGTTACCCGCGTACCAGTTGTTGCCGACGGTGGAGTTCAGCAGCGGATCGGCCGGATAGTTGGTGTTGTACGGCGTGTCGCCGGCAGCGCCGTTGCCGTATGGGTCGCCGCTGACGCGATAGCTCTCGCGGCGCCACTCGGCGCCGGTCGCCACGGCGATCGGGCCGGCCCACGATTCGAACGCCTCGCCGCTCAAGTTGAAGCTGCCCACGTCCTGCTGCTGGCGGGTGTGCTGCTGTGGACCGTAGCCCGGCGCGACATACGCCCACGTCGCCGCGCTGACCGGCACATCGCCGATGACGTTGAGCGGCACGCAACCGGAGGCGCGCGCCGCCGCGCTGCGGCAGCCGATGCTGCCGTCGGGCAGGCGCACCGCGTCGATGGCGGCGGTGTAGCGGTTATTCAGCGTCATGTCGTGGACGATGATGTCGGTGAAGTTGACGCCGCGTTCCACGTAGGCGTCATACGACCAGTCCTTGCCCATGACCGGGAAGTGGCCGTCGGCGCCAAGCACCAGGCGCTGCATCTTGCGGGTCGGATGAACATTGATATTCTCCGGGAATTCCGCATTGGCGGTGCCGTACTGGAAACTGGTGATGTTATTCGTCGCGCACGCCGCCGCGATGGAGGCCGGCAGATACGGGTTGTCGCACTGGATGGTCAGGTTGGCGTTCTTGGCCGCGCCGGGGTTCGGCGAGAACACCGACTTCACCTTGCCGAAGTTGGCGCTGAAGTAGATCTCGTGATCCGGGTTGAGGTCGAAGCCCACGCGGGTGTAGAACACCTGGCGCGTCAGGTCCATCGCCAGGTTGGTGCCGGCGCCCACGCTGCCGCTCAAGTCGCCGCCCACGCAGAACGGATTGACGCAGCCGGTCACCGCGCCGGTGCCGGTCGGCACGCCGCCGGAACCGTAGTTGAATTTGTACGGCTGGCCGTTGACGCCGAACGCCGTGCCTTGCAATGGGCCGTTGGTAATCAGGCCGTACTTGGCGTACTGGTACTGCTGCGCGTGTTCGATGACGGTGTACTGCGGCTTGCCGTCGGTGGTCGCGCTCAACGGGCGCACCTGGTAGGCCGGGTTCTTGTACCACGTGCGGCCGTTCGGACCGACCTCGCCGAAGCCCGGCGAATCGATGCCCTTCTCGCGGCCGTACTCCGCGCTGGCCGTCACGTGCAGGCGGTCGTCCAGGAAGGCCTTGCCCCATGCGGCTTGCAGCGTGCCGTTCTTGTCGTCGCTGTAGGTGGTCTGGCCGCCTTCGACGTTGGCCTTGAAGCCCTCGAATTTTTTATCGGTGATGAAGTTGACCACGCCGCCGATGGCGTCCGAACCGTAGGACGCCGAGGCGCCGCCGGTCACCACGTCCACCCGCTTGACCAGCAGCTGCGGGAACTGGCTGACGTCCGTCACGCCGGTGACGTTGGCGCCCACCACGCGCTGGCCGTCCAGCAGCGTCAGCGTGCGGATCGGACCGAGGCCGCGCAGGCTCAGGGAGCTCAGGCCCTGGATGCCGCTGCTGGTGCTGTTGGTGCTGGTGGTGCGGCCGGTGCTGCCCTGCAGGGCCGGCAGTTCGGCGATGGCGTTGAACAGATTCGGCTTGGCGTTCTTGGCCAGGTCTTCGGCGCTCAGCGTGGTGGTCGGCGTCGGCTGCGAGAAGCCGCGCGCCGAGATGCGCGAGCCGGACACGGTCACCACGTTTTCGACTTTGACCTCCGGTTCCGGCGCGGCGGTTTCCGGCGCCGCCTGCACCGGATCGGCGGCGGGCGGCGTGGCCTGCTGCGCGTGGGCGACGGCAAGCCAGCTGCACGCGCTGGCCACGGCCAGGCGCATGATGGTGTTGCGGGTAGTTTGAGTAGTCATGTGAGTCTCCATATAGTTTTTTTGTGTTGTCTTTGTTGCGGTGCTGCTGTGCTGCGTTGCTTCTAGGCCCTGATCTGCGTCACCAGTTCGGCGGGCGGCATTTCGATATTCAGCGTCAGGCCGGCTTCGTCGGCCTGCAGCGGTTCCAGGTCGCGGAACTGGCTGTCCAGCAGGGAGGTCGGCATGTAGTGGTCGACGCGCGCCTGCATGCGCGCCGCGATCAGCGCCTTCGGACCATTCAGGTGGGCGAAGCGCAGCGCCGGATCGCCCTGCCGCAGCAGGTCGCGGTAGCGCCGTTTCAGCGCCGAGCAGGAAATCACCAGGCCGGCGCCGCGCTGTTGCGCGTCGCGGATCTGCGCCTGCAGCGCCAGCAGCCAGCCGGCGCGGTCGTCGTCGTTGAGCGCTATGCCGGCCGACATCTTGTCGACATTCGCCTGCGGGTGAAACTGGTCGCCCTCGACAAAGGGCACGCCATTCGCGGCCGCCAGCGCCCGGCCCACCGTGCTCTTGCCGCAGCCGCTGACGCCCATCACCACCCAACGGATACTCTGCATCCACATCTCCAAGGTTAGATAGCGCTAACATTAGCATTCTGCGAGAAGGGAAGCCGCATGGCAGCAACTATCAATCAAACACAGGGGGAGACTTATGCGCGCTAAGTTAGCGTTATCATTTGCTATGAACTTTAGCTTACCGTGGAAATTTGTAAAGAATTATTCATACTGCATCGCACCATGAGCGTCGCAATACCGCAACGCTTCTACCGGACGGCGGCGCCCTGTATGCTATGGCTCCGGACCCACCACACATCACCTGCCCATGACTGTTACCGCCGCCGCGCCCCGCCCGCTGACCCGCCAGGATTACAAGACCCTGTCGCTTGCCGCCCTGGGCGGCGCGCTGGAATTCTACGACTTCATCATCTTCGTCTTCTTCGCCAACGCTATCGGCCAGCTGTTCTTCCCGCCGGAGATGCCGGACTGGCTGCGCACCCTGCAGACCTACGGCATCTTCGCCGCCGGCTACGTGGTGCGGCCGCTGGGTGGCATCGTCATGGCGCACTTCGGCGACCTGCTGGGCCGCAAGCGCATGTTTACCCTGTCGATCCTGCTGATGTCGGTGCCGACGCTGGCGATCGGCCTGCTGCCGACCTACGCCGACATCGGCCTGGCCGCGCCGCTCCTGCTGCTGTTGATGCGCGTGCTGCAAGGCGCGGCGGTGGGCGGCGAAGTGCCGGGCGCCTGGGTGTTCGTCTCCGAGCACGTGCCGGCGCGCTACACCGGCTACGCCTGCGGCGTGCTGACCGCCGGCCTGACCTTCGGCATCCTGCTCGGATCACTGGTGGCCACCGGCCTGAATACCGCCTACCAGCCGGCCGAAGTGCTGGCAGGCGCCTGGCGCGCGCCCTTCCTGCTGGGCGGCGTGTTCGGCCTGGGCGCCATGTATCTGCGCCGCTGGCTGCACGAAACACCGGTGTTCGCCGAGATGGCGCGGCGCAAGGCGCTGGCCGCCGAGATGCCGCTCAAGGCGGTGCTGCGCAGCCACCGCGCGGCGGTGGCCGTGTCGATGCTGCTGACCTGGATGCTGTCGGCCGGTATCGTGGTCATCATCCTGATGACGCCGCAGCTGCTGCAAAAGATCTACCACATCGACGCCCGCACCGCGCTGGTGGCCAATATCGCCGCCACCATCGGCCTGGCGCTGGGCTGCATCTTCTACGGCACGCTGGCCGACCGCCTGGGCGCCAAGCCGGTGATGTGCGTCGGCTCGCTGCTGCTGGCCGTGTGCACCTATGTGTTCTACACCACCCTGCGCACGCAGCCGGAACTGCTGCTGCCGCTGTACGGCCTGACCGGCTTCTTTGTCGGCGTGGTGGGCGCGGTGCCGTGCGTGCTGGTGCAGGCGTTTCCGCCGCAGGTGCGCTTCTCCGGCCTGTCGTTTTCGTACAACCTGTCCTACGCCATCTTCGGCGGCCTGACGCCGGTGGTGGTGTCGATGATGCTGAAGAACGATCCGCTCAGCCCCGCCTATTACGTGATCGGCGTCTGCCTGGTCGGCGCGCTGACCGCGCTGTTCGTGCGGCGGACGCCAGCCTAGGCGACCTGCCGCAACGTCCGCCGCAGCGCCTGCGGCGTTGTGCCGCAAACGCGCACGAAGGCGCGCCGCATGTGCTCCTCCTGCGCGAAGCCGGACTCGCGGGCGATGTAACTGAGCGGATGGCGGCTGTTCTCCATCAACTCGCGCGCCGACTCCAGCCGCAGCGACTCCACCGCCTTGGCCGGCGACTGCCCGATCTCCAGGCGAAAGCGGCGCGAGAACTGGCGCGGACTCAGATTGGCCACATCGGCCAGCTCCTCCACCGACAGCGGCCGGCACAGATGCGTGCGCGCATAGTCCAGCGCCTTCTGGATCGGGTCCGAGCGCGGCGCCATCTCCAGCAACGTGGACAGCTGCGCATGCTTGCTGGCGCGGCGGTGGTAGATCACCATCTGGCGCGCGATCTGCAGCACCAGTTCGGCGCCGTGGTCTTGCTCCACCATCGCCAGGGCCAGGTCGATGCAGGCCGTCATGCCGGCCGAGGTCCAGTATTTGCCGTCGCGAATAAAGATCGCTTCCGTCTCCACTTTCAGCGATGGAAAGCGCTGCTGAAGTTCGGCCGCGCGCGCCCAGTGCGTGGTGACGCGGCGGCCGTCGAGCAGGCCGGTGGCCGCCAGCAGCTCGGCGCCGCTGCTGTTACTGGCGGCACGCCGCGCGCCAGTGCAGGCGGCGCACACCATCGCCACCACCGGCGCGCCGGTCGGCAGGTTGCCGATCGCGCCGAACACCAGCACCGTGTCCCACGGTCCGGATGCAGCGGCGCAGGCCTGGGTGCCGACCGTCGGTCCGGCCGAACTGGCGACCGCGCCCCCCTGCGGCGACAGCATCGCCATCTGGTACAGGCACGCGCCCGAGATCACGTTCGCCAGCTCGAACACCGTCACGGCGGCGAAATCAAGCAACTCGAATCCCGGGAAAACGAAGAAGGCGATTGATTTCATGTTTCGATGGTAGCGCCCGCCCCGGCGCGTCGCGATCTCACTTAAGTGGGATCCTCCATTCACCTTCGAGGGTTAATCGGCGCTGCAATGCTGTCGGTTTTGCCACGTCCCGGCCACACCATCAGCAACAGCGCCAACACCAGAAAGACGCTGGACGCGCTCAGCGCGGTCGTCACGCGCTGCGCCAGCAAGTCAACGCCGGACAGACCGCGCGCACCGGCCGCAGCCAGCGCCACCAGCACCGCCAGACCCAGCGAATTACCCAGCTGGTGCGCCACATTCACCACGCCCGACGCAGCGCCCGCATCCCGCGCCGGCACGCCGGCAATGCCGGCCGCCGTCAATGGACTCAGCGTCAGGCCCTGCCCTGCGCCGATCAGCACCATCGGCAGCGCCACCGCCGTCAGGTAAGCGCTGCCGGGCGACACGCGGCTCAAACACGCCATGCCGAGCAGGCAGACCAGCAGGCCGAACGCCAGCAGGCGCGCATTACCGAAGCGGCGCGTCAAGCGCGGCACCTGCAGCGCGACCACAAAGTTCACCAGCGTCATCGGCAGGAACGCCATGCCGGTCAGCGAAGGCGGATAGTGCAGCACCGTTTGCAGATACTGCGTGATGAAGAAAAAGAAGCCGATCATCGCCGCCAGGAACAGCATGCGCGCCGCATAGGCCGAAGCGCGCTGGCGGTCGGCGAACAGCCGCAACGGCATGATCGGTTGCGCCGCGCTGCGTTCGTTGACGACAAACGCAGCCAGCAGCAGCAAGCCCGCCGCCAGCGCGCCCTGCGTCAGGCCGTCCGACCAGCCGCTAGCGGCCGAGCGGATGAAGGCGTACACCAGCGCGCTCATGCCGACGGTGGACGTCAGCGCGCCGGCCACATCGAACTGGCCGCTGCTGCGCGCACTTTCGGGAATATGGCGGCGCGCGGCCCAGATCATCGCCGCGCCGATCGGCAGGTTGATCAGAAAGCCGACGCGCCACGACAGCCACTCCGCCAGCACGCCGCCCAGCACCAGGCCGACGCTGGCGGCGATGCCCGCCGTGGCGCTGTACAGCGATACCGCGCGGGTGCGTTCGGCGCCGTCGGCAAACGTGGCTTGCAGCAGCGCCAGCGTGGACGGCGCCAGGATCGCCGCGCCCAGTCCCTGCACCGCGCGCGCTGTGATCAGCGCGGCCGGCGCGGCCGCCGCGCCGATGGCCAGCGACGCCAGCGTGAACAGCGCCAGCCCCGCCACCAGCATGCGGCGGCGCCCGATGATGTCGCCGGCGCGCGCGGCCAGCAGCAGGAAGCCGCCAAAGGTCAGCGTGTAGGCGCTCTGCACCCACGCCAGGCCGCTGTCGCTGAAGCCCAGCTCCAGCTGGATTTTCGGCAGCCCGGTCAGCACCACCGAGGTGTCCAGCACGATCATCACGTAGCTGACCAGGATGATGGCGAGTATGGCGCGCTTATGTTCCATGTGCTTTGCTCCAATGGGATGTAAGCCGCACAGTGTAGGCAAGCCAGGCCTTATTGATAAGACGGTATAATCAGCATGAGCTTATGAGGGAGTTTCATCAGTGGAACACGAGAATTTCAACGACCTGCTGGCCTTCGTGGCGGTGGCGCGCGAAGGCAGCTTCACCAAGGCGGCCAAGCAGTTGGGCGTGTCGCAGTCGGCGCTGAGCCATACCATACGCGGCCTGGAAACGCGCCTCGGCATCCGCCTGCTGACGCGCACCACGCGCAGCGTCAGCCCCACCGAGGCCGGCGAGCGCCTGCTGAACACCGCCGCGCCGCGCTTCGACGAGATCACGCAGGAACTGGCCTCGCTGAGCGAATTGCGTGACAAGCCGGCCGGCACCATCCGCATCACCGCCGCCGAACACGCGGCCAACAACGTGCTGTGGCCCAAGCTGTCGGCCATCATGCACGACTATCCGGACGTGAAGATCGACATCAACGTCGACTACAGCATGACCAACATCGTCACGCAGCGCTTCGATGCCGGCGTACGACTCGGCGACGCCGTGGAAAAGGACATGATCGCCGTGCGCATCGGCCCGGACCTGCGCATGGCGGTGGTCGGCACCCCGGAATATTTTTCGCGCCATCCCAAACCGCGCACGCCGCACGACCTGCAGCAGCACCGCTGCATCAACCTGCGCCTGCCGACGCACGGCAACCTGCAAATCTGGGAATTCGAAAAGAACGGCGCGCCGCTGAACGTGCGCGTCGACGGCCAATGGGTGTTCAACAACACCTCATCGCGCCTGCGCGCCGCGCTGGCCGGCTACGGCCTGGCCTACGTGCCGGAAGATATGGTGGAGGATCACGTAAAAGACGGCACGCTGTTCCGCGTGCTGCGCGAATGGTGTCCCACCTTCCCCGGCTACCACCTGTACTACCCGAGCCGCCGCCAGTCCTCGCTGGCCTTCACGCTGGTGGTCGACGCGCTGCGGATATAAAAGGCCATCCATGACAGACAATGACCGCTTTGACGGGATTTACGACTTTGTCGCGGCGGTACGCCTGGGCAGCTTTGCGGCGGCGGCCGCCGAGCGTGGCGTCACGGCGTCCGGCGTCGGCAAGAGCGTTACCCGGCTGGAGTCGCGGCTGGGCACCAAGCTTCTGCACCGTACTACGCGCCGGCTGGCGCTGACACAGGAAGGCACGGCGTATTACGACATGTGCGTGCAGATGCTCGGCGACCTGGAGGAAATGGAAAGTAGCCTGAGCACCGGCCGCCAGTCGCCCGCCGGCAGGTTGCGGGTGGACTTGCCGGCGGCATTTGGCCGCCTGCACGTTCTGCCAACCCTGCTGGATTTCGCGGCCCGGCATCCGCGCCTCGATCTCGCCGTCACGTTTACCGACCGTACCGTCAACCTGGTGGAGGAAGGCGTCGACCTGGCAGTCCGCATCGGCGCCTTGAACAACGACGCCGACCTGGTCGCGCGCCAGCTCGGCACGCAGCGCCTGCTGATCTGCGCGGCCCCGGCCTACATTGCACGGCACGGCGCCCCGGTGAAGCGGGAGCAGCTCGGTGAACACGACTGCATCATCGGCTGGCGCAGGCAGGGACCGCCCGCATGGATGCTGCGTACGCCCGATGGCGACACCATCGCCCAGGCCATTCGCGTTCGCCACGAATTCCGGGATGGCCAGGCGATGCTGGACGCGGTGCTGGCCGGCGCGGGCTTGTGCCAGTTGCCGACCTGGCTGATCGACACCCACCTGCAATCAGGCGAACTGGTTACGGTGCTGGATGAATACGCGGGCGGCGAAATGCCGATCCATGCGGTATGGCCGGTGACGCGCTATCTCAAGCCCAAGCTGCGCGCCGCCATTGACGCGCTGACCGATATGGCGGCGGCGCCGAACCCGGTGTTTCATCCGACGCGTTGAAGGCTATGCATCGGCGGGCGCCACAGCGCTCCCGCCGAACAACGGCAGCACATGCTCCGCCATCTCCGCGATCACGTCTTCGGCACTGCGCTGCGACGGCTTCATGTTCAAGGCGACGTGGGTGACGCCCAGCTCCTGCTGCTGATACCAGCGATCGATCAGCGCCTTGCGCCCGATCCGCACCACGTTATAGAAACGCTTGGGCGGCGCGTCCGGATCTTTCGCCAGATCGAAAAAGGTCGCATAGCCGTATGCCGGCGGCGGCGCCGTGCCAGCGTTGACGCGCAGGCTATCCAATATCTGGCTGATCGCATTCGCATCGTCGACGGACCAGATCCACGCATCGACATTCTGCGCCAGCCATTCCAGCGGCTGGCGCGAGCGCCCCACCGCGATCATCGGCATGCGCGCACCGAACGGCTTCGGCAACAGATCGAGTTCGCCATGCAACGTGCCGTAATGCCTGGTACCCAGCTTGGGGAATCTCTGCTCCCCCACACTGCGGATCAGGTTAAACGCTTCACGGTAGCGCTCCTCGCGGTTGTCGAAATCGGCGCCGAACGCAGGATACTCCGAAGGCCGGTCGCCGGTCGACAAACCCAGAATGAATCGTCCGCCGCTAAGTTGATCGACCGACGCCGCCTGCTTGGCAACGATAATCGGATCGCGCAGCGGCAGCACGATACCGGCGGTGCCGATGCTGATCCGGCTGGTGACCGAGGCCAGGAATCCCGCGTAGACGAAGGGATCCAGCATCTGTCCCACGTCGCCGAAATTGGGATCGTAGAACGGCACATCGCGCAGCCACATGCTGGCAAAGCCGGCGTCGTCGATCATTTTCGCCAGGCGCTCGTGATCTTTCAACGTCGGGAACGGCGTATTCGGATAGGCTTCCAGCGGAGCGATCAGGCCGAAGGTCAGGTGGCCAGGCGTGAATACCCGCTTGAAGGCGGCATGCTGCGCAAGGCTGGCGCGTTCTTGATCGGATGTCTGGCTCATTGGCGTGCCTGTACCGGCAGCACCAGCCCATGCCCCGGATGACCGCCGCCAACCTGGCGCGATGGCCAGACCACGTCGAGTTGCGAGCGCGCGATGTACCAGCGGCCGTCGATACGCTGGTATTCATCGGCGTACATCCCCAGCAGAATCCAGGGATCACGCTCAGGCTTGCTGACCGTGTGCAGATCGAGCAGATAGCAGCGTCCCTGCGAGGTATTGGCATCGATGATTTCCACCCACTGGTTGGTCACCGCATGCAGAAACGGGTAACTGCCATGGCGCTCCACGTCGTACTCCGTGAACGCTTTCGCCAGGCCGTCGCGGATCGCTTCGCGTCCGTGAATGTCGCCGGCGCCGAAGTTGCAGACAGCGTTGGGTGCAAACAGCTCCGCCAGTTCGGTCAAGCTGTTGCTGTCCAGGCAGTGCGCATACAGCACGCGCAGGTTCTTGATTTCTTCCAGGTCCAGCAGTTTTTGTACGTGATCGGTCATCATATTCTCCTTAAGATTACTGGTAAGCGGGATAGTCGGTGTACCCCTTCGCACCGTGCAGGCCGTAGAACGTGGCGCGGTCGGCGTCAGCCAGCGGCCAGCCATTGCGCATGCGTTCCACCAGGTCAGGATTGGCGATGAAGGGACGGCCGAACGCCACAAGATCCAGTTGGCCATCCTGAAGCGCCGCTTCGGCGCTGTCGCGGTCAAAGCCGCCGGCGGAAATCAGCGTGCCTTGATAGGCCTTGCGGAATTCGCTGGCAAAGTCGGAAGGAATCGGCGTCTGACCCAGCGTCAGCTGGTCGCTGGTATGCAAGTAAGCCAGTTGCCGTTGATTGAGCGCGCTTGCCAGCGCAAGCCAGGTTGCGCGTTCGTCGGCGAAGGGCTGCATGTCGTACAGCCGGCCGAAGGGCGAGATCCGCACGCCAATGCGGCGCGCCCCAACTTCGGCAATCAGCGCGTCGATCGTCTCCAGCATCAGCCGCAGGCGGTTGTTGATCGAGCCGCCGTAAGCGTCATCACGTGTATTCAGTTCGCCGTTGATGAATTGTTCGAACAGATAGCCGTTCGCGCCATGCAGTTCAACGCCATCGAAGCCGGCCGCCATGGCGCGCCGTGCGGCGAGCACGAAATCGTTGATCACGCGCGGAATGTCATCGGCAGCCAGCGCGCGCGGTTGGCTCGCTGGAACCAGGCCGGCCACGCCGGGACGCTGCCAGGCGAACGCGCTGGAGCCGGCCGCCTGACGCGCCACCGACGATACCGGCAACGCCCCATTCTCCTGCAAGGACACGTGCGAGAGCCGTCCAACATGCCAGAGCTGGGCGAAGATACGCCCGCCGTCGGCGTGGACCGCATCGGTCACCTGGCGCCAGCCGGCCTGCTGCGCATCCGAATACAGGCCGGGATTGAACAGGAAGCCAACGCCCTCGCGCGAGACCGGAATGCCTTCGCTGATGATGAGGCCAGCGGAAGCACGCTGGCGGTAGTACAACGCTGTCTGCGCATCCGGCACGCCATTCTCCGCGCGGGAGCGGGTCATGGGCGCCATGACGGTGCGATTCGGCAGGAGCAGGCCCGCCAGATCGAAAGGCGAAAACAATTTTTGCATCGGGGAGTTCCTAATCAATGAATCGCTTCATTGTATTAGGACGCCCGACAAAGATAATCCTACAATCCGTTAATTCAATCAATCCCACCAGGACCGAATTGATACATCAGTCGATGTACTTGAGGCCTGCCTGCTCCAGCGGGCCGCGCATGTTGTACATGTCCAGGCCAAGTACGCCAGCCGCCAGCTTGGCGCGCTTCTCGCCTTCCAGGTCTTCGCGCTTTTGCGCCACGGCGGCCACGCGGGCGACGTCGGCAGCCGGCACGACCACCACGCCGTCGTCATCGGCGATGATGGCGTCGCCCGGATTGACCAGCGCGCCGGCGCACAGCACGGGAATATTGACGGAGCCCAGCGTCGATTTGATCGTACCCTTGGCGCTGATGTTCTTGCTCCACACAGGGAAGCCCATCTCGGTCAGGAAGCGCACGTCGCGCACGCCGGCGTCGATGATCAGCGCTTTCGCGCCGCGCGCCTTGAAGCTGGTGGCCAGCAGGTCGCCGAAATAGCCATCCGTGCATTCGGCGGTGATGGCGGCAACCACGATGTCGCCCGGCTGGATCTGTTCCGCCACCACGTGCATCATCCAGTTGTCGCCCGGATGCAGCAGCACGGTGACGGCGGTGCCGGCGGCCTGCGCGCCGGCATAGATCGGACGCATATAAGGCTTCAGCAATCCGACGCGGCCCATGGCTTCGTGCACGGTGGCGCTGCCGAACTGGCCCAGGTGGTCCACGTGTTCGCGCTCGGCGCGCACGATATTGCGCTTGACGACGCCCAGTTGATTGATCAGCGGTGTGGTCATAATCCCTTCTCCTTCAGTGCAGCGTCCAGGCGCGGGAAGACGCGGCGCGCATTATGTTCGAAAATATTGGCGCGATCGGCGTCGGTCAGATTAGCGGCCTCGATGTAGCGCTTGGTGTCGTCGTAGTAGTTGCCGGTTTCCGGATCGATGCCGCGCACCGCGCCGATCATCTCGGAAGCGAACAGCACGTTCTTGACCGGCATGACCTTGGTCAGCAGGTCGATGCCCGGCTGGTGATAGACGCAGGTGTCGAAGAAGATGTTGTTCAGCAGGTGTTCGGTCAGCAGCGGCTTTTTCATTTCCTGCGCCAGGCCGCGGAATCGGCCCCAGTGATACGGCACCGCGCCGCCGCCGTGCGGGATCAGGAACTTCAGCGTCGGGAAGTCCTTGAACAAGTCGCTGGTCAGGCACTGCATGAAGGCGGTGGTGTCGGCATTCAGGTAGTGCGCGCCGGTGGTGTGGAAGCACGCATTGCAGCTGGTGCTGACGTGGATCATGGCTGGAATGTCGTACTCCACCATCTTTTCGTAGATCGGATACCACGATTTGTCCGACAGCGGCGGCGAGGTCCAATGCCCGCCGGACGGATCGGGATTCAGGTTGATGCCGACCATGCCGTACTCCTTGACGCACTTCTCCAGCTCGGGGATGCTGGTCGCCGGAGCGACGCCGGGCGACTGCGGCAGCATGGCCGCACCGATGAAATGGTCCGGGAACAGCTGCGACACGCGCGCACACAGCTCATTGCAGATGGCGGCCCAGGTGGCGCTGGTATTGAAGTCGCCGATGTGGTGCGCCATGAAGCTGGCGCGCGGCGAGAAGATGGTCAGGTCCGAACCGCGCTCTTTCATCAGGCGCAGCTGGTTGGTCTCGATCGATTCACGTAGCTCGTCGTCGCTGATTTTCAGGTCGGCGACTTTCGGTCCCAGTTCCGGCGTGTTCAGGTTGGCGATCTGCTTGTTGCGCCATTCTTCCAGCGCTTTCGGCGCGGTGGTGTAGTGGCCGTGGCAATCAATAATCATCGGATGATCCTTTTCAGAGATGCGCGGGGACGAGCACTTCGCCCCGCATGATGGGACGGGCGGTACGCAGCAAAGCGGCGCGCGTCACCTGCCCGGATTGGTCGGTTTCCAGCTCGACGCTGAATTCGCCGGTGGGATGTTCGATCGATAGCGTTTTCACGTCGCCGGCGGGCACGCGGGCGACGTCGCCGGCGATGGCGCCCGGCAGCACGCAGGCGGTGGCCACCGTCACTGCAGCCAGCACGCCGATGGAGTCGTGGCAAACGTGCGGGATGAAGCAGCGCGTGTTGATCGCGCCGCCGTCGCGCGGCGCGGAGATCAAACACATCTTCGGATAGTTTTTCGCGGCGACGTCGCCAAGGCCCATCAGCGGGCCGGCGGCGAGGCGCAGCGCTTCGAGACGTGCGCGCAAGGTGTCGTTGGCAGTCAGTTCAGCGGCAGGCTCGTAGCCGGTGATGCCGAAATCGGTGGCGCGTATCAGCACCATCGGCATGCCGTTGTCGATCAGCGTGGCCTCCACCTGCACGCCGTCGACGGCGATGCGGTCCAGCACACGGCCGGTGGGCAGCAGCGACGGGCATACGGAGCCGGCGGTGTCCAGGAAGTTGATGCTGATCGGTGCGGCGGTGCCGGGCACACCGTCGATGCGGGCGTCGCCGCTGTATTGCAGTTGTCCGTCAGGCGTCTGCACGGTCACGTCGCACTGCATGCCGGTGTTCAGCGTCAGGATGCGCGCAGTGGTGACGCCTTGCGCCACCGGCAGCAGGCCGCGTTCCAGCGCGAACGGCAGCGCGGCGGCCAGCATATTGCCGCAGTTGGGTGTGACGTCCACCGTATCGTTATTTGGCTGCAGCTGGGCGAACAGGAAGTCCAGGTCAACGCCGGGCGTGGTGCTGCGGCGGACGATGCCGACCTTGCTGGTCAGCGGATGCGCACCGCCCAGGCCATCGATCTGGCGCGGATCGGGCGAACCCATGGCCGCCAGCAGCAGCCGGTCGCGCGCTGCCGTATCGACAGGCAGATCGGACTCCAGGAAAAACGGCCCGCGCGAGGTCCCGCCACGCATCAACATACAAGGGACTGCGCGCTGGTCGGATACTGGATATTGGCTCATGGTGAGGAAGGAATACGCTGTGTGAATGACGCCAGTATCTGTGCCGGCACCGTTTCCATGGTTGCGTTGTGGACGCTGATTTGTTCTAATCTGCTTATTACGCCTACTTTTTAATCACCATGTTCCTGGTCAGCCTGCGCCACCTCCACGCGTTTAACGCCGTTGCCGCCAGCGGTGGCATCCGCCGCTCGTCGGAAAGCCTGTTCCGCGCATCGTCCGCCGTGGCGCGCTCCGTTGCCGCGCTGGAGGAAAGCCTGGACGCCCAGCTGTTCGAACGCAAGGGACGCGGCATGCTGCTCACCGCCGCCGGCGAAGAGGTGCGCAAGCGCGCCGACCGCATCGAGGCCGAGCTGCACGCGGTGCGCGAGGAGGCCGTCCGCCTGCGCGACCGCAACGGCGCCAAGGTCGGCGGCATCGAAGCGCTGCTCAACGAACGCCGCCTGCAAGCCGCAACGCTGCTGGCAGAGATGCATCACATGCCCAGCGTGGCGCACGTCATGGGTGTGTCGCAGTCGGCGGTCAGCCAGGCCATTGCGCGGCTGGAGGACATGCTGGGCCAGCCGCTGTTCCTGCGCACCGCCCACGGCATGATGCCCACCGATGCCGGTCGCCGCTGGACCGAATCGTTCGAACGCGTGCTGTCGGAACTGCGCCACATCCCGGAAGACATCGCCGCGCTGGCCGGCGTGGTGCTGGGCGTGGTCACCATCGGCGCGCTGCCGCTGGCGCGATCGCAGCTGCTGCCGACGGCGATCGCCTCGGTGCTCAAGCGCCATCCGCAACTGCATATCCGCTCGCTGGAAAGCCCGTATGAAGAGCTGACCGCCAGCCTGCTGAGCGGCCGCATCGACTTCATCGTCGGCGCCCAGCGCGCCAGCTCGGCCGACGTGTTCGCATCGCGCTCGCTGTTCCAGGACAAGGCGGCGCTGGTGGCGCGCACCGGCCATCCGCTCACGCAGCGCAAGAAGCTGACGCTGCAAGATCTCGCCGGCTACCCCTGGGTGCTGTCGCGCAGCGGTACGCCGTTGCGCGAATCGCTGGTGCAGTTCTTCAATCGCCAAGGTCAGGAGCCGCCCTCGCCCGCCGTGGAAACCGGCGACCTGGCGCTGCTGCGCGGCCTGCTGGTCTCCAGCGACATGCTGACGGTTTTGTCGGCGCACCAGTTGCACCACGAAGTGCAAACCGGCCAGCTGGTGGTGCTGCCGTTCGAGATGCCCGGCATGGAGCGCAGCATCGGCATCACCACCCGCAAGAATGCTCACTTGTCCCCTGGGGCGTATGCACTGCTGGCCGAGATCGAAGCCATCAGCACGCGCTGGCGATAAGCAGATTGAAACGGTCCGGCAAGCAAAAGCAATACTCTCCTTCCTGTCAATACGTACACTGCGATTGTGTTACAGCGGCGATGGCAGCTTCATCTGCCTTAACACCTCTTTACATAAAACCAGAACCAAGACAGGAGACTTAATGAATATAGGACATACGCTCGACGTCCGGGCCCACATCAACAGCAGGAAGATGAGCGGCCGCCAATGGCTGCTGCTCGCCCTCTGCTTCCTGATCGTCGCCACCGACGGCATGGATGTCGCCATCATGGGCTTCCTTGCACCGGACATCACCAGGGAATGGGGCATCTCGCGCGCCGCGTTCGGCGTCGTCATGAGCGCCGCCCCCATCGGACTGGCCATCGGCGCCATCCTGGTCGGCCCGATGTCGGACCGCTTCGGCCGCAAGAAACTGCTGATGACTTCCGTCGCCTGGTTCGGCGCCTTCACCATCATCAGCGGCTTTGCGCAGGACGTCACCACCTTGTCGCTGCTGCGCTTCCTGACAGGCCTCGGTCTCGGCGCGGCCATGCCGAACACCACCACCCTGCTGTCGGAATACGTGCCGGAGCGTTCGCGCTCGACGCTGATCGCCATCATGTTCACCGGCTTTAACCTGGGCTCGGCGCTGGTCGGCTTCGGCGCGGCGGCGATATTGCCGTACTACGGCTGGCGCGCGGTGCTGATCGCCGGCGGCGCGGTGCCGCTGCTTTGCCTGCCCGTCTACCTGCTGCTGGTGCCGGAGTCGGTGCGTTTCCTGGTGGTGCGCAAGTTCCCGGCCGAGCGCATCGGCCGCACGCTGCGCCGCGTGGTTGGCGGCGACGTGCCGGACAACGCGCAGTTCACCATCAGCGAACCGCAGGTAACCGGCTCGCAGCCAGGCAAAGTGCTGTTGTCTTCCGCTTATCGCGCCACCACGCTGTCGCTGTGGGGCACCTATTTCATGGGCCTGCTGGTGATCTACCTGCTGAGCGGCTGGCTGCCGACCATGATCAAGGATGCCGGCCTGCCGATCGAACGCGCCGCCAACATCACCGCGCTGTTCCAGCTGGGCGGCACCGTCGGCGCGCTGCTGGTCGGCTACTTCATGGACCGCGTATCACCGAACAAGGTGATTTCCGCGGCCTACCTGGGCGGCGCCATCTTCATCCTGTGCCTGGCCTCGGGAAGCGTAGAATCGTCCTTGTTCTCGGTGTTCGTGCTGCTGGCGGGATTCTGCATGAGCGGCGCCCAGACCGGCCTGAATGCCTACGCGCCGTCGTGCTATCCGACCGTGGTGCGCGCCACGGGCGTCAGCTGGATGCAGGGCATGGGCCGCTTCGGCAGCATCTTCGGCTCCTTCGCCGGCGGCGTGCTGCTGTCAATGGGCTGGGGCTTCAGCGCGGTGATCGCCATCCTGGCGGGACCGGCAACGCTGGCGGCCATCTTCATCGTCATTAATAAACTCGGCCAGCGCGCCGTTGCAGCGAAAGCTTAGGAATCATCATGGCCAACATCATCGGCGCCATCGCCTCGTCCCACACCCCGACCATCGGCTTCGCGCTGGACGCCAACAAGCAGCGCGACGCTGCCTGGGCGCCCATCTTCAAAGCCTATGAACCGGTGCAGCAATGGCTGGCGGAGAAAAAACCCGACGTCATGCTCGTCATCTACAACGACCACGTGACCTCGTTCTTCTTCGACCACTACTCGGCGTTTTCGCTGGGGATCGGCGACAGCTACCAGGCGGCCGATGAAGGCGGCGGCGCGCGCAACCTGCCGCCGATCGCCGGCCACGCGGGCCTGGCGCACCACATCGGCCAGTCGCTGATGGCGGACGAATTCGACATGTCGTTCTTCCAGGAGAAAGGGCTGGACCACGGCTGCTTCTCGCCGCTGTCCATCCTGTGGCCGCACGAGCAGGAATGGCCGGGCAAGATCGTGCCGCTGCAGATCGGCGTGCTGCAGTTCCCGGTGCCGTCGGCGCGCCGCTGCTTCAAGCTGGGGCAAGGCCTGCGCCGCGCCATCGAAAGCTATCCGGAAGACCTGAACGTGGTGCTGGTCGCTACCGGCGGCCTGTCGCACCAGGTGCATGGCGAGCGCGCGGGCTTCAACAACACGCCGTGGGACCACCAGTTCCTCGACCTGTTCGAGAACGATCCGGAAACGCTGCTCAACATGACGCACGCAGACTACGCCAGGCTGGGCGGCTGGGAAAGCGCCGAGGTGGTGATGTGGATGGCCATGCGCGGCGCCATGTCGAGCAAGCTGCACTGCGTGCACCGCGAGTACTACCTGCCGTCGATGACCGGCATCGCCGTGGCGCTGTACGAAAACGCCGCCTCCACCGACAAGGCGCTGAATGCGGCCGCCATCGAAGCGCACCGCGAACACATCGCCCACCAGACCAGGGGCGTTGAAGACCTGCCGGGCACCTACCCGTTCACGCTGGAGACCAGCGTACGCGCCTACCGCATCAACAAGTACCTGCACCAGCTGGTCGACCCGGCCTTCCGCGCGCGGTTCAAGGATGCGCCGGAAGCGACCTTCGACACGGCCGGTCTGACGGCCCAGGAACGCGACCTGATCGCCCGCCGCGACTGGCGCGGCATGATCCAGTATGGCGTGATCTTCTTCCTGCTGGAGAAGCTGGGCGCGGTGGTGGGCGTATCCAACCTGCACATCTACGCCGCCATGCGCGGGCAGTCGCTGGAAGACTTCCAGAAGACCCGCAACGCACCGGGCGCGCTGTACTCGGTAGGTTCCAGCGCGGCCTGGGACAAAAAATAGACTAGCCATCCCCTGAGAACCGCCTCCGCACGGAGGCGGCTATCCCGACACGACTATACAAAACCAGAACGGAGACACACAATGAAAAAATCCCTCGTCATCGCAGCCGCAGCCTTCGCCGCCACGGCCGCGCATGCGCAAAGCAACGTCACCATGTACGGCATCATCGACGCCGCCGTCGAGTACTACAACAACGCCGACGCCGCCGGCAACAGCCTGACCCGCATGCCCAGCCTGGGCGGCGGCATGTTCCCGTCGCGCCTCGGCTTCCGTGGCGCCGAGGATCTGGGCGGCGGCATGAAAGCCATCTTCCAGCTGGAGAACGGCTTCGCGCCGGACACCGGCACGCTGGGCCAGAACCGTTTGTTCGGCCGCCAGGCCTGGGTGGGATTGTCCGGTAACTGGGGCCAGGTCACTTTCGGCCGCAACTACAATATGCTGAACATCTCGACCTATGACGTCGACATCATCGGCCCGTCGCAATACGGCCTCGGTTCGCTGGACTCGTTCATTCCGAACGGCCGCAGCGACAACTCGGTGGCCTATCGCGGCACCTTCAGCGGCGTGACGCTCGGCGGCACCTATAGCCTGGGCCGCGACACCTCGTCCGCCGGCGGCCCGGCAGGCACCGGCTGCGCCGGCGAAAGCGCCGCCGACGCCATCGCCTGCCGCGAATGGTCCGCGCTGCTGCGCTACGACGCGCCAGGCTATGCGCTGATCAGCGCCTACGACCGCATCTACGGCGGCGCCGGCGCGGCCAATGGCCTGACCAGCAGCGACAAGACCGACAGCCGCGCGCACATCGCCGCCTTCCTCAAGCGCGACGACTGGAAGCTCGGCGTCGGCGTCATCAACCGCAACAACCAAGGCTCGGCGACGCAGCCGCGCAGCAACCTGCTCTACGTCGGCGCGGCCTACAACATCACGCCATTCTTCACGCTGGACGGCCAGGTGGCCAAGCTGGATTACCGCGCCACCAACAATGACTCCACGCAGGTGATCATTCGCGGCATCTACAACTTTTCCAAGCGCAGCGCCTTCTACGTGGCGGCCGCCCGCATCAACAACAGCGGCGCGGCGGCGGTGGCGCTCAGCGCCGGCGGCTCGGTCGGCGCCGGCTTGAACCAGACCGGCATCATCACCGGCATCAAGCACACCTTCTGACCGTTACAGGTCTTCGTGGTGACCGGAAGCGCCCTGCTTCCAGTATGCGGAGATGCGGGCCGCCTCGCGCGGGTGGCCCTTGTCGACAAACACCGCGTCGCGCACCTGCGCGGCCACCGACGCTTCACCGGCGAACCAGAAGAAGCCTTCGCCTTGCGGCAGTTGCAGCGCGCGGATGGCGGCCAGCAGCGCTTGCTGGCTGCCGAAGAATTGCGGCGCGACCTGCGCTTCGCTGTGGAACGACAGCGAAGCCGCGCCGTCGGCCGCCACCAGCACCTGCACCCTGGCGTCCTTCGGCAGTTCCTCAAGACGGCGGCGGATCGCCGGCAACGCGGTGGCGTCGCCGGCCAGCACATGCCACGCGTAGTCCATCGGGATAATCATCGAGCCGCGCGGGCCGGCGATCACCGCCGTCTGCCCCACCGCCGCCTGGCGCGCCCAATCCGACGCGGCGCCGGTGGCGTGCAGCGCGAATTCGATGGTCAATTCACCGGCCACATTGTCATAGCTGCGCGGCGTGAAATCGCGGCGGTCCTCGTCGCTCAACATGAATTTGATGTGATCATCGTAGGAAGCCGAGACGAAATCGTGTAAGGTCTCGCCTTTGAATGTTACGCTGACATAGTCCGGAGCCAGCTGCTGCACCTTGATTACTTCAAGCTCGCGCCGTTTGATTTCATGCCGCACACGCTGAATTCGATTGCTCATCTGCCGCTCCTTAGTTGATAATGTCACCAATTATGACCAAACAAGTTAATAAAGTCAACCAATCGGAACAGGTTTTCGACGCCATCCATTCGATCATGCACTTGTTCCGGGCGCGCCAGCTGCGAGGCCTGCGCGACAACCCGCACGAGCTGACCCACATGGAATACAAGGCGCTGGGCTTTTTTGCGCGCCATCCCGGCGCCACGCAGGGCGACCTGGTGGCCCACTCGGGCCGCGACAAGGCCCAGCTGGCGCGCCTGCTGAAAGGCCTGCGCGACAAGGAACTGCTGGAAGCGGAAGCCGACGCCGCCGACCGCCGCATCACGCGCCTGAAGCCCAGCACGCAGGGGCTGCACATCTTCAACAGCCTGCGCGAGCTGGGCGCCCAGGCGGCCGGCGCGGCGGTGGACGGCATGACGGCCGAACAGTTGACGCAACTGCAAACACTGTTGCAACAGATCCGCACCAATCTGGAAGCCGACGACCAGCGCTGACGTTTTTGGCCTACGGTGGTTGTGGGCCTACTCTTACAGCAACACAAGCGACGCACCGATGTGGGGCACGGCGACCGCCCCCGATAATTGTCAGACGAACTCTTCACAATTATCGGGACTCCCATGCTACAGCTTGCGCACGCCGTATCCGCCCCTGTCGACGCCACCAGCGCCGCAGCGGTGTACCGGTCACTCAATGAAGGACCGCCGGACGCCGGCGCCCTGGCCAATGCCCGCACTTTCCTGGTGCAGCGACTGCAGGCGGCCCGCCAACTGCATCACGACCTGCCGGCCGATCCGCAACAGCTGGCGCCCTGGGTGGCCAGCCGCGCCTTCACGGTGGGCATGGAATACCAGGCCTACCTGCAAGCCCGCCGCGATGGCGCGCCGCGTCGCTATTTCAGCAACCAGGCCCACGCCCTGTATTTTCTCAAGCACGCCGCACCCACCAAGCTGGTGGACGGCGCCTGGCTGTACGGCATGCTGGCGCGCTGGGACGATCCGGACTTTCGCCCGCTGATCCAGACCTATCTGGAAGAACTGGGCGACGGCGTGCCGGAAAAGAACCACGTCCTGCTCTACAAAAAACTGCTGGCTGCGCACGATTGCGACGACTGGCAGCAACTTGCTGACACCTACTTCGAACAGGGCGCGATCCAGCTGGCGCTGGCCTATGACGCCGAACGCTTCCTGCCGGAGATCATCGGCTACAACCTCGGTTACGAACAGCTGCCGCTGCACCTGCTGATCACCGCCTACGAACTGAATGAGCTGGGCATCGATCCCTATTACTTCACGCTGCACATCACGGTCGATAACGGCAGCACCGGCCACGCCCACAAGGCAGTGCAGGCGCTGATGCAGCTGATGCACCGCTTCGGCGACAGCGCCAGCATGTGGCAGCGCGTGCAGGACGGCTATCGCCTGAACGACCTGGGCGCCTGCACCACCTCGATCATCGACGGCTTCGACCTGCACGCTGAGCTGGTGGACATCCTGGCCGACAAGAGCCATGCCGGCTGCAATATGCACTCCAACTACTGCCGCCTGGCCGGCCGCAGCATCAACGAATGGCTCAGCGATCCGCAGCAGATCCCGCAGATGCTGGCCGAGCTGGAAACCGCCGGCTGGATACAGCGCGGCCAGCCGGCGGAAAACAGCCGCTTCTGGCGCCTGATCCAGAGCGAGCGCGCCGAGATGTTCGGCGTCTTCAGCGCCTACGAGCAGCAGGTGCTGAGCGACTGGATCGTCACGCCGCCGCGCGTGGCCAGCTTCCGCGCCCGCCAACGCTCGCTCGATACACTGGGCATGCACCACACGCCGCGCCGCGGACCGCCGCGCGGCATCGTGCGTCACCACAGCGGCGACGACAACGACGGCCCGCTGCGCCAGCTGGAAGAGAAGATCGCTACGCTGGGCAGCAAGCAGGCCGCCATGCAGCTGCTGCAGGCGCTGATGACGCCGGACCAGCATCACCGTCCACTGGGACTGATGGCCACCCGCATGTACCGCCAACTGATCGATTGACCATATGACCCATACCGGCAGTTTGATGATCATCGGCGGCGCTGAAGACCGCACCGATGACAAGGAAGTTTTGCAAAAATTTATCGCGCTGGCGGGCGGCGTGGCACAGCCTATCATCGTCATCACCGCCGCCAGCAAAGTTCCCGAAGATGTGTGGGCGATGTACGAAACAGCCTTCGTCGCCATCGGCGTGGAGAACGTCACGCACGTCTCCATCAGCAGCCGCGCCGAAGCCGACGACGACATGCTGGCGCACAAAGTGGCCCAGGCGCGCGGCATCTTCATGACCGGCGGCGACCAGAAGCGCCTGGTGACCTTCCTCGGCGGCACCCAGCTGGAACGCGCCATGCGCCGCGCCTACAGCGACAACGGCGCCTGCATCGCCGGCACCAGTGCCGGCGCGTCCGGCATGTGCACCCACATGCTGGCCGAAGGCCGGGCCGACCTGGCGCCGGAAAAAGGCGCGGTGCGCCTTGGCGCCGGCCTGGGCTTCGTCAGCCGCGTCATCATCGACCAGCACTTTTCGCAGCGGCACCGCCTGAACCGGCTGTTGAGCGCCATCGCGCAAAGCCCGTTCCTGCTGGGCGCCGGCATCGATGAAGACACCGCGCTGATCGTGCAGGACGGCGGTATCGAGGTGGCGGGCCACGGCAGCGTGACCGTGGTCGATTGCCGCCAGTCGCAAACCAATATCGCCGACGTTGCAGCCGGCGTGGCGCCGCAAATGCTGGACGTGCGGCTGCACCTGCTGCCTTCCGGCTCTGGAATTTCCAGCGCCGACGACGCCGGCCCGCTGGCTGACTTTATTCACTATCTCACTGACAGGACCTTAGAGCATGAACATCGTTAAACAACACGTACTGCGCGGACCGAATCTGTATTCCAACCAGCCTTGCCTGCTCACCGTGATCGACCTGCAGGAGCTGCGCGACCGCGACACCGCCACCCTGCCCGGCTTTAACGACCGCCTGCTGGCGCTGCTGCCGTCGCTGTACGACCACCGCTGCTCGGTGGGCCAGTACGGCGGCTTCGTGCAGGCGCTCAATCAAGGCGCCAACCTGGCGCACGTGGTCGAACATGTGACCATCGCGCTGCAATGCCTGGCCGGCACGCCGACCTACCTGGGCCGCACCCATGAAGTGAGCGGCATGCCGGGCCACTACCGTGTGGTCAGCTCGTTCGAACTGGAGCACGTCGCCATCGACGCCTGCGACCTGGCGCTGTCGCTGGTGCGCGGTCTGGCGTCCAACGCGCCGGACCTGGCGCAGCAACTGGAAAACGGCGTCGCCGCCTTGCGCGACACCGCCGAACATCACGCCATCGGCACCAGCACCGGCGCCATCCTGCGCGCCGCCATCCGCCAGGGCATTCCGTACCAGCGCCTGACCGAAGACGCCAATATGTTCCTGCTGGGCTGGGGCGCGCAGCAAAAACGGCTGCAAGCCACCATCACCGGCGACACCGGCCATATCGCGCTCGGCATCGCCTCGGACAAGCAGCTGACCAAGGCGCTGCTGCAGGAAGCTGGCGTGCCGGTGCCGGAAGGCGTCAGCGTGCGCACGGTGGAACAGGCGCTGCGCGCCGCGCGCGACCTGGAAGGCCTGGTCACCATCAAGCCGCTGGACGGCAACCACGGACGCGGCGTCTCCACCCGCTGCGGCACGCCGGAGGACGTCAAGCTGGCGTTCGAACGCGCGCGCGAACATGGCCGCACCATCATCGTTGAACGCTACATTCCCGGCGACGACTACCGCATCCTGGTGGCCGGCGAGCGCGTGGTGGCGGCGGCCCTGCGCCGGCCCGCCGCCGTGACGGGCGACGGCGTCTCCACCGTGCGCGAGCTGGTGGAGCAGGAAAACCGCAATCCGGCACGCGGCGAAGGCCACACCAACATCCTGACCCGCATTCCGCTGGACGGCCACGCCGAAACCACGCTGGCGACGCAGGACCTGAGCTTCGACAGCGTGCCGGCCGAGGGCCGCCGTGTACTCATGCGCGGCAACGCCAACCTGTCCAGCGGCGGCACGGCGGAAGACGTCACCGACCGCCTGCCGCCGGAAACGCTGGCCATGTGCGTGCGCGCCGCCCAGAAGATCGGGTTGGACGTGGCAGGCATCGACCTCGTATGCGAAGACATCGGCGTGCCGCTGAACGGCCGCAATGGCGCCGTCATCGAGATCAACGCCGCTCCCGGCATCCGCATGCATGAATACCCGAGCGCCGGCGTGCCGCGCGACGCCGGCGCCGCCATCGTCGAATCGATGTTCGGCGACCAGGACGGCCGCATTCCGGTCATCGCGGTCACCGGCACCAACGGCAAGACCACCACCACGCTGATGATCGAACACGTGCTGCGCCAGGCCGGCATCACCACCGGCTGCACCACCAGCGAGGGCGTGTTCGTCAACGGCCAGGAAATCAAGCGTGGCGATTGCAGCGGCTACTGGTCGGCGCGCAGCGTGCTGTCGGCGCCGGACGTTGAATTCGCGGTGCTGGAAACGGCGCGCGGCGGCATCCTCAAACGCGGTCTGGCGTTCGACCGCTGCGACGTGTCGGTGCTGCTGAACGTCAGCGAAGACCATATCGGCCTGGATGGCGTCGAGACGCTGGAAGACCTGGCCGCCGTCAAGGCCGTGGTTCTGCAGGCAGCCAGTGGCGCTGTCGTGCTGAATGCGGAAGACGCGCGCTGCCGCGCCATCGGCGATACGCTGGATGAAGACGTCGAACGCATCTACTTCAGCTGCGACGCCGCCCACCCGGCGCTGCTGCAACACCTGGAAGCCGGCGGCCGCGCCACCTGGCTACAGGACGGCGCACTGATGGCGTCCGACGGCGCCGGCCAGCGGCATCAGCTGCTCGACGCGGCCGAGATGCCGTCCACGCTGGGCGGCTGCGCGCGCCACAACATCGCCAACGGCCTGGCGGCAGCGGCGGCGCTGATGGCCAGCGACCTGGGTAACGGCGCGATTGCCGCCGGCCTGCGCAGCTTTGTATCCGATGCGCGCCACAACCCGATGCGCGCCAATCTGTACGACGTCAACGGCGTGCGCGTGATCGTCGATTTCGCCCATAATCCGGCGGCGTTCGAGGCGCTGGCCGCCACCGCGCGCGCCATGACCACCGGCCGTACCGTGGCGGTGGTCACCTCGCCGGGCGACCGCCGCGAGCGCGACTTCCAGCAGATCGGCCAGATCTGCGGCGCCGGCTTCGACACCACCGTGGTCTATGAATGGGAAAGCGAGCACCGTGGCCGTACGCCGGGCGAACGCGCCGCCATGATGCAGGCGGCCGCCCGCGCCGCGCGCGGCACCGAGGGTGGCGTATTGCTGGAAGCCGATCCGGCGCAGGCGCTGCGTCTGGGCCTGGCCCAGTGCCGCCCAGGCGATGTGCTGGTGTATGCGTGCGGTTCGTCGGTGTCGGAACTGGTGGATGCGCTGCGCCCGGTGGACCCGGTCAGCGCGGCGCGCATCGACGCCACGCTGGTGTAACAAGCATCAGGCGGCGGGCGCCGCCTGTTGCGCCAGCCGTTCGGCGGCTGGCGCGTCAATCTCGCGTATCGCTTCAATCAGGGTGGAGACCTCGGTGCCGCAGGCGAATACCAAAACATCTCCCGGCTGGCAGGCGCGATACGCCGCCTGCACCGCCGGCGCAGCCTCGGAATAAGTCGCGATGACGGCGCCGCCGGCGGCACGGGCGCCGGCGCTGATCAGTTCAGCCGCTTCTCCCACCGCGCGGCCGCGACTGGCCGATTCATACACAAACAGCTGATCGAAGTGCATCGCGCAGGTTGCACCGGTACGCGTCAGGTCGGCGTCGCGGCGGTCGCCCGGCGAGGTGACCACGGCCAGCACGCGGCCCGGATTCTGGCCGGTGGCCTTGCTCTGCCCCTGCCCTTGCGCCAGTCCGCGCGCCAGCGTCGCCAGCGCCGAATAGGCCGCCGGATTGTGCGCATAATCGAGTACGATGCTGATCGCCCCCAGCTCGAACACATTGGAACGCAGCGGGTTGTTGGCCGCATTGGATTCGAAACTGGCCAGCCCCGCGCTGATCTGCGCCACCGTGAAGCCGGATGCCGACAGCGCCGCCGCAGCCGCCAGGCTGTTGGCGATGTTGTAGCGCGCCAGGCCGCCGCAGGTGGCGGGAATGTGCGCAGCCGGCATCACGCGCTGGCGCACCTGGCGCTGGCTCAGCATGATCACGTCGTTGTCCAGCCAGACCGCGTCGCCGCCCTGCGCCAGGTGCGCCAGCAGCACGGCATTATCCGGTTTCATGGAGAAGTAGATGGCGCGCGCGTCGGGCGCCAGCCGCGCGCGCATGGTCACGCAGTGCCCGTCGTCGGCATTCAGCACCGCGACGGCGGCGGAAGTCACCACCAGCGACTTGACGCGCGCCAGCTGCTCCACGGTCTCCACACCGTCCAGCCCCAGATGGTCGTCCGAGACGTTCAGCATCACGCCCACGCTGCAACGGTCATACGCCAGCCCGCGCTTGAGCAGGCCGCCGCGCGCGGTTTCCAGCACCGCGAATTCGGTCTGCGGCGATGCCAGGATGCTGCGATGCGACCAGTAACCGGTGCAGTCGCCCTCCGCATAGATCTCGCCATTCAGCGCCAGGCCCTGCGTGCTGGCGCAGCCGGTGCGGTAGCCGGCCAGCTGCACCGCATGGGCGATCATCAGCGTGGTGGTGGTTTTGCCGTTGGTGCCGGTGATGCCGATAACCGGGATGCGCGCCTGGTCCGGCGCCGCGCGCAGTTCGCGCAGCAGCGCGCGCTGATCATGGCTGGGTGGCGCCGTGCCCAGCACCGCATCCACCGTCGGGCCGCGCCGGCCCGGCAGCAGATCGACCTGCGCATGGGCCAGGCCCAGCGTGCCGGCGGCGCGTTCGCTGATATGCCGCGTTTCCGGCGGCGCGTTCTGCGCCTGGCCGTCCATCACCTGCACGCGCAAACGCTCGCCGGGCTGGCGCTGCGGATTTTCAAAGTGCTCGAACGGCACCGGCAGCTGCGCCTCGATCAGCAGGGAGCGCATCAGCTGGCGGTCGTGCAGCAGGGTGTCGGTCAGCAGACGGTTGTCGTCGCCGGCGCTGTCAACATAGCGCCACTGGCGCGCGCCCCAGCCGAGCCGGATCAGGCCAGCATGTTCGCTGATGCGCTGCACCGGAATGCCCATCGCCGCCGCTTCGCGCGCGATCGCCTGCGCGCTGTCGGACAGCTGCATCGATGCGGCCAGCGCGCGCAGCGAGGCAACCGCCGCCGGCACGTCCGGCGCTACGCCATGCTCGGTGGCGGAGATCAGTTCCACGGCGGCGGCCAGCGCAGCCTGCCCCAGGTGTTCCAGCTGGTACTGCACCACGACGCGCCATTGCCTCGGCGCGCCGGCCACCGCTTCAGCGTGGATGAATTCGACCGGCTCGCCGCAGGCGTGCTGCAAAAAGCGCGCGGTGTAGGCAAGTTGCGGCCCGGCCTCGTCCAGCGACGACTCGACCACTGCCAGCAGGGAGGGAAAACGGCTGTAAAGATTGGCGCCTCGCAGCAGGCGTTGTTGCAGTATCCGCATGGTCACAGCTCCTTGCTGCGACGCGGACGGGGATATCGGATGCGGTGCGGGATCACAGAAGCTCCAGGCAAAAACCAATAGTGCCGCACAAGGGCAATATCCTGGGTGCGCTGCCGCACATAGACAGGCAAAATCCGGCGCTACAACACCTTCAAAGTACGGATCAAATCACTCAGGCGATAGGGCTTGGCGATCATCTCGAAATTGCCGATATCCGGCATCTCGTCGCGCAGCGCAGCCTTGACGTAGCCCGACGCCAGCACGATTTTCAGGTCGGGGAATTCCTGCCGCGCAGCCTTGCCCAGCTCGACGCCGTTCATGCCCGGCATGACCACGTCGCTGAACAGGATGGCGATGCCGGGATTCGAACGCAGCGTCTCCAGCGCCTGCGCGCCGTTATCGGCCGACAGCACTTCGTAGCCGAGGTGGTTGAACAGGCTGATGGCGGTTTCCAGCACCTCCGGCTGGTCGTCCACCAGCAGCACCTGTTCGCTGCCGGCGGCGGCGTTCGCATCGTCCACGGAACCGCCTTCCACCGCCGGGAAGTACAGCGACACGGCCGTGCCCTGGCCGGGATGCGAATCGAGCGTCAGCGTGCCTTCACACTGCTGCATCAGGCCATAGACCTGGCTCAGGCCAAGACCGGTGCCCTTGCCTACTTCCTTGGTGGTGAAGAATGGTTCGACCGCGCGCGCCATCACTTCCGGCGTCATGCCCGTACCCTGGTCGCGCACCACCACGCGCACGTAGCGGCCGGCCGCGAGTTGCGCCACTTCGGCGTCGGCCAGCGTCACCGATGACAGTTCCAGCTGCACCTCACCCACGCCCGCCATCGCATCGCGCGCGTTGACGACCAGATTGAGCAGCGCCGACTCGAACTGCGTCGGGTCCAGCATCGCTTGCGGCAGCTCGGCATCCAGCTGCAGGTGCAGCCGCATATCGTCCGGCAGCGCGCGCCGCAGCACCGCTTCGAACGAACGGATCACGCGGCCGGCGTCATGCGGCTCCTGCCGCAACGGCTGCTGGCGCGCGAAAGCCAGCAGCTGCTGCGTCAGCGAGGCGCCGCGCTGAGCAGCGCGCGCCATGGTGTCGACCGACTTGGCGTGCACCGCCGGGTCGCGCGACAGGCGCAGCAGCTCCAGCCCGTTCATGATCACATTCAGCAGGTTGTTGAAGTCGTGCGCGATGCCGCCGGTGAGTTTGCCGATGGCTTCCAGCTTCTGCGACTGGAACAGCGCCTCGCGGGCCCGCTCCAGCTGCTCGGCGGCGACGCGGCGTTCGGTGATGTCGCGCGTGATCTTGGCAAAGCCCAGCAGCTCGCCCTGCGGATCCACGATGGGATCGATCACCACGCTGGCCCAGAAGCGGCTGCCGTCCTTGCGCACACGCCAGCCTTCGTCCTCGAACTTGCCGGCGCTGCGCGCCACCTGCAGCGCATGCACCGGGCGGCCGGCGGCGCGGTCCTCCTCGGTATAGAACATGGAAAAGTGGCGGCCGATGATTTCATCCGGATGATAGCCCTTGAAGCGCTGGGCGCCGGCGTTCCACGTCACCACCACGCCCTCGGGCGACAGCATGTAGATCGCGTAGTCGGTCACGCCCATGATGAACTGGCGGAAGCGCTCGGCTTCGATGGCGTCGACGCTGGACTGGATACTCTGCTGCATGCTCATCCTTTAAGGCTCTGTATTGTCAATTTTACTTGAGAGCAAAGAAAAACTGGTATTTGATGTGCACCAACCGTTCGTCCTGGACAAAAGCGCGAAAGCTGGCACACGGATTGCATGTGGCTTTCTTGTCGCCATCCACCGGAAAACCTATGCCTCGCCATCACTTGCTTACCGCCCTGCTGCTGGCAGGCGTTGCCGCCACCGCCGCTGCCGCTCCTGCTGCTACCCCCCGGCCGGTCAAGGTCATGATCATCAGCATGTTCGATAAGGAGGCCGAGATATGGACTGACAAGCTCCAGCTGACGCAGTCCATCGCGGTGCCCGGCCTGTCGCCGCGCTACCCGGTGGTGCATTGCAACGCCGCCGACGTCTGCCAGCTCACCACCGACATGGGCAAGGCCAACGCCGCAGCCTCCGTGGCGGCGATGGTACACAGCGGCCTGTTCGACCTGCGCGCCAGCTATTTCCTGGTGGCCGGCATCGGCGGCATCGATCCGGCGCAGGGCACCACCGGCACCGCCGCCTGGTCGCGCCACCTGGTGGACGCCGACCTGGCCTGGGAGCTGGATGCGCGCGAGCGCGGCGACGGCTGGAGCACCGGCTACCTCGGCATCAATATGAAAACGCCAGCCGATGTCCCGCCGCTGCACTACGGCTCCGAGATGTATCAACTGAATGAAGAACTGATGCAGCGCGCGCTGGCCCTGTCGCGCGACGCCGTGCTGGCCGACCCGGAACAGGCGCGCAGCTATCGCGCACGCTATCCATCGGCGCCGGCCAACCAGCCGCCGCAGGTGAGGCAATGCGACACCATGACCGGCAACACCTGGTATCACGGCGAGCTGCTGGGCCAGCGCGCACGCGACTGGTTCGCCCAGTTGACGGCGAACCAGGGCAAGTACTGCATCGTCGCGCAGGAAGACAACGCCACCTACACGGCGCTGAAGCGCGGCAGCGAGGCCGGCCTGCTGGACGTTCAGCGCGTGGCGGTGCTGCGCACGGCGTCCAACTTCGACCGCCAGCCGCCCGGCATGACCGCGCTGGAATCGCTGCACGCACAGTCGGGCGGCTACCCGCCGGCGCTGCAAAACCTGTACATCGCCGGCAATCCGCTGGTACAGGATATCCTCAAACACTGGCAGGACGGCGCCGCGCCAGCCGCCGTTACGCGCAAGACCGCGCCGGCCTACGCGCCCAAGGTCATGATCGTCAATATGTTCGGCGCCGAGGCCGCGCCCTTCGTCAAAGGCCTGAAGCTGACCGAAAAGCGCAAGGTGCCTGGCCTGTCGGCGCGCTATCCGGAGGTGCAGTGCAACCGCGAGCAGATCTGCCAGCTGACCACGGATATGGGCTACAGCAACGCCGCCGCCAGCATCAGCGCCCTGCTCTACGCCAGCGGTTTCGACCTGCGCAATACCTACTTCATCATCGCCGGCATCGCGGGCATCAGTCCCCGGCATGGCACGGTGGCGACGGCGGCGTGGGCCGATTACGCGGTGGATTATTCGCTGTCGCACGAAATCGACGCCCGCGAGATGCCGCAGGACTGGGCTTACGGCTACTTCGGCATCCACACCAATGCGCCGGGCCAGTTGCCGCGCTTCGATTACCGCACCGAGGTGTTCCAGTTGAATACCGCGCTGGTGGACCGCGCCTACAAACTGTCGCAGCACGTGAAACTGAGCGACTCGGACGCCGCGCGCGCCTACCGCGCCAGCTTCACCACGGCGCCGGCCAACCAGCCGCCGGCTGTCACGCGCTGCGATACCGTCTCCGGCGACACCTGGTATGCCGGCGAAACGCTGGGCCGGCGCGCCGAGGAATGGTCCGTCCTGCTCACCGGCGGCAAGGCGCGCTACTGCACCTCGCAACAGGAAGACAACGCCACGCTGGAAGTGCTGCGCCGCGGCCAGGCCGCAGGCAGGGTGGACTTCGGCCGGGTGCTGATCCTGCGTTCGGCGTCCGATGTGGACCGGCCGCATCCGGGCCAGAGCAACAGCGACGTACTGGTCAACTACGCGCAGCAAGGCGGCTTTGAGCCGTCCACCGCCAACCTGCTGCTGACCGCGCAGCCGGTGCTACGCGAAATGACCAGGCACTGGTCGCGCTGGAAGCAAGGCGTTCCGGCCGACTGACATGCCTTGAGTTTGATCAAGCGCATGCCGGGCGCAATGGCGATGACTACACTGGTCAGATTGCCGTTGCCGGGTGGCCGTCATGCGCGTGTGCATAACAATCGATACGGAATTCAGCATCGCCGGGGCGTTTGCCGATCCTGCGCGGCAGCCGGTGGGCGTGCCCAAGGTTCGCTGCGAAGTGGGCGGACGTTCGCAGGGCCTGGACTTCCTGCTTGGCTGCTTCGGCCGGCATGGCGTGCAGGCGACGTTCTTTGTCGAGACGGCGCAGCGGCACTGGTTTCGCGATGATCCGATGGGCGCACTGGCGCGGCAGATCGCCGCTGCGGGCCACGAGGTGCAGCTGCACGTCCATCCCTGCTGGGCGGTGTTCCGCCATGCGGACTGGCCGGAGCGCGTGCGCCGCCAGCCGCGCCAGGACGACCTGGCGGGCCGCGATGTCGCCTCCACGCTAGGCCTGCTGCGCCAGGGACAGGCGGCGTTTGCCGAATGGGGCCTGCCCGCGCCGCAGGTATTCCGCGCCGGGAATCTGCAATACGACGACAATTTGTACCGCGCGCTGGCCGCCGCAGGGATTCCGTACAGCTCCAACATCGGGCTGGGCGTCTACAACGCCGGGCTGCCGGAGTGTCAACTGTACGCCGGCCGCCATCTGCGCCACGGCGTGCTGGAATGCCCGGTGCTGACGTACTGCGACTGGCGCTCGCACCTGAAGTCTGCGGCGGTATCGAGCAGCAGCTTTGGCGAGATGCGCGCGGCGCTGGAACAGGCCCACGCTGCGGGGCTGGAACTGGTGGTCATCCTCACCCATCCGTTTGAATATGTGCAGAGCGATGGCGATGGCTTCCGGCGCTTGCGGCGGCATGCGCTCAACCAGGCGCGCCTGGAGCGGCTGTGCGCCTATCTCGCCGCGCATCCGCAGCGTTTTGATGCTTGCGGCATGGCGGCTGCGGCCGGCCAGCCGCTGACGCCCTCGTCCTCGCACAATCCGCTGCTGCGTGGCCGTCCATGGCGCACCGCCTGCCGCATCGCCGCGCAAACCATCTACGACCATTATGGCCGCTGGATGCTGGCGAGGGCCGCATGAACTGGCGCAGCCACGGCACCTGGCGCGGCGCGGTGCGGGCCTGGCTGGCGCTGATCGATCTGCGTGGCGGCCGGCTGAAGGAGTTCCATCTCAGGCATCCGCAACAGGTGCGGCGCGTGGTGTTCGTCTGCCTGGGAAATATCTGCCGCAGCGCTTATGCGCAGCGCGTGGCGGAGCGTCTAAGGATGCCCTGCGCATCGATCGGCCTGGCCACCACGACCGGCGCCGCCTCCCCTGACACGGCGCAGCGCGCGGCGCAACGCTGCGGCGAAGACCTGCGCAGCCACCGCGCCACCGACATCAAGGATTTTGAAGTGCTGCCCGGCGACCTGTTTCTCGCCATGGAGGTGCACCACGCGCGGGCGCTTCAGCACCGCCTGATCGGCCGCAGCGACATCCAGATCGCCCTGCTCGGCCTGTGGTGCAAGCCGCCGATGCCTCACCTGCACGATCCCTACACGCTCAGCGACGCCTATTTCGACCAGTGCTTCATGCGCGTGCGACAGGCGGTGCACGGCCTGCATCGCACGCTGTCGCGGAGCGTGCCATGAACCGATCCTTCTCGATCTACCTCGATCTGGTGCGGATCGCCAGCGCGCTGCTGGTGATGCTGTACCACTCCAACCTCCGCCTGCTCAGCGTGGAAAAGCTGCCGCTCAGCACCCACGGCCACGCGGCGGTGATTGTGTTCTTCGTCCTGTCCGGCTACGTCATCGCCCACATCACGGCCACGCGCGAGAACACCCCGCTGGAATACTGGTCCAGCAGATTGGCGCGCTTCTATTCACTGGCGCTGCCCGCCGTGTTGCTGACGCCTTTGCTGGACCTGCTGGGCGAGGCGATGGCGCCGCAGTTCTATGGCGACCGCACCACGCACGATCTGGCCTGGCTACGCATCCTCACCAGCCTGGCCTTCCTGAACGAGACGTGGACCTTGTCCATCATGTCGTTCTCCAACGTGCCGTATTGGTCGCTGTGCTACGAGTTCTGGTACTACGCGCTGTTTGCGATCCTGACCTTCCTGCGCGGACGGCGGCGCGTGGCGTGGTGCGCCGGCGCGGCGCTGCTGATCGGTCCCAAGATCCTGCTGCTGGCGCCAGTGTGGGCGAGCGGCGTGCTGCTGCATCGGTGGAGCGCTTTGCAACGCCTGCGCCCCGCCACCGGTGCACTGCTGGTGGCCGCCTCCTGCGCGGCTTATGGCGCGTTCCATCACCACGGGCTGACCGAGGCCGGCAGCGCGTGGATGCGACAACTGATTGGCGCGCATTGGCATCAGCAGCTGGCGTTCTCCAGGTTCTTCGTCACCGATTACCTGCTGGCGTTGATCGTGGTTTGCCACTTCGCCGGCATGCGCGCGCTGGCGCCGCCGTTGGAGCGCCTGGCGCCGCTGGTGCGGCCAGTCGCGGCCTACACTTTCAGCATCTACCTGCTGCATCAGCCGCTGATCCAGTTTTACGGTGCGCTGCTGAATGGCGATCCGGCACGGCCGTGGTTCTACATGACGACCATGGCGGCCGTCTTCCTAAGCATCTTCGCCATCGGCACGGTGACCGAGCAGCAGCGCCACCACTGGCGGCGGGCGATACATCGGCTGCTCGCCGCACCGCCGGCACAGCCCTTGCCTGCCGTGGTGCTGGGCATCGACACGCCGATCGGCCTGGCCATCATTCGCGATCTCGGGCGGCATGGCGTCAAGGTATATGGCATTGCGCGCAGCGACGGCGCACCGGGCCTCGGCTCGCGCTATCTGCATCGCGGCATGCTGCGGGCCGACGATGTGGTGAAGCAGTTGCAGCAGCTTGGCGAAGAGATCGGACCGGCTGCGCTGTTCGCCATTGCGGAGCATGACATTCTGGCGTTCAACAAGGCTCGCGATGCGTTGCACAACTACCGCATGATGTTTGCCGACGCGGCGCGCATGGAGCGCGTGCTGCGCAAGGATCTGACCTACGCGGCGGCGGCGGAGGTAGGCATCCCCGTGCCGCGCACCTGGCATCCGGCCACCATCGACGAAGCGCAAGCCGCCGCCACACAGGCGCGCTATCCGGTGGTGCTGAAGTGGGCCGATCCGAACGCCATGATTCCCTTGCTGCGCCAGGCTGGCCTGCAACTGGAGAAAGCATGCTATTGCGACGATGCGCCGGCCATGATGGCCTATCTGCGGCGCTACCAGTCGCTGGGCCGCTATCCGATGATGCAGGAATTCGCCGCAGGCCATGGCCTGGGCCAGTTTGTTTTGATGAAGGACGGCCAGGCGCTGTACCAGTTCCAGCACCAGCGGCTGCACGAATGGCCACCGGAAGGCGGCACTTCAACGCTATGCGTCTCGCTGCCGCTGTCGCAGCATGCTGCGTTGATGCGCCAATCGGTGGCGCTGCTGCGGAAACTGGAATGGGAAGGCGTGGCGATGGTCGAATACCGCTACGATCCGGCCACCGGACAGGCGGCGCTGATGGAGGTGAATGGACGCTTCTGGGGCAGCCTGCCGCTGGCCTGCCAGGCCGGCGCCAGTTTTCCGTGGTACTGCTACCAGGCGCTTGCGCTGGATCAGCCGATTGACGCCGCACCGTACCGCGCCGGTGTGCGCTGCCGCTACATGACGGCGGAGACGCGGCGTTTGCTGCATGTACTGAACTGGCGCGAGCTGGCGGCCTACGCGATCGAATTCCTGCGCCCGCACTCCGGCTACTTCGTCTTCGACTGGCGCGACCCGCTGCCGCTGTGGTGCGACTTGCGCCACAGCATGTTACAGCGTTTGCGCGAACAGCGCTATCTGAAGAAAACCAGGTGACTTACTTGCCGATCACCTTCACCAGGCCCGCCGCCGATTTGGCCAGGGCGGCATCGCCGCCGCTGGCGCTCAACTTGCCGGCCGTATCGTCCCACTTCAGCTGCGTGACGGTCGACTTGCCTTTTTCGTAGTCATAGCTGACGCCATCGTCGTCATACAGGCGGAACTCGCCGCTCTTGCCAGGGTAGACGTTGATGCTGGCGATGGCCTGCTTGCTGGCGGTCGACTGCACCTCGGCGCCCATCGGCACGACCGAACCGGCCTTGACGAACACCGGAATCTGGTCGATCGGTGCGGCCACCTTCACCCAGCGTCCGCCGGACAGCTTCTCGTTGGTCCAGAAGTTATACCAGTCGGCGCCGGCCGGCAGGTAGACATCCTTCTCGGTCTGTCCCTGCTGCGTCACCGGCGCCACCAGGAAGGCCGGGCCGAACATGTACTGCGTGCCGATATTGGCCACGTTCGGATCGCTGGCGAAGTCCATCCACAACGGACGCATGAACGGCGCGCCGGTATCGTGCGTGAACTTGGCCTGCGAGTAGATGTAAGGGATCAGCTGATAGCGCAGCTTGTCGAAGCGCGCCATTACGGCTTCGGCCTGTTTGCCGAAGGACCAGATATCCGCTTCCTTGCGGTCGCCGTGCAGGCGCAGCGTCGGCAGGAAGGTACCGTACTGGAACCAGCGCGTCAGCAGCTCGGGATAGTCGTGGTAGTTGCCCACCACGTCGCGCGCGTCCGATGGGTCGAGCAGCGGCGCCTTGGTCGCCGACGTGGCCGGCGCCAGTTTCTGCCAGCCGCCGATGTCGTTGCCCCAGTAGGCGATGCCGGAGGCGGTCATGTTCAAACCGGTCGGGATCTGGCGCGTCAGCGCTTCCCAGGTCGGCTGGATGTCCGAGGACCAGAACAAGGCGCCCGTCCGCTGCGAACCCAGATACGCGGCGCGCGACAGGATCAGCACACGCTTGTTCGGCTTCCACGCGCGCAGGTTTTCCGCCACGCCTTCCACGTGCAGCAGCGGGAACAGGTTATGATAGCGGTCGCCCGAACCGATCGAGTAGAAGAAGCCACTCGGCACCAGATCCGGCTCGGTTTCGTCCAGCCACGGATAATCGAAGCCCTGCGACAGGATGTTGTCGCGCGCCTTCTCCCAGTACCACTTGCGCGCGGCCGGATTGGTCGGATCGATCAGGCCCCCGGTGCGGTCGGAGCGGAACGGCAGGCCGTCCACGGTCTTGCCATCCTTATCCTTGATCAGATAGCCCTTGTGATCCAGCTCATTGAAGTAGCGGCTCGACGTTTCGTAGCGCGGCCAGATCGAGATGATCGACTCCATGCCCATGTCGTGCAGCTGCTTGTTCATCCCTTTCGGATCGGGGAACTGCGCCGGATCGATGTCCATCTGGCCCATGCGGGTCCAGTAGAACCAGTCCACCACCATAACGTCCAGCGGATACTTCTTCTGGCGGTAGGTGTTCGCCACGCGCAGCACTTCCTGCTGGCTGTCGTAGCGGGCTTTCGACTGAATCAGGCCGAAGGCGGATTTCGGCGGGATCGGCGTCTTGCCGGTCACGCGCGCATAGCCGGAGTAGATCTCCTCGGGCGTCGAACCGGTGATGATGAAGAAGCTCACCCGCTCACCCACGTTCGACTGAAACGCCGTGCGGCCATTGACGCCGGCGACAAAGCGCGTGGCCGACGGGTTGTCCCACACGATGCCATAGCCTTTGGACGACACCATGAACGGCACGCACACGCTTTCGCCGGCCGGCGCATCGTACCAGTGCTTGCAGTCGAGGACGCGGCCGCGCAGGTCCAGCGCGCCGAGCGATTCCTGGTTCTGGCCCATGCCATAGTAATGCTCGTCGCCCGCCACCGAGAACGAGGCGCCGACCTGGAAGGTCTTTTCGGTGTTGACGGTCTGCGGCGACATCTCCCAGCCGTTCATGCTGACGATCTGTTCGCCCTTGGCGTTCAGCACCTGCAAACCGACCGGCGCCAGCGACGGCGCGAAATACTTCTGTCCCTGCGTCGGCACGGATGGCGGCGGCGACGGATTCACGCGCACCGTCATGGCGGTCGAGGTGAATACATCGCCGTCCTTGCCGCCGTTATGGCGGAAGGCGGCGTTGTCGCTGTTCTTTGGCAGGATGCCGTAGCCGGGGCCTTTCAGCACCTCGTCCTTGTCGACGGCGATGGTGACGTGAACCACGTTGGGGCCATAGGCCTCAACCGACACGTAGGCGCCATCGCGGTCCAGGGTGGCGATGGGCGCGGCCAGCGCGGAGGTGGTAAAGGCAAAAATCGATGCGAGCGCGGTAAATACCGGCGTGTGGGCGAGCAGTCTCATAATCCTCTCTTTTATTGGAGATGTGACCGCATTGTGCGTCTTCATTTTCGGAATGGCAATTACGAAAATCACCAATAGGGACTATGTTTATGGGTATGTCGTATAATCGGCCAATATGAGGCTTACACGCTCCCACCGATGGTTCACCGCGTTGATCGCGCTATGCAGCATGCTGTTCATGCAGCTGGCGGTATCGGCGTACGCCTGCCCGACGCAGCTCGGCGGCGTGGCGCAGGTGATGGAGGCGGCGCACGAGCGCATGTCCATGCCCGATTGCGCCGGCATGGACGAACAGCAGCCAGTGTTGTGCGCGGCCTCCGCGCATCCCGGCCAGCCCTCGCTGGACAAGCCGGACCTGCCTACCGTCAGCCCATTCATCCCTTCCACATTAAGCGCCACCGTCATTCCTGCCATGCCCCTTGTGCATGCCGGCCTGCCGCCGGCGGGCGACCGCCTGCTGACCCGCGCCACCGCACCGCCATTGGCGATCCAGCACTGCTGCTTCCGTAATTGACACCTTCGTCACGCTAGTCCGCCATCGCCGCGCCTTCGCGCCTGCGATGTAGTCCACTATCGTCTGGAGGTTTTATGCTGTCCCGATTTTCCGCGCCTGGCCGCGCGCGTTCCCGCCATGCGGGTGCGAAGCGGCTGCTATGGTTGTGCGCTGCGCTGTGCGGCGTTGTTTCGGCGGCCGAACCGCCGCTCACTCTGGCCGAGGCGCAGCGCCTCGCCGTTTCACGCTCCCTGCAACTGCAAGGACAGCAGCGCGCCGTCAGCGCTTCACGCGAGATGGCGGTCGCCGCCGGCCAGTTGCCGGACCCGGTGCTGAGCGCCGGCATCGACAACCTGCCCGTCAGCGGCGAGGACCGCTACCGCACCGGCGCCGATTTCATGACCATGCGCCGCATCGGCCTGTCGCAGGAACTCACCAGCGGCGACAAGCGCCGGCTACGTGCTGCCCGCTACGAAGGCGAGGCGCAAAAAACGCTGGCCGAACAGGAACTGACCCACGCCGCCGTCGAACGCGATACCGCGCTGGCCTGGCTGGACCGCTACTATGCGCAGGCCGCAACGGCGCTGGCCGCGCAACTGGTGTCCCAATCGCAGCTGGAGATCGCCGCCGCAGACAGCGCCTATCGCAGCAGCCGTGGCTCGCAGTCAGATGCGCTGTCCGCGCGCGCCAGCCTGGTGCTGGCCCAGGACCGCGCCGCCGACCTGTCGCGCCGCGAGCGGGTGGCCGGCATCCAGCTGGCCCGCTGGACCGGCCTGGCCGCCGACGCGCCGCTGGCGGAAAAGCCAGACATCGCCGCGCTGCCGTTCGATCCTGACGGCTTGACCACCGCCCTCGCCCACCATCCGGACATCACGGTCATGAAGGCGCAGGCGGACATCGCCCGCATCGATGCCAATCTTGCGAAGGCGGCCCGCGGCACCGACTGGACGGTGTCGGTCGCCTTCCAGCAGCGCGGCGGCGCGTATTCCAATATGGTGTCGGTTGGCCTGTCCGTACCGCTGCAATGGGACCGCAAGAACCGCCAGGACCGCGAACTGGCGGCGAAACTGGCGCTGGCCGACCAGGCCGACGCCGATCGCGACGAAGCCCTGCGCAGCCATCAGGCCGAAGTCGCGGCCATGGTTGAGGAATGGCGCAGCAACCGCCAGCGCCAGGACCGTTACAGGCAGGAGCTGCTGCCGCTGTCCACCAGCCGCGCGGAAGCCGTCCTTGCCGCCTACCGAGGCGGCAAGGCCAGCCTGGCCGACGTGCTGGCCGCGCGCCGCAGCGACACGGAAGCACGTCTGCAAGCATTGCAGCTGGAAGCCGACACCGCCCGCCTCTGGGCACAACTCAATTTTCTACAGCCGGGTCGCCCCCTCAAGGAAGCACCATGAAACAGAGCACGATGATGATATCGCTGGCGATAGCCGCCAGTCTGGCCGCAATCGCCGGCTACCAATTCGGTACGCGGCATGCCCAGCCGGTACAGGCCGCCGCCGCGCCAGCGCCACAGGAAAAGAAAGTCCTGTATTGGCACGATCCCATGGTGCCCGGCCAGAAATTCGACAAGCCGGGCAAGTCGCCGTTCATGGATATGCAGCTGGTGCCGGTGTACGCGGACGACAGCGTCAAGGACAACGGCGTCAGGATCGATCCGCGCATCCAGCAAAACCTCGGCATCCGTACCGCCACCGCAGAAATGGGCCGGCTGGCGGCGCCACTGGCGGCGGTTGGCACAGTCGCCTACAACGAGCGCGATGTGGTGCTGGTACAGGCGCGCGCCAACGGCTACATCGAACGCCTCCACGTGCGCGCCCCGCTCGATCCGGTGCGTCAGGGACAGGCCTTGGCCGACGTCTACATGCCGGACTGGGTGGCCGCGCAGGAGGAATACCTGGCCGTGCGCCACATGGTCGGCGCCGACAGCCTGCTGGACGCGGCACGCCAGCGCATGCGCCTGGCCGGCATGAGCGATGCCCAGATCCAGCTGGTGGACAGCAGCGGCAAGCTGCATCCGCGCCTGACCATTACGGCGCCCGCCTCCGGCGTCGTCACGGAACTGAACGCGCGCGAAGGCATGACCGTGGCCGCCGGCGCGCCGCTGTTCCGCATCAACGGCACCGCCACCGTGTGGATAGAAGCCGAAATCCCCGAGCAGGCGGCGGCGCAGGTGCGCGCCGGCGTGCCGGTGGAAGCCCACGCAGCGGCCCTGCCGGGCGTGACGTTCAAGGGTAATGTCAGCGCGCTGCTGCCGGAATTGAATCCCGCAACGCGCACGATCAAGGCGCGCATCGAACTGGCCAATTCGTCACGGCGGCTGACGCCGGGCATGTTCGTCAATGTCAGCCTGCATTCTGCGGCCGGCAGCGACATGCTGTTGATTCCTTCCGAAGCCGTGATACGCACCGGCACGCGCACCATCGTCATGGTGATGCAGGAGGGCGGCGGCTTCGCGCCGGCGGAAGTGGAAGCCGGCGCTGAAGCGGACGGCAAAACCGAAATCCGCAGCGGCCTGCATACGGGTGACAAGGTGGTAGTATCCGGCCAGTTCCTGATCGATTCGGACGCCAGCCTGCACGGCACGGCCATGCGCATGGATGGAGCACGGCCATGATCGCCCGTCTGATACGCGCCTGCATCGCCAACCGCGTACTGGTGCTGCTGGCGGCCCTGGTGCTGAGCGCATGGGGCGCGTGGGCGCTGCTGCGCACGCCGGTGGACGCCATTCCCGACTTGTCCGACGTACAGGTGATCATCCGCACCACGTATGCCGGCCAGTCACCGCAGATCGTCGAGAACCAGGTGACCTATCCGCTCACCACCACCATGCTGTCGGTGCCGGGAGCAAAGACGGTACGCGGCTATTCCTTCTTCGGCGATTCCTTCGTCTACATCCTGTTCGAAGACGGCACCGATCCTTATTGGGCCAGGACGCGCGTGCTGGAATACCTGAACCAGGTGCAGGCAAGGCTGCCAGCGCAGGCGCGCGCCGCGCTGGGGCCGGACGCCACCGGCGTCGGCTGGATCTACGAATATGCGCTGGTGGATCGCAGCGGCAGGCATGACCTGTCGCAGCTGCGCACCTTGCAGGACTGGTTCCTCAAATACGAGCTGAAGACGGTGCCGAATGTGGCCGAAGTGGCCAGCATCGGCGGCATGGTGCGCCAGTACCAGGTGCTGCTGGACCCGGCCAAGCTGGCCGCCTATGGCATTCCGCACGCGCGCGTGATCGATGCGATCCGCAAGGCCAACCAGGAATCCGGCGGCTCGGTCGTGGAGCTGGGCGAAGCCGAGTACATGGTGCGCGCCAACAGCTATCTGCAATCGCTGGATGACTTCCGCAAGATTCCCCTGTCCGCCACCGCAGCCGGCGCTTCGGTGCGGCTGGGCGATGTGGCGCGGGTACAGGTCGGCCCCGAAACGCGGCGCGGCGTCGCGGAACTGAATGGCGAAGGTGAAGTGGCCGGCGGCGTGATCATCATGCGGTCCGGGAAAAACGCGCAGCAGACCATCGCCGCCGTCAAAGCCAGACTGGAAAAATTGAAGGCCAGCCTGCCGGCCGGCGTGGAGATCGTGACCACCTACGACCGTTCGGCGCTGATCGGCCGCGCGGTCGACAACCTGCAACACAAGCTGATCGAAGAATTCATCGTGGTGGCCGTGGTATGCGGGCTGTTCCTGCTGCATGCCCGTTCGGCGCTGGTGGCGATCGTCTCGCTGCCGCTCGGCATATTGGCCGCCTACACGGTGATGTACTACCAGGGCGTCAACGCCAACATCATGTCGCTGGGCGGCATTGCCATCGCCATCGGCGCGATGGTCGATGCGGCGGTGGTCATGATAGAGAACGCCCACAAGCATATCGAAGCATGGCGCCACGCGCATCCGCAACAGGATCTGGCCGGCGGCGAACACTGGCGCATCATCGGCGACGCGGCGGCCGAAGTTGGCCCTGCCCTGTTCCTGTCGCTGCTGATCATTGTGCTGTCCTTCGTTCCGGTGTTCGCGCTGGAGGCGCAGGAAGGCCGCCTGTTTGCGCCGCTGGCCTTCACCAAGACCTACGCCATGGCTGCCGCCGCCGCGCTGTCGGTGACGCTGATCCCGGTGCTGATGGGTTATCTGATACGCGGCCGCATTCCATCAGAACAGCGCAATCCTCTGAACCGCAGGCTGATCGCGGCCTACCGTCCGGTGCTGGACCGCGTGCTGCGCTATCCGAAAACGACGCTGCTGCTGGCGGCCGCCCTGGCGCTGGGCAGCGTATGGCCGCTGACGCGGCTCGGCGGCGAATTCATGCCGCCGCTGGATGAAGGCGATCTGCTGTACATGCCGTCGGCACTGCCGGGAATCGGCATCGGCAAGGTGTCCGGGCTGCTGCAGCAGACGGATCGGCTGATCAAGACCGTGCCCGAGGTGGACAGCGTGTTCGGCAAGGCCGGCCGCGCCGACACCGCCACCGATCCGGCGCCGCTGGAAATGTTCGAAACCACCATCCGCTTCAAGCCGCGCGACCAATGGCGCGCCGGCATGACGCCCGATAAGCTGGTCAAGGAACTGGACCGCGTGGTGCAGGTGCCCGGCCTGTCCAACATCTGGGTGCCGCCGGTCCGCAACCGCATCGACATGCTGGCTACCGGCATCAAAAGCCCTGTCGGCATCAAGGTCGCCGGCATGGACTTGCGCGAGATCGACCGCCTCACCGGCGAGATCGAACGCGCGGTCAAGGAGGTGCCGGGCGTATCGTCGGCGCTGGCGGAGCGCCTCACCGGCGGCCGCTATATCGATGTCCGCATCGACCGTGACGCGGCGGCGCGCTACGGCATGAATATCGACGACGTGCAAAGCATCGTCGCCAGCGCCATCGGCGGCGACAAGGTCGGCGAAACGGTGGAAGGCCTGCAGCGCTTCCCGATCAACGTGCGCTATCCGCAAGCGCTGCGCGATTCGCTGCAACAGCTGCGGCAACTGCCGGTGCTGACCGAGCGCGGCGCGCAAATTCGCCTGAGCGACCTGGCCGCCATCGACATCGCCGACGGGCCGTCCATGCTCAAGAGCGAGAATGCGCGGCTGTCAGGTTGGGTCTACGTCGACATCCACGGCAGTGACCTGAGCGGCGCGGTGCACGCGATGCAGCAGGTGGTGGCGGACAAGGTACGGCTGCCGCCGGGGTATTCGGTGTCGTGGTCCGGCCAGTTCGAGTATCTGGAGCGGGCCACGGCACGGCTGAAAATCGTGGTGCCGCTGACGCTGGCCGTGATCTTCGTGCTGCTGTACCTGACCTTCCGCCGTCTGGACGAGGCGGCGCTGATCATGGCCACGCTGCCGTTCGCGCTGGCCGGCGGCGTGTGGCTGCTATGGTTGCTGGGACATCACCTGTCGGTGGCCAGCGGCATCGGCTTTATCGCGCTGGCCGGCGTATCGGCGGAATTCGGCGTGATCATGCTGCTGTACCTGAAGACCGCGTGGGAACGCCGCGTGCAGGATGGTGCGGTGTCGGCCGACGACCTGCTGGCCGCCATCGGCGAAGGCGCTGTGTTGCGCGTGCGGCCAAAGGCCATGACGGTGGCGGTGATCGTCGCGGGCATGGTGCCGGTGATGCTGGGCGGCGGCACAGGCTCGGAGATCATGCAGCGCATCGCTGCGCCGATGGTGGGTGGGATGATCACCGCGCCCTTGTTATCGATGCTGGTGATGCCGGCGGCGTATCTGCTGCTGCGCCGGCGCGCAACTCGGCCCGCGCCTGGCGGATGACCTGGCGCGCGGCGCTGAGCGCCAGGCAGCCCATCACCGCCGCCACAACCAGGTCCGGCCAACGGCTGCCGCTGCCGAACACGCCCAGCGCCGCCAGCATCACGGCGACGTTGCCGATGGCGTCGTTGCGGGTGCATAGCCACACGGAACGCATATTGGCGTCGCCGTCGCGCCAGGCGTACAGCAGCAGCGCCACGGTGCCGTTGGCCAGCAGCGCGGTCAGGCCGATGGCGCCCATCACCGCCGGCGCCGGCACGCTGCCGGTGGCCGAGTCCCACGCCACCTTGGCCAGCACGAAACCGCCGTAGGCCGCCATGGTCAGCCCCTTGGCCATGGCGGCGCGGGCGCGCCAGCCCAGCGTCGCCCCCAGCACCAGCAGCGACACGGCGTAGTTGCCGGCGTCGCCAAGGAAGTCGACCGCGTCGGCCAGCAAGGCGGCCGAGTCGCCGCGCAGGCCGCCGGCCAGCTCCACCACGAACATCAGCGCATTGACCACCAGCGCAATCCACAAAATACGACGATAGCGCCGGTCCACCACCGGCTTGGCCGGCGCGCAGCCGCCAGAACAGCACCCAGACATGCATCCTCCCTTGATGTATAGTCGTCATTAGAAACCCTGAAGTCACTACAAGGTCAAGCCATGAAGATTGGAGAACTGGCCGGCCAGACCGGCTACACCGTCGAAGCCATTCGCCACTATGAACATGCCGGACTGCTGCCCAAGCCCGCGCGCTCGGCCGGCAATTACCGCGTCTACGAAGAGCGACACCTTAAGCGCCTGCAGTTCATTCGCCACTGCCGCGCGCTGGACATGGGGCTGGAAGAGATCCGCACCCTGCTGGCGGTGCGCGACCAGCCGGAACAGAGCTGCGCGGCGGTCGACGCCATGCTTGATGTGCATATCGCCGAGGTGGGCGAGCGCATCGCCGGCCTGCGCGCGCTGGAACAACAGCTGCTGGCCCTGCGCAGCTTGTGCGGCATCAGCCAGACTGCAAGAGATTGTGCCATCCTGCAATGTCTCGGCGAGGTTGCTGACTAGAAAGCGTAATGCCCTTCGCATGTGGTGCAACGAACAGAGCATCGCCGCCTGTGCGCCTAGGATGAGCAAGTCTCAGCCTCATCGAACAGGAGTACGGTTTGAATATTCAACGCTATCTTGCCCCATTTTCCCACGTCGACGGCGAGGAGCTGATGATTGCAGCTGCCGCCGCCGCCATTACCTTCTTCGCCATCTACGGCCTGCTGCGGCTGCTGCGCCGGCGGCTGTGCAAGCATGACGAAGCGGGCCGGCCGGACCGCCCTGCGGTGCAGCTGTTCAAGGAAACGCTGAACCGCACCAGCATGCTGGCGGTGCTGGTGGTATCCCTGCTGGTCGGCCTGAAGATGCTGGAGCTGCCGCCGATCTGGGAAGAACGCCTCGGCCACCTGTGGTTCATCGTGCTGGGCTTCCAGCTGGTGCTATACCTGGACCGCGCAGCCACGCTGGGCGCGCGCCGCTACTTCCGCAACCACGCCGAGAATCCCGACTCGCCGACCACCGTCGCCAACACGCTGATGGTGTGGGCGCTGAAGACCACCGTGTGGGTGATCTTCATGCTGGCGGCGCTGTCCAACCTCGGCATCAATGTCTCGGCGCTGGTGGCCAGCCTGGGTATCGGCGGCATCGCGGTGGCGCTGGCGGTGCAGAATGTGCTGGGCGATCTGTTTGCATCGCTGGCGATCGCGGTCGACAAGCCGTTTGAAGTCGGCGATTCGATCGCCATCACCAACGTCTCCGGCACGGTGGAGCATGTGGGCCTGAAGACCACGCGCATCCGCGCCGACAGCGGCGAACAGGTCGTCATCGGCAATGCGGAGTTGCTGAAGAACCAGGTGCGCAACTACAAGCGCATGCAGAATCGCCGCGTGCAGTTCTCGCTGCGCATCAATCCCGCGACGCCGGCCGCGCTGGCGGCCAAGGTGCCGGATGCGCTGCGCGCCGTGGTCGAACGCCAGCCGGACGTGCGCGCCGATCGCGTGCACCTGAAGTCCATCAGCCAGGATGCGCTGGAATATGAGCTGGTGTTCTACATCCTGAATTCATCGTACGCCAACTTCATGAACGCCCAACAGGCGGTGCTGCTGGGCGCACTGGAAGTGTTCAGCGAGCTGGGTGTGGACGCCAACGCGCCGACACGCCGCCTGCTGTTCGAGCGCGGCGCGGAGGCGGCCAACGAAGCGGCGCAACCGGAGCGCCGCGCGCAGGTCCGCCCGCACTAAGCGCATTAAGGCTTGAGCTTTTCATCCTCGGCCTGGGCCTCCTGCATGGCGTCCGGCTCCAGTTCCTCGGCCGAGCGATTCAGGTAGACGAAAGCGCCCCACGCCGCCAGCAGCACACCCACGCTGGCCACCAGCGCCGCGACGTACAGCAAATCGCCAAGGTCGTCGTGCACTGCGTGGAAGGTGGCGACCAGTCCTTCGATGGCCAGCGCCACCACCACAACCACGAAGAAGCGAGACAGGAAGCGCCGCACACGCGTCGGTGCGCTGATGTCGGCATCGCGCACCACCTCTTCTTCGATGATGGTCTCGGCGATTTGCAGCGCCACCACGGCGGCGGCCAGGATGCCGATCGCCTCGATCACCTCCTGCACAGCCGTCAGGCCGTTATCGGCGTGCAGGGCATGCCAGCCAAGTTGTGCGCCGATGACCAGCAAGGCCAGCGCACCGGCAGTGAACAGCAAGGCAATCAGCGCGTGCACCACGCCAAACGCCAGCATCAGTTTTTTCATTGTGGATACTCCCGCAGTTAATTGCTGGATTGTAGAGCGCGTTGCCTGTCCGAATCGTGCGCTAGAGCACATAGAATGTTCCTATAATTGCAATAATTATTAACTTTACAAGGCATTGTCATGCGAAGTCTCCTCCTGTTGTTGAGCGCGGCTCTGGCCTCGTCTGTGTATGCGGCCATGCCGACGCAGGACACCGCGAAGGGCGGCAAGGACCATCCGCTGCTGTCGCGCTTTCCGGAATCGAAACTGGTGGGTTATGAAGCCAGGGAATTCGATGAAGTGACGCTGCCCGCCGGCAAGCGCATCTTCGGCAAGGACCGCCAATACAGTTTCCAGAACACGGCCGTCGTTGAAGGCAAGTACACCCGCCTCGCCTACAATTTCCCGCAAAACCGCTCCGACGTCGAGGTGATGCGCAACTACCAGAGCGCGCTGGAAAAGGCCGGCCTCAAAACCGTGTTCACCTGCGCCAAGGAGGCTTGCGGCGACGAGTTCGGCGGCTACATTCAGAGCAAGCATCTGAGTAATAACTTCATCGACGGCGGCCAGCAGTACGAGCCGTTCATCTATGGCGCGCGCGACGGCCGCTACCTGCTGGCCAAGGGCACGACCAGCGACGGCACGCTGGTGCACGTTGCCGTGTGGGTGGTGCCGTCCGTGCAGAACCGCAACGGCGGCCTGTATCTGCAGATCGTCGAAGGCAAGCCGATGGAAGGCGACAAGGTCAGCGTCAACCTGAACGCGAGCGAGATGGCGAAGAGTATCGCGACGGAGGGCAAGGTGGCGGTGTACGGCGTCTACTTCGATACCGACAAGAGCGACGTCAAGCCGGATTCCAAGGCGGCGCTGGGCGAGATGGCCAAGCTGCTGCAGCAGAATCCGCAACTGAAGGTGTACGTGGTCGGCCACACCGACAACCAGGGCGCGCTGGCGCACAACGTCGACCTGTCGCAGAAGCGCGCCGACGCCGTGGTCAAGGCGCTTGCCACCGACTACAAGATCGATGGCAAGCGCCTGGCCGCCAAGGGCGTCGCCTCCTACGCGCCGGTAGCCTCCAACGACGCCGAAGCTGGACGCGAAAAGAATCGCCGCGTGGAGCTGGTCAAGCAGTAATCAGCCGGTGGTGCGGAACCAGCTGACCAGCACCGAGATGGTCAGCACCGACACCACCGTCGATACGAGGATGCTGCCGGCGATGCCGCCCGCCTCGCGCTTGTACATTTGCGCCAGCATGAATGGCCCGGTACCGGTCGGCAGCGCGGCCAGCACCACGGCCAGGCCGGTCATCGACGGCGACAGGTGGAATACATATTCCGCCAGCAGCCAGGTCAACGCCGGCTGGCCGACCAGCTTGAGCGCCACCTGCGCGCTCAACGCTGGAATCTGCGGCCGGCCGCGCTGGTCGGCGATGAACAATCCCAGCGACACCAGCGCGCACGGACTGGCCGCATGCGCCAGCAACGACAGGAAACGGTCCGCGCCTTCCGGCAGCGGCGGCGCGAAGCCGGCGTACAGCGCGCCGAGCACGGGCGACAGCAGCATGGGGTTCTGCGCCAGCGACCAGCCGACCTTGCGCAATATGCCGGCTATGCTGCCGCCCTCGTTTACGCCCAGTTCCACCACCGTCACCGCAATACCGAACAATACGCACACCGTCAGGATTGCGGTGATCGTCGCCGGCATCATGCTCGACGGCCCGAACGCCGCCAGCGCCAGCGGGAAGCCGATGAAGCCGACATTGGCATAGGCGGCATTCAGCCCTTCCAGGCTGGCGTCGGCCAGCGCGCCGCCGCGCAGGCGGCTCACCGCCACCGTCAGCGCATACACCGCGCCGCTGGCCAGGCCGAAGGCGGCGATGAAGCCCGGCTGGTCCAGCTGCTTCCAGCTGGACTTGGCCATGATCTGGAACAGCAGCGCCGGCATGCCGAGATAGACCACGAAGCGGTTCATCTCGAAGGCGCCGGCCGCGCCCATCCAGCCGCGCACCCGCGCCAGCCAGCCGACGCCGATCAGCGCGAAGATCGGCAGGACGATGGAAAACAGAACCTGCACGTTATCCCTTCCAGCCAAGCAGGAAGTCCAGCAGCGCTTCGTTGACGAGCTGCGGCTGTTCCTCCTGCGGCAGGTGGCCGGACTGCGGAATCGATACGGTGCGCAGGTCGCTGGCCATTTCGGCCCAGACCTGCTTCATGTCGAACATCTTGCCGACGGCGTGGAAGTCCTCGCCCCACAGGGCCAGCGTCGGGCAGGCGATCTTGATGTCCTCGTCGACCTTGTCCTGCGCCACGTCTTCGATGATGGCGCGGTAGTCGGACATGGCGCCGCGCAGCGCGCCCGGACGGCGGTAGGCTTCGACATAGGTGTCGAAGGCCTTGCCATCGATCGCCAGCGGGTTGTAGCACCAGTCCGAGAACAGGTGACGCAGCCACAGGTCTTCGCGGCCGGCGATCAGCGCTTCCGGCAGGTCCGGCACCTGGTTGAAGATGAAGAACCAGTAGGACTTGGCCAGCGCCGGCGAGAACTCGCGCGCCACGATGCGGGTCGGCACGTTGTCCATCACCACCAGGCGGTCCAGCAGCTCCGGATGGTCCTTGGCGAAGCGCGTGGCCACGCGGGCGCCGCGGTCGTGGCCGACCAGCGCGATCTTCGGAATGTCCAGTACCTTCAACAGCTCCACCAGGTCGTTCGCCATATTGCGCTTGTCGTAGCCGCCGGCCGGCTTGTCGGTTTCGCCGTAGCCGCGCAGGTCCGGCGCGATGACGCGATAGTGCTTGGCCAGTTCGGGAATCTGGAAGCGCCACGCGAAGTTCGTCTCCGGGAAGCCGTGCAGCAGCACCACCGGCGCGCCCTTGCCCGCCTCCAGGTAATGCTGGCGGATGCCGTTCGCCTGCACGGTATGGTGTTTGATTTCGATGCTCATAAAGTCCTCGCGGTTGAATAGTCATGCGATTAAATCAGTACGGCGTGTGAACCGACACTATCTTTGGATGAGCACTTTTGGCAGAGGAAGAACCATTGGACGCGGCCTACACTGCACGACATTGACAGCTTTGCAAGGCAGGAAAACACATGACCGAGTCTCATCCCCTCAAGCGGCGCGATTTCCTGCGCGGCGCGGCCGGCGTGGCGCTGGCCTCCGGCATGGCGGCCGCCGGCGGCGCGGCGCCTGAAGCCAAGGCATATGTGCCAGCCTATTTCACGGCGGCCGAATGGGCCTTCATCAACGCGGCGGTGGACCGCCTGATACCCGATGACGGCAATGGCCCCGGCGGCGTGGCCGCCGGCGTGCCGGTATTCCTCGACAAGCAGATGCAGCTCCCCTACGGTTATGGCGCCTACTGGTATATGCAAGGCCCCTTCCATCCCGATTCGCCGCCAACGCTGGGCTACCAGCTGCGCCAGACGCCGCGCGAGTTGTACCGCGCCGGCATCGCCCTGATCGAACGCGCCGCGGCGCACGCGCACGGCAAGCCCTTCGCCCGGCTGGACGCCGCACAGCGCGACGCGCTGCTGACGCAGGCCGACGGCGGCCACCTGCAGGAAGACGGCGTGATGGCAGCCGCCTTCTTCGCGCTGCTGCTGCGTAACACGCGCGAAGGCTTCTTCGCCGATCCCATCTACGGCGGCAACAAGCAGATGGCGGCATGGAAGATGGTCGGCTTCCCCGGCGCGCGCGCCGACTTCACCGATTTCATCGACCAGCAGGGACGCAAATATCCCTACGGCCCGGTGTCCATCGACGGATCGCGAGGCTGACCATGAAACCAGTGGATGCAGTCATCATCGGCTACGGCTGGACCGGCACCATCATGGCCAAGGAGCTGACCGACGCTGGCCTGTCGGTGCTGGTGCTGGAGCGCGGCCCCGAACGCGACACCGCGACCGACTTCGACTACCCGCGCATCGCGGATGAACTGAAGTACGCCGTGCGCGGCGACCTGTGGCAACCGCTGGCCGGCGAAACCGTCACCGTGCGCCACAAGCCGGGCGAAATCGCCGTGCCGTATCGCCAGTACGGCTCCTTCATCCTCGGCACCGGCACCGGCGGCGCCGGCGCACACTGGAACGGCCAGCAGTGGCGCGCCTCGCCCAACGACCTGCGCATCCGCAGCGTCTACGAAGAACGCTACGGCAAGAAGTTCATCCCGGACGACATGACGATCCAGGACTACGGCATCAGCTTCGAAGAGCTGGAACCGTACTTCGACCACTTCGAAAAAGTGACCGGCGTGGCCGGCACCGCCGGCGGCAATCCCTACGAGGGCAAGCGCAGCAACCCGTTCCCGCAGCAGCCGCTGGCGCCGATCCTGAGTTCCCAGCTGTTTGCCAAGGCCGCGCGGGAACTGGGCTACCAGCCGTTCGCCGTGCCGGCAGCGAACAGCACCGCCGCCTACACCAATCCCTACGGCGTGCGCATGGGACCGTGCAATCTGTGCGGCTTCTGCGAGGGCTTCGGCTGCTTCCTGTATTCGAAGGCGGCGCCGCAGACCACCATCATTCCGATACTGAAGGGCCGCAACAACCTCAAGGTGCTTCACAACGCCTACGTTACCCGCATCCTGCTCGACGGCAGCGGCAAGCTGGCCACCGGCGTGCGCTATATCGACGCCAACGGCAAGCAGGTCGACCAGCCGGCGGCGATGGTGGTACTGGCCAGCTTCCAGCTGAATAATGTGCGCATGCTGCTGTTGTCCGGCATCGGCAAGCCTTATGATCCGGTCACCGGCAAGGGCGTGGTGGGCAAGAACTACGCTTACCAGATGGTCAGCAGCACCACCGCGTTCTTCGACGAGAGCGTCAACATGAATCCCTTCATGGGTGCGGGAGCGGCCGGCCAGCAGGCCATCGACGACTACAATGCCGACCACTTCGACCATAGCAAGCATGGCTTCGTCGGCGGCGCCATGATCTTCGCCGGCGCCACCGGCGGCCGTCCCATCGTGCAGATGCCGCTGCCGCCGGACGCGCCGCGCTGGGGCAGCGGCTGGAAGAGTGCGGTGCGCAAGCACTATGCGCATACCAGTTCCGTCGCCACCATGGGTTCCGTCATGTCCTACCGCGACCGCTACCTGGACCTGGACCCGACGTACCGCGACGCCCACGGCGTGCCGCTGCTGCGCATGACCTTCGACTGGCATCCGAACGAATACAAGATGACCGCCTTCACCTCGGCGCGGGCGGCGGAAATCGTCTCCGCCATGAAGCCGCAACGGATGTCGCAGCGCATCCTCAAGCCGGGCGACAGCTACGACGTGCGCGTCTACCAGTCTACCCACAACACGGGCGGCGCCATCATCGGCACCAATCCGTCCAACAGTGTATTGAACCGGTATTCGCAATGCTGGGACGTGCCGAACGTGTTTGTGTTCGGCGCCTCGTCCTTCCCGCAGAACATCGGCTACAACCCGACCGGCCTGGTGGCGGCGCTGACCTACTTCGCCGCTGCAAAGATCCGGTCCACCTACCTGAAAACCGGCGGAGCATTGGTGCACGCATGAACAAACGTAACCTCTTCATCGGCGCCGTCGCGGTGCTGGTGGTCGGCCTGCTTGCGGTGATCGGCGCCACCCGCTGGTCCGACGCGCGCGCCGGCGCGCATCCGCAGGCCTCGGCCGTTACCGGCGAGATGATCTCGCGCGGCGCCTACCTGGCGCGCGTGGGCGATTGCGCCGCCTGCCACAGCGTGCAGGGCCAGCCGCCCTATTCCGGCGGCCTGCGCATGGAGACGCCGATCGGCGCCATCTACACCAGCAATATCACGCCGGACCGCCAGCACGGCATCGGCAACTATACGCTGGCCGACTTCGACCGCGCGCTGCGCTACGGCGTCGCCAACGGCCATACGCTGTATCCGGCCATGCCGTACAGCGCCTATTCCAGCACCACGCCGGAAGACGTGGCCGCGCTGTACGCCTATTTCACCCGCGAGGTGCAACCGGCTGCCGTGCCACGGCGCGAGAACGAGATTCCCTTCCCGCTCTCCATGCGCTGGCCGCTGACCATCTGGCGCCTGGCCTTCGCTCCCGAGCCGCGCGCCTTCCAGCTGCAAACCGGCGACGCCATGCTGCGCCGCGGCGCCTATATTGTCGAAGGCCTGGGCCATTGCGGCGATTGCCATACGCCGCGCGGCCCGATGCTGCAAGTACGCGCGCTGGGTGTGGCCGATGGACCGGCCTACCTGTCCGGCGCCATCATCGACGGCTGGCACGCGCCCAGCCTGCGCAACGGCGACAGCACCACCATCGGCGCCTGGAGCGAGGCGGATATCGCCCAGTTCCTGCGCACCGGCGCCAACCGCCACGGCATCGCCTTCGCTTCGATGAATGAGGTAATCGCCAACAGCACGCAATTTCTCAGCGCCGAAGATGCGGCTGCGGCGGCGCACTTCCTCAAGTCGCTGAACGATCCGGCCGCCGGCAAGGGCAAGTATGCCTATGATCCCGCCGTCAGCCAGTCGCTGCGCAACGGCGACGCCAGCGCGCGCGGCGCCCAGCTTTACCTGGACAACTGCGCCGCTTGCCATCGCCCCGACGGCAAAGGCTACGAGGGCGTGTTCCCCGCGCTGGCAGGCAATCCTGTGGTGGCGACCGCGCCGTCCAACTCCGTCATCCGTATCATTCTGGAAGGGATGACCACGGCGCGCACCGCCGGCACGCCGGCGCAGTTCTCCATGCCGTCGTTTTCGCGGCGCCTGAGCGACCAGGACGTGGCCGATGTCGCCACCTTCGTGCGCGGCAGCTGGGGCAATCGTGGCGCGCCGGTGGAAGCGGCCGACGTCAAGCGCCGGGCGGCGGCGCGCGAGGAAGCAAAGCCTTAGCCCGGTTTTCCGTCAACGCGGGCGCGCGACAGATACGGCAAGTAGACCACCGCATAGGCGATGAAGGCGGCGGTCCAGCACACAGCGCTGGCGATCAGCAGCAGGCCATGCGGCGTGTCGATGCCGAGCGCAGAGGCCACACGCGCTGCGGCGCTCAGCTGGATCAGGATGAACATCGCGCGTTCGGCGCGGCCGGCCTTCAGCGGGCGGCCGGTGTGGCCCAGCGTGGTGCGCGTGATCATGCCCAGTATCAGGCCGGCCATCGATCCAACCGTCAGCGCATGGAAGCCGGCGCTGGCGCTCACCCACTGCCAGCGCGACAACGCCAGCAGCACCAGGCCCGCCGCGATCCACGCATAGGACAGGTGCATAATCCACAGCAGCGGCACCGACAGCGTGCGCAGCGCCTGCCAGCGCCACAGGCGCAGCAGCACAAGGACCGCCGCAACCAAGGCCACCAGTGCAAACAGCCAGCCTGGCGAACCGGCCACCCAGCTCACCGCCGTGGCGGCGATCAGCAGCAGCGACAGACGATCCAGCCTGGGCTGCACCAGCGGTGCAGTACCCGGCGCGCCGTTGCGGGTGAACATGGGGATGATGCGCGTGCCGATGGCCGCTTCCATCATCACGACCATCAGGATCGCCGCCTGCACCGGCAAGGTGGGCGCCACGGCCAGCCAGCCCAGCGCGATCGCATGAAACACGCCGTTCGCCAACGCCATCAGTCCCAGCAGGCCAACCAAAAAGTAGTTACGCTTGTTGTTCGCCTTCTGCATCACGCGGAACAGCGGCCAGGCGGCGGCCGGCAGGAACAGCCAGTCGATGACGGCGGCGGCCAGCGGTGGCGCGGCCAGCATCGCCACGCGGCCCGCCAGCCACAGCGCCACCAGCGCCGCCAGCCGGCCGCGCACCGGCGTCCAGAAACCGGTCCAGTTATAGCCGGCGGTATAGAGAAAGCCCACCACCACCGCAGCCGCCATGCCGAACACCATCTCGTGCATATGCCAGGTGAAGCCGATGTGCAGGCCTTGCGGCAGCACACCGAAATACTGCGCCATCCACAGCGGAATCGCCAGCGCGGCAAAGATTGCGGCCACCATATAGAAAGGACGGAAGCCGAGGCGCCATATGGGATGGCCGGCCAACGCACGTGCCGGTTCGTCGATGCGGAGCAGTGTCATGATTGAATTCCCTTGAAGGTATTCCTCATTGTCCGCGCCATGCATGCGCCGGTGAAGCGGCACGTTCGAAATGCATAATCTGGATCAAGAAAACCGGAATCAGGACTCGCCTGTCAGCGACCGTGTGCAGTATGCTCGAAACATGGCCAAGCCTTTTCCCATCCGTCCGGCGCGCCCCGAGCTAATCTGCTGGGGATGCGACCGCTATTGCGCGCACGACGCCATGGTTTGCGGGAATGGCGCCGACCGCACCCAGCATCCGATCGAAACGTTTGGCGAAGGCTGGGACACCTTCGGCCTCAATGCGCCAAAGCCGCAACAAGACCCTCCTACTCAGGCGTGAGCGCGCAAGGCCTCGACGTCCAGAATGCTGATCGTGCGTCCTTTGAAGGTAATCAGCCCGAGCGCGGTCAGCTCGGCGAGGATGCGCGAGAAGTGTTCCGGCGTCAGGCTCAGACGCGAGGCCATCACCGCCTTGGTGACCGGCAGCGTCACCTGGGTGGCATCAGGCGTCGCCAATTCCTTCAACAGATAGCCGACCACGCGCTGCGTGCCGGTACGCAGCGCCTGCGACTCCATGTCGCACATCAGCGCGTGCATGCGCTGGCTCAGACCCGCCAGCATTTTGCAGGCGAATTCCGCATCGTGATGGATCTCGCGGTAGATCGCAGGCTTCGATACGTGCAGCAGCAAACTGTCTTCCGTGGCTTGCGCCGAAACGATGTACGGACTGCCCATGAACATCAAGGCCTCGCCAAAGCTCTGCCCCGGGCCGATCAACTCCACCACTTTCTCCACACCGCCAGCCGAGGTGAAAGACAGCTTCACCTGGCCATACAGCACCTGGTGAAAACCCACGCAAGGATCGCCACGCCGGAAAATCTGTTCGCCGCGTCCGACGCGCACTTCGGTGGTGCCGAGCGCGATGCGATTCAATTCTTCCGGCGCCATGGAGTTAAATAAAGGCACCCGCGCCAGAAACTCCTGCAGCTTGATTTTTCGCTTGTCCATGGCGATATCTTAATCCATCAACGCCCACATACGAAAATGGACGGCCAGATCAAGAAATCCATAGATAGTATTTACCCTCTCGAAATACACCATATATAGTGGAAAAACAATCAAATCAACTAGATATGGGGCGAGCATGGAAGCACTGTTTCACACCACGATCACCAAACGCGACGGCAGCGAGCAGACCTTCAATCTGGTCAAGATCGAGAGCGCCGTGCTGCGCGCCGGCCGCGCCAGCGGTGAATTCGATACCGACAAGGCGCTGCAACTGACTGAAGGCGTGCTGCTGCAACTGTCGTCGCTGCCGGCCGACGAAAAGCTCACCGTCGAACTGGTACAGGACACCGTCGAACGCGTTCTCTACGACGCCGGCCACCGCAAGACGTTGCGCTGCTACGTGGTCTACCGCGAGCAGCACGCCACCTTGCGCCAGGACCGCCACTCGCTGGTCGATGTCGCCTCGTCGATCAACGAATACCTGGACCGCCAGGACTGGCGCGTCAACGCCAACGCCAACCAGGGCTACTCGCTGGGCGGCCTGATACTCAACGTCTCCGGCAAGGTCATCGCCAATTACTGGCTCAATCACGTCTATCCGCCGGAGATCGGCCGCGCGCACCGCGAAGCGGCGATCCACATCCACGACCTGGACATGCTGGCCGGTTATTGCGCCGGCTGGTCGCTGCGCACGCTGCTCAACGAAGGCTTGAATGGCGTGCCCGGCAAGGTGGAATCCAGCCCGCCGCGCCACATGTCGAGCGCCATCGGCCAGATCGTCAACTTCCTCGGCACGTTGCAGAACGAATGGGCCGGCGCCCAGGCCTTCAGTTCCTTCGACACTTACATGGCGCCGTTCGTGCGCAAGGACAGACTGCGCTACGACGAAGTGAAGCAGTACATGCAGGAGCTGATCTACAACCTCAACGTGCCATCGCGCTGGGGCACGCAGACGCCGTTCACCAACCTGACCTTCGACTGGGTCTGCCCGGAAGACCTGCGCGAGCAGATTCCCTACATCGCCGGCGAAGAGATGCCGTTCTCCTACGGCGAGCTGCAGGAAGAGATGGACATGATCAACCGCGCCTACATCGAGATCATGATGACCGGCGACGCCAAGGGCCGCGCCTTCACCTTCCCTATCCCCACCTACAACATCACCGAGGACTTTGCGTGGGACAGCCCGAACGCCGAGCTGCTGTTCGAGATGACGGCGCGCTACGGCCTGCCCTACTTCCAGAACTTCATCAATTCGGAACTGAAGCCGAACATGATCCGCTCCATGTGCTGCCGCCTGCAGCTGGACCTGCGCGAACTGCTCAAGCGCGGCAACGGCCTGTTTGGCTCGGCCGAGCAAACCGGCTCGCTGGGCGTGGTCACCATCAACTGCGCGCGCCTGGGCTACCTGCACCGCAATGACGAAGCGGGCCTGCTGGCGGCGCTGGACCAGCTGCTGGAACTGGGTCGCGACAGCCTGGAAATCAAGCGCAAGGTCATCCAGCGCCACATGGACAACGGCCTGTTCCCGTACACCAAACGCTACCTGGGCACGCTGCGCAACCACTTCTCCACCCTCGGCATCAACGGCGTCAATGAGATGATCCGCAACTTCGATCCGACCGGCCAGCACGACATCACCACGCCATGGGGCCGCGCATTCGCGCTCCGCCTGCTGGACCACGTGCGTGCGCGCATGGTGGAATTCCAGGAAGCGACCGGCCATATGTACAACCTGGAAGCCACGCCGGCCGAAGGCACGACCTACCGCTTCGCCAAGGAAGACCTGAAGCGCTATCCGAACATCCTTCAGGCAGGCACGCCGCAGCAGCCCTACTACACCAACTCCTCGCAGCTGCCGGTCGGCTTTACCGAAGATCCGTTCGAAGCGCTGGAACAGCAGGATGCGCTGCAACGCAAGTACACCGGCGGCACCGTGCTGCACCTGTATCTGACCGAGGCGCTGTCCAGCGCCGCCGCCTGCCGCACGCTGGTGCGCCGTGCGCTGGGCCGCTTCGGCCTGCCCTACATCACCGTCACGCCGACGTTCTCGATCTGCCCGACGCACGGCTACCTGAACGGCAGCCACGAATTCTGCCCGAAATGCGACGCCGAGATCATCGCGCGCAAACAAGCCACTCTTCACCAACCAGCAAAGGAAACACCATGCAAAGCATGAACCAGCCCACCATCCAGCTCGACGACTCGGAGCGCCAGCGCTGCGAAATCTGGACCCGCGTGATGGGTTATCACCGCCCTGTGTCGTCGTTCAACATCGGCAAACAGGGTGAATTCAATGAACGCAAATTCTTCCGCGAGCCGCATGCGCAAAGTGCTTCTTAAAGAGAAAGGCCGCCTGCTGCGTGTAGGCGGCTACACGCCATTCAGCGCCACCGAATTTCCCGGCCTGCTGTCGGCCGTGGTGTTCGTGCAGGGCTGTCCATGGGGCTGCGGCTACTGCCAGAATACCCATCTTCAGGAGCGCACGCGCGACAGTCCCATCGCCTGGAAGGAGATCATCACTACGCTGGAGCGGCGCGCCGGCCTGCTGGACGCCGTGGTGTTCTGCGGCGGCGAGCCGACCATGGACCCGGCGCTGTACGACGCCATCGCGCAGGTGCGGAGCATGGGCTTCAAGATCGGGCTGGAAACCGCGTGCATCTATCCGGCACGCCTGAAAAGCGTGCTGCCGCTGCTCGATTGGGTGGGATTCGATGTCAAGACGACCTTCAAGCGCTATGCCGACGTCACCGGCGTGACCGGCAGCGGAGAGCCTGTGCGCGATTGCGTGACCGCCATTCTCGCCAGCGGTGTGGCCTACGAGTGCCGCACCACCGTGCATCCGGCGCATCTGCCACCCGGCCTGCTGGTCGAACTGGCGCAGACGCTGGCCTTCATGGGCGTCCGCAATTACGTGATTCAGGAATTCCGCCCCACCGGCTGCGGCGATGAGGCGTTTGTGGCCAGCGCCTTCCCCGGTTACCCGCAGGACGACGTGCTGGCCGAGATAGCGCCGCTGTTCGCCAACTTCAGCGTGCGCCGCGCCGGCCAGGCAATGCGCTGAACAGGCGCGCCAGCGCCTGACGGCCCAGTTCCGTCACCGGCACTTCGATCGCATCCAGCGTATTCTTCACCAGCAGGCCCAGTTCCGTATCCCCTTCCATCGACAGGCGGCGCGAGAAGAACAGCGTGTCCGGGTCCTGCTCGCGCTTCGCCAGTGCGATGAAGTCGCGGGTGCAGGCGCCGATTTCCAGATCCGGCACGCCGGCGCTGTGCAAGGCCGCAAAGCCGTCGCCGCGCCAGGTGAAATCAAACGCCACGCCGGCATCGCTGACGCGCACGCGCAGATGGCGTCCGGTAAGGCCGGCGCGCACGTCGTCCGGCAAGTGCGGCTTGAGCACGAGATTGAGCGCGGCCACGCACAGCAGCGAACCGGGATAGGCCGGCAGGCGCTGGCCCAGCGTCGCCAGCAAGGCCGGCAGCGGCTGGGCGGCGCCGTAATTGTTTTGTGCTACAGGATTCATGCTGCATTCTCCATGCGATATTCCAGACCGGGTTTGCCGTACCAGTAGCCGTTGCAGGCCTCGGCGGGCAGCAGCGGCGAGATGGTGTCGGCGGCGGCACGCGGCGGCACGGCGCCGGTACGCGCGGCGTCGAAGGCGGAGATGATCTCTTTCATATTGGTCGACTGTGGACTGAGGCGCGCCACGTCCACGCCCAGTTCGGCCATCTGTTGCATCTCCGCCGCCAGGTTGTACACCAGCGCCGACTGGCTCTGGATGCCGTTCAGGATCAGGAACTGCTGCTGCTCGCGCGTCTCCATCATCAGGCCGTCCGGATGGTCGATGCAGCTGAAGCGGCAGTCGTCCTTCGGCAGGTTGCGGTTGCGCGCCGTGAAACAGCGCGCAGAAAACGCCAGCGGCATGCGGCCGAAGGCAAACACCTCGGTCTCCATGCCCTGCGGCCGCAGGCGCTGCATGTGCTGCAGGCCGTCGCGCCCCATCTCCAGCGGCATCACCCAGCGCTTCGCGCCCAGTTCATGCATCAGCGCCAGCGTCGGCGGGTTGTAGATGTTGAGATGCGGCCCGGCGATGAAGGACTGGCCGGACAGCATATGCGCCGCGCCCATGTCGTTGGCCTCCACCTGGAAGCGGCCGTTGGCCACCAGCTTGCGCTGCGCGCCGACGTCCGCACTGGACTCGATCAGCGCCAGCGTCGACATCACCACTTCCTTGCCGCTTCCATGCAGCAGTTCGGCCACCGCCAGCCAGTCGGCGGTGCGCAGTTCGTGGCGGCGCGAGCACACGGTTTCGCCGAGATAGACAATATCTACCAGACTGGCCGCGATCTCTTCGTAAAATTCCATGACCTTGGCGCGCGGCCAGTAGTACAGCAGCGGCCCGAGGGCGAGTTTCAGCATGACTTCTCCGTTGTTATTTCCATGAGCGGTGATACGCGCCCAGTGTGTGCTGCTGGCCTTCCGCCAGCGTATTCAGTTCCGACATCCAGCCCGGCTTGACCGAGTAGCGCGCCGTGTTGTGCAGGCATTCGTCCAGCGCCGCGCGCCACACGCGCGTCACCTGCGACACATAGGCCGGGCTACGCTGGCGTCCTTCGATCTTCACCGCGCGCACGCCCATGTCCAGCAGCTGCGGCAGCAGTTCCAGCGTATTCAGGCTGGTGGGTTCCTCGATGGCGTAATAGGTTTCGTCCTCCACCTCGAAGCGGCCCTTGCACAGCGTCGGGTAGCTGGCGTTTTCCTGCGGCGTGTAGCGGTCGATCATCACGCCGTTCAGGCGCGACTCCAGGCCGCGCGGATTCTGCTGCCAGCGCACCGCCTTGGCCGGCGAGCAGACACCGTGGGTGTTCGGCGATTCGCCGGTCACATACGACGACAGCTGGCAGCGGCCTTCCACCATCACGCACAGGCTGCCGAAGCCGAACACCTCGATTTCCACCGAAGTGTTCTTCACCACGTGCTCCACCTGCGCCAGCGACAGCACGCGCGGCAGCACCGCGCGCGCCACGCCGAACTGCTTCTGGTAGAAGTTGATGGCTTCGGCATTGGTGGCCGATCCCTGTACCGACAAATGCAGGCGCAGGTTCGGGTAATGGTCGGCGGCGTAGCGCATCAGGCCCGGATCGGCCAGGATCACCGCGTCCACGCCGGCATTGGCGGCGCGGTCGATGGCTTTCTGCCACAGCGCCGTGTTGTCCGGCTGCGGATAAGTGTTCAGCGCCAGCAGCACCTTGCGTCCACGCTGATGCGCGTAGGCGATGCCGGTGCTGATGGCGGCGTCGTCGAAATTCAGGCCGGCGAAGTTGCGCGCGTTGGTGGCGTCGCGAAAGCCGAGGTAAACACAATCGGCGCCCAGGTCGATGGCGGCCTTCAAGGCCGGAAGGCTGCCCGCCGGGCATACCAGCTCGATGGGGGGAGAGTCAGATTGATTCATATGATCTTGGTAGCTAAGAAGGGCGAACGAACTGTATCGCTTCGTGATCCCGGAAATCCTTGATGTGAATCAAAGAATTTGTGCTTTACCGGGTGGGACAATGCATGCAGTTGAATCAAGGACAAATGAGATGCACAAGATCGCTACCTATCTCGATCAGGATCATCGCCGGTGCGACGATCAATATTCGATGGCGGAGTCGGACGTCATCCTGCACAACTGGGAAGCCGCCAGCAGCCATTTCGGCACGTTCCTCAGCATGTTTTACCGTCACCTGGACAAGGAAGAACGCATCCTGTTCCCGCGCCTGGACCACGCGCTGGGCAACGGCTACGGCCCCACGGTGGTGATGCGCGCCGAGCACCGCCAGATGCGCGGCATGCTGACGGCGATGAAGATCGCCATCGACCACCGCGATTGCGAAGCCTTCTTCGGCCAGGCCGACATGCTGCGCATCCTGATGCGCCAGCACAGCCTGAAAGAAGAAGGCATTCTCTACCCGCAGGCCGACTTCGTGCTGGCCAAGCAGGCCGACGCCGTCGTCGCCAGCATGGAGAACATCGGCCACGCCGAGGAAGCCGGCGCCTGGAGCGAAGCATGAACGCCTTGCTGGACGTGGGCGGCCTGGAACCGCCGGAACCGATGGTGCGCATCCTCGAAGCGCTGGATACGCTGGGACTGGACGAACAGCTGCGCGTGATTATCGATCGCGAGCCGGTGCCGCTGTACCGCATCCTGCTGCGCAACGGCTACCAGTACCGCACCACGGTGCAGGACGACCAGCGCTATGAAGTGCTTGTCTGGCTGGCTCCCGACGCATGAAACCCATCGATGCGCCGCAGCGGGCCCTCTCCTTCGGCGACACTCCCCGGTCGCTGCCGATGCGCTTTTTCCTCACTGCGCCATTGTTCGCGGCGCTGGCGGCAGCCTTCCTCGCCTGGCAGGGAGAGCCTGCACTGCTCACCCGCTGGTCACCGCTGACGCTGGCCATCACCCACCTGCTGGTGCTCGGATGCCTGAGCATGACGATGATCGGCGCGCTGCTGCAAATCCTGCCGACGGTGGCGGGCATCGCCGTGCCGCGCGCCGGTCGTGTCGGCGCGACGGTGCACCTGTGTTTGTGCGCCGGCACGCTGGCCCTGGCCGCCGCGTTCTGGCAGGAGAGTCCGGCCCTGTTCCGCGTCGCCATGGCGCTGCTGCTGGCGGGACTGCTCTTGTTTGTGGGCGCCTGCACGGTCGCCATGTGGCAGCCGCACCGGCCCGGCTCCGACGCGCTCATGGCCGGCATCCGCCTGGCGCTGGCGGCGCTGGTGGTGAGCATGACGCTGGGCGGCATGCTGGCCAGCGTGTTCGCCTGGCCTGGCCTGATCCAGCTGCCCTTGCAGCGCCTGGCCGGCTTGCACGCCATGTGGGGCATGCTGGGCTGGGTGGGCCTGCTGGCGATCGCCATCGCTTTCCAGGCGGCGCCGACGTCCAGGCTGACCGGCGCCTACGCCACCGGCATGTTCCTGCTGCTGGTCGCCGCCTCACTGTCGAGCGGCTGGACCGGTCGCGGCGAACTGCTGCACCAGGCGTGCGTGCTCCTGCTGGCCGGCGGCTACGCGTGGTTCGCCGGCGTCGCACTTTATATGCTGGCGCGCCGCAAATGGCGCTCTGGCTCAACCTCACCTGCATATCTTCAAAATCATGAATAGCGAATTCTATATTGACGCCGTCCTGCGTCAGGCCAAGCCGCGCCTGAGCACCCTGTTAAAACTGATGTTCAGCGAAGCCCAGGCCTTCGGGCAGAAGACCCAGTGGCTGGGCAGCGTGATCGCCCTGCTCGAACCGCTCGGCTTCCAGGAACGCACCATCCGCACCGCCCTGTTCCGCCTGGCCGAGAGCAAATTGATCAAAATTGAACGCCACGGCCGCCGCAGCCTGTGCATGCTGACGCCGCCCACTGCGGCGGCGATCCTGTCGGCGCGCCAGCGGCTCAATATCCCGGCCGCGCGCAGCTTCGGCGAAGACTGGACCATGCTGGTCCACACCGGCGGCTTCAGCGCCGCACGCTACGCCGCCGCGCGCAAACAGCTGCTGGACCTGGACTACTGCGTGCTGGCGCCGAACGTGATGGCGCGTCCCGCGTCCTACACGCGCGGCGTCCAGGCGGGCGAAGACCATGGCCTGGCGTTGTTTGAAGTGGCCGGCGCCCAGCTGGCGGCGGCGGTGCGCCAGCCGCTATTCGGCAAGTGCGACTGGGATCTGGAAACGCCGGCCGAATTGTACGAACAGTTCCAGCAGCGCTTCATGCCGCTGCGGCAGATGCTGGGCCAGCGCGGCGCCTTCACCGACCAGCAGGCCTACATGGTGCGGCTGCTGGTCAGCCACGGCTACCAGCAATGCCGCCGCAGCGATCCGCTGCTGCCGCAGGAGCTGCTGCCGGCCGGCTGGCCGGCCATGACGTCCTATCAAACCTATGTGGCCCTGTACGCAGGCTGCGCCGCGCAGGCGCGCCGCCACATCCTCAAGATCACTGAATCGCCGGCGCTGGAACAGCCAGTCATTGCAGCGCCATCGAGCCGGCAGGTTGTGCGCCGGTCCAGCGTGTACATGACTGCTTAAATCGAAAGAGAATCAAGATGGAACTGGAAATGGCACAGGAAATGGCACAGGAATATTATGACGGTCCAACGTTGAGCGTGACCGTCAACCGCGAAGGCGCGCGGGTGCACCGCCTGATCGATGACACCACCTACCCGACGCGCGCGAAAAAACTCAGCATCCGCCGCGACCCGATGGTGGAGGCGCTGTTCGGCGCCGCCGCGGAGCATGCTCCGCAAGCAGCGCCGGCGCGCAAGATCAAGGCCGGTAGACGCTGATCTGCGTTGATAACCGCGTTGATGCAAGGGCCTCTTCGGAGGCCATGACCGACAGCGGCACGCGTTTGCGGCGCGCATCCAGCCTAAGGATGTTGGATGACGTGCTGCACGCCACCAGCTTGAACTGGCAAATCAGATTCCCAAGTTGCAGCGCCTGTTGCTGCATGCGTTGAGCGGCCAGCGCCGCCTCCTCCACCACCACGGCATTCTGCTGGTTGATGGCGTCGATATGCGCCACCGCCTGGTTGATCTGCTCAATGCCGCTGCTCTGCTCCTTGCTGGCATTGCTGATATCCCCCATGTACCGCTCCACCTTGCGCACCGACTCCACGATGCCGGCCATGATGCGGCCGGCGTCGGCGGCCTGGCGGCTGCCGCTGGCGATTTCGTCGACCGAATGGGTGATCAGATCCTTGATCTCGTGCGCCGCCGTCGCCGAACGCTGCGCCAGGTTGCGCACTTCGGTGGCGACGACGGCAAAGCCGCGTCCCTGCTCGCCGGCGCGTGCCGCTTCCACGGCGGCGTTCAGCGCCAGGATATTGGTCTGGAAGGCGATGCCGTCGATGACGGAGATGATGTCCGCAATACGCGCCGAGCTTTGACGTATCGACTCCATGGTATGCACCACGGCGTTGACCGCCTCGCCGCCCTCGCCCGCCACCCTGGCGGCGGCCAGCGCCAGATCGTTGGCGTCGTGGGCGGCATCGGCGTTCTGGCGCACGGTGTCGGTCATCTGCTTCATCGAGGCCGCGGTTTCCTCCAGCGAGCTGGATTGGCCTTCGGTGCGGGCGGAAAGATCGGCATTGCCGTGGGCGATATCGTTGGCGTCGGCGCTGACGACGGTGCTGGCTTCCTTGATCTGGCCGACCAGCGATTGCAGATTGATTTGCAGGATGCGCAGCGCATGCAGCATCTCGATGGTCTCGCTGCTGCCTTTGACGTCGATGTGGCCGGTGAGGTCGCCGCCGCTCATTTCGTCGAGATATTCACGCATGGCGGTGAGCGGCGCGATCGCGGTTTTACGCAGCAGCATCAAGCCGGCGACGGTCAGCGCCATATCGATGCCGATAATAGTTTTGGTCGCTGGCAATAATAATGAAACCAGCATCAAGCCGATTATCGCAAAGAACAAGATATTCAGCGTCAGCGACAGCGATATATTACGTTTTTCTTTAAACTTTAAATTCTCGGTTTTATAAAGATGTTCCGCGGCCTCGATTCTTTCGCGGCTGGGCTTTACCCGCACCGAAGTATATCCAACGACTTTGCCGTTTTCCAGATACGGTGCGGCATTCGCCTCGACCCAGTAGAAATTACCGCTTTTGCAGCGGTTCTTTACCAGACCATTCCAGGCCCGGCCCTGCTTCAAGGTGCGCCACATGTCCTCAAATGCGGCGCACGGCATGTCGGGATGCCGCACGATATTCTGCGGCGCCCCGATTAACTCTTCCTCGGAATAACCACTGACATTAATAAAATCCCTATTGATATAAGTAATGTTTCCATTAAGATCAGTTTTCGAGACAATTGTTTGCGTCTCATCGAGAACATATTCAATATTGCTGACAGGTAAGTTTAACCGCATAATCTCATTCAGTAATAAATATTACTATCGATTATATAGTCGCACCGACAACAAAGTTGATCAGAATAAAATAAATATTTATTTACATTCAGTTTGATATAAATCAAGGAATCCGTTCAATCGCGATCGCAATCCCCTGACCAACGCCGATGCACATCGTGCACAGCGCGTAACGCCCGCCGCTGCGCGCCAGCTGGTACATGGCGGTGGTGACCAGGCGTGCGCCGCTCATGCCCAGCGGGTGACCCAGCGCGATGGCGCCGCCGTTCGGATTCATGCGCGGATCGTCGTCGCGCAGGCCCAGTTCGCGCAGCACCGCCAGGCCCTGCGCGGCGAAAGCTTCATTCAGCTCGATCACGTCGAACTGGTCGAGCGTCATGCCGGTCTGGCGCAGCAGCTTTTGCACCGCCGGCACCGGGCCGATGCCCATCACGCGCGGCGCCACGCCGGCCGTCGCCATGCCGATCACGCGCGCGCGCGGCGTCAGGCCATAGGCTTGCGCCGCTTCCGCATTCGCCAGCAGCAGCGCGCAGGCGCCGTCGTTGACGCCGGACGCATTGCCCGCCGTCACCGTGCCGCCAGGGCGCACTACCGGTTTCAGCTTGGCCAGCGCCTCGATGCTGGTCTCGCGCGGATGTTCGTCCTGCGCAAACGCCAGCGGCTCGCCTTTCTTCTGCGGCACCAGCACCGGCACGATCTCTTCGTCAAACACCTTGTCGCGCTGCGCGCGCGCGGCCTTGGCCTGGCTGGCCAGCGCGAACTGGTCCTGGTCGGCGCGGTTGACGCCGTAATCGTCGGCGACGTTTTCCGCCGTCTCCGGCATCGCATCGGTGCCGTACAGCGCGTGCATCTGCGGATTCGGGAAGCGCCAGCCGATGGTGGTGTCGAAGATCGCCGCGCCGCGCGAGAACGCCGATTCCGCCTTGCCCATGACGAAAGGCGCGCGCGTCATCGATTCGACGCCGCCGGCGATCACCAGCCGCGCCTCGCCGCTGCGGATGGCGCGTGCCGCCGTGCCCACCGCGTCCATGCCGGAACCGCACAAACGGTTGACCGTGGTGCCCGGCACTTCCTGCGGCAGGCCGGCCAGCAGCAGCGACATGCGCGCCACGTTGCGGTTATCTTCACCGGCCTGGTTGGCGCAGCCGTAGATCACTTCATCGATGGCGCTCCAGTCTACGCCGGGATTGCGGCGCACCAGTTCGCGCAGCGGCACCGCGCCCAGGTCGTCGGCGCGCACGTCTTTCAGCGCGCCGCCGTAGCGGCCGATCGGGGTGCGGATGGCGTCGCAAATAAATACATCGGTCATGCTGTTACTCCTGGTTGGGTTCAGCGGGTAGCAGCGTGGCTGCGGTTGCCGCTTGCAGATCGTTGAAGGTCAGACCGGGCGCCATCTCGCGCACGCGCAGGCCCTGCGGCGTCACGTCCAGCACCGCCATGTCGGTGTAGATGCGGCTGACGCAGGCGATGCCGGTCAGCGGATAGGTGCACTGCGCCACCACCTTGCTCTCGCCGGTCTTGGTCTGGTGCTCCATCATCACGAACACCTGCTTGGCGCCGAGCGCCAGGTCCATGGCGCCGCCGACGGCGGGAATCGCGTCCGGCGCGCCGGTGTGCCAGTTGGCCAGGTCGCCGCCGCCCGACACCTGGAACGCGCCCAGCACGCAGATGTCCAGGTGGCCGCCGCGCATCATCGCGAACGAATCGGCGTGGTGGAAGTAGGCGCCGCCGGTCAGCAGCGTCACCGGCTGCTTGCCGGCGTTGATCAGGTCCTCGTCTTCCTCGCCCGGCGCCGGCGACGGGCCCATGCCGAGCAGGCCGTTCTCGCTGTGCAGGAACACTTCGCGTTCGGCCGGCAGGTAGTTGGCGACCTTGGTCGGCAGGCCGATGCCGAGGTTCACGTACGCGCCTTCCGGAATATCCTGGGCCACGCGTTCGGCCATCTGGTCACGGGTATAGCGGCTCATGCTGCCTCCTTCACCACACGTTGTACAAAGATGCCCGGCGTGACGATCGCTTCGGGATCGAGTTCGCCAAGCGCCACCACGTCCACCACCTGGGCGATGGTGGTCTTGGCGGCCATCGCCATGATCGGGCCGAAGTTACGCGCCGTCTTGCGGTACACCAGGTTGCCCCAGCGGTCGCCGCGCAGCGCCTTGATCAGCGCGAAGTCGGCGCGGATCGGCGTTTCGAACACGTAGTGACGACCGTCGATCAGGCGCGTTTCCTTGCCCTCGGCCAGCTGGGTGCCGTAGCCGGTGGGCGTGAAGAAGCCGCCGATGCCGGCGCCGGCGGCGCGGATGCGTTCCGCCAGGTTGCCCTGCGGTGTCAGTTCCAGTTCGATTTCGCCGGCGCGGTACAGCGCATCGAAGTGATGCGAATCGGCCTGGCGCGGGAACGAGCAGATGATCTTGCGTACGCGTTTGGCCTTGATCAGCGCCGCCAGCCCGGTTTCACCGTTGCCGGCATTGTTGTTGACGACGGTGAGGTCGCGCGCGCCTTGCGCCAGCAGCGCGTCGATCAGCGCCGACGGCATGCCGGCGTTGCCGAAGCCGCCGATCATCACGGTGGCGCCGTCGTGGATGTCGGCTACCGCGCTTTCCAGCGTTGCAAAGGTCTTGTCGATCATGATGTTGTGATCCTCCATTATGGCTTTTGTGCGATAATCGAACACATAGCCGTTTATCGCACAAAAAGTCTACGCCTGTTTCCCCGTTGAGGTCAAGCGCCATCGTTTACAATCCTGCCATGCCGACAACTCCTGCTCCCACCATCGCCGACGAAATCGAGGCGCTGACCGATCCCGATTTCATGACCTCCCTCGCGCGCGGCCTGGCCGTGGTGCGCGCCTTTGCCGATTCGCGCCAGCCGCTGACCATCGCGCAAATCAGCCAGCAGACCGGCATTCCGCGTGCGGCCGTGCGGCGCTGCCTGCACACGTTGAAGCAGCTGGGCTATGTGGATGCGGAGCTGAAGAATTTCACGCTGCGGCCGAAGGTGCTGACGCTGGGGTATTCCTATCTGTCGTCGACGCCGTTGACGCTGTCGGCCCAGCCCTGCCTGGACCAGATCAGCAAGACGCTGGGCGAATCGAGTTCGCTGGCGGTGCTGGAGGAAGACCAGGTGCTGTACGTGGCCCGCGCGGCCGCCTCGCGCGTGATGTCGGTGTCGCTAAGCGCCGGCAGCCGCTTGCCGGCGTACTGCACCTCGCTGGGCCGCGTGCTGCTGGCGCATTTGCCGGCGGCGGAGCTGGATGCCTATCTGGCGCGCGTGACGCTGACGGCGCGCACGCCCAACACCATCACAGATGTCGACGCCCTGCGCGCCGAGCTGGCGCGGGTGCGCAAGCAGGGCTATGCGGCCAACAATGAAGAACTGGAACTGGGCCTGCGCTCGATCGCCGTGCCGGTGCGCGGCGCCTCGGGACGCGTGCTGGCCGCGCTGAACGTCGGCGCCCAGGCCATCCGCGTCACGCCGGAGCGTATGGTGGAAGAATTCATGCCCGTGCTGCGCCAGGGCGCGCAGGAGCTGTCGGTGCTGCTGCCTTAAAGCGTCTCAGGCGTGTAGGCGATGCCCAGATCGTCGTAGATCGAATACACCGCCGCCAGCAGGTTGCCCAGCTCCGGCGAACGGTCCATATGCCGCACGCCGAACAGGATCGGCGAGAACGCATGCTTGTCCTCCAGCGGCCGGTACACCACGTTGCGGTGATGCATGGCCTGCACGCTCTCCGGCACAATGGTGATGCCCTGCCCGGCTGCCACCAGTCCCATCGCAATCTGCAGCTCGCGCACCTCGGTCACCAACCCGGGCGTGACATTGGCCTCGCCCAGTACCGCCAGCACCTGGTCGGCAAAGCTGGGACGCGGCGACTTCGGATACACCAGCAGCTTCTCGTGCACCAGATCGCGCAGCCGCAATCCACCCTGGCGCTCCACCAGCCGGTGATGCGGCGACAGCGCCACCACCATGCGCTCATTGCGCAGCAGGATGCGGCGGATGCTCGGGTCTTCGCTTTTCAGCCGGCCGAAGCCGACGTCGATGCGGCCGTCCTTCAGCGCCTGCATCTGCTCCACCGTCATCATCTCGTGCAGCGTCACTTCCACCTCGGGGAAGCGTTCGCTGTAGCGCCGCACGATGTCCGGCAGTTCGCCGTACAGCGTGGAAGCCACAAAACCGATCGACAGCTTGCGTTCCAGCTTGCCCACGCGCTGCGTCATCGCCTTCAGATCGCGCACCTGGTCCAGCACCGTGCGCGCGTGGGCCAGGAAGAATTCGCCGGCCTCGGTCAGCCGCAACGGCCGCGAACCTTTTTCGATCAACGCCACGTCCAGCATCTCTTCCAGCTGCTGGATCTGCCGGCTCAGCGGCGGCTGGGCCATGTGCAGGCGTTCGGCCGCCCGCGTGTAATTGCGCTCTTCCGCCACGGCGATGAAGTAGCGCAGATGCCGTAATTCCATCGATTCATACCCTCAAGGTATGGAAGCCATACCAAAACAGTGTTGGACCCGCCACCTTCGCAGGAATATCGTAAGCATACCTGACGGATTATACGGAATAAATATGATTCAAAATATCGACACCTACCTTGTAGACGTGCCAACCATTCGACCGCACCGCCTGTCCGTCGCCACCATGAACACGCAGACGCTGGTGCTGGTCAAGGTCACCTGCGGCGACGGCATCGTCGGCTGGGGCGAGGCCACCACCATCGGCGGCCTGAATTACGGCGAAGAGAGCCCGGAAAGCATCAAGACCAATATCGACACCTACATCGCACCGCTGCTGGTCGGCATGGAGGCGAGCGCGGTGGCCAAGGCGATGGCGAAGATCCGCAAGACCATCCAGGGCAACCGCTTCGCCAAGTGCGCGCTGGAGACCGCGCTGCTCGACGCCCAGGCGCGCCGCCTCAATGTGCCGCTGTCCGAACTGCTGGGCGGCCGCGTGCGCGACGCGCTGCCGGTGGCGTGGACGCTGGCCAGCGGCGACACCACCAAGGACATCGCCGAAGCGGAGCAGATGCTGGAACTGCGCCGCCACCGCATCTTCAAACTGAAAATCGGCCTGCGCGACGTGGCTGCCGATGTGGCCCACGTGCTGGCGATCAAGCGCGCGCTGGGCGACAAGGCCAGCGTGCGGGTGGACGTCAACCAGGCATGGACGGAGGGCGACGCGGTACGCGGCATCGCCGCACTGGAAGCCGGCGGCATCGACCTGATCGAGCAGCCGGTCAAGGCCACCAATGTCGCGGCACTGGCCCGCCTCAAGCAGCGCTTCGACGTCGCCATCATGGCCGACGAAGCGCTGCACGGCCCGGACGACGCCATGGCGCTGGCGCGCGCCGACGCCGCCGACGTCTACGCGGTCAAGATCACCCAGTCCGGCGGCCTGCTGCCGGCGCTGGAAGTGGCGACCGTGGCGCGCCTGGCCGGCATCGAACTGTATGGCGGCACCATGCTCGAAGGCGGCATCGGCACCGCCGCCACCGCCCACGTGTGCTCCACCTTCCCCACGCTGGCCTGGGACACCGAACTGTTCGGTCCCCTGCTGCTGACGCAGGAAGTGCTGCGCGAGCCGCTGGTCTACAAGGACTTCATGCTGCAGGTGCCGACCGGCCCTGGGCTCGGCGTGGAAATCGACACCGACAAACTGCACGCCATGCGCCGCAAATAACCAAGGAGATACCCGATGCTGTTCCACGTACGAATGAACGTCAACCTGCCGATGACCATGCCGGCCGAGCAGGCCGCGCAACTGAAGGCGGACGAAAAAGCGCTGGCGGCGCGCCTGCAGCACGAAGGCAAATGGCGCCACCTGTGGCGCATCGCCGGCCAGTACGCCAACATCAGCGTGTTCGATGTGGCCAGCGTGGACGAGCTGCATACGCTGCTGACGTCCCTGCCGCTATTCCCCTACATGCAGATCGAGGTGATGCCGCTATGCCGCCATCCTTCCTCGGTCCGCGACAACGACCTTTAAAATCCTAAATAGAGGAGACCTGAAATGAACCATGCAGACATCGATAAACTGGTAAAAACCTGGATCGTGGACGCAGCCAAGAGCCCAGCCAATCCGCGCGTGCAGCAAGTGGTGGTGCGCGTGCTGGGCGACTTGTGCAAAGCCATCGAAGACCTGGACGTGACGCCGAATGAGTTCTGGAGCGGCGTGTCCTACCTGTCCGCCGCCGGCGCGTCGAGTGAACTGGGCCTGCTGGCCGCCGGCCTGGGACTGGAACACTTCCTCGACCTGCGCGCCGACGAGGCGGAGGCCAAGGCCGGCCTGGCCGGCGCCACGCCGCGCACCATCGAAGGTCCGCTGTACGTGGCCGGTGCGCCGGAAAGCGTGGGCTTCGCGCGTCTGGACGACGGCAGCGAAAGCGAGCGCGCCGAAACGCTGCTGATGCAGGGCACCGTGTTCGACGAAGACGGCAAGCCACTGGCCGGCGCCAAGGTCGAAGTCTGGCACGCCAACCTGCTCGGCAACTACTCCTTCTTCGACCGCACGCAGTCGGACTTCAACCTGCGCCGCACCATCATCACCGATGACCAGGGCCGCTACCAGTTCCGCAGCATCATCCCGGTCGGCTACGGCTGCCCGCCGGACGGCACCACGCAGCAGCTGCTCGACCTGCTGGGCCGCCACGGCCAGCGCCCGGCGCACATCCACTTCTTCATCAGCGCCGACGGCCAGCGCAAGCTGACCACGCAGATCAACATCGACGGCGACAAATACCTGTGGGACGATTTCGCCTTCGCCACGCGCGAGGGCCTGGTGCCGGCGATAGAGCGCATCAGCGATCCGCAAAAGCTGGATGCGGCACGCCTGCAGCAGCCTTACGCCTCGATCGACTTCGACTTCCACATGACGCGCGAACGCGCCGCGCTGCCGGACGCCGAGGTTGACCGTCCACGCGCCGCCGCGTGAGCACGCACCGGAGAACACTATGCCTTATCTGGAAGTAGCCGGCGACCGTCTGCATTACCGCACCGACGGCGACGCCGCACACCCTTGCGTTGTGCTGTCGAATTCCCTCGGCACCGATCTGTCCATGTGGGACGCCCAAGCCGCCGCATTGGCCGCCGATCATTACGTGGTCCGCTACGATGCGCGCGGCCATGGCCAGTCGCCGGCCGGCAGCGCGCCGGTGGACCTGGCGCGGCTGGGACAGGACGTGATCGCCCTGCTCGATCATCTGCACATCGACCGCGCCGCCTTCTGTGGCATTTCGATGGGCGGCATGACGGGCCAATGGCTCGGCATCCACGCCCCGCAGCGCTTCACGCGGCTGGTGCTGGCCAATACCGCCGCCCGCATCGGCAGCGCCGATGGCTGGCTGACACGTGCGGCGCAGGTGCGCCAGGACGGCATGGCCGCCATCGCCGACGGCGCCGCTGCGCGCTGGTTCACGCCGGCTTTCATCGAACGCGAACCGGCCATCGTGGCGCGGCTGGTCGATCGTCTGCGCCAGCAGGACGCCGGCGGCTACGCGGCCTGCTGCGAAGCGCTGGCGCATGCCGACCTGCGCGCCGACGTGGCCAGCATCGCTGTACCGTGCATGATCGTGGCGGGCCTGTCCGATCCGGTCACCACGCCCGCAGACGGCGCCTGGCTGCAGCAGCAGATCCCCGGCGCCCGGCTGACAACGCTGCCTGCATCGCACATCTCAAACATCGAAGCCGGCGCGGCGTTCAGCGCGCTGCTGCGCGCTTACCTGGAGTAAGAAGTAATGGATACACGTTTAATGATCATCGGCGGGGTGATGGTGGCCTATTTCGGCCTCATGTCCTGGATTACCTACAGCGTGCGCAAGCACGCCAACAGCAGCGAAGGCATGACGGCCGGCGGCCGCAATTTCCCAGCTTATTTGATCGGCGCGCTGCTGCTGTCGGAATTCATCGGCAGCTCGGTCAGCATCGGCACGGCGCAGAAAGGCTATGAAATCGGCATCTCGGCCGCCTGGAACCTGGTGGCGCTGTCGCTCGGCTTCCTGCTGCTCGCGGTGGTGCTGGTGAAGAAGTTCAAGGAAAGCGGCCAGACCACCATCTCCGGCATCCTGGCCAGTGCATACGGCGAGCCGGTACGCTATGCGGCCTCGGTGCTGACCATCGTGGCCCTGAGCATCGTCGCGGTGGCGCTGTATGCCGGCGGCGGCGCGGTGCTGGCGGCTGTGCTGCACATTAACAAGAGCCTGGCGATTCTGCTGGTTGGCGCGATCACCGTCATCTACGTCAGCCTGGGCGGCATGCGGTCGGTGGTGTACACCAATTTCGCCCACTCCATCGTCAAGTATGTGGGCGTGATGCTGGCGCTGGCCTATGCGCTGGAAGCCAGCGGCGGCATCGCCACCTTGCAGTCGCAGCTGCCGGCGCAGATGTTCAACTGGACCGAAATCGGCTGGGGCCAGATCGTCGCCTGGATGATCGGCGGCATCGGCTCGATTTTCGCCACGCAGTATGTGATCCAGGCGCTGGTGGGCACCGACAATCCGGCCGTGGCGCGCCGCGCCTGCTACTACGTGTCGTCGCTGATGATTCCCTTCGGACTGATGGCCGCGCTGATCGGCATGTGCAGCGCGGTGATGTGGCCCGGCATGAAGTCGATCGACGCCTTTCCCAAGCTGATCGCCCACATGCCGGCCTTCTCGGCCAGCATCATGGTGGTGGGCCTGGCCGGTGCGCTGTTCGGCGGCATTTCGGCCACCACCCTGGCCTCGGCCACACTGGCGATGAAGGACTTCTACAATCCCTTCTTCAACAAGGCCAAGAGCGATGCACGATCGGTGCTGTTCCTGCGTGTCGCCATCGCGGTCACCGGCCTGCTGCCGCTGGTGCTGGCGCTGTATGCGGAAAAGCTGCTGATGATCGCCTTCCTCGGCAAGGCGCTGCGGGCGACGCTGGCGGTGCTGATCCTGATGGCTTTCTATGCGCCGAAGTTCGGCACGCCGCGCGGCGCGTTTGTCGGCGTGATTCTGTCGGTGATCGCCACCATCGGCTGGTTCCTGGCCGGGAATCCGTTCGGCGTCGACAGCTCCTACCTGGCGCTGGCTGGACCGGTGCTGACCATGGGCATCAGCGAACTGTTCAAGCCGGGTGCACCAGCCACATCCAGGCACTCAGCGTGAAGAACGACGCCACCATGCAAATCAATAGCGCGGTGGCGCTGCGGTCGGCCTCGCCGTAGGCCTGGCCCAGGATAGGATAGATGCTCAGCATCGGCATGGCGGCCATCAGCAAGGCGGCGGCGCGCAGGTCCGGCGCCATCGGCGTGATGCCCAGCAGCGGCACCAGCGAGGCGATCAGCAATACCGCCAGCGGATGGCCGATCAGCTTGCCGGCCACCAGCGGCACCACGCGCTGCCAGCCCGTGCTGAGCGACAGTCCGACCAGCATGCCGCCGATGGCAAACAGCGACAGGCCACCACTGGCCTGGGCGAACAGCGTCACCGTGCGTATGACCGGCTGCGGCAGCTTGAATTCCGACAGGCTGACGACCAGGCCGGCCGTTACCGAAATCACCAGCGGGTTGCGTATCAGCCGCTGCGCCGACTGGCGGATGACCTGATGCCATGCGCCGCCTCCTCCGCCCCGGCCGTGTTCGGCCATCGCCAGCAGCAGCGGCAGCATCACCAGGTTTTCCACGATCACGTTCAGGCCCAGCGCCACGCCGGCCACCGGCGCCACCATCAGCATCAGGATCGGGAAGCCGATAAAACTGCTGTTCGAGCACGACACGCCCATGGCCATGAACGTGCTGCGTATCAGGCTCAACCGGAGCACGCGCCGCCCCAGCAAAAACGCCAGCGCCAGCATCAACAGCGAGCCGAACAGATACGACAGCAGATACGCCGGATGCAGAATCTCCCGGATATGCCGCTGCGCCAGCGCATTGAATATCAGCGCCGGCAGCGCCAGGTTAAACACAAACTTCCCGAACACCTGCATATCCGCCCGCGCAAACAAGCCGCCACGGGTAGCGACATAACCAGCAAGAACAATCAGATAAATCGGACAAGTAATCGCAAGAATTTCAAGCATACGAGCAATCAGCCTTCCCACGGATTGATGACTTTGACACCGACGGCCTCATACGGCCCCGTGTCACGCGACGCGACGATAAAGCCGCGCGCGGCCGCAATCGCGGCAATGTAAGCATCAGGAATGGGAAAAGCCCGCCCAGCCTTTTTTGCAATGACTGCCAACTGCGCATAATGCCCCGCCGCCTCGGTGTCGAATGGGAGAATTTTGTCTTTGAACATACTCAGCAAATCGTCGAGTCCCTGCGCCAGCTGGTTCTTGCGTTTTCCCTTTGGAAGAGAACCTATACCCAGCAGCAACTCGGCCAGGGTTACGCTCGACAGATAGAGTGTCGCCTCGACTTGGCTATTCAGCCAGTTCCGTACTGCCTGGTCAGGGCGCTGCTTCATCGCCTCGGAGATGACATTGGTATCGAGAATAATCATTCAAAGCTCATCGGCTTGGATGGCGTTCTGACGCGGACCTGATCGAGGCTCTCTGCATCCTCGTCTGTGAAGCCGATTTTTCTGCCCAGCGCCGCAAGCGCATCGCCCATCAACACACGCTGCTCAGGCTTGACTGCCGCAGCCAGAATTTCCCGCACCTCGGCCTCCGTGCTCCGGCCATGCTCGGCAGCACGCACCCGAAGCGCGCGATGGACATCATCAGGAAGGTTACGGATTGTCAGCATCGCCATGATATGGTCCCTCGTCAGCATGCAATGCATTCATCTTATGCTTTTGCATGCAAAGCTTCAAGCACGCTCAGCTTGTACGATCAATGATGACGTAGTGTTTTTTGACTGGCTCGACGACTTCGAACACGCCTTTAAAGCCGGCGGGAATGACCAGTGCGTCGCCGGGGCCGGCTTCGGCAGCGTGGCCCTGTTCGTCGATGACGCGGCAGCGGCCTTCGAGGACGTAGAAGTATTCATCCTTATGCGGGCCGAAGGCGATGCGCCAGCTGCCTTTTTCGCAGGCCCAGATGCCGGCGCTGACGTCGCCGCTGGCGTTGGTGAAATGGTTCCAGGTGGTGCGCTGCGGATTACCTACAAAACGGCGCTCGGCGCGCGGATGGTCATATTCAGGCGTCGGCGCTTGATGGCGGAATTCGGTGATGGTGGGCATAATGCTTGGCAGAAGTCATGTTTCCAAAGATTGACTTTACCATTAGAGAGGACCCCCATGCTAGACCACGTGTTTTTGTCGGTACGCGACCTGCCCGCTTCCATCAAGTTCTACGAGCAGGCGCTGGCGCCGCTCGGCATCCTGCACGTCCACGATTACGACGGCGCCGACGGCCCGGAAGGTCATCCCGACCTGAAGGGCTTCGGCAGCAACAACCGGATTTACTTCTGGCTGCGCGACGGTAACGTCGATGCGCGCGCCGCCCATGTCGGCTTTGTCGCCAGCAGCGAGGAACAGGTGAACGCCTTCTACGCCGCCGCGATGGCAGCCGGCGCCACGGACAACGGCGCACCGGGCGCACGACTGTACTACGACCCGCGCTACTACGCCGCCAACATCTTCGATCCCGACGGCTACAGCATCGAAGTCGTGTACAAGAGCTGGCAGCACGCCTAGCGCATCAGTCTTTGACGGTGGCGATGCGCTCGCATAATTTGATTTTTTGGCTGTCGAGGCCGGGCCGCTGACCGCGCAGGTCGAAATCCAGCTTGGTCTCGGGCCGGAAAATCAGGCAGTGGGTCGAGCCGCCAAAGTGGAACATGCCGATCTGCTGGCCCTTCTCCACCCGTTCGCCCTCCGCCACGGTGATCTCGCAGGCCGACACCTCGGCCATGCCCACCGCCATGAAGCACATCAGCCCGATGCCGGGACGATCTGCTTCGATGAACACCAGCGCCCGGCTGGCCACCTGCGTAATGTAGGCCTGCGACTGGCGCGGCGCCGACGGGTCCAGCCCTTCCTCGATGCACGACGAGTAATAGCTGCCTTCCACCACATACGCCTTGACGATGCGGCCGGACACCGGACTGTGCCAGCGGTGATAACTGAATGAACTTAAAAACGCCTGGTACACTGTGCCGCCATCGAAGCGGCCAGCCAACTCGTCGCCCGCCAGCATGCGCCCCAGCGCGTAAGGCTGGGCCTTGATCCAGAACCGGTCCTGCAATGTGACGCCGCGCGCCAACCGGTATGGCGACGATTCGCAGGCGTTGACGATCACCGCATCGTCGTGCGGCGCCTCGACCGGTCGCTGGCCGGGCCGGAACCGGCGTGTGAAGAACTCGTCCCATGAACGATAGCCGCGATATGGCAATGCCGGATCGCACTCGAACTCCTCGTCAAAGCCAGACATGTGCTGCATGGCATCGGCGCCAAACCAGCCTTTGTGCGGATCGTTGCTCAATGCGGGCAGCGAGGCGGCGGAGGTCAGAAACCGTCCCCAGTGATCTAAAATAGCCTTCAGGCAGCGATTGACATCGGCATCCAGAAAGAACTTGTGGCCGCTGGCGGTCGGCATCAGCCAGTTGACGATCGCATTGATCGGCAAGCCAGTGATGCCGGTTTGATTGAATTCTGGAGGACGCCCCAGTGCGGCATTGATCATCTGCAGCGCCTGGGCGAAGCTGCGGGCCTGCGGCCGGCCGGTGGGGTCGCAATCGCATGGCGGCGTGGATGGCAACTCATCGAACATCGTCACGACCAACGCGCTGAGTTCGGCGTCTGCGGCAACATGCTGCGCAAGCGCTGCAACAGGCGGCAACAGCGGCGCCGGATGCGCCTGGGCATACACGCCCAGCAAACGCATCCAGTCCGCAAACACCGCCTGATCGCTGTCGAGCCACTCGCCAACGCAAAAGCGCGCCTCACCGGCGAGCGGCGCGGCCATGCTTATTTCACTGCGGCGTCGAGTTTTTTCGCCATGTCCTCATGGTGCGCGACGGTCGGCTCCAGCTTGGTCGCCAGCGCTTTGACGTCCGCGTCCTTGCTGTCGGCGATGTCTTTTTTCAGCGCGGCATGGACCTTGGTGTGGTCGGCCACGCCGGCCTTGCTCACGTAGGCCTTGTCGAATGCCGCACCAGACAGTTTTTGCAGGTCGGCCGCCATTTTTTGATGAGCGGCGTCAGGCTCGGTCGGCAAGGCGACATTCTTCGCTGCGGCTACCTTCTTGGTTTCATCCAGACCTTTGCCATGATCGTCGATCATCATCTGCGCGAATTGCTTGACGTCGGCGTTGGCGCTTTTCTCCAGCGCCATTTTGCCGGCCGCCACTTCAGCGATGTTGGCCTGGGCGATGGCGACCAGACGGCCTTCGTCCGCCTTGTTCAGCATGGCGGAAGTCTGCGCGGCAGCGAATTGGGCGATAGCGCCAAGAATGCATGCAGATGCCAGATGTGCGGTTTTCATTTTTCGGTCTCTTCAGGTGAACTAAGTGTTCCTGAAATGTAGACCTGAAACCGCGCCAGGACGGTGTGCCAGCGCACCGATGCTGCTATGGTTGCTTGTCACCCTGCGCGCGCAACTGCTGGAGGGCGTCCAGTCCGGCCTGCTGCGCCGCCGCTTCGGCGTCGGCTTCGCTGGCAAAACTCACGTCGGCAGCGACGCGCTGCCTGGGATAGATGTTAGCCAGATGCATGGGATTGTCGGAAGGCGCGAAGATCGCAACGTATGCGCCCCACTCGTTCGTTCCCGCAAGCGCTTCCGCGGTAAATTCGATTTCGTAACCATCTACATTTGTCGTGGACATCGCTGGCTCCAGCTGAACATCATCTAGTGATTCGGATGCTTGCCCGTTTTTGCCGGCTTGGCCTCAACAACGGCGCGCCTCCGTGCTTTCTTGGGCAGCAGCGAGTGGCTCGCCAGTCCCGTCGTCGAACAGGCGGCGATCAGTCGCAACGCCGGCATCAGTTCGCTGAACGCAACTTCCGACGCCTGCGCCAACGTTTCAGCGGAGGTTGGCAAATCGGTTGAGAACTTGCCGTCAATAACCAAATGACCGACTTCGTGGATTTGCAATTCGAGGGCGATGGATTCCTGGCTGGTGCTGCTGGCGATGCGTTGACCGTCAATCTCCAGCGTCATTTCAACCACGCCTGCCACGCGGGAAAATATAACATTAGCAGATTTCATATGGGCTCCTGATTTTGAAAATTTTGAGCAATAATGCGCTCTACGCCACAGAACTAGCCCAGTTCTGGCGGCGTTTCCAACACTGCCGCAACCTTAGCAGATTCGTCAGGCATGCGAAAGTACAGCGTTATTGCGCGTCGATTTTCGATAGCTCATTTGCAATCGCCGCGCGATCCTGATGCATCAGCATGCGGCAGGCTGCGCGGACCAGCACGCTTTTCTTGATCTTGCTGCCGGACGATTCGCCGAGTTCCAGACGCAAGGTCTGCATCGCGTCATATTCCGTTTCCGGCAACGAAACAGTCCAGGTGATCTGCTTGGGGAGTTTGCTGGATTTCATGTGAGCCTCCTGTATCGGAAAAATCAGCATACACCTGAGTCCCTTGCGCACATTTGTCCGCTTTTAGATCCACGTCAAACGCCGGCGACAAATGTCGGCCTCAGCTCCATCGAAATGGCGGCGCGGCAAGCAAGGCATTAGGCTATGCTAGCGGTTTTCCCACTTTCACCGCATTATGGAACCTCTCGATATCGTCGACACACAGAACGAACCGCAACAGCCGGCTGGCCGCAAGCTCAACGCCACTGTCGCCATCACGGTAGCCTTGCTCGCCACCTTCATGGGCATCTGCAAGGTCAAGGATGACAACATCAACCAGAGCATGCAGCAGGCGCAGGTGAACCGCGTCGACCACTGGGCCTTCTACCAGGCGCGCAACGTGCGCGAGGAAGTGGCCAAGGCGACAGTGGTGCAGCTGAAGCTGGCGGCGGTGGGCCGTCCGGCCGGCGAACAGGCGGCGTACCAGGACGCGATCAAGCAGTACGAAGCGCTGGCGCTGGAACAGGGCCACAAGAAAGCCGAGGCCAAGGCGGATGCCGAGAACGACCAGAAACTCTACGACGCCGCCAACTTCAAGGACGACCAGTTCGACCTGTCGGATGCCTTGCTGGCCATCGCCATTTCGCTGCTGGCCATCACCGCGCTGACACAGCTGTGGGCGCTATACTTCGTGGCGCTGGTGCCGACCGCCTTCGGCGTGCTGATGGGACTGGCCGGACTCGCCGGCTGGGCCATCCACCCGAACGCTCTCACCGCCCTGCTCTCCTGACGAAAAGCAAGATCGGCCGCTCGTGCGGAAGCGAACATACACGAACGGCCGCCTGTCACATGCTAAGTCTGCTACCAACACCGGGAACAGACCATGTCCAAGACCGTCGCAGAAGTCATCATCGAAACCCTGCAACAAGCAGGCGCCAAACATTGCTGGGGCGTCCCCGGCGACACCCTCAACCACATCACCGACGCCATCCGCCGCAGCGAGATCAACTGGGTTCACGTGCGCCACGAGGAAGCTGGCGGCTTTGCCGCCGGCGCCGAGGCCATGCTCACCGGCCGCCTGACCTTGTGCGCCGGTTCCTGCGGTCCCGGCAGCCTGCACTTCGTCAACGGCCTGTTCGAGGCGCACCGCAACCGCTCGCCGGTGGTGCTGATCGCCAGCCAGATCGTGCGCGACGAACAAGGCTTCGATTTCCCGCAGGAAGTGGATTACAAGCCGATCTACGACCAGTGCAGCGTATTCTGCCAGGAGATCCGCACGCCGGCCCAGGCGCGCCGCGTCACCGCGGCGGCGGCGCAGGCCGCGCTGACCAAGGGCGGCGTGGCCGTCATCATCGTGCCCGCCGATATTTCGAAGGAAACCGCAGCCGACGAGCCGCCGTTCGCGGTGCACCAGCCGCGTCCGCAAACGCGGCCATCGGACGACGAGCTGACGCGCATTGCCGAAGTGCTCAACGCCGGCAAGAAAATCGCCATCTACGGAGGCTCCGGCTGCCAGGGCGCGCATGCGGCGCTGATGGCGGTGGCGGCGCGGCTGAAGGCGCCCATCGCCCACACCTCGCGCGCCAAGGACTTCGTCGAGTACGACAATCCGCACAACGTCGGCATGACCGGCATCTTTGGCGTCGCATCCGGCTACCACGCCGTCAGCGAGTGCGACACCTTGCTGCTATTGGGCTGCGACTTCGCCTGGCGCCAGTTTTATCCAGCGCATGCGCGCATCATCCAGATCGACATCGATCCCACTCACCTTGGCCGACGCCATCCCATCGAAATCGGCGCGGTGGGCGACATCGGCGCCACGCTGACGGCGCTGCTGCCGCTGTTGCAGCAGCATGAAGACGCCGCCTTCCTCGACCACTGCGTCGACCGCCACCAGAAAGCCATCGCCCATCTCAACGAACGCGCCACGGCCGGCGACAACGGCACCATCCGCCCGCAGTACCTGACGGCGACGATCGACAAGTACGCCGCCGACGACGCCATCTTCACGGCCGACGGCGGCTCGCCCATGGTCTGGGTGCTGCGCCACACGCGCGCCAACGGCCGCCGCCGCACGCTGGTCAGCCTGACCCACGGCACCATGGCCAACGCCATGCCGCAGGCGCTGGGCGCCAAGAAAGCCTTCCCGCAGCGGCAAGTGATTTCGTTGTCAGGCGATGGTGGCCTGGCGATGCTGATGGGCGATCTGATTACGGCCGTGCAGGAAAACATCGCGATCAAGGTCGCGGTCTACAACAACAGCTCGCTGGGATTTGTGGAGTTGGAACAGAAAGTCGAAGGCTTGCTGGACGCCTATACCGACTTGAAGAATCCGGACTTCGCGCGCGTGGCGGAAGCCATCGGCATTTACGGCCAGCGGGTCGAAACGCCGGCCCAGCTGGAAGAAGCGGTGCAGGCCTGGCTGGCCCATCCGGGCCCGGCGCTTCTGGATGTGACGACCGACCGTTTTGAACTGGTCATGCCGCCCACCGTGGAGATGAAACAGGTGCTGGGCACCGCCCTGTATTCCGCCAAGGCGGTGCTGAGTGGTCGCGGCCAGGACGTGATCGACCTGGTCAAGGACAACCTGAGCAAATAAGGTCAGTTGGCCTTGTTCAGCAGCGAGTGGCGGCGGGCATAGGTGAAGTACACCACCAGCCCGATCGCCAGCCAGATGATGAAGGCAATCCAGGTCACGGCACTGAGGAACACCATCAGCGCGCCGCAGAACAGGATCGCCAGGCCAGGGATGACCGGCACGCCCGGGCAACGGAACGCACGCGGCAGGTCCGGACGCTTCTTGCGCAGCACGATCACCGCCACCGACACCAGGCAGAACGCGGCCAGCGTGCCGATGTTTGCCAGTTCGCCCAGCACTTCCAGCGGCACCAGCGCGCCCAGCAGGCCGAACACGATGCCGACCAGCCAGGTCGCCACGATCGGCGTGCCGGCGCCGTTCAGCGCGGACAAACGCTTCGGCAGCAGGCCGTCGCGCGACATCGCATACAGCACGCGGCTCTGGCCGAACGCCATCACCAGGATCACGGTGCTCATGCCCAGGATAGCGCCGAGGTCGACAAAGCCGGCCACCCAGTTTTCGCCGGCAAATTGCAGCGCCAGCGACACCGGGTGGTCGATGCCCTTGAACTGGGTGAACGGCACGATGCCGGTCATGATCGCCGACACCACCACGTACAGCACGGTGCAGACCGCCAGCGAGCCGATGATGCCGATCGGCAGATCGCGCTTGGGCTGCTTGACCTCTTCCGCCGCCGTGGTCACCGCGTCGAAACCGATGAAGGCGAAGAACACCAGCGCCGCCGCGCTCATGACGCCGGTGGCGCCATACGGCATGAAGGGATGCCAGTTCGGCGGCGACACGTGGCGCGCGCCGACCAGGATGAACAGCAGCACCACGCCGATCTTCACCACCACCATGATGTTGTTGACGCGGGCGGATTCACGCACGCCCAGCGACAGCAGCACGGTCAGCACCATCATGATCAGGAAGGCCGGCAGGTTGAAGAAGGTGGTCACGCCAGGCAGCGCGCCGGGGGCGGCGGACAGCGCCGCCGGAATGTGCATGCCGAAGCCGCCGAGCAGCGACTGGAAATAGCCCGACCAGCCCACCGACACGGCGGACGTCACCAGGCCGTATTCCAGGATCAGGTCCCAGCCGATCATCCAGGCGATGATCTCGCCCAAAATGGCGTAGCTGTAGGTGTAGATGCCGCCCGCCACCGGCAGGATGGAGGCGAACTCCGCGTAGCACAGCGCGGCAAAGCCGCAGGCAAACGCCGCCACCACGAAGGACAGCGCCAGCGCCGGGCCGGCGGTCGTCGCGCCGCTGCCCGTCAGCACAAAAATACCGGTGCCGACAATGGCGCCGATACCCATCAAAATCAGATCGACCGGTCCGAGGACTTTCTTCAGGCCGCCAGGTTTGGCGCTGGCCTCGCGCATGGCGTCCAAGTCCTTGGTTCTAAAAATACTCACTACTGCCTCCATTGCTTGTTGATTTATTCATCCCAGATGCAAAAAAGGGCAGCCGCAGCGGCTGCCCTCAAGGGCCGGGGATTTTACCACGCTTTGTTTTGAGAAAACGCCGTACCACCTCCAGCAACACCATGCCGATCACGATGCCGAACAGGCGCTGCAGCCCCGTCGCGGCGTCCACCGATGCGTAGTTGTCCGGCACCAGCACCACCAGAAACGCCAGCGCCAGCTGCGTGCCGACGTACTCGACGCCGTGCCCGGCGTTCTCGATGTGGCGGCCGGCCGCCACGCCCAGGCAAGCCGCCAGCGTCATGATGACGGGCGACGCATGGCTGAGCAGCAGGATGCCGGTGGCCAGCAGGCCGCCGATGCAGCAGCCGAAGAAACGGTGCCGCAGCCGGGTCGCCGCCGGGCTGTCCGAGGTGGCCAGCTCCACCGCCGGCACCATCATCACCGCCATGATGGTGATGCTGCTCTGGCTCAGCGCCTTGATGTGCCATGCCGACCACACCCAGGGTATCAGCGCCAGCGCCAGTGCGCCCTGCAAGGCGTGCAGGCAGGCCGGCTTGTGCCAGAACTGCAAGGCCGGCGCCGCGACCAACGGCACGGCGCGCCGGGTGAGCAGCGCCGAAACCGCGCTGACCAGCACTGCGGCGGCGGTGCCGACGCAGACCTCGGCCAGCCGCGCCTTCGCAAACGCCGCCAGCGCCACGCTGGAATCCTGCATGCCGTCGACCAGCACCATGGCAAAGCTCAGGCCGACCAGCAGCCAGCCATAACCGCGCCGGTCCACCACGCACAGGTACAGCGTGGCGCCGCCCACCACGGCCAGCGCCAGACTGAGCAAAACGGTCGAACCGAGCAACACCGGCGCCAGCAGCCACGCCAGCGTCACGCCGGCCACCGTGCCCGCCACGCGCAGCGCGCCGCGCCACGCGGTTTCGGCAAAGGTGCCGCGTATCACGATGAAGGCGCTGAAGGCGGCCCAGCCGACATTGCCGATGCCCAGACCATGCGCTCCGGCGATGGCCAGCAGCACTGCCGCCAGGCAGCTGACCTCATCGACAGCACGCGCACCGGACATGCGCCAGGGGAGGAAGTCGCGCGCCACGCTGGCGGCGGCGGCGCTCCATCCCCTGAGCCGGTCAGCGTCCATGGAGCCCGGGCCAGTCGGAATAGCCGGTGGCGTCGCCGCCGTACCAGTATTCCTTCGGCGCTTCGGCCAGCGGCGCGCCGGTGCGCAGGCGCTCGATCAGGTCCGGATTGGCGATGAACGGCCGGCCGATGCTGAACAGGTCGGCGTCGCCCGCCGCCAGCGTCTGCTCGGCCAGCGCCAGCGTGTACTGGTTGTTGGCGATGTAGGCGCCGTTGAAGCGTTCGCGCAGCGCCGTGAAGCTGATGCCGTCGGTGGCCTCACGGCTCAACTGGGTCACGCCCTCGATGTCGTGGATGTACAGCAGGCCCAGTGCCGACAGTGCATCCACAAAGGCGCCGAAGGTGACCATGGTGTTGCTGTCGAGCGGGGTGTTGCCCGGCGCCGTCGTCACCGGCGAGATGCGGATGCCGACGCGGTCGGCGCCCCAGACATCCACCACCGCGCGCACCACTTCCAGCGGGAAGCGCAGGCGGTTTTCCAGCGAGCCGCCGTATTCGTCGATGCGATGATTGGTACTGTCGCGCACGAACTGTTCCAGCAGGTAGTTGTTGGCCGCGTGCACTTCCACGCCATCGAAGCCGGCGCGCTTGGCGTTTTCGGCGGCGCGGCGGTAATCCTCAACGATGCCAGGCAGTTCGCCGGCCTCCAGCGCGCGCGGCGTGACGAAGTCCTTCATGCCGTCCTGCACCCGGATCTGCCCTTCCGGCTTGATCGCCGATGGCGCCACCGGCAGCCCGCCGTTGTGCATGTCCGGATGCGACATGCGGCCGGTGTGCCACAGTTGCAGGAAGATCTTGCCGTCGCGCTGGTGCACGGCGTCGGTCACGTGGCGCCAGGCGGCGACCTGTTCCTCGGTCCAGATGCCGGGCGTGCGTGGATAGCCGCGGGCCTGGGCCGAAATATTGGTGGCTTCCGTGACGATCAGGCCGGCGCCGGCGCGCTGCGCGTAATACGCTGCGGCATAGTCCGGCGGCACGCCGGCCTCGTCCGAGCGGCTGCGCGTCATCGGCGCCATGACGATGCGGTTTTTCAGCGACAGGCTGCCGATGGTGACAGGCTGAAGAATTGGGCTATTGGCATGCATGATGTTCTCCTTGTTAGTCAACGGTTTTGGCCCATACGGCCTGTGCATTGGTGAATTCGCGCAATCCGAAGTGCGACAGCTCGCGTCCGTAACCGCTCTTCTTCACGCCGCCCACCGGGATGCGGGCGTTCGACGCCGGATAGCCGTTGATGAACACGCCGCCGGTTTCCAGGCGCCGGGCGATGCGCTGGGCGCGGGCGATGTCGCTGGTCCACAGGCTGCCGCCCAGGCCGTAGTCGCTGGTGTTGGCCAGCAGGATGGCGTGCTCGGCGTTGTCAGCCACGGTGATGGCGGCGACCGGGCCGAAGGTTTCCTCGTCAAACGCGGCCATGCCAGGCTGGACATTGGTCAGCACCGTCGGCGCGTAGAAATTGCCCGGGCCATCCAGCTTGCGGCCGCCGGTCACCAGCGTGGCGCCGGCGGCGATGGTGCGTTCCACCTGCTGATGCAACTCGTCGCGCAGGTCGCCGCGCGCCATGGGGCCGATGGTGCTGGCCGGATCCAGCGGGTCGCCGGCGGTCATCTGCTGTACGGCGGCCACGAACTTGCGGGTGAATTCCTCGGCGATCGGCTGTTCCAGGATGAAGCGCTTGGCCGCCAGGCAGACCTGGCCGGCGTTCTGGAAGCGCGCTTCGATGCCGGCCTTGACCGCCAGGTCGATATTGGCGTCCGCCAGCACGATGAAGGCGTCGGCGCCGCCCAGTTCCAGCAGGCTTTTCTTCAGCGCCTTGCCGGCGGTGGCGGCGACGGCGGAACCGGCGCGCATGCTGCCGGTCAGCGTGACGGCGGCGACACGCGGATCTTCAATGGTGCGGGCCACGGTGTCGTTGTCGGCGATCAGGTTGGCGAACAAGCCTTTCGGGAAGCCGGCGGCTTCGTAGGCTTCTTGCAGCGCATAGGCCGAGCCCATGACGTTCGGTGCATGCTTCAGCAGGAAGCCGTTACCGGACAACATGATCGGGCCGGAAGCGCGCACCACTTGCCACAGCGGGAAATTCCAGGGCATCACGGCCAGCACGGTGCCAATTGGCAAATAGGAAACGTGCACCTGGTCGTCGCCGTCCACTGCGACCGGCTCGTCGGCCAGGATGGCTGGGCCGTTGTCGGCGATCCAGTCGATGGTGGCAGCGCATTTTTCCACTTCGGCGCGGGCGGCCTTGATGGTTTTGCCCATTTCGGCGGTAATCAGCGCGGCCAGCGTTTCCGAACGCTCGCGCAGCGTGGCCGACAGGCGGCGATAGGCGGCGACGCGCTCGCGCATCGGCGTGGCGCGCCACAGGCGGAAGGCGGCGCTGTTGGCGTCGAGCAGGCGTTCGACTTCGCTTGGGGTCTGGTATGCGTAGGTGGCGATCAGCTCACCGTTGGCAGGATTGCGCGAAACGGCAACATTGGTATTTTGCTGGGACATGATTCTTACCTCCGGGATGGTTGGGTGCAGTGCGTAATGCACTGCCATGACCATCAGTGTAGGTAAGTCGAATCGGGCGAAGAAGGCGTCTTGTTATCCTATGACTGTGGGTCATAGGCAGCGTGGCGGGGGATGTAGGTGACCAGCGACAGGTCCGGCCGGCCCTCGGGCGTCAGCGCCACGTAGGTGAAGTCGATATAGCCGCTGGTCGGGTGCAGCAGCCGTTTGCGGCCTTCGTCGAAGCCCTTGACCTCGGTATCCGGCCACCATGCGCGGAATTCCGGGCTTTGCGCCGACAATTCCTCGATCAGGCTGTCGAACGGCGCCTTGTCCTGGGCGTGGGCGCGGGCCGCGCGGAAGGTCGAGATCATGCCGCGCGCCATCTGCTCCCAGTCCAGGATCAGGGTGCGGTACGGGATGTACAGGAACAACAGCCGCAGCGTGTTGCGTTCATGCGGCTGCAGCGAGCCGTAGTCGACAAACATGTCGGCGATGGCATCGTTCCAGGCCAGGATGTCGAGCCGGGGATTGCGCACATAGGCCGGAATCGGATTGATCGCCCGCACCAGCATTTCCAGCCCGGCGCTGACTTCGCCGCTGGTCTCGATGGCGGGCGCTTCCAGCGCGGACAGCGCGAACAGGTGCGACGCCTCCACCCGGTCCAGCTTCAGCACCTTGGCGATGCGCCGCAGCGCGTCGGCGGAAGGCTGGATGTCGCGCCCCTGCTCCAGCCAGGTGTACCAGCTGACGCTGACGCCGGCCAGCACCGCCACCTCCTCGCGTCGCAGGCCCGGCGTGCGTCGCGGCCCTTCCGGCAGGCCGAACTCCTTCGGCTGCAGGCGCGCGCGCCGGCTGGAAAGAAAGGCGCCAAACTCGTGGCGTTGTTCGGGAGTAGGTCTGCTGGCCATGGATCTGGAGGAATACTGTTGAGACAGCCTCTATTCTAGCGATAACCGGCGCCCGCGGCGAGATGGCGCCCGCGGCTAGCGGGCACTGCGCCGGCCGGTCGATACCACGCGCTGCAGCAGTTCGTCGAAGCGGGCCGGCTTCAGCAGGTAGTCGTCGAAGCCGCTTTCGATGGCGCGGTTGCGCGTGGCCGGGTCGTTCCAGGCGCTGTAGGCGATCAGCACCGGCTGGACCGCGACCGGCAGTTGCCGCACGGCGGTGGCGACGGCAAAGCCATCCACCACCGGCATGCCGAGGTCGAGCAGGACCACGTCGGGCGCGAACGCCGCCGCCGAGGCGATGCCGGCGTCGCCATCGTAGACGGCGGCGGTGACATGACCATGAAGCGCGAGCAATTCAGCAACCAGGTCGGCCGCGTCGCGATTGTCATCGACAACAAGTATGCGTTTCGGAGAGAACTGGGAAGCCATGATGTTTCCGGTCGGTGGCATGCAGCGACGCTGCATCTGCGTACGGCAAACATGGGGCCGAGGTGGATGAGGCGGACAATAGGGGCCGCGCCATGGAAATTGCATTATACGCGAGAAAAAGCCATGGCTCCGATTGTGCCACTTGGGCTATTATCAGTTGACCTTCTTTCTTTACGCGCCTACCCGGGATGAATAGCCCTACGCCATCTGATGTTGAAATTGTGCAATCCATCGGCGCGGTGCCGAGGATGCTGCGCGTGATCGCCGGCGCCACCGGGCTGCGCTGGGTGGCGGTTGCGCGCGTCACGGCAAGTGAGCTGACCATTTGCGCCGTGCACGATGAGCTGGCGTTCGGCTTTGCGCCGGGCGCCGTGCTGGAAATCACCAAGACCCTGTGCGACAAAGTGCGGCGCGAGCAGGCCAGCATCATCATCGACAACGTCGCGACGGACAGCGCCTACCAGGGGCATCCGGTGCCGCAACTGTACGGCTTTCAAAGTTATTTCTCGATCCCCATCCACCGCAAGGGCGGCGAATTCTTCGGCACGCTGTGCGGCCTGGACACCGCGCCGGCGCGCCTGTCCGACGCGGCCATGCGGGAATCGCTGGAACTCTACGCCCAGCTGCTGTCGAGCCAGATCGATGACCGCCACAGCCTGAGCGCGGCGCGCGAAGCGCTGATCGAAGAGCAGGACATCAGCAAGATGCGCGAACGGCTGATCGGCATCCTCGGCCATGATCTGCGCACGCCGCTGTCGGCGATTTCCGCCTGCGCCGGGCTGGTGCGCCTGATTTCCGAGGACGAGCGCACGCTCAAGGCCATGTCGCGCATCAATCTGAGCGTGGAGCGGATTTCCATGCTGATTGACAGCGTGATGGATTTCACGCGCAGCAAGGTGGGCGGCGCCCTGGCCTCCAACCTTGAGCCGCACTGCCAGATGCAGCAGGTGCTGGCGCATGTAATCGAGGAGCTGCGGCTGGCGTATCCGGACCGCAGCATCACGGCCGACCTGTCGCTGACCGATCCGATTTCCTGCGACGCCATGCGGATCGCGCAGCTGGCCTCCAACCTGCTGGTCAACGCCCTGCTGCACGGCGACCAGCAGGCGCCGGTCCGGCTGGAGGCGCGCACCGGCCACCAGCGCTTTACGCTGGCGGTGAGCAACAGCGGCGATGCCATTCCGGCCGCCAGACTGGCCACCCTGTTCGACCCGTTCTCGAAAACCGACCGCAAGGGCAAGCAAGGCGGCCTCGGCCTGGGCTTGTATATCGCGGCAGAAATCGCCAAGGCCCATCACGGCGAACTCGGCGTCGAGTCGAGCGCCGGGAAAACCGTGTTTACTTTGACGATGCCGCTTTAGCGCGCGCCGCGTGCAGCTTGCGGTAGCTGTCGATCAGGCGGTGATGGCGATCCAGGCCTTCCAGCTGCATATTGGTCGGCGTCAGGCCGTGGAAGCGCACGCTGCCTTCCAGCGAACCCAGCACCGCGTCCATGCGCTCGTTGCCGAACATGCGGCGGAAGTTGGCCTCGTAGTCGTCCATGTCCAGCTCATCGTCGAGCTCGACTTCCAGCGCCGCGTTCAGCGCCTGGTAGAACAGGCGGCGCTCGACCGTGTTGTCGTTGTATTGCAGGAAGGCGCCGACCAGGTCGTGCGCTTCCTCGAACTGTTGCAGGGCGACGTGGATCAGCAGCTTCAGTTCCAGCACGTTGAGCTGACCCCAGTCGGTGTTCTCGTCGAACTCGATGCCGATCAGCGTGGCGATGTCGCCGTATTCGTCCAGCTCGTTGTTTTCCAGGCGGTCCAGCAGCGCTTCCAGGCGGGCCTCGTCCAGGCGGTGCAGGTTCAGGATGTCTTCGCGGAACAGCAGCGCCTTGTTGGTGTTATCCCAGATCAGGTCTTCCACCGGATACACTTCCGAATAGCCCGGCACCAGGATGCGGCAGGCGATGGCGCCCAGGTCATCGTAGACGGCCATATAGGCTTCCTTGCCCAGGTCCTTGAGGATGCCGAACAGGGTAGCGGCTTCCTCGGCGTTGGAGTTTTCGCCCTGGCCCGAGAAGTCCCACTCGACGAAGTCGTAATCGGCCCTGGCGCTGAAGAAGCGCCACGAGACGATGCCGCTGGAATCGATGAAGTGCTCGACAAAGTTGTTCGGCTCGGTGACGGCGTTGCTGACGAAGGTTGGCGGCGGCAGGTCGTTCAGACCCTCGAAGCTGCGGCCTTGCAGCAGTTCGGTCAGGCTGCGCTCCAGCGCCACCTCGAAGCTCGGGTGGGCGCCGAACGAGGCGAACACGCCGCCGGTGCGCGGATTCATCAGCGTCACGCACATCAGCGGGTACACGCCGCCCAGCGACGCGTCCTTGACCAGCACCGGGAAGCCCTGCTCTTCCAGGCCCTGGATGCCGGCCACGATGCGCGGATATTTCGCCAGCACTTCCTGCGGCACGTCCGGCAAGGCGATTTCGCCTTCCAGGATTTCGCGCTTGACGGCGCGCTCGAAAATCTCGGACAGGCATTGCACCTGCGCTTCGGCCAGCGTGTTACCGGCGCTCATGCCGTTGCTGACGTAGAGGTTTTCCACCAGGTTGGACGGGAAGTACACCACCTCGCCGTCCGACTGGCGTACGTACGGCAGCGAGCAGATGCCGCGCTTGGCGTTGCCGGAATTGGTGTCGATCAGGTGCGAGCCGCGCAGCTCGCCGTCCGGATTGTAGATGGCCAGGCTGTAGGCATCGAGGATCTCGGCCGGCAGCGCGTCCTTGCGGCCCGGCTTAAACCAGCGCTCGTTCGGATAATGCACGAAGTCGGCGTTAGCGATGTCCTCGCCCCAGAAGGCGCCGGCGTAGAAGTGGTTGTTGTTCAGGCGTTCGATGTATTCGCCGAGCGCCGACGCCAGTGCGCTTTCCTTGGTCGAACCCTTGCCGTTGGTGAAGCACATCGGCGAGTGGGCGTCGCGGATGTGCAGCGACCACACGTTCGGCACGATATTGCGCCACGAGGCGATTTCAATCTTGATGCCCAGGTTGGCCAGCACCGACGACATATTGGCGATGGTCTGCTCCAGCGGCAGGTCCTTGCCCGGAATATAGGTGCTGGCTTCGGTATCCGGATTCACCATCAGCAGCGCCTGCGCATCGGCGTCCAGGTTGGCCACTTCCTCGATCACGAACTCGGGACCGGCCTGCACCACCTTCTTGACCGTGCAGCGGTCGATCGAGCGCAGGATGCCCTGGCGGTCTTTTTCCGAGATGTCTTCCGGCAGCTCGACCTGGATCTTGAAGATCTGCTGGTAGCGGTTTTCCGGATCGACAATATTATTCTGCGACAAACGAATGTTTTCGGTCGGAATGTTACGGGTATTGCAGTACAACTTCACGAAATAAGCCGCGCACAGGGCGGACGACGCCAGGAAGTAGTCGAACGGTCCCGGTGCCGAGCCGTCGCCCTTGTAGCGGATGGGCTGGTCGGCCACGACGGTGAAATCATCGAACTTGGCTTCCAGGCGAAGCTTGTCGAGAAAGTTGACTTTAATTTCCATGAGAGATGTCCAAATCGTTTCTGTAGCGGCCAACAAGGCAAAAAGGGCAGCCATACCGGCTGCCCTTCTGAGTAGGCGGCAAGTATACCACACTGCGCAGCGTGTATGATTCCACCGTCTTTTCACGGATACACTGCATGGCACGCGATAACATCAACGATATTCTGGTATTTCTCGCGGTGGCGCGTGAACGCAGTTTCACGCGCGCGGCCGCCAAGCTGGGCATGACGCAGTCGGCCCTCAGCCACATCATCCGCGCGCTGGAAAGCCGCATGGGCGTGCGCCTGCTGACACGCACCACGCGCAGCGTCTCGCCCACCGAGGCCGGCGAGCGCCTGCTGCAAAACGTCGCGCCGCGACTGGAAGAGATCGAGGCGGAGATCAGCGCCATCAGCGACCTCGGCGACAAGCCGGCCGGCACCGTGCGCATCACGGCCATCGACCACACGGTGGACACGGTGTTATGGCCGCGCATCGCGCCGCTGCTGCACGAGCACCCGGACCTGCGGGTCGAGATCAGTTCCGACTACCGCCTGGTCGACATCGCCGCCGAGCGCTACGACATCGGCGTGCGCCACGGCGACCAGGTCGACAAGGACATGATCGCGGTGCGCCTGACGGCCGATGTGCCGATGCTGATCGTCGGCGCACCGTCCTATTTCGCGCGCCATCCCAAGCCAACCTCGCTGCAGGAACTGCTGCGCCACAACTGCATCAGCCTGCGCCTGGCCGGCAGCGGCGCTTTTTATGCGTGGGAACTGGTGCACCAGGGCCGCCCGGTCGAAGCCCGCGTGCGCGGCCAGACGGTCTTCACCAGCATCTATCCGATGCTGGATGCCGCGCTGGCCGGCTTCGGCCTGGCGTTCCTACCGGACAGCCTGGTCGGCGAGCACGTGCGTGCCGGCCGCCTGGTCAGCGTGATGCAGGACTGGTGCGCGCCATTTGAAGGCCTGTACGCCTACTATCCCAGCCACCGCAACGCCTCGCGCGCCCTGGCGCTGGTGATCGAGGCGATCCGGCACAAGGACTGAGCGCTTACGCCATGCTGGCGTTGTCGATCACGAAGCGGTACTTGACGTCGCCTTTCAGCATGCGCTCGTAGGCGGCGTTGATCTCGTCCGCGCGGATCAGCTCGATATCGGCGACGATGCCATGCTCGGCGCAGAAGTCCAGCATTTCCTGGGTTTCGGGAATGCCGCCGATCATCGAGCCGGCCAGCGCGCGGCGCTTCATGATCAGGTTGAACACCTGCGTCGACGGATGCGGCGTGGCCGGCGCGCCGACCAGCGTCATGGTGCCGTCGCGCTTCAGCAGCACCAGGAAGGCGTCCAGGTCGTGCGGCGCGGCGACCGTGTTGAGGATGAAGTCGAAGCTCTTGAGGTGGGCCGCCATTTCATCGGCATTGCGCGACACCACCACTTCATCGGCGCCCAGCGCCTTGGCGTCCGCGCGCTTCGATTCCGAGGTGGTGAACGCCACCACGTGCGCGCCCATGGCGTGCGCCAGCTTGATGCCCATGTGGCCGAGGCCGCCGATGCCGACCACGCCCACCTTCTTGCCCGGACCAGCCTGCCAGTGGCGCAGCGGCGAATAAGTGGTGATGCCGGCGCACAGCAGCGGCGCCACCGCCGCCAGATCCTGCTCCGGATGGCGGATGCGCAGCACATAGCGCTCATGCACCACGATCTGCTGCGAGTAGCCGCCCAGCGTGTGGCCCGGCGCGTCGGCGGTCGGGCCGTTGTAGGTGCCGATCATGTTGTCGCAATAGTTTTCCAGGCCGTCTTCGCAATCGGCGCAATGCTGGCAGCTGTCGACCATGCAGCCGACGCCGACCAGGTCGCCGACCTTGTGGCTGTTGACGTGGGCGCCGACCGCCGTCACGCGGCCGACGATTTCATGGCCTGGGACACAGGGAAACTGCGTGCCGGCCCATTCCGAGCGCGCCGTGTGCAAGTCCGAGTGGCAGACGCCGCAGAACGCGATATCGATTTGCACGTCGTGCGCGCCCGGCGCACGGCGCGTGATGTCCATCGACACCAGGGGTTGATCGCTGGCATGGGCGCCATAGGCTTTAACCGTCATGGGAATTCCTTTCGTTGCTGGAGTCAGGCATCTTAACGGCGAAACCAGGCATCAAACGGACCGGAATTTGCATGGGTTTATGATGCCGGCTCATAGATCCGCGCCGCGAAATTGTATGTTGCGCCGCGCGCTATCGACGCCGCCGCCGCCGGGTCATAGAATTTGGCCATCTCCCTTCAGTCAGAGGAACCCAGATGAGCACCGAAATTCGTCCGCCGCTGCCGCCGTTCACCCGCGAGTCCGCCATCGAGAAAGTCCGACTGGCCGAGGATGGCTGGAATTCGCGCAATCCTGAAAAAGTCAGCCTGGCCTACACCCAGAACAGCAGCTGGCGCAACCGCGCCGAGTTCGCCACCGGCCGGCCGGAAATCGTGCAATTCCTGGCGCGCAAGTGGGCGCGCGAGCTGGACTACCGGCTGATCAAGGAACTGTGGGCGTTCGACGGCAACCGCATCGCGGTGCGCTACGCCTACGAATGGCACGACGATTCGGGCAACTGGTTCCGCTCGTACGGCAACGAGAACTGGGAATTCGACGAGCACGGCCTGATGCAGCGCCGCTTCGCCTGCATTAACGACCTGCCGATCAATGACAGCGAGCGCAAATTCCACTGGCCGCTGGGCCGCCGCCCGGACGACCATCCCGGCCTGACCGAGCTCGGACTATGAAACCGCCGCGCGCATCAGCCGTGATGATTCATGTAAGGATGCGCGCGCAGCGAACTGGCCAGCAGGTCGATGAAGCTGCGCACCTTGGACGAGCCGAACTTGCCCTGGCGATGCAGGATGTGCACCGGCCACTGCGCTTCCTCGTAGTCGGACAGGATGATTTGCAGGCGCCCGGCGGCCAGTTCGGCGGCGATCTGGCAGCACAGCAGGCGTGAGATGCCGAGGCCGGCCAGCACGGCGTCGATGGCGGCATCGTTGCTGCTGACGGTCAGGCACGGCTTCATGCGCACCGTGGTCGGCTCGCAGCCGCCGAACTTCCAGTCCACGCTGGGCGAGACGCCGGCGGCGGCGACAATCGCATGCTGCCGCAGGTCGCGCGGATGCTGCGGCACGCCGTGCCGGGCCAGGTATTCCGGCGCGGCGCACAGCACGCGCCGCACCTGGCCGACGTACAGCGCCTTCAGGCTGGAGTCCGGCAGGTGGCCGATCTGCACCGCCACGTCGACGCTCTCGTCCACCAGGTTCAGCGGCCGGTCCAGGAAGTGCGCCGAGACTTCGACCTCGGGATACTGCTTCAGGAACTCCACCAGGCACGGCAGGATGAACGATTTGCCGTACGACGCCGACGCCGTGACCGACAAGTGGCCCTTGGGCGCGGCATTGACGCCGGCCGCCACCTCGTTGGCCTCGGCGATGCTGGCCAGAATGTCGCGGCAATCCTCCATGTAGCGCTGCCCTGCCTCGGTCAGCCGGACATGGCGCGTGGTGCGCAGCACCAGCCGCACGCCCAGCTGTTCCTCCAGCCCGCATATGGCGCGCGACACCGCCGCCGGCGACAGGTCGAGCCGGCGCGAGGCGCCGACAAAACTTTCCTGTTCGCCCACGGCGACGAACACACGCATGAGATGTATCTGATCCATACCAGGCTTCCACAGTTGTCGCGGTCATGCCTGCCAGCTTGCCCGATTTTTTCGTCGCTGTGCCGGCGCGGCGCAAAAATGACGCCGCAGATTCCCCCCGAACAGGGGGCGTCGGATGCCAGCTCAGATGCTGAGGATGCCGCGCTCCAGCCCGATCATCACCGCGTGGGCGCGGTCGCGCGCCTGCAGCTTGAGCAGGATGCTGCTGACATGGCCCTTCACCGTTTCGCTGGAGATGCGCAGCGCCTCGGCGATCATCGGATTGGAGTTGCCGCGCGCGACCAGCTTGAGCACCTCGATCTCGCGGCCGGTGATGGCGCTGCCGTTGCGGCTGTCGACCAGTGCATGCGCCAGCGATGGCGGTATCACCCGCTCGCCGGCGTGCACCCGGCGCACCGTGTCTACCAGGTGCTTGCGCACCGTGTTCTTGAACACGTAGCCGACCGCGCCGGCCTTGATCGCGCGCGCCGCGTGGACATCGCCTTCCAGCGTGGTCAGCACGACGATGCGGGCGGCCGGAAATTCGGCGCGGATGGCGGCAATCGCGTCGACGCCGTTCATGTCGGGCATTTGCAGGTCCATCAGCGTGACGGCCGGGCGCAGCTCGCGGTACATGGCGATCGCCTCGGCGCCGCTGGCGGCCTGGCCGACCGGATACAGATCCGGCTCGACGGCGATGACGCTGGCGATGCCCTGCCGGAACAGCGGGTGATCGTCCACCGTCAGCAAAGTGATGGGCAGCGGCTGGAAAATATGCATGATGAGATTATTTTGCCATAGACGCCGGGCTACCGGTAGACCAAGGCTGCGCGCAGCGTCACCACCACGGCGGTGCCGGCGCCGGGCGTGCTGTGTATCGCCAGCGTGGCGCCGATGCGGGCGGCGCGCTCGCGCATGCCGGTCAGGCCCCAGTGGCGCTCGCGCCGTCCGGTCTGGCGCACCACCTCGTCCAGCCCTTTGCCATGGTCTTGCACCGCCAGCGTGAAGACGGTGGCGCCGTAGGTCATCTGCACCGCCACGTCGGCGCTGCCGGAATGCAGCAGCGCGTTGGCGATCGCCTCCCTGGCGATGGCGAACAGCTCATCCTGGGCCTCGGCCTGCAGGAGGCGCCGCGTGCCCTCCTCGCGCAGCGAGAACGCCATGCGCTGCTGGGCGGCGGCCGCGGCCCCGGCCTCCTGCAGCACCGCCGCCAGCTCGCCACGGCAGGAATGGTTGACGCGCAGGTCCATCAGCTGCTCGCGGCCTTCTTCGATCACGGCGTCGGCGGCGTCGAGGGCGGCGTCGATCTGCTGCTGCGCCGTATCGTTCTTCGCCAGCACCGCCTTGATGCTGTGGAAGCGCAGGCTCAGGCCGTGCACGCTTTGCAGGAAGGTGTCGTGCAGCGTGCGGGCGATGCGTTCGCGCTCGTCCAGCCGGGTGCGCATGCGTTCGATCACGCGCGCCGTCATCAGCGACAGGCGCCACAGGTACAGCCGGTACAGGGCGCCGGCCAGCAGCGCCGCGCAAGCCAGCTTGAACCAGCCGGTCTGGTAGAACGCCGGCGCGATCTGGAAGCTGACGCTGGCCGGCGCCGCGCTCCACAGGCCGTCCTCGTTGGCGGCCATCACCTCGAAGCGGTAGTCGCCGGGGCCGAGGTTGGTGTAGAACGCCTGGCGCAAGGCGCCGGCGTCGCGCCACGCATGGTCCTGCCCGATCAGCCGGATGCGGAAGCGCGCCCGCTCCGGCACCGACAGCACGGCGGCGGTGAAGTCGATGCGCAGGTTATGGGTGTGGCGCGGCAGTTCGAGGCCGTCGGCGACGGCATAGCGCCGGCTGTCGGTGTTGAGCCAGGTGATCTGCGGCGTCGGCGCCACCGGGTTGCGGGCGATGCGGCGCGGATCGATCAGGCCGACGCTGCTGGAGGTGGCGTACCACAGGCGGCCGTCGTCCGCCTCGATCAGCGTGTTGAGCGGAATCACCTGGGCCGGCACGCCCTGGTGGCCGTCCAGGTAACCGAAACGCTCGGCGGCAACCCGCTCGCGGCCATCGCCAAGCGCGGCGGCCAGGTCGGCCGCGCCGATGCGGATCAGGCCATCCAGGCCATGCAGCCACAGTTCGCCCTGCGCCGTCTCGACGATGCCGGAGACGCCGGCAAACGGCTGGCCGGTGCTGTCGTTGAGCATGACGAAGCGGCCGTCGCGGAAGCGCGCCACGCCCTGGTCGCCGCCGATCCACAGCACGCCACGGCGGCTGAACATGGTCAGCACATTGCCGACCGCCACGCCGTCGGCGGCGCCGAAGCGGCGAATCCGGCCGTGATCCAGCACCGCCAGCGTGTTGTCGGTGTAGCCGAACCAGGTCCGGCCCTGGGCGTCGGTGTGCAGCGAGACGGCGGTACGCTCGGCCAGCTCGGGGTGGCCGCCGCCGGCCTGCCAGGCGCCGTCCTTGAAGGTGTGCACGCCGCGCCGCATGATGGAGACCCACAGCCGGCCATCGTCCCCCATCGCCACAGCTTGCACCGGCTGCTCGATCAGGCCCGGCGGCATCGGCCAGCGCTGCACCTGGCCGTGGCGCCGGTTCCAGACCCAGTGCACATTGCCAAACCACAGCGTGCCGTCGGCGGCCAGGGTGGCGGCGGTGGCGGACGGCATGTCGCTGGCGGTGCGCTGGCCGTCGGCGGCAATGGCGAAGGTCGGCGGAGAAAACGGACTCAACGACGAGTGGCTGCTGATCCAGACTTCGCCGTCGGCGCCGGCCACGATGCTGAAATCGGTGCTGCCGGTCGGCATGTCCTGCACCGACAGGCGGGTTTCGCGCATCCGGTCCACGCCGTTTTCCGTCATGAACCAGAGATTGCCTTCACGGTCGTCAAACGGCGGCCGATAGACACGCACGGCGCTGAAACCGGCCGGCGCCAGCAACTGCTTTTTCAGCTGAAAATCCGGCGTGTACAGCCGCAAGCCGTCGCCGGGGCCGATCCACCAGGCGTTGCGGCGGTCGCGGTTGATGCTGTAGGGCGCGACGCCGACATCGGGCAGGCGCAGCGGCGCCGAGGTTTCCGAAACGGGATCGAACAGCCGCGGCGTATAGCCGAATCGCATCACGATCACCTGACCGTCGGCGGTCAGCTGGCTGCGCTGCATGCTGCCGAAGCCGTCCACCTTGCGGAAGCGGTGCGTGCCGGGCACGCTGCGGTACAGCCCGGAGAGGTGGGTTACCAGCAGGCTGCCATCGTTCAGGACGGTCAGCGTCGGCTGCTCGCCGGCCGGCAGGCCGTCCTCCGGCGCCACCCGCCGCCAGCGCGCGCCGTCCAGCCAGTAGATGCCGGCCGGGCTGGAGAACCACTGCGTGCCGTCGGCGGTTTTGCCGAACTGGATAACGGCGCTGGGCGGCACGCCGTCCGCTTCGCGATAGTGCCGCGCCGTGCCGTGCTCGAACACGGTGATGCCGCCGTGCGCATAGCCCAGCCACAGCGCGTCGCCGAATAGCGCCAGGGAATAGACGTTGGGCGACAGCAACTTGTTATCGCCGATACCGTCGACGCGCTCGAAGCGCACGCCATCAAAACGGAACAGGCCGTCAGAGGCGCCAAACCACAGCATGCCGGTACGGTCCTGCACCATGGCGCTGGCGTTGGCCGGCGCCCCCTCGCGCTTGGTCCAGGCCGTATGCGACAGGCTGGACTGCCAGAACGGCAGCGGACCGGCGGCGGCATGCACGCCAGCCGCCGCGCACAACGCAGCCATCAGGGCGATCGGCAGTCTGCTCCGGCGGAAACCCATACACACGCAATACAGTGACTAAAACACAATAGCTTACAGCAAGCCGCTGCCATTAACCAAAATTGACGAAGTTTTACTACCTTGGGTCGATATTTTTTTGCAATCATCTTGTAAGAACGCAACGTAATTTACTACCTACGTGCAACGCTCCCACGTACGAGAACTGCAAGTCAGAGAGCGCCGACGATATCAAGGAGTCATCATGAGTCTGAAAGACCAATTGCCCAAAATTCCGATCGGTTTTGGCGCGGCGCCGCTTGGCAATATGTTCCGCAACATTCCGGAGAAGGAAGCCGAAGCGACGGTGGACGCGGCATGGCAACAGGGCACCCGCTATTTCGACACGGCGCCGTTCTACGGCGCCGGACTGTCCGAATTGCGGCTGGGCGCATTCCTGGAAAAGTATCCGCGCAAGGACTATGTCCTGAGCACCAAGGTGGGCCGCCTGATTCTCGACGAGACGGAAGACCCGGCCGCCCGCAACCTCGGCGAAAAAGGCGGCCTGTTTGAATTTGGCCGGCCCAACAAGATCGTCAACGACTACAGCGCCGACGCCACCATGCGCTCCGTCGAAGACAGCTTGAAGCGCCTGCGCACGGACAAGCTGGACATCGTCTGGGTCCACGATATTGCCCAGGATTTCTATGGCGATGAATGGCTGATCCATTTCGAATCGGCGCGCACGGGCGCGTTCCGGGTGCTGACGCGCCTGCGCGAGCAAGGCGTCATCAAGGCCTGGGGCCTGGGCGTGAACCGCGTAGAACCCTGCGAGCTGACGCTGGACCTGGACGAGCCCAAACCGGACGGTTTCCTGCTGGCCGGCCGCTACAGCCTGCTGGACCACGACCGCGCGCTGCAACGGCTGATGCCGGCGGCGGTCAAACAGAACGTCGGCATCGTGGTCGGCGGCCCGTACAGTTCCGGCGTGCTGGCCGGCGGCACCCATTTCGAATACCAGCCAGCCTCGAAAGAGATCCTGGCGAAAGTGGAGCGCATCCGCGCGGTGGCGACGCACCACCGCGTGTCGATCAAGGCCGCGGCGCTGCAATTTTCGCTGGCCAATCCAGCGGTGGTGTCGGTCATCCCCGGCGCCAGCCGTCCCGAGCGGCTGGCCGAAGACCATGCGGCCCTGCTGGAGGAAATCCCGGCCGCGTTCTGGCTGGAACTGCGCGAAAAACAACTGGTGTCGCCGCTGGCGCCGCTTCCGATTGACCGTTAACCAAGGGGCATATCATGGCAAAGGCATCCACAAGCATCAACATTCCCGCACCGGCGGACCAGGTCTGGCAATTGATCGGCGGCTTCGACTCATTGCCCGACTGGCTGCCCTACATCCCCAAAAGCGTACTCAGCGAGGGAGGCCGGGTGCGCGAGCTGGCCAACCCCAATGGCGACGCCATCGTCGAGCGGCTGATGGCCTTCGACCATGCCGCGCGCAGCTACAGCTATGCGATTCTGCGGGCGCCCTTCCCGGTCAAGGACTACCTGTCGACCCTGCGCGTGCAGGAAGACGGTCCCAAGGCGGCGAAGGTCGAATGGTTCGGCAGCTTCACCCCGGTCGGCGTCAGCGATCAGGAAGCCACCCGCCTGTTCCAGGGCATCTATGAAGACGGGCTGAAGGCGCTGGCCGACGGCTTCAAGGCGAAAGCCGGCTGACCGCGCCGTTGCCTTGCGGGCCACAACGATGCGGCCCGCCAAGCTGCCGTGGGCATTCCACGCTGGACGCTAACCGACTTGCAGCATATAATTTTCCAGCGTTCCGGGAGCTGTTGGACGCCATCCAAGCGGAGACTGATCCATGTCGCAGCTCACCGATTTGCGCGGTCTGCACGGCCACGCCCTTACTGGCATCCCTGCCGCCGCCGCGCCGGATACGCGCCTGATCGGCGCCACCGTGCTCGGCAATTTTCTCGAATGGTACGACTGGTGCCTGTACGGCTTCCTGATCGCCTACATCCGCCTGAATTTCTTTCCCACCTACTCCGACAGCACGGCCCTGATCCTGGCGTTCGCCACCTTCGGCGCCGGCTTTCTGATGCGTCCGGCCGGTGCGGTGGTGATCGGCTACATCGGCGAAAAGCACGGCCGCAAGACGGCCCTGACCATCACCCTGCTGGTGATGGCGGCCGGCACGCTGCTGATCGCCTTCATTCCCAGCCATCGGGTGATCGGCGCCTGGGCCCCGGCCTTGCTGCTGGCGTGCCGGCTGCTGCAGGGATTTTCCACCGGCGGCGAACTCGGTGGGTCGCTATCCTACCTGACGGAATCCGCCCCGAACTTGCGCAGAGGCGTGGTGGTAAGCCTGCAACAGGCGTCCACCCATTGCGGCACCTTGCTGGGTTGCGGCACCGCCACGCTGCTGAACGCCGCGCTGGGCGCCGAGCAGATGGCCGCCTGGGGCTGGCGCCTGCCGTTTCTGCTCGGCGGCGCTTTGCTGCTGCCCATCGCCTGGCTGCTGCGCAGGGCCAGTCCGGCGCCGGCAACTCTCCCGGCCGCGCTTCCTGCCGTGCCGGCCAGCGCCGGGCTGGCCAGGTCGGCCCCGCTGGTGATCAAGGCTATCGGCCTGATCGTGGCGCCGGTGGTGTGCCAGTATCTTTTCTTCACCTACATGACCACCTACGCCGTGCAGTACGGCGGCTTTTCCCAGACCGAGGCCCTGACCTCGAATACGCTGGCGCTGGCCGTCATGACGCTCGCCACCCCGCTGATGGGCGCCCTCTCCGACCGCTACGGACGGCGGCCGCTGCTGATCTACGCCAGCCTGATACTGATGTTTGCGGCGGCGCCGGCGTTCTCCCTGGTCAGTTCGGCGCCCGGCCTCCCGGCCATGCTCGGCCTCCAGGGCGGCCTGGCGCTGGTGGTGTCGATGCTGCATGGCTCCAGCCCGGTGGCGGTCACCGAGCTGTTTCCCACGCAAGGCAGGGTGCTGCTGGTGTCGGTGGCCTATGGGCTGGCCGTGGCGCTGGCGGGCGGCTTCGCGCCGCTGATTGCGATCTGGCTGATCGAACATACCGGACATGCGTCCGCCCCCGCCTTGTACATTGCATCGGCATGCATGCTCACCGGCTGGATCGCGTACCGCGCCGAGGAAACCGCCTACCGGAAACTGGCTTAGCACACAACGGGAACACAATGAACAACTGGATTGGTGGCATTCCCCTGTCGGAACGGGAGTATCTGTTCGGGCCGTTCCGCTTCATCCCCGCGCAGCAATCCCTGCTGCGCGGAGAAACCTCGTTGCGCCTGAGCAGCCGCGCGCTGGAAGTGCTGGCCACCTTGCTGGAACGCCCCGGCGAACTGGTCAGCAAAAGCGAGCTGATCGCGCGGGTCTGGCCCAAGAGCATCGTCGAAGACTGCAATCTGAAGGTGCACGTGGCGGCGCTGCGGCGCGCCCTGGACGAAGGCGAAGGACACCACTACGTCGGCACCGTCAGCGGCCGCGGCTACCGCTTCGTCGCCCCCGTCAGCTGCCATCCCTTGACCGCCCATCCGCCGCCGCCGGCGCGCAAGGCCTATGACCTGCCGGTGCCCGCGAACCGCATGATCGGCCGCGACGACACCGCGCTGGCCATGATGCGCCTGCTGATCGCCCAGCGCTTTGCCACGATCGTCGGCCCCGGCGGCATCGGCAAGACGACCGTGGCGCTGGCGCTGGCCGAAGCGCTGTACCGCCAGCACGGCATCGAAACCTGCTTCGTCGATCTCAGCCCGCTGCGCGAGCAGCAGTTCGTGGCCGGCGCCCTGGCGGCGGCGCTGGGACTGAGCATCCATTCCAGCGACGCCACGCCGGCGCTGGTGGCATGCCTGCGCGACCGCCGCCTGCTGCTGATCCTGGACAGCTGCGAGCATGTCATCGACGCCGCAGCCGCGCTGGCGGAACGACTGATCGCCGGCGCCGCCGGGGTCATGGTGCTGTCCACCAGCCGCGAGCCGCTCAGGGCCGCCGGCGAATACGTGCAGCGGCTGGCGCCGCTCGACTTTCCCGGCGACGCCCTGCCGCGGACGGCGGCCCATGCGCTGCAATATGCGGCGGTGGAATTGTTCGCGGAACGGGCCGCGCAATGCGTCGATGGCTATCGCCTGAACGATATGGATGCGCCGGCGGTGGCCGAGATATGCCGCCGCCTGGAAGGCAACGCGCTCGCCATCGAGCTGGCGGCCAGGCGCATGGACGCCTTCAGCGCCCGCGAACTGGCGCATCGCCTGGACGACCGCTTCCGCCTGTTGAAGCGCGGCTTGCGCGGCGCGCTGGCGCGCCACCGCACGCTGTCCGCCGCGCTGGACTGGAGCTATGAATACCTGTCGCCGGCGGAACAGGCGATACTCCGGGCGGTCTCGGTGTTTGCCGGCCCGTTTACGCTGGACGCCGCCCACGCGCTGTGCGGCAAGGCCGGCGCCGACGAGCTGGCGGTGATCGACGGCGTCGCCGATCTGGTCGCCAAATCGCTGATCTCCCCCATCGTCACCGGCTCGCTGACCTACTACCGCCTGCTCGACACCACCAAGGCCTACGCCCAGGACAAGCTGGAAGGCAGCGGCGAAATGGCCGCGATCCGGCGCCGCCACGCGGACTGGTTCCGGCTGCTGCTGGAACGCGCCTCGATCGAATGGGAGGCGCGCCCCACCGCCGACTGGCTGGCCGACTATGGGCGGGCGATCGACGATGTCCGCGCCGCGCTGATCTGGGCCAGGTCGGCGGACGGCGACAGCAGCATCGCCATCGCCCTGACGGCGGCCGCGATTCCGCTCTGGATGCACTTATCGCTGCTGGACGAGTGCTGCCAGCGGGTCGGGCAGGCGCTGGCCGCCGGCGCGGCGGGCAGTCAGCCGTCGGCGCGCGACGAGATGAAATTTCACGCCGCGCTGGCGGCCGCCTTGCTGTACGCGCACGGCCCATTGGCGGCGACGGCGGACGCCTGGACCAGCGCGCTGTCGCTGGCGGAAGCGCTGGAGGACAACGAGTACCGGCTGCGCGCGCTGTGGGGCCTGGCGGTTTACCGCAGCTACACCGGCGAGTACCGCGAAGTGCTGGCGCTGGCCAGGCGCTTCCGCGCCATTGCCGACAGCCGCGGCGACCGCGCCGCCTACATCAGCGTCGACCGCTTGATCGCCACCGCGCTGCATTACCTGGGCGACCAGCAGTCGGCGCACCGGCACCTGAAAGTCATGCTCAGCCGCTATGTGGCGCCGGTGCAGCGCTCGCACATCGCCCGCTTCCAGCTGGACCAGCGCGCCGCCGCGCTGGGGACGCTGGCGAACGTGCGCTGGATACAGGGCTTTCCCGACCAGGCCTTGCTTGCGGCCGAGGACGCCCTGAGCGGCGCGCGCGACAGCGATCACGCCTTGTCGCTGTTCAACGCCCTGGCGCATGCCGCCTGTCCGATCGCCCTGTATCTCGGCGACTACAAGCAGGCCGAGCGCCTGCTGGAGGAACTGTTCGAACATCTGGCCAGGCACGCGCTGACGGTCTGGAGCGCTTTATGGCGCTGCCTGCGCGGCATGCTGCTGGTGCAAGGCGGGGAGGTGCGCGGACTGCCGATGCTGGCCGCGGCGCTGGATGAGCTGCGCCAGGCCGGCTTCCGCCTGCGCTATCGCAGCTACCTGGGGGTGCTGGCGGCGGCATGGGGGCGGCACGGCAAACACGCGGAAGCCATGGCCGCCATCGGTGAAGCGCTGGCCGGCTGCAAGGCCAGCGGAGAGCAATGGTGTCTGGCGGAGCTGCTGCGCATCAAGGGCGAACTGCTGGAGGCCACCGACGAGCAGGCCGCCGAGACGCTGTATCTGCGTTCGCTGCACGTTGCCGCCAGCCAGCGCGCGCTGTCGTGGCAACTGCGCACCGCCATCAACCTGGCAACATTACGGATCCGGCAAGGCCGCGCGGACGAGGGGCATGCCGTCCTGAGCGCCGTCTACGACCAGTTCACCGAGGGCTTCGAATCGCTCGACCTGCGGCGCGCCAGGCAGCTGCTGACGCCGGACCGCGCATACCGGTTGTGCGGTTAAATTTTGTAAAGGGCCAGGTTTTACCACGCTTTACCCCTTCATTGCGAACACGGTGCTAATCTGGTTTTAGTGCAACTGGGTATCTTCCCATTGAAATTCATTCACTTCTTCAGAAACGGTCAACACTATGTCTACCAATGAACTCCCGCTGTTCACGCCGGCCACGATCGGCGCGATCGACGTCGCCAACCGTGTCGCCATGGCGCCCCTCACCCGCTCCCGCGCCGACATGCAGGGCGTGCACTCCGAACTGGCGGTCGAATACTACCGCCAACGCGCCAGCGCCGGCCTGATCATCAGCGAAGCCACCAATATTTCGCAGGAAGGCCGCGGCTACGCCTTCACGCCGGGCATCTACACCAAGGAACACGTCGCTGCGTGGCGCAAGGTCACCGATGCGGTGCATGCGGCCGGCGGCAAGATCGTCTGCCAGCTGTGGCACGTGGGCCGCATGTCCCATGTCAGCCTGCAGGCCAACGGCGCCGCGCCGGTGGCGCCTTCCGCCATCCAGGCCAACGAACAGGTGTTCCTGGAAAACCAGACGGTCGAACGCCCATCCATGCCGCGCGCGCTGGAAATCGCCGAAATCGCCCGCATCGTCAATGACTACCGCCATGCCGCCCAGTGCGCCAAGGACGCCGGTTTCGACGGCGTTGAAGTGCACGCCGCCAACTGCTATCTGCTGGAACAGTTTATCCGCGACAGCACCAATCAGCGTACCGACGAATACGGCGGTTCAGTGCAAAACCGCACCCGCCTGCCGATCGAGGTGGTGACCGCCGTGGCGGAAGTCTGGGGCTCGGACCGCGTCGGCGTGCGCCTATCGCCGATCACCCGCGCGGTCGGCGACACGCCGCTCGACAGCGATCCGGAAGGCACTTATTTCTACCTGGCCGAACAGCTGGGCAAGCTGGGCCTGGCGTATCTGCACTGCGTGGAAGGCCAGACCCGCGGCGACAATGCCGCCGGCGAGTTCGACTTCAAAAAGCTGCACGCGGCCTTTGGCGGCAAATACATCGCCAACAACAGCTACGACCGCCAGATGGCGATTGAAGCGGCGAATTCCGGCCACGCGGACATGGTTGCCTTCGGTCGTCCGTTCATTTCGAATCCGGACCTGGTGGAGCGTCTGCGCCGTAACGCGCCGCTGACCGAAGCCGACCACAGCACCTTCTACGGCGGCGGCGCCGGCGGTTACACCGACTACGCCACCCTGTCTTAAGCGGCTACCCGGCCTGATCGAGCAAGCTGCGCGCCTCGATCAGGTCGGCGGTATCGAAGCCTTCCTCAAACCGCCCGTAGATCCCGCGCAGCAGCCGCTGCCCCTCTTCCCCGCAGCCCTGGCGCAGCTTCAGGCTGGCCAGGCTGTTTGCCGCGCGCAGCTGCCACGACAGCGCGCCCTGCGCCCCGGCCACCTCGATCGCCTGGCGATACAGCGCCTCGGCCAGCTGCTGGTCGCCGGCCTCCAGCAGCACCCCTTTGATGCGCAGCATCTCGGCCTGGCACCAGCGCTCCTGCCCCATGTCGCACAGCGCCAGGGCGTATTCGATCAGCGTCAGGCCGGTATCCTGCCGCCCCTGCACGTTGAGCGTCATGGCCAGCTTGGCCAGATGGCAGGCCATGCGCGGACGGTAGCCGGCATCCTGCAACTGCGCGACCGCGCGTTCCAGCGCGAACAGCGCGGAGGTGTCGCCGCGCTGGACCTGCACGGTCGCCTGCAGACAGTTCCACAAGGTATCCCACAGCGTGAAGGCGTGCTGTTTCAGATAATCGGCCAGCTCGGCCAGCAAGCGCTCGGCGGCGGCATGGTCGCCGACATGGATCATGATAGGGAACGCCGCGTTGGCGATCGCATACATCACCGACGGCGCATGGCCCGAGCTCCGCGCCGCCTCCATCGCGGCCTCGACGGTTTCCACCGCCTGCTGCGGATAGCCTTGCAGCCACAGGACGTTGGCCAGGGTGCCGAGCGACGCCGAGCGCTGATTGAGCTGCATGCGCACCAGGCGCGATTTGTGCGCCGGCGCAACGTAATGGTCGAGGATCTCCTGCAACAGCGTGCGCGCCACGGCCTGCTCGCCGGAATAATGGCGGGCGGTGGCGATCAGCCGGTCCATGCTGGACGGCACGGTATGGCGGTCGACCGTGACCGCGATATCCTGAAAGCGCGCCGCCAGCTGCAACACGCCCGGCACTTCGCCGGCGTAGGCGCGGCACACCGCCATGCCCCACAGGGCAATCAGCTGGCACTCCTTGTCGTCCAGCGCATCGGCCAGGTCCAGCACCGCGGTCCACGCGGCTTCGGTGGAAGGAACCGGACCGTTGACATACAGGACGGCGGCGCCCAGCGCGGCGCGCAGTTTCAGCTCGTCGCTCCGGCTGGCCACGCCGCAGGCCAGCGCCCGTTCGACGAATTGATAACACTCTTCCAGCAGCGACAGTTGCGTCCACAAGGGGATCGCGGCCACCGTCAGCGAAATCGCCAGTGCCGAGCTGTCCTCGGCCGCAAACGCCCAGCCCAGCGCGCTGCGCACGTCGTCCAGGTAGCGGCCATATCTGGCAATCCAGTCGGCGTCGCTCAGGCTATCCTGCTCCTGCGCCGACTGGACCAGGCGGTCGCGGTGGAATTCCAGGTGCCGCCGCCGGAACCGGCCGGTTTCGCCGCTCTCGTCGAGCTTTTCCAGCGCATAGGCCTTGGTGGTGTCGAGCAGCCGGTAGTGCACGGAGGATGCGCGCAGATCCGCGACCAGCATGGACTTGTCCACCAGGTTGGCGACGCCGTCCACCACCAGTGCGGTGTCGGCCAGTTCCTCGCCGCACAGCGCGGTCGCCGCATCCAGGTCAAACTTCCCGGAAAACACCGACAGCTTGCGCAGCAAGGCCCGTTCGCTGTCCTGCAGCAGGTCGTAACTCCAGTCCAGCGAAGCCGACAGCGTGCGGTGGCGCTCCAGCACGCCGCGCCGGCCGCGCTTCAGCAATTCGAAGCGGCCGCCCAGGCGCGCCGCCAGCTCGGCCGCGCCCAGCGCATCCATCCGCGTGGCCGCCAGTTCGATCGCCAGCGGAATGCCTTCCAGCCGGCGGCAGATTTCCACCACCGCCGGGGTATCGGCGTCGGTCAGCTCGTAGCCGTCCAGGCTTTCGGCCGCCCGCAGGCAGAACAGCAGGACCGCCGGGAAGGTCAGCGCCTGCGCCGCCGTGATCGGCCCGCCCGCAGCCGGATAGGCAAGCGGCGTCAGCCGGTAGACGTACTCGCTGGCGGCGCGCAGCGGTTCGCGGCTGGTGGCCAGGATCCGCACCTCCGGCGCGCGATTGATGATCTGCTCCACCAGCACGGCCACCGCGTCGATGACGTGCTCGCAGCTGTCGAGCACCAGCAACAGCCGCCGCTCGCGCAAGGTGGCGACCAGCGACTGGATGCCGTCGCCGGAATGGACGGTCAGCCCCAGCGCCGCCGCCACCGCGCCGACCACGAATTTTTCGTCGGAGAGCGGACTCAGTTCGACAAAGCAAATTTCAATATCGGTATGGGCGATGAAGGCTTCCGCCACCGGCAATGCCACGGTCGATTTGCCGATGCCGCCAGGACCGACGATGCTGACGAAGCGGCGTTGCTCCAGGATGCGCAGCAGCGCCGCAATGGTTTCCGTGCGGCCGGTGGTGCGGCTGGCCGGCGCCGGCAGCTTGCGCAGTTGCTCCCAGGTTGCCGGCAGCGGTTCCAGCGGCGTCTCGCGGACTTGCGACGTGACCGGCGCCACGAAACGGTAGCCGCGCCCGGTAACGGTGGCGACGTAGCGGTTTTCGCGCCCGCCATCGCACATGGCGCGCCGCAGCGCCGAAATGTGCACCTTCAGATTGTTTTCCTCGACCACGCTTTTCGGCCAGGCGCGGGCCATCAGATCATGCTTGCTGACCACTTCGCCGGGACGCTCCACCAGTTCGGCGAGGATGTCCAGCGCGCGGCTGCCCAGGCGCACCGGGGCGTCGTGGTACAGCAGCAGCTGCTGCGCGGGGATGAAGCGGTAAGGCTCAAAAATGAATTCGCGCTCGGCGCTGGCCGCCGTCTGGTCGCTATTGTTCATATTATCCGGCATGGTTCTTTTGCTTAAAACACTATGATCGCACACGGCATGGCGTCCCACCGGGATTTCCGCGCTTTACCAAATTTTACCTAGCTTTACTGGTCTTGCCAGTAGCCGCTGGATAAAGTGAGCGCATCCAAATCAACGCATGAGGCTACAACATGTCTATCGACTTAAGCAATCCAGGCCGCCGTGAACTGATACGCAAGGCCGGCGCGGTCGCCATCGGCGGCGTTGCCGCATCCGCATCGACCGGCTTCGCACCCGCCGTGGCCAAGGCTGCGACCGGTGAGGTCAAGCAAGGCGCGCTTGGCGCCCGCCTCCAGGGCGTCCAGCATTTCGGCCTGACGGTACAGAACATGGACCGCGCATTCACCTTCTACACCGAGGTACTGGGCGGCACCGAGATCATGCGCGACGGCGACTTCCAGGGCGACGGCATCCACAACACCCTGCTGCTGACCGAAGACCTGGAATCGAAACGGCGCCACGTCAACCCGCGCACCCGCGGCGTGCCCGATTTGCGCAGCGGCGCGCAACGCCTGGATGTCCGCTTCGTCCAGTTCGACAACGTCGTCATCGAACTGCTGCAGTACCGCGACAGCAACCAGCCGCAAGGCAGCGGCGACAGCTTTGCCCAGCCTAACGACAATACCAGTCCGGCCTACCCGCGCTCGATGCACATCTGCTTCTACATCCGCGACGATGTCGACTTCAACCAGTTCATCCATGACCTGGAGGCCGAGTCCGCCAAACGCGGCATGAGCAATGTCAAGGCCAACCGCATCGTCGCCTCCGGCAGCGAGCAGGAACGCCTGCAGGCGCCGCTCGACACCATGACCAACCGCATCACCAGCGGCAAGTCGGACGGCTGGACGCTGATCTACGCCAAGGGCCCGGAAGGCGAGCAGCTGGAGTTCGTCCAGGTGCGCGGCCATGCCAAGCGCGTCTTCGGCGACGCCTATGAAACCCGCCGCCAGGCGCTGGCGAAGTAACCATTTCTAGAACGAGATCACCATGCAAAATTTTGATTTACACAATCCTACGCACATCGTCTTCGGCAAGGAAACCGTCGGCCGGCTGAACGACCTGGTGCCTGCCGGCGCCCGGGTCCTGATCCTGTACGGCGGCGAAAGCGCGCGCCGCACCGGCACCCTGGACGAGGTGCGTGCCGCGCTGGGCGACCGCGCCGTGGTGGAATTTGGCGGCATCGAGCCGAATCCAAGCTACGAAACCCTGATGCGCGCGGTCGAGATGATCCACCGCCAGGGCCTGAATTTCCTGCTGGCCGTCGGCGGCGGCTCGGTCATCGACGGCACCAAGTTTGTCGCGGCAGCCGTGCACTACAAGGGCGACGCCTGGGACATCATGGAAACCCACGGCGCCGTGGTCGAGCAGGCGATGCCGTTCGGCTGCGTGCTGACGCTGCCGGCCACCGGCTCGGAAATGAACAAGGGTTCCGTCGTCACCAAGGCCGCCACCAAGGCCAAGCTGGTGTTCGCCAGCGACCACGTCTACCCGCGCTTTTCGATCCTGGACCCGACCAAGACCTACAGCCTGCCGCTGCCGCAGGTCGCCAACGGCGTGGTGGACGCCTTCACCCACGTCATGGAACAGTACATGACCTACCCGGTCGACGGCCGCGTGCAGGACCGCTTCGCCGAAGGTCTGCTGCAAACGCTGATCGAGATCGGTCCGCGCGTGCTGGCCGAGTCCGACAACTATGACGCCCGCGCCAACCTGATGTGGACCGCGACCATGGCGCTGAACGGCCTGATCGCTGCCGGCGTGCCGGAAGACTGGTCGACCCACATGATCGGCCACGAGCTGACCGCGCTGCATGGCATCGATCACGCCCGCACGCTGGCGATCGTGCTGCCGGCAAACATGCAGGTGCGCCGCGAGGCCAAGCGCGACAAGCTGCTGCAATATGCCGAGCGCGTCTGGGACATCACCGAAGGCGACGTCGAGCAGCGCATCGACGCGGCCATCGGCCACACCCGCGCCTTCTTCGAAAGCATGGGCGTTCCGACCCGCCTGCGCGATTACGACATCGGCGCCAAGCACATCGACGCCGTCATCCAGCAGCTCGAAGCGCACGGCATGACCGCCCTCGGCGAACGTGGCGACGTCACCCTGGCGCAGAGCCGCCGCATCCTCGAAGCCAGTCTGTAAGCAATGCCTTGAAGGAGGTTCGTATGCCGCAAGCTAAAATTTCCAGAAGATCCCTGCTGGCTGGCGCCGCAGCGGCAATGCTCACCGGCGCCGCCGCCAGGCTGGTGGCTGCCCAGGCGCAGGCGCAGAATCCGGGTCCGGTGGTGCTGGGCCAGGTCTCGCTGAGCTTCTATGCCGTGACCGGCGCGGTGATACAAAACCTCCTGGAAAAACTGGGGCATACGGTGGTGGTGCGCCAGGGGCCGCACGAAGAAATGTTTCCGTTGCTGGACAGCGGCGACATAGACCTGATGGCGGCCGCCTGGCTGCCGGAAGGCCACGCGGCGTACTGGAAGCGCTACGGCCAGCGCGCGCAGGAAGTCGCGGTGCTGTATGAGGACGCCCGCTTCTTCTGGGCGGTGCCGGACTATGTGCCGGCCAGCGAGGTCGGCAGCATTGCCGACCTGGCCAAGCCGCAGGTCGCCGCGCGGATGAGCAAGCGGATACAGAGCGTCGGCAGCGGCGCCGCCATCACCGTCCTGTCGCACAAAGCGGTCGGCGACTACCAGCTCGGCGCCGCCGGCTATGCCGTGCAGCCGGGCCCGGCGGCGGACTGGATCGCCGCCTACGAGAAGGCGCGCGCGGCCGGGGAATGGATGGTGTTTCCAACCTGGGCGCCCCAATACCTGAACCGCGACGGCAAGCTGCGGCCGCTGCAGGACACCCTGGGCGTACTGGGCGGGACCAGCCATGCCTCGCTGGTCGGTTCCACCCGGCGGCTCAACACACTGCCCCGCAACACGCTTGCGGTGCTGGCCCGCGTCAAGCTGGGGATCGACGCGGTCACCGAGATGGATTACCTGGTCAATGTCGGCAAGCTCACGCCGCGCGAGGCCGCCAGCATGTGGATGGAGAGGAATCACGACCTCGTCACAGGCTGGCTGCAGGCGGAAGCCGCCTGAACGGCGCTTCTCATTATCGCCATTGGCGATGGCATGCTGCCAATATGTTGCTGTACTGCATGCATGGGTATTCCTACAATTTCTTATTTACTAAGCATCCGCTCAGGCGGTCAAGGGATACACCATGAAAATTTCCGATCTGAACATCGGTACCCGGCTGGGTATCGGTTTTGCCACGGTCCTGATTATTTCCGCCGTCACCACCTCCATCGGCATCTGGAACTTGCGCCAGGTTGCCCAGGCCACGCAGAAGATGATGGAGCAGCCGTTGGCCAAGGAACGCATCGCCGCCGACTGGCATTTGCTGGTGATGGCGGCGATCGTACGCACGGAGCTGATCATCAAGAGCTCCGACAATACGCTGGCGACGACTTTCGCCGACGACATCCAGGCCGGCCAGGAGCAGTCCGCCGCGCTGCAGAAATCGCTGGAGCCCCTGCTCGCGTCGGAAGATGAGAAAACCGCCTACCGCGAGATCGCCGCCGTGCGCACGCGTTTTTTACAGACCAAGAACGATACGGTGGCGCAGAAACAGCGTGGCAGCCTGAGCGAAGCCAAGCGGCTCTACAGCGCGGCGTTCGAGCCGGCCGCGAAGGCGCTGGACACCCAGGTGCTCGCTTTCGTCGCCATGCAGCGCCAGCACATCGATGAAACCGGCAAGCGCATCGCCGACATGTATCAGCGCAGCCTGAAGATGATGGTGCTGCTGGGCTTCCTGCTGCTGGCCCTGGGCGCCACCTGCGCCACGCTGATTTCCCGTTCCGTCACGCGGCCGCTGAAAGTGGCGATCACCGTCGCCAAAACCGTCGCCGCCGGCGATCTGCGCACTCACATCACGGTCGAGAGCACCGATGAAACAGGCCAGCTGATGCACGCACTGCGCGACATGAACAGCAGCCTGAAACAGGTGGTGGGCGAAGTCCGCAACGGCACGGACACCATCGCCACCGCCTCCAGCGAGATCGCGGCCGGCAACCTGGACCTGTCGGTCCGCACCGAACAGCAGGCCAGCGCACTCGAAGAAACGGCCGCCGCGATGGAGCAGCTGACCGGCACCGTCAAGCAGAATGCCGACAATGCCCGCACGGCCAACCAGTTGGCCCTCAGCGCGTCGGGCGTGGCGCGGCAAGGCGGCGACGTGGTCGCGCAAGTGGTGACGACGATGGACGCGATCAACCACTCGTCCAACAAGATCGTCGCCATTATCGGCGTGATCGAAGGGATCGCATTTCAGACCAACATCCTGGCCTTGAACGCCGCGGTGGAAGCCGCGCGGGCCGGCGAGGAAGGCCGCGGCTTCGCGGTGGTGGCGTCCGAAGTCCGCAGCCTGGCGCAACGCTCGGCGGCGGCCGCCAAGGAGATCAAGGACCTGATCAGCGACTCGGTCAGCAACGTCAACGCCGGCGTGCAACTGGTGGACCGGGCCGGCGCCACCATGTCGCAGATCGTCGACAGTGTCCGTCGCGTCACCGAAATCATGGGCGAGATCAGCTCCGCCAGCGTCGAGCAGACCCAGGGGATAGGCCAGATCAACCAGGCCATCGCCCAGATGGATTCGGTGACGCAGCAGAACGCCGCCCTGGTCGAAGAAGCCAGCGCCGCCGCCGCCGCGCTGGAGCAGCAGGCGACCGGACTGGTGCGGACGGTGAGCCGCTTCCGCCTCGATGCGGCAGGCCCGGCCCTGGCCACGGCGGCGCGACGGGCGCTGCCATCGCCGTTGGCGATGGCAGGTTAACCATCGATTGCTTTACGCAATCGCCGCTGGGTCCGATCATGGCTCAATGCCGCACCTGATGCGGAAAACCATGATGGAGACAAACTATGCAAACAGCAGCACTCGGCGCCCAGCAAAGCAGCCCGCCACAGGTCGTCAACGGACGGCAACGCTACCTCAACCTTGCCGGCGCCTGGGTCGCCTGGCTGTTCGACGCGCTGGACGCCGGCATCTTTGGCTTTGTGATGCTGTCCATCGCCCAGAGTTTTTCCGTGCAGCTCGGCGACGTGGTGTCGACGGTCGCCTGGTTCCTGCTGGCGACCGGCATCGGCGGCTACTTCCTCGGCAATATCTCCGACAGGATCGGCCGCAAGAAAACCATCGTCCTGTCGGTCTTCACGTATGGCACCGCCACCCTGCTGTGCGGCTTCGCGCACAGCCTGCTTGAACTGAACATCTACCGCGCCATCCTCGGCGTCGCCGTGGGCGGCCTGTGGTCCGCCGCCGCCGCACTGATCTCGGAAGTGTGGAAACCGGAAGGCCGCGCCAAGGCCATCGCCGTGCTGCAGACCGGCTGGTCCGGCGGCAACCTGCTGGCGGCGGTGCTGGCATGGAACGTCCTCAAGCCCAACGATCCGGACGCCTGGCGCACCATGTTCATCGTCGCCAGCGTGCCGGCGTTCGCCACCCTGCTGTTCGTGATGTGCTTCATGAAGGAATCGCCGGTGTGGCTGGCCAACCGCGGCTTCATGGCGCAGAACACGGCCAAGGGCAAGCTGCTCGCCATCTTCCAGCCGCAGTACCTGCGCGCGACCCTGCTGGCGCTGACCGTTTCCATCCTGGGCATGTGGGGTTACTGGATTCTGCTGACCTTTACCCCGGCCTTCCTGCAGAACATCCTGAAGGTGCGCATCAACGAGGCGCCGGTATTCCTGGTCTGGAGCGGGCTGGGCGCGATGGCGGGCTACCTGGTGTTCGGCATGCTGGCCGAGCGCATCGGCCGCCGCAAGTCGTTCGCGCTGTTCTTCCTGGGTATGACCTTGATGGTGCCGCTTTTCACGCTGACGGTGAACGCCATGCCGCTGGTCGACGGCAAGCTGCAGCTGACCGCCAGCAACGTCTTCATCCTCGGCAGCCTGTCGGCGGTGCTGGGCTTCTTCACCGGGTATTTCAGCGGCTTCGGCGCCTGGTACGCGGAGCTGTTCCCGACCAGCATCCGTTCCACCGCAGCCGGCTTCTGTTTCAACTTCGGCCGCGTCGGCGCCATCGCCGGCATCAAGCTGGTGCCGGTGCTGATCCCGCTGATCGGCTTTACCTACACCATTTCCCTGGCCTCCGTGGCCTATCTGCTCGCTGCCATCATGGTCTTTACCTTGCAGGAAACCAAAGGCATCCAGCTGACCAGCGGCAATTGACTTACCACTTACGAAAGGACTTACCCATGAAAACCTACCGCATCGGCCAGATCGTGCCAAGCTCGAACACCACGATGGAAACGGAAATCCCGGCCATGCTGCTGGCCCGCGCCGAGCAGTTTCCCGAGGAACGCTTCACCTTCCACTCGTCGCGCATGCGCATGATGCATGTCACGCCTGAAGAGTTGAAAAAAATGGACGTGGCCAGCGACCGCTGCGCCGTCGAACTCAGTGACGCCCGCGTCGACGTCATGGCCTATGCCTGCCTGGTCGCCATCATGTGCCAGGGGCCCGGCTACCACCGCGTCTCGGAAAAACGCCTGACCCAGGTGACGGCGGAGTCGCAGGCGCCGGTGCCGGTCCTGAGCTCGGCCGGCGCGCTGGTCAACAGCCTGAAGGAAATGGGCTTCAAAAAAGTCGCCATCATCACGCCGTACATGAAGCCGCTGACCCAGCAGGTCATCGATTACATCGAGAGCGAAGGCATCCAAGTAACCGACTCGATCAGCCTGGAGGTGTCGGACAACCTGGCCGTGGGCCGCCTCGATCCGATGGACCTGGTCGGCCACGCCGACCGCCTCGACATCAGCAACGCCGATGCGGTGGTGCTGTCCGCCTGCGTGCAGATGCCATCGCTGCCAGCCATCCAGCTGGTGGAAGACCGTCTGGGCAAGCCGGTGCTGACCGCGGCGGCCGCCACCGTGTACCAGATGCTGAAGAATCTGGAGCTCGATCCGGTGGTGCCGAATGCCGGCTATCTGCTGTCGGGCAAGGCGGCCCGCCAGAGCTTCGCCTGCTAAGGCGCCAGCAGGTGGTCGTACAGCAGCCGCGCCGCCGGCGACAATCCGCTGGCGGCGCGCACGCAGATGTCCAGCTGGCGGAACGCCCACGGATCGGTCAGCGGGATGGATTTGATCGCCAGCGCATTGTAGGTACGCACGCTGAGCTTGGGCTGCAGGCCGATGCCCAGGCCGGCTTCCACCATCAGGCACTGCGCATCGTAGCTGTTGACCTCGATGCGCAGCTTTAACGACCGTCCCAGTTCGCTTGCGGCTTTCAGCATCTGAAAGTTCAGGCCGGTACCGACATGCAGGCCGACAAATTCGTAGTCCAGCGCCTGCGCGAACGAGACCGCGTCGAGTTGCGCCAGCGGATGGTCGGTCGGGACGATCAGCACCAGTTCATCGTTGCGGAAGCGGCGCACTTCCAGGTCGTCCGTATAGGGCACCTGGGTAAAGATGCCGATGTCCGCGCTGTTCTCCGCCACGCCGCGGATGACGTCGCGGCTGGTGGTTTCGCGCAGCTGGACCCGTATCAGCGGATGGGCGGCCAGGAACGACTGCAGCGCGGCCGGCATGAATTGCGTGATGGCCGAGATATTCGCCAGCACCCGCACGGAGCCGCGGGCGCCGCTGGAAAAATCCTTCATTTGCAGCACCAGGTCGTCCAGGTCGCTGAGCACGCCGCGCGCCTTGTGGGCCAGCGCATCGCCGGCCGCGGTGACAAACATGCCCTTGTTGCTACGCACCAGCAGGACGGTGTCGAGCTGGTCTTCGAGCTCGCTGATGCGTTTGCTGATCGCCGCCGCCGCAATGTGCTCGCGCGCCGCCGCGCCGGCTATCGTTCCTTCTTCGACCACACTGACAAACAACCGCAAGGACACAGGATCAAGTTTCATAAGCACCTTTCGCAGGCGCACAGTTTAATCGATCCCGTCCATCCAGCCGGCAATGCCCCGACGGTGCGCCGGGGCATTACCAAATATTTACTTTTTTTAACTTACCTGCTCAGGGGGCGAACAGTACATTACTACCTTGGTCCTTGCCGTCGGACTCGTCAAAAAGGGGAAATCATGAAACTGATCATCGCCATCGCCCTGAGCTTGTTGCAGTCCCTGTCATTTGCGGCGGCGCCTTTCGCCAAAACCCAGGCGCCGGGCTATTACCGCATGATGCTTGGCGATTTTGAAGTGACCGCCATCTGCGACGGCACGTCGAATCTGCCGTTTGACAAGTGGCTGCACACGCCGCCCGCGGCCACCCACAAGGCGCTGAAGGATGCCTTCCTGGATACGCCGACCGAAACCTCGTTCAATGCATTTGTCGTCAATACCGGGCAAAAGCTGGTCATGATCGACGTTGGCGGCGGCAACCTGTTCGGCCCCACCCTGGGCAACCTGATTGCCAACCTCAAAGCGGCGGGATATCAGCCCGAGCAAATCGACGACATCTACATCACGCACATGCATCCGGACCACATCGGCGGCCTCGGCACGTCGCCCAGCGTTTTCCCGAACGCCTTCATCCATGCGGACAAACGCGATGCCGACTACTGGCTGAACGAGTCGAACAAGGCGACCGCACACGAGGCCGACAAAGACTATTTCAAAGGCATTATCAGCACGGTCGGCGAGTATGCCAAGGCCGGCAAGCTGAAAACGTTTGACGGCAAGACCCAGTTGCTGCCCGGCGTTACCGCGATTCCGAGTTACGGCCACACCCCGGGCCACACGCGCTACCTGGTCGAGAGCAAAGGCCAGAAGTTGATGTTGCTGGGCGATTTGCTGCACCTTGGCGTGATACAGTTTAAAGACCCCTCGGTGACCATCGTCTTCGACAGCGACGCCAGGCAGGCCATGGCCAGCCGCCAGGCGGTATTCAAGGACGCCGCCGAAGAAGCTTACCTGGTCGGTGCGGCGCACCTGCAATTTCCCGGATTGGGCCACATCCGCCGCCACGGCAAGGGATACGAATTCATCCCGGCGAACTACACCGTGCCAAGGTAACCACAGGGCTGCCAGCATGGTTGAGAGAACCAACACCTCCATGGCCAGGACGATCGAAATCGGCATCCGGATCGATAATGAATACGGTTCGGCGATCGCCTGGTCGTACATGCTGCGGCACGCGATTCCCTCCACGACGATCTTCAGGGTGCTGTCCGAGCCGGACATGCGCAGGTCGTCGGATCCCCGCTGCCTGGCGGCGGAAATCTACCGGATTTTCAACCAGCATGCCCGGGTGACGAACAGGCGGCCGCAGCGCCCGGCGCATGCCGCCTCAGTTGGGTAAGGCTTGCTGCGTGATGCGGACGTATTCCGGACTGTAGACGCGGCTCAGGTCATAGGCGGCGACGTTGCCGGCGTCGATCACTTCGATTTTCGGACTGACGCTGTAGGCATGCGGCTGTTTCTCGAGGATGCGCAGCGCCAGGTCCAGGCCGATGCGGGCTTGCAGCACCGGCGAATCGCTGACGGCGGCCAGCACCTTGCCTTCCGCGATCAGGCGCAGCACAGGTTCGGTGGCGTAAAACGAAATCGCCCGGCTCGCCACCTGTGGATAGTGATGCATGTAATTGGCGGCCGCCTCGATCGCCACCGAATTACCCAAGAAATAATCGGGGTAGCGCGCGTCGGCGCGCAAAATGGCGCGCACCAGGCCCATCTGGGTAGTCAGTTCGGGCGGCCCGTAACCACCGTGCTGAAGCGTCACGGACTTGTGGCGTATCGCCTGGTACATGCCGGCCTCGGCGCCCCGGACCCAGCCGGCGTCGCGCGGACCGGGCAGCCAGGCAATGCTGACTTGCTGGCGCCGGGAATAGCTCAGCAGATAGCGGGTGGCGGCCCGCGCCATGTCGTCAAAGCGCACCAGCGAACGGGCGCTGACCTTGTCGCTGCTGACGCCGGTAATCAGGTCGATGACGGGAACGCCGCGCGCGGCGGCCTGGGCGATGGCATCGTTCATGCCGTCCGCCGACAGCGAGGCCAGCAGGATGGCGTCGGCGCCCTTGCGCAGGCAGGCCTGGAATTGCTCCTGCTGCACGGCCAGGTTGTCGTAGCCGCCGGCCTGGTAGAGACCCAGCTTGACGCCCTGGCGCCGCGCCTCGTCGACCAGGCCCCATGACACGCCCCACCAGTAGCGGTCGCGCACGTGGGGAAACAGCGCGCAGATGCGCCAGGACTTGTGCACCCGCGGCAGCGGCCGGTAGGCAACATGGCGGCCGTCGGCCACTGTCTGCGCGGGATACCATGGCGCCGCCGGCGCCAGCGCCGGCAAGCACAGACCCAGAATGCCGCATATGTAGCTGATCTTCATGGCTCCTCCCTATGCTGCTATTATTGGCACAGCCAGACGCGGCGGCAATGCGCAGAAATGAGAGAGGCTCTTGCACGAATGGGAGTTCCGCATGGAATGGAGTGATATCCGGGTCTTTCTTCAGGTCGCGCGCAGCGGCCGGATGGCCGAGGCCTCGCGCCTGCTGCGCATGGACGACTCGACCATCAGCCGCCGCATCGCCCGCCTGGAACGGGACGCCGGCGTGGTGCTGTTCGACCGCGCCGCCAAACGGCTCAACCTGACAGAAGAAGGCTGCAAGCTGCTGGCCGCGGCGGAAAAAATGGAAGCCATCGTCATCCGCGACGTCCAGGCGCTGGCCGAACGCCGCCAGGGCATCAGCGGCAAGGTGCGCATCGGCACCTCGGAAGGCTTCGGCTCCCATTATCTGGCGCAGCGGCTGCCGACCATCCTGCACCAGTATCCCGAACTGGAAATCGAACTGGTGGCGGTGCAGCGCACCTACTCGCTCGGCATGCGCGAAGCCGACATCGTCATCACCATGGACCGCCCGAACAGCGGCGATATCCGCCTGCGCAAGCTGTGCGATTCGCGCCTGCATATCTATGCCAGCGCGGAATTCCTGGCGCGGCGGCCGGCGCCGCTGTCGATCGCCGACCTGACCGACGCCCTGTGGTGCGGCTATATACAGGAACTGCTGTTCACCGAGATCCTCGACATGCTGACCTTCGGCGACACCGTCATCATGCCGCGCTACCGCACCAACAGCCTGACCGCGCAACTGGCCGCCGTGCTGGGCGGCGAGGCCCTGACGGTGCTGCCGACCTATCTGGCGGCACACTACCCTGCCTTGCAGCCGGTGCTGGCGCAGTCCGTGCGCATCGACATGAGCTACTGGATGTCGGTGCACAACGACCTGGCCCGCTCGCCGCGCGTGCGCGCGGTGATGAACGCCATCGAGCAGCTGGTGGCGTCCGAGCGCCATCTGTGCTGGCCGGCGTCGGTGTAGCCGGGCCGGGCATCACGGCGGCGGCGCCGGTGTCAGGGCGTCAATCAGCAGGCGCGCGCCCGGCGACAGCGGCGCCCCCTTGCGCACCACCATTTCATACGGCTCGCTGCGTGACGCCAGGGTCAGCGGCAGGATGCACATCATGTCGTGCCGCGCGAAGAAGCTGGCGACGTCGACCGACACCAGCGCCACGAAGGACGGATTGGCCTGCAACAGGGCCAGCGTGGCGAACACCGAGGTGGTTTCCAGCAGGTGCTGCGGAAAGCGGATGTCGGCGTCGCGGAATTCCCGCTCCAGCAGCAGGCGCATCGGCATGTTGGCGCGGTACACCACCCACCGGGACTCGGCCAGGTCCTGCAGCGTCAGCGTCGCCGCCTGCCGCAGCGGATGGCGCACGTTGGCGATCACCGCCAGGGTTTCCTCCTGCAGCTGGACGCTGCCGTAGTGCTCGGGCGTCGGGCTGATGGTGGTGCGGCAGATGGCCAGGTCGAGCCGGCCCGCGTCCAGTTGGCTGAGCAGCGTGGCGCTGGTGTCCTCGACGATCTCGACCGACATTTCCGGGTGCTCCGCCACCAGCCGGGTGACGGCGTCGGCCAGCAGCGGCACCGCGCCCATGATCACGCCCACGGTGACGCGCCCGCCGTGCCCGCGCATGATGCCGCCGATTTCCTCGCGCAGATGCGCCAGATCGGTATGGATCAGGCGCGCATAGCGGATCACGCAGTGGCCGATCTGGTTCGGTTCGAGGCCGCGGTTGGTGCGGTTGAACAGCGCCATGCCGAAGGTGGTCTCGATCTCGTGCAGCGCCTTGCTGGCGCCCGGCTGGGTCAGCGCCACCTGCTGCGCCGCCTTCAGCAGCGAGCCGTGGTCGGCCAGCGCAATCAGCAGGCGCAGCTGCTTCAGGTGCAATCGGGAAATAATGGAATTCAGGGAAGGAAGCATTGGGGTTGAGGAAAAGTTATAGTCCTATCAGCAGCTCTCAATTACCGGCGGCCGCCAGCGCTCCTATACTGGCCCCATAGCCGGATGAGGAAGCGCTGCGCGGCAACTGACTCCGGACCGGGCCCCACAGTGGGTGCATTTCGTCTACTATAACTGAAGTTCATTGCCATGTCCCTGATCAACTATATCACGCAAATTCAATTCGACTTTGGCGCCATCCGCCTGCTGCACGGCGAATGCGAACGCGTCGGCATCCGGCGGCCGCTGATCGTTACCGACAAGGGCGTGCGCGCGGCCGGCATCGTCGACACCGTGCTGGCCGCGCTCGATAGCGGCACGCCGGTGCCGGTATTCGACAGCACCCCGCCCAATCCCAACGAAGGCGTGGTGCGCGAGGCGGTGGCGATGTACCGCAGCCACGGCTGCGACGGCGTCGTCGCGGTCGGCGGCGGCTCGGCCATCGACCTGGCCAAGGGCGTGGCGGTGTGCGCCACCCACGACGGACCGCTGCTCGGCTTTGCCGTCATCGAAGGCGGCGCCAGCCGCATTACGGCAAACACGGCGCCCGTCATCGCCGTGCCGACCACGGCCGGCACCGGCAGCGAAGTGGGCCGGGGCGCCATCCTGATCCTCGACGATGGCCGCAAGGTCGGCGTGATTTCCCCCTTCGTGGTGCCGCGCGTGGCCATCTGCGATCCCGAACTGACGCTGGGCCTGCCGCCGCTGATGACGGCCGCCACCGGCATGGACGCCATTGCGCACTGCCTCGAAACCTTCATGGCGCCGTCCTTCAATCCGCCGGCCGACGGCATCGCGCTGGACGGTCTGCGGCGCGCCTGGCAGCACATCGAGCGCGCCACCCATGCGCCGGACGACAAGGAAGCGCGCCTGAACATGATGAGCGCCTCGATGCAGGGGGCGCTGGCGTTTCAGAAAGGACTGGGCTGCGTGCACAGCCTCAGCCACGCGCTGGGCGGCATCAACCCGCGCCTGCACCACGGCACGCTGAACGCCATCTTCCTGCCGGCCGTGATCCAGTTCAACCAGGAAACCGACACCATGCGCAGCGAACACAAGCTGGCGCGCATGGCGCAGGCCATGGGGCTGGCCGGCGGCGCCGAGGTGGCGGGCGCCGTGCGCGCCATGACGGAACGGCTCGGCCTGCCGACCGGGCTGGCGCAGCTGGACGTGGCGCCGTCGCTGTTCCCCGCCATCGTCCAGGGCGCGCTCAAGGACCACAGCCACAAGACCAATCCGCGCGTGGCCAGCGACAACGATTACCATGCGCTGCTGGAGGCGTCGATGTAAGCGCAGCCAGCAGCATGGACCAGCGCCGCCCGCGGCGCGCACGACAAGCCGCACAGACGGCGCACCCATGACAACAACCGGAGACCACCATGCAGGCAAGCAGCAAACTACGCCGTATCCAGCGGCTGTCGATTTTTTTCCTGACGCTGGCTGGATGCATCAACTACCTGGACCGCAGCGCGCTGTCGGTGGCCAACAGCACCATCCGCGGCGAACTGGACCTGAGCGCCGCACAGATGGGCCTGCTGCTGTCGGCGTTTTCCATGTCGTACGCCTTCGCGCAGCTGCCGGTCGGCATGCTGCTGGACCGGCTGGGCGCGCGCCTGATGCTGGGCGTCGGCATGCTGCTGTGGTCGGTCGCCCAGCTCGGCGCCGGCTTCGTCCACACCTTCCAGCAATTCTTTGTCGCGCGGGCGCTGCTGGGCGTCGGCGAAGCGCCGCAGTTTCCGGCCGGCGCCAAGGTGATCGGCGAATGGTTTGCGCTGCGTGACCGCGGCGCGCCGACCGGCATCTTCGTGGCCTGCACCACCATCGGCCCGGCCATCGCGCCGCCGGTGCTGACCTGGCTGATGCTGAGCATGAGCTGGCGCGAGATGTTCATCATCACCGGCGCCTTCGGCATCCTGGTCTCGCTCGGCTGGTACGCGGCCTACCGCAACCGCAGCGAAGTGACGCTGGACGCCGCCGACGAAGCCCATCTGAACCAGGGCGCGCAGGAAGAAGCGGCGGCGCACGGCGCGCCGCTGGACGGCGCCCAGTGGCGCAGCCTGTTCACGCAACGCACCACCTGGGGCATGCTGTTCGGCTTCATGGGCGTGATCTACATGGTCTGGCTGTACCTGACCTGGCTGCCGGCCTACCTGGAACACGAGCGCGGCATGAGCATCGCCAAGGCCGGCTGGGTGGTCGCCATTCCCTACCTGTTCGGCACCGTCGGCATGGTCGGCAGCGGTTACATTGCCGACTGGCTGTACAGCAAGGGCATGTCGGCCATCACCAGCCGCAAGTGGCCCATCTGCGTCGGCCTGGTGGGCGCCGCCGCCGCCACCGTGCCGGCCGCGCTGACGCCGTCCGCCTGGCTGGCGATCGCCTTTATTTCGCTGGCCATGCTGTTTTTGAACATGGCGTCCGGCGGCGCCTGGTCGCTGGTCAGCGTGGTGGCGCCGCGCCAGGCGGTGGCGTCGCTGGGCGGCATCCAGAACTTCGGCGGCTTTCTGGCCGGTTCGGCCGCGCCCATCGTTACCGGCCTGGTGGTCGACCACACCCACTCCTTCGTCTACGCCCTGATCGCCAGCGCCGCGGTGGCGCTGTGCTCGGCGCTGGCCTACCTGATCCTGGTGCGGCAGCCGGTGGCGGTGCGGGCGCCGGAACCCGCGCTGCCGCTGGCAGCGGTTAAAATTTGAAAACCATGTATCTCAACAGGAAATCGCATGTCAGTTATTACTTGTGTTGAAGATTTGCGCGTACTGGCGCGCAAGCGGGTACCGAAGGCGTTCTACGACTATGTCGACAGCGGCTCGTACACCGAGTCGACCTACCGCGACAACAGCCGCGCGCTGGCCGCGCTGAAGCTGCGCCAGCGCGTGGCCGTCAACGTCGAAGGCCGCACCACGGCCGCCACGATGCTGGGCCAGCCGGTGACCATGCCGGTGGCGATCGCGCCCACCGGGCTGGCCGGCATGCAGTGGGCCAACGGCGAAATCCTGGGCGCGCGCGCTGCGGAACAGTTCGGCGTGCCGTTCACCTTGTCGACCGTCAGCATCTGCTCGATCGAAGACGTGGCGCGCCACACCTCGGCGCCGTTCTGGTTCCAGCTGTATGTGATGCGCGATCGCGGCTTCAACAACGAACTGATCGCGCGCGCCAGGCGGGCCGGCTGTTCGGCGCTGGTAGTGACGCTGGACTTGCAGATCAACGGCCAGCGCCACAAGGACCTGAAGAACGGCATGACCGTGCCGCCACGGCTGACGCCGGCCAACCTGCTGGACATGGCCTCGAAGCCGGCCTGGGCGCTGCGCGCGCTGCGCGGCGCCAAGACCTTCGGCAACCTGGCCGGCTACGCCAAGAGCGGCGGCGATGTCATCGCCATCAGCAAATGGGTGGCGCAGCAGTTCGATCCGACGCTGAACTGGCACGACCTGGCCGCCATCCGCAAGGCCTGGGATGGCAAGCTGGTGCTGAAAGGCATCCTCGATCCGGCCGACGCCCGCATGGCGGCGGCGATCGGCGCCGACGCCATCGTCGTCAGCAACCATGGCGGCCGCCAGCTGGACGGCGCACCTTCCAGCGCAGCGGCCTTGCCGGCCATCGTCGATGCGGTGGGCGACCAGCTGGAGGTGTGGATGGACGGCGGCATCCGCACCGGCCAGGACGTGGTCAAGGCCCTGGCGCTGGGCGCCAAGGGCACCATGGTGGGCCGCGCCTTCATGTATGCGCTGGGCGCCATGGGCGAGCCCGGCGTGGCGCGCATGCTGCAGATTCTGCGCAACGAGCTGGACGTCAGCATGGCGCTGATGGGCGTGCGCACGCTGGACGAACTGGGTCGCCACCACCTGTTCCAGTACGGCGCCGCCCGGGAGGCGGCGAACATTAACCCAACCATTATTGAAACCAGGGAGCAAACGGAATGGATCTGAATATCAAGGGACGCTGGGCGTTGGTCTGTGCGGCCAGCAAGGGCCTCGGCCGCGGTTGCGCGCAGGCGCTGGTGCAGGAAGGCGTGAACGTGGTGATCACGGCGCGCGGCGCCGAGGCGCTGGAAGCCACCGCGCAAGCGCTGCGCGCGCTGAACCCGGCGGTCACGGTGGTGGCCGTGGCCGGCGACATCACCACCAGCGCCGGCCGCGCCGCCGCCCTGGCGGCCGCGCCGCACATCGACATCCTGGTCAACAATGCCGGCGGTCCGCCGCCCGGCGACTTCCGCAACTGGTCGCGCGAAGACTGGCTGGCCGCGCTGGACGCCAATATGCTGACGCCGATCGAGCTGATCAAGGCCACCGTGGACGGCATGGCGGAGCGCGGCTTCGGCCGCATCGTCAACATCACCTCGGGTGCGGTGAAGGCGCCGATCGACGTGCTGGGCCTGTCCAACGGCGCCCGCTCGGGCCTGACCGGCTTTATTGCCGGCGTGGCGCGGCAGAAGCGCATCGCCCAGGGCAATGTGACCATCAACAATCTGCTGCCCGGCCTGTTCGACACCGACCGCCTGCGGCAGTCGACCCAGGCCGCGGCGACGGCGCAGGACAGGAGCTACGAGACGGTGCTGGAAGCCAAGCGCCAGGCGATACCGGCCGGCCGCTTCGGCACGGCGGAGGAGTTCGGCGCCTTCTGCGCTTTCCTGTGCGGCGCGCACGGCGGCTATTTCACGGGGCAGAATCTGCTGCTGGACGGCGGCGCCTATCCGGGCACCTTCTGACGCGCGCCGGCAACTGATCAAGGGCAGCTGCACGGCTGCCCTTTTTTTTATGCTTACTTGATGACCAGCGGATTGACCGGCGCGCCGGTGCCGCCGACGATCTTCAGCGGCGCGGCCGTGTAAAGGAACTGCCACTGGCCGTCGTTGGCGCAATCCCGCGCCAGCTCGTCCAACAGCACCACCTCGGTGAACACCACGCCCAGGTTGCGCATCAGCGCATTGTGCAGCGGGATGATCACGCCCGAGTGCGGATCGACGGTGACTTCGTTGCACATGGTGTCGGTCACCAGGTTGGGAATCTGCATCTCGTGGAACCACTCGACCAGCTCGCGGCTGAAGGTCAGTCCGGGCTCCGTGAAGTCCTGATAGAACTCCTCCGCATCGCGCTCGTAGAACGAACCGATCCAGCCGGTGCGGATGATCAGGATATCGTGCCGCTCGATGGTCACGCCCTGGGCGCGCGCGGCCGCCAGCAGGTCGTGGTGGTCGAAGGTCTCGCCCTTGTCCAGCACCGCCTTGTTACGGTGGCGCGCCATGTCGATCAGCACCGCGCGCCCGGCCACGCCGCGCTGCGCCAGCGGCAGAATGCTGGCGCGCTCCATGCCGCCGACCGTGCTCAGGGCGTCATAGCCGTTCCACAGCTTGTCGTCGTACCAGACATGGCCAAGCGCATCGGTCTGCGTCGATCCCTGCAGGTGCATGAAAATCACGTCGTCGGCATATTCGACGTTGCCGTCGAAATGGGCTTTGCCGGCCAGGAAATGGCCCTTGTCCAGCACGTTCATGCGCATCGACGGGCGCCGGCCGGGGAACAGCGGCTCGCCCTTGGCGTGACCGATATCGACCTGCAGGGTAAAGGTCTTGCCCTGCCTGACGGCGGCGATGCCGCGCAGGACTTGCTCCGGCCCCAGATAGTTCAGCGCGCCGACTTCGTCTTCCGGGCCCCATTTGCCCCAGTTGCTCGGCAAGCCCTCCAGCAGGCTGCGAACATCGGGCGCGTTTTTTTGTTTGTGGTTGCACATGGCTTGTCTCCTCGTTGGTCTGGTTTTTATTGTATCGGCGAAAAAGAGGTGGCCAGCAGCAGTTTCGATTCCTGGTGCAGCAGCAAATGGACTGTTTTGGGCACGAAATTGGTCAGCCAGTCCTGGTCTTCGTAGAGCGCGGCGCGGCGCTTGCTGCGCTCGTCCAGGCTGTCGTAGGCCCAGATCGACACCAACTGGTTCAGTTCTCCGATCTCGGTATGCCAGTAGCCGACCAGCGTGGCGTAGCGCGAGATGACTGGCAACCCCTCGGCTTCAAAATGGCGGAGATATTCCTTTAACTTACCCGGCTGCAGGGTGTAGGTACGCATTTCGTAGAACATGGCTTTCCTTTTCTGAATGACGCCCGCCGGGGCAGCGAGCGCTCACAGTATAAGGAGGGGAATCTGCAGCCAGAATTGAGAACTTCTTATAGCTTTATAAGGAACTCTCATTTGCAATGATCCTGAAACAATTCTAGGGTAAATTGTCTTTAAAGCCCATTCCATCAGGCTATCAATTTTACCTCATGGCAATTTCAACAATGAACGCGCCGTCGTCCATCACCGGCGCAAGCACAACGCATGCAGCGTGAGGACACCCGCCTGGCGATGCGCCACAGCCGGCGCGCGCTGCTGTGGCCCGGGATCGCCCTGCTGTGCGTGGTCGCCTTGTGGAGCTTTACCCTGATCAAGGGCCGCGCCGAAACCCGCAACGCCGAACTGGCCGCGCACAAGGACGCCAGCGGCTATGCGGAAGGCTACGAGCAATACATCACCCGCTCGCTGGTGCAGATGGACCAGATCACCATGCAGCTGAAGCAAAGCTGGGAGCAGTCCGGCGGCCAGCTGCATGTCGAGGACCTGCAGCGCGACGGCATGTTCACCGACCGCGCCTTTCTTGCCGTGCGCATCGCCGACAGCAGCGGCCGCATCGTCACCTCCACGCGGCGCCTGGCCGGCCCGGAAAACATTGCGCGCGCCGACTATTTCCGCTTCCATCGCAATAACAATTCCACCTCGCTGAGCATCAACGTGCCGACGCAGCAGCACGATCCGATCCAGCGCTCGATCGAGTTCAGCCGCCGCCTGGAGGGGCCGGACGACAGCTTCGCCGGCGTGGTGGTGCTGACCGTGGCGGCCGATTACTTCACCTCGTTCTACAGCGCCCGCACGCTTGGCGACGAAGGCATGGTGACCATGCTCAGCACCAGCGGCACGCTGCGCCTCGAACAGCACGGCAACGCCAGCGCCAGCGACGACGCCTCGCTGCTGCTGGGCCAGCCCGAACTGCCCCAGGACAGCGGCAGCCGATTGCTGGACGGCGGCAGCTTCAGCGACGGCAAGGCGCGCATCTTCGGCTGGCGCCGTTCGCGCGCCTACCCTGTGGTGGCGGCGGTCGGCCTGGCGCAAAGCGAAGCGATGGCAGCCGCCAACACCGCCAACCTCAACCGCACCCAGAGCGCCATGCTGGCCACGCTGGTGCTGGTGCTGCTGGGCGCCTGGGGCCGGGTGATGACGCAGCGCGCACTGCAGCGCCGCCACGAAGAGGAGGAAGTCCGCCGCGCCTACCGCACCGCCACCGAAAGCGCCACCGACGGCTTCTACATGGCGATGGCGCTGCGCAACGAGGCCGGGCAGATCCGCGATTTCGAAATCGTCGACTGCAACGAGCGCGGCGCCTTCTTCTTCGGCGTCACCCGCGGCGAATTGCTGGGCCAGCGCGTGTCGCTGATGGTCAACCACCTGTTTGCCGAATCGCTGCTGCAAACCTATCTGGCGGCCATGTCGAGCGGCTATCTCGAAGACGAGCGTGAAATGCCGGCCGATAACCGGCTGAACATCGGCTGGTGCCACCGCCGGCTGGTCCGCGTCGGCAACGGCCTGGCCGTCACGCTCAGCGACGTCAGCGAGCGCAAGCGCCACGAGGCCGAGCTGCAGCGCATGGCCAACGAAGACGCGCTGACCGGCCTGCCGAACCGCCACTGGCTGGAAGAGTTTTTCAAGCACACCCTGTCGCAAGCCCATGCGGCCGGGCACGCGGTGGCCCTGCTGTTCATCGACCTGGACGAATTCAAGCACGTCAACGACACCCAGGGCCATGCGGCCGGCGACGAGCTGCTGCGCCAGGCGGCGGCCCGCCTGAAGTCGCTGCTGCGTCCCAGCGACCGGGTGGTGCGCTTTGGCGGCGACGAATTCGTGGTGGTGATCAGTCCGGCCGATTCCGACGCCCACAGCAGCGCCGTGGCCGAGCGCATCCTGCAGGCGTTTTCCCAGCCCTTCATGGTGGCCGAGGAAAAGCAGTCGGTCGGGGCCTCGATCGGCATCAGCGTCTTTCCGCGCGACGGCGCCGACGCCGAAACCCTGATCCGCCACGGCGACATCGCCATGTATGCGGGCAAGAGCGACGGCAAGGGCCAGTACCGCTTTTTCGATCCATCCCTGTACAAGCAGATCAAATCGCGCACCCGTCTCAAGCAACACCTGATCGAGGCCATCGAGCGCGACCAGCTGCAGCTGTACTACCAGCCGCGGGTGGACACCCAGACCGGACAGCTGTGCAGCATGGAGGCGCTGGTGCGCTGGATCCATCCCGAGCAAGGGGTGATCCCGCCGCTGGACTTCATCCCGATGGCGGAATCCAACGGGCTGATCGTGCCCATCGGCGAGCTGGTCATCGCCCAGGCCTGCGCCCAGCTGGCGCAGTGGCGCGCGCAAGACCTGCCGCTGGCGCCGATTTCGGTCAACGTCTCGCCGAAGCAGTTTTCGCATGGCGGCATCCACCGCCATCTGGAAGCGCAGCTGACCCGGTACCAGTTACCGGCCAGCCTGATCGAGGTGGAAATCACCGAGTCCGCCATGCTGGGCGAACATGAATCCATCCTGGCGCAGCTGGCCGCGCTGCGCACGCTGGGCGTCAAGCTGCACGTCGACGATTTCGGCACAGGCTACTCGTCGCTCTCGCAGCTGCAAAAGCTGAAGATGGATGTACTCAAGGTCGACAAGGCCTTCACCTCGCAGCTGGGGCTGTCGACCGAAGGCCGGGTGTTCTTCCAGGCCATCGTCTCGATGGCGCACGCGCTGGGCATGACCGTGGTGGCCGAAGGCGTCGAAACCGCCGGCCAGTTGAGCATACTGCGCGACCTCGGCTGCAACGAGGTGCAAGGCTATTACATCGCGCGGCCGATGCCGGCGCAGGAGATGGCCGGCATGCTGCAGCAGCACCAGGCGCTCCGTGCCTGAGTGTAGCAAAGAGTACATAATAAAAATTCGATGGCTTGCGGACCGCAATATAGGCGATGATCGCGTCAGCCCTGCCAAACTTATATCACTATGCACATACTTCATCCGTTTAGCGCAACTGCCCTGCTGTGCGGTGCATTACTGGCCTTCAGCGCCCATGCATCCCAGACAGCTGACCCTGACAGCATGCAAGAGCCGCAATGCGACGCAGCCGCAGGCAACACAGTGACCACCCTGCGTGAACTGCCAGCCCAGGTTCTGGCGTTGTTGGGGACCGCCAAAGCCGGCACCGAAGGCATTGCCGATATCGGCGGAAAATTCAATCCAAGCGACGCGATCATTGACGCCTCGATTCCCATGCGACGGCTGCTTGGCGGAGCCGTGGGCCATTTTTGCATCACGCTCAATGTCGAGTATGGCGGTATCGGCCGTTACCAGAAGACGCTGGAATACCGGCTGCGCCCGAATGGCTGGGTACAGGTGAAGGGGGCAGGCATCGAACGCGCCCCTGCCGCGCCACCGGCGATCCGAAAATAAAAACGGCACCACTATTGGAGTGCTTGCAAAGCGATCGATTATTCCCGCGTATGAATAGTGTTTTTATTTTTACGTATTTTTAAATGAATGCTTTGGTCCTACACTGAGCTTTGTCAGCTACTCAACAAGTCGCGTGTGTTTGACAAACAAATTTGTGCCGTTTAGGATCACAATATGACCCAGATCAACGTTCAATTTTCCGTCGCGGCCCACGTGATGGCGGCGCTGGCCACCCACCACGGCACGCCGGTGCGCTCGGCCGAGCTGGCCGGCAGCGTCAACGCCGATCCCAGCTTTGTACGCCGTGTGGTGTCCAAGTTGGCCAAGGCCGGGCTGGTGGCGACCACACGCGGCAAGACCGGCGCCTGCACGCTGGCCCGGGATCCGCAACAGATCACCCTGCTCGATATTTACCTGGCCAGTCAGGCGCCCGCCGCGTTTAGCGTGCACGCCTACCCGACGCAGGACAGCTGCCAGGTGAGCCGCACCATCAAGGGCGGCATGGCGCAGTTGCTGCAGCGGGTGCAGTGCGACTTCGAACACAGCCTGGCGCAGCACACGCTGGCGGACTTCACCGCCAGCCTGCAACTGGCCGCCTGACATTTTTTTTCATCAATTTGTGCCGTTTGTTGACACATTAAAGGAACCGTTATGACCCACGTACCCAAACAAAAAATCGCCTTCATCACCGGCGGCAATCGCGGCATCGGCTTCGAGACCGCGCGTCAGCTGGGACAAGCCGGCGCGCTGCCCGTCATCGGCGCCCGCAGCGAGCAGGCCGGACGCGAAGCGGTGGAACAATTGCGCGCCGACGGCATTGCGGCCCAGTGGCTGCTGTTCGACGTCACCCGCTACGCTGATCACCAGCGCGCCTACGACCATTTCCACGCGCTGGCCGGCCGCCTCGACATCCTGGTCAACAACGCCGGCGTCTACCTGGAGGGCGAGACCGGCGTCAAGGATCTGTACAACGCCGCCGACGTGCCCGAAGCGGTGCTGCGCCAAACCATGGAGGCCAACTTCTTCGCTCCCGTGCTGCTGACGCAAACGCTGCTGCCGCTGCTGCAGCGCTCGGCCGCCGGCCGCATCGTCAACCTGTCCAGCATCCTGGCGTCGCTGACACTGCACCGCGATCCGTCCTCGCCGATCTACAGCGCCAATTCGGTGGCCTACGATACCTCGAAGACCGCCCTCAACGGCTACACCGTGCACCTGGCCAAGGCGCTGGCCGGCACGCCGGTCAAGGCCAACGCGGCGCATCCGGGCTGGGTGCAAACGTCGATGGGCGGCAGCGCCGCGCCGATGGCGGTGGCGGACGGCGCCCGCACCAGCGTGCAACTGGCGCTGCTGCCGGACGATGGCCCGAGCGGCGGTTTCTTCCACCTCGGTGAGGTGCTGCCATGGTAAGCGGCGCCGACCTTGCGGCCAGCCCCCGTGCCTCCGCCGCGCCAGCGATTGCCGCGCCGGCATGGTTGGCCGTGGCTTCGCTGGCCATCAGCACCTTCGCCTCGGTCACCACCGAGTTTCTGCCGATCGGCCTGCTGACCAACATCGCCGCCAGCCTGCACGTCAGCGAAGGCACAGTCGGCCTGATGATCACCATGCCGGGACTGGTGGCGGCGCTGACCGGCCCGCTGCTGATCATCGCCTCCGGCCGGCTGGACCGGCGTGTCGTGCTGCTGGCGCTGTCATCGCTGCTGGTGCTGTCCAACGTGCTGGCGGCGATGGCGCCGAACCTGGCGACCATGCTGCTGGCGCGCGTGCTGCTGGGCCTGGTTGTCGGTGGCTTCTGGACCTTCGCGCCCGGCGCCACCGGCCACCTGGTACCGGCCGCGCTGCAGCCGCGCGCGATGTCGTATGTGCTGGCCGGCATCTCGGTCGCCACGATTGCCGGCGTGCCGGCCGGTGCGCTGCTGGGCGACCTGATCGGCTGGCGCGCCGCCTTCATCGCTTCCGCCGTGGTGGCCAGTTGCGTGCTGGTGCTGCAAGCGCGCGTGCTGCCCGCCATGCCGCCGGCGCGCGCGGTCCAGCCACGCGACCTGCTGGCGCCTCTGACGCATCCCGCTTCGCGCCTGATCCTGCTGGTGGCGCTGTTCCTGGTGGCTGGACACTTCACCGGCTACACCTACCTGCGGCCGATGCTGCAACAGGTGTTCGGCCTGTCCACGCCAGCGGTCACCACGCTGCTGCTGGTGTACGGCGTGGCGGGCTTCGCCGGCACCTTCGTCGGCGGCCAATTGGTGGCGCGCAATGTGCGCGGCACGGCGCTGGCGGCGGCCTTGGTGATCGCCGTGGTGCTGCTGCTGTCGTCGCTGGCGGGCCACGGCGCGGCGGCTGGCACGGTGGCCGGCGCCGTGGCGGTATTCGCCTGGGGCGCCGCGTTCGGCCTGGTGCCGGTGGCGATGACCACCTGGATGCTGAAGGCCGCCTCGGCCACCCCGGAAGCAGGCCAGGCCTTGTTGGTCAGCTTCTTCCAGATCGCCATTTCGCTGGGCGCGCTGGTGGGTGGCCTGATCGTTGACGGCATGGGCGTCGTCAGCGCCCTGCTGGCAGGCGGCGCGCTGGCGGCGTTGGCCTCACTGCTGATCGGCATCAATCGTAATCCCTCATAACGTAACTCCCTCTTGAAAGGAATCACCATGTCCACGAATATGTCCAGCATCAGCGTACCGGTGTTTGTCCGCGCGTTGAAAGTATTGTCCACGCTGCTGAGCAAGGGCGAAGCACACGCCGTCCAGCACGGCATTGCACCGGCGGCGATGCTCGGCGCGCGCCTGGCGCCCGACATGCTGCCGCTGTCGGCACAGGTGCAGCGCGCCAGCGACAGTTCGAAGTTCGCCGCACAGCGCCTCAGCGGCGGCGAAGGCCCGCGCTTCGCCGACGACGAAACCACCTTCGCGCAGCTGCAGCAGCGTATCGCCAACACCATCACCTACCTGGAGAGCGTCGATACCGCCCAGCTTGATGCGGGCGGCGCGCGCGCCATCGCACTGAGCTGGCCGTCGGCGGAGGTGCCGTTCACGGGCGAAAGTTATCTGCTGACCGTCGCCCTGCCGAACTTTTTCTTCCACATCGTCACGGCGTACAACATCCTGCGCAACCAGGGTGTCAAGGTCGGCAAGCTCGATTATCTCGGGCCGTTCGGCGCCGAGCACGATTAACCACACCGGGCACACTGCCCTACATCCACCGAAAGAAAACAATGAGCACATCAACTGAATCGATCCACGGTCCCGCGCGGGGGCTGACCCTGAACAATGTCGCCATCGCGGTCCGCGACCTGCCGGCCATGACCGCCTGGTACGAGCGCGTGCTGGGACTGACCGCGGCGCAACGCGGCCGCTTTGATGCGGTAGGCGCCGATTACGCCATGATGGAAGGTGCCGGCACGCGCATCGAACTGGTCACGCTGGCCGGCGCGAGCACGGTGGCGGTCGATCGCACGGCGCCGCCGAGCCATCTCGGCGTACTGGGGTATAAAGCCCTGGTCTTCGATACCGTCGATCTGCAGGCGGTCACCAAGGCATTCGCTGACCACGGCGTTGAATTCGTCTGGGCCGACCAGCAACTGACGCCGCAACGCCGCTCGACCATGATCCGCGACCCCGAGGGAAACATGATCCATTTCTTCGGCCCGCTGTCGACGTAAGCATTGCCGGGCCCGCGAGGAACGCAAAAAGGGCAGCCACATGGCTGCCCTTCTTCAATACTGGAGCGGGAGAAGAGTCTCGAACTCTCGACCTCAACCTTGGCAAGGTTGCGCTCTACCAACTGAGCTACTCCCGCTTGGAGTCGTTTTGGAGGCGAGGATCGGAGTCGAACCGACCTAGACGGCTTTGCAGGCCGCTGCATAACCGCTTTGCTACCTCGCCAGAGGAAACTTTTACTAAAGACCGCAGCGGGTTACGCGCTGCGATCCGGAATTCTGGAGCGGGAGAAGAGTCTCGAACTCTCGACCTCAACCTTGGCAAGGTTGCGCTCTACCAACTGAGCTACTCCCGCTTGGAGTTACTATTTTTACTGCGCCAACCGGTTTCCGGAGAAACTGGAGCGGGAGAAGAGTCTCGAACTCTCGACCTCAACCTTGGCAAGGTTGCGCTCTACCAACTGAGCTACTCCCGCATTTCGAGTCCAGCATATTAGCAGGTGACTGCTGTTTTTGCTAGTACTACTTGTTTTCGATGACTTCGCTTGGAGCGGGAGAAGAGTCTCGAACTCTCGACCTCAACCTTGGCAAGGTTGCGCTCTACCAACTGAGCTACTCCCGCTTTGCTTCGTCGTCATCAACAACAGGCCAGCATTATAGAGGATCTACACCGCCTGTCAATGCCCAATGAAAATATTGTTTATACGGTTAGATTTGGCCCGATTTTTCCTTGATCAGCGGCCATGCCAGGCGCAGGTAGTAGAACATCGACCACACCGTCAGCACCGCCGCCACCTCCAGCAGGCGCGCGCCCCAGAACTGCGTATCGACCGCGCCAAACAGCACGTCATGGAACAGCAGCAGCGGAATCGCCATCATCTGCGCCGTGGTCTTGATCTTGCCCAGCGAGCTGACCGCCACCGATTTGGAGGCGCCAATCTGCGCCATCCACTCGCGCAGCGCCGAAATAGCGATCTCGCGGCCGATGATGATGAAGGACAGCACGGCGTTGGCGCGGTCCAGTTGCACCAGCACCAGCAAGGCGCCGGCCACCATCAGCTTGTCCGCCACCGGGTCGAGGAAGGCGCCGAAGGCCGAGGTCTGGTTCCAGCGGCGCGCCAGGAAGCCGTCGAACCAGTCGGTGACGGCGGCCACGATGAACACCAGCGTGGCCGCCAGATTCTGATCTGCTACCGGGAGCATGGTGGTCGGGAGGTAGTAGACGCCCACCACCAGCGGGATCAGCGCAACGCGCAACCAGGTCAACAGTATCGGAATATTGAAGGGCATAAGCTAAAAGTGATGTGCGGCCATGAAATGTTGTAATGCGCCGCTAGTCTACCTTGACATAGCACATTAAACCAGCACCGTTGCGCCGCGACGCCCGTCAATGCAGCTGCTTGTAGATTTCTTCCGCCAGCGCGCTGGAAATGCCTTCAACTTGTTTCAGATCTTCGATGCTGGCGTCGACCACGCCGCGCAGGCCGCCGAAGCGCGCCAGCAGGCGCTGGCGGCGCTTGGCGCCGATGCCTTCGATTTCCTCCAGGCGCGAGGTCTGGCGCGTCTTGGCGCGCTTGGCGCGCATGCCGGTGATGGCGAAGCGGTGCGCCTCGTCGCGGATCAGCGCCACCAGCATCAACGCCGCCGATTCCTTGCCCAGTTCCTGCGACGGCCGGCCGTCGACGAACATCAGCGTCTCCAGACCGACGCGCCGCCCTTCCCCCTTGGCCACGCCGACGATCAGGCTGATGTCCAGCCCCAGTTCGGCAAACACCTGGCGCGCCATTTCGATCTGGCCCTTGCCGCCGTCGATCAGCACCACGTCCGGCATCACGCCGTCGCCGTTGGCGACCTTCTCGTAGCGGCGGAACAGCACCTGGCGCATGGCGGCGTAATCGTCGCCCGGCGTGATGTCGTTGATGTTGTAGCGGCGGTACTCGCCGTTCTGCATCTGGTGGTGATGGAACACCACGCACGACGCCTGTGTCGCCTCGCCCTGCGTGTGCGAGATGTCGAAGCATTCGATGCGCAAAGCATCGATGTCTTCCGGCTCCAGTTGCAAGGCTTCGACCAGCGCGCGCGTGCGCGACTGCTGCGAGCCCTGCTCCGACAGCAGCCGCGCCAGCGAGATCTCGGCGCCCTTCTGCGCCAGTTCCAGCCATTTGCGGCGCTGGTCCTGCGGCTGGAAGATCAGGTTGATGCGGTGGCCGCACTGCTCCTGCAAGGCCTGGATCAGCGCCGGGTGGTTGAATTCGATATTCAGGATCAGCGTGCCGGGGATGAACTTGTCGACGTAGTGCTGCGCCATGAAGGCGGCCAGCACCTCGACTTCGATCGACTCCTCGGCGATCGCCTCGGCGTCGCTGACGTGGGTCGGGAAGTAGGCGCGGTCGCCCAGGTGACGGCCGCCGCGCACCATGGCCAGGTTGACGCAGGCGCGGCCGCCCTGCACCAGCACGGCGATGATATCGACGTCGGCGTCGCCGGTGGTCTCCATGCTCTGCTGGTGCAGCACGCGCGACAGCGACTGGATCTGGTTGCGCACCGACGCCGCCTGCTCGAATTTCAGCTCGGCCGCGTAGGCGTGCATTTTCTTTTCCAGGTCTTCCAGCACCTCGGACTGGCGGCCGCGCAGGAAGCGCGCGGCGTTGTCGACATCGAGCTTGTAATCTTCCTTGCTGATCAGGTCCACGCACGGCGCGCTGCAGCGGCCGATCTGGTGCAGCAGGCAGGGACGCGTGCGGTTGGCGTAGACGCTCTCCTCGCAGGTGCGGATCTGGAACACCTTCTGCAGAATCTGCATCGATTCCTTGACCGCCCACGAGCTGGGGAACGGGCCGAAATACTGGTTCTTCTTGTCCACCGCGCCGCGGTAGTAGACCATGCGCGGCGCATCGCCGCCGGTGATCTTCAGGTAGGGATACGATTTGTCGTCGCGGAACAGGATGTTGAAGCGCGGGCTGAGCGCCTTGATCAGGTTATTCTCAAGGATCAGCGCTTCCGCCTCGCTGTGCGTGACGGTGGTTTCCAGCCGCGCGATGCGCTCGACCATCATGGCGATGCGCGGGCTGCTCAGGTTTTTCTGGAAGTAGCTCGACACGCGCTTTTTCAGGTCGCGCGCCTTGCCGACGTAGAGCACCTTGTCCTCGGCGTCGAAATAGCGGTACACGCCCGGCAGGTTGGGCAGCTTGGCAACGGTGGCTAATACCTGTTCGCGCGGATCGCTTACTTCTTCGGTCACTTTTCCTGCTCCACGATGACGAAGGCGACCGCATAGTCCTCTTCGTCGCTGACGGTCACCTGCGCCGACAGCTTATGCTTTTCCATGAATTCTTTCAGCACGCCGCTGCACACGATCATCGGCTTGCCGCCGGGATGATTCAGCATCTGCGCGGCGGGCCAGGTCATCGGCATGCGGATGCCGAGGCCGATGGCCTTGGCGAAGGCTTCCTTGGCGGCGAAGCGCGTGGCCACGAAGCGGATGCCGCGCACCGGGTGCTTGGCTTTGCGCGCCAGGTATTTTTCCATCTCCTGCGGCCCGAGGATTTTTTTCGCAAAGCGGTCGCCATGCTTCGCCAGCGCCGCTTCGATGCGCGGGATCTTGCAGATGTCGGTGCCGATGCCGTAGATCACGACGCGCGTCCGATGCGGGTCGAGACCATGATGGCCTTCATTTCGCGCACGGCGTTTTCCCAGCCGACGAACACCGCGTGGGCGACGATGGCGTGGCCGATATTCAGCTCGGCGATTTCCGGAATCGCGGCGATCGCCTGCACGTTGGTGTAGTGCAGGCCGTGGCCAGCGTTGACCTTCAGGCCCTTGCCGACGCCATACAGCACGCCGCGGTGGATGCGTTCCAGCTCGGCGGCCTGCTCGGCGCCTTCGGTGTCGGCGTAGCGGCCGGTGTGCAGTTCGATCACCGGCGCGCCGAGGGCGGCGGTGGCGTCCATCTGCGCCTCGTCGGCGTCGATGAACAGGCTGACGCGGATGCCTTCGGCCTGCAGCTGCTTCACCGCGCGTTCGACGGCGTTGTAGTTGCCGGCGACATCGAGGCCGCCTTCGGTGGTGACTTCGGTGCGTTTTTCCGGCACCAGGCAGACGTCGGCCGGCTTGATGCTGCAGGCGAAGTCGATCATTTCCTGCGTCACGGCGGCTTCCAGGTTCATGCGGGTGATCAGCTGCGGCGCCAGTGCGATGACGTCGGCGTCCTTGATGTGGCGGCGGTCTTCGCGCAGGTGCAGCGTGATGCAGTCGGCGCCGGCCTGCTCGGCCAGCAGCGCGGCGCGGATCGGGTCCGGATATTGGGTGCCGCGCGCGTTGCGCAGCGTCGCCACGTGGTCGATGTTCACGCCGAGGTCGATGATGGTGCCGGAGGGTTGCAGGAAGCTCATTGTTTTTTCTCTTATAACTGGGACAGATCCACGAGGATCTGGCGGGTGTTCAACGGCGCGCCGTTCAGGTGGTGCGCGACCAGAAAGCGCATCAGCTGCTTGCTTTGGGCTTGCGTGGCGACGTCTTCGTAATTTTCGCATTCCATGTCCAGCAGCGTCTTGCCGGCCACGCGCGGCCACGGATCGGCGGCGCGTTCGGGACGCGGTCCGCGCTCGGGATCGACCACGTAGGTGACGTCGGCCTGCACGCTGCGGCGCGTTTCCACGCAGCGCGTCAGGTCGGCGGCGACGCCCGTCTCTTTAAGTAGGGCCCGTTCGAATTTTCTCAAGACGATGGAGGCAGGTTCGTTGTGCGCCAGCTGGTTGAGCGTCGAGACGTAATGGTCGAACAGCGCCGGATGGGCGTCATCGCGCGCCAGCAGTTTGACCAGCAGTTCGTTCAGGTAGAAGCCGCACAGCAGCGCGGTTTTTTCCAGCGGCAGCATGCCGCCCACCCATTCGGCCTCGGTCAGCGTGCGCAGTTCCGATTTGCCGACCCAGCTCGACGACAAGGGCTGGAAGGTCTGCAGCACGCCGCGTAGCTGTGAATGCGGCCGCTTGGCGCCCTTGGCGATCAAGGCCACGCGGCCGAAGTCGCGCGTGAACAGGTCGATGATCAGGCTGGTTTCTTTGTAGGGATAGCTGTGCAGCACGAAGGCCGGCTGGCCGGCAACCTTGGTGCCGACGGTGCGCTCGCGCGACGGAGCGCGCGGACGCTTGGGCGGCGCCGGCGTGATGACCGGCGCGGCAGGCACGTCCGCCCCCGCCGTCACCGCCGCTGGCGGTGCGTCCAAGGTGGCGTCTGGCGTGGTGGACATGCTGGTGATGGATTACTCGTAACCGTAAGCGCGCAGGCCCGCTTCGTTGTCGGCCCAACCGGATTTGACCTTGACCCAGATTTCCAGGTACACCGGGCCGCCGAACAGCTTTTCCATGTCCAGGCGCGCTTGCGTCGATACTTCCTTCAGGCGCGCGCCCTTGTTCCCGATAATCATGGACTTGTGCGTGTCGCGCTCGACCAGGATGGCGGCAAACACGCGGCGCAGGTCGCCCTCCTGCTCGAATTTCTCGATCAGCACGGTGCTGGTGTACGGCAGTTCGTCGCCGACAAAGCGGAACAGCTTTTCACGGACGATTTCCGACGCCATGAACTTCTCGCTGCGGTCGGTGATGTCGTCCGGTCCGAAGATGGCTTCGTTCTCCGGCAGGAATTTCTTCAGTTCCTTTTCCAGGCCGTCGAGCTGGAAACGCAGCTTGGCCGACACCGGCACGATGGCGGCGAAGTTGAACTTGGCGGCCACCTGCTGGGCGAACGGCATCAGCGCGACCTTGTCCTTGACGCGGTCCGACTTGTTGATCACCAGGATCACCGGCACTTCGGTCGGCAGCAGGTCCAGCACCTGCTGGTCGGCCGGGCCGAAGGTGCCCGCTTCGATGACGAACAGGATCAGGTCCGACGAAATCAGGGTGTTGGTGACGGTCTTGTTCAGCGTCTTGTTCAGCGCGTTGGCGTGGCGGGTCTGGAAGCCCGGCGTATCGACGTAGATGAACTGCGCGTCGTCATAGGTCTGGATGCCGGTGATGCGGTGGCGCGTGGTCTGCGCCTTGCGCGAGGTAATGCTGACCTTGGCGCCAATCAGCGTATTCATCAGCGTGGACTTGCCCACGTTCGGGCGGCCCACAATGGCGATGTAGCCGCAACGGAAGTTGCTGGCGGAGGTCGTTTCGGTCGTCATGGTATTTCTCTTTACTTGTTGGCTGCCTTGGCAGGCGGCGACGGTGCGTCGCTGCTCTGCACGGTGGCGATGCCGGCCAGCTTGAGCTGGGCGGCGCGCGGCTTGGACTTGCGGGCGGCGGCAGGCGCTTTTTGCGCCGCTTGTTCCGCAGCGACCAACGCCAGCTTGGCGGCCGCCTGTTCGCCGGCGCGGCGACTGCCGCCACGGCCGAAGACCTGGATGCCCAGTTTCGGCACCAGGCATTCAATCTCGAATTCCTGGCTGTGCGCGGCGCCGTGGGTGGCGATCACGTTGTACAGCGGCAGCGAGATTTTCTTGCCTTGCAGGAATTCCTGCAGCAGCGTCTTGGCGTCCTTGCCCAGCGTCTGCGGATCGACCGTGTCGAGGATAGGGATGTAGAACGAGCGGATCGCCGCGCGCGCCGGTTCGAAGCCGCCGTCGAGGAAGATGGCACCGAGCAGCGCTTCCAGCGTATCGGCCAGAATCGACGGCCGGCGGAAACCGCCGGATTTCAGTTCGCCCTCGCCCAGGCGCAGGAAGTTGGACAGTTCCAGCTTCTGCGCGATTTCGTACAGCGACTGCTGCTTGACCAGGTTGGCGCGCAGGCGCGACAGGTCGCCCTCGTCGATGTCGATGTAGCGCTCGTACAGGATCGAGGCCACCACGCAGTTCAGGATCGAGTCGCCCAGGAACTCCAGCCGTTCGTTATGCAGACTGCTGTGGCTACGGTGCGTCAAGGCTTGCTGCAACAGGCCAGCATCCTGGAACGTATAGCCTAAACGCGTTTGCAATAACTGGAGATTCATGGGTGATCGGTTCTTTATTCGGTTTTCGCGGGTTTGGCGCCACCCTTGTCGGTGGTGCCTTCATATTCAAGCAGCAAGCTGGCCGGTCCGACCAGCGGGATTTTCTTCTCGTAGGCGAAGCTGATTTCGGTTTCGCCATTCACTTTTTCGATGATCAGGTCGCGGCTGCTGATCGAGTCGATGTAGCCGGCCGTGACGCTGGCGTCAAACGAGCGCTGGATCTCGGCGACGCTGCCGCCGGCCGCCTTGGCCGTGACGATGGCGTTCTTGATCGCGCGGTATTCGGCGTAGGTCGGCACGATCTTCAGCGCCAGCAGCACGAAAAACCCGAGCACCGCCAACACGCAAATCAGTCCGACCAGCGACATGCCACCCTGCCGTTGTTGCATCTTAGTCCCTTTCGAGCCGCTATGCTGCACCTTGCACATCAATGGATGCCGCCGATGCGGCGCAGGTTACCCAGATTCATCCAGACAAAAAATGCTTTACCGACAATATTCTTGTCCGGTACAAAGCCCCAGTAGCGGCTGTCCGCACTGTTGTCGCGGTTGTCGCCCATCATGAAATAGTTGCCCGCTGGAACCGTGCAGGTGAACCCTTCATAGCGGTAGGTGCACGCCTCGTTATTCGGGAACTGCAGCACGCTGTCGCGATTGTAGGTCGGCGCGTTGGCGTTGTTCAGGATGCGATGGCTGACGCCGCTCAGGTTTTCCTCGAACTGCTTGTTGTAGACCAGCTTCTCGTCTTCCAGGTAATCGTCCAGCGGCGTGTACTTCACTTCCACGCCATTGACGGTTAAGCGCTTGTTTTCATACGTGATTTTATCACCCGGCACGCCGATCACGCGTTTGATGTAATCCTGGCTCATGTCCATCGGGTATTTGAACACCATCACGTCGCCGCGTTGCGGGTCGTTGATCTGGATCACTTTCTTGTTCAGCACCGGCAGGCGGATGCCGTAGGTGAACTTGTTCACCAGGATCAGGTCGCCCACCAGCAGCGTCGGCACCATCGACGACGACGGGATCTTGAACGGCTCGTACAGGAAGGAACGCAGCACGAACACCAGCGCGATCACCGGGAAGAAGCTGCCCGAATACTCGATCCAGGTCGGCTGGCGCAGGATGCCGGCTTCCAGCTGGGCGCGGTTGCCGCTGTTGTCGGCCTTGATGCCGTCGGCGCTCAGGCGGGCGTTGCGGGCGTCGTACTCGGCCAGCGCGCGGTTGGCGGCGGCACGGCGCTGCTTGGCCAGGTAAAACACGTCCAGACACCAGATCACGCCGGTGATCACCATCAGCACGAACAGGATTAATGCAAAGTTTCCTAAGATGACTTGCAGGCTCATTTATCGTCCACTTGTAAGATTGCCAGGAATGCTTCTTGTGGAATCTCGACCGAGCCCACTTGCTTCATGCGTTTTTTACCGGCTTTTTGCTTTTCCAACAGTTTCTTCTTACGGCTGACGTCACCGCCGTAGCACTTGGCCAGCACGTTTTTGCGCAGCGCCTTGACGTTTTCACGCGAAATCACGTTGACGCCGATGGCCGCCTGGATCGCCACGTCGAACATCTGACGTGGAATCAGCTCGCGCATTTTCGCCGCCACCTGGCGGCCGCGATAGGCCGAGTTGGAGCGGTGGACGATGATCGCCAGCGCGTCGACCTTCTCGCCGTTGATCAGCATGTCGACCTTGACCACGTCGGAGGCGCGGTATTCCTTGAACTCGTAGTCCATCGAGGCGTAGCCGCGCGAGGTCGACTTCAGCTTGTCGAAGAAGTCCAGCACGATCTCGCCCATCGGCATCTCGTACACCAGCTTGACCTGGCGGCCGTGGTAGCTCATGTCCATCTGCACGCCGCGTTTGCCGATACACAGGGTGATCACCGAACCGACATACTCTTGCGGCATGTACAGGTTGACGGTCACGATCGGTTCGCGGATCTCGTTGATCTTGGTGTTTTCCGGCATGCGCGACGGGTTGTCCACCTTGACGATGGAACCATCGCGCATCTCGACTTCGTACACCACGGTCGGCGCGGTGGTGATCAGGTCCATGTCGAACTCGCGTTCGAGACGTTCCTGCACGATCTCCATGTGCAGCAGGCCCAGGAAGCCGCAGCGGAAGCCGAAGCCCAGCGCCTGCGACACTTCCGGCTCGTACATCAGGGCGGCGTCGTTCAGCTTCAGTTTTTCCAGCGAATCGCGCAGCGCGTCGTACTGGTTGGCCTCGACCGGGAACAGGCCGGCGAACACCTGCGGCTGCACTTCCTTGAAGCCCGGCAGCGGCGCCGCCGCGCCATGCACCGCGTGGGTGATGGTGTCGCCTACCTTGGCGGCCTTCAGCTCCTTGATGCCGGCGATGACGAAGCCCACCTGGCCGGCCGACAGCTGCGGCAGCGAGAACGAGCGCGGCGAGAAGATGCCGACGTCTTCCACCAGCTGCAGCGAATCGGTCGCCATCAGCTTGATTTTTTCTTTCGGTTTCAGCGTGCCGTTGACCACGCGCACCAGCATCACCACGCCGACATAGGCGTCGTACCAGGAGTCGACGATCAGCGCCTGCAGCGGCGCGTTCGGGTCGCCCTTCGGCGGCGGCACCTTGGCGATGATCGATTCCAGCACGTCTTCCACGCCGAGGCCGGTCTTGGCCGAGCACTGGACGGCGTCGCCGGCTTCGATGCCGATCACGTCCTCGATTTCGGCGATCGCGGTTGGCGGATCGGCGTTCGGCAGGTCGATCTTGTTCAGCACCGGCACCACTTCCACGCCCAGGTCGAGCGCGGTGTAGCAGTTGGCCACGGTCTGGGCTTCCACGCCTTGCGAGGCGTCGACCACCAGCAGCGCGCCTTCGCAGGCCGACAGCGAGCGCGACACTTCATACGAGAAGTCGACGTGGCCGGGCGTGTCGATCAGGTTCAGGTTGTAGACCACGCCGTCGCGGGCCTTGTACTGCAGGGCGGCGGTTTGCGCTTTGATCGTAATGCCGCGCTCGCGCTCCAGATCCATCGAATCGAGCACTTGCGCCTCCATCTCGCGGTCGGACAGGCCGCCGCACAGCTGGATGATGCGGTCGGCCAGCGTCGATTTGCCGTGGTCGATGTGGGCGATGATGGAGAAGTTGCGTATGTTGTTCATTAACAAATATTCAAAAACGGGTTTGACACGACGGGGGCGCAAAGGTGCGCGCAATACAAAAAAAGCGCTCCGAGCGGGGCAGTTGCCCTGATGAGCGCCTTGAAGACATTTTCTACCCCCGGCATTTTACCGGATTTCAGAGTGGAAAGGCCGACTTATGCAGTGAGAAATGCAAAAGCTTAGTCTTTTAACACTTCCCGGACTTTGCTTTCGTCCAGGAAGTAGTGGCAGAGCTCAGGCTGGGCGAGGTCGGCGAACAGCACCGGCACCAGCTCGTCGTAACGGGCCAGCAGGGCCGGATCGCCGGCCTCGTCGATGTCGATCACGTCCACGGTGAACGGCCGCTGCGGCGTTTGCAGAAGCAGCAGCGCGTCCAGCATGTCCTGGCACAGATGGCAATAACTGCGGGAATAGAGGGTGAAATGCATGCGTTGCGCCCTCCGGCCACAGCCGGAGGGCCTGCTCCTTACTTCGCGGTGGGACGCAGCGAGATGAAGCGGGTCGAGCCGTCACGGAACACCAGCACCACCGACGGTTTCTTCGGATCGAGCTTGGCCACCGCCGCATTGAACTGCTTGACGTTCTTGATCTCGATGTTATTCAGTTGCAACAGCACATCGCCCTCGTCCAGCTGGGCATTGGCCGCCACACCTTCCACCGAATCGACCAGCACGCCGCCATCGACGCCCAGTTCCTTCTTCTGCGCGTCGGTCAGGTCGATCACCTTCAAGCCCAGCGCATTGGCCTTGGCGGCTTCCGGCGCCGGCTTGGCGCCCTTGCCTTTGCCGGCCTTGGCGGTCTTGTCGGCATCCAGCTCGGCCACCGTCACCGGCAGCGTCAGCTCGGCGCCCTTGCGCCACACGGTCACCGACGCCTTGCTCTCCAGCGCGGTGTCGCCCACCAGGCGCGGCAGGTCGGACGAACGGTTCACGTCGACGCCGTTGAACTTCAGGATGATGTCGCCCGCCTTGATGCCGGCCTTGTCGGCGGGACCGCCCGGCTCCACCAGCGCCACCTCGGCGCCGTGCGCGTTCTTCAGCCCCAGCGACTCCGCCACTTCCTTGCTGACTTCGCCGATCTGCACGCCGATGCGGCCGCGCGTGACCTTGCCGTTTTTCTTCAGCTGTTCGGAAACGCGGATCGCCTCGTTGATCGGCACCGCGAACGAAATGCCGTTGGAACCGCCCGACAAGGTGGCGATCTGCGAGTTAATCCCGATCACCTCGCCGCGCATATTGATCAGCGGGCCGCCCGAGTTGCCCGGATTGACCGCCACATCCGACTGGATCAGCGGCAGATATTCGCCGGTGTCGCGCGCCTTGGCCGAGATAATGCCGGCGGTGACGGTGTTTTCCAGGTTGAACGGCGAGCCGATGGCGATGACCCACTCGCCGGCGCGGATCTTGTCCGAATTGCCCATCACCAGGAACGGCAGCTTGTCGCCTTCGATCTTCAGCACCGCCACGTCGGTGCTGGCGTCGGCGCCCAGCACCTTGGCCTTGAATTCGCGCTTGTCGGTCAGCGTGACGAACACTTCGTCGGCGCCGTCCACCACGTGGGCGTTGGTCATCACATAGCCGTCGGCCGACAGGATGAAGCCGGAACCGACGCCGCGCTGCACCGGCTCGTCGGACGGCGCCGGGCGGCGCGGCGAGCGGCCGTTCGGCGCCGCGCCCGGCGGCAGGCCGCCGCCGAAGAAGCGGCGCAGCAGTTCCTGCATGTCTTCGTCGCCGGGCAGGCCGTTGGCGCCGCCCTTGCCTTGTTTCGGCCGCTCGGTGGTGCGGATATTGACCACCGCCGGGCCGACCTGGTCGACCAGGTCGGCAAAGTCCGGCAGGCCGATGACGGCGCCGGTGACCGGCGAGGCCGCCATGGCCGGCGACATGCCCATGGACACCCAGAAGCTTGCGCCGAGAACCAGCGCGGACAGCGTTTTACGACCAGCAGAGAAGTTATTTTTCATGGAGTATCGGTCTCTTCTTTAAAGTTCGGGATGCAAGCGCCCTGCCCGTCGCAGCGATGTGGCAAGCGCGCGACGTGAGGCTAGCACATGGTAAGCGAAATGTCGCTATACCGTATGCCCGGAATAATTATAAGGGTATGTGCTTAGGGGAAAATGATGGCGGCCGGCTGATCTTCAAGCGCCGGCGCTTGCGCCGCAACCGGGGCATGCGCCGGCTCGGCCGCCAGACGCGCGGCCAGGGCCGCGCCGAAACCGTCGCTGAGGTCGCCGCCGGGCGTGCTGCGCAGCACGTCGCCGATCAGGTGGTAGGCGCGCCAGGCGGCCTGGCCGTTGTCCGTGTCGAGCGCGGCCAGGGCCAGTTCGCGCTCGCTGTCGGGCAAGGCGCCGTCCGCCAGTGCCGAGATATGTTCACGCAGTTTTTTGTCGGTGTCCATAGCTATCCCGCCATCTCAAGTTGCCGAATGTCATCCATCATTCCTGCCTTACCAGCGCTTGTCAACCGGCATGTCCAGTAAAGGCTTCAATTTTTCGGCGATGACTTCGCGGGCGCGGAAGATGCGGCTGCGCACGGTTCCGATGGGACAGGCCATGATGTCGGAAATCTCCTCGTAGCTCAGCCCCTCGATCTCGCGCAGCGCGATCGCGGTACGCAGGTCCACCGGCAAGGCGTCCATGGCCGCATTGACGGTCTGGGCGATCTGCTTGCTGGCCAGCATGGACTCTGGCGTATTGATGTCGCGCAAATGCTCGCCATCGTTAAATCCTTCAGCCTGTTCGCTATCGGCGTCGGTGGAGGTGGGCATGCGCCGTCCCTGCGTCGCCAGAAAGTTTTTGGCGGTATTGATGCCGATACGGTACAGCCAGGTGTAGAAAGCCGAGTCGCCGCGGAAATGCCGCAACGCCCGATACGCCTTGATAAAGGTTTCCTGCACCACGTCCTCCGCCTCGGCCGGGTCGTGCACAATGCGCGACAGCAGACGCATCAGCCGGCGTTGGTACTTCGCCACCAGCAAATCAAACGCCTGCTTATCGCCATCCCGGACCCGCTCGACCAGCAACTGGTCGCACTCGCGTTCTGTCGTCACTCCTGCATTCCTCGGTGGCCTGCAGCGCAGCCGATTCGTATAGCCATATGCTATAGAGTTAGCCCGCTGCAAGAAGTTCACACTGCCGACGTGTTTATTTCGCTGCGCGCAGCCGCGCGGCAGGCCAGCGCCACGGCACGCCACGCGACGGGCGCCACGCTGTCCGGCAGCACCGCCAGCACCTGCACCTTGCCGGCCTGGTCGCACAGCCGCAGCAATAGCAGGCGCGGCCATAAAGTCGAGCCGCCCAGCAGGCGCAACGCACAGCCCTGATGCGCACCCGCGTTGTGCTGGTATACCGCCAGCCGCACCTGGCCGACACCGGATATATCAAGCTGGCGCGCAATAGCCGGCGGACGGCCGCCCAGCCACGCCAGCGCGCCGGCCAACAGACACAACAGAGGCGCCACCACGCCAGGGCACACGGCGGCGGACGCCATCACGCAACAGCACAGGCCGGCATGCGCAACACGCAGGCCGAACGAGGGGCGAACGATGACAGACACCGCAATCGACATGACGGCAGCACAACAAACACATGAATAAAAATGGGGGATACTGCGTGGAAGCGCCGGCGCGGGGCCGGGCAATTCAGGCGCCGGCGAGTGCCGGCGCCGAATTCTCGCTCACCCTGATTGGACAGGACGAGACGAGAATTGGTTCAAACTTTTTTAGATCTTGCCGAAGACCAGCGAGCCGTTGGTGCCGCCGAAGCCGAACGAGTTTTTCAACGCGTAATCGATCTTCATGTCGCGCGCCGTATTGGCCACGAAGTCCAGGTCGCACGCCGGATCCTGGTTGAAGATGTTGATGGTCGGCGGCGACACCTGGTGGTGCAGCGCCAATACCGTAAACACCGACTCCAGGCCGCCCGCGCCGCCCAGCAAGTGGCCGGTCATCGACTTGGTCGAATTGACCACCAGCTTTTTGGCGTGGTCGCCGAAAGTGCGCTTGATGCCCTGCACTTCCGCCACGTCGCCTTGCGGCGTCGAGGTGCCGTGCGCATTCACATACTGCACCTGGTCCGGATTGATGCCGGCGTCGGCCAGCGCGGCTTGCGCCGACTTGCTGCCGCCGCTGCCATCTTCCAGAGGCGAGGTCATGTGGTACGCATCGGCGCTCATGCCAAAGCCGAGCACTTCCGCATAGATCTTGGCGCCGCGCGCCTTGGCGTGTTCGTACTCTTCGAGCACCATCACGCCCGCACCTTCGCCCAGCACGAAGCCGTCGCGGTCCGCATCCCATGGACGGGAAGCGGTCGCCGGATCGTCGTTGCGGGACGACAGCGCCTTGGCCGAGGCGAAACCGCCCAGGCCCAGTGGCGACACGGTCGATTCAGCGCCACCGGCCACCATGACGTCGGCATCGCCGTACTCAATCATGCGCGCGGCTGCGCCGATGCAATGCAGGCCGGTGGTGCAAGCCGTCACGATCGACAGGTTAGGACCACGCATGCCGTACTTGATCGACAGGTTGCCCGAGATCATGTTAATGATCGATGCCGGCACGAAGAACGGCGAGATACGGCGCGGACCGCGCTTGTCGTAGTCTTCCTTCTGCTCTTCGATCATCGGCAGGCCGCCGATGCCGGAACCGACGATCACGCCGATGCGGTCGGCGTTTTCTTCGGTGACAACCACGCCGGAGTCTTGCACAGCTTGAATGCCGGCCGCCATGCCGTAATGGATGAAGGTATCCATGTGGCGGGCTTCTTTCGCGGAGATATAGTCCTCGATGTTGAAGCCTTTGACTTCACCGGCAAAACGGGTGCTGAAAGCTGTTGCGTCAAACTTGGTGATGGTGGCAATACCGGATTTGCCCTCGGTGGCCGCTGCCCACGAATCGGCAATGTTATTGCCGATCGGAGTGACGGCGCCCAGGCCGGTAATGACAACACGACGGTTTTTAGAACCTCTCAAGCGATTCTCCTAAAGTCGATCGGGCAGAAATTACGCCTTGACGTGCGCGGTAGCGTAGTCGATCGCTTGCTGCACGGTGGTGATTTTTTCTGCTTGTTCGTCAGGGATTTCCATTTCGAACTCGTCTTCCAGGGCCATCACCAGTTCAACGGTGTCCAGCGAGTCAGCGCCCAGATCGTCAACGAACGACGATTCGGTTTTGATGTCTGCTTCGGCGACGCCCAGTTGCTCAGCGACGATTTTCTTAACGCGTTGTTCGATATCCGACATGTTATGGCTCCATTTGTTTGTTACGGAAAGCGCGCATTTTATCAGGTTTGCGCACTGAAAAACTAATTTCGGTGTCTGCTGCTAAATATTCCGAAATCACTGCTAAAAGATTTGAAACGGCTTTATTTTTATGCCGTTCCGCATCAGTTCATATACATACCGCCATTCACGTGGAGGGTGGTGCCGGTAATATAAGCGGCTTGCGGCGACGCCAGGAAGGCGACCGCCGCAGCGATATCCTCTGGCTTGCCGAGGCGCGCCAGAGGAATCTGCGTCAGCAAGGCGGCGTGCTGTTCTTCGCCCAGCGCCTTGGTCATGTCGGTATCGATGAAGCCCGGCGCCACGCTGTTGACGGTGATGTTGCGGCTGCCGATTTCACGCGCCAGCGCGCGCGTCATGCCTTCCACGCCGGCCTTGGCGGCGGCGTAGTTCATCTGGCCCGGATTGCCGGACGAGGCCACCACCGAAGTGATGTTGATGATGCGGCCGTTCTTGGCCTTCATCATGCCGCGCAGCACGGCGCGCGACAGGCGGCCGACCGAGCTCAGGTTGGTGGCGATGACGCTGTCCCACTCTTCGTCCTTCATGCGCATCGCCAGGTTGTCCTGGGTGATGCCGGCGTTGTTGACCAGGATGCCAACCGCGCCGTAAGTTTTGCTGATGTCGTCGATGATGGCGGCGCAGGCCTCGGCGTTGGTGACGTTGAGCACCATGCCCTTGCCTGCCTCGGCGCCGATCTCGGCCAGGTAGGCGGAAATGGCTTCCGCGCCGGCTTCGGTGGTGGCGGTGCCGATCACGCGCGCACCCTGGCGCGCCAGCTCTTGAGCGATGGCCTTGCCGATGCCGCGCGATGCGCCCGTTACCAGGGCGACTTGATTTGCTAAAGTCATGTAAATCCTTCTACAGTAAATACGGAGTGTGCCTGAAACCGCAAACGCTTATTTGAGCTCGCTCAATACGCGTTCCAGCGTAGCCTGATCGTAAATGGCGTCGCCCACCAGGTTGGCGTCGATGCGCTTGGTCAAGCCCATCAGCACCTTGCCCGGACCGCATTCCACCACCTTGGTGATGCCGTCGGCGGCGATCTTCTGCACGGTTTCCACCCAGCGCACCGGCGCGGCGGCCTGGCGCACCAGCGCATCCTTGATCGCGGCCGGATCGTTCAGCACGGCCACGTCGACGTTGTTGATCAGTTCGATCTGCGGCGCCGAGAACGTGATGTTGGCCAGGTAGTCGCGCAGGCGGTCAGACGCCGGCTTCAGCAGCGACGAGTGGAACGGCGCCGACACCGGCAGCTTCATGGCGCGCTTGGCGCCCTTGCCCTTGGCGATGTCGCAGGCGCGCTCGACTGCGGCAGTGTCGCCGGCGATCACCACTTGCGCCGGCGCGTTGAAGTTGACGGCTTCCACCACGCCACCGCCAGCGGCGGCTTCGGCGCAAGCAGCGCGCACCTCGTCATCCGACAGGCCCAGCACCACGGCCATGGTGCCCTGGCCGACCGGCACGGCTTCCTGCATGGCTTGCGCGCGGAAGCGCACCAGCGGCACGGCGTCCTTGAACGAGATCACGCCAGCGGCGACCAGCGCCGAGTATTCGCCCAGGCTGTGGCCGGCCACGACCGACGGCACGGCGCCGCCGGCGGCGATCCACGCGCGGTAGGTGGCCACGGCGGCGGTCAGCATCACCGGCTGGGTGTTGGTGGTCAGGTCCAGCTCTTCCTTCGGACCTTCGGCGATCAGCTTGCCGAGGTCGAAGCCGAGCGCTTCCGACGCTTCAGCGACGGTCTGTGCGACCACCGGGTTGCCGGCAAAGCCGTCCAGCATCGCAATCGCCTGCGAACCTTGGCCTGGGAATACAAAAGCAAATTTAGTCATGACGTCCATCCATCTCTTTTATTATTGGCAGCAAAGCTATCATGCAATCATGACAGCACGGCTACTGTTGAGTCCGTTAGAACTCTAATTCTAATTCAGCTTAAAACTTCGCCAGAACGGCGCCCCAGGTGAACCCGCCCCCCACGCCTTCCAGCATGATGTTGTGGCCCGGCTTGACGCGGCCATCGCGCACGGCGGCGTCGAGCGCCAGCGGAATCGATGCGGCCGAGGTATTGCCGTGCTGATCGACGGTAACCACCATCTTTTCCATCGGCAGGCCCAGCTTCTTGGCGGTGCTGCTCATGATGCGCAGGTTGGCCTGGTGCGGGATCAGCCAGTCGATCTGCTCCGGCTGCATGCCGGCCTTTTCCAGCGCTTCGTCGGCCACCTTGGCCAGTACCGAGACCGCCAGCTTGAACACCGCCGGGCCGTCCATGTACAGGTAGGCTTCGCCGGCAATCGCGCCGCCGAAGGAATTCGGCATGCACAGGATGTCGCCATGGCTGCCATCGGCGTGCAGCGCGGTGGCCAGGATGCCCGGCTCCTGCGAGGCGGTCAGCACCACGGCGCCGGCGCCGTCGCCGAACAGCACGCAGGTGGTGCGGTCGTTGAAATCCAGGATGCGGGAGAAGACTTCGGCGCCGATCACCAGCACGTTCTTGTGCACGCCGGCGCGGATGAAGGCGTCGGCGGTCGACAGCGCGTAGACGAAGCCGCTGCAGACCGCCTGCACGTCAACGGCGGCGCCGTGGTTGGTGATGCCCAGCTTGCGCTGCACGACGCAGGCGGTGCTGGGGAAGCTGCCGAAGAAATCCGGGGTCGAGCTGGCCACGATGATCAGGTCGATGTCGTTGGGCTGCAGGCCAGCCATGTCCAGCGCGTTGTTGGCGGCGATAACGGCCAGGTCGGACGAGTTCTGGTCCGGTGCGGCGAAGTGGCGCGCCGCGATGCCGCTGCGGCTGACGATCCACTCGTCCGAAGTCTCGATGTTTTTGGCAGCGAGTTGATCAGCCAGCTCCTGGTTGGTCACGCGCTTTTCCGGCAGATAGCTGCCGGTGCCGATAATTTTGCTATACAAGGTCATGCCGTTTTACCGTCCACTAAATAGTTGAGCTTGGTACTTCCGGTGTTTCGGTGTTACGCGGCATCAGCTCGGCGATCAGGGTCGAAATGTGCGGCAACACGTCATTTTTTGCAGCATCATACGCCCGCTTGATCGCCCATTCAAAGGAATATGCGTCGGCGCCGCCATGGCTCTTGAACACCAGGCCGCGCAGGCCCAGCAGGCTGGCGCCGTTGTAACGCGATGGCGACAGGCGTTTTTTGATGTTGTTCAGGGCGCCGCGGCCGATCAGTGCGCTCAGCATGGTCAGCGGGTTGCGGGTGAACTCCGATTTGACGGTATCGGCAAAGAAGCGGGCCACGCCCTCCACTGCCTTCAGCGTGACGTTACCGGTAAAGCCGTCGCACACCACCAGGTCGGTGGTGCCCTTGAAGATATCGTTGCCTTCGACGTTGCCGAAGAAGTTCAGCGCGCCGCGCTCGTGGTCGGCCTGCAGCAGCTTGCTGGTGGCCTTGACCACGTCGTTGCCCTTGATGTCCTCGGTGCCGACGTTCAGCAGGCCGATGGTCGGGCGGGCGATGTTTTCCATCGCCGACACCAGCACCGAACCCATGATGGCGAACTGGTGCAGGTGGTGCGGTTCGCAGTCGACGTTGGCGCCCAGATCCAGCATATAGGTCGGGCCGCCCTTTTGATTCGGCATGATGCTGCAAATCGCCGGGCGGTCGACGCCGCTCATGGTTTTCAGCACGTAGCGGGCGACAGCCATCAGCGCACCGGTGTTGCCGGCCGAGACGGAAGCCTGGGCTTTACCGTCTTTCACTTGCTCGATGGCGACGCGCATCGACGAATCCTTCTTGCGGCGCAGGGCCACTTCGAGCGGATCGTCCATGGTGACTTGTTCGGAGGCGTGGACCACGCTCAGACGCGGATGCGCGTCGGCATGGTGTTTCTTCAGTTCGGCGCGGATGACGTCTTCGAGACCGACAAGGATCAGCTCGGCATCAGGCTCACGTTTAACGAAGGAAACAGCTGCGGGAATAGTGACTGAGGGGCCATGATCGCCACCCATGCAGTCGATAGAAATTTTGATTGTCATTGTTATGGCAAGCGGCAGAACCGCAACAGCCGGAATCCGCGTTGGAACATGACGGTATGCAAAACCAAATTGCAGCCGATTAAAAAAGAAAAAGCGATGCTACACAAGTCAGCACCGCCTGTTTCTGTGTCCAGCAAAAGCGACAATTACTCGTCGTTTTTGGTTTTCAGGACTTTGCGACCACGGTAGAAGCCGTTAGGGCTGATGTGGTGACGCAGGTGGGTTTCACCGGTGGTTGGCTCGATTGCCAGTTGTGGAGCAACCAGGAAATCGTGCGAACGGTGCATACCGCGCTTCGATGGGGATTTTTTGTTCTGTTGAACTGCCATGTTAATGACTCCTAATACATAAGTTCTAAAATTCTAACACAATCGACCGGCATAAAACATGCGAATCGAGCCCTACTACTTTGCACTGCTAACTTGCCAAGACTCGATTTACTCGCCGCGCATTGACACGTTCTTTACTACTACTTATTCGGATTTGAGGCTCTTCAGAGCGTCGAATGGCGAGATCTTCTCGCTTTTTGCCTTGTCCAGCAGGGCTGAGTCGGGGCAGACATCGTGTTTCGGCGTGTGCGGCAGGGCCAGCAGCGCTTCGTCTTCCACCAGGTACATCAACTCCATACTGCGGCTGCCGACGATCACGTCGATCGATTCGTCAGCAATAATCTCTTCAATTTCGTCTGCCTGTTCATCGTCCTTACCCAGCATCAGCACCGTCGACGAAGCGAGGTGGTGAGCGTAAGGCTGCAGGCAGCGCTGGCAGACCAGCTGCACGGTGCCGTTGACCGACAGCGTCATTTGCGGGAAGCCCATCTTGCTGGTGCTTCCTGCGACTTTCCAGGCGATCTCGCCGGAGGCGTCCGCGCACTCCTTGGCCAGACGGGTCATTTCAGCGACAGACGTCACGCCTTCCTGCTTACCGTTGATCCGACAAAATTCAAAGGTGTCGATCACAAAAGCATTCATTACAGAAAATTCCCCGGAAAACCTGCGATAATAGCAGGGTTTTCGACATCAAGTCAAAGCCTTAGCGATTTTTTGCGACATTTTTGTCGCTGGCCTTAGCCCATATCGCCGGCGACAGAGCATATAACATTCCCCTCATGACATCAAGTTTACTCGTATTGGCTTCCAGTTCGGCCTACCGAAAAGAATTATTATCACGACTGCAACTGCCGTTCGCGGTGGCGATTCCGGACATCGACGAAACGCCGCTGGCCGGCGAGACGCCCAGCACCACCGCCCTGCGCCTGGCGCGTGAAAAGGCCGCCGCCGTGGCCGCCAAGATGCCGGACGCCATCGTCATCGGCTCCGACCAGGTCGCCACGCTGGACGATGAACAGATCGGCAAACCGGGCAACCACGCCAACGCGCTGGCGCAATTGCAGAAAATGCGCGGCCGCGAAGTGATCTTCCACACCGCGCTGTGCGTGTGGGACGGCCGCGACGGCACGGCCCAGGTCGAAGACATCCAGACCGTGGTCAAGTTCCGCGACCTGCCGGACGCCGAGCTGGACGCCTACCTGCGCATCGAACAGCCCTACGACTGCGCCGGCAGCGCCAAGAACGAAGCGTTGGGCATCGCCATCCTGGAACGCATCGACAGCAGCGACCCGACCGCCCTCACCGGCTTGCCATTAATCGCGCTGACAGGCATGCTGCGCAACATCGGCGTCACCTTCTTTTCAAAATAAACAATGACCGGCACCCTCTTCTTAATTCCGAACACCCTGGGCGAGACCGAAGGCCTCGACTATGTGCTGCCTGAACAGGTACAGCGCATCACCTCGCAGCTGGACTACTTCGTGGCGGAAAACGCCAAGACCGCGCGCGCTTTCCTGAAACTGGTCGGCGCCCGGCATCCGCTGTGCAAGCCGATGCAGGAAATCAAAATCGCCGAACTCAACGTCAACACGCCGACCGCCGCGCTGGCCGACCTGCTGGCGCCGCTGCTGGCGGGCCAGGACGGCGGCCTGGTGTCGGAAGCCGGCGTGCCGGCGGTGGCCGATCCGGGCGCCGACCTGGTGCGCCTGGCGCATCAGCACAAGATTCCGGTGCGACCGCTGGTCGGCCCATCGTCGCTGCTGCTGGCCGTCATGGCGAGCGGCCTGAACGGCCAGAGCTTCGCCTTCAACGGCTACCTGCCGACCGATGCGGCGCAGCGCGACAAGCGCATCAAGGAGCTGGAACTGCGCTCGCGCAAGGAAAAGCAAACCCAGCTGTTCATCGAAACGCCATACCGCAACGCCGCCATGCTGGAAGCGCTGGTCGCCGCCTGCGCGCCGGGCACGCTGCTGTGCGTGGCGACCGACCTCAGCCTGCCATCCGAAACCATCCGCACGATGACGGCTGCGCAGTGGAAAACCGCGCCGGCGCCGGACTTCCACAAGAAGCCGACCGTGTTCCTGCTGCTGGGCCAATAATGACCTCGCCCTACGAATGGCTGATCGGCGTGCGCTACCTGCGCGCCGGCCGCCGCAGCGGCCGCAACAGCTTCATCTCCTTCATGTCGCTGGTGTCGATCGCCGGCGTCGGCCTGGGCGTGGCGGCGCTGATCGTCGTGCTGTCGGTGATGAACGGCTTCCAGCGCGACGTTGGCGCGCGCATGATCTCGGTGCTGTCGCATATCGAAGTGTTCGATGCGCGCGGCCTGATGCGGGACTGGCAAGCCACCGCGCGCGACGCCGCACGCAACCCGGCGGTCCAGGCCGCCGCACCTTTTGCCGAGGTGCCGGGCATGCTGCTGCAGGAAGACACGATGAAACCGGCGCTGCTGCGCGGCATTCTGCCGGAACAGGAAGCCAAGGTCGCCGACTTCATGCAAGGCAAGAACGCCGCCGCGCTCGACATGCTGAAACCGGGCGCGTGGCAGATCGTGCTTGGCTCCGAACTGGCCAAGGCGCTGCACGTCAAGGCCGGCGACCACGTCATCCTGGCGATGCCGTCGCAGCAATCGTCGCTGAACAACGTCATGCCGCAGACGCGCCGCTTCACGGTAGCCGGCACCTTCGAGGTGGGCCACTTCGAGTTTGACTCGGGCATGGCCTTCATCCACATGCAGGACGCCGAAGAGCTGCTGCACGTCGACGCCCCGATCGGCCTGCGCCTGCGCATCGCCGACGCCAATCAGGCGCCGCAAGTCGCCCAAGCGCTGAAGAACAGCCTCAACGGCGACTACCTGGTGCGCGACTGGACCCAGCGCAATTCGACCTGGTTCGCCGCCGTGCAAAGCCAGAAGCACATGATGTTCATCATCCTGACGCTGATCGTGGCGGTGGCCGCCTTCAACGTGGTGGCCATGCTGGTGATGTCGGTAACCGACAAGCGCGCCGACATCGCCATCCTGCGCACGCTGGGCGCGCGGCCGTCGTCGATCATGAAGATCTTCATGGTGCAGGGCCTGCTGTCGGGCCTGATGGGCGTACTGGCCGGCACCACGCTGGGCGTGCTGATCGCCTGGAACCTGCCGGACATCGCCAGCGGCATCGAACACCTGCTGGGCGTGCAGCTCCTCGACAAGAACATCTACTTCATCACCTCGGTGCCGTCGCAACTGCTGTGGAGCGACGTGACAGGCGTGGTGGGCGTGGCGGTGGCGCTATCCTTCCTGTCCACGCTATACCCCAGCTGGTGGGCCACCCGCACCAATCCCGCCGAAGCCCTGCGCTATGAATAAAACCGGGGTCAGTTCTGCCAATCGCACACGAGCTCATGTACCAATGGCAGAACTGACCCCGGATTAGATGTTGCGGGTGTATTCGGTTACCCATTCGATCGCGGAGAGCTGGATGTTGTACAGCTCGGCCGGCCGCAGGTCGAGCTGCTGCAGCATCTGCGCCAGCTCGCGGCTGTCGTGGCCGCGCTCGATGTGTTCGATCAGGCTGAGCATGGCGCCGTAGTCGCCGGAGCGGTGCAGCAGCGCGGCGCGCACGTCGTCCAGCACGTTGACGCTTTCCAGCACGTCGCGCATGTGGATCGAGAACAAGGTGTCCATCAGCGACATCACCCCCACCGTGAAGCCGATGTCAGCGCTCACCCGCTGCCCCGGCTTGCGGTGCTCCACCATCAACTCCATGGTCTTGCCGCGCGTGGTCGCCAATTGAAGCAGCGGCGAGGTGAATTCCTGCGTGCCGCCATTCTTCACGTACAGCAGGATCTGCAGCCAGCGCTTCAGCTGGCGCCGCCCCAGCACCATCAGCGCATGCCCCACCGAGTTGATGCGCTGCCGCGCGCCCACCGCCGGCGTGTTCACCAGCCGCAGCAGGTTCAGCGTGATCAGCGCATCGTGCTTGACGCTGCGCTCGACTTCCTGGCTGCTGGCGTCGCGGTCCAGCATTTCCAGCAGATGCAGCACACTCATCTGCGACGGCGAGATCTTCTTGCCGCTCAGGATCACCGGCCGCGCAAAATAATAGCCCTGGAAGTATTCGAAGCCCAGCTCCATGCACTCCTGGAACTCCTCGATGGTCTCGACCTTTTCCGCCAGCAGCTTCTGTCCCGGCGTCTTCAGCACCCGCGCCAGCGCCGGCAAGGTGCCGGGCTGCATGTCCTTGATGTCGACCTTGATCACGTCGCACAACGGCATCAGCTTTTGCACGTCGTCCGTCTGGCCGATCACGTCATCCAGCGCGAACTTGAAGCCGGCCTGCTTGAGCTCGCGCACGCGCGCCAGCACTTCCGGCGTGGCTTTGACCGTTTCGAGGATTTCGAGGATGACTTTGTCGTTCGGCAGAAAGCGGATGAAATCGCTCATCAGGCCCACCGCGTCGACGTTGACGAAGGCCATCTGGTCGCCCACCACCTGCCCCAGGCCCAGCTCGGCGGCGTTGGCGATCACGGTGGCGGTGGCTTCCGCATCGTCGGTGACCTGCGCGCCGTTGTAGGCAGCGGCGCCGCGAAACAGCAATTCATACGCCACCAGCCGCTGTCCCCGGTTGAGGATGGGCTGGCGCGCGAGGAAGAAATTATCAGCTAACTTGGATGGCGCCGGTGACGAGGCTATCATCATGGGACACTCCCATTCGATTTGCTTGTCACCAAGCCTACGCCAGTTTATGAACTCTTGACAACGTTTTTCTGACGGACAGGTGGACGGCGCTCGCTATTGTTGCGCGTACCCGTCGCCTGCGTGCCCTTCTCCAGCGTGAAACGCGCGCCGCTGTCCTTGCCCAGCGCCTTGACCAGCCACGGCATCACTTCCTTCAGCATCGGTTCCAGCGTGTACGGCGGGTTCAGGATGAACATGCCGCTGCTGTGCAGGCCGAAGCCGTCCGGCGTCGGTTTCTTGGTGGTCAGCACCACGTTCAGCCATTCGGCGGCCGGCAGTTGCTTGAGCTTGTCGGCGAACTGGCGCGATTCCATGCGTTGCAGCAGCGGATACCACACGGCGTAGGTGCCGGTCGGGAAGCGGCCCAGCGCTTCGGCCAGCACGTCCTTGGTCTTTTTGTAGTCCTGCTTGTCTTCATACGGCGGATCGATCAGTACCAGCGCGCGGCGCGACGGCGGCGGCAGCAGCGCCTTCAGCGCGGCGAAGCCGTCACCGCGGGTGACCAGCACGCGCTTGCCGCGCACGGTCGGACGGATGCCTTGCGCCGCCGCGTGCTCTTCCAGCTTGCGGAAGTTATCGGCCAGCAGCTTGGAATCGGCCGGATGCAGCTCGAACAGGCGCAAACGGTCCTGCTCGCGCGCCACCTGGTCGGCGATGTACGGCGAGCCGGGGTAGTAGCGCATCTTGCCGCTCGGGTTCATGGCGCGGACCAGGTCGACGTATTCCTTGATCGGCGCCGGCATGTCGGTCAGGTTCCACAGCGGGCCGATGCCGGTGTCGTATTCGGCGTTCTTCGACGCGAACGCGCCGTCCAGCTCGTAGACGCCGGCGCCCGAGTGCGTATCGATGTAGCTGTACGCCGTGTCCTTCTGGTTCAGGTACTGGAGCAACTGGATGGTGATGAAGTGCTTCAGCACGTCGGCGTGGTTACCCGCATGGAAGGCGTGGCGGTAAGAGAACATAAGCTGGTGATCCTGATTGATTCAATCCGACATTATCCCTCAGAACGCGCCGCCGACCAAAAAAGCGCGCACTTCGTTTGGATCAAGGTGTGGCGATGTCAGCTGACTAAGATGGAACTGCCACGCCGGCATCCGCTGGCGCGACATACTTTCATGGAGGAGATTATGGCTTTTAACAACGTAGGGCCGCTGACCTTCCTGGCGCCCGGTCAAACCGCGTTCTGGAGCTACACCTACGGCGGCGACCGTGGCACCCAGTTCGCCTCGGCGGATGTGAAGACGCCCAACCAGGGCGCCGTGCACCTGGCCGACCAGCAGCGCAAGGCCAAGGACAACAACGGCAACGCCACGTACTTCGTCGCCATCCACAACCAGGGTGCCGGCGGGTGCTTCCACAACCTGCAAGGCGGAGGTATGTCATGAAGATGACCATCGTAACGGACGTGCACGGCAACGTGCTGGGCGCCGTCCAGGGCCACAACCTGACGGAAAACAAGGATGGCGTGGAGGCGACCGTGTCGTTCTCGCCCGGCCACGCCACCCACATGGTGGAAGTCGACGATGACCTGACCACCGTCGATGACGTCGAAGAATTCCAGCAGCGCCTGCGCCGCCATCTGCAGCAGCATCAACAGCAACCGTAACAGCACGGCAGCCGCGGCGGGTTCGGCGCGGCTGTTTTCCTAGGCCAGCTTCTGCTGCGCCACCAGCACCCCATCCGCATCGGCATAAATCCAGTCACCGGGATTCACCGGCACGCCGGCGATGTGCACCCGCAGGTTGCGCTCGCCCACGCCCTTCTTGCTGCTTTTCTGCGGATGCGCACCGAGCGCGCGCACGCCGATGTCGCAGGCGTTGAGTTCATCGGTATCGCGGATGCAGCCGTCGACGATGATGCCGGCCCAGCCATTGTCCTGCGCCAGCAGGCCGAGCTGGCCGCCGACCAGCGCGCGGCGCAGGCTGCCGCCGCCATCGACCACCAGCACATTGCCCTCGCCCGGCGTTTCCAGCATGGCGCGCACCAGCGCATTGTCTTCATGCACCTTCAGCGTGACCACCCGGCCCGAGAAGCGCACGCGCTGGCCGTAGTGACGGAACAACGGCGGCAGCACGGCCAGGCGGCCGTCGTCCAGCAGGTTGGCGTGGTCGTCGCACAAATCGGTGGTGTCAAAGCTCATGGTCGTCCCTCTCGCATTGTTAGAATAATTTTAATTCTATGCGGTTTTCGGCGCCACCGGTACGCGGGTGTTGCTGCCGACGCCCACCGCCGTCAGTATCACCAGCGCCTGGAAGATGCCGATGAACACGAACACGCCGGCCGGATGGTGGGCATCCATCAGCGCGCCGAACAACAGCGGACCGAGCGCCAGACCGCTGTCCAGGCCGGAATACACGACGCCGAACACGCGGCCGGTGGCGTTGGCCGGCGCCGCGCCGCGTATCATCAGGTCGCGCGACGGGCCGGAAATGCCAGTCACCAGGCCGATCAGCCCCATCAGCACCACCGCCATCCACGCCGGCACCACGGCGGCCGCCAGCACCAGCGCCAGCAGCGCCGCCGTGCCGAAGGCAAGCATGATGATGCGGTCATGGTTGCGGCTGCCCGCACCGAGGAAGCCGCCATACGCCATGCCCAGCGCGGAGGCGAACATAAAGCAGGTGTAGGCCGACGTCGCCGTGCCCAGCGACATGCCGTACAGGCTGACCAGGCTGGTCGCGGCAAAGGTCTGGATGCCGGCCAGCGCCACGGCGGAAATCAGGAAGAAGGCAAAGCACAGCCACACCACCTTCAGCTTGAGGAAGCCGAAGGCGCCGGCGTCCGCTGCGCCGGCGCTTTTGCCGGCCGCCGGCAGCGCCATCGCTTCGGGCCGCAGCGCATGGCGATTCCAGGCCAGCAGCGCCAGCACGGCCAGCGGCAACAGCGACGCACACAGCAGCGCCGTGCGCCAGTCGGTGCGCGCCGCCACAAACGTCAGGAACAGCGGCGACAGCGCCCAGCCGATATTGCCGCTGATGCCGTGCACCGAAAAGCCATGCGCCAGCCGCGCCTTGGATACGCGCTGGTTCAGCAAGGTGTAGTCGGCCGGATGGAACACGCTGTTGCCGCAACCTGCCACCAGCGCGCCGAGCATCAGCTGCACGTAGCTGTGCGCGCTCGACAGCAGCACCGCCGACACCCCCAGCAGCGCAATGCCGCTGAACAGCACGGTGCGCGCGCCGAGGCGGTCGACCACGAAGCCGGCCATCGCCTGCCCCACGCCGGAAACCACGAAGAACACCGTCATCAGCAATCCCAGCTCGGCGTAGCTGAGGCCGAATTCCGGCTTCAGCCACGGAATCAGCGCCGCCAGGATCACGTGATAAAAGTGGGAAGTGCCGTGCGCCAGCCCGACCATTGCAATGACGCGGGCGTCCTGACGCCACAAGGTCTTGTCGTTCATACCGTTCTCTCTGTCGTTGTTTTGCCGAAGTGTAAGCAATTTGCCATGGTCTGATTTAAGATAGAGCGACAATATTTATCGCATTTCTGCCATGCCTATCCCCATCGTCAGCCACACCCACTTCAACTGGCACAACGACCAGCCGAGCGCCGGGCGGCCGCTGACCATGGCCGGCCGCGACCTGCAGGCCACCGCCATGCTGCCGCCCCACCATCACGACTGGGGCCAGTTCACCTACGCCCTGCGCGGCGTGATGCGGGTGGACGCCAACCACAGCAGCTGGATCGTGCCGCCGCAGCGCGCCATCTGGATACCGCCGGGCGTCGAGCACAGCGTCACGGTGCTGGAAAACACGCACCTGCGGCCGATGTCGGTGTACGCCGGGCGTGCGCCCTTCGCCGGTGGCGAGTGCAAGCTGCTGGAGCTGTCCGGCCTGTTGCGCGAACTGCTGGTGGCGCTGGAGCAGCACGACCGCGACGAGCAGTCGCCGCGCGAACAGCTGCTGATGGAAATGATCCTGGACGAAATCCCGCGCTGCGCCGTGCGGCCGGTGCGCGTGCCGCTGCCGACCGACAAGCGCCTGAAAGCCCTGTGCGACGCCCTGATCGCCGACCCCGGCGCCGAACGCACGCTGGCGGCGTGGGCCAGGCAGGTCGGCGCCTCGGAGCGCACCCTGGCCCGGCTGTTCGAGCGCGAACTCGGCATGGGCTACACGCAATGGCGCCAGCAGGTGCGGCTGGCGCACGCCGCGCCGCTGATCGCCAGCGGCGTGCCGCTGGCGCGAGTGGCCGCCGAGCTGGGCTACGCCAGCCAGTCCGCCTTCTCGGCCATGTTCAAGAAGACCTTCGGCTGCTCGCCCTCGACCTTCTTTGGATAACAACAATAATGACCGTTCATTAAGTTTTCATTTTTTCTGCCGATAACGCTTGCTTGGACAAAAGTACGGTACATTAGTGGAAACTAATCAATTAGAAAATCGATATCGCATGGCGGACCTGTCCCTTTTTTCAAACGAACAGATCGCGGCACTGCTGGCGGCTTTGCCGGACCCGGCATTCATCCTCACCCGCAGCGGCCGCTACGCCGCTGTCTTCGGCGGCACCGACAGCCGCTATTACCACGACGGCAGCGGCCTGATCGGCAAATCCATCTGCGACGTCCTCAATCCTGAAAAAGCCGCCTGGTTCGAAACGCAGATCGCCATCGCACTGGCCTCGAAGGGCCTGCATGTGGTCGAGTATCCGTTGGGGCGCGAGGACATCAAGGGTCTGGGCAGCGACGGCCCGGAGGAAGTGATCTGGTTTGAAGGCCGGGTGCAGCCGCTCGACTACCAGGTGCTGGATGAGGAAGCCGTGCTCTGGGTCGCCAGCAACATCACCGCCAGCAAAAAACTGGAAACGCTGCTGCGCACGCAGAGCGAAACCGATTCGCTGACCGGCCTGTTCAACCGCCGCAAGCTGATGAGCGGCCTGACCGAGCATTTCGAACTGTTCGCGCGCTACAAGACGCCAACCTCGGTGCTGATCTTCGATATCGACAGGTTCAAGGGCATCAACGACGAATACGGCCACCTGGCCGGCGACAAGGCCATCGCCACCACCGCCGACGTCTGCCGGCGCGAACTGCGCGCCACCGACTTTCCGGCGCGGCTGGGCGGCGACGAATTCGTGGTGCTGATGCCGCACACCGACAGCGAACAGGCGATGCCGATCGCCGAACGGCTGCGCCAGCGCATCGCCGACGCTTTACAACAATTGGGAACCCTGGGACCGGGCGCCACCATCAGCGGCGGCCTGAGCGAGATGACCGCGGGCGATCTCTCGTATGAGGAAGTCTTGAAACGGGCGGACGATGCGTTGTACCGCGCCAAGCGCGACGGCCGCAACCGCATCGTCCACCACTAGGCCGGGCTTAGCCGCCGAAAGTCAGCGCACCGTCGACCACATCCACCTTGATGGTGTCCTTCGGCCCGAACGTTCCTTGCAGGATCAGCTTGGACAGCGGATTTTCGATCTGCTGCTGGATCGCCCGTTTCAGCGGCCGCGCGCCATACACCGGATCGTAGCCCGCCTCGGCGATCTTGTGCAGCGCCGCGTCGGTCACCGTCAAGGTCATCTCCATCTTGGCCAGACGACGCTCCAGGATCGCCAGCTGAATCCGCGCAATCGCGCCGATGTTCTTCTCGTCGAGGCCGTGGAACACCACAATCTCGTCGATCCGGTTGATGAACTCCGGACGGAAGTGCGAGCGCACCTCGGCCATCACCGCCAGCTTGACCACGCCAGGATCGGAATCCTCCATCGACTGGATCTTATGCGAACCCAGGTTCGAGGTCATGATGATGACGGTGTTCTTGAAGTCCACCGTGCGGCCCTGGCCGTCGGTCATGCGGCCATCGTCCAGCGCCTGCAGCAGCACGTTGAACACGTCCGGATGCGCCTTCTCCACCTCGTCGAGCAGGATCACGCTGTACGGCTTGCGGCGCACGGCTTCGGTCAGGTAGCCGCCCTCGTCGTAGCCGACGTAGCCCGGCGGCGCGCCGATCAGGCGGGCCACCGAATGCTTCTCCATGAACTCGCTCATATCGATGCGGATCAGCGATTCCTCGGTGTCGAACAGGAAGCCGGCCAGTGCCTTGGTCAGCTCGGTCTTGCCGACGCCGGTCGGGCCCAGGAACATGAAGGAACCATACGGACGATTCGGATCGGCCAGGCCGGCGCGCGAGCGGCGGATGGCGTCGGCCACGGCGGAAATCGCCTCGTCCTGGCCCACCACGCGCTCGTGCAGCTTCTCTTCGATGTGCAGCAGCTTGTCGCGCTCGCCCTGCATCATGCGCGACACCGGAATGCCGGTCGCGCGCGACACCACTTCGGCGATTTCTTCCGCCCCCACCTCGGTGCGCAGCAGACGCTGCTTCGGCGGCGTGTTCTTTTCCAGCGACACGCCCTTGGCCGATGCGGCCTCGGCCTGCTTCAGCTCCGCCTCCAGTTGCGGCAGGCGGCCGTATTGCAGCTCCGAGACGCGCTGCCAGTTGCTTTCACGCGTGGCCTGCTCCATCTGCAGCTTGATGCGGTCGATCTCTTCCTTGATGTGGGTACTGCCCTGCACCACGGCTTTTTCGGCCTTCAGGATTTCCTCGAAGTCGTTCAGCTCGCGCGTCAGGCGCACGATTTCCTCGTCGATCAGCTCCAGGCGCTTGCGCGAACCCTCGTCCTTTTCCTTCTTGACGGCTTCCTTCTCGATCTTCAGCTGGATCAGGCGGCGTTCCAGCTTGTCCATCACCTCCGGCTTGGAGTCGATTTCGATCTTGATCTTGGCCGCCGCCTCATCGATCAGGTCGATGGCCTTGTCGGGCAGGAAGCGGTCGGTGATGTAGCGATGCGACAGTTCCGCCGCCGCGATGATGGCCGCGTCCGAAATGGCCACCTTGTGGTGCAGCTCGTACTTGTCCTGCAAGCCGCGCAGGATGGCGATGGTCGCTTCCACGGTCGGCTCGTCCACCAGGATTTTCTGGAAGCGCCGCTCCAGCGCGGCGTCCTTCTCGATGTACTTGCGGTACTCGTCCAGCGTGGTCGCGCCGACGCAGTGCAGCTCGCCGCGCGCCAGCGCCGGCTTCAGCATATTGCCGGCGTCCATGGCGCCATCGGCCTTGCCGGCGCCGACCATGGTGTGCATCTCGTCGATGAAGACGATGGTCTGGCCTTCGTCCATGGCCAATTCCTTCAGCACGGATTTCAGGCGTTCCTCGAACTCGCCGCGATACTTGGCGCCGGCGATCAGGGCGGCCATGTCCAGCGCCAGCACGCGCTTGCCTTTGAGCGAATCCGGCACCTCGTTGTTGACGATGCGCTGCGCCAGGCCTTCGACGATGGCGGTCTTACCCACGCCAGGTTCGCCGATCAGCACCGGATTGTTCTTGGAACGGCGTTGCAGCACCTGGATGGCGCGGCGGATTTCATCGTCGCGGCCGATCACAGGGTCGAGCTTGCCCAGGCGGGCGCGCTCGGTCAGGTCGAGGGTGTATTTTTTCAGGGCTTCGCGCTGGCCTTCGGCCTCTTGCGAATCCACCTTGGCGCCGCCGCGCAGGGTGTCGATGGCGGCTTCCAGCGATTTGCGGCTCAGGCCATTTTCGCGCGCCAGCGTGCCGGCGTCGGACTTGTCCTCGGTCAGCGCCAGCAGCACCATTTCGCTGGTGATGAACTGGTCGACGCGCTTCTGCGCTTCCTTGTCGGCGAGGTTGAGCACGGCGCCCAGCTCGCGGCTGGCTTGCACATTGCCACCGGTGCCGGACACTTTCGGCAGGCGTTCCAGCGCGGCCGTCAGCGCCTTGGTCAGGCCGCCGACGTTGACGCCGGCGCGTTGCAGCAGCGAACGCGCACCGCCGTCGTCCTGGTTCAGCAGGGCCGTCAGCAGGTGCAGCGGTTCGATGTATTGATTGTCATTGCCCACGGCCAGACTCTGCGAGTCCGACAGGGCTTCCTGGAGTTTGGTGGTGAGTTTGTCGTGACGCATGGTGTTGCTCCGATATATTTAACTATCGCTAACATAGGGATCAGCGATAGCTTTTCAAGGAGCAGCTACAACCATTTGTTAAGCGCCTGGTCGTCGCTGACGCGGGCATCCACCCAGCGTGCGCCCTCCGGCGTCTGCTCCTTCTTCCAGAACGGCGCTTCGGTCTTCAGGTAATCGATGATGAACTCGCTGGCGGCAAAGGCCTCGCCCCGGTGCGCGGACGTCACCGCCACCAGCACGATCTGCTCCTTCGGCTTGAGCGGGCCGACGCGATGTATCACCAGCGCGCTGAAAATCGGCCAGCGCTGTTTGGCCTTGTCAATAATGTCACTGATCGCCTGTTCGGTCATGCCCGGATAGTGCTCCAGCTCCATCTCCGACACAGTAGCGCCTTCGTTCAGATCGCGCACCGTGCCGACGAAGGTGACCACGCCCCCTACTTTGGGATAATCCGCGCGCAGCCGGGCAACTTCCGTGGACAGGTCGAAATCCTCGGTCTGGATGCGGACTTCGCTCAAGCTCATGCGCGCTCCGCGGCGCCGATGCGGCGCAACAGTTGCTCGATGCGACTGGCCGTACGGGCGTCGGCCAGGGCCGGCATCGCGCACAGTTGCAGGTAGGCAGCGGTGGCCGACTGCGGCTTCTGGCCGGATTTCAGCGACGATTGCAGCACTTCCACCTGCATCTTCAACCGCTCGCGGGCGAACTCGGCGCCGCTGTCGACGCCGGCCACGATTTCCAGGCGCAGCACTTCGTCCAGCAGCCTGGCGCGGTTGCGCTCCAGCTCCTGGGCGTAGGCGGCGCGCCGGCCGTCGACGGCCGACACGGCGGCGTTGAAACGGCCTTGCAGCGCGCGCTCGTAATCGTTGCCCAGCGACGGCAGCGCCGTCCATTTGGCTTGCCAATCCGCAACATCGATGGCATCCGGGCCGGCAATGGCCGCTTCCAGCCCTTGCGCCAGGCGCAGTTTGTCGCGCAGCGCGTTGGCCTGGGCGGCGCCGGCGCGGCGCTTGATCGCGTCCGCCTGCGCCTGCACCTTGCCGACCGCGTTGTGATAACGCTGGTTGATGCGGGCTTCGGCGGCGCGCGGCACGGTGCCGGCGGCGTTCCAGGCCGTCGCCGCATCCTTCAGCGCCTTGGCAATAGCGGCCAGCTGGGCCTTGTCCTCGCCGCTGAAGGTCGCGTCTTCCAGTTCCTTGCAGATCGCCTCGCGCGCATGCAGATGCGCCTTGCGTTCGTGGTCGGCGGCGTGGGCGGTTTCCTTGCGCTTGGCGAAAATGGCGTCGCATGCGCTACGGAAACGCTGCCACAGCGCCTGCTCCACCTTGCGTTCCAGCGGCAGCGCCTTGGCCTGCTCCTGCCAGCGCTCCTGCAGGCGACGCAGCTTGTCCAGCGTGTGACGGTCGGACGGCTCCAGCGCTTCGGCTTCGGTGATCAATTCCTCGCGCTTGGCGGCCTCCACCTTGCGCTGCTCGGACAGCGGCGCCAGCATGTGCGCCAGCACCTTGTCGAAGGTGTGGTCGAGCTTGCGCTTTTCCTTGCGGTCGATGGTGCCCAGGCGGGTCCACATCTGGCGCAGGCGCTGGCCGGCGGCGGCCACGTTTTTCAGGTCGGCGCCCTCGGCAGCGGCCGATTCGCCCAGCGCGCGGGTTTCGGAAATCAGCGCCTCGGCCTTGGCGGCGTTGGCGTGGCGTTCGTCGGCCAGCTGCTTGAAGTGGGCGGCGGCCGGGGCGTAGGCGCTGGTGCAGGCGGCGTCGAAGCGCTCCCACAGGCTTTTCGGCGCGTGGCCGGAAACGGCGTCCAGCTGCTTCCAGCGGTCGCGCATGCTGCCGACTTTCTTGGCCAGTTCGCTCATCGCCAGCTTCTGGGCCGGCAGTTCTTCCACGGCCTTGACCAGTTCCTCGCGCGAGATGTTGCCGCCCCAGCGGGCCCAGTCGCCCAGTCGCTTCAGTTCGGCGCGGACGTGGTTCAGGTGTTCGGTTTGCGCCGGGCTGAGGCGGGTTTTGTGCTCGCGCAGCCATTTGTCGTGCTCGGCGGCGGCGTGCAGCTGGCCTTGCTCAAGCGCGGCTTCCAGGGCGTCCATGGTTTCCAGGAATTTCTTGTCGGTTTCCTTGGGCGCCGGCTTGGCTTGCTTTGGCGGCTTGGCGGACGCGGTGTCGGCGGCGACCTCCTGCGGCGCCTCGGGCGAACCGGCGGACGTAGGCGCGGCGGACGGCGCCGGCTTGGCTGGCGCGGGCACGGCGGCCGGGGCAGCCGGCTTCGGCGGGGCGGTCAGCGCGGCGCGGGCCTGTTCCAGCGCCTGGGCGTAATCGCTCAACAGGTGGCGCGGCAAGGCGCTGTGTTCCGGCGCCTGCTGGTATTCAGTTTGATCGGCGGCGTGGCGTTCCAGCGCCTGCAGCGCTTCGTCGGTCGGCAGGCCGCTGTCCGGCAGCTTGCGCACGGCGGCCAGCGCGTCGATGATGCGGCGTTGCAGGTTGACCTGCGCTTCCAGCCGCGCGGCCAGGGCGGCGCGGGCGCCGGCGAAGGCCTCGGTCAGCGTTGGCACTTCGGCAACGACCAGCCACTGGCGGTCCAGCTCGGCCACCTGGTTCGGCGTCAGTTTCTCGTCTTGCAACAGGCGCTGCGCGTGCTCCAGGCAGGCCTGGGCTTTTTGCTGCTCGGCCTGGCGGTAGCGGATGGCGTCCAGCCGCCCCTGCATCAGCTTGGCGACGCGGCGGTCGGTGTTGCGCACCGCGTGCAGCACCTGCTCCAGCGCCGGCTGCGACTGCACGTGCTCGGCCGCGCTGAGGCGCACGCCGGCAAATTCACTCTCCAGGATTAATGCGACCGCGGCCGCTTCATTGCCATTCAGCGCGGCGGCGCGCTGCGTCTGTTCGTCACGGCGGCTGGCGGCAGCGGCGGTCGCCGCGTCCTGCTCCGGCGTCGCCGCGGATGCTGTGGGAACGGCCGAGGCTTCGGTCGCACGCTTAAAGAGGAAATCAAACATGGTGCGCTATGGTGATGGCTAAAACCACCATCATAGCAGTGCAGGGGAAATTTGCCCTGCTAGTGCGCTACGGGGGCGGTTATTTCATGAGTGCATCATCACGCGGCGTGGACCGCGCGGGCCTTGGCGCCGCCGCCGCCGGGGCGTCGTCGAGGCTAACAATCGGCAATACCTGCAGGCCGGGGATGGAAATCTGGCCGTCATCCACTTCCCCGCCCGGCAGCGCCCGGCGCCGCGCCGCCACTTGGGCGGCTTCGGCCGGCGGCAGGCCGGAACGCTTCATTTCATCCAGATGCTTGTCGTGCATCATCAACTGGTTGGCGATCGAGAACCAGGTTTCGCCGGCAATGGCGTTGCGCGCCAGCGCGAACAATTCCTGCTCCTCCTTTTCCAGCCGCTTCAGCAGCGTCGCGCAAAAGGCGTCGATGCTGTCGCACACTTCGCTGACCTGCTCGTCGCGGACGTCGGCCAGCGAGCCCAGCTTGTCTTGCAGCACGCGGATCGACACCAGCGCGGACTGGTTCAGGCGGTTGAGTTCTTCCAGCAGCTGATCGGCGCGCTCGGTGGCGTCGCGCAGCGCCGGAATCAGATACATCTCGGTCTTGCGCCAATGGCAGGCTTGATACAGGGTATTGAGGTTTTCGCAAGCGTATTCCAGCTGCGACAGTGTCATGCTGTTCTGTTGCATGAGCGTGGTGCGCACATACTTTTGAAACGATAGCAGACTGAGACGAACGCTCGATTGCTCGACCGATAGTGCTACCAAGGTGTATGTGGCGGTTAACATTCTGACTCCCAGGGCGATGTAGCGGAAGTAAAAGTGTAAAGTTTCCCGACAACCGCGCTTTGAGCTAGCACAAACCCGCCCTGCGCTTTTTTATGACGCTAATGCCCCCAATATATCTCAACCGTGCGGCGAATGCTATCGCAAAGGCAGTTGCAGCCGCACCATTCCTGCTTCCGGATGCGGCAATACCACGCCGCCGAAATGACGGATCAGCTTTTGCACGCCGCCGTTCTCCGACAAGGCGTCGCCGACGATTTCGCGCGTGCCCCGGGCGCGGAAATAATCGACCAGTTTCTGGAACAGGATGTAGCCGAGTCCTTTCCCTTTCAAATCGGAACGCACGATGATGGCGAACTCGGCCGACTGGTTGTCCGGGTCCAGCACGGCGCGCACCACGCCCAGCGTTTCCGGCTGGCCGCTGGCGTTCGGCCGGGTGGCGATGAAGGCCATGGCGCGGTCGTAGTCGATTTGCGTCAGCCGCGCCAGCTGCGCCGGCGGCAGTTCGCGCATGGCGGAGAAGAAGCGCAGGCGCACATCGTCGGTCGCCAGCGCGCTGAAGAACTGCTGGTGCTGGGCGCCGTCCTCCGGCTTGATCGGCCGCAGCAGGATTTGCCCGCCGTTCCAGTCCACCCGCTCTTCCAGTTCCTGCGGATAGGGCCGGATCGCCAGTTCCGCGCGCCGCCCGCGCGCCTTGGCCAGGTGCATGCGCGCGCCCAGCGCCACGGCGCTGCCGCCGATCGCCAGCAGCGGATTCAGATCGAGCTCGGTCAGCTCCGGCAGGTCGGCCACCATGTCGGCCACCTGCACCAGGGTGCGGATCAGCGCCTCGGCGTCGGCCGGCGTCTGGCCCTGCGCCAGCAGGCGCGAGACGCGGGTGCGGCTGACCATGTCGCGCGCCAGCGCCATATTCAAGGGCGGCAGGCCGGCGGCGCGGTCGGCCGCCACGTCGGCCGCGATGCCGCCCTGGCCGAAGAACACCACCGGCCCGAACACCGGGTCGTGGCTGATCTGGATGCGCGCCGCCGCCAGCGTGGCGCCGGTCAGCGCCGCCTGCTGCGGCATGGCCAGCGCGATGCCGTAGGCCGCCATCAGCGAACGCGCGTCGGCATCCGACAGCTCACTGCGGCCCGCGTGCAGCGCCGCCTGCACCAGCGCGCGCGCCGCCGAGCGCTCGCCGGCGCCGGTGGTCGGCACCCCGACCGGCACTTCCATCAGCAGTTCCTGGTTGCGGCGGTACTGGGCGATTTGCAGGAAGCCGTTGACAGCTTTTTCCGGCGTGTCGTAGGTCGGCAGGCCGGCTTCCGCGAACACCTGGCGCGCCTTGGCCACCGAGCCGCCGCCCAGCCAGCAGGACAGCACGTTCTTGCCGGCCGCCTGCATCAGCGGCGCCACCGCGTGGGCGATCAGATCGCTGGCCACCATGGCGGTGGGCGCGTGCAGGAACAGCAGCGCGTCGGCCTGCGGCTCCTGCAACAGCGCCTGCACCGCGCCGGTGTAACGCTCGACCTGCGCGTCGGCCAGGAAGTCGACCGGATTGGTTGGCGGCGCGCCGGCCTGCGCCAGCCGCTTCAAGGTTTCGGGCGACAGCGCCGCCAGTTGGGCGCCGCTGCAGGCCAGCGCGTCGGCGGCGATCAGGCCCAGGCCGCCGCCGTTGGTCAGCACCGCCAACCGCTCGCCGCGCTGCGGTCGTTGGCGCGCCAGCGTTTCGACGGCGTCGAACAAATCTTCAGTGGAGTACACGCGCAGCATGCCGGCGCGGCGGATGGCGGCGTCGAACACCAGGTCGGCGCCGGGCGCCGGATCGCGCCCCACCTTCAGCACGATGACCGGCTTGCCGCGCGCCGCCAGCCGGCCGGCCGACATGAACTTGCGCGCGCTGCTCACGCGCTCGATGCACAGCAGGATCGCCTCCGTCTCGCCGTCGGCCGCCAGGTAGTCCAGCATGTCGCCGAAGTCCACGTCGACGCCGTCGCCCATCGCCACGAAGCGCGAGAAGCCGATGCCGCGCTGGCCGGCCCAGTCCAGCACCGCTGTCGCCAGCGCGCCGGACTGCGACACGAAACCCAGCTTGCCCTTCCCCGCCGCCATCTGCGTGAAGCTGGGATTCAGGCCCAGCGCCGGCGATTGCAGCCCGGCGCTGCCGGAGCCGAGGATGCGCAGCAGGTAGGGCCGCGCCGCCTCCAGCATCGGCTGGTGCAGATAGCGGCCGCCGGTGTGGCCGGGATCGGCCGTCATGACGATGGCGGCCTTGCAGCCGGCCGCGCCCAATTCACCGATCAGGCCCGGCACGGTGGCCGGCGGCGTGCAGATCACGGCCAGGTCCGGCGCCGCCGGCAGCGCGCCGACGCGGGCGTAGCTTTGCAGGCCATGCAGCTTCTGGTGCTTGGGATTGACCGGCCACACCTTGCCGCCGTTGTGCGTGAAATCGCCCTCCAGCAGGTTGGCCAGCACCCGCGTGCCGATGCGCTGCGGATTGTCCGACGCGCCGATCACGGCCACGGAACGCGGTTGGAACAGACGATCGAGATTGCGGATGCTCATGTCAGGCTACCAGCGGGATGAATGGTCTTCGGTCACGCCCATCAGCTGCGTGACCATGCGTTTCGGCTGGTCCGGCGCCGCGCGCACCCAGCCGCTGAAGGTGCCGACCGGCTGCAAATAGCGGCTGGCCGCCACCATCATCTTCTTGTCGTCGCGGCGCGCGCCGTCCGGCGTGAAGATCAGGTCCAGCATATCGTCTTCGGTGAAGATGTGCCACGGCGACAGCGCGTCCTTTTTATCGTACAGGAAGTGGGCCGGCGCCAGCGCGATCAGGTCGCCGTCCAGCCACAGCGCGTTTTCGTGGCCGCCGAAATAGCCGGCCTGCAGGTTGAAGCCCAGCTCCATATTGTGCGCCGAGGCCCAGCGCCAGGCGGTGTTCCGCGCCAGCAGGCCGTTGGAATAATCGAAGCTGGCGACGCCGCCATCGAGCTTGAATTCGTCGCGCCAGGTGCGCACCTCGCCGCGCAGCGGCATGGCCGACGATTTCTGCGTCGCGTGCACCGAGCCTTTGTCGATCGGCCCGGTGGCCAGCAGCAGCGGCGACGGCGACGGGCCGAAGGCGGCGTCGATTTCCAGGTAGTCGCAGCGCAGCGTCAGCGCATAGCTGCCGTCGCCGTTGGTCTCGATGGCGATATGGCTGCCGCCGCGCTGGAAGCGGCTCGACTCGCCCGCATGGTTGGCCAGCCGCGCCGACACCAGCGGCAGGCCGTCCTGCGAGAAGTTGGCCAGCATGTCGCCGTCCTTGCGGTCGAAGGCGTAGGCGAAGGCGGTGCTGATCCAGCCCAGATCGACGATGGCGACCGCGCAGAACACTTCCTCGGTGCACAGCGCCACGTAATGCCAGCGCTTGTGGTGGAAGCGCCGCCACAGCGGGCTGCGCGAAAACGGCCGCGCCAGCTGGCTCCAGTCGATATTGCCGACCTGGCCGGCGTAGCGTCCAAACAGCGGCTGGCCGTCGGCGGCCAGCAGGCTGGCGGGGGCGGCGGGCAAGGTCATGCGGCTTCCTTTGTCGGTTCGGCCGCGTCCAGCGCGGCCTGCAGCTGCGCGCCGAAAGCGGCGGGCGTGGCTTGGGTGATCTGGATCCGCGGGCAGGCGTGCCAGTTGGCCAGCCGTTGCAGCGCGGCGGCGATGTCGCGCGTGAAGCGGTCGCTGATGCGCGCGCCCGGCTCCAGTATCAGCGACTTCAGTTCGAACACGCCGTCGCGCCGGTGGGCCTTGGCGTCGACCCGGCCGGCCAGCACGCCGCGACGCAGGATGGGCAACGTGAAGTAGCCGTATTTGCGCTTGTCGGCCGGCGTATAGCATTCCAGCCGGTAGTCGAAATTGAAAAGTTCCAGCGCGCGGCGGCGGTCCCACACCACCGGGTCGAACGGCGACAGGATGGTGGTCAGCGTCGGCGCCAGCGTGCCGGCGGCGGCGCTGTCCAGCAGTTCGGCGTGGTCGGGATGGACGTAGACCGGATCGTCCCAGTCCTCGACCCAGGCGCGCAGCAAGGCGCCCTGCGCCACCAGCGTTTCCGGATCGAGGCGCGGCGGCTTGGTGCGGAAGTAGTCGCTGATCCACGGCGCGCGCGCGCAGCCCATGGCTTTCACGGCCTTGAGCACCAGCTCGCGGCGCACCTCGTCCATGGGCGGCAGTTGGCTGTCGTCCCAATCCGGCAGCACGCGTTCGGCCAGGTCGTAGATGCGCTGGAAGTTGTGGCGCGCGGCGATCATCAGCGCGCCGGTGGTGAACAGCACTTCCAGCGAGCGCTTTTCCGGCTTCCAGCTCCACCAGCCGCCGCCTTGGCCGTCGGTGCGCTCGAAGTCGGAGGAACGGGTCGGGCCGTTGGCGCGGATATGTTCCAGCACCGCTTCCACCTCGGCGCGGCGCTCCCGCATCCAGGTGGCCGAGTACTTCCAGCCCATGGCCTCCGGGTCCAGCATGCGGTGCCGATACAGGCCGTAGTCCTCGACCGGCACGAAGCAGGCCTCGTGCGCCCAGTATTCAAACAGTTCGCCGGCGGCCAGCGCCTGCTCCAGCCAGGGCTGCGGATAGTCGCCCAGGCGGCTCCACAGCACCAGGTAGGGGCTGCGCGCCACCACATGAATGGTATCGATCTGCAGCACGCCCATTTGCCGGATCGCCGCCAGCAGGTCGGCCTGGCGCGCCTTGCGGCGGCGCGGCTGCAACAGCCCTTGCGCCGCCAGATGCAGCGCCCGCGCGGCGGACAAGCTCAATATCGGTTCAGTCATGACCGCTATTCTAATAAAGAAATCAACATTGCCTGTGAACGGAATATGTTTTTTTTCACAGCTTTCACGCCAAAAGCGATATTTCCGTGCAGAATAACCGCAAACACTTCGGCCCACCGAAAGGACTGCTGCCAGATGCTGGATTTTTTCCGTCGTTTGTACCGCGCGATACTGCTGCCCGCCTTCGGTGCGGCGCTGCTGATCTTTACCTGGGCTTCCGTCACCTACCAGGTGCGGCAGGAACAGCAGACCGCCCGCTACGAGGCCGTGCTGCACAGCCAGTCGCTGGCGCACACCCTGGCCGAACACACCAACCACCTGCTGCGCCAGCTCGATCACGCCACCCAGCTGTTCAAGCTCAAATACGAGGAAACCGACGGCGCGCTGCGGCTGCCCGAATTCACCCGCAAGAACGGCCTGCTCGATTCGCTGCTGCCGACCAAGCTCGATCTGCCGATGGCCATCCTGGACCAGAACGGCCGCGTCGTCGACAGCATGAACGGCTACTTCACGCCGGACCAGAAGCACGAGACGGTGTTCAAGAACCACGCCAGCAATCCGGCCGACGTCTCGCTGGTGGCCACGCCGGTGATCGACAGCCGCACCAAGAAATGGCAGATCCAGATCTCGCGCCGGCTGAACCACGCCAACGGCAGCTTCGCCGGCGTCATCATGGTGATGATCGATCCGGCCTATTTCGTCGAGGACTACGACCGCCTGAACGTCGACACCGGCGGTGCGGTGATGCTGATCAGCCGCGAGAACGGCATGTCGGCCGCCCGCATCGACGACCAGATCATCATCAGCGACAGCATCGACTTCCGCGTGGCCCAGGTCAGCGTGCCGCAGCCGTCGGAGGAATTCCTGCTCAAGCGCCCGTTCGACGCCATCGACCGCGTCTACGGCTATGCCGAAATGCCGCGCTATCTGCTGACGGCGGTGGTCGGCAATCCGACCGCCACGGCCATGACGCGCTTCTACAGCCGCCGCAATATGTATTACGGCGCCGCCACCGTCGCCTCGGCGCTGGTGCTGCTGTTCGTCTATCTGCTGGTGCAGCAGGCGCACCGCCTGCGCCGCAGCGCCAGCATGGTGATCGAGGCGCAACTGATGCTGCGCGCCGCCGCCGACGCCAGCCTCGATGCGGTGTTTCTGTTCAAGGCCTGCCGCATGCGCGGCGCGCGGCGCGAGATCCTCGACTTCACCATCGCCGACCTGAATGAGCGCGGCGCCCAGCTGATGGGCTACCGCAGCGCCGACATCAAGGACAAGCGCCTGGTCGAGGTCATGCCGGCGCTGCACTCCAAGGGCTTCGTCGAAAAATACCGCCACGTGCTGGAAAGCCGCCAGCCGCTGGAAGAGGAATACGCGGTCGATTTCCTGCCCAACGCAGCCGTCCACTGGCTGCACCACCAGATCGTGCCGATCACCGACGGCGTCGCGGTCAACGTGCGCGACATCACCTCGCGCAAGGAAACCGAACTGGCGGCGCGCAAGAACCAGGCCGAACTCGCCGCCGTCAACGACGCCTCGCCCCTCGGCCTGCTGCGCGCCGACGCCACCGGCCACTGCACCTACGTCAACCGCACCTTCGAAACCATCACCGGCCTGACGCGCGACGAGGCGCTGGGCGACGCCTGGATGCGCGCGGTCCACCCGGCCGACCGCGCGGTGCTCAAGTCGGCGCTCAACCACATGGCCCGCACCCGCGCGCCGTTCCAGGACACGCTGCGCTGCGTCCACCCGGACGGCAAGATCATCTGGGTGTCGTTCAAGATCGCCGCCATGGTCGTCGACGGCAATGTCTACGGCTACGTCGGCACGGTGGACGACATCACCCACATCCGCAAATCCGTGATGGCGCTGCGCGAGAGCGAATCGCGCCTGCGCACCATCGCCGACACGCTGCCGGCCATGGTGGCCTATATCGACGCCGAGCAGGTCTACCGCTTCCACAACGTCGCCTACGAGCGCGAATTCAACCGCACCGGCCCCACGGTGCTGGGCCGCAGCGTTCGCGACACCATGGGCGCGGAGCGCTACGCCTTCCTCGAACCCTATGTGCTGCGCGCACTGCAGGGCGAAACCCTGACCTTCGAGGAAGACGATACCAGCGACACCATCGAGCGCACCTACGAAGTGGTCTACATTCCGCAGATGGACGAAGACGGCGTCGGCGTGATCGGCTTCCACGTCATGCGCCAGGACGTCACGGTGCAGAAGCGCGAGAAGCAGCGCCTGCTGCGGCTGTCGCAGGTCGACGCCCTGACCGGCCTGACCAACCGCGCCGGCTTCCTGCAAAAGCTGCACGACTCCATGGCCAACAGCCGCGAAAACGGCAACCTGATGGCGGTGATGTACATGGATATCGACCGCTTCAAGCCGGTCAACGACACCTTCGGCCACGCCGTCGGCGACGCCCTGCTGAAGGCCTTCTCGGCGCGGCTGACGCACACCATGCGCGCCAGCGACACCATCGCCCGGCTGGGCGGCGACGAGTTCACCATCATCATGGAGCGCATTCACCGCATCGACGACGCGGCCGCGCTGGCGGCCAAGATCGTCGCCGCCATGCAGGCCGATTTCGACCTCGATGGCACGGTGGTGTCGATCTCGACCAGCATCGGCCTGACCTACTACCGCGACGAAGACGTCAGCCCCGCCGAGCTGCTGAACCGCGCCGACATCCTGCTGTACGAGGCCAAACAGGCGGGCCGCAACACCTTCCGCGCCGGCCAGGTGATCCCGCCACCGGCAAGCAACGCGGCATAAATCAAACCGGGTGCGGCCGGCTTGCGCTATATTGAGCGCTTTCCGGCTGTTTGATCACATTTTTTCATGCGTCTGCTGCACACCTCCGACTGGCATCTCGGCCAATCCCTGCATAATTTCGAGCGTCATTATGAACACCAGCGCTTCCTCGACTGGCTTCTGGACGCCATCGTCGCCGAACAGGCCGACGCGCTGCTGATCGCCGGTGATGTCTACGATAACGCCAATCCGTCGTCCGCGACGCAGAAGCAGCTGTACCGCTTCCTGCGGCAGGCCAAGGAGCGCGCGCCGCATCTGAACCTGATCATCATCGCCGGCAACCACGATTCGCCGGGCCGGCTCGATGCACCAGGTCCGCTGCTGGAAGCGCACGGCACCCGCGTGATCGGCGCCGTGCAGCGCAATGCGGAGGGCGAGATCGACATCGAATCGCTGGTGCTGCCGCTGACCGGCCGCAGCGGCGCGGTCGAGGCGTGGTGCCTGGTGGTGCCCTTCCTGCGTCCCGGCGACGTGCCGCGCGGCGAGCTTCAGGAAGGCGCCGATCCCTACCTGGCCGGCATCGCCCTGCTCTACCGCCAGGCGTTCGAACTGGCGCAGAGCAAGCGCCAGGACGGCCAGGCAATCATCGCCATGGGCCACTGCCACATGGTGGACGGCCAGATGTCCAACGATTCCGAGCGCCGCATCGTCATCGGCGGCACCGAGATGCTGCCGGCCGGGATATTCGATCCTGCCATCGCCTACGCCGCGCTGGGGCATTTGCATCTGGCGCAGAACGTCGGCAAGCAGGAACATATCCGCTACGCCGGCAGTCCGCTGCCGCTGTCCTTCGCCGAGGTGAATTACGCGCATCAGATCCTGCGCATCGACCTGGAAGGCGCTGTGGTGCGCGAAATCGCGCCGGTGCCTGTGCCGCGCGCGGTGGAGCTGCTGCGCGTGCCGTCCAAGCCGGCGCCGCTGACACAGGTGCTGGAAGAACTGGCCGAGCTGGCGCCGCCGGACACGCCGCCCGAGCAGCAACCGTATCTGGAAGTACGCGTATTGCTGGAGCAGCCGGAACCCGGCCTGCGCGCGCGCATCGAAGCGGCGCTGGACGGCAAGCCTGTGCGGCTGGCGAAAATCGAAACTTCGACCGCCGCCCGCGCCTCGTCCATCGACAAGGAAGTGATGACGCTGGACCAGCTGGAAAAGCTGAGGCCCGACGACATCTTCCGGCAGCTATATGCGCAGCGCTTCGGCAACGAAGCGCCGGCCGATCAACTGAGCGCCTTCGCGGAGTTGATGCTGCCATGAGAATCCTGAAAATCAGCGGCAAGAACCTGGCCTCGCTGGCCGACGAATTCAGCGTCAATTTCGAGGCCGAGCCATTGGCCTCCACCGGCCTGTTCGCCATCAGCGGCCCGACCGGCGCCGGCAAGAGCACCTTGCTGGACGCGCTGTGCCTGGCCTTGTACGACGCCACCCCGCGTCTGCTGCGCGTGGTCGGCCGCAACTACCTGGCCGACGTCGGCAACGAAACCGTGTCCACGCAAGACCCGCGCAACCTGCTGCGCCGCGGCACGGCGGAAGGCTATGCGGAAGTGGACTTCGTCGGCAGCGACGGCGCCTCCTACCGCGCGCGCTGGAACGTGCGCCGCGCCCGCACCAAGGCCGAAGGCGCCCTGCAGCCGACCACCATGTCGCTGCATCTGCTGCCGGCCCTGCAGGCCATCGGCGGCACCAAGACCGAGGTCAAGGCGGAAATCGAGAAACGCATCGGCCTGTCGTTCGAACAGTTCACGCGCGCCGTGCTGCTGGCGCAGAACGAGTTTTCGGCCTTCCTGAAAGCCGAGGACAACGAACGCGGCGAACTGCTGGAAACGCTGACCGGCAGCACCGTCTACTCTGAAATCTCGATCCGCGCCTTTGAACGCAACAAGCTGGAACAGGCGGCGCTGCAAAAACTGAATCTGCGCCTGGCCGACCAGAAGCCGCTGAGCACCGACGAGCGCGCGGAACTCACATCCAAGAGCAACGACGCCGGCATTGCCCTGCAAGCGCTGGACCAGCAGAAGACGGAACTGGAACAGGAATTGCGCTGGCATCAGCAAGCCGAGAAACTGGCGCAGGAAGAACAGGCGGCGCAGCAGGCCAGCGTCACCGCGCTGGCGGCGGTGCAAGCCGCCGCGCCACGCCACACCGCCCTGGCGCGCATCGACGCGGTACAGCAGGCACGCCCGCTGGCGGAAGACATCCGCCGCATCGACGCCGACATCGCCGCCACGCAGGAAGCCATTGTCGCCAGCGCGCAGCATGCGCAGCAGGCCGCGCTGGCGCTGGAACAGGCCTACGCCGCGCAGCAACAGGTAGCCACCGGCCAGCAGGAAGCCGAAGCCGCGCAGCGCGCGGCCGCGCCACAGCTGGACCAGGCCAAGGCGCTGGACGCCCGCATCGAAGCGATGCTGCCGGCCTGGCGCCAGGCCGCAGCCGCCTGCGAAAAAGCCGAGCATGCCGACGCCGCCGCCAAAGCCGCGCTGCAATCGCGCCAGAGCGAGCACGCGCGCCTGGCCGCGCAGCAGCAGGCCGGTGTCACGTGGCTGGAGCAGCACAAGCATTGGAAAGCGCTGGCGCAGCAATGGGAGCGCTGGGACGTGTTGTTCGTTCAGGCCGGCCAGCAGGCGGCGATTGCCGAACGCCTGCACGCCGGTCTGTCGCGCGTGCAGCGCAACGCACAGATGCACCGCGACGAGGAAGCCGACGCCAGCACCAAGCTGGCCGGCGCCGTCGAAGCGCTGCAAGCGTTGGACCTCCAGCGCCAACAGGCCGCGCAAAACCTGGCTGCCTATTCGGTCGAGCAGTTGCAGGCCTCGCGCACCAGCTGGGAGCAGCACCGCGACCTGCTGGCCGGTGCGGAGAAAATCTGGCTGGACCTGGAATCGCGCCAGACGCGCCACGCCCAGATCGAAGCCCAATCGGTCCAGCTGCGCCAGGCCATGACTGCCGCCGAAGCGCAGCTGACCGCCGCACAGCAGGAAGGCATCGCCATTCTGGCAACCTTCGCGCAGGCCGAACGCTCGCTCAAGCTGGCGGAAGCCGCCACCGCCGCCAGCGTCGAATCGCTGCGCCAGACGCTGGAAGACGACACGCCCTGCCCGGTCTGTGGCGCCAAGGATCACCCATACCGCCACAACGACGACAGCCTGCAAACCATGCTGCGCGAACTGCAAGGCGATGTGGCCCGCAGCCGCCAGCAGATGGAAGCCAACGTCAATCAACAGGCAGCGCAACGCGCCACCGCGCAAGCCAGCGCCGACCAGTTGAATGTGCTGGCCGCCGAGCAGCGTTCGGTGCAGCAGGCAATGGAGCGCGTAGCCGTCGCCTGGTCCGCACACGCCATCGTCAACGTCAAGGCGCTGCCGGCGGAGACCGGGCGCACTGCATGGTTCACCGCGCAGATGGGCGAAGCCTACAAAGGCCTGCAAGCCGTCGAGCAGCAGGAGCGCGAAGTGCACGCGGCGCGCATCGCCCGCGACCAGGCGCAAGCCGCCTACGAGCGCGCCGCCGCCGAGCACACGCGCCTGCAAACCGTGGCTGCCGGCGCCAAGACCGCGCTGGCGCAATCGAATACCGAATACAAGGCGCTGGAAGACCAGCGCATCGAAGTGGCGCTGGCACTGAGCGCCCTGCTGTCCGATCTGGATGCGGCCTTCAGCGGCGGCGACATTCCGAGCGAAGAATGGAAGGAAGACTGGAAGTCCGGCCCGGCGCGGTTCTACGAAGCGCGTCAGGCCGAAAGCAAGCAATGGCTGGCGCAGCGCGCAGCTTACGATGAACGCGCCGCCTCACTCGCCGCCTTCGAAGCCGAACTGAAAACGCTGAACGAAACGCTGGCCCGCACCGGCCACGACGCCCTCGCCGCCCGCGACGCCTTCACCGCAGCCGATACCGGATTGAAGGCCAACCAGGAACAGCGCATGACCATGTGGGGAGGCAGGGAAATCCGCGACGTAGAAGCCGCGCTGCAAGCCGCGATCGACGCCGCCAAGGCCCGCTACGCCGCCAGCCAGACCGCCGCGCAGCAGGCCGCGCAAGCCAAAACACGCTGCGACGAAGCGCTCGCGCAGGCCAACAACCGCCTAGCAACGCTGCAGGCATCCGCCACGGCCGCCGCCGCGCGCCTGGCCGACTGGCTGGCCGCATTCCAGCAGCGCCAGCCCGACGCCGGCCTGCAAGACCTGGCGCAATTGCGTGAACTGCTGGCCCTCAGCCTCGACGACATCGACGCCGAACGCGCCGCCCTGCAAGCGCTGGCGCGCGCCGCCGACCAGGCTAACACCGTGCTGCAGGAACGCCAGCGCCAGCGCGAACAGCATCAGCTCTCCGCGCCGTCATCACGCGTCCACGCCGCGCCTCCGCCTGCCGACACCGGCAACGCCGACGACGCCGCGCCCGCGACCGCCGACCTGTGGTCCGACGACGCACAGCAGGACATCGCAGCGACCGACGAGGCGCCAGCGACGGCGGACTCGCCCATCGATGCCGTCACCGCGGCACTCAACGCCCTGCTGGCCGAACGCAAAACCGCCAACGACCACGCCACCGCCCTGCAACTGGCGCTGGCGCAGGACGACGACAAGCGCCACCGCTCGCAATCCATGCTGGCCGAAATCGAAGCGCAGGAAGCCATCACCCAGCGCTGGGCGCGCATGGATGACCTGATCGGCTCCGCCGACGGCAAACGCTTCCGCAACTACGCCCAGCAATTCACGCTGGACGTCCTGCTGGGCTACGCCAACGCGCACCTGAACCACCTGTCGCGCCGCTATCAACTGGAGCGTATCCAGAACAACGCCAATCCGTCCCTGGCTCTCTTGGTACGCGACCAGGACATGGGCGGCGAAATGCGCTCGGTGCACTCGCTGTCCGGCGGCGAATCGTTCCTCGTGTCGCTGGCGCTGGCGCTGGGACTGGCGTCGCTGTCCTCGAATCGCGTGCGCGTCGAATCGCTGTTCATCGACGAAGGCTTCGGCAGCCTGGATGCGGACACTCTGCGCGTGGCCATGGACGCGCTGGACGGCCTGCAGGCGATGGGCCGCAAGGTCGGCGTCATCTCCCACGTGCAGGAAATGACCGAGCGGATCTCGGCCAAGATCCTGGTCCAGCCATCCGCCGGCGGCCGCAGCGCCATCACCGTTCAATAGGAACGCCATGCGCGCCTTGAGCCTCAGCCTTTGCCTGCTGTTTCCCTTGTCGGCCAGCGCTGCCTCCTGCGCCCTGCCCACCGTGCAAACCGACGGCTGGGAACTGAGCACGCCCGAAGCCAGCGGCTTCAATCCCACCACGCTTTGCATGACGCTGACCGCCATCGCGCAAGGCAAGGACAACATCCACAGCATCGTCATCGAACGCCACGGCAAACTGGTGGCGGAGATGTACCGCAGCGGCAAGGACAAATCGATCGCGCGCGGACTGGGCGTGTGGCCGCCGTTCGCGCCGACCGTCGACTTCGGCCCGGACACGCTGCACGACGCCCGCTCCATCGGCAAGAGCATCATCGATCTGCTAATCGGCATCGAGAAACAGCAGGGCAAAATCGCCGGCCTCACCACGCCGGTGCTGGACTACTACCCGGAACACAAAGACCTGCGCTCGCCGGCGCTGGACGCCATCAACCTCGAACACCTGCTGACCATGAGCGGCGGCTGGAAGTGGGACGAAGGCACGCAGCCCAACAACGAGATGCGCCTGTTCTGGAAATCCGATCCGGTGCGCTACGTGCTGGAACGCCCGATCGAAGCGGCGCCCGGCGCGGTGTGGAACTACAACGGCGGCGGCACGCTGATCCTGGCCGATATCGTCAGCCGCGTCGCCGGCAAACCGTGGCTGGACGTGGCCGATACCGAGTTGTTCGCGCCACTCGGCATCACGCAATGGCAATGGGTGACCGATCTGCGCGGCCGTCCCGCCTCGTTCGCCGGCCTGCGCCTGCGGCCGCGCGACATGGCCAAGCTGGGACGGCTGATGCTGAACCACGGCCGCTGGAACGGCCGCCAGATGGTGGCGGAAGACTGGATCGACGCCTCGCTGACGCCGCGCCTGAGCGTCGGCTTCAAAAGCCCCGGCGACCAGCCGGACGAAATCCACTACGGCTACCAGTGGTGGGCCGGCACGGCGGCATGGAAGGACCATCGCGTCGCCTGGAACGCCGCCTTCGGCAATGGCGGCCAGCGCATCTTCATCGTGCCGGAACTGGACATGACGCTGGTGATCACCGCCGGCGACTACGGTTCCGACGAAATGGGCGCCAGGGTCAATCGCCTGCTGCACACCGTGGTGGCCACTGTGGCCCGTTAGCGACGATCCCGCGCTGTTTTTTTGCTATCATTCAGGGACACGCACGGCAGCGGCCTTTCATCCCATGAATATCGGCGCCATCACCTCCAGTTACGCCATCAGCCCGGCGACGCGCCCTGCGCCGCCGGCAGCCACGGCGTCGACCCAGCTCTCGCCCGAAGCGCTGGCGGTGCTCGACAAGCTCAAATCGCGCGACCTCGAAGTGCGCCAGCACGAGGCGGCCCACATGGCGGCGGCGGGCGGACTGGCCACCTCCGGCGCCTCCTTCACCTATGAGCGCGGCCCGAACGGCGTCAATTACGCCATCGGCGGCGAGGTCAATATCGACACCTCGCCCGGCGCCACGCCGGAAGAAACCATCGAACGCGCCCGCACCATCCAGGCTGCGGCGCTGGCGCCTGCCGCGCCGTCGGACGCCGACCGCGCGGTGGCGGCCCAGGCGCAGCAGATGGAAAGCCAGGCCCGCGCCGAATTGGCAAAACAGAAAACCGACAACGCCTATGGCGCCACGCCGGCCGCGGCGTCCTCGGTGAATGTTTATGCGTGAGTGATAAAATCCCGCCTTCGCCTTTTCAAGTCATCGAGCAATCATGTTAAAAGCACCACGCACCCTCACTTTCAAATGCGTCAAATGCGCCAAAGCCGTGCAAGCCCGCCTGCAAAAGGTCTCGGCCTGCTCGCACATCCAGCCTTACCTGGGCATTTGCGCCTGCGGCGAAGTGAAACACCACGCCATCGGCCAGAAAGACGCCGTGGCTTCCTACCTGGCCGCGCCGGAAGGCTGGACCCACCACCACTAAATTGCGCGCCGCACCCTCAAGTATTCATCTAGGATACCGTTAAAGAGTTGTAGAAGTTATATCGAACACGGAATTCACCATGTCTATCATCTCCAACCTGGGTGCGCGCTTGCCGGCGTCGCTCTATACCGGCAACCAGAAAACCGACAGCCAGACCTCGGCTCTGCAAAAGACGCAAGCCGCATCGCCTGCCACCCAGTCCGCCAAGTCGCTGGACCTGGAAAGCCGCGTCGCCTCGATGGGCAACGCCACGGTGGATTTCGCCCAGAGTTTCGTCAATAGCTTCACGCAAGCGCTGTTCGGCGACGCCGCCAAGGGCGCGACGATCGATTTCGACTCGGCCAGCCTGGAAGCCAGTTCCAGCCTGGCGGTGGGCTACCAGCACACCCAGGGCGCCAACGGCACCAGCGACGCGGCGGGCTTCAGCCTGACCGACAGCTCGCACTTCATCGGCAAAGGCACCATCACCACCGCCGACGGCCGCAAGTTCGATTTTGAAGTGGAAGTCCAGTACAACGCCGAACTGAGTGCCGCCGCCAGCCAAAGCAGCGACGCCGCCAGCCAGCCGGCGCAGGACCAGTCCAGCAGCGACAAGCCGTCCGCCTCGCTGCCGACCTTGCAGGTGCCGAACATCGATTTCCCCGGCACGCTGGCGGACCTGTTCCAGCTGATCGGCCGCGACCTGCAAACCGCGCTGGGCTCCAGCGGCAACAGCAACAGCAAGACCGACGACGGCATCGACCACAACACGCTGCGCGGCCTGTCGCTGCGCCTGCTCAACCTGGTCGACAGCAAGGACGTCAACACCTACAGCGCGCCCACCGCCGCCGACAAGGCCAAGACCGCAACCAGCGCCACCGACACCCCGGCCACGATCGAAGCGCCGGCCACCACGCCAGCCGCCAGCGACGCCGCAGCCGCTGCGGCAAGCGACACGGCGCCCGCCCAAACCGCATCGACGTAAGCGCGGGCCGGCGACCGGTATAATAGCGACACTTTCCGCTGCGCCGCCTGGCGCAGCGCGTCCTATTTCCTGTCGATTGCCCCCACATGCCTGAACAAACCTCCTCCGCTCCGATTCCACAGCAAATCCACTGGGAGGAAAACGGCGAACCACGCTCCGCGCGCTGGCGCTCCGAAGCCGGCATGCCGCCGCCGAAGCGCGTCGTCATCGCCGACGACCGCACCAACGCCGATGTCGCCTACCGCCTGGCCTGCGAAGGCACCGCTCTGCTGTGGCGCGGCGACTTCCAGAACGCGCGCCAACTGCTGCAGGCGCTGGCGCGCCGTGCCGACCACAAAGGCAAGCCGGCCAAGAAGAACAAGCCCGCCAAGATTCCCGCCACGCCGACCGACGCGTTCAACCTGCACCGCCAGGCGCAGTCGCAACGCGCCCGCACGCTGGCCATGCTGCTGATTCCTTTCGGCGAGGACTACAGCATTCCGCTGCGCCGCGCGCCGGAAGTCAAGCTGGCCTGCAACGAAGCCTACGGCCGCTACGAAGAACCGTTCATCGCCTCGATGCGCGAGCTGCTTGGCCTGATCGGCGCGCACGAATGGCGCCGCACCGGCGTCGAGATTCCGGCGCTGGGCGCGCGCATCCATCCGCACTACGGCGTGTTCTCGCCGGTGCGCGGCGAGTATGTGCAGATGGTGGCCGATGCGCCGCTGCCTTCCGGCGTCAAGCTGGCGTTCGACATCGGCGTCGGCACCGGCGTGCTGTCGGCGGTGCTGGCCAAACGCGGCATCGCCCGCGTGATCGGCACCGACCAGGACCCGCGCGCGCTGCGCTGCGCCCGCGAGAACCTGGCGCTGCTGAACCTCGACGACAAAGTCGAATTGGTGGCCGCCGACCTGTTCCCGGAAGGCCGCGCGCCGCTGGTGGTGTGCAATCCGCCATGGGTGCCGGCGCGTCCGAGTTCGCCGATCGAATACGCGGTCTACGATCCGGACAGCCGCATGCTGCGCGGCTTCCTCTCCGGCCTGACCGCGCACCTGACGCCGGGGGGCGAAGGCTGGCTGATTCTGTCCGACCTGGCCGAGCACCTGGGCCTGCGTCCGCGCGAGCAGCTGCTGGCATGGATCGCCGCCGCCGGCTTGAAGGTACTGGACCGCCACGACGTGCGCCCGACGCATCCGCGCGCCGCCGACGCCAGCGATCCGTTGCACGCCGCCCGCGCCGCCGAAGTCACCTCGCTGTGGCGCCTGGCTGCCATATAAGCATCAAAATATAAGGCCTTGCGCAATTCATCGCGCTTGTATATAATTATGGCCTCAGACGCGGGGTGGAGCAGTCTGGCAGCTCGTCGGGCTCATAACCCGAAGGTCACAGGTTCAAATCCTGTCCCCGCAACCAAATACGCAAGCCGTTGATTCTATTCAGGAATCAACGGCTTTTTTGTTTTCCGACGCGTGCTCACGGCATGCGCAGCCAATCTCTGCCAGAGAGTTGACAAAGCTTATTTTTTGCATATACATTATGGCATATACACCGAAAGGAGCGACGCTATGTCTATCTTATCGAAGCCGTCCAAGCCCAAAGAAGCCAAGCTCTTTCGCAACAACCGCAGCCAGGCGGTGCGGATTCCTGTCGAGTTTGAATTGCCAGGCGATCGTGTACTGATCCACCAAGAGGGCAACAAACTCATCATTGAGCCAGTGACCGGGCCAAGCAACATCGCTGAATTGCTCGCCGAGTGGAGGAAAGAGGCGCCACTCGGGCCCGACGATGCGTTCCCAATCATTGAGGACCTTCCCGCTCAATCGGAGGATATATTTTGAGCGGATATCTATTGGATACGAATATCATCAGTGACGTCATCCAAAGCCCAGGCGGACCTGCTGCACTCCGTCTTGCAGAGATCGATCCTAAAGAGATCTTCACCAGCATCATCGTCGCAGCCGAGTTGCGCTACGGCTGCGAAAAGAAAAAATCGCCCAAACTGACGGCCAGGGTGGCCGCTTTCCTCAAACTGATTCCAGTTCTATCGCTGGATACGCCAGCAGACGTTGAATATGGCGACATTCGTGCCGTGCTGGAAGCGTCTGGAAAAATCATTGGCGCGAACGATCTGCTCATTGCCGCACATGCCCGTGCACGCCAACTGACGCTAGTGACGGACAACACACAAGAATTCAATCGCGTTAAAAACCTCAAGGTAGAGAACTGGAAAAAAGATAGCCTCGATTTGTCGCGCTAATTTTGCGCAATGCATATTCAAACATCCAGGCTACGCATGATGAGATCAACGGCTCTGGGAGGTGCGCGATACCGGGGTTTGGCGTATCATGAGCCGCTGCGGTCCCCATCCTCGCCCGCTGTCGTGTCTTTGCAGTCCAACTCTCCGCACACCATTTCGAGGAAGGCAGCGCATGCTGGCATCTGATCAAAAAATGAACGCAAACGGCTTGTCGGCCACCTCCAAGCAAGTCCTCGCGATGCGCGATGCCGTCTTTGCGGAATGGGAAAGCCAGGTGCGCCGCCTGATCAAGGATGCACGCCACATCCTGCATCCCACGCTGCTGAATACCCTGCCTGTCTTTTACGACAATATTGCGGAAGCGCTCACGCCGAATCATCCGCGCAGCAACGCGACCAGCAACAACGACATCGCCGCCGCCCACGGCAACGAGCGCGCCCGCATGACGTCCTACGAGCCGGAACAGATCGTCCACGAATACCAGTTGTTCCGCGACGCGTTCTCGCAGGTCGCCGATGAACAAGGGGTGACCCTGACGCGCGACGAATGGGGCATCGTCAACAGCTCGATCGACACCGCGGTGCGCGAGTCGATCCGCAAGTTCACGTCGATGCATGACTCGTTCCGCCACAAGATGGCGGCCTCGCTGTCGCATGACATGCGCAATCCGCTGTCGGTGATCGTCAGTGCCGCGCACGTGCTGTCGCTCGGCGCCAATCCGGACCGCACGCCGCTCATCGCCAGCAGAATACTGGACAACGGCAAGCGACTGGCCACCATGATCGAGGAACTGCTGGATGCGTTGAGCTTCAACCGCGGCGAAAAGCTGCCGCTGAATCTCAGCGAATTCGACGTGCTGGATCTGGCCAATACCGTGTGCCGCGACACCAGCGTCAGCGACGATGCGCAATGCGCGGTGGTTGGCGCCTCGGTGGTCGGCTACTGGTGCGAAGACTCGCTGCGCCGCGCGCTGGAAAACCTGGTCGTCAACGGCATCAAGTACGGCGACGGCAACGGCGTGCAGATCAAGATCGACGAAGCGCACGGCCGCATGCTGCTGTCGGTGCACAACAGCGGCAATCCGATCGCGCCTGAACATCACGGACAGATCTTCGAATACCTGTGGCGCGAAGGCGGCGCCAAGGACAAGCGCGGCTGGGGCATGGGCCTGCCGTTCGTGAAGAGCGTGGCCGAGAGCCACGGCGGCAGCGTCGCGGTGGACAGCTCGCCAGCCGGCGGCACCACCTTCCTGATCGATATCCCGGTCGATTGCCGGCCGTTTGTCGAAACGGACTGAAACCTGTTGCATACCCAATTGGTCACAAAGCTGTCACAATTATCGTTTTAGCTTAGCCGGGGAGTCGCGCGTGAAGGATCAAACAATCGCAGCAGAACAGCAGGATGCACCAGTCAGCCCTTCGCGCCGCCGCATCTTCCAGGCGGCCGGCGCCGCCGGTCTGGCAACCTCCCTGCCGGCGCTGACCGAAGCCGCGCCGGCCAAGACTGCCGCCAAAGGCTCGCTCGACGACAAGATCAAGGCCAGCATCAAGAACGTGGTGGTGATCTACCTGGAGAACCGCAGCTTCAACAACCTGTTCGCCAACTTCCCCGGCACCGCCAGTCCGCTGTCGGCCGCGCCGGCCGCCGCCTGCCAGCAGCGCGACCGCGACGGCTCGGTGCTGCCGGTGCTGCCGAAGATCTGGGGCGGCATGGTGCCGAACACGCAGGACATCGGCGGAAAAAAATACGCGATCAAGGAAGACGACATCAAGAACCTGCCGAACGGCCCATTCAAGCTGGTGGACACCGAAGGCAAGCCGCTGCCGGAAGGCGTAATCACGCGCGACTTGTGGCATTTGTTCTACCAGAACCAGATGCAGATCAACGGCGGCAAGAACGACGGCTTTGCCGCGTGGGGCAACACCGGCGGCATGGTGATGGGCTACTACGGCGAAACCAGCAAGAACCTGGGCCTGTGGAAGATCGCCGAACAGTACACGCTGTGCGATAACTTCTTCATGGCGGCCTTCGGCGGCTCCTACCTGAACCACCAGTTCCTGATCACCGGCCGCGTGCCGGAGTACTTCAACGCCAAGGACACCGCGGCCAGGAAGAAGATCGCGGTGCTGGACGACGGCCCGACCGGCATGCGCCTGTCCACCGCGCCGGACTCCCCTGCTTCGGCGCTGGACGGCCATCCGCACTTCGTCAACAACGGCGCCATCACGCCGGACGGCTACGCGGTTAACACCATGGCCCCGCCCTACCAGCCTAGCTATATCCGTCCGGCCTACGACGGCGATCCGCTGCATGCCGATCCGAAGGACGCCGGCACCCTGCCGCCGCAAACCTACGACACCATCGGCGACCTGCTGTCGCGGAAGAATGTGAGCTGGGCCTGGTACGGCGGCGCGTGGCAGGCGGCGCTGGATGCGCGCGGTGGCGGCGAGAAGCCGAACTTCCAGTACCACCACCAGCCGTTCAACTACTTCAAGCAGTTCGCGCCGGGCACCGCCGCCCGCACCGAACATCTGCGCGATGGCGGCCTGGGCGACAGCCCGATCTCCAATAAATTCATCGCCGACGCGGTGGCCGGCAAGCTGCCGGCCGTAACCTTCTACAAGCCGCAGGGGAATCTGAACCTGCACGCCGGCTACTCGGACATCGAGGCCGGCGACGCCCACATCACCAACGTCATCGAGCACCTGAAGAAGTCGCCGCAGTTCAAGAACATGCTGGTGGTGATCACCTTCGACGAAAACGGCGGCTGGTGGGACCACGTGGCGCCGCCGAAGGGCGACCGCTGGGGCCCGGGCTCGCGCATCCCGGCCATCGTCATTTCGCCGTTCGCGAAAAAAGGCCACGTCGATCACAGCTTCTACGACACCACCTCGATCATGCGCTTCATCACCCGCCTGCACGACCTGCCGCTGCTGGAAGGCCTGAAGACCCGCAACGAAGCCTTCGCCGCGCGCCACGCCACGCCGCCGGGCGATCTGACGGGGGCGCTGAGCTTCCGCTGAGTTGCGCTTTGCAGCAACAGTTTGTGTTACACTGCGCGCAATTAATCCAGTAAGCTACCGGAGCCCGACTACTACAGCCGGGCTTTTGTTTTTTCCCCGATGAGAGATAAAAAAGATAACGCTACGTTCGACCTGCCGGGCTTTGCCCCTGCCGCGCCGCTCGAACCGGAAGCCAAACGTCCACCGCCGCCGCGCGGCAAGCGTGCCTCGCTCAAGCAGGAACAGCTGGAACTGCTGGAACCGACCGATACGACCGGCCTGCCGGTCTGGGTCCGCGACGAGAATCTCGACCTTACCGGTTTGCCGGTATGGAAGCGCGACTGATACGGTACGGCTGCTGCAAGCCTCACAAACACCTTACGCACAGTGGGCCAGGCTACGGTTAGCCTGTTAGACTGTGCCCACATCCTTTTTGAACAGGGTCCGCCACCATGACTTCCACCTCCTTTGCCAGCCTGCCGCTGAGCCCCGCCTTCCTGGACAACCTCGACTCGCTCGGCTACAAGGAAATGACGACCATCCAGGCGCAAAGCCTGCCGTCGGTGCTGGAAGGCCGCGACCTGATCGCCCAGGCCAAGACTGGCAGCGGCAAGACCGCCGCCTTCGGCATCGGCATCCTGGCCAAGCTGAATCCGGCCTGGTTCGCGGTGCAGGCGCTGGTGCTGTGCCCGACGCGCGAACTGGCCGACCAGGTGGCCGGTGAACTGCGCCGCCTGGCCCGTTCGACCGGCAACGTCAAGGTGCTGGTGCTGACCGGCGGTTCGCCGATGCGCCCGCAAATCGCCTCGCTGGAACACGGTGCCCACATCATCGTCGGCACGCCGGGCCGGGTGCGCGACCACCTGGGCCGCGAAACGCTGGACCTGTCGAAAGTCAGCACGCTGGTGCTGGACGAAGCGGACCGCATGACCGACATGGGCTTCTACGATGAAATCGCCGGCATCGTCAGCGCCTGCCCGAAACGCCGCCAGACCTTGCTGTTCTCGGCCACCTACCCGGACGACATCCGCCGCGCCACCGACGACTTCCTGGCCGATCCGGTCGAAGTGACGGTGGAAGCGCAGCACGACAACAGCAAGATCGAACAGCTGTTCTTCGAGATCGGCTTCGACCAGCGCAACGACGCCGTGGCGCGCCTGCTGGGCCACTACAAGCCGGTATCGGCCATCGCCTTCTGCAACACCAAGGTGCAATGCCGTGAGCTGGTGGAATCGCTGCAGGCGAAATGCTTCTCCGCACTGGCGCTGTACGGCGAGCTGGAACAGCGTGAACGCGACGAGATCCTGATCCTGTTCGCCAACCGCAGCTGCTCCGTACTAGTGGCCACCGACGTCGCCGCGCGCGGCCTGGACATTCCGAACCTGGAAGCGGTGATCAACGTCGACGTCTCCAAGGACACCGAGGTGCACATCCACCGCGTGGGCCGTACCGGCCGTGGCAACGAACAAGGCCTGGCTCTGTCGCTGTGCGCGCCGAACGAGAAGAAGTGGGTCAAGCTGATCGAGGAATATCAGGGCCAGCCGGTCGAATGGTTCGACCTGGCCAGCCTGGACGACAATGAGTACGGTGTCGATCCGGCGCCGATGATGACGCTGGTGATCTCGGGCGGCAAGAAGGACAAGCTGCGTCCGGGCGACGTGCTGGGCGCGCTGACCGGCGACGCTGGCCTGAGCAAGGAACAAGTCGGCAAGATCAACGTCACCGAGTTCCAGACCTACGTCGCCATCGACCGCCGCGTCGCCTACGACGCCTTTGCGCGCCTGAACAAAGGCAATCCGCTGGGCGGCGATTTCGGCGCCATCAAAGGCCGCAACTTCAAGATGCGCTTCATCGACGCCTGATTCAATCAGTGCCGCTTAGTGCTTCTGCTGCTCGATGTGCGGCAGCAGCACAGTCAGAATGCCCAGCAGCGGCAAATAGGAACACAGCTTGTAGACGTAGGCGATGCCGCTGACGTCTGCAATGTGGCCCATGGCGGCGGCGCCAATGCCGCTCACGCCGAACATCAGACCAAAGAAGATCCCCGCCACCATGCCGACCTTGCCCGGCATGAGTTCCTGCGCAAACACCACGATGGCCGAAAACGCCGACGAGATCACGAAGCCGATAATCACCGTCAGCACCGCGGTCCAGAACAGGCCGACGTAAGGCAGCGCCAGCGTGAACGGCGCCGCACCCAGGATCGAAATCCAGATCACGCGCTTGCGGCCGATGCGGTCGCCGATCGGGCCGCCCATGAAGGTGCCGGCAGCGACAGCCGCCAGGAACAGGAACAGATACATCTGCGCATTCGCCACCGACACGCCGAATTTATCGATCAGGTAGAAGGTGTAGTAGCTGGTCAGGCTGGACATGTAGATGTACTTGGAGAAGACCAGCAGCGCCAGCACCGTCATGGCGCCGTACACCTGCGCCTTAGGCAGCGGCGACACCGGCGCGGCGGCCGCCTTCTTCGGCTGCGCCAGATGGTGGCTGTGCCAGCGGCTCACGTACACCAGCACCACGATCGCGGCCAGCACCAGCAGCGCGAACCAGGCGATATTGCCCTGGCCACGGCCGATGATGACGGCCGCCGCCAGCACCGGGCCAAGCGCCGAACCGGCATTGCCGCCCACCTGGAACAGCGACTGCGCAAAGCCGAAGCGTCCGCCCGATGCGGCACGCGCCACGCGCGAGGCTTCAGGGTGGAAGGTCGAGGAACCGACGCCGATCAGCGCGGCCGACACCAGCAGCGCCGGGAAGGTCGAGGCGAAGGACATCATCAGCACGCCGATCAGCGTGGACACCATCCCCATCGGCAGCAGGAACGGCATCGGGCGATTGTCGGTGTACAGGCCGATCCAGGGCTGCAGCAGCGACGCGGTGCACTGGAAGGTCAGGGTGATCAGGCCGACCTGGGTGAAGCTCAGGCCAAATTCGGCCTTCAGCATCGGGTAAATCGACGGCAGCATGGCCTGGGTCAGGTCGTTCAGCAGGTGCACCAGCGCGACGGCGCCGAGGATCTGCATGACGGTTTCGCCGTGTGGCCGGCTGATGGTGGCGGTAGCGGTATTCATAATAGAGACCTTGTTTGAGGATAAAGCAGTGTAATATGGTCGGCAAAGTTTGATATTCCAACTTTCGTCGAATAAGTGACAATGCCTACCATCCCACGCAGCAGCGACCACCGCGATTACCAGCGCGTTCCCCGCACCGTCACCGCCATGGCGCGCGACGAGGAGCACGGCGTCTCCGGCACGCCACACAGCCACGAACGCGCGCAACTGCTGTACGCCACGCAGGGCGTGATGCGGGTGCATACCGAAACCGGGCTATGGATACTGCCGCCGCGCCGCGCGCTGTGGATACCGCCCGGCGTGGTGCACCACTGGACGGCGCTCAGCAAGGTCACCATGCGCACCATCTACATCGAACCTGGCGTGGCGGCGGCCTTTGGCGACAGCTGCCGCGTGATCGAGGTCAGTTCGCTGCTGCGCGAGCTGATACTGGCGCTGCTGAACGAGCCGATCGAGTACGCGATACCGGGACGCGGCGAGCATCTGGCGATGCTGATCCTGTCCGAATTGAAGGCGGCGGAGACGATACCGATTGCGATTCCGTGGCCGCACGACCGGCGCCTGGTGGCCGTGTGCTCGGCGATCCTGGCCGATCCGGGCAGCAGCCGCAATATCGAACAATGGGCGGACGACGTCGGCGCCAGCGCGCGCACGCTGATCCGGCTATTCCCCAAGGAGACCGGCCTGCACTACCGCCAGTGGGTGCAGCAGGTGCATCTGGCCGAAGCCTTCAACCGGCTGGCGCACGGCCGCAGCGTGGGCGAGATCGCGGCGGCGCTGGGCTACGCCAGCCCGAGCGCGTTCAGCGCCATGTTCCGCCGCATCCTCGGCAAAACGCCGCAGCACTACCTGACCGAGTGGCGCCAGCCGCTTACGCTGCATCCAGCGTAAAGCGGAACACCGCACCCTGATCCGGCTCGCTCGCCAGTTCGATCTTGCTGTGATGGAGTTGCAGGATGCGGTTGACCGTCAGCAGTCCCAGTCCGCCGACGCGGTATTCGCCCTGCAGGGCCACCGGGCGGTGGAACAGGTTCTCGCGCATGGCGGCGGGCACGCCGGGACCGGTGTCGGCAACCGTCACCGCCACCTTGCCGCCTTCGTTGGATGCGACGGTGATTTCCACTTCGCCGCCGAGCGGCGTGTGACGGATGGCGTTATCGAACAGATTGGTCAGCACGCGCTCGATCATGCCTAGGTCCGCGCGCACCATCGGCGCCGGATGCGGCAGCGTCGCCATCAGACGCACCTGGCGTTCGGCCGCCTGCAGTTCGAATTTCTGGAACACGTCCTGTATCAGGTCGGACAGCGAGAAGGCTTCCAGCTCCGGCTGCACCGAGCCGTGTTCCAGCCGCGCCAGTTCGAACAGGGCCTGCGCCAGCCGCCCCACCTTCTGGCTTTGCGCCAGCGCGATGCCGAGATAGCGCTGGCGTTCGGCCGCATCCAGCGTCTCGTCCTTCAGCGACAGCGTTTCCAGGTAGCCGTGCAGGGAGCCGAGCGGCGTGCGCAGGTCGTGCGAGATATTCGCCACCACTTCGCGCCGGTCGTGGTCCAGCTGGCGCATGGTTTTCCATTGGTCGTTGATGCGCGAGGCCATGTCGCCGAAGGCATGCTCCAGGATCGCGATTTCGTCGCGCTGGCCGGCCGCGCTGGGCGCCGGCAGCGCCAGTTGATCGGCCTTGGTGTCGATCTGCTGCATGGTGGTGGTCAGGCGGCGCAGCGGACGCGTGATGAGGCGGAAGGCGATCAGGCCGGCGATCAGCACCAGTCCGGCCACCACCACCATCGACCACAAGGTGGTGCGCAGCACCGAGCTGGCCGAGGCGCGCGCGGCCAGGCGGTCATGCTCTTCGCTTTGCAGGATGACGTAGATGTAGCCGACCTTGCGTTCGCCCGCGCGCAGCACGGCCACGCTGAACACCTTGCGGCCTGTTTCGCTGCGTGGATCGTCGCCCTGGATCGGCAGCGGTTCGTTGGCCAGCAGACGGCGGATCGGGTCCAGGTTGACGTGGTCGCGCTTCAAGCTGCCTTGCGGCGCGGCGTGGCCGACCACGCGACCGTCCATGTCGAGCAGGTAAACCTCCACGCTGGGATTCACGTCCATCAGGCGGCTGAACAGGCGGCGCACCGCCTCGGGACTGATGCCTTGGGTGGCGGTGGTGTCGTCCTCCGCGTGCATCAGCTGCGCGTCCAGCGCGATGCTGCGCGCCAGCCCGCGCGACAGGCCCTGCACCACTTCCTTCTCGTGCATGATGTTGGCGCGGATCTGCAGCCATGCGGAGGCGCCGCAGCAGGCCAGCAGCAGAATCGAAAATACCAGCGACAGGCGCTGCGATAACGTCAGGTTCATGCGGCCCCGCTGGCGCTGGCGTATCGATAGCCCTTGCCCCACACGGTGAGGATGCGCACCGGATCGGCCGGATCGGTTTCGATCTTGGCGCGCAGGCGGTTGATGTGGGTGTTGACCGTGTGTTCGTAGCCGTCGTGCTGGTAGCCCCACACCTGGTTCAGCAGGTCCAGCCGCGAGAACACTTTTTCAGGATGCTTGATGAAGAAGTACAGCAGGTCGAATTCGCGCGGCGTCAGGTCCAGTGCGTTGCCGTGGACGGTGGCCTGGCGCGTCAGCGGATCGACGCGCACGCCGTTCAGTTCCAGCGCGCCGCCGGCGTTGCGCTGGCTGCGCGACATGGCGTCCGCACGACGCAGCAACGCCTTCACGCGCGCCACCAGTTCCAGCACCGAGAACGGTTTCGGCAGGTAATCGTCCGCGCCCAGCTCAAGACCGAGGATGCGGTGCACCTCGCTGGAGCGCGCACTGGTGATGATGATCGGCGTATAAGTGGTCATCGCACGCGCCTGGCGGCAGATTTCCAGCCCATCCACGCCGGGCAGCATGATGTCGAGGATCAGCGCGTCCCAGCCGCCGGCGCGCACCTGGGCCAGGCCCTGGGTGCCGTCGGCACAGTGGGTGACCTGATACCCCTCATCCTGGAGGTGCATGCGCAGCAGATCTGCGATATGAAAGTCGTCTTCGACGATTAATACACGTTTTGCGGGTTCCATGGACGCCATTGTGCAGGATTCCGGGCCTGAAAAGTATCACAATTAGTTTAAGTTTACGTGAGGATTTTGTCACCACTGCGGGCGCAGAATGGCTCCATCGATATTCCATCCACGGGAGAAAATCATGACAACGAGACGTTCCTTCATCCTGACCGGCGGCGCCGCCCTGCTGGCCGGTATCGCCTGGCGCAGCACCGTGGCCGCACCGGCCGCAGCGTGGGAAGTCACGCATACCGACGCCGAATGGCGCGCCCTGCTCTCGCCGGCCCAGTACGAGGTGCTGCGCAAGCACGGCACCGAGCGGCCCTTCAGCAGCCCGCTGTACAAGGAACACCGCGCCGGCAAGTTCCTCTGCGCCGGTTGCCAGAATCCGCTGTTCTCGTCGAAGAACAAGTTCGACAGCGGCACCGGCTGGCCGAGCTTCTGGAAACCGCTGGACCGTGGCGTCAACACCAGCCGCACCACCGCGCTCGGCATGTATGGCGTGGAAGTGGTGTGCCGCCGCTGCGGCAGCCATCTCGGCGACGTGTTCGACGACGGCCCGGAACCGACCGGCCTGCGCTACTGCATCGATGGCGTGGCGCTGAACTTCGTCGCCGGCGAAGCTTAAGGGGAGGATGCCATCATGCTACTGATACTGCTCTCTTATCTCGGCGGCGCGCTGACCATCGTCAGCCCTTGCATCCTGCCGGTGCTGCCGTTCGTGTTTGCCCGCACCGGCCAGCCGTTCGCGCGCAGCGGACTGCCGCTGCTGGCCGGCATGGCGCTGACCTTCGCGCTGGTGGCCACGCTGGCCGCGGTCGGCGGCGGCTGGGTGGTGCAAGCCAACCAGTACGGCCGCTGGATCGCGCTGGTGCTGATGGCCTTCTTCGGCGTGACCCTGATGCTGCCGCATCTGGCCGATCGCCTGACCAAGCCGCTGGTGGCGCTGGGCGACCGCTTGTCCAACAAGGCCGCCAGCGGCGAGCGTTCGGGCGTCAGTTCGTCCTTCCTGCTTGGCGTGGCAACCGGTTTGCTGTGGGCGCCGTGCGCCGGCCCGGTGCTGGGCCTTGTGCTGACCGGTGCGGCGCTGAATGGCGCCAGCGTCGGCACCACCTTCCTGCTGCTGGCGTATGCGGCCGGCGCGGCGACCTCGCTGGGACTGGCGCTGCTGGTCGGCGGCAAAGTCTTCAGCGCGATGAAGCGCTCGCTGGGCGCCGGCGAATGGATACGCCGTGGCCTGGGCGTGGCGATGCTGGCCGGCGTGGCGGCGATCGTCACCGGCGTCGATACCGGCCTGCTGACGCAGGTGTCGAGCGTGGCCACGGCCAGTGTCGAACAAACGCTGATCGACAAGCTGGCGCCGCGCGGCAATCCGAACGGCGATGCCGCACCGGCCGCCGGTGGCGCGATGATGCGCTCCGCAGTGGCCACCGGCGACGATGTCGCGCCAGGCGGCGCCATGATGTCGCGCAATGCCGCCGGTCCGGCCATGATGGCGATGCGCGCCGTGGCGCACGGCACAGACGAGCTGCCGGTCGAAGGCAAGCTGCCGCAGCTCGACGGCGCGATCGAATGGATGAACACCGCACCGCTCACCGCCGCGCAGCTGAAAGGCAAAGTGGTGCTGGTCGACTTCTGGACCTACTCCTGCATCAACTGCCTGCGCAGCCTGCCCTACACCAAGGCCTGGGCCGACAAGTACCGCGACCAGGGCCTGGTGGTAATCGGCGTGCACGCACCGGAATTCGCCTTCGAGCGCAACGTCAACAACGTGCGCAAGGCGGTGAAAGACCAGGGCATCACCTTCCCGGTGGCGATCGATAACAACTACGCGATCTGGCGCGCCTTCAACAACCAATACTGGCCGGCGCACTACTTCATCGACGCAAAGGGCAATATCCGCTTCCACCACTTCGGCGAAGGCGAATATGCCAAGTCGGAACAGGTGATCCAGCAGTTGCTGGAAGAAGCAGGCCGCAAGGACGTGACCAACACCGTGGTCAGCGCAGAAGATGCGCACGGCGTGCAGCAGCAGTCGGACATGGGCCAGGTCGGCTCGCCGGAGACTTATCTGGGCTACGAGCGCGCCGAAAACTTCGCCTCACCGGAGAAGCAGGCCGCCAACGCCGCCCGTCAATACACGGCGCCCGCCAGGCCGGCCCTGAACCAGTGGGGACTGGCCGGCAACTGGCTGTCGCAGGCGGAACAGATCACGCTCAACCAGGGCAGCGGCAGCATCGTCTACCGCTTCCATGCGCGTGACGTGCACCTGGTGCTGGGACCGGGCAAGGACGGCAGGCCGGTGCGCTACCGCGTGACCATCGATGGCGCCGCCCCAGGAAAGAACCACGGCGCCGACACGGCGGCGGACGGCAGCGGCAAGATCGACAGCCAGCGCCTGTACCAGCTGGTGCGCCAGGCCGGCGACAACAGCGAGGTCCGCGACCACACCTTCAGCATTGAGTTTCTCGATCCCGGCGTACAAGCCTACGCCTTCACCTTCGGTTAAGCAGGAGAATCAGACATGAAAAACATCGCACTCAAACTTGGCGCACCGCTCGCCCTCCTGGTTGCCGTCGCCTTCCAGCAGCACGCCGCTTCGGCGGCGGAAGCCGCCGTGGTCATCGCGCCGCCAGCGGTCGATGAACCGGCAAGCAGCGAACACACGGCCACCGCTATCTTTGCCGGCGGCTGCTTCTGGGGCGTACAAGGCGTGTTCCAGCACGTGAAAGGCGTCAGCAACGCCGTCTCTGGCTACACCGGCGGCGAGGCGCGCACCGCCAGCTACGAGATGATTGAAACCGGCGACACCGGCCACGCGGAATCGGTGAAGATCACCTACGATCCAACGCAGGTCAGCTACGGCAAGCTGCTACAGGTGTTCTTCTCCGTCGCGCATGATCCGACCACGCTGAACCGCCAGGGGCCGGATAGCGGCACGCAGTACCGCTCCGCCATCTTCCCGCAAACGCCGGCGCAGCGTGCGGTGGCCGAGAAGTACATCGCCCAGCTGGACGCCTCGCATGCCTTCAAGAAGCCGCTGGTGACGAAGATCGAAACGGACAAGAAGTTCTACGCCGCGGAGTCCTACCACCAGAACTACCTGACGCTGCATCCTTCCGATCCCTACATCGTCTTCAACGACCTGCCGAAGGTGGCGAACCTCAAGCGCATCCTGCCGGACCAGTACCGCGCCGATGCGGTCCTGGTGCGCAAGGCGATGTAATCAGCGTTTGACCTGCTTGAGCACTTCCAGCACGGCGTCGGTCACGGCCTGCGGTTTCTCCGCCTGAATCACGTGGCCGGCGCCTTCCACCACGCGCTGCGTACCACGCGTGGTGAGCTTGAGGTATTCCTTCTGCACCGCGAAGTTGGCGTCTTCAATCGCCTTGTTGGTGGCGCTTTGCGGCTGGTCCGGAATGCGGTACGGGCTGACGCCGCGCGTCAGCACCACAATCGGCAAGTCGCCGAACGGACGGCGCAACTTGCGCAGCTGCGCATCGCTGGTGTCGACCGCATCGTATTCGTCCACGTTGGCGCGCCAGTAGCTGGCTTTCCCGCGCGACGCCACGATCGCCGCGCCCAGCTTCGGCCCAAAGATTTTTCCCAAATCGTCCACGCTGCCGACGCACATCGCCTGCTCGTCGCTGCCCGGCTTGAATCCTTTCTGGGCGGCGGCAAGGCAGTTTTTATTCTGATCCGCGACCATCTTGTAGAACGCCCTGATCTTGCCGCCGCTGGCCTTGTCCGCACGCTCGGTTTCGTCCTCGTGCTCCGCCTCCACCAGCACCAGTCCTTTCACTTCCTGCGGATAGCGATAAGCGTAGACCTGCACATTGGCGCCGCCCAGCGAATTGCCGACCAGGACATACGGCGCTTTCTCGCCGGCCGCCGCCAGCAGCTTGTGCAGATCCTCGACCACGTTCTCGGAAGTGTTCGGACGTTTGGACAATTCGCTGAAGCCCATGCCCGGCCGGTCGTACACGCAGGAGCGCGCATGCCTGGCCACGTCGGGCTGCACCTTGGACCACGACCAGCCGGCATCGCCCGACGGCGCATCAAACACCACGGTGACCGGGCCTTTGCCGCTGCAGTACAGATTCATTTTGTGACCGTCGACAGCGATCATCCGATGCGGCACGGCGAAATCGTCCGCCATCGCCCAACCAGCACTCAAGGCCAATACTGCAAGAACAGTTTTACGCATCAAGCCAACTCCCAGGTGATGCAGCTCCACGGCTGCGGCCAGGTGATAGTACAATGGATTGATGCAAAAACTAACTTCTGAACTGCGCAGGCTTTACCTGTTTGGCGACCAGCCTTTCGATCCGGCTGCGCCATCGATAGACCTGGTCAACGGCGGCTTGGTGCGCGCGCTGGCCATCGACTTCCACAAGGCGGCCGACGAGCAGCACTGGGTGCGCCTGTGCGATGTGGCGAACGCCCTGCAGACGGAACTGGGCCTGCCGGCGCCAGCGGTCAGCGTCGACGGCGGCAGCGCCTATCGATTGTGGCTGTCGTTAGCGACGCCCGTGCCGGCGGCACAGGCAACGCAGTTCCTGGCCCTGCTGCACAAGGCTTACTTTGAAGACGAAGCGATTGATCTGGGCCGCAGCCGCATCGACCTGCCGCCTGGCCTGAACGGCGCGACCGGCCTGTGGTCGGCCTTCATCAACCCCAGCATGGGTGGCGCGCTGGCCGAGGATCTGGGTCTGGAGATGGCGCCGCCGGAGTCGCCGCAGGCGGCTTTCCTGGAAGGCCTGCACAGCATCAGCGAGGAAGAATTTGCGCATGCCCTGGCGACGCTGCTGCGCCGGCACGACGTGGCGCCAGCCGCACCACGCGCCAACGCAAGCACCAGCACCACTCCGGGCGGCCTGCTGCTGAAGGACGCGACGCTGGAAGACATCGTCCGCCACCTGCATGCGATAGGCATCGAACCCACCTTCCGCCACGTGCTGAAGAACTAGCGCACCGCCAGCGACACGCTCGGCGGGAATAGCGGCGCGCGCCGGTGCAGCGTCGCCTGTTCGTACGAATACGCCATGCGGATCAGCGACGCTTCGCTGTAGGCCGTGCCCACGAACGACAAGCCCACCGGCAGGCCGTGCACATACCCTGCCGGCACCGTGATGTGCGGATAGCCCGCCACCGCCGCTGGCGACGAGAAGCCGCCGGTGAAATGGTCGCCGTTGATGAAGTCCGTCAGCCACGCCGGGCCATCGGTTGGCGCCACCAGCGCATCGAGCTTGTGTTCTTTCATGACCTGATCGATGCCCTCGGCGCGCGCGTAGCGGCGGTTGTTGGCCAGCGCATCCTTGTAGGCCGGCGTATCCAGATCGCCCTTGGCCTGCGCCTGCTCCAGATATTCCTGTCCGAAGTACGGCAGTTCCTGCTGGCGGTGCTGCTGGTTGAAGGCGATGACGTCAGCCATGTTGGACACCGGCGCGTTCGGCGCATACTCTTTCAGATACGCGGCCAGGTCGGCCTTGAATTCGTACAGCAGCACTTCGGTTTCGGTCTCGCTGTACTTGCCGACGTTCGGCACCTCGGTATCGACCAGCACCGCGCCTTGCGCCTTCAAATCGACCAGCGCTTTTTCGATAACGGCATCGCGCTCCGCGTGCTGGCCGAAGAAGTTGCGGGCCACGCCGATGCGCATGCCTTTCAAGCCGCCCTTGTCCAGCGCCGCGCGGTAGTCGCCAACCTTGCCGGCGCTTTCCTGCGTGATGGGATCTTTCGGATCGATGCCGGTCATCGCCGACAGCATCAGCGCGGCGTCGGCGACGCTGCGCGCCATCGGGCCGGCGGTGTCCTGCGAATGCGCGATCGGGATGATGCCGCTGCGGCTCACCAGTCCCAAGGTCGGCTTGATGCCCACCAGGCCGCAGATCGACGCCGGCGATACGATGGAACCATCGGTCTCGGTGCCCACTGCCAGCGTGGCCAGGCCGGCTGCGATCGCCGCGCCGGAACCGGAGCTGGAACCGCTGCAATTGCGGTCCAGCGAATACGGATTCAGGGTCAGGCCGCCGCGCCCACTCCAGCCGCTGACCGAATGGGTCGAACGCATATTCGCCCATTCGCTCAAGTTGGTCTTGCCGATGATGACCGCGCCGGCCGCGCGCAGCTGCGCCGTCACGTGTGCATCGCGCGCGGCGCGCACGCCGGCCAGCGCCAGCGATCCGGCGGTGGTGCTCATGCGGTCGGCGGTGGCGATGTTGTCTTTAAGGAGAACCGGGATGCCGTGCAGCGGGCCGCGCACGCGCTTGAGTTTGCGCTCGCGGTCCATGTCCAGCGCGATCTTCAGCGCTTCGGGATTGATCTCGATGATGGCGTTCAGGCGCGGGCCGGATTTGTCGATGGTCTTGATGCGTGCCAGATACTGCGACGTCAGCGCATGCGACGTCAGCTTGCCGGCTTCCATCATCTGCTGCTGTTCCCACACGCCGGCGTCGAGGATGCCACCCGTGCCGAGTTGTTTAGCCGCGCTATTGCCGGTGGCCGCCAGCACCCGGTTGCCGCTCGTGGCAGCGCCCGCCGCCAGGCCCAGTTTTACGAAATCCCTGCGATCCATGCCATCCTCGTGGTTGGTTTTGCCTTGATCACTAATGCAACGCATTTATTGCGTTGCATTAATATATCAGCAGGTTGCTACTTCCACCACAAAAATTGATAAAAAAAAAGCACGCCGGCTTGCGCGGGCGTGCTTTTTTAAGACAAATCGCTTAGTTACGGACGATTTTCTTGTATTCGTTGGTGCGGGTGTCGATCTCGATGATGTCGTCCTGGCTCACGAACAGTGGCACTTGAACGGTGAATTGTTTCGATTCGATGGCGTTTTCGATGCGCGCTTCTTTCAGGACGTTGCCCGAAGTATTGCCCTTGACAGCTGGCTCCGAGTACACGATCTGACGCTGGATGGTGGTTGGCAGTTCAACCGAGATTGCCTTGCCATCGTAGAACACGGCTTCGCATTCCATGCCGTCTTTCAGGTAGTTCAGCGCGTCGCCCAGGTTTTCTTCTTCGATTTCGTACTGTTCGTAGTCAGCGTCCATGAACACGTACAGTGGGTCGGCGAAGTACGAGTAGGTCACTGGCTTTTTGTCCAGAACCACAACGTCGAACTTGTCGTCGCCACGGAACACGTTTTCCAGTGGGCTGTTGGTCAGAAGATTTTTCATCTTCCATTTGTAGGTGAAGCCCGTGCGGCTCGAACCGTTGACGTCGGAGCGCAGTACGATGAATGGCTTACTGTCAACCATGATGATATTGCCAACACGAATTTCTTTTGCAGGTTTCATAGCGATTCTACTTAATAAGGTGGTTGCGTAAAGATCATCGTCGCCACGCAGGCTTACGCTTGATCGGGTAAAAAATGCGTCATAGAGATTAACCCGGCATTGTACATTGTTTTTCCGGCAGCGCCTATCTCAGCGTGGCCGCAAACGACAGCAGATTGCCGGCCAAATCGCCGTTCGCCAGCATCTGTTGTTGCCATGCCTCGGCGCGGGTCGTCGCGGCGCCGCTTTCCGCCGCCAGCGCGGCCCACAGCGCGCGCCAGTCGTCGGCCGCGCCGTTGCCGGCGCCGTTCCAGCGCAGCGCGAAGTCGGCCAGGTGCGGCAGTTCGCCGGCGTAGCGCTGCAAAAAGGCGCGCAGCTTCTTGTGGTGCAGGTTTTCGTCCTGCGGGTAGATGTGCCAGATGAAGGGCTTGCCGGCCCACTGCGCACGCACGAAGGAATCCTCGCCGCGCACGAAGTTCAGGTCGCAGGCCCACAGCAGCTTGTCGTAATCCGGCTGCGGCACGAAAGGCAGTACGCGCACCGTCAGCGCGCCGCGCGTGACCACCGTCCCTGCTCCGCCGTCGCCGCCGGTGAAGGCGCGCACGGCGTCGGCCGCCACGCCTTCCGGCACCAGGCAGGCGATCGGCGCGTCGCCCTGCCGCCAGGCGTCGAACAGGGCCGCCACCGGCGCATGCGGATAGCAGAACAGCGATACCTTGGTGGCCGCGATTTCCGCCGGCGTCAGGCCCAGCTGAGACAGGAAGGCGGCCGGCTCGAACTGCAGGCGCTGCTGCGCCAGTTCCGCCTCGCGCAGCAGGCCGCCGGTTTTATCGGTGAAGCCGGGGAAGAAGAAATGCTTGGTCAGCCCGCGCGGCTGCATCGACGACAAGCGGTGGCAACCTTCGACCCACTCTTCCGCCGTCAGCCCCTCCAGGTTGAACCACACCGGACGCGGCTCGCACTGCGCCATGGCGTCGACATAGCCGGGCGGGATATCGACCGCGAAGAATTCGATCACGATGTCGGCTACCTCGGCCGGCGTGTAGACGCCGTCCTGGTCGCGCCAGTGCCGCACGGTCACGCCGTCCACCAGCTGGCGTTCGGCCGCCACGTCCACCACCGGGCAGATGCGGCGGAAGCTGGCCAGGTCGTCGACGTACAGCGTGACGGCCAGGCCATGCTCGCGCACCAGCTGTTTGGCCAGGCGCCAGCAGATACCGATGTCGCCATAGTTATCGACAACGCGGCAAAACAGGTCCAGGCGGCGGAATTTCATCATGGGTGCGGGCAGAAAAGTCGGGGCTGGATGATACCTGATTAACGCGCGATAGCCACCAAGAATACCAAAACTTCGCGCGCGCCTTGCCAGTCCAATCGTACCAGCGCCGCCTGACGGCACGCTGCGAATCCAAACCACAACAAGGAGATGTCATGAACGAGTTTCAACAATACTATGGACAACCACAAATGATGCCCCAACAATACGGCGACCTGGCCCCGCAAGGCTTCTTCGGCGGCTTGATCGGCGCCCCGCTGGGCGGCCTGATCGGTCGCGGCATCGGCGGCCTGTTCGGCAATGCCAACCTGGGCCGCCAGATCGGCTCGGCCGCCGGCGGCATCGGCGGCGGGCTGCTGCCCTTCGGCGTGGATCCAGTCACCGCTGCCTATGCGCAGCAAGCACAGCAACAACAACTGCTACAACAGGCCCAGCTGGCGCCCCAAGGCTGGTTCGGCAACATCATCAAGAGCGTGGCCCAGCCGCTGGGCGGCGCCATTGGCGGCGCCTTCGGTAACGCCGGGCTGGGCAACACCATCGGCGGCTTCGCCGGCCAGCTGGGCGGCATGCTGCCGTTTGGCGCCGACCCGGTCAGCCAGGCCTATGCCCAGCAAGCGCAACTGCAACAACTACAGCAGCTGCAACAACAAGGGCTGGCGCCGCAGGGCTGGTTCGGCAACATCATCAAGAGCGTGGCCCAACCGCTGGGCGGCGCGATCGGCGGCGCCTTCGGTAACGCCGGTTTGGGCAACACCATCGGCGGCTTCGCCGGCCAGCTGGGCGGCATGCTGCCGTTCGGCGTCGATCCGGTGACGGCGGCCTACGCACAACAGGCGCAGCTGGCTCAGCTGGCCCAACTGGCGGCACAGCAAGGCAACACCGCGCTGTACGGCCAGCAAACCCTGCATTGATCGCGGCGGCGACGCCCGGACGCGGGCGTTCGCCATTCGGCCCTCCGGCGGCTTGCGCCGCCGGAGGGCGCTGTGCTTTAAGGAGAATTCCTCATGCCTGAAACCTCAAGCGCCACGCAAGCCATGCCGGACAAGGCGCGCTTCCTGGTCCACGCCGCGCGCGGCGCGCCGCTCAACGACTTCCTGACGGTGGCCGCGACCGATCCCGAGATCGCCGTGGTCGACGTGATCGGTCCGCTCGACCGGCCGCACACGGCGGTGGTGGAGATCAGCCCGGACAAGGCGCGCCTGCTGGACCAGCATTTCCGCACCACCGGCACGCCCACGCACCAATTGACGATAGAGCCGGATCAGCCGCTGTCGATGTTCGACAACCGCCCGTTCGCCCCCCTTTGAAAGGAATATCATGCCCAAGAATCCCAATGGCGGCGGCCTCATTCCGCCAGACCTCGCCACCGCCGACGGCGACAGCGCGCCCCTCGCCGAAAGCGCTAATCCCGGCGGCGGTCGCCGTGCGCCGGGTGGCGGCGCCGAAGCGCGCACCACCGAGACCAGCGCCGCCGCTCCCGATGGCGACGCCGCGCCGCACAGCAACGGTCACGCCGGCGAAGTTGGCCACAACATCGGCGCGCGCAAAAAACAATTTGTGATCGCCCCGCGCCATCCGCCGGAAGGCTTGCAGACGCTGGGCTTCCAGCCGCTGGCGTTCGACGCGCTGGAGCAGGCGCTGCGCAACAGCAGCGATATCGAAGTGGTCGACAAGGTCGGCCCGCGCTCCGTGTTGAGCGCACTGTCCAACGGCAGCGGCAGCGCGCAAGGCGTGCTGGTGGCGCGCATGACGGAACAGAAAGCCGCCGCGTTGCACCAGCAGGGCCAGGGCCGCCTGCTGGTCGAGCGCGACCAGCATCTGGCGCTGATGGAGCCGTCGCTGCGGCTGCCGGCCATGGTCACCGGCGTTACGCCGACCAATGGCGGCGGACCGGTGCTCAACGCCGTCATCAACGTCCTCGGCAAGGATGGCGCGCCGCAGGCCGACGCCGAAGTCTCGCTGTTCGGCAGCATGCTGCCGGCCAGTGGCGTGACCGACGCCAACGGTCGCGTGACGCTGTCGCTGTTCGGCGAAACCGCCGACACGGTGCGCGGCTTGTACGTCAAGCCCAAGGCCGATTACTGGAGCTTCTACCAGAGCGATCCGGACATCAGCAATGACGAACCGAATGTGGTGGCGTTGCGCGCGCTGTCCGACTGGCCGGCGCTGGCCGGTTTTCCGCGCCAGCGCTGCTACGGCTGGGGCCAGAAGGCCATGCGGCTCGACCAGTTGCCCGGCAACTACCGCGGCAAGGGCGTGAAGATCGCCATCATCGACTCCGGCGCCGCCACCACGCACGACAATCTGCACGGCATCCGCGCCGGCTTCGACGTGCTCAACAAGCAGACCAATCCCGACGGCTGGGACCAGGATACGCTGGGCCATGGCACCCACTGCGCCGGCGTCATCGCGGCGGCCGACATCGCCTCGGGCATCCGCGGCTTTGCGCCGGAGGCGGAAGTGCACGCCTGCAAGCTGTTCCCCGGCGGCCAGGTCAGCCAGCTGATCGACGCGCTGGAATACTGCATCGACAAGCAGGTCGACGTGGTCAACCTGTCGCTGGGCGGCGCCGAAGTGTCGGAGGCGCTGGAGCAGCAGATCATCCGCGCCAAGCGCGCCGGCGTGGCGTGCGTGGTCGCGGCCGGCAATTCGGGCGGCGCGGTGCAATATCCCGCTTCCTCGCCCAACGTGCTGGCAGTGGCGGCCATCGGCAAGCTGGATGAATTCCCGGCCGACAGCTACCACGCGCAGACGCTGGACAGCAACGTCGACGCCTACGGCTACTTCACGGCCAAGTTCAGCTGCTTCGGGCCGCAGGTGGCGGTGTGCGCGCCGGGCGTGGCGATCACCTCCTGCGTGCCGCCGAATAATTTCGCGGCCTGGGACGGCACCTCGATGGCGACGCCGCATGTGACCGGTCTGGCGGCGCTGACGCTGGCGCATCATCCGGACTTCCAGACCGCGCCGTACAAGACGCGCGGCCCGGAACGGGTGGAGCGGCTGTTCCAGATCATCCGCGCCAGCGCGCGCCGCGTCAGCCAGGGCGACCAGAGCCGCATCGGCTACGGCCTGCCGGATGTGCTGGTGGCGGTCGGCCTGCAGGCGCAGCCGGGCCAGCAGCCGGCGCAAGCGGTGGCGCCGCAACAGGCCGGCGTGATGACGCCTATGATGGCCGGGCTCATCGTCGGCAATCCGGTGGTCTACGATCCGCTGGGACTGGACCTGGCGCGGGCGCAGATGATGTACCACCCGCACTGGCAGCCGCTGCACGTGGGCCAGTTCCCGCTGCCCAAGCCCTACAATCCGATCATGTGGTAGGGCCGGAAATGCAAAAAGCCGCTCAAGGCGGCTTTTTGCATGATTTGGCGTCCCCACGGGGATTCGAACCCCGGTACTCACCGTGAAAGGGTGATGTCCTAGGCCTCTAGACGATGGGGACAGAAACTGTCCGTACTGGCCATTTGGAAATGTCTTTTGGCGTCCCCACGGGGATTCGAACCCCGGTACTCACCGTGAAAGGGTGATGTCCTAGGCCTCTAGACGATGGGGACATTTCCAAGGCGCGAATCATAGCAGCCTAATTCCACGAACGCAATACCAAACCCTTGTTTTTGCAGGAAAATCACAGCAAGATTGGCAGCGCTGCAACGTTGCCGCCTAGCGGCCGCCATCCATCCACGCTCTGAAGCCGGGCGGCGCCGAATTTTCCCTGCGCATCGCCGTCAGCAGTTCATCGCGCGGCACGCCCCGCTCCAATCTGGCGAGCCAGCTTGCCGCCCACGCGGCGCTCTCGGGATTCCCATTATCCCTAACCAGCGTATTGAATGCCTGATACGAATCGGCGGCATCGCCCAGCCACGCGTAGGCCAGCGCGGCCATGCGCGCGTATGCGGGAACGTCATAGCCATGACGCCAGGCGGTGATTGCCTTGCCCATGTCTTTTTCAGCCGGCGCGGTGCCCATGAGCGCAACGCGGAACAGCGCATACGATGTCTCCGGCGCTTCGGGCGCAAGGACGGAGGCCTGCATCAGGCTGGCCTGTGCCAACGCCAGCAAGTCCGGCTTTTTTGCGCCGGCGTTTTCCGCCAGTTTTGCGTAGGCTCCCCCTAACAGATAATGCAACTCGGGATTGTAGGGATCGTTGTCTACGGCGCGCGACAGGTAGCCGATGGCGGCGCGCGGATCGCCCCACTCGACCTGGGCGCGGCTCAAGGCCGTCTGGGCAAAATCGACGGCAGGGGCCGTCGCTGCGGCCACCGTCAAGCGCGCCAGCAGCTTTCCGCCCTGGGTGGGCGCAGGACAGGTCTTCAGCACGGCGTTGTCGAGCACGAATTCTCCTTCGATGCGGCTTAAGCGGGTGAAGTCGATGTCGGCCCTGGGCAGAGTCGGCACGTCGACCTGAAGAATTTGCAGAGACATCCGCCGGTAGCGCCACATGGCCGCGTCGAGATCACGGCCCGCCAGGCCGAATATCTCGGCGAACGCCGCACCGGAGTCAGCGCCATTATTGACCGCGTCGAGGTACTTCGCCATCCTGCCGCGATTTTCCTCCGACGAAAGCATGTAGTGCATGAGATTGAAAGCGCGCCCCATGAATTCCCATCGCTCATAGTACTCGGCACTTTGGTACGCGACAGGCTTGGACGTCGGTTTAAAATCGAGCACGTCGTCGAAAGAAAGACGTCCTCCGGCTCGACCTTCGTCAATCGCCTGCAGCCAATTGTAGGAGGTGCCGGCATCGCGCCCTATCGCCATTTGAGTATCGGTAAAGCGCACGCCGCCGAAATACGCGACAAAGCCAGTCATGAACCACGCGGGACCGCGAATGCGGGTGTGGCGGCGCAAGAAATTCTCGGAGTACAGCCATAGGCTATGCATCAGCGTGTAATCGTCTTCCGCGTGGAGCAGCGACGAATTTTGCAGCTTCCAGCTCTTTCCTGCGCTGTAAATGAAGACCTGCGTCGCGGATACACAGCTATTAGCCATGCCGATGGCGAACGGCATCTCCTCGCCAATCTCGGGCGGCCAGCTCACGCGCCCCTTGAGGAAGTACAGCGTGGGCTTGGGCATTGCTTCTTGCTCGTCCATGAAAGGCTTCAGATACAAGCGCAGAAGATAATCTAGCCGCTCCAGGTTGTTGACCAGCTCAATGACGTCGTCTGGATCGTCGTCGGAATAGACGATCATGTGCTGACTCTCGATCCGGAACCACGCTGACGGATCACGCACGCCTTTCACGACAACCGTAGAGGGATCCTGCTTTCCTTTAACGACCACCTTTTGCAGTTCGCTTCCGGACGCGCCGGCAGGCATAAGCGCAGCTGCCAACAGAAGTGAAAAGGCGTATTGGGCAGTGGTCATTTGCATCTTTCATGCAGCACCAGAACCGCTATGGCAATCCCGTCATCCGGGGCCGTAAAAAATAAGCCGCGGCACTCACGACAACGGCCGACGCAACAAGGATGCAGATCACCAGCCCCGGCACCTCTCCTGTCAACAACGCAAAGGATATCAGCGCCACGGGCAAGCACAAGGTCCAGACATTTAAGAGATTCAACCGCAGAAGCAGGAAATATATCGGAAGACCAAAAATAACGAATCCAACATAAAACATCGGCGTAAAAAACACTACCGCAACAAATAGTCCCTTGCCCACTCCGGTCAGCGTCTTTTCATAAACATCGTATCCCAGGAAGGACGTCACAGGAATGTTTGCCAGTGGCGCATACGATATTGCCCTCCACGGCATCGCATACTTGGCCGCCTCTTCGGATTTCTGAGTTCCCATTCGCCCCAATGCGCGAATCTCGTACGCCAACCATGCTCCGAAGACGGCAAAAAATAGAATAAACCAGAGCATGTTAACTCGAATACGCACCACCAATGAACGCACGGTATGCGCTGACGGCCTGCGCCTTGCTCATCGAGTTCATATGCCCTGCCTCATTGACAGCCTCAAAGCGCTTGCGCGGATTATTCAAGCTGTCGAACAGTTCCCGCGATATGCCAACCGGCGTCTGAACATCATTGACGCCGTTGATGATCAGCACCGGCCCATCATACGAACTTAGCGCAGCGCGGTTGTCGATGGCCAGCAGCTCCTGATCCAGCTTGACACGCACGAACGGCTTGGCGAACCAGGGAATTTGATTGTCGGCATAGGCTTGCGCATTGGTGCCGGTTCCCTCCAGCACCAGCGCGTCCAACTGTCGCTTGCCCGCCAATTTGGCGGCAACAAAACTGCCGAAAGAATGGCCGTGGACCACGAGCGTACCCTTGGTCGTGGCGCGCACATGGTCGTACAGCGCCAAAGTTTCGCGCTCCAGGTCCGGCAAGCCAAAGGATGACTCGGGCGCATCGCTGCGTCCGAAGTCGTGATAATCGTAGCTGATGAAGTTCGCGTTCATTTCGATAAACGGCTTTGCGATCATCGCGCCATTGACATCCACCCGCACGCCAGCGCCCATAAAGTACAACACCATAAATTGCGCATCAGGTTTATGCACAAAGATGCCTCGGCTGATGGCGCCATCGGGATGAGTAAATTCAATATCATCAACCTGGTAGGACGGCGCCGTCTTCTTCAGCAGCGCAACCTTGCCGGCATCTTTGGGGATGAATTGTTTGGACGTGATGTTGACGGTGGAGCAGCCGCCAACAAGCAGGGCCAGCAAGATCGCAAAAAACGGGAATTGGAATTTCATCAGGGATGCCATCCGCTTATCAACTATGAAGTTGCTCAGGATAGCATCTTGCCAAAATGGAAAATGCGTACTTTGTCACACCTGCGCAATCACGGATTTTTGCGGCGCAACTGGAACACATCAACCAACCGCGCGAGGCCGACGGCCTGCTCGCGCATCGCGCCGGCCGCTGCGGCGGACTCCTCCACCAGCGCTGCGTTCTGCTGCGTCACGCGATCCATATCGCTGATGGCCTGGTTGACCTGCTCGATGCCGGCCCGCTGCTCCTGGCTGGCATGGCTGATTTCCGCGATGATGTCGCTGACCCGGCGCACGCTGACCACCACCTCGCCCATGGTGGAACCGGCCCGGTCGACCAACGCCCCACCCTGCTCCACGTGGGCGCCGGACGCTTCGATCAGCACCTTGATCTGCCGCGCCGCATCGTGGCTGCGCTGCGCCAGCGTCCGCACTTCGCCGGCCACCACAGCGAAGCCGCGCCCCTGCTCGCCCGCGCGCGCCGCCTCCACCGCCGCGTTCAACGCCAGAATATTGGTCTGGAATGCAATGCCGTCAATCGCCGCAATGATGGCGCCCATCTCGCGTCCCGCCTGGCGGATCTCGGCCATGGTGGCCACCACTTGCGCCACCGCTTCACCGCCGCGCTGCGCCACTTCCGCCGCGCCGGCCGCCAGCTGGCGCGCCTGGTTGGCATTGTCGGCGTTCTGACGCACCGTGGCGGTCAGCTCCTCCATCGACGCGGCGGTTTCTTCCAGCGCGCCGGCCTGCTGCTCGGTACGTGCGGACAGGTCGGCGTTGCCGGCTTCAATTTGCCCCGACGCCGTCACGATCGCCTGCGTGCCGCCGCGTACCTCGGACACAATCCTGTGCAGGCTGGCGGTCATATCCCCGAGCGCGCCCAGCATCTGCCCCAATTCATCGCGACGCGACGCTGGCTTGCTGCCGCTCAGATCACCACTTGAAATGGCTTGCGCCACAGCCAGGGCGCCGTGCAGCGGACGAATAATCGAGCGGCTCAACGCCAGACTGGCGCCAATCGCGACGGCCGACACCAGCAACATCAGCACCGCCGTCAGATTGAACGTGCGTTTGCCGCTGGCGGTGGCAGCGTCGGTGATGGCGGCGCTGGACGCGGTCAACTGACCGATAGCCTCGGCCAGCAAGCTGGCCGGCTCGGCATCAATACCGCGCACGCTGGCATCGGCAGCGGCAACCGCCGCACTGCCGGCGCCGTCGACCAGCATGGCGCGGGCTGCGGCATAGCGCGTCCGCTGCTGCGCATGCAGCTCGACAAAGCGCGCCATGGTCTGGCGCGCGTCGCCATCCAGTTGCGACAACACGGCGCGCGCCTTGCCGTCGACCTCCGCCTCCGCCGCCAGGTAAGCATTCCATTGCTGATGTTGCACAGCCGGATCGGCGGCACGCAGCAGCGTATTTTTCCAGTGCAGCACCTCAACCTTGTAGGCCACCGCGATGTAGCCGACCACACGTTCGCGCGCAAAACTGTCCTGCACCGCCTTGCCGGAGTCCATCACCACATGGTTGAGCGTGTAGATACCTGCCAGCCCGGCCGCCAGCGCGACCAGAAGAGCGGAAATAAAGGCGAGAGGGAGTTTGAGACTGAGCTTCATGGCGGCGGCTTTCGATGGAAAGCGCGCAAGTATGAGCCCTCACAGAGCTTGGACAAAACGGAAAGTTTGAGGGGATACGATCGAAGAAATCGAAAATCCCTATGACGCAGGCAGCAGAGGTCTTCCTGCCCATAGCGCATACCGGCGTGCATGCACGCATGCGACTGGCCCGGTATTTCTCCGCAATCTTGCTTAGCGGCCCCTCATACTATTAAATTAACTCGGCACATCTCTTTTCGAGTAATGAGGCCTTGGCTTCTTCGAACGCCACGCGGTCAGGTCGCGGCCAGTTCTTCAGCGTCTTAAAACCCTCTGCCTGAATGCGCGCGTATTGAGCGGCCGTATTACCTGCCAAATCGCGCCGACAAGGATCGCTCCCGAGTACGAGTAAATGTTCAACCATGGACATTTCTTGCGCATAAAAAAGTGCTGTTTCACCGCGAGTATTTGCAGCATTCAACGTCGCGCCACGTGCGACCAAGCCGTCTAAAATTGTCAAATACCCCCGGTTTGCAGCCCAAATTACTGCACTCATTCCCTCATCGTCAGCATCGTTTGGGTTAGCCCCCGCATCCAGCAAAATTTTGACAATTTGGAGATTCCCGGACATAACTGCCATGGTCAAGCTCGTACGTCCCCCTTCGCCCCGGTGATGCACATTCGCCTTTTTTTTGATGCAATAGGTCAAGGTTTGAACATCGCCTTCAGCTGCCGCCTGCATTAGGCGAGTCATTCCCCATCTGCCCGGGCGATCAACGCCACCCAATGCTGACGTCACGATAAACTCGCGGACGCGTGAAATTAGGGAATAGATACGAGCAAGAAATGATCCTTGGGTTTGCTCGACGCGAATTGAGGTTTCGTCATACGGGATCGGGTACCACGATATTTGCTCGCCAGATTCAGCAATAGAATGGTGCTCTTCGCCGAACCCATCAGACCATTGAGCATTTACGCATTGCACCAGTAGACGTAGCTCGCTCGTGTTTAGCTTGCGGTGTACAAGGAATTCAGTGTTTACTCGAAGTGCACCTGTATCACGATCAAGCGTTAGATAGCAATATCCACCTTTAAAATGAGAAAGTGCATTATCTGCATCCTCCACCACCAGTTTGCCATCGAACTGATAACTATCGAAGCGAGACAAGCTCTCCAAGCTTTTGACTTCAACACCTGCTGCGTCAAAAATTGCTGCGGGACCACTTACAATGATGCGCAATTTCTTCCTCTTCTTTAACGAATCTATTCTTTAATTTTAAGATACATGATCAAGGCGATTTTCGTTACTTTTCATATGCGAAAAATGGTTGCCCGCTATTGGCCGGTTGGCGTCACGGAGCAGTGAGCCTCAAGGGCCAAGCCCCGTCATTTTATTGATAGAGGAATACGCCCAAAGCCGCAATTGAAGCGAGCACTAGCAGTCCCAAGAGATGTATCGCAACAATTTCAAAATAAATTTGCATTGCGAGGCCTCTATCGGCTCTTATTTTCCAACATTCCTTAAGAGTTCTCGGACGGACACAGTCAGGCTCCGCCTTCGCAATGAACTTAGAAAATCTCAATAGCGTCCGGCAGCGAATGGCCGGACGCTACATCATTCTATCGTTTAAGGTACTGGATCGGTCAATGCACCCAGGACAGTTGAGCGAACGAAGAAAACAGCTGCAACAAACGAGAACGTACTAAAAGACAAAAACAGGGCGATGAATGCAGGAGCCTCTCCTGGTCGCGCAGCCGACAATGCGGCCAAAAGCGCACTCAGAAAGTACACGACACTCAACGCGTAGCGCGCAAAGCGAGACCCGCTGAGCAACCATAAAAACATTCCAGTTAAGCCTAGCAATCTGACTATGCTCTTCTCTGGAGGCGCCCCCAATACCCAAGTCAGAATCTCGGCCAAAAGGGTAATGCCGAATATTATTCCAAGTATCTTAATTGATGTTTTCTTATTCAAAAAATTCTTCCTTTACCGTTTAATCCCGCCCTGTACGCGTAAGCTGCTGGAGAACCATCAACAGCAATGCGCCTAGTGGCAAGACCTCCACCGACTCTCAGTTCTTGCCGATATTTTTGTCCAGGAACCGCTCCACGCGGCTCCAGAAGTCGATACGGTTTTTCGGCAGTTTCCAGCCGTGGCCCTCTTCGTCGTACACCACCCATTCGACCTGGTGGTTATTGACCTGGACGGCGTCGCGGAACTTCACGCCATGGCTGAGCGGCACGCGCACGTCGGCGCTGCCGTAAGCCAGCAGCAGCGGCTGGCGGATGCGGTCGGCCAACAGCAATGGCGAGGTGGCTTTCAACTGTTCGGCGTCCTTCACCGGATCACCGATCATCGCCGGCATGCCGTAGCGCTTCAGGCCTTCGGTGGCATCGGATGTATAACCCCAGCCTGGGTTGTACATCAGGTTGATGTCCGTAACGCCCACCCATTCGAAACCGCACTTGTACAGCTCCGGATCTTTGGCCAGCCCCATCAGCGTGGCGTAGCCGCCATAGCTGGCGCCACCGATGCAGATGCGTCGGCTGTCGGCGTAGCCCTGGGCGATGGCCCAACGGGTGGCGTCGGCGACGTCGTCCTGCATCTTCAAACCCCATTGCTTCATCCCGGCCTCGAATAGCGCGTTGCCGTAGCCGGTGCTGCCGCGGAATTCCGGCTCGATCACCGCATAGCCACGTGTGGCCAGGAATTCGGCCTCCGCGTCCCACTCCCAGGTGCCGCCGCGTGTCCACGGGCCGCCGTGCACCAGCACTATCGCTGGCAGATTCTTGTTTGCGCCGCCAGGCGGCAGCGTGACCCAGACCGGGATGGTGAGGCCGTCACGCGCCTTGAAATAATGAAGATCGCGCGCACCCATCTCGGCCGGCTTGATCTTCGGCGCCAGCCGCCCCACTTCGGTCAGGCGCTTCGTCTCCGTGTTGAACACCAGGTAGCGGCGCGGCTGCTTGTCGGAATACGATTCCACCAGCATCCACGGCGTTTCCGGCCGCGTCGGCGGCGTGATCAGGTTGACGGCGCCAGGCAGCAACCTGTTGACGACACCTTGCAGCGCCTGCATTTCCGGGTCGAACCACGACACGCCTTCGGCATCGGCATGCACGCGGACACCCAGCAAGCGCTGCTTGCTGATGATCAGCTTGCCGCTGAAATCGAAGCCATCCAGGTTGACCAGTGCCTGGTCGGCCACCTTGTTGTGCTCCAGGTCATAGCGGAACAGGGCATCGAAGCCTTGCTGGTTGCTGGCGACGACATAGAGCATGCCGTCCGGGCCGAACGTCAGCGGATGAAATGGACCGATGCCCGTGTAGCCGTTGTAGGTGCTCAGGGCGCGCCATTGCCTGGTTGCCGGGTCCAGGTAGTTGATGGTCGCGGTGTCCTTGTCGAGCGTGGTAGTGATGCGCGGTTCACCCTTCTGGTCCAGCATCCAGACCTGGTGGTTGCCGGGATAGTCCACCGACTGTGTATGGCCGCTGCGGGTATTCAGGCGCAACAGCTCCCACGACGGGATGTTGTCGTTGCCGACCACCTCGTAAGACCGTACATACACGTAGTCGGAATCTTGCGCGCCCGTCTGGTTGAGCATGAAGGTGCGCCACGACAGCATGTTTTGATCGTCGCTGCCGTTTTTCAGCCAGCGCTGCGGCGTTCGGCCAGTTGGCGGTAATTCTTGCCGTCGCGATCGACCGCAAACAGGCCGGGCAGATAGTCATCGAACGAGCCCAGCCCCACGCTCTTGTCGATCGTGGTGAACAACAGGCGGTCATTATTAACCCATTGAACGTGGCCAATATCGGTGTCTTCCAGACGGGCCGCCAGGTGCACGCTCATGTCGCCGAGGTCGATGACGGCGATGCCGTCATGCAGATCATTGGCGCCGACCAGGGCGGCAAGGTAGCGGCCGTTGGGCGACAGCAGCGCGCCGTTGAAAGCGGCGTTGTCGAAGAAATCGGCGATCGGCGGCGCGGCGTGGACTGTGGCGGACAGCAGCAGCCCCACGCTCGCCGCGATGAGACGGTTAAATTTCATGGAATTACTAGTTTGCGTTGATCTGCCGTTCGCCCGCGAGCGGAGATAACGTAGGTTAATCACAATGTTGCTTAGGATAGCATCTTGCCCAGATGAAAAATGCGTACTTTGTCACGTTGCGCGACGGTGTTCGGGCTTGGAGGGAGGGAAAGTGAAGAGCACAGACAACAAAAAAGCCGCTCATGGCGGCTTCATCATTTTTTGGCGTCCCCACGGGGATTCGAACCCCGGTACTCACCGTGAAAGGGTGATGTCCTAGGCCTCTAGACGATGGGGACCAAGGAACCTCAATATGCATTCTGCGCTGTTGGTGGAGGTAAGCGGGATCGAACCGCTGACCTCTTGCATGCCATGCAAGCGCTCTCCCAGCTGAGCTATACCCCCCGGGCGCAGAAAACATTTACTACTTTTGCCATCGCTGGCGTCCCCACGGGGATTCGAACCCCGGTACTCACCGTGAAAGGGTGATGTCCTAGGCCTCTAGACGATGGGGACCTCGGAACTACCTTTTTACTACATCATCTCTGTGCGGTGGTGGAGGTAAGCGGGATCGAACCGCTGACCTCTTGCATGCCATGCAAGCGCTCTCCCAGCTGAGCTATACCCCCTCTGGCACAGATTTTTACTACTGACCAGCCTTGGCGAAGCTGGCGTCCCCACGGGGATTCGAACCCCGGTACTCACCGTGAAAGGGTGATGTCCTAGGCCTCTAGACGATGGGGACCTTGGCACTACCGTACTACAACCTCTGCAAACTGGTGGAGGTAAGCGGGATCGAACCGCTGACCTCTTGCATGCCATGCAAGCGCTCTCCCAGCTGAGCTATACCCCCGTTTGCGCGAGAGACAAGAGTATAGCAGAGGCGCCGTATTATGCAAATACCCTTTTGCAACTTTGCCCCTGCTTCAATGAATTAATTAGAGGAACTTTGCGAGGCGCGCCACAACCGTGTCGCGGCCGAAAATTTCCAGCACCGCGTCAATCGCCGGCGTCTGCAACTGGCCGGTGATGAACAGGCGCAACGGCATGGCGATCTGCGGCATCTTCAGGCCGTGGGCCGCCAGCACTTCCTTGATCATCGCGGCGATCGCAGCCTTGTTCCATTCCACCGTTTTGCACCGCTCGGCAAAGTCGGCCAGCGCCGGCTTGACGGCGTCGGTCACGTGCTGGGTCAGCAGCGCGGCGTCCGGCTGCGGCTCGCGGTAGAACAGCATGGCGGCGTCGGCCAGTTCGTTGACGGTGTTGGTGCGCTCCTTCAACAGACCCAGCACGGTCGCCAGCGCCGGTGCGCCGTCGAACACGGCGGCGGCGGCCAGCATGCGCGGCTTGGCCAGCTCGGCCAAGCGTTCGTTGTCGGCCTGCTTAATATAGTGGTTGTTCAGCCAGTTCAGTTTTTCGATGTTGAACTGCGCGGCCGAGTTCGACAGGTGCGAGCCGTCGAACCAGGCGCACACCTGTTCCATCGAGAACACTTCGTCGTCGCCGTGGCTCCAGCCCAGGCGCGCCAGGTAGTTCAGGATGGCTTCCGGCAGATAGCCTTCGGCCGGGTATTGCATGACGTTGACCGCGTCCTTGCGCTTGGACATCTTGGCGCCGTCCGAACCCAGGATCATCGGCAGGTGGCCGTACTCCGGCAGCGGTGCGCCGATGGCGCGCAGGATGTTGATCTGGCGTGGCGTGTTGTTGACGTGGTCGTCGCCGCGCAGCACGTGGCTGATTTCCATGTCCAGGTCGTCGATGGCGACGCAGAAGTTATAGGTCGGCGTGCCGTCGGTGCGGGCGATGACCAGGTCGTCCAGCTCTTTGTTGCCGATGGTGATGGGGCCTTTGACGAAATCGTTCCAGGTCACCTCGCCGTCCAGCGGATTCTTGAAGCGCACCACCGGCTTGCGGCCTTCCGGAATCGCCGGCAGGGTCTTGCCCGGCTCCGGACGCCAGGTGCCGTCGTAGCGCGGCTTCTGGCCGGCGGCGGTGGCGCGGTCGCGCATCGCCTGCACTTCTTCCGGCGACGAGTAGCAGTGGTAGGCGGTGCCGGCTTCCAGCATCTGGCCCACCACTTCGCGGTAGCGGTCCATGCGCTGCATCTGGTAGAACGGGCCTTCGTCGTGATTCAGGCCCAGCCATGCCATGCCTTCGATGATCGCCTGCACCGCTTCCGGGGTCGAGCGCTCCAGGTCGGTGTCTTCGATACGCAGCACGAAGGTGCCGCCGAAGTGACGGGCGAAGGCCCACGAATACAGCGCCGTGCGGGCGCCGCCGAGGTGAAGGTAGCCGGTCGGGCTGGGAGCGAAACGGGTGCGGACTGGCTTGGCTGGTGCGTTGGTCATCGAAGTAAAAAAGCTGAGATATAAAAGCGCTATTTTACAGTGTCGGCGAGGGCTTGGCGCTCAAAGCTGGCGCGGTACTTCTCGTGGGCGTCGGCGCGGGTGTTCATTTCGAACAGCAGGCCGCCGGGCGCTTCGCAAAAGAAGCGCGAGCCGCGCTCGTGCTGGAACATGCCGGTTTTCATGACGACGCCCTGCGCCAGCAGGTGCTGGTACAGCTCGCTGACCGCATCCACCGTCGGCAGTTCGAAGCCGAGGTGGAAGTTATGCGGCCAGACCACGGCATGGTCCTTGGCCTCGATCACGATGTCGAACTCGGCGCGCTTGAGCATGGCCACCGCCGGGCTGATGAATTCCAGCGCGCAGCCGAGGTGCTGCACGAAGAAGTTGGCGGTGGCTTTGACGTCGCTGGATGGGAAGCTGAGGTGATTGAATTTCATGGGTCTGACTCCTGTTGGTGAAGCCATCAGAATAAGACCCGGACGCCCTGCCCTCAACTCGCTTTCCGGTCGCGAAAAATCCTTTGCCGTCAACGACTTAACGCCGCCGCAAGCGGATTGCTCGCTTTTACCAGCCGCTGAAGCGCGGCCACACCGGCCAGTCGCCGCCGTTTTGCGGGATGACGTGGTACTGCCCGTGCTGCGCGCCGGTGGCGCAGGCGTGATTCGGCAGCACGCGCAGGCTGCTGCCGACCGGGAAGCGCTGGACGATGTCCACGCCCGCGTCACCGCGCCATTGCAGCACGCCGTGCTCCTGGTTGGCCTTGCCGAAACCGAGGTCGGGAAGCGGCTGGCCATCGGCGTCGCACACCACGCCATAGCCGTGCGCTTGATGGCCGAGGTCGCGGCTCATCGCCATCCAGCCGCCATCGGTGATGATCCAGCCTTGCGCCGGCTGGTGGCCGATCACGGTGCACAGCACGCTGATGGCGATCTCGTCCCGCGTACAGACGCCGACGTCGGCCATCACCATGTCGAAGAAGACGTAGACGCCGGCGCGCACTTCGGTCACGCCGTCCAGATGGCGCGCGCTGAGCGCCGTCGGCGTGGAGCCGACGCTGACCACGTCGCACGCATGGCCGGCGCCGCGCAGCAGCATGGCGGCCGCCACGCAGCGGGAGCGTTCCTGCTCCGCCATCGCTTCCAGCGCTTCCGGCGTGTTCAGATCATAGGATGCGCCGGCATGCGTCATCACGCCCTTGAGGCGGGCGCCGCCTTGCAGTGCGGCGGCAATGTCCAGCAGCATCGGGTCGGCGGGCTTGACGCCGGAGCGGTGACCGTCGGTATCGATTTCAATCAGCACCTCGTAGCACACGCCGTGTTCGGCGCCGTGGCGGGCCACCTGCTCCGCCATCGCCACCGATTCCACCAGCAGCGTCAGGCGCAGTCCGGCGCGGATCAGCTTCAGCGCGTGGTCCAGCTTGTTCGGCACGATGGCGACTGCGTACAGAATATCCTCGACGCCGGCGCGGAAGAACTCTTCCGCCTCCTTCAGGGTCGAAACGGTGATGCCGCGCGCGCCGGCGGCGATCTGGCGGCGCGCCACTTCCAGGCATTTGCTGGTCTTGACGTGCGGGCGGAACGACACGCCCAGCTTGTCCATGCGGTTCTGCATGCGCTCGATGTTGTGCTGCATGCGGCGCTCGTCCAGCAACAGGACCGGGGTTTCCAGGATGTTTTGCATGACCAGCTCCTTATTTGCGATAAAATACATTCTATCCAATTTTAGACAAATTAGCCAATCATGCGCAATCAAGCCCAACTTCTGCTTCTGGACCGCGATGCAATCGCCGGCCTGCTCACGCCGGACATGGCGCTCACAGCGGCGAGCACCGCATTCACACTGCAGGGCACGCAGCAGGGACGCATCTTCCCGGTCGTGCGCGAGGCGCTGGCGACGGGCGGCGTGTTCGGCATCAAGTCGGGCGATATCGCCAGCCAGGATGTGCTTGGCTTCAAGGCGGCCGGCTTCTGGCCGGCCAACCGCGCGCTGGGCGGCGAGCCGCACCAGGCCACGGTGATGCTGTTCGATCCATCCACCGGGCGGCCGCGCTGCATCATGGACGGCAATGCGATCACCACCGCGCGCACCGCGGCGGCGGGCGAACTCGGCTTGCGCATGCTGGCGCGCCAGGACAGCCGGACGCTGTGCATGTTCGGCACCGGCGTGCAGGCCGCCGCGCAAACAGCGGCCGCGTTGCGCGCCCTGCCTTCGCTGAAAGAGATACGCTACGTGTCGCACCGCGGCGCACCGGACGCCGGCTTTGAAGCACAATTCGCCGCCTGGGGCAAGCCCGAACACGCGGCCGATGCCGATGCGGCGGTGGCTGCCAGCGACGTCGTCATCACGGCAACGCCGGGCCGTGGACCGCTGTTCAGCGCCAGCGCGGTACGGCCCGGTACGCACATCAACTGCGTCGGCGCCGATACGCGCGGCAAGCGCGAGCTGCCGGAGGGCTTGCTGCAACAGGCGCGCATCGTCGTTGACGACCAGGCCCAGGCCAGCACGCTCGGCGAAATGCAGTGGGCCACCGGACTGGCAAGCGTGCAGATGGGGGATCTGCTGGCAGGCCTCGCATCGTTCACGCGCGAACCGGCGGACATCACGGTGTTCGACATGACCGGCCTGGCCTTGCAGGATCTGGTGCTGGGAGAGTTTCTATATAAAGCAGCGCAACGGGATGGCGCCGGCCTGAGCGTGGCCTGGCCGTGGTAAGCGGCTAGCCGGCCAGGACGCCGAAGGCTGCGGCGCGGACGCGCCGCGCCAGATCCGCCACATCGTGCTCACCGCGCTGGCCGGCGGCATCCACCAGCCCACGGATGATCACGAACAGATCGGCGGCGGCAACCGCGCGACGCGCGGCATCCTGCAGATGCGGCGGCGCGTCCGGCTTGTCGAGCACGATAAGCAGCAGGTCGTGGAAGCTGTGCTGTCCCGCCATCGCCGCGCGGATCTCCGGACGTCCTTCCTCCTGATCCAGCAGCCGCGCCAGATTCGGCCGCGTCAGCTGCTGCGCCACACCGACATCGATGAAGGCCGACAGCGCCTCGCGCCACGACGGCAACGCAGCGGCCGCAGCCGCAGCGGCGTGCGACCTGGCTTCCTCGCGCATCAGCAGCGCCAGGGTCAGTGCATCTTTACTGGGGAAGTATTGGTACAGCGTGCCGATGCTGGCGCCGGCGCGACGCGCCACGGCATTGGTGTTGAAACCCTCCAGCCCGTCCTCCTCCAGCACCAGCGCAGCCGCCTCCAGCAGCGCATCCACGGTGTGGACGGCGCGGCTCTGGCGTGGCGCTTTGCGAAGACGAAGTGCGGCAGGCGGCATAAAACAGGCTGTGTGTAAAAACATCATTTTAGCGCGATGCCGGATATCCGAATTGACATCCAGATAATCTAACAGCAAACTACTCTGCATTACAGAGTACTCTATGGATCATCAATGAATCAGCAACTGGCGCGCGACCTCCTGGCGGAGATTGAAGAAACACAGCAACGCAGCGAGCAATACCTGGGCTACTGGCGCCGGGGGCCGATCGTGCAACTGTGGGGCGTGGTGTGGATCGTCGCGCACCTGGCCTGCTACTGGCTGCCGGGCAAGGCCGGCAGCATCTGGATGCTCTGCGACGTGGCGGGTTTTATCGGCACCATCGTGCTGCGCTGGCGCGAGAACGACGGCGCCAACCAGCAGCAGAACGACCGCCGGCTGGCGTGGGCCGGCTGCATCCTGCTGGCGTTCGGCATCATCGTCTCCATGCTGATCGGCCCGCGCAGCCGCAGTATTGAAGTGTTCTGGACCTGCCTGGCGATGAGCACCTATATGCTGCACGGCCTGTGGTTCGGCCTGCGCTGGACCGTGCTGGGCGGCCTGGTGATCGCCGTCAGCCTGGCCGCCTATCTGCTCCAAGGGCCTTGGTACGACCTGATCATGGCGGTTGCGGCCGGCGGCGGCCTGCTGCTGGGCGGCACCTGGATGCGCCACGCGCGCTGAGGACAACGGCAATGGACGGCCTCGACGAAGTCATACACCAAAGCACGCGGCTGCGCATGATGACGGCGCTGCATACCCTGAAAAAGGACGAATGGATTGAATTCGTCCGCCTGAAATCGCTGGTCAACGCCAGCGACGGCAACCTTGGCGCGCACCTGGAAACCCTGGCGCGCGCCGGCTATGTCGAGATCGACAAACAAATCGTCGGCAAAAAACCGCTGACCCGCATCCGCACCACGCCTGCCGGCCGCGCCGCCTACCGCCACCACGTGGCGCAACTGCGCGCATTGCTGGATATGTGATCACCTGACCTGAGAGGACCACCATGCACATGACTTTGATCGGCTGGCTGCACACCCTGGCCTGTTTCTACGCGCTGGCAATCGGCGGCGTGCTGCTGTGGCGCGCCAAGGGCGGCGCCACGCACCGGCGCGACGGCCTGCGCTACATCTACGCCATGACCTTCGTGAACGTGAGCGCGCTGTGCATCCATCAGCTGGGTGGCTTCAATGTGTTCCACGTGCTGGCGCTGGTCACGCTCGCCAGCCTGGCGATCGCCTTTGCCAGCGCCCGCTGGCGCAAGCCGGGCCGTCACTGGCTGCGCATCCACCTGACCGCCATCGTCTTCAGCTACTACCAGCTGATCGGCGGCCTGATCAACGAAGCCTTTGTGCGCGTGCCCTTGCTGCACGGCGAGCGCGCGATGGCCGGCCTGGTGCAGGGCGTGACGATGATGGCGTTCCTGATGCTGCTGGCCTACTTCTGGGGACGGACGGCGCGCACCGGCATGGCGGCGGTGGCGCTGGCGGCGATGGCGAGCGCCTCGCAGGCAGCCACGGTGACGCTGGATCTGAAAGATGTCGTGCCAGGCAAAGGCACGCTGATGATCTCCATCTACAACAACAGCGAGCAGTTCCTGCACAAGTCGATGAAGAGGCTGGAGGTGCCGGCCGGCGAAGCGGCCATGCAGGTCAAGCTGGACGACCTGGCGCCGGGCGACTACGCGATTGCGTTGTTCCAGGACGTGAACAGCAACGGCAAGATGGATACGCTGATGTTCGGCATCCCGTCAGAGCCGACCGGCTTCAGCAACAATGCCGAAGCCAAGTTCGGGCCGCCGAAATACGAGGCCGCCCGCTTCACGCTGCCGGCCGAGGGCAAAACCATCGCCGTCACGCTGCACAAGTAGTTACTTGACGGTGATCTTGATTTCCTTGTTCATGCTGGGGCCGTAAGCCTGGTGCAGGCCGTTGGCAAACTGCATGGTCAAGGTGTAGTTCCCTGGCGGCAGGGTCAGTTCGGTTTCGGTCTGGCCCTTGCCGAAGTGAAGGTGCTTGTCGTCCACCGGTATCACCTCGCCGGCCTTGACCGGCGCGGCGTTGATCAGCAGATGATGGTGACCGGTATTGGCCGTCATGTCGCCGGCCGGCTTGACGCTCATGCCGGCCACCGCGAACCTGACCTTGAACGGGCTGCTCACGGTTGCGCCGTTGACTGGCTCGACAAACGACACCGTTTGCTGCGCCCACGCGCTGGCGCCCAAGGCCAGCAGCGTTGCCGCCAATACCGATTTCATCATGGTTGCTCCTGTTAGTCGTTTTTGACGACGATCGTAGGGAACTTGCTGGTCATGTCCTTGGCTTTTTCCGACACCTGGATCGCCACCTTGCGCGCGATGGCCTTGTAGATGGCAGCCACCTGGCCGTCCGGATCGGCCACCACGGTCGGCTTGCCGGCGTCAGCCTGCTCGCGGATCGCCATGGTCAGCGGCAGCGCGCCGAGGAAGTCGACGTGGAAGTCCTTGCACATCTTCTCGCCGCCGCCGTGACCAAAGATTTCTTCCGCATGGCCGCAGTTGGTGCAGATGTGCACGCTCATGTTTTCCACGATGCCCAGGATCGGAATGCCGACCTTCTCAAACATCTTCAGGCCCTTGCGCGCGTCCAGCAGCGCGATGTCCTGCGGCGTGGTGACGATCACGGCGCCGGTCACCGGCACTTTTTGCGACAGCGTCAGCTGGATGTCGCCGGTGCCTGGCGGCATGTCGACGATCAGGTAGTCCAGGTCGCGCCAGTTGGTCTGCTCCAGCAGCTGTTGCAGCGCCTGGGTGACCATCGGGCCGCGCCACACCATCGGCTCGTCCGGATCGATCAGGAAGCCGATCGACGACACCTGCACGCCGTAGTTCTCCAGCGGCTCCATCGATTTGCCGTCCTTGGTTTGCGGACGGCCGGACACGCCCAGCATCATCGGCTGCGACGGGCCATAGATGTCGGCGTCCAGCAGGCCGACCGACGCGCCTTCGGCCGACAGCGCCAGCGCCAGGTTGACGGCGGTGGTCGATTTGCCAACACCGCCCTTGCCCGAGGCCACGGCGATGATGTTTTTGACATTCACCATCGGCTTCAGGCCGCGCTGCACCGTGTGCGCGATGATCTTGCTGTACACGCTGACGCTGATGTTGCCCACGCCTGGCAGGGTTTTCAGGCCGGCGATCACGCTGCTGCGGATGGCGTCGATCTGGCTTTTGGCCGGGTAGCCCAGTTCGATGTCGAGCGAGATATCGCTGCCATCAACCTTCAAATTTTTGACGGCCTTGCCCGATACGAAATCTTTCGTTGTGTTCGGGTCAACAATTTTCGACAAGGCGGCCTTGACGTCTTCTACTGCAATGGTCATGTAACTCTCCGTGAAATATGCCGTCATTCTAGCGCAACCTGCGCAAGTGCCGCATCCACTGGTAAAATGCTCCTTTTCCACCCACAAAGTGCAACAACCATGACTCGCAAGCTGTTCGTCACCACTGCCCTGCCCTACGCAAACGCCGCTTTCCATATTGGCCACATGATGGAGTACATCCAGGCCGACATCTGGGTCCGGTTCCAGCGAATGCAGCGCGACAACGGTGTGGCGCGCGAAGTCCATTTTGTGGGCGCCGACGACACGCACGGCACGCCGATCATGATCGCCGCCGAGAAGGAAGGCATCACGCCGCAGCAGTTCGTGGCCAAGATCGCCGCCGGCCGCGCCCAGTACCTGGACGGTTTCCACATCGCCTTTGACAACTGGTATTCGACCGACTCGCCGGAAAACGTCGAGCTGTCGCAAGGCATCTACCGCAAGCTGCGCGATGCCGGCCTGATCCAGACCAAAATCGTGCCGCGCTTCTACGACCCGGTCAAAGGCATGTTCCTGGCCGACCGCAACATCAAGGGCGAGTGCCCGGTGTGCCACGCCAAGGACCAGTACGGCGACAACTGCGAAGTGTGCGGCGCCGCCTACCAGCCGACCGAACTGATCAATCCGTTCTCGGTATTCACCAACGCCACGCCGGTGCTGAAGGATTCGGAACAGTACTTTTTCAAGCTGTCCGACCCGAGCTGCTACGAATTCCTCAAGGAATGGCTGAACACGCCTGGCCGCCTGCAGCCGGAAATGGTCAACAAGGTCTCCGAATGGCTGGGCGAAGCCGGCGAAAAGCTGGCCGACTGGGACATCTCGCGCGACGCGCCCTACTTCGGCATCCCGATTCCTGACGCGCCGGGCAAGTATTTCTATGTCTGGCTGGACGCGCCGGTCGGCTACCTGGCCTCGCTGAAGAACTACTTCGACAAGAAGGGCCTGGACTACGACGCCTTCCTGCGCGATTCGAACACCGAACAGATCCACTTCATCGGCAAGGACATCGTGTCCTTCCACCTGCTGTTCTGGCCGGCGATGCTGAAGTTTGCCGGCCACCCGACCATCGAGCGCATGCGCGTGGCGGTGCACGGCCACCTGACCGTCAACAACGAAAAAATGTCCAAGTCGCGCGGCACCGGCATCTCGCCGCTGCGCTACCTGAACCTGGGCATGAATCCGGAATGGCTGCGCTACTACATCGCCTTCAAGCTGAACTCCAAGGTGGAAGACCTGGACTTCACCGGCGACGATTTCGTGGCCCGCGTCAACTCGGACCTGATCGGCAAATACGTCAACATCGCCTCGCGCTGCGCCGGCTTCATCGCCAAGAAGTTCGACGGCAAGCTGGCCTCCAGCCTGTCCGACAACGCCCAGGCGTGGATCAAGCGCGCGCTGGTGACGGCTGACGGCACCGAGCGCCAGGCCAGCATCGCCGCCAATTTCGAGGCGCGCGAGTACGGCAAGGCGCTGCGCGAAATCATGGAAATCGCCGACATCACCAACCAGTATGTCGACGAGAACAAGCCGTGGATCCTGGCCAAGGACGAATCGAAAGTCGCCGAGCTGCACGACGTCTGCACCACCGCGCTGATCCTGTTCCGCCAGCTGACGCTGCTGCTGTCGCCGGTGCTGCCGGGCGTGGCCGCCAACGTGGCCAAGTTCCTCAACGACGAGCAGCTGCTGTGGGACGATACCAATGTCGCCAGCGGCGTGGTGTCGAGCGCCATGCTGGGCCGCACCATCGGCGCCTACGCGCACCTGATGACCCGCGTCGACGCCAAGATGATCGAAGACCTGTTCGACGCGCCGCAAGGCGCCGCCGCGCCAGCGGTCAAGGCCGAGAAACCGGCCAAGGCCAAGGCCGCGCCGGCTGTCGCCGTGACCGAAACCGGCATCGAAGTCATCGCGCCGGAAATCTCGGTGGACGACTTCTTCAAGGTCGATCTGCGCATCGCCAAGATCGTCAACTGCGAACACGTGGAAGGCTCGGACAAGCTGCTGCGCCTGACGCTGGACGCCGGCGAAGGCCGCCTGCGCAACGTCTTCTCGGGCATCAAGTCGATGTACCAGCCGGAAGACCTGATCGGCAAGCTGACCGTGCTGGTGGCCAACCTGGCGCCGCGCAAGATGAAGTTTGGCGTGTCGGAAGGCATGGTCATGGCGGCTTCGGCGGTTGATGAAAAGACCAAGCCGGGCATCTACATCCTGAACCCATGGCCGGGCGCGGAACCTGGCATGCGCATCAGTTAAGGAATCCGGCATGAATCTGATGGTGCGAGAAGCAACAAAGGACGATGCCAAACTGATCGCCGAGCTCACGCGTGCTGCGTGGGCCGGCAAGGTAAGCGTCACCTCAAGTGGCCACCGCGAAACCGCCGTCATCGTTGCAGAACACCTGCGCGATGGCGGCGGTTTTGTTTTGGAGATCGACAACCGCGCGGTCGGCTCGGTGCGCTGGCTGCCGCTGGACGCGGAGCAGGACGTGTGGGAAGTGTGCCGCATGGGAGTGCTGCCGGAGTATCGCGGCAGCAATCTTTCCCAGCATCTACTAGAGGCGGTGATCCATCACGGCCTGGCCACCGGCGTGGAAGAGGTGCGGCTGGCGGTGCGCGCCGACCAGCCCAAGCTGATCGATTTCTACACCGCCTACGCGTTCGAGCTGGCCGAGGAACTGGAATATTCCCACGCCAATCCGCTGGAGCCGCCGCCGCTGGTCATGCGACGTCTGCTGCGGCACTGACAGGCGTACGAGAGCGAGTCCTACGTGCGCGGCGGCGCCTGCATGAAAGAATGACTGTTCATTCTCTTAGGAGCTCGACATGAACAGCAAACTGATTGCCCTCATCGCAGCCGCCAGCCTGAGCGCTGCCGCCGTCGCCCAAACCGCTGCGCCGACCACGCCGCCACCTGCCGGCCAGGCCACCACCGGCTCCCAGCCGCTGACGCCAGGCGCGGTCCCGGCCGGCACGCCAAACAATACCCTGCCGCTGACCCAGCCGCGCAGCACGCTGAACAACACGCCGTCGAACAACCTCAACAACAATCTCAACAATAGCGCCAACCTGAACAATCTGAACAACAACCTCAACACCAACAGCACGCTCAACAGCACTAACAACCTGAACAATAACAACAACCTGAACAACATCAACCGCAACAACTCGGTGAACTGCGTCAACGGCGTGAACGCCGGCGTCGGCTCGACGGCAGCCATGGCGACCGGCCAGGTCCGTACTGACACCGCACCGAATGTCGCTTGCAACAGCAACGGCACGCAACCCGGCCAGGTGCGTCCATGAAGAACCTGGCCACCCTCTGCCTGCTCGCAGGCTGCCTGAGCGCCCCCGCCTTTGCACAGCAGACCAATCCTGACCCGTCCGTCAAAACCGGCAACGGCAAGACGGCGCCGGCCAAGAAGTCCGACAAGCCGGCCCAAGCCGCCTGCGGCAGCATGCAGGGCGGCACCGAGGCCAGTGGCGGCGAGAGCGTCGAGGCGCATGCCAAGACCGGCAAAGCCCAGGCCGCGAACTGCGGCAAGGAAAACGGCAAGGCCTCCGCGCCGCATGCCGCCCCCACCACGCCCAATCCGGACGTGAAACGTTAAACCCACCACAAGGAGTCCATCATGAACAGCAAACTGATCGCCATCATTGCGGCGGCATGCATGAGCACTGCCGCCATCGCCCAAACCTCGGGCACCTCGAACACCGGCACGCCAGCCACGGGTGAAAGCAAAGCCACCAGCGGCGAGCAGAACGCCACCGCCATGCAGAACAATTCCAACATGCAGAACACCGCGCCGGCAAAAACCGCGAAGGACCGCAAGGCGCGGAAAAACGCCAACGCCGACTGCAACACCGCCCACACCGACGGCAACGCCACCGCACCGGCCCACTCGCCATGCGAAGACACCACCGTTAAATCAAAGCGTTAATCTGAAACCGGGGTCAGTTCTGCCAATCGCACACGAGCTCAACCATTGAAATGGTTGAGCTCGTGTGCGATTGGCAGAACTGACCCCGGTTGTTACAGCGCCAGCGTGATCGGGCCGCTGCCCGCGCGCGGCGCGGTTGAGCAGAGCAGCACCTGTCCGTCATCGGGCTGGGCGCTGCAGGTGCGCGTGGACGCCGTCTCGCCACCTTGCAATCCCACCGCGCAGGAACCGCAGACGCCGGACCGGCAGCCCGAGGGCGCCTGCACACCATTGGCCTCCGCCAGATCGAGCAGGCTGGCGTGCGTGCCGTCCCAGGTAGCCTCGACACCAGAGGCGGCGAAGCGCACGGCGACCGGCTGCTGCGTCACCTGCGCCGCCGGTGGCGCCGTCTCGCGCTTGACGCTGGCCGGGCCGAACGCTTCGAAGCGGATCCGCTCGTCGGCCACATTCAGCTTGCGCAAGCCGTCGTACATGGCTTGCATGAAGCCCGCCGGGCCGCACAGGTAAAAATCGTAGTCGTCAAACGGCAGCATGTCCTTCAACAGCTTGATGTCGATGCGGCCCAGCTCGACGTGCACAAACAGATTGCCATGCCCCGCCGCCATCGTTTGCAGGTGCACGCCAAAAGGATGGCCGGCATCGCGCGCACCGTGGATGAAGTAGATCGGATGCTTGTGCCGCGTGCGGCTGCCGTTCACCAGCAGGCCGTTCAGCATGGCAATCATCGGCGTGATGCCGATGCCCGCCGACAGCATCACCACCGGCCGCTGCGTACCCTCTTCAAACGTGAAGTCGCCGCCCGGTCCCATCAGCTCGATCTGCGCGCCCGGCGCCAGGTGGGCATGCAGCCAGCGCGACACCACGCCGTCGCGCTTGACGCTGATGCGGTAGCGGCGGCCATCCGGCGCGTCGGAAATGGTGTAGCTGCGAATCTGCGACGCGGCGCCGTCACCGGCCCACTCCGGCACGCGCAGCGTAATGAACTGGCCCGGCACATGCGCCGCCACGCCCATGCCATCGGCCGGCTCCAGGTAGAACGAACGCACGTCCGCACTTTCCGCCACCACATCCGTCACGCTGAATGGCCGCCAGCCCTTGGTCAGCGACGAGGCAGCCTGCACGCTGTCCGCCTCGCGCCAGTTGCCGGTGCGGACGAGCTGTGCGGCCGGCTTCGGCTCGCTCCAGCGGAATGGCAGCGCCGCCACGTTGCGCACCACTTCGCGCACGTGAAAGCGCAGCAGCTTCTCGGCGCCGGCGAAGGCTTGCAGCTGCGGACCATCCCAGATGATTTCCGCCTCCACCGCGATATGCAGCATGTCGCCGCGCTCGAAGTCGATGAACAGCAGGCCGGCGCGCGGATGCTCCAGCAGGTTGCCCAGCGTGTTGAAGAAATAGTTGCCGACAAACTCAGGCGCCGTCAGCGTGCGCTCATCGTCCACGCGCACGAAGCCGGGCCGGCCGCCGCGGTGCGACACGTCCACGCCACGGCCCCTGCCCGCATCGGCCGACATATTGGCGCTGGCGATGAAGAAGGTATCGGCACGCGCGATCAGCTCGCGGTCGGCAGCGCTCAAGGCAATGCCGCGCAGCACTTGCACTTTGTGACCATCCGCCAGCGCAGCGGTGTGCAGGCGATGCTGGATGTACTGCGGGCAGTTGCCGAAACTCTGCGTGACGCTGATGCGCAAGTTGCCGTCATCGGCCGCCACGATCTCGCCGTTGACGCGGTTGCGGCGGCGCGTGGCCGGCGCCAGCCCCAGTCCGCCGATGTGGGCGCCGGCGTGCAACTGCCCCTCCAGCGGATCGCCCGGCAACATGCCGCCGTCGATGCGCAGCGTGCGCGCATCGGGCGTGACGATGAAGCCGGGTTCGGCCGCCAGCATGGTCGCCCACGGCTGTCCCGCCGCATCCAGCGCACCGAGGAAGAAGAACGGCAGTTCGTGGAAGAACTCGCGATGCTGTTCCGGCATGTGATCCCGAATGTATGCCGTCGCCCCCGCCATCTGCTCGCGCACGCCGGCGCGCTCCTGGATCGCCAGTTCACCGGCATGGAAGATCGTTGCGACGGCATTCATGATTACACCTCCTCGGGAGCGAGTCCAGCCTGGGTGGCCGGCATGGCGACAAAACCTGGCAGCGCGCGCACGTTGTCCAGCCAGGCACGGATGTTCGGATACGGTTTCAGCGAGACGCCGCCTTCCGGCGCGTGGGCGATGTAGCTGAAGCCGGCCACGTCGGCGATGCTGGCGTGCTCGCCCGCCAGCCAGCGGCGGCCTTGCAGTTCCTGTTCCATCACGTCGAACAGGCGCACGGCGATGTCCTTGGCAACCTGGTGGTCGCGCGGCGCGTTGAACACGGTGACCAGTCGGGCGGCGGCGGGGCCGTAGGCGATTTTGCCGGCGGCGGCCGACAGCCAGCGCTGCACATTGGCGGCCGCCACCGGATCGCGCGGCAGCCAGCGGCCGCTGTCGTCATATTTCGAGGCCAGGTAGACCAGGATGGCGTTGGAATCGGCCAGCGTCACCTCGCCGTCCTGCAGCACCGGAATTTCGCCGAAGGCGTTCAGCGACAGGAAGGGCTGCTGGCGGTGTTCGCCGGCGCCCAGGTTGACCTGCACGAATTCGTGCGGCAGGTTCAGCAGGCTGAGGAACAGGCGTGCGCGGTGGGTGTGGCCGGAGAGGGGAATGCCGTACAGCTTCATGATGCGTCCTTGGTTGGTGAGTGATGACGCCAGTATAGGGAGACCGCATCGTGCTGATAAGACGGACAAAATCGGAATCACCGTCCACTTAAAGTGTACAATCAAGCCATGATCGATCTCAGCACCATCAACCTGAACCGCCTGACTACCTTTGTCGCCGTGGTCGAAGCCGGCTCGCTGACGGCCGCCGCCGAACGGCTGGGGCTGGCCAAATCCATGGTCAGCAAGCACATGCAACTGCTGGAGCAGGAAATGGGCGTCGGCCTGCTGCTGCGCTCCACGCGCAAGCTGAGCCTGACCGAGGCCGGACGCACCTTCTACGAAGCCAGCCGCCAGCTGCTGCAGGCGGCCGAGCTAGCCATTGAACAGGCGCGCAGCGGGCGTGACACGCTGCAAGGCACGCTGCGCGTCGCCTCGCCCATCGACTATGGCTTGATCGTGGTGTCGCCGCTGCTGGCGCAGTTGCGCGCGCGTTACCCGGAACTGAAGATCGACCTCACCTGCGGCGACCACATCATCGACCTGATCGCCGAGGGCATCGACGTGACGGTCCGGCTGGGCAAGCTCGCTGATTCCGGCCACATGGCGGCGCGGGTGGATACGCTGGTGCGCTGGCTGGTGGCCAGCCCGGAGTTCATCGCCCGCCACGGCATGCCGGCCACGCCGGATGATTTGCCACAGCTGCCCTACGTGTCGCTGTCGGTGCTGGCGCAGCCGACGCAGTTTTTGCTGACCGACCGCGCCGGCAATCAGGCCGATGTGCGCATGCGGAACACGGTGTTTTCCTCGAACACCGCCTACGCCACGCGCGCGGCGGCGTTGAGCGGCGACGGCGTGCTGCGCGCCACTGTGTTTTCAGTGAAGGACGATGTGGCGGCGGGCCGGCTGGTGCGGCTGCTGCCGGAATGGTCGCTGGCGGAGAGCGACATCCACGCCGTCTATCCCGCCACCGCCCACGTGCCGCAGAAAGTGCGCGTATTCATCGACGCGCTGAAGGCGGCGACGGCCGGCTAGTCGCGCCGCGCGGAGACCACGATGCCGCCGACGATCAGCGCAAAGGCGGCGGCGTGGTAGCCGTGCGGCGCCTCGCCCAGGAAGGCCGACGACAGCATCGCGGCAAACAGCGGCGTCAGGTTGACAAAGAAGGCGCCGACCGATGGCCCGGTCGCACGCACGCCCGCGCCCCAGCAGCCGAAGGCGATCACCGCCGGACAGGTCGAGACGTACAGCAGCGCAACAGCCAGCGTCCAGCTCCATTGCACCGGAATCGCCCCCAGCGCCTGCTCGCCCACCGCGAAGCCGCCCGACCACAGCACGCCGAACGCCACCTGCGCCAGCAGGAAGCTGGCCCAGTTGGCGCGGATGTCGGCCGGTTCGGTCACGCGCGTCAGCATCCAGCTGTACACCGACCAGGCGATGGTCGCCAGGATCATGAACAGGTCGCCGGCCACCAGCCGCAGTTCCAGCACGTGGCGCCATTCGCCGCGCGCCAGCACCAGCAGCACGCCGGCGATCGACAGCACCGCGCCCGCCACCTGCCGGCGGTTGACCGGCACGCCGAAGAACAGCCAGCCGGTCAGCATCATCCACACCGGCATGCCGGACGCCACCAGCGTGACGTTGATCGGCGTCGAGCTTTGCAGCGCCATGTATTGCAGCGCGTTGTACATGCCGATGCCAAGCAGGCCCAGCATGGCGTAGGTTTTCCAGTGCGTCCACAGCCCCGCCTGGCGCCGGAACACCGGACCGGCCAGCGGCAGCAGCAGGAAAAAGGCGATGCCCCAGCGCAGGAAATTCAGCAGCACCGGCGGCAGCTGGTCGTGCACCAGACGGCCGACAATGGCGTTGCCGGCCCACAGCAAGGGCGGCAAGGTCAGCAGGAAGATGGTTTTGGACGAGAGGCGCTGGTTCATTTTTGATATTTGCACAACATTCTCTGCAAGAGCATACCCGATACCGTCGTGCGGAAGCGATAGAAATAGCTTTGCAACGCCGGGGCGCGGTAAAATAGCCGTTGCTGATCCACCCACTTAGATAATATGAAACTTTCTAAACAACATTCGATGTACGAATCCGACCACACCCTGTTCATCAAGGCGTTGAAGGAAAAGAACCCAGGCATTGAAGCCGGCCAGCAACAAGGTCGCGCGCTGCTGTGGGATCGTCCACCGGTCTCGCTGGATGAGCAGCACCGTCAGCTGGAGTCGGCCGTCAAGCAACAGCCTTACGTCTACCAGAACAAGGTCTAAGCCACGCGCGGGGCGGCAAGGATGTTGCCAGACGATACGGCTGACGTGCAGCCGCCAGTACCGGAAGCCGAACACGGCACGCCGGAGGACGGCGCCCACGCGCACGTCGACGCTGGCACTGCCGCTGCGGCCAACGACGCTGCGGCCGAAGCCGCCGCTGTCACGGCCGAAGTCTCCGCCCTCGCCCGCCTGTACGGCGAGCCGCTGCTCAAGCTGCCGACCGACCTGTACATCCCGCCGGACGCGCTGGAAATCTTCCTCGACGCGTTCGAAGGTCCGCTGGACCTGCTGCTCTACCTGATCCGCAAGCAGAACTTCAACATCCTCGACATTCCGATGGCGCAGCTGACGCTGCAATACCTGAAGTACGTCGACCAGATCCGCCTGTCCAACCTGGAGCTGGCGGCCGAGTATCTGCTGATGGCGGCCATGCTGATCGAGATCAAATCGCGCATGCTGCTGCCGCAGCGCCAGGTCGACCTGGACGCGGAAGCCGACGATCCGCGCGCCGAACTGGTGCGCCGTCTGCTGGAATACGAACAGATCAAGCTGGCCGCCTACGACCTCAACACGATCCCGCAGGTGGACCGCGATTTCGTCCGCACCCAGATCTTCATCGAGCAAAGCCTGGTGCCGACCTGGCCGGAAGTCGAGGCCATCGATCTGCAGCAAGCCTGGCTGGACGTGATGAAGCGCGCCAAGCTGACCCAGCACCACAAGATCAGCCGCGAAGAGCTGTCCGTGCGCGAGCACATGACCGGCATTTTGCGCCGGCTGCAGTCGAGCCGCTTCGTCGAGTTCGCCGACCTGTTCGACATTGCCGGCGGCGTGCCGGTGGTGGTGGTGAACTTTGTCGCGCTGCTGGAGCTGGCCAAGGAAACCCTGATTGAAATTACCCAGGCCGAACCGTTCGCACCGATTTACGTGCGGCTGGCCTACTCGCCGGCTTGATGCAGCCGGCGCCTATCTACGCTTAGGCGACTACACCCATGAAAATTATCACCTCCATTGAAGAATTGCGCGACCAACTCAGCGGCCAGCTGCGCACGGCCTTTGTCCCGACCATGGGCAATCTGCACGAAGGCCACCTGTCGCTGATGCGCCTGGCGCGCAAGCACGGCGACCCGGTGGTGGCGTCGATCTTCGTCAACCGCCTGCAGTTCGGCCCGAACGAGGATTTCGACAAGTATCCGCGCACCTTCCAGGCCGACGTCGAGAAGCTGGAGAAGGAAGGCGTGTACGTGCTGTTCGCGCCGACCGAGAAGGATCTGTATCCGGAGCCGCAGGAATACCGCGTGCAGCCGCCGGATGGCCTGGGCAATACGCTGGAAGGCGAGTTCCGCCCGGGCTTCTTCAACGGCGTGTGCACGGTGGTGACCAAGCTGTTCTCGTGCGTGCAGCCGCGCGTGGCCGTGTTCGGCAAGAAGGATTACCAGCAGCTGATGATCGTGCGTAATATGGCGCGCCAGTTCGCGATGCCGACCGAGATCATCGCGGCCGAGACCTGGCGCGCGGACGATGGCCTGGCGCTGTCGTCGCGCAATATGTATCTGTCGGAGACCGAGCGCGCGGAAGCGCCGGCGTTGTACCAGACCTTGAACTTTGTCGCCAATGAAATGCGTTCCGGCCATCTGGACGTGTTCCAGCTGGAGCACAAGGCGATGGACGATCTGGCCAAGCGCGGCTGGAAGCCGGACTACATCTCCATCCGCAAGCGCAACGACCTGCAACCGCCGAACGCCGGCGACCTGGCGCAGGGCACGCCGCTGGTGGTGCTGGCCGCCGCCAAGCTCGGCTCCACCCGCCTGATCGACAACCTGGAAATCTAAGGCCTGCCCGCAGGCGCGGCCGGCAACACGGCCGCGCCTTGCGGCGAGAGCTGGATGATGAGGGATGGCGTGCTGATGCCAGGCGCCACCGCTGGCGCAGGTGTGGATGGCGGCGGCTCGCGCAACGCGACGTGCAGCACCACGCTGGCGAGCGCCACGTTCAGCGCAATCGTCGTGACAAATAGTCCGACCACCCATTTGATTATTTCGGCGGTGCCTTTGGCCACCGCGCTTTCGATCCTGGCGTCAATGCTGTCAAAGCGAGCGTGAACAGCGACGAAGCGTTCATTCATCGCCACGCGCAAGTCATCAACGGCGGTGCGGACGTCGCCCACCTTGTTGTCGATGTACTCCCTGTCGGAATTCGCGTTCATGCAGCCATCTTGCGCCGCGCAAGCCGGAGCGTCAACCGCCGTGCGTCAGGTGTTTGAGAGCGCTCAAGCAGCGACGTTCTGGGCCCAGGCCAGGGCTGACAGGTGGGCTTTGTTGACGTCCATCGGACTCAGTTTCAAGGTGGCGGCCAGCGAGGCCACCAGGTCGGAATTCAGCTCGCAGGCCTCGGCCAGCGCCAGGTAGGGGCCGTATTTGCCGCTGCGCGTCAGCAGCGCCGCCACCACGTCGTCGGATAGCTGGATATTGGCCAGCACTTCCTGCATCGGAATGCCCAGCAGCCGGTCCAGCAGCGAGAACATGCCCGCCACGAAGATATTCTCCGCCTCGCTCTTGCCCAGGCTCGCCTGCCCCAGCAGCTCGGCCAGACGGCCGCGCACCACCGCAGTTTCCAGCAGCACCGGCGAATAGCCCGAGGTGCTGGCGGTCGCCAGCAGCAAGGTCAGCCAGCGGTACAGCGGCGTATAGCCCAGCAGCGTCAGGGCCTGGCGCAGCGACTGCACCTCCCTGCCGGCGCCAAAGCCGGCCGAATTGATGAAGCGCAGCAGCTTGTACGACAGCGTGGCGTCGCGCTTGAGCACCGCCTCCAGCTGGGCGATGTCGGCATTCTGGCGCACCATCTGCATCAGCTGCATGATGATGGTCTGGGCCGGATTCAGGCCCTTGCTGTCGGCCGAGGGCCGCGGCGTCAGGTGCAGCTTGCCGACGAAGGCATTCAGTCCCAGCGCCGCGCAGGCGTCGAAATCGGTCCAGTTGCTGACCGGACGGGCAATCATGCCCACGGTGGATTGTTTCAGCGCCGCATAGGTGCGCGCCTGCGAGCCGACGTCGGCGCCCGAGAAGCGCACTTCCACGTACGAGGCCATGGTCGGCAAGCGGACTCCGATGCGCGTCAGGTCGGCTTCACGCAGCAGCACGCCGACGCCGCCGGCGCGCAAGCCCTGCACCGCCGCCATGGTGTCCGGATTGGCCAGCTCGGCCGCCTTGATCGACAACACCGTGTGTTGCGGCGGCAGCGCATGCAGCGCGTCGGTCGACAGCATCGCCGGCACCGCTTCCAGGAACAGCATCTTGTCGCGCAGCAGCCAGCCGTCGTCCTCGTCGACCACCTGACCGGCCACAAAGCTGACCAGCGATTCCAGCGCCTCCAGCGTCGACGCCGCGCCGGTGCTGGCCTGCTGCCAGCACAACTCGTACCCGATCACGCGCTGCTTGGGATCGAGCAAGGGTTCGCGGACGATGAAGTTAGTCTGATGCATGGCTCTCAGGAGGATGAAAAAGGCCCGCCGGAGCGGGCCATACAAATCAGAAACCCGGACGATCGCGTAGCTCGCCCACGGGACCGGCGACAACGGCGGTGCAACCGATTTGTTACGTCACGACGATCAAGCTCCGAGTTTTTCGAAGATCTTGTTCAGTTTTTCGTCCAGCGTGGCGGCGGTGAATGGTTTCACCACGTAGCCGTTGGCGCCGGCCTGGGCCGCCGCAATGATGTTTTCCTTCTTCGCTTCGGCGGTGACCATCAGCACCGGCAGTTTGGCCAGGGCTGGATCGGCACGAATGTTTTGCAACATCGTCAGACCGTCCATGTTCGGCATGTTCCAGTCGGACACGACGAAGTCGAACGATTCGGCGCGCAGCTTCGCCAGCGCCATCACGCCGTCTTCTGCCTCGTCGACATTGGCATAACCCAGTTCTTTTAACAGATTTCGGACGATGCGACGCATCGTCGAAAAATCGTCAACAACTAAAAATTTCATCTTTGGATCAGCCATGAATTGCTCCGTTGATTCTCTACGCGGTTGTTAATAGTGCCTACTAATAGTGCCCACATCGGCAATAAGTTGTAGGATAGCATTTCCGTTGCCTTAAGGCGAACAAAGTAGCAGTAAAACGTCACAGTTGCACGATTAAACACGCAAGGCACGCATGCCGTGTTGTGCCAGGTGGCCCAGCACCATGCCGGGCAGTGCCTGCAATGCACCGACTTCGTGCGCGGCGCCCACCGCAATCGCCTCGCGCGGCATGCCGAACACCACGCAACTCGCCTCGTCCTGGGCAAAATTATACGCTCCGGCGTTGCGCATCTCCAGCATGCCGGCCGCGCCGTCCTTGCCCATGCCGGTCAGGATAACACCGACCGCATTTTTACCCGCCGCCTGCGCTGCGGAACGGAACAGCACATCGACCGACGGCCGGTGGCGGTTGACCGGCTCGGCCTGGTCGATGCGGGTCATGTAGTTGGCGCCGCTACGGGTCAGGTACAGGTGCGAATGGCCGGGCGCGATGTAGGCGTGGCCGGGCAGCACCCGTTCGTTGCCCTGCGCTTCCTGTACCGAGATCTTGCACAGCGAATCGAGGCGCTTGGCGAACGAGCGCGTAAAGCCTTCCGGCATGTGCTGGGTGATCAGGATGCCGGGGCAGTCGGACGGCATCTGCATCAGGAATTCGCGGATCGCCTCGGTGCCGCCGGTGGAGGCGCCGACGATGATCAGCTTCTCCGACGACAGCAGCGGGTTGCGCAGCGCCGACAGCGGCGTCGCCGCGTGGCCTTCGGCGCCCGGCTGCGGCAGGCGGCGCGCCTGCACGCGGGCCTTGGAGGCAGCGCGGATCTTGTCGGTGATCAGTTCGGTGTATTCGCGCATGCCGGCCTGGATCGAGATCTTCGGCTTGGTGACGAAGTCGACCGCGCCCAGCTCCAGCGCACGCATGGTGATCTCCGAGCCGCGCTCGGTCAGCGATGACACCATCACCACCGGCATCGGCCGCAGGCGCATCAGCTTTTCCAGGAAGTCGAGACCGTCCATCTTCGGCATCTCGACGTCCAGCGTCAGCACGTCGGGATTGGTCTGCTTGATCAGCTCGCGCGCGACCAGCGGATCGGGGGCCACGCCGACCACTTCCATGTCGGGTTGGGAATTGATGATCTCGCTCATCACGCTGCGGATCAGTGCGGAGTCGTCGCACACCAGGACTTTGATCTTCATAAAACTACCTTCTTGTTATTTAAAACAGATCGATTTCACCTGCCACCGGCGCCACCTTGAGGCGGCTGGCGTACTCGATCTCGCGTTTGACCAGCGTGTCGTTATGGCTTTGCATCAGCTTCTTGACCAGCACCTTGCCGGTGCGCGGGAAGAAGTACACCTTGCGCGGATAGATATCGTTCAGATCTTCCGCTACCACGCGGATTTTTTCCACCTTCAAAAAGTTCAGGACGAAGGCGGCGTTGCGCTCGCCGACGTTGATCGCGGTGAAACCTTTCAGCACCGCGCCGCCGCCGAACACCTTGGCTTCCAGGTTTTCGCGGCGGGCGCCGGCCTTCAGCAAATCATTGATCAGGATCTCCATCGCATAGGTGCCGTAGCGCGCCGAGGCCGACACCGGGCTGCCGTTGTCGCCACCGCCGTCCGGCAGCATGAAATGGTTCATGCCGCCCAGGCCGGTGACGCGGTCGCGGATGCAGGCCGACACGCAGGAGCCGAGCACCGTCACTATCAACATGTCCTTGTTGGTGAAGTAGTACTCGCCCGGCAGGATCTTGGCCGCCTGGCAGTCGAACGTTCTATCGAAATAGACGTTCGTGGCAAATTGTTCGAGGTCCATGTTCTATTCTCATGTGCGTTGCGGTGCTTTACGGGCCGCAGCGGTGTCGTCCAGTTCGTAGACGGTCTTGCCGCGCAATTTCAACGACTCCGAGACATACAGGAAGTTCTCCGAGTGCCCTGCAAACAGCAGCGCATCCGGTTTCATCAGCGGGACAAAGCGGGACAGGATCTTGCGCTGGGTCGCCTTGTCGAAGTAAATCATGACGTTACGGCAAAAAATCGCGTCGAACTGGCCGCTGATCGGCCAGCTGTCGGCCAACAAGTTCAACTGCTTGAACGTGATCATATTACGCAATTCCGGGCGGACGCGGGCCATCCCTTCGCGATCGCCTTTGCCCTTGAGGAAAAAGCGGCGCTGGCGTTCGGGCGACATCTTGTCCAGCCGGTCCATGCCGTAGACGCCGTTGGCGGCGGTGGCCAGCACATTGGTGTCGATGTCGGTGGCGACGATGGTGACGTTCGGCGTCAGCGTGTTGAACGCTTCGCACACCGTCATGGCGATCGAATACGGTTCCTCGCCGGTGGAGCTGGCGGAACACCAGATGGTCAGCGGCTCGCGCTTGCCCTTGACGTGCTCGGCCAGCAGCGGGAAGTGGTGGGCTTCGCGGAAGAACGAGGTCAGGTTGGTGGTCAGGGCGTTGGTGAACGACTCCCACTCCTCGCCCAGCTTGCCCGATTCCAGGTCGTCCAGGTACTTGGCGAAGGAGTCGATGCCGGTGGCGCGCAGGCGGCGCGCCAGGCGGCTGTAGACCATCTCCTGCTTGCTGTCGGCCAGCGAGATGCCGGCGCGCTTGTAGATCAGGCCCCGGACCCGTTCGAAATCGCGGGCGTTGAAGTCAAATTCCTTGACCGTGTCTTTTGATTGCGGCATATGTTAAATCCTTTTTTGGCTATGCTAACTATGCCACGGGGTGTAGCTTAAAACTCTTCCCACTCGTCGGCGCCGGATGGCGCCGGAGCGGCTTTCTTCGGTGCGGCCGGACGCGGTGCTGCCGCCGGCGCCGGGCGCGGCGCGGCAATCGCCGGTGCCGGTGCCGGCGTCGGCGTGGCTGCCGGC